>NZ_VOXD01000015.1:26095-143508 GCF_008014675.1 Neolewinella aurantiaca | reverse complement strand
AGCAGGTATACCTCAGCCTGATGCACAACGAGAAATCATGGAAGAAGAATGCTTATGGATGGAAAACCATTATGCGTGATCTGATCAAGACTTACGGCGATCGCATTACTAAGCACCTAGATGCCGCTTAAAAGGGCAGCGCGCGTTCCGCGCCGCGAAGTCTCCGGCCTCCGGCCTCCGACTTCGCGGCGCGGAACGCGCGCTCGTAGCAAGGCGAAGCCTTGCTAGAGACTATTCATTAACCCAGACACACTTAATTGAACTATCCCCTCTCTGCGGGCGCAAACTAGATTGTCGCTCAACCCCCTCCCAGCCTCCCCACACCGCTGCGCTGGGGAGGAGCAATCGCGACAATCTGGTTTGCGCCTCTCTCTGCACCTGCGACCGCGCCCACCGGAACCGCATAGAAACTTAAATGCTCTAATTTACCGCCCATGAAATCACCTAACTGGACCCGAGACGAAGCGATACTTCTTTTAGACCTCTACTTTTCCATCAACGAGCGTACGGACGTAAGTAAGCTGGAGCAGATGCAAGAGTTATCAGATACCTTGAACGCGCTACGGATTCATCCACTTAGTGTACGGCCACCAATGTTTCGGAATCGATCAGGTATAGAATTGAAGCTGGGTAACCTTTTAGCGATTGACCCACACTATAAAGGTGTAGGGATTCAAAACGGCTCTAAGCTTGACAGGCAAATATTTGAGGAATTCGCGGGGCGTAGAGAGGATTTGCGTCGTCTGGCGAATCAGATACGGTCAATTGCAGCACATCCTGTGCTTAACGATAAATTAGCTGAAATAGAATCGGCTGACTCCTTTGACAACGGGGTGGATGAAGGAGCTGTTGTCTTTAGGCTCCACAAGTTTAGGGAGCGAGACAAAAGCATTGTAGCCAAGAAGAAGCGAGTTGAGATGGCGAAGAGTGGCAAATTGGTGTGTGAAGTCTGTGCGTTCAACTTTACTGAAGTCTATGGGGATCTCGGGCTTGGTTTTATTGAGTGTCATCACCGTCGGCCTTTGTCGACGTTGCAGCCTGATGAGAAGACCAGACTGAAGGACCTGGCCTTGGTGTGCTCGAATTGTCATCGGATGCTTCATCGCCAACTGGAGACGTTATCCGTTGAAGCATTAAAGGAGATCTTTGAGGCTAATCGCTTATGAGTAGGACCTCATAGCTGTAATGGACTAATGATTCAAGCCGCCCGATAATACGTCACTACCCTACCCTTATAACCGAGGACGACGAATTTGGGGTACCGGTCGTTGCGGAAGTGAGCATCCTGGACGATGGAACGGAGGATGTTGCGGGGAACTTGTTGAAGGGGTAGGCGAACCTCGCGGAGTGGTTGCTGGTATTGGTAGGGTTTCACCGTCTAAAAATAGGGGTTTGAACTTGTAAATGCAAGTCTGTTTTGGTGGGTAGCGGTACCAGAGCAGTTGAAACTTCTAAAGCGGCTGACTATACCCCAAAACAAAGTCATAACTATAGCCTTGAGCGACTCTGATGCCGCCAATACTTGAGAGTATCTGAACCCCCGCTTTCACGAAGCCTTCGCCTACTTCTAATATCGGCCCCAGCTGGACGGCAGCTGCGCCATCTGACCCGAGGGAGAGGCCCGTCCACATGACGCCAGTGAGTTCGAAGAGAACGGAGCCGCTGGCCCTGACGACATTGGGTGCGCTGGGGAGGAGCAATCGCGACAATCTGGTTTGCGCCCAGATGTAACGGGTGATCCCTAAAGACAGGGAAATTGGTGATGGGTACATAGGGGTGACCAAAAACTTAACATTTGAAGCATCAGCTCTTAAATATTTTGCCGCAAATAGTTTGAAGTTTACTATCTTGTGTGCTTATCTATTAAGTTTTTGCGCGGCTTGCCTTATGGGGTGGGGTCGCGCTTTTGTTTTCAGATACTTGATTTTTGGATCATGTCGAACCCCACGAAATTTGATGCCTCCCTAAGCAGTTATTTAAAGACTCATCCTTTCATAAAATCAGGCGAGAAGCAGACCAAACTACTAACAACTAGTGGTTTTTAATGGTGAAAAGTCGTACATTGTGGTAAATTAATGAGGCATGGCTAAAGAGGATGAAGACCTGATTGTTGAAGGTCGCAAGATCAAATTTGACAATGGTTATATGTCCCTAACGGACATAGCATCTTTGAAAGGCACCCCTAGTCCTCTGATCCAGGATTGGTTGCGCTTGTCCGCTACCCTAGCTTTTGTTCAGGAGTGGGAAATGGCTACCAATCCGGGATTCGACGTCGAGCAGTTTGCTCAAATAAGAGCTCAGACCGGTGCTGGCTCTTTCCGGATTTCGGCTAATCAACTTAACCAATCAGGCTGTATCGGTATTTACTCGAAGAGGGGGCGCAGCGGCGGAACCTACGCTGCCGTCGAATGGGCCATCCATTTCACCAACTGGCTGGATCCCAAATTTTACTTAGGCACGCTACGTGGTTACCTTAAGTTACTTAACTCTGTACACGGTAAGCACATGATCGAAAAGCGAATGACCCGCGAGCTGGCCAGTGAAACGCTCCGGCTTCCGACGGGTAAAGCTTTGTCGTCTTTACCTGCCTCCGCAGACCCTCTTTTTGAAAGGCGATTTGCTTCCATTGAGGCGGACATGATCAACCTGGCTATGTGGGGGATGACTGCGATGACCTGGCGAGCAAAGTTTCCGCAAAAAAACGCTCGCAAAAACATGAGAGACTTTGCTACAAAGGAAGAGCTAAAAGCCGTAACGGCACTTCAGGTTATTAGTCAGGAGATGCAAGAGAACGGCTACTCGGCCGAAGAGCGCTTGGTTCGTCTTACCGTTAAAGCTGACGAGTACATTAAATTATTCTGCTCTACTCCTGAAAAAGAAGCGGTTCTCGAACTTGCCCAGCACAAACGAGGCTGGGGTCGCTTTACTTTTTAAACTAGGGGATATCCCCTAGTTTAAAGCGGGTCATATGACCCACTCTAAACTGACAGGTTACGAGTTCGCTAAACCTTTGAAACTAGTACCTACGTAGGTACCTCCAGCAAAAAGTTAACCGCCTTCTGCGCCTGGCTGGACGCCTGGAAGAGGAAGCGTTTGTCGTTTTTGAGCAGCTGGAGGTAAGAATCGATGTAAGCGGCGGCGTTCTCCAGCCCCCCAGCCCCCAAAGGGGGAGCAACAGTGATGCCAGCGTGCTGACAAAGGTAGACGGCGCCGAGTTCGGCGATGAGTTCTTCCTGAGCGTGGGTTTCCGACCCTGGCTTGCGTTGTTCCTTTGGTAGTGTGATGCCGGGGCGACTGAGGCGGGAGGCATGGCCGGTGCTGTGGATGGTTTCGTGAAAGAGGGTTTTGTAGTAGGCCTCGGGCGAATGAAAGCGGGGCAACGGTGGCATATTGATGCGGTCGGCTTTAGGTGTGTAGAAGGCGTGGTTCAGGTCGTCGTGACGGATTTCGAGGCCCCCTGGCCCCCAAAGGGGGAATGAAGCAACGAAATTATCGCAAGCCTCGATCGGGGCGCTGGGGTTTTCCTTCAGCTCAGGAATTTCAAAGTTGATGCCGTCGATATCGGCGATGTTGAACAGGTGGAAGGTTCGGGGCATTGGAATGGCGGCCCCCCATCCCCCAGAGGGGGAGCTTTCTTTCAGTTTTGCGAGCTCTGCGGCTTTGAGGATTTTGCCATCAACATTCTTATATAAAGTCTTGAAAAAGTAGACCGTTTCGGCTTTGGCCCCTTTGCGGACCTGGCCACCGAGGGCCTGGGCTTGCTTGTAGGTGAGGTAAAAGGGCACGTCGAAATTCGGGAAGAAGTTGAGTAAAAAGGCATTGATGCCGGTGTAGACGTGGCCAGTGGCGTAGTTGCGGGCGAGTCCGTACTGGTTCCAGGGGCGTTGCCAGGGAACGGTTCCGGCTTCGAGGAGCTCGATGACTTTGTTAGTGATGACCTGGTATAGGTCTGGCTTTACGCGCGGTGCGCGTTTGGTTTTGGAAGGCATGGAATTGTGGTTTAAAGGTTAGAAAAATGTGGTTGGAGCGAAGGCATTTAAACCCTCTTCCCCAGCCCCTCTCCTAGGGAGAGGGGGGACTTTCCGGCTATGTTTTCGGGCAGGAATCAGTGATCTTGGCGGGTAATTGTGGCTTGAGGTCGGTGGTCTTGGAGTGCAGCATTTTAGGCGCGGCCGCAGGTGCTGTGGAAGCCCCCCAACCCCCAAAGGGGGGGCTAGGAAAAGCAGGGAGAAGAGCCGTTTTACAAGCTTCTGACATTGGCTCCCCTACCCTGCGAAAAAACACCTACAGACACGCAAAATCATTTTGAGATATTACTGGATGAGTAACCTAGTTTTAACCGCTGCGGCTCGTGTGCATCGCAGCGGCTGAACTTGGTTCCCTGCATGATCTCATAGGAAACCTCGCCGATGATTTCGGTGAACCGGGGGCCGGTGATCAGGATTTTCCCCTGGACGCTGAGACGGGCACCGGGTAAGATGGCGCGGTTGGTTACCTCTTCGTGGTACTGGCTGGTGCCGTAGGCACGGAAGAAGTCGCGGTCGACGTGGGTGACGCGCTGGTCGCCGAAGATTTCCCGGAGACCGGTACCGGTGGCACGGACGTAAACGGTGCGGATGGTGCGGGTGTCGGGGTCGATGAGGAGCGCGGCGACTTTAGGAAACGGTGCGCGGGGGTACTGGGCCACCGGTGCCGCGCTTCTCCCGGTGCTGGACCGGGAGAAGGGGCGTGAGTGGAGGTCGTTAAGCTGCGACATGCTCGGTTACTTCTGTGGATTGAGCTTCGTAGTCGGGGGCTTGATAGCCGTCTTGAAGCAGGATGGTTTCGGGGTGGGTGACGGTATCGTCGCGGTAGATGGGCGGGAGTGCTTCGCGGATGGCCTCGGCTTTGGCTATGGCTTCTTTGGGCAGTTCCTCGAAACTGAAATCGGCGACGTAATACGGGCCGTGCTCGGGGTGCTTGCGGGGCAAGGGGCGGACAGTGATCAGGGAGGTGATGGGGCTAACGCCGTCGTAAACCATCCGCTTGCCGGCGGCGTCGTAGAAACGGTCGACGCTGGAGGAGTGGAACAAGACGCCGCACACATGGCCACTCTTATTGAGGAAGAAGATCTCGAGCCACTTGCGATCGGGGCCTTTGAACAGGGGCGCGGTAAATACGCGCAAGGCTAAAGGCAGGATGCAGAAGGTGGAGCCGTTGGAGGTGATTTCTTTTTCCTTCTCGTAGTTGAGGGTGCCTTCCTTAGCGTTGAACCTGTAATTACGAGGGAGACCTTCGAGGTAGGTGACGCGCTCGGGGAGAGCTTTGGCGAAGGATGCGGGGTCGGATAGTGGGGAGTAATTGGTTGTCATGGCAATGGTTGTTGATTCTGCCCTATTATTTTGCGGGCGGGTGAAGCCCCCCAGCCCCCAAAGGGGGAGCCAGGGAGGCCGATAAATGATTGATTTTAACCGAAGTAGAAAGCTTGCTCTTCCATGGCCTGGATGTCTTGATCAGAAGCCTCTGGTGGGCCGTAGGCGGGGGCTAATTGACCGGCACATTCGCTGCGCGGCTGCCAGAGGCGGTCACGGTTATAGCCGTGATATTCGGGTGGTGTGCTGCCGTTTCCGTAGAGGAAGTCGAGGTCTTGCTCGGCTTCGCTTTTTGGTTCTTTGTGGTAGTCGTGGGGGCTGGGGATATCGATGACCCTGACCGGCCCGAAGGGGGCTGGACCTGGGCCGCCCTGCGGAGCGGTCGGGCTGACGGTATCGGGGTCGTCGCCTAGCTTTTTCTGCAGCCAGGCGATGAGCTTGCCCTCAAAGACCTCGGAGGGGTAGAAAAGTGGAATGAGCTCTAAGGCAAGGGCTTCGACGGCCCCACGGGCCGTGGTACCAGCCGGAACGCGGAAGGTGGCGAAGTACTCACCCAAACGCTCTACCTCCTCCCATTCTTCCGGGAGGGTCTGGGGTAGGCCCAGCGGTGAAGTGGTGATGACGGCAAATAACCCGTTGGCATTATCCGCCGGAAGGATCTCGGTAGCATGGATGAAGTCCGCCAGCAGGTGATCAATGAGGAAACGGCGGGGCGCAAGTCCGCGCCAAAGCTCGAGCCCGGGCATGCCGGTGGCCTTCGCCAGAAGCGTATCTAAAAGCATTTGTGTGGAGTAAGTGCCCGGGCAGCCATTGTTTAAACTGGCCACCCGGGGCGGTTATCTATTAAGTTAAAGCGCGGCTAAATGGCTGTAAGTCAGCCCCTTAACCTACTTAAAGATACGATTTTTAGTTGGTTTTATCAACATAAAAATACAAATAATTGCATTTAATTTACTGGCTGTCAGGGGGTTAGGAGTGCTACGCTTTGGTTAGTGTGGCTTTCCGGTTTTCACTTTTGGATCCTGGTTTTTGGAGCATGATACCTGGCTGGTGACGATGGGGCAAAGCACCGTGCTTAATGGCCCCGAGAACAAGGTCCCCGGTCGCGGAGCCTCAGACCCTGCGGTTCCGGACGCAAGGCGCGCTGCGCGCACCTTGGGGGCCACGGGCAGCCGAGCAAAGAGAAAAATCCGCGCATAATAATGGTCGCCCCGTTGTTTGTGGCGAAGAGACTATGTTTTAGTTTACGACAAGGCTTTCCTGGAGTAACTAATGATAACACCCAAGACAAGGGGCAGCGATGCCCGGGCAGGGACGGCGGCCGCGACCACGAGCCACCGGAGGGAGAAAAACCGCGCAAAAAAGCCAGCACACTTGACGGGCTTTTTTGCGCGGTTTTTTGACTGGAGGTGGTGAAGGGGGCGTGGCTGCCGGCACGCCCGGGCCCTGCGCCCTGTGAAGGGTGCCTTTATGGCTTAGTTGGTAGTTCTTAGTATTGATGATCCGAAGGCGACTTGGCCCCCTTACCCTGCTCTTCTCGACTTTTATTGCACCTGCGGCCGCGCCAAAAAGTGCTTCATCCTACCTATACCCGGCCAAAAAACTATACACATGGGGCTTGAAATAGTATGTGTCAAATTTGGTAGATAAATGTAGGAAAGGCCACACGATGACAAGCAAGAAAAGGATGCTGCATTATATTCATTTCTGGTCTGACGCTTTCGAATTTTGTAAAATGTTAAAAATAGATATTCGCTAGTTATTTCTCGACAATATAAATAACTTTACAGGGTAAGAAGCTCTCCTTTTTTAAAAGGCTTCAAAATTACCCAGCCCCTTTTATTAACATCCAATTTAACTTTCATAGCGTTGAGTTTTATTGGAATTGCTATTACGTCCTCATTCGGGGGAGCTGGTATAGGAATTTTCAGTGATTTGATTCTTGGTTAATTGAGTCAAGGGTTTAACTGAATATGGAGAAACAGTGTCCCTGCGTCTTTAGTCATAAGATGAGGTTCTCGCAAGTAATACCCAAGCCACTATTTCTGTCTGACAAATACATCTAAAACTATGTTTAAACTCCTTACTCTCCTACCCTGCCTATTCCCTCTTTGTGTTTTTGGGCAACTCATTTCCTGGTGGCCAACGTCTCACCCTACCGAGTATCCAGTTTCTAAGCTGTTGGTTGTTAATGACCTCATTTTATCGAGCACCCTGGGGGGAGAGGTCTTTTCAAGTGCGGACGGGGGAGACCATTGGGAAGCGGTTACTGAATCTCCCCAGCATTTTGCCATTAGAGACATGATTTATGTTGAAGATCAAGGGCTTATTGTGGCCACTAGCCATCACGGTGTCTTTGTGAGTCAAGACTTTGGAAGAAGCTGGGAGGAGAGTAACGAAAATCTAGGTTGTCTCAACACGAATAACCTAACTACGGATGAGTCCTATTTGTATGCCAGTACCAGTAATGGTCTCTATCAGCGTGAACTAGCGGGAAGATCGTGGGAGAAAATGGAGCTACCGAAGAGAGGCTATTCCTCGTTCATCCATACAGTGCAGGCAACACCGATTGGTATATTTGCCGGGGGTGTGAGTGCGCTGTATTACAGTGCGGATCAGGGGGCGAGCTGGTCTAAATACCAAAGCTCGGAATTCACCGATGTGATCAGTCTGTCTTGGTTTGAGAATAAGTTATTAGTGGGTACATCCGGTCGGGGAATATTCAATCTGGAATCCCCAGAAGGAGAGTGGTTGGAAGAAGTTGATTTAGAAAGTGCTCGGGAGGCGAGGGTTATCGACCAACTGCTTGCCGTTAATGGCTCGGTTGTAATCCTTTCGGGAGATATTGGTTTGGGGATAGGCAACGAAATACTATCAACAGGTCTTCCCGACAAGTTCCTGATGGATTTTTTACGTCTTGAGCAAAATGATTTAGTTGCTACGCGATTCCGTGGAGTTTATACCAGCAAACGTCCCATACTCGGACTCCAGAACACCGCAGGGCAAGAGGTCAAAAAAAATCCACTGGATGCAATAAGAATTTACCCCACAGTTACGGCTGATGAGATAACCATTGAAATTCCATCTGCTGAAACTGCGAAAGGTGTAAACAACATCAGGTTGTTGAATAGCGCGGGGTCAGTGGTTAAAGAGATAGCATTGGGTGAATTTAGCCCAAGACGAACGGTCTCCCTCCGTGATTTACCTGCCGGCAACTATTGGTGCCAGTTGATTCTAGACCAAGAGGTCTTCCAACAACTCATTATTCTCTCTAAGTGATCACCAGACTAGTCTCTTTACAACTTCAGCCAGAAGCTATGAAAGCTACCACCTACCTCCTTTTTCTCCTCCTCTCCTTTTCTACAATCAGCCTTAATGCCCAGACTTTTGACGATCATCCTTCTTTAGACGAGGCCGGTTTCCGCAGGCTGACGAACCTGAAGGAGCAAACACGAGTAGGAGCTACCCCTGAGGCCGCTTCTTTGGTTGGACAGACAGATGTTTCTGTTAATCCCTACACGGGCAGCGTCAATTACACCTTGCCCATCCACACGATGAAGGGCCATGCCTTGAGCATGGGTGTACGATTGAGTTATGGAGGCAACGGAAACAAAGTAGGTGAATTGCCCGGATGGATGGGTTTGGGCTGGACCCTGCAAGCTGGCGGCGTGGTGACAAGAACCGTAAGAGGTGCCCCGGACAATAAGGGCAACTACTTCAGCAAAGAGAGTGATATTGATGAGCTGATCACTTTTAATTCGGGAGACCTTATCCAAAAGAATGAGCTGATGTATGACGCCAAGCTAGGGTACCTGGAAACTCAGCCTGATATGTTTGACATCAAGTTCCCTGGTGGCGGCGGAACCTTTTTTATTGCGCCTGATAAGACTATCGTCTATCGAAATTCTGAAGATTTCAAGGTAACGCCTTCTTTTGATTCACAAGACAAAATCACCCAGTTCATTGTTAAAGATGGTCGGGGCAATAAGTACACCTTTGACCAGGCAGAGACTACGGAGATAAATGTCAATAATTCCGTTGACGGGAGTGCACAGATTGGTGTTTCGGTATATACCTTTCAGTCTGCCTGGTACCTATCCGAGGTAGAATCGTTTGATAAAACGGAGAAGATATTATCAACTTACCATACGGAGAGTGCTCCCTTTGATATTTTGGCAAATGACCATGATGTAGAAAACTGGAATTATCGGGTTAGTACGTTGCTTGACCAGTGCGGTCAGCCAGCTTGTGGAGCAGCGGTTACGGTGACAAGTTCCTCAGGCTCGATCTATTCTAGGGAGGTGTCTAACCGAAGGTGGTTGAGCTCGGCGAGGCTTCTTCGAAACAATCAAGAAGTTGAAAAAATTACCTTTAATCACAGCACTTTTTCTAAGAGCTATGGTAGCTACAGTTATTCGGGCAGGCAACTGGACGACATCAAGGTTTATCGAACAGAATCGAGCAGTTTCGTTGGCCACTACTTTACGTATGATGAGTCTACTGGTCGGCTGACACTGAAGGACTATACTTCGAGCTACTTACCGTCTGGTGAGAAGTATGACTTTTCCTATAGTTCGCCCTCCTTGCCCAACCCGGACTCCAGGGGTATCGATCATTGGGGGTACTATAATTCCAATAGTGCCACTTCTCTTGTACCTTCCGTTACCATCTGTAGCAGCACTACCTACACAGCGGGTAACGCTAACCGCGAGACCGATAGTTATAAGGTCAAGGCGGGGATGCTAACCGAAATCGCTTTTCCATCGGGAGGGCGCACCGAAATCACCTACGGAGCTCATCAGGTGCCGGACTGGGGTCCTTGCGGTACAGTTGCTACTTCAACAATCGTTTCAGGTGGTGGGGTGCGGGTGGAAAAAATCGAGAAGTTTAGTGATGCCAGCCATTCCACACCTGCGTCAAAAGTTGAGTATCGTTACCTACAGGATAATGGCACACGCAGTAGCGGCCTGCTACTTTCCAGGCCTCGATACGATGCGTTGACCACCTATTTCACCAATGATGAATACCCTAGCCAACAGGGGAACACCTGTGAGGTAGATCAGGATTTCTATTGTGATCGTCGCAACATCAGTTCACATAGTATTAACGGATTGCGCACGGTGGATGGCAGTTATGTAGGCTACAGCCGAGTAGAAGAAGTTAATGGGGGAAAAACGGTCTATCACTATAAAAACGATGAATATAATGCCGTCGAAGTAGACAAGTACACAAACGGAAAGTTACTTAAGAGAGAAGTGCTCGATGCCAGTGCTAAAAAACTGGCGGAAACCACTTATGAATACAATGACGTAAGGTCTACCAGCTCTGATCTGAAGGAAGTTCTCATCCACAGTGAGAGCCTACAATCTAACGAGATTTTTTTATGTAAACGAGCCAGCGGAGCTTACAACTGGGTAAATACCGCAGGACTGAGTGAACAGGGCGGCTGTGTTCAGTATGGCACTTTTAAGAGTAGGTTTTGGTCTGAAAACCTTACCCTGTTCCCCACCAGTTACGTGGTAACCAAGGAGATCATTAAGGAACATTTTTACAATGGTGGAAGCACGATTGCAGGAACGATCACTAAGGAGCGATTTTTTGCCTACGCTGATCCAAATACTTTGCAGCCCACAGAAATCTACTATTACAACAGCGATGGCAAAAAGCAAGTGCAGAAGAATTACTTTGCCTACACTCCTGGGAACCCGGAGACGACCAATCTTACAAATTTGAGGAACGGCAACTTCGTTTCCGTTCCATTGGCGAGTGTCTTTTTAGTTGGCACCAGCAAAAAGTACCAGAGCCAAACGCGGCGATCATCGTTCACTCACGGAACGGGATCGGGCTATTTTGTTTCGGAAACTTATGATGGGTTCAATGGTAACGCCGTTGAAAGGAATGAGAGCGTTGAAGAGCGTAATGATTATGGTACGATAGCCGAAGCTAAGATGGAACATGACCAGTCATCGGCCTATATCTGGTCGTACCGTGGAAGTTACATCAGTGCTGTGGTACAAAATGCTAGCGAGAACCAGGTGGCATTCACGAGTTTTGAATCCCCTTTAGACTACGGGGGTTGGACCGTAGATAATACCCAGCAGCAGTTCCCCTGGCACGACTATCGGGGGTACACTGCAAAAGTGGGCGGTGGCGTTAGCCGGTTAAACAAACTAACCAAGACCGGGCTTCCTTCCGGTAAGTACATATTAAGCTACTGGACGAAAAAACAGAGTGAGACCACATTGGAAGGAACTGCCTCTCAGGTTGATGTAAAAGTTTCTCCTGCTGATAATGAGGGCTGGTACTACGTGGAAAGAACTCTGGATGTTACTGGCGGAGACGTTGTTTTCCGTTTCTGGAACTATGTCGACGAGGTCCGGCTCTACCCAGCAGATGCGTTGATGACGACCTTTACTTTTGAGAAAGAGTTTCATCATTTGCGAGGAATGGGTGGACAAGACGGAATGGTGCAGAAGTTTACTTATGACGCTCATCACCGACTTGAGGGAATCCAGGACTTTGACGGTAACTACATTCGTACGGTGGAATATGCGTACGACGATGGCTCCGGAACGACACTCAACGAAGTCACTAGCCGGCAACCGCTGATTGCTGGAAAGACAACATTAGCAGCCGTAAATGCAACGGGTGTTGCAGATCTAATTAAGACCGTTAATTTTTCTGATGGATTGTTGCGGCCTATACAGTCCGTAGATGTAGGCGGTGCACCAGGATTGAAGGACGCTGTATCATTTAGTATTTATGACCAATACGGCCGAAAAACGAAGGAGTATTTGCCATGGATCGTGACCAGTAATGGTGGGGCGTACCGAACCAGTACTGTGAGTAACCAGGTCAGCTACTATACTGGTGCTTACAATAGTGCTGACGGGAATAAAGCCTACACTGAATCAATTGCGGAACCATCTCCTCTAAACCGCATAAACTCCGAAAAAGGGTTGGGGCAGTATCAACATGGCCAACCCCGACAAATTGTCTACCGAACCAACAACAGTAATGAGGTACGACGATTTGATCAATCCTATGGTTTTTACGCTGCTAATAGCCTGATGGTTTTGAAGGCTACTGATGAAGATGGTCGCACTTCCACAACGTTCACGGATAAAGCAGGACGAAGGGTGCGGCAGGACCAGGATGATGCCATGACTTACCATATCTATAACGACTTAGGAAGCCCCACTTATATTATTCCACCCAAGGTTGCAGCTGTTGGGCATACATTGACCTATAAAACGGTGTCCTATACTGATGTCAAAAACAATTCTTACGGTTACGTTTATTCTTCGGTAACTAATTTGCTTTCGAACAAACACATTCCAGGCCAGGGAAACAACAAAAGAACCTATTATTACTATGACCGCATGGATCGGCTGGTGTTGACAAAAGATGCTGATGGCAACCAACTATTTACCAAGTACGACATTTTGAACCGGCCAATTATGACGGGGCTGTATTCCGGTTCGGCCTTGCCTTCTGGCAGTAACGCTCTTTATGAGGAAAAGTCTACATCATCGAGTCATAAGTACACTATTAATCAGTCTTTTCCTACTTCTGGCACAACGGTGTATACAGCTACTTACTACGACGATTATGACTATGACGGGAACGGGACACCGGACACCGGTGCAAGTTATGATGCGCCACCATCGTCGCATTCAAGTTTTTATGATGGCTCAGCCAATGCCTTCGTGCGGGGCCAAGTAACTGGAGACCGAACATTTGTTTTACAAAGCAGCCCCATCGTATACCTTACGGGGTCAACATTTTATGATCGACGTGGCCGGGTAATCCAAACAAAAGCGACCAATCACTTGGGTGGTGAAGACGTAACCTGGGCGCAGTACAATTTTGCGGGGTGGCTGCTCCGCAACCGGAGGGAACATTCCAGCACGCCCGTTGGAGGAACCTCAAAGTCACTGGTTATCAATGAACGCTACACCCATGACGAGCGAGGGCGAGTAGAAAACACCTATCATCAAATCGGAGATAGTGGCGCAGAGCAAACAATATCGGAAAGGACTTATGATGACTGGGGGCGGGAATCAAATAAAAGGATAGCTAAACAGGGCATTTATTTCGGTCAAAGCATCGACTACTCCTATAACATTCTCGGCTGGCTTGAGGGGATCAATACCGTTTCAAATTCTACTATTTACAGTGCCATCTACAGTGACCTATTCTCCCAAGAGCTAAGCTACTTCACCGTCCCATCGGGAGTAAACGGCCTTGCCCAAAAAAGTGGGAACATCAGTGCCATCCAGTGGCGAAGCCACGGAGATGACAATAAGATAAAGGCCTACGGCTTTGAGTACGATGACTACGGTCGCCTTGAAGAAGCCAACTACATTGAGAACCTCAACGGTACTACCAGTGCGCAAGATCGCTACTCTGTACAGGGCCTCACGTACGATCTTAATGGCAACATCGAAACCCTGCTCCGGAAGGGTAAGCTGGCCAACGGCAGCTACGGGACGATCGACGATTTAACTTATGATTACCACACATCAACAACCAAGTCGCACAACTGGCTGAGAAGAATTTCGGACGATGGTGATTTAGCCGCTGGTTTCATGGCGCCGGGAACGGGCTGGCAAGACTTCGACTACGACGACCGAGGCAACCTAACCGCACAGGACAATAGCGGCATTACGGCCCTAACTCCGAACGTGTTCAACCTTCCGCAGCAGATCGTCAAATCAGGCGTCACGACGGAGATCATTTACGACGGGCGGGGGAACAAACTGGCCCAGATCACTACCGGTCAGCCCAGAAAAGATTATCTTGGGGGCATCGAAATCAGTGGGACCAACTTTGAGGCCATCATGCATGAGGAGGGCCGAGCAGTATTGGAAGGAACCTGGAAATACGAATATGTGCTGCGGGATCATCTTGGCAATACACGGGTAGTCTTTCGGCCGGGGACGGGTACTTCCCTCTCCGTGCAATCTACTCATGCGTATTATCCTTTTGGTATGGAGAATGCGGCTATTGGGACGGGGAGTAGTGGATTTGATTATAAGTACAACGGTAAAGAACTCGTTGATGGCTTGGGGTTGTATGATTATGGGGCTAGGTACTATGACCCGAGCATTGGACGTTGGGGGCAAATCGATCCTAGTGCCGAACAATATCTATCGCATTCTCCATACAATTACACCTTGAACAACCCTATTCTATACATTGATCCAGATGGAAGAAAGGTAGAATACGGTGACAATGTTTCTAAATCAGACAAAAAGGAATTTAAGCAACGGGTGAAATCGTTACGTAAGCAATCGAAAACTTTTAAGGCGATGTGGAAGGACTTAAAAAAGTCCAAAAATACTCATACTATCAAATTTACCGACAAGGGTAGTTCTAGTAACACTATAGACAATAGAGAAGCATATGTAAGTGATGGTAACGGAAACACTACCACTACTGTAAATCTAAATCAGACTAGCCTAGAAGGCGAAGAAGTAGGAAATAATATTGTTATTGGGCATGAAGTTGGACATGCTTGGAGAGCTGATCAAGGAAAGACAAATGTCGTCTTAAGTCCCGAAAATTTATCCGCAAACGAAATCCTATCACTAGGTCCTGACGCTGGTCAGGTTATGGCTGATCGAATGTTTGATAATGCAGTAGAGAAATCTGAAGCCTACATTGCCGAAGAAGTAGCTGCTTCGCATATTGAAAACATAATAAGATCTGAAGTGAATGAGTCGTCCGGAAGTAGCATTCCTCTTCGTAAACAATATAGTGGTTTGACCAAAGAATCTAGATCACCACGTGGAACCAGGAGAGAGACTTACAATGCTCCAACTATTAGACCAGGCTATAATTATTCTGGTAAAGTTGAACATTATAGTAAACTAAAAAATGGTAACTAATGCGTAATCTTTATCTTTTAGTATTTCTTTATTCGATTTCATTATTGCATGAAATAAACGCCCAGTCTTTTGACTTAGGCTCCACTCCTCCATGTATTATTCTCAAAGTTGACACCTCAGACATAGGCTTTTTGACAAGTGAGTATGAAGAAATCATACGTGATTTTAAATTTAAGTATAAAGGAGATATACTTGTCTTTGAGACAGGAGTTAATTCTGGGATGAAAACTACCTTTCTGAACGTAGCGAAAATATCACTTGAGACTAAATCATTGAAAATATATAAGTATCAAAACGGAGTATTAGTAGGTAAGAAGTTCCTAGGTTTAAATGGGTACGTTCTTCAAAGTATAGAAAATATATGGCTTCGTATCGAGAGTACAGATTACGAGATTTTTCCTCTCAGTTTAGGAAGAGGTCAAGATGATAAAGCATATCTTATTGTGAGTACTAAAGGGAATTGTTCAATCTATACTAGAGGAGTAAAAATTGAAGATATCCCCTCTGTTATGCAAGGTGAAGCTGGTAGCGCACTTACCCTAATCAAGACTTTACTGATTGATGCATTGGTCGACTAAAACTAAAATGAATGTCTAAAGTCCCCGCCCAATGAGTAGTTGCACGCAGGTGCCTTAGCACTTGTCGTGCAGCGGCAATTGGGTGGGGCGGAGTGATTTAGCTCTAGCCAGAGAGTGTTCATCTTACTTTGCCCTGTACTACGACTCCGCTCAGCAACCATGGCTGTACCTGATGAGAATCATTCAAGTTAGTGACCTCCAGTTTGTGTCATAACGCCTCATTATGATTCTTTTCCAAAAAAACGATAACTTTATATAAACCCGAACTTACTATAACTCCGCCGCAGATTGATCTGGGGTGGTGGGTGGGCGTCGGCCTATTGGTCTGCCACTGTGA
The DNA here is from genome assembly GCF_008014675.1 of Neolewinella aurantiaca. Classification (GTDB taxonomy): domain Bacteria; phylum Bacteroidota; class Bacteroidia; order Chitinophagales; family Saprospiraceae; genus Neolewinella; species Neolewinella aurantiaca. Next base: position 127,349 of record NZ_VOXD01000015.1, on the reverse strand, counting down.
GTTCGCTACGCGGCTGCCTTCGGCGGTGGCGGGGTGGCTTTGTTCCGGGATCGAGACTATGTTTCCGGTTTGGGAGAAAGTAGAGCGGCCCGGGTTTTGCGCGTCCGCCGGGGAGTGCGTAGCCGCCGGCGGACGCGCAAAATCCATGCCGTGGATAGAAGTCACCAAGCTTTAACGTGGAGGAAGCCGCCCCGCCAAGTGTGGCATGCCGCTTTCTTCGAAGAGCAGGGTTCAAAGTAATAGACTAGGCAGCACGGTGGACCGCTGCGGGTGGACGGAGCAGCTGGAAGTATGGAAGCTGGGCCTGGCCAGCGGAAATGGACAACGGCGCGGGCATCCGGAGGAAGTAATGTCTACAGTTACTAAAGGAAACGGTTTAGCCTTCAGCGCCGGGCTTCGATGGAGGTAAGGCTCTGGCATCAATGACGCTATCATAATGGCCTGCCGCTCTTTGGCTGCCGGTTTTGCTAACTGTACGAGACCAAGCTAACAGTCATAAACAAAGCAAGCGGCGCGGTGGACGACAGGGGTGGCCACGCGAGCCTTAGCGAAGTAGTGGCCGCGCCTGGCGTCCGCCGTGACGCGGAAGATGGAGACTCGGTTTCTGGAAGAGGGGAACCGGCGGGCACCACGGAGTAGACGCGCAGCGAAAGTGGGGCAAGCCGCTTTGTTTCCGGAGAGCGGTGATTGGGGTGGGTCACCATGCAGCACGGTTCGCCGCCGCCGGGCGGCCAGCCGGAGGAGTCCGGAGGCTGGACGGGCGGCGGGGGCGGATGGTGCGTAGCGTTGAGGATTAGGGTTCAAGGAGGTAGTCCCCTACCCTGCTCGTTCAATTTGCTTTGCATCCTGCGTCCGCGCCCAGGAAAACTTAAGGTCGCTAGAGAAACAGGGAGCGACCAGAAGCGTTGATGAAGAAAAGATTACCGATGTTGATAAAATTTAGATTACTGCTTGTCTTGGTCCTGGGTTCTTTCGTAGCTAATGGCCAGACGATTGACGTTCAGCTGGCAGGTAAGGAGGACGAGCGACGCTTAATTTTTCAACAGCTGGATCAGCTGGACAAGGAAATTGAATCGCTGAAATTTGAGCAGATTCGAGGGGACCTACGGAGCGTTGGCTTACCCGCCGGCGAACAGGTATGGCATTCGGCGATGGTGCTCTCCTACGCGGAGGAGCATGAGCAAGCCAGGTGGGTGGCGCACATCATCAGGCCGGAGGTGACGGACGGTACTGGTGCGCGGACGAACGATTTCCGGGCAGACCCCTTGGTCTCTACCGGATCAGCGGTGGAGGAAGATTACTTTTTGAAGTACCTGCAGGCGGACAGTACTTATAAGTACGACGGCTTTGGCTGGGACCGTGGTCACCTGGCGCCGTCGGCGGATTTCCGGTGGTCGGAGACGGCGACATCGGAGAGTTACTTTTACTCAAATATGTCGCCTCAGGTGGGTGATTTTAACCGGGAAGGCTGGGCGAAACTGGAGGGTCTTTTGCGAGGCCATGTGGACAGAAGCGGTCGTCAGTTGATAGTGGTTACCGGAGGGGTGCTGCAGGAGGGCTTGCCGGTGGTTGAGCGGGGAGTGAATAAGGTGTCGGTTCCGGAGCAGTTTTACAAGGTGGTTCTGGATGTTGAGGCAGGCAAGGCGATTGGGTTCCTGATGCCAAATGCTAAGCTTCGATATCCGATTGAACACTATGCTGTGAGCGTTGATGAGGTGGAAGATTTGACGGGGCTCGACTTTTTTGGGTTGGTGGGCGCTGAGGAGCAGGTTGAAGCGGATGCTGACACGGAGTTCTGGATACCGGAGGTCGCCGCCGGCGACGTGGAGCCGATTTATGCCCCTTCCCTACCCCGGGGTCACTTTAATACGGTGCAAGCGAAGCTGTATATGGGGAGAGGAAAGAAGGTCACGGTGGTCGGGAAAGTGGTGAGTAGCCGGTACAGCCAAGCGGGGCACCTGTGGTTTAACCTGGATAAGCAGTACCCGAATCAGATCTTTTCGGTGATGATCAGGAAGGAGAACCTGGTTAACTTCCCCGGGGACCCGAAGGCGGAGTTTGACGGGAAGGTTATTGCGGTTACGGGGGAGGTTAGTGAGATTGGGGGCTCTCCTGTTATGTTTGTTGATGGGGAGGAGGGGGTTAGCGAATTTTACTAGGTATGGAGCACTGAGCTCACGAAAGTCGGCAGGCCAACTTTAATCCGGCTTCGCCAGGCTAAAAGAATTGGACTGGTGACTTGCTGCAAGCGATCCGTGTATTTGGAGATATACACGGCGGGATGGAGAGGCTCGCCTTCTTTGCACCTTTGGGGCACGCCTGGCGTCGGCCGGGAGGAGCCCCCTCCCGGCCCCCAGGAGGGGGAGAGGAGGTTGGACGGGCGGAAGTGGCGGATGGTGCGTGTAGGTTAAATCAAAGGCTGAGGGAGAGAGTCCCCTACCCTGCTTGTCAACTTTACTTTCCCCCTGCCTCCGCGCCCAGACTTTTTTCTGCCTAGAGCCTTGGTAATTCAAGTTGTCAGAGGTGAGCGAAACTTCCAAAACCACGATGTGGTTAAGAACATGCACTTCCGCAAATTCAGCAATATCAGATTTAACCATAGAAACTATGCCGCACCTAAGCCTAGTAACCCACGAGAACCCAGTGATTTCGGAGAAGGTAAATTACTTCTGTAATTTCTTCGCACAGGCTAATCAACACATAGGCAAGATTCCACGATTCCGTTTCACCTGCCCCTCCTACGTACTGAGTTCAGTGTTGTTTCAGCTTAAGTATAACAGACACAAGTGTATTCCGTACGTAGAAAACCTTCTACAAAGCCTGCAAGCTTTCGATCTCGAAATTGTGGCACACGCTAGCGATAGAGAGAAGATGTCTAATCTGCTGTCACGATTAGCAAATGCTGCCAAACGGAATGAGACCAGGAAGGGATTAGAGATGGCAGGCCCAAGGTTAGTGCCGCGAATCGAAGCCATCCACGACCAACTCCAGACCAATGAATTGACTGTCATTTCTGACTTCTTAGCTAGTAATCTTGGTTGCGGGCACAAACTCGTTACGCACAAAGCCTATTTGGAGCACTTAGCGGCAACTCTGGTTTCGATATATCGCTTTAATGGCTTCGACAAACGACAGACCAGAGATAATTTTAATGCCATCTTTTCTAGCAGTATTTATAAATTTCCTTTTCCATCCCACATAGATGAGATTGAAGAGAAGGAAGAGCGGCTATCGCGTAAGAAATCCTATCTTAATGAGCGGAATTTTAGGGGCCACTTTACGGCGATCCCGGACTCGGTAAACCGAAAAATATACTCACCTTTTGTAATCATTCTATTGATGAACGTTGAGTTTGGAAGCGGTGCATCTTTGGATTTTGAGTTCAACGGCGTACGTACTGTGGACCCTAGCCATGAGGAGGTGGTCAGGATGATAGAAACGCTCTCTGACTCAGAGATGGAGAAGGATTTTTTCAACCACGAAAATTTTGCCGTTTGCCTTTTCCAAATTAATACTAAAACGAACGTTGGTGATTACCGGGGCGACATCTACGCGAAGGCACAAACAGTGGCCGACTACCTCAACACCCGGTTGGGTTACAATAAAGTAACCGTAAATAGGAGTAAATTTCTGCAGACGCTTGATTTTGAAAATTTTTCATCCGGTTGGTCTTCAGAATCCCCGAATGCGAAAATTTTGGACTATCGGGTTGATTTCATCAAGGACAATGCATCCAGTCATCTGAAAGACATCAATGACCGCCTGAAGTACCCGCTACTCTACACGGAGCATTTATTTTGGGAGAGTAAGCGAAACAAGGATCTCATCAAACTTTGGCAGTATTTGGAAAATACGACCCCCGAGGAGTTCGGCAAGCGGCCGGTCTGTAGAACGGTAAGCAACATCTTACTCTACAGAAAGCAGCGGATGGTTGACTCAATATATGCAGCAGATTTGATCAATGTGCTCTCCAACATGAGCCCTTATGATCGGAATGAATTTCCGTCAGACATGGTGAGGCGACTAAGAAATCGAGATATAGACCTTGACATATACGAGGCTACGAAGCACTCGCAAAACCCCTTCGTAAAATCACTTGGCCGTCATTGGAAAGTTGACAGAAAACGAGCTGCCGACGACGAATTTGCCAAGCACTTTAATGATCTCCTGGTTGAGGCAAGAGCCTTCCGTAATATGGTTCTTCACGATGGGAATTACCACCCCGCGCTAAAAACCAGGTTAGAAACTTGCCTTCCGTACCTGGCCACTCAGTACAGATTTCAGTGCATCTCTATTGTCCAGGCGAATAGCTGGCGTAAGGATTACGGTAAACTAATAACTGCAAAAAGAAAAGCCAAAGGATATTGAGGATCGATTACGCGATCGTTAAGAGTGATCGACTTCCCCTAATACGCCCAATCCACATGTGCCACCGGTAACTCATTCAGCAATTTGCGAACGGCTGGCCAGCCGGGAAAAAATTTATCCATCAGGGACCGAAACCGACGACTATGCGTTCGTTCTAATAAGTGTACCATTTCATGAACAACCAAGTACTCCAGACATTCTGGCGGTTTCCGGGCCAGTTCTACGTTGAGCCAGATTCGGCTAGCCTCAATGTTGCAACTGCCCCACTTGGTTCGCATTTTCCTTACTCGGAACTCGGCGACTGAGACCCCCATTTGGGATTCGTACTTTGCAATCAGGGCGGGAACCCGGGCTTTGAGGTCTTCCCGGTAGAAGTTGTAGAGTAAGGTTTGGCGTTGCTCGCGCGTATAACTGGGAGGCACGGTCATGCATAGCTCCTTCAACTTACTTTGCACCTGCGGCCGCGCCCCTTGTTGTTCTTGTACATCAAGTAGATAGCGTTGGCCCGCCCACCAGTGGGTTTCCCGACTGATGTACTGGCGGGGGGTATCCCTGGGCTGGCTTATCAGCTCTTGCCGCTGGCGCTCAATCCATGGCAGGCGGCCAATGGCGTACACGCGCAAGGCATCGAGGGTAAACCGCTCAGGGGCGCTGATGTGCACGCGGCCATCGGGTGGATAAACGCTGAGGTGGATGTTCTTGATGGCCTTTCGATCAACGGTGATCGTAAGTTCGCCAAGGGTGATTTTATTGATGGCCATCAGTATTCTTTACGCCCTTCCAAAAAGCTGAATACACGTAGGGTTTCATTTACATCTCCGAGAACTCCAAAGAGTGCTTTTTGTAATTCCTTTTCCTTTACGGGGTTGCCACGCCAGTCGGCACGTGCTGCGGCACGGGCGGTGGCATCGATACGAATGGTGAGGTCTTTGTCTCGGTTGAGGAGGCCAAAAAGTGCACGCTGTTCGGGCGCTTGCAGGCCCTCAGGAACGTCTTCCCGGTTACCCTGGTTCGTCTTTTTAGCCAGTTCTGCTAGGCGACCGATCGCTTCTGCGTAATCGATTACCCCCTGGCGACGCTCCTCCAGGATGGCATCGAGAAGGGCGGATATGTCGTCGAAGAAAGTAGGATCGAGGTGGTGATCAGTGATGATCTTGCGCCGAACATTGTTCGTGATTGTTTCGGCCATCGCTGCGGGGCTCTGGCGAATACCTGCGGGCAGATGACTCAGCGCATCTTCGGCTCCTTCAGCCTCGATCAGGTCTAGTAGTGTCTGGTCGCCGAAGTCGTGTAATTTCACCGAAGCGTCGGCGTCGATATAAGTATCGATCAGGTAGCGCATATCGGCTTCGTAGGCTTTCCGATCTAAGGTTTCCCCGGCAGCATGGCGGATAATTTGGCGCATCTCCTCGTAATGCTTTACCTCAACTTTGATCGCCTTGGTCTCGTCGTCAGTATATCCCGCCGCTAACATGGCGTCGCTCAGTGTAGCGTAAGCACGGGCAAAAGAGGCAAAGGCGCGGTAGAAAGCATCCCGCCTGGTTTTGTTAGCTCCCATTGTGGTTTTATCCGTGCTGTCACCGACAAAATAATGGATGTATTCCTCCGTGCCGTGGGGCGGAGCCACGGGCTCGGCCAGCAGGTTGACCATACGGCGAGCTTCCTCCAGTTTTTCCCGGCCCAGCTCGTAGCGGGTTTTGAGTTTAACGTCGATGTCTTCCTGATCGAAGCCTTCGGCATCCAACTCGGAGGTATAGACAGAGATGGCACCGGCTACTTTTTCGAACAGGCCTTTATAGTCGATGATGTGGCCATAAATTTTTCCTTCGTCGAGGCGGTTGACACGGGTGATGGCCTGAAAGAGGCCATGGTCCTGCATTTTTTTGTCGATGTATAGATAGGTACAGGCTGGAGCGTCGAATCCGGTCAGGAGTTTATCCACTACGATGAGGAGCTTCATTCTGGCGGGAGACTTAACGAACTGCGTTTTTACGCGATCCTCGAATACTTCGGCGGGCGTTTTACCAGTTTCGGGGGCTACGTCCTTCAGGATTTCCTGGTAGGTTTCGTAAATAAATTCCTTTTCAGTTTCCAGGGCTTCACCGGTGGCTTCGTGGACGATATCGCGCGTTTGTGGATTGTAGCTGGTTACTACGGCGCAATGGCCGCGAAGCACACTACCCCGAGCGTTGAGCACCTCGTAATACCGGCAGGCTTCGTAGATGCCACCGGCGACAAGGATGGCGTTTCCCTTTCCGCTCTTGAGACGATCGAAGCGGCGGAAGTCCCAGGCGATGTCTTCGGCAATGCGGGTGATGCGCCCCTTGCTGCTGAGTACGCGCCGCTTGGTAGCCCAGAGTTTTTTCAGTTCCCCGCGCTGGTAATCGTTGAGCCCCTGGGTGGTATCAGCGAACCAGGCATCGATGCGTTCGGGGCTGCCGAGACGCTGGTCTACGTCGCGGGCTTCGTAGGCCAGGTCCATGACGATGCCATCGCGAACGGCCTCGTTGAATTTGTAGGTGTGGATATAACTGCCGAAGACCTCCTGGCTCGTCTCTTTATCGTTGGCCAATAGCGGCGTACCGGTGAAGCCGATAAAAGTAGCTTGGGGAAGCATGGCCTTTACGGCGCGGTGGAGTTTTCCGCTTTGGGTGCGGTGGCATTCGTCAACGAAGACGAACAGCTCGCCGTAGGGTTGCCGGGGCCGGGCACGGAGTTCGGTGAGGTAGTCCTCGAAATCCTGGGCGCTATCGCGCTTACCGAACTTATGCACCAGGGAGCAGACGAGGCGGGGCTGGGTGGCGGTGAGCAGGTCCATGAGTTCGCGGCTGGAGGTGGCGCGGGCGATGGTCTCGCCGGTAGCATCGAAGACATCGTGAATTTGCTTGTCTAGCTCACGGCGGTCGGTGAGCATGATGACGCGGGCTTCGGGGTTGAAACGTAGCAGCCAGCGGGCCAGCATCACCATTGTGAGGCTTTTCCCACTGCCCTGGGTGTGCCAGATGATGCCGCCATTGCGTTCCTGGGGGCGCGGCCGCAGGTGCCGTTGGGCGTTTTTAACAGCAAAGTACTGGTGGGGCCGGGGTAGTTTTTTGATGCCGCCGTCGAAGAGCACAAAGTCACGGATAAGCTCCATGAGCCGGAACCGGTCGAGCATGTGCCGCAGGTCGCGGTCAATTTTAAGGCCTTGCGTAGTGTCGTCATCTTCCTCCTTCCATTCCAGGAACCATTTGTTGGTGGTACCGACGGTTCCGTAGCGTAGCCCCTGGCTATCGTTGCCGGCCAACACCAGTTGTACGGTACTGAAAAAGTCGCCGATGAAGCGATCCTCCTGATTGCGAATACTTTGGCGAATACCATCTCCTACTTCGCCGCTGGCGCGTTTTAGCTCCAAGACCACCAATGAGATGCCGTTGATGTAAATAACCACGTCAGGCCGTTTTTCTTTCTCCCCCCGGTAGGTCACTTCTTCGGCTACGGCAAAGTCGTTGTTGGAGATGGCCTCCCAGTCGATGAATTGAATGGTTTCGTTGGGCTGGCCTGGCGCGGGCTTGATGGAGACACCGTATTTTAGTAGGTTATAGACGGCTTCGTTGCGGTCTTTGAGGTCTTTACCCGCTTCGGTCGCTACGGTCCGCAGGCGGTTGATTGCCCGTTGGGCCAACTCCGGTGCTACTCCCCTGCCAGTGAGGTAAGCCAGCAAGCGGGCTTCAATGATGAAGTCATTGTCGGTTTCGTACTGCAGGTTGCCCAGGTTGGTGTAGCCGGGCATCATTTTTTGGGTGAGTAACTCGATGATCCGGTCCTGGGTGTGGCGTTCTAGGGGCATTGTGATTTTTACTGGAGGGCAAAAGGTACGAATTATAAAAAACGTTCTACCTTTAGGAACGTTAGTATTACGTTATGATTAATAAAATCACCCTTGCCGATTTCAAAAGCTACGTCAGCGCGGAACTACCGTTAGCTCCCCTGACTGTTTTGATCGGGGCGAATGCTTCCGGCAAAAGTAACGCACTGGAGGCGCTGCGTTTTCTGAGTTGGCTGGCGCAGGGACAACAGTTGAGTCATTTACAGTACCTGGTAAATAACGATGATGACCGTATTGTACGCGGCACCGTCGCCGATCTTTTCCGGTTTGATCAGGACTCCTTTTCCCTGGGGTGTCAGTTTGACCGGGAGGAGTTTAATCATCTGGAGATTGATATTGAGCGACGGGCAGACCAGGAGCTTCATATCAGCAGGGAAGAAATGTTTCAATACAAGGCAGATGGTATGCCCTACCCCCTATACGCTACGGCCAGTAAAAGTAGTGGTGACAGGACGACGCTGCGGGTGGCTTACAACAACTTCGCGAGTGGCGGAAAAAAGCCTCAACTCCCCGCTACCGATCAGAAAGCCATTTTTTTACAGTTAGACAGTCCGGCACGTTTTGCGGCGACTCACGAGAAGGCCATTAAGACTATTCCCCGCCTCTGCGCCGATACCCAGCAGCAACTGGCGGGCATACTGTTTCTTGACCCAACACCACACAAGATGCGGGAGTCCAGCTATCTGTCCGAGCGTATTCTTCGGGGAGACGGCTCCAACTTGAGCGCGATGCTCTATCGGCTGTGGGAGCGAGGAGATGATAAAGACCGCAAAGCCTTACTTACGTTCGTCAGCAGTTTACCCGAGCAGGCCATTACGGGCTTTTCGTTTCTAAGCGGGGCAAAAGGTGACGTATTGCTACAGGCCGTTGAAACCTTCGGAGGGCAGGAGCGAAAGGTGGATGCTACGCTACTTTCCGACGGAACACTGCGGGTGCTGGCCTTTGCGACCGCCATGCTGACGGCCCCTACCGGAAGTTTGGTTATTATTGAAGAGATCGACAACGGTCTCCACCCCAGCCGGGCGCATATGCTTCTACAGGCCGTGCGGGCACTGGCCCAGCAGCGTAAGCTCTCCGTGCTCATCAGTAGCCATAACCCTGCGCTGCTGGATGCGCTGCCCGATGACAGTATTCCCGACGTTGTTTTCTGTTACCGTGCGCCGGAAAAGGGAGACAGTCAGTTGGTCCGAATGGCAGACATCGACAACTACCCTTCTCTAATCTTACAGGGTAGCCTGGGGGAACTACTGACTAAGGGGCTGATCGATCGCTACGCAAAAATGAAAAAACAGCCGCAGCAACGGGTAAAGGAAGGACTAGCCTGGTTGGAATCAATCACAGAATAAGTAACCTGCGCGCTGTATTATGCCGAAGCCCATCATCTGGATCGTTGACACTTCCGTCTTATTAAACGTACTCGAGCACCCCGATCGGAGCCAGGATCGGGAAGCCATTGTTGCGGCTTTTGAAGAACGGATAAGGGCTGGCCATCGCTTCGCCATTCCACTGACGACCATCATTGAAACGGGCAACTGGGCCTATAAGATGGCCCCAGGCTTACGGGCTGCGTGGGCGACTAAGCTTGCCAAGTTTATCACGGATTCGCTTAGCGGAGATGCTCCGTTCATCATCATGGATTTTCCGGAACGAGATGATGTTGCCAACTTTCTTACCCGCTTACCACAGTACGTAGATCGCATGGGGCTGGGCGATTTGATGATTCATCAGCAGTGGGAGCAACTCTGTTCCTCCGGAAAGTTTGGTGGTTATCAACTTAACGTCTGGTCACTAGATAAAGTAGGTTTGCAGGGGCTTGAGTGTAATCACTGATGTTTGATTGGAGAAATATCCGAAGGGGCATTAGCCCTCAGTTTCCTACCTTTGATTACTAATCCTGAATAATGCAGCGCATTCCGAAATCACTTCAAACTCCGTTTCTGCACGACGCTATCGTTGAGCTGTGGTTTACGCCCAACGTTGCCGCGGAGCTTTTGCCCGGCATGATCTACGAGCGTTTACGGGGTGACTGGGTGTTTCCGGCTGTTAATAATGCTGCGAGCTTCAGCTTCAACTGGCAGCAGATTAGTGCCCGGGCGACATCCATTCCGATGCTTACGTGTGGACCGTTCCAGCTGACGATCAATGAGGGAAGCGTAGTGTTTAATGTTTCCGGCACTTACCCCGGATGGGCAAGTACTTACCTTCCGCTTTTGGAAAAGACGCTACCGAAAATTCTGGAGGATGAGTTGGTAAAACCCACCAGGACATCGATCCGTTACGTTAATCACATACCAACCGACGATGTGTTTGGTCTGGTTAACCATTTTGAACCCCAAACCCTACCCCACTGGAAAGAGATGTCTCAGACCGTTCGTTGGGTACTGTTCCGGGAGGGGGTTCAGGCGGTGATCAACCTGACTTCCAGCCAGAACCTGATCAAGGAAGATGAGCAACCTTACGGCATCATTGATACCGCTCTACACCGGGTATTACCCCCGACTGCGGACGCTACCAACGACGACATACTGAACTTTTTTAGTTCTTTGCATCGTTTGAATAAGGAAATCCTTTTTGGCGAACTTCTTCCGGAGGTCTTCGTTGAAGGATTCCACCCCGTTTACGAGTAACCTTAAAACGCTGATATTATGGACTTGCTACAGTTTTCGACTATCGGTATCCCTATGGCGGTTGCACTATTTGGCGCGCCTACGGAAATCCGTACGGAGCGGCCCATGGTTAATCCCGCAGTGGTTTCTACCTCAGACTACTATACATCAGCGGTACCACAGTACGAAACGGATGTGTTGCGGCAGCGGCTGTTGGCCAAATTTGAGCCAGCGAAGGCTAAGATTGCGGCAGTCGTTAATGAGATTTTAGGTCAAAAAACGGAAGACGAAGAACTTTCCAAAACACGGTTTGCTGTCTTTTCTCTAGGCATAAGTTTGATGGCTTTTAACGAAGACTTTACTGCAGTAACCGCTTCCACAAATGAGGATGGCGACATCATCATCGCACGGGTGAACGGAGATAAGCAGCGTAAAGACTTCTTGCGCATCAGCCTCGAGGCGGAAGAGCGGGAGTTCTACCTGACCTACAGCCGCTACGAAGGCCGCCGGTCGATTTCAAACAAATACGATAAGTGGCCGGTAATTTTGAAGGAATTTATGCCAGATGTGGTAGGCTAACGTATCTTCACCCGCACCGATGCACTACCCCGAAGTACTGATTCCTGCCCCAAACTACAAGCTGCTCCGCGCTAATGAGGCGCCCGTTGCCGCGCTTAGTTTGTTGCGCTGGCACGACCTGCCACCCGAGCAGTTCTTCGACCCGGTGACGGAGCTCCCAGCACAAGAGGAGTACATCGAGAAGTTCACAAAAAACACGAAGGATGTTTCCACCTCCTTGCTCGGTAATTTTTGCCCTGAGCACTACAACTATCGTTTGCGGATAGGCGATGAAAACCGGCGCAACTACCTTGTTTTTGAGGGCTGGAGCCCTGGACAAACGGTAGCAGAGCCACCAACTACGGCGGAATTTACCCACCAGGCTCCGCTCACGCTTTATACGCTGCTCATTGAGGACGTAAACGATCACCGCTTTCCGTTTGATTTTCAAGGGGAACGCTTCCACGCTACGCTGCGCGTACGTCACACGCCGTGCCGCTCAAACTACTGGCACTTTTCGGTGCGGGTGGAAGATGATGCCGGAGCGGACATCGGTGACCGCTACCCCCACGACTCGAATAAGAAACTGAACAAACGGGACAAAGCGATTCTGAAGACGGCCCGGCAGGTGCTGCAGAACCAGGTACGGGCGGAGGTCCCAGCGTTTACCGCCCTACCGCCCGCCGTTTACGTTGAGGGCGCAGCGTGAAAAGCCGTTACACCAACCGCACCCGCCCCGTCAGCAAATCCGCTAGCATCCCCGTCTTGACCGCCCGCGCTTTGGCCAACTGAGCTTCTAGAGCGGTCAGTTCTTCGTCGAGGGCGGACAGGAGGGTGGCGATGCGAGTTTGTTCTGGTTTGGGAGGACATCGCATATAAACCTTCTCTACATGAGAAGGACCAAAATTCAGTTGAGCGCTGCCTGTTGCAGCTCCTCCTATTTGTTGTTTAAATAATTGAGATTTCAGAAAATGGAAGAAAAACATCTTATCCACCTCATCTTCATTGACTTTGAACCGCATAGTGCTCGTGTTTAAGCATAAAGGAAGGTGCCATTCTTCAGCAATAGATACTTTCTCCTCGAATCTGTCTACACTAATACCAGAGCAAGCAATAAGTATATCACCACAGTCAACAAGAAAATGAGCATATTGCCCATATGCTAACTCTTCAGAAATAAATCTGTTAGTGTTCGACAAATCAAGAACCCCTTTTTGGATATTCGTACCATTTAGTAGTTTAACGCCTCTATCAGTGAATTGCCATTTTCTTACTCCCGGTCCCTCCTGAAAAAAAACATGGTCTTTTACCCGCACCTCCCGCCACCCCACCCCCGGCGTCAGCACCTCTTTCATCACGCCCTGTTTGACCTGCCGTTTTTTGGCGATGAGGGCTTCGAGGGCGGCGACGTAGGCGTCGGCTTCGGAGAGGGCGGTGGCGATGGCGCGTTGTTCGGTTTTGGTGGGGGGGAGGGGGATTTTGACAGTACTGAGTCCCTTTTGACCAATGTTGTATCTGGTACTACCTCCGCATTGACTTGTTAATTCTTTTCGGGAACTGTTTGACTTCAGCTGGTAATTTACATAAAATGGATTGTAGTCTCCATTTTTACGTCCAGCAATCACAAAACCACCAAATACTGCCGTCTTCTCTTTCTCAACATAGATGTTGCTCTGAGCTGCATCTTCTATTGTCTCCGAACTACGCTGGAAAAGAATGTCGCCGTAAGATATTTTATAAGATTCAACCTCACTATTTGAAACTTGAACCTTTCCGATAATACTATCATATGTAATTGGTGCATTACTTAGAATATCTAGTACGTTAATAAATTTCACTCCACTTCCGTATCTTTCTTTTGAGGCATTTATACCGTTTTTGAAGACCATTAGGTTTCCTAAAGAAACCAACTCCCAATCCACCGGAATCACCCCCACTTCCGTCCGTTTATATCCTTTCCTTACTTCCATGCGTAGCCCATGTTTTTGAGGTGAGCGATGACTTTGGCTTCGAGGCCGTCGGCGGCCAGACTGAGTTGGGGCAGGGTGTCGGCGTAGCGTTCGCTGAGGACGGTGAGGCGGTTGGCGAGGGTTTGGCCGGCGCGGTCGAGCTCGGCGGTGATGGCAGCGTCGAGGTGGGCGAGCCATTTGTCTTCGACGACGAGGGTTTTGACTTCTTCGTCGGTGAGGTTGGCGTAGGTTTCGGGGAGTTCGTTTTCGATGGTGGTTTCGAGGTCTTTGATGCCTTTCTTCGCGGCGGACTCGCGGTTGCAGGCGGCGATGAAGGCTTCGGCGGCGGCTCGTTCTTCGGTCATGTCGGGGTCTTTCTTGATGGCCGTGAGGAATTTGTTTACGTTGGTTTTAGTGAGGCTGTCGGGTTCGGAGAGTAGGCCGTCTTCGGTGCCGTGTTCTTCGGCGAGTTCGTTTTTGGTGGCGGTGGCGGTTTCGAGGTCGGCGTTGAGGGCGTCGAGCTGGGCCTGCTCTTCGGCGAAGAAGCGGGCAATGAGGTAGCGGGCGGGAAGTAGCTTGGACTCGAGGCCGTGGGGGCCTTTGACGTCGGAGACCTTGGTTTTGCCTTTGGTTTTGGTGGTTTTGGTTTTGCGGTAGGCCTGGCGGGCGGGTTGGTCCCAGCCGTCGGTACTGATGAGGTAGAGGTCGTCCTGGAGGGTTTCGTTCCAATAGTCGAGCAGGTGCTGGTAGACGGCGTAGGGCTCGGTGAGGGGCTGGTCGGCGTAGGTTGCGAGGAGGTCTTCGCTGATCCGGTGGAGCAGGTCTTTGGGGTTGTCGCCCATTGCCCATTTATCCAATTCATTGCACCAGCGGCCGCGCCAGTTCATGAACACCTTGCGCATACGTTGGCGGAAGCTTTGGAACTCCGGGTGGGCCAGGATGGTGGGGCGGAGCTGGGAACGGTCGGTTTTGAGCTGAAGGTAGCCGGGGCGGTGGGGTTCGAACAGTTCGGTACGGAGGTTGGGGAAGACGGCCCAGTAGGGGCTGAGGGTGTCGATATCGGCGACGGGGATGCCGCCGCGAAGGTGTCCGTCGATGTCCTGGTCGTCGGCCCGCTGGCGGGTGTCGAGGTAGCGGGGCAGGTTGAGGTTGTAGTCGTTTTGCTCGTCGGCGATTTCGCTGACGGGTACGCTGCGGCTGTAGCCAGCTTCGGTGCGGCGGTTGGTGAATACGTCGACGATACGGTGGATGTCGCGCTCGCGCAGGCGGTTTTTGTTACCATCCTTTATGTAGCTGTTGCTGGCGTCGAGCATAAAGACTTCGCTGCGGTCGGTGGCACCTTTACGATCGAGCAAGAGAATACAGGCGGGAATTCCGGTGCCGTAGAAGAGGTTGGCGGGCAGGCCGATGACACCCGCGAGCAGGCCACGCTCCAGGATGGCGCGGCGGATACCGGCTTCGGCGTTGCCCCGGAAGAGGACGCCGTGGGGCAGGATGACGGCGGCGCGGCCGGTGGCTTTGAGGCACTTGATGATGTGAAGTACCCAGGCGTAGTCGCCGTTTTTGGTTGGCGGTACCCCGTAGCCGCTGAAGCGCTCGAAGGGATCGTTATCGGGGTTGACGCCGTTGGTCCAACTTTTGTAACTGAAGGGCGGGTTGGCGACGACGAAATCGAACTGTTTGAGGTGGCGGCCTTCGAGGTGTTTGGGGTCGGCGAGGGTATTGCCGTTTTTGATTTCGTGGAGGGCTCCGGGCATATCGTGCAACACGACGTTCATGCGGGCGAGCACGGTGGTGGCGCTGTCGTTTTCCTGGCCGTAGATGTCGATTTTGCCGTCGGCGGCCTCGGCCAGTTTGAGCAGAAGAGATCCACTGCCGCAGGCGGGATCGAAGGCGGTGGTTTTGGCGCCGAGTTCTTCGGGCTGCATATTGAGGATACCCGCCAGGATGCGACTAACTTCGGAAGGCGTGTAGAACTGACCTTTGCTTTTACCGCTGTCTTGGGCAAAGTGGCGCATGAGGTACTCGTAGGCATCGCCGAGGATGTCGTCTCCGGCGGCACCGTTACCGCTGAAATCGAGTTCCGGTTTTTCGAAGATGGCGACCAGGTTGGTGAGTCGTTCTACTTTGGCCTTTCCGGTGCCGAGTTTGCTGTCGTCGTCGAAGTCGGCCCCCTGATTGATGGCCAGTTTGTTGGCAGCAAAGAGGGGTTTGATGATCTCTTTGTTGATGCGGTCGCCGATGTCGCTTTTGCCCTTAAGCTTGCGCATATCGTTGAAGCTGGCACCTTCGGGGATGGTGATAGCCCCGAAGGGCTGGCCGGTATAGCGATCGGAGACGTATTTGATGAATAGCAGTACGAGCACGTAGTCTTTGTACTGGCTGGCATCCATGGAGCCCCGTAGCTCGTCGCAGCTTTCCCAGAGGGAGCGGTATAGTTCTGATTTTTTTACGGCCATGGCGCGAAGAAACGGAAGATTTAGGGATAAAGGAATATCTGTAACCTAGAAGGTTACCGGTTCGCTTAACTATTACGCTGTAATCCAAGTTTCTCCTAGTATTTACTTATTCTTTTGCCTGCTGGCATCATCGGGGGGGGGACGTGGTCGAAGTTCCAGATTTTATCGAGAAGAGGGATTGAGACAAGTTTAGGCTATTTAAAATTTGGTGGGCGGGGCCGCAGGTGCGGTGGAGGGTTGAGAGGAGCGGGGCGTAGGTTACGCCTTTCCGCTGTATCGACACTTGAAGGCCGTACACTCCTTTGCGATGGATTGAGCGCCGCTACGTATAATGAAGCATTTCCCGGTCTTGCAGCACTGGCTATAGTCATAAATTCGGTAGACGACGTACCGGCTTTTGTTCTCGGGTAGCTCGGCGTAAGCCAGCTCATTGGCACTTAGGTAGCAGGGCGTATTGATTCCCCCCGTCGTCGTTTTCACTTCGATGTACAGTTCTTCACCGTCTACGGTCCAGGATTTGAGGTCATAGCCTACACCTTTCGCTCTGTAAAATAAGCCGTAACGGAATGCAATGAATTGAGTGTACTATCGTATTTTTACAGAACTGAGCTTGACGTAATATGAATCAGTCCTTACTAACACGGCTTTTTAAAACGATAGACGGGGATCGCAACGCTGCCCTGCTAAAGGTCGCGTACAGTATAATCGAGGACGAAGACCGACGTGGACACACAAAGGTTGCGGCAAAGTTGCGCAGTATTCTGGACGACAAGCTGAAGAAAGGCACGCGCTCTGGCGCACCGCGCACCCTTAAACCCGTCAAAGAAGGTACTTTCAAAGTCCCTCTTGATCGTCGCCATCAACTCCCCTTAGCCACCCATATTGAGCGGGATCATTTACGGCACAAGATGGTTCTCCCCCCTAAGGTGGCGGAGAAGCTTGGTCGTATTGTAAAAGAGTATTCAGGGAGGGAACGCTTAGCTCATTTCGGTCTACAACCGAGGAAACGGGTTTTACTTTACGGGCCCTCTGGCTGCGGAAAGAGTATGGCGGCAGAAAAAATTGCCTGGGAACTCGGCCTACCCTTTTATAAAGTTCGGTTCGATTCTATTATATCTTCTTACCTCGGGGAGTCGGCTGCGAACTTGCACAGTTTGCTGGAAAGCACGCGCAACTACCCCTGCGTTTTGTTGCTGGATGAGTTTGACATCATTGGAAAGCAACGGGATTTAAGCGCAAACGATGTCGGCGAGATTCATCGTATTGTCAACGTACTGCTTGGCCTCCTAGAAGAGTATAATGGGGAGGGAATTTTGATTGCTACAACCAATCTGGAGGACAGTTTGGACAAAGCACTTTTCCGCAGGTTTGACGATTTAATTGAAATGCCCAAGCCCGAACTGGCGCAAGTACGCGAGATTTTAAAAATGTCTTTCTCCGCCCTTACTCTTGATGCTACGGTAGACCTGAAAGCCTACGCTAAACGGTTAGTTGGGCTATCCTATGCCATCATCGTTAAAGTAGCGCAAGACGCCGCGAAGGAAGCTGTCATTACGGCCCGCTCGTCCATCTCCTCCGCTGATTTAGACAAGGTGTTGAAAGAGAACCGACTGAATAGCCACCTGTAAAATGCCCCAATTCCCCCATTTAACTTTTGTCCGTTCAATTGTTGGCGAACCACGCCGAATTGGACGTGTTGGCCCTCATCAACGATCCGAAGCAAACAAGCAAAACCGTGCGGGCCATTCCCAGCAGTTAACAGAGCGTGTCACTCAAGAGAAAGCTGACTGGATTCAAGATATTAAGCAAAGAGACACTGAAGGGCTCGCTTCTTTAGACCCAACTACAATTCCTGTATTCCTCGAAGTTAAACCTGGCTTGATATCAAGTGATGCGGACCTTCGCACACTTGGCATAGAGGTTATTTCGGAGGAAGCGGATGGCTTCATAATAGGTTCTTCGTATGACGAACTGGTTTCTCTTTCAGAAAAGATTCAGGGATTTGCCTATAAGGTTCACGGAAGTGGAAAGGTTGCGGATTTGTGGTCCATTACGGTTGGAGACCGGGAAGCCTGGAAGCCAGAGCATGTACTATCCGCAGAGCTACTGGAACAATGGGGAGAGATTGACGACGCGGCTACTTACACCGTTGAAGTCGGTATCGCTTTTGACGTGCCGATTCCGGCAGCACCAGATCCGGATAAGCAAGGAGGTGAAACGAGATTAGCCAAGCATTATCAAGCATTGGATGCGCGGGATGAGGCCTTGATGAAGCGTCAAGAACACTTTGAAACCTTCATTAGTCACTACGGTGAACTGACCAGTAGCCTCGTCGATAACAACGACAGCTTCGCTTGTGAAGTAATGCTAACCGGTATGGGGCTCAAAGACCTTGTCCATAACTACCCTTACGTATTCGAGGTCGCGGAGAAGGACGATATTTCTCTTTCAGTGACAGCTACTGATGTGGAGGTCGCAGCTGATTTAACTGTTCTCCCTCCTTCCGAAACCTCAGTGGAGATTGGGGTTGTCGATAGCGGCATTATGGAAGGCCACCGGTTGCTTGCTCCGGCCATTGATGGAACGCGTTCCGTATCGTACACCCAGGATGCCTCTACGGCGGATTATGTTCAGGGAGGCGGCCACGGGACTAAGGTGGCCGGGCGAGTCTTATATCCGGAAGGTGTATCAAACATGGTTTCGCCCTACCAGCTACCGTTTTTCCTTCGTAATCTGCGGGTACTCGATAAGGATAATAAACTCACGGCTAGATTCCCGGCAGCATTGATGGAAGAGATCGTTGGCGACCATGCCGATCTATCCATTTTTAATCTTTCCATTTCCTCACGTGCTCCGTTTCGCAAGAAGCACATGTCTACCTGGGCTGCTACCCTAGATAAGCTTATCCACCAAGCAGAAGTTCTGTTCATAATTTCTACTGGGAATACCAGTCTCCATAGTATTAATGGTCACCTACATGCTGGACGCGCTTATCCAGACTACCTAGAAAGGCCCGCTTGTAGGATAGCGAACCCCGGACAAAGTAGCTTTTCCCTAGTGGTGGGGTCGGTTAATCACGCTTCTTTCGAAGACCATACCCATACATCACTAGGCAGAGAAGACGAGCCCTCTCCCTTTACGCGCTATGGTCCGGGCATATGGGGTATGGTAAAACCTGATGTAGTAACCTACGGTGGAGGGTTAGTTGATTCAAAGTTTGCTACTGGCCGGGTTCGTGAACATAAAACGCTTTCTCCAGAATTAGTGCGATCTACTTTACAAGGAGGAAGTGCTACGGGGAGAGATTCCGTTGGGACTTCTTTTGCTACACCTAATGTCACCTATTTAGCAGGCAAGGTAAAAGAACTTTACCCAGAAGAGGGGCCTAATTTGATGCGCGCCTTGATTGTACAAAGTGCTCGTTTACCCGGTGACTCTTTTCGGAACCCAACCCGCCTTTGTATTTCTAAGTTTGGCTACGGGATTCCCACGCTTGACCGGCTTACAGACAACGCGGTAAATAGAGTTACTTTTTACCACTCGGGCGAGATTTCAGCCGAAGAGGGACATTTGTATTCAATTACTATCCCGGAGGAAGTCCGCTCTCCCGAATATGATTTTGAGGTACTTATTGAAGTTACGCTGGCCTATACTGCTGAAGTTCGGCGAACCCGACAAAAGACAAAATCATACTTAGGAACCTGGCTTGACTGGCTCCCCAGTAAGATGGGAGAATCCGCCGAGTCTTTTTCTGATTATGCGCTTCGCTCGATTAACGGAGAAGAAAACTCCTACGAGTCTGGGACCAGGGATGACCTGGATGGCTTCCCTTGGAAAATCAGGAGACGTTCAGATTACGGTGCTGTAAAAGAAATCAATCGAAATAACAGTAGCTTGCAAAAGGACTGGGCGTTTGTGCGGTCGCATGAGTTATCAGAAACCTTTAATCTTTCTATTCAGGGACATAAAGGCTGGGATCGAACGAAAGCGGCTGTCCCCTACTCTATCGTAGTATCCATCGAAGTACTGGGAGAGGCGGTAGCTGTTTATAACCCGATCAGAGTAGCTAATCAGGTGGAGGTCACTATTGAGACCTAGGTTTCATTGGCCAGGCTACACTAAGTAGACTGCCGATATAATTCATCAATCGTCCTCCCCTGCCGATCCTTCCACATTACCCAACCATTGGAGTTTCGCCCCAGCACGATACTACTGGCTCCACTTGGCGAGCTACAAATAACGTCACGGGTGAAGCGTAGGGACGTACCGTCGGCAACGAGTGAGCCGTCGGCGATGAGCTCGTCACGTTTACCTGCGGCCCAGTTGCCGAAGGAGGAAACGACTTCGGCGGCGGCGCGGGAGTCTTTGAAGATAACGAAGCCATCTTCGGTGAGATCGCCCTCGGCCTTTACACCTCTCCCGGAAAGGCTGAGGACTTCGGAAACGGGGATTTCCTCGCGGCTTTTGGGTTTGTCGAAGATAGGATAACCGAGGGTGGAGAGGAGTAGACTGATGGTTTCGAAGGTATCTTCAAGATCAGCAGCAGTCCCTTCGGAGACGTGAGGCATGCTTTCATTGCGATTGTTGTCGAGGGCAAAGCGATTGGCCTGGCCAGCGTTTAAAATGCCGAGGTGCTCTAGGTAGCCGGCATGGGCCAAGGTGAAGGTATTGTCTTTGGCGACGCAGACGGCGGCGTAGTCCCACCAGTCTTTGCCGTTGTTGTGCTGGCCGATACGGGACAGGCAGTGTTCGGCTTTGCCGACGTAGACGGTCTCGCGGCCGGTATCGGGATGGTCCCCGAACAGGAAGTAGGTGCCGACCTGATCAAGTTCCGGTCGGCGGTCACCAATGCCCTGTATTTTGCTGCGGGGGAAGATGATCACCTTAACGATGCGGCTGGTGACGTGGGCGATGCGGGTACCGCGGGGTGTTCCGTCGGTAAGGAGGATTTCGATGTTTTGGGGGCGGGGCATGGGGAGTTTTAGGGCTAATTAGGGTGAATATACGCAAGAACTGTATTCCAGGTTACATTACTTATATCCCCGTATAAATAACAAATTGCACGAACGAAAACACAGGGACGAGCCCCTGTGCTACGAGAGGCGGACCTCCGGTCCTGGACACTCGTGACATTTTCGTGGATTTCTGCAAATTGTTATTCACACTATACCCCTCGGTCACATGAGGTGAAAATTTGACGAAGGCAGCGTTTTAGCCTGCTAGGCGATAAGCGCAGACGACGCCATAGCGTCGGCGAGTGTATGCGTTTTTGGAAAACTGAGGGAAAATTGGTTCATCATTCTGCTCACCTCAGCTGTAAAATTCAGGTATCATGCTTCAATAATTTCAGCGACCCACATCTATTTCGGTTCGGTTTCCCGGCTTATTTAACTTGGTTTCCCCTACCCTGCTACAGAAAAAGTTAACTTAATCGCTCTTCTAAAAGGCTAATCCATTGTTTTTTTGGTGCTAGAATCTTCACTTCTGGTTCCTTGATGCGGGTAAAAAACGAATTAAAGTGAACGTTCGGCGCATTGTGGGAAAGCGAAAAATGGTCGTTTTGGAGAGCTCTGACCGTGAGTCAAGCGACCGATTTTCTTCTGCGTGCCTTTTAAAAAACCGTTCCTTGCATCCCGCGTTTGCGCCAAAGCTTCAGACGCGCCCTGTATCACCTTTACTACAATAAGAAGTACGCGCCAGGCAGAACCTCCGAAACGGGCTTAAAATGGCTCTATTTGCCCTCTACGGGCATCTAAAGCTACCCGCAGCACAGTCTAACGTCGCAGCAGCACCTCAAAACCGTTGTTTTTTGATCGTACATACGATTAATCGTACGGTGGGCGGGAATCTTCAAATGCGATCGCGCACACGACTGCACGATTAGTCGTGCGGCAGCATGAAATCAAAGCAGTACAATCGTGCACACGATTGATCGTATGAAATCCGGTCAAGCGGTAAACTCATACGATTAATCGTGTGGTCGTAAACACGAACAAACGACTTAACGATTCATCGCACACACGAAAAATCGTACAATCGTTTACAAGATTGAACGATTGGTCGTATATTCGCATCAGCGTACGAACGACTTCACGATTTATCGTGTAATCGTGAAGTCGTTTGCACGATGAAACGACTGGCCACAAAGTCGTGAACACGATTGATCGTACAAACGGTTAGTCGTGTTTGCGATGGCACGGTTAGTCGTGTCATCGTGCATACGTTGCTACAGCGAGGCGTATGGTCGTGTATACGACTGCACGACTAATCACATTTCAACTTACACCCTGCGGCTTGCCGCTAAACATATTTTCATCAGAATGATCGTATCATCAGTAAACTACAAAGGCGGGACGGGCAAGAGCACGATGGCTCAGAACCTTGCGGTGGCCTTCACGCTGAACGGCTATAAGGTTTGCATTGTGGACGCCGACGGGACGGGCGCGACGATGGACTGGTCGGAGGACCGTCATGAGCGAGAGATAACGCCACCGATCACGTGTTCTCACTTGACGAATCCGAAGTCGTTCACTTCCCAGGTGAAGGCCTTGTATAAAGACGGGGAGTACGACTTGCTGATTATTGATTGTCCGCCGGCGCTGTCTCCGATTGCGGTGAAGGCGATGTCGATCAGTGACTACTTGTTTATTCCGATCAATACAACGGGCGGTAACGACATTAAGGTGACCCAGAAGTTGCTGAAGGAGTTCCAGAAGATCCGCGAGATCAAGGAAGACAACGGTGGGAAGGTGGAGGCCTTTCTGCTGGCGAACGGGTATAAGACGAACGTGGTGCTGCACGAGTCGGTGATCAAGATAATGGACCAGCTTTGTGCGCACTACGACGTTGGTCGGTTCGAGACGATAATCCACAACCGTGTGGTGTACGGCGAAGCGAGCATGCAGGGCAAAGGAGTACTGGAGCTGGACAACCGGAAGGCGAAGGTGGAGATGGGCCGCTTGATGAAAGAGATTCTTACGATTGCGGGGGCTTAGGAGTCTTGAGTCGGGAGTGTGGGAGTCGGGAGTCGCTGCCGCACGTACCACTCGCGGCGCTGGGCTTGCTTGGCGTTGGAGGCGGGGATGCTCGCTGCGCTCGTAACCTCACCCCCCAGCCCCCTCTCCGTAGGAGAGGGGGAGACATGGATGCTCGCTGCGCTCGTAGCATCAGCCCCCATTAGCTGCGCGGCTTCCTATGGAGGTCCGTAGGAGAGGGGGAGAGGGGGATGCTCGCTGCGCTCGTATTCTCACCCCCCAGCTCCCATTCGCTGCCCGGCTTCCTACGGAGGTCCGGAGGAGAGGGGGGCGATACACACTGCGGCTCCGCCTTCGCTTGAACGTTCGAGAACAAGGATGAAAAGTAGCGGGGCGTATAATTATTAAAATACACAACAAAATGGCAAAGAGTACAAAAGATTTTACGATCAAAATTGGTGACGGTGATAAGCCGAAGTTGCGGCGATCGGCACTGGCGGACGAGAAGACGATTGAGGAGGCTGTTGACCAGGTGGCCACCACTGGGGCTCCGAAGTCCCGCAAGAAGGCTGCTGCAGCCAAGCCATCGACTAAGCCCGCCACCAAGCCTTCGGCAAATGAGGGAGCACCGAAGTCGGCAGCAAAGAAAGCTAAGGTGGAGGATGATAAAGAGCTGGAGAAGCTGCTTAGGAATAAGCGACTGACCATCGATATTCCATTTTACCTGCACGACGCTTTGCGGGAGCATAATTTCCGGAACAGGTCGACGACGAAGGATATCATCAACGACTACCTGCACGGTTTGCTGAAGGTGAAGGACATCCGGAAGAAGAAGTAACATTGCTTCTTGGGGTGCTGATTTTAGGACTACGGGCTCTGCCCGCGGGGGAGGGGCTGGTTGGAACGCTGAGCGTTCTGTGGCTGTCGTTGGCGGCAACACGGAGGTCTGCACCAGTCAGGGGCTTCCAGAATTCTCATAGTTTCTATTTCCAATTCTCTCATAGGTGAGAAGATTGGAACAGGAGCTCTCCAACAACTATGTGAAAATTGGGATGAGCAGCAGATCCTCCGTTTTTACGGGGCCTGTGCTGGTGGGTCGAAGAGAAATCTTCTTTAAAAATTAAAAAAAATAGCACCAACAAGATGCCTAAGTGTGTTTTGTTGGCTTTTTTAATTTTTAACCCTTTTAAGTCTTTTAGGGCCTTGTAACTGATTGTAAATGAAGGTTTTACAGGGTTTTGTATGAGTCTTTTGGAGTTTTGTATGAGGAATTTGGGACGAAGTAACGAGAGAATTGGAAAATTGTATGAGAATATTGGAGTTGAGGTATGAGAGATTTAGAAGACCGATGCAAAAGGTATGAGAGTTTTGGAAGGTAGGTTAGTTGTGGTGTTCCAAATTGCTCTTTTATGAGAGTTTTGGAGCTTCCTGTTAAGGTGTTGGCTGTTACTGAAGCTGGTTTCGTTCCATTTTACTCATGCGGAGGGGAGAATAGGGGAGATGGAGGGGGATTGTTCCGAATCTCTCATAGTAGGGGGGAAGGAGAGAGCAGTAATAGTAAGGAGGAAGGGAAGAAGAGGGGAGGAAGGTGGCAATGAGAATGGGGATGGAATGAGCGACAAGGAAGGTGGTAATGAGAGTGAAGGATTGAACGAGAAGGAGGGTATCAATGAGAATGAGAGGGGTAAGGGGACGAAAATGAAGGGTGGAACCTAAACGAAGGATGGGACGAAAACTAGGGGGTGGGACGAAAACGAAGGATTGAACAAAAACGAGGGGGTGAACCCCCTCGCCACGGGAGGCGGACCTCCGGTCCTGGTGGGGAGGATTCAAAATATGAGGATATTGGAGCGTAGCAGTATGAGTGTTTTGGAAATGGGGGCTATGAGAAATTTGGAGGTGTGAGTTGGGCGGTAGCGCCTGTTATGAGTATTTTGGAGTGGAGGGCGTGAGGATGGATGAAATGAGGAATTTGGAGAACAATTATGAGAGATGTGGAAAAAATGAGTGGTAAAGCCTTACATTGTGTTTCTAAATCTCTCATATCAGTAGAGGTTTGTTTCCAAATTACTCTTACAGATGGCTACGAAGGCGCGCAAATCGAAGAAGAAAAGCAATCGGATAGTACTGATCAAGAAGGCTAATGATCTGATTGAGTCGCGGTACAAGTTTGATATTTGGGAGACTCGGATATTTTTGTCGGTGTTGTCTCAGATCCGGAGGGACGACCAGGAGTTTCAGTCGTATCGTATTCGTTACCGGGACGTTATCAACGTATTCGGGTTGAAGTCGGGGGATTCTTACGCGTATTTGCGGGACGGCGCGCGGAGCCTGATGTCGAAGAAGTTTGTGCTGAACTATGAGGAAAAAGGAGTGAAGCGGGAGAAGCTTTACCACATTCTGCGGACGGTGGACGTGATGCAGGATGGAGAGGAGGGGAAGTCGGGGTCGACGAACAATGAGTACATCGACGTGGTGGTGGAGGACGTGATGCGGCCGCTGCTGTTGCAGCTGCAGAAGAACTTTACGGCGTACGACCTGCAGAACGTGGTGAAGCTGGGGGTGTATCCGATTCGGGTGTATGAACTGCTGAAGCAGTACCAGACGATTGGTCACCGGACGATCCGGGTAGACGAGATGAAGATCATGTTTGAGGTGGAGGATAAGTACCGGTTGTTTGGGGATTTCAACCGGTGGGTTATTCGTCCGGCGATCAAGGAGATTAACGAGTATACGGACCTGATGGTAACGGATACCGAGAAGGTTAAGGAAGGGCGCCGGGTAGTGGCGATGAAGTTTACGTTTCGGCAGAAGAACGAAATAGAGCTGGCGGAGATGCGGGGAGAGGACATCCAGCAGCTTAGCCTTGACCTGGTGAACGATGAAGCGGCAGCGGTAGAACGGGAAATGGAGCAGGAAGCGGAGCACAGCATCGCTAAGACGGAAAAGGACAAGCTCTTTGACCGGTTCCACCGTGACGTGATTGAGCGGTTTGCCGTGACGCCATCGGTGTTTTTGCACCTTTTGGAGAAATACTCTGCAGCAGAGATCGAAAAAGCGATAGGGGTAACGAACCGGGCGAAGTACAACCAGCAGATAAAGAAGAGCGTTGCGGGCTTTTTTGTGAAAGCGCTGAAGGATGGCTTTACGGACGAAGTGGAAGAGAAGGCGAGGAAGAAGGAGGAACAAGCGCAGCTGAAGATGGAGCTTGCTACTGCTCTGTCTGAGTTGGAAGAACGTAAGAAAGCAGCTATTAACGATAAGATCCGTGAGTTGCTGAAAGCGAATGCGAAGCTGACCAATCAGGCGATCAAACAGTTGCGTTCGGACCCGATCACGAGCATCTTCATCAAGACAAAAGAGGAAGCGGCCGGCCGCAAATTGACGGTGGATGATTTCCGTAAGGACCGCGCTCTGGTAGATGCAGTAAAGGCGAAGATCATGGAGTTGGCAAAGGATGACTTTGTGGATTTGCTGGCCGGGTTTGAGGCTGAAGGGAAGGTGCTGAGGAAGGGTAGGGGGTAGTGGGGAGGATGGGAGAGGCTAGAATGAGTGGAATTATCTAAAACTAGGGGAGTGAGTCGTCCTGAATAGAGTTGACAGTTAAAAATCGTCAACCGGCTGGCAGTTGACATTATTTGTTTCGACCTGAAGCAGGTTGACAGCGTCAAGTGCTGTCCGGCTACGGGTTGTCTTATCTACTGATCCAGCTTTACGCCACCGCTTGACTTGTTCCCCCGTCATGGCGTAGGCCTCGGAGGGCGTAAGATAGTCCAGGCTGCCGTGACTACGTTCATCATTGTACAATCTGATTGCCTCACCACAACCTAACTGTGCTGCTGCGGTATGGCCGAAGGTGCCATCTAGGCCAAGTTCTACTTTGAGTTGACCGTTCATACTTTCCGCCATTGGGTTGTCGTAAGGCGATCCAGATTGGGTTACGCTAACGTCGATGAACTCAGCCAGCAGTCGATCAGTATAGGCTTCGCTGCAATACTGACAACCGCGATCGGAGTGATGAATAAGCTTGCGGTCCGGATATTTTCGAGCGGCTAAGGCCATCTCAAGCGCTTGTAGACAACCCTCCGTATGCAGGCTCTCATGACAACACCAGCCGACGATTTTTTTACTGTATTCATCCGTAATCAAGCTTAGATAGACGAAGCCGTCTACGATACGGATATAAGTAATATCAGCACACCAGAGTAGTTCGCTGGCCAACACTTTCAAGCCTTGGCGCCGATCCGGCCATTTACGGTACCAGGCATGCGTTATGGTGGTCTTGGACGCACGACGCTTAATCTTGATTGTCAGACCATTGCCCAACAATATCTGATGGAGCGTATCCCGCCCAATATTGATTCCCGCAAGCACAAAATCCGCTTTCAACTTATGATATAGCTTACGTGTGCCCGTACGCTTAAGTCCTTTGCTTCGGTACTCTTCAACAAGTTTGATAACCACTTCTTCTCGCAAGATCAGCAACTCGTGGCGATGTAAACTCTTGTAGTAGCTTTGACGGGTATAGCCAAACAGCCCGCACCAGAACGACACCGTCGTCATGGTATAGGAAGCGATCATTTCGCGGACGGTTTGGCTGCGGACTTTTTTACGATCTCAATGCTAAAGGTTTGCTCCGCAATATCAATCATTGTCCGCCAGCCTTCAGCAGCTAGCCGGGCTTCGTCTCGTTCCCGTTCGGCTTGTTCAAGGCGACGGTGGAGTTCGGCTAAGCTCCCTGATGAAGACTCCACCAAATCATCCTTCTCTTCCTCTGTCCGCTTATTCGTCTCTTCCACAGCATCAAGATACGCAGCCTCCTTTTTGTACCAACGGACGAACTGTTTAACCACGCTACCGTCACGGAGTCCGTACTCCTCAGCAGCTACACGGTAAGAGAACTCACCGGCTAGATAACGGCGGGCGACTTGTCGTTTGAGGGATCGGTCGTAGCGACCATGATCTTTAATTCGCTTATGAATTTGCATAACACACAATTTGTGTGTCAACCTATTTCAGGACGACTCAGAGAGCCCCATCGAAAATGAGGGACTATCGAAAACGATGGGGTGAACCCCATCGCAACGATAGGCGGGCCTCCGGCCCTGGTGGGAGACGAGAAGGGTGAAACGAAAACAAGGAAAAGCAACAATGAGGGGGGGGGCGAAAGCGAGGGGGGAACAAAAGCGAGGGATTAACGAAAACGGAAGGGGGGATCTCATCGCTATCGAAAACGATGGGGTGAACCCCATCGCAACGATAGGCGGGCCTCCGGCCCTGGTGGGAGACGAGAAGGGTGAAACGAAAACAAGGGGAAGCAACAATGAGGGGGGGGGGACAAAAACGAGGGACTAACGAAAACGGAAGGGTGAATCCTATTGCTATCGAAAACGATGGGGTGAACCCCATCGCAACGATAGGTGTACCTCCGGCCCTGGTGGGGAGTTTCCGGGGTCCAATTTTGCACACCAACCCTTTGTATTAGTTGGTGTGTGAAATTTTAGGGTTCTGGGTCCTTTCGTCCAAGGGTTTTTGCACCTGCGGCTGCGCCCTAAGAGTGGTATAGTTGGTGCTGCTTTTTGGGGTTAATCGGGGAGGGCGTGCTCGTCGAGGTACTGTTTGAGTTGTGTGGGAGGATCGTTGGTTGGAGTAAGACAGAAGGTGGTGGCTGTGTTTCCGTTGTTGCGTTTTTCTGTTTTTATTGAGGGGTGTATTTCATTTAAAAGGTGGATGATTTTAGAAAGGTGAGGGCTGTTGCTGAGCAACAGGAGTTGAGCGGGGCTGAAACTCAGGGTTATGTGATGGCCTACGGGGTGGGGAGGGGTGAATGTGAACTCACAGTCGGATCGTTGTCTGAGGGTCCATTCGTAGCCGATTTCCCGGCGGACGGCGTCAATGATATGGAGGCGGAGAAGGTGCTGGTAGCGTTCGTTGGCGACGATGGCCAGGCGGGCCCAGTTGGGGACACCCTTGGAGATGTTGGATCCGGTGTCACTTCTGCCGGTGATCTGATCGATGTCTTTCCATGACCAGGCCATGGTTTTACGAAGTGCGTTGAAACGTTGGCGGAGCGTAGGGACTGGCACTGTTTTTACTTTCTAAGTGGGAAATAAGGGGGGTGGGAAAGAATGGGTGCGTTTCTTAAAAGATGAAACGGCCCCAGCCTCGTTTGTGCTGAGTGAGGGTGAGTAAATCTTGTTTTTCCGAGGATTTACAGTAATGGTTGATGAGGTCGTTGGCTCGATTTGTGAGGCGGTCGAGTCGTTCTTCTGAATTATAGCCTTGTTGCTGGAGTTCCTGGCTGAGGACGAGGAGGCTGGATAGGGTTTTGAGTTCTTCGGGGGTGGCGAAGTCGCGCATGGATAGTTTAGGATCTGGCTGGGAGAAGCGGGTTCTCCATTCGCGGGCGGTCATGCCCCACAGGGCGAGATTGACGATATCGGCTTCTACAGATGCGATGCGCCGTTCAACGAGTACATCGGCTTCGGGGGGTAGAGCAGATATTGCACTTGATGTGGGAAGGATGTGATTTTCGGCGGCCAACTCGCGGGCGAAACGCTTGTGTGTAGCGTGTAAGCCATAGAGGCTTTTTTGCATAGCGAGGTAGCCGCGAAGCGTTTGCAGGTAGAAGCGAGGATCGAGCCAGTTGGCGAAATGGATGGCCCACTCGATAGCGGCGTAGGTACCTCCGGTGCGTCCTTTTTTTGAATAGACGCCGATACAACCGATATCGGTTAGCTGGGATACGGATACGCGGAAGGCGCCGGTACCGGCACGGCCCCGGAGGAGCGTGAACTGATGAGCGTTGAAATTAGGGTTGGTGGATCGTTCCCATTCTTCGATGAAAGCGAGGGTGGTAATATTGCGTAACCAGTTAGGGATGTGAACGCGAGGATCTCCTTGCAGAGCGGCGATGTCGTTGAGGCAGACGAAATCAGTAGTGCGGTCATATTTGATGTCGGTATCCGCTACGCGTAAGACTTCCTTTTTAGGCATTTTATGGTTATTTCTAGTAAATGTACGGCTTTTCGATTAAATGTTGTCGAATTTGACATCATTTAAGCTTTGCTCGATCGGTGGGGGTATGAAGACCTTGATGTTGGGGTGCAACTTGAGGAAGTTCGACTTCCTGTTTTCAAAATCCGTTCGCCAGCCTTCGTCCACGGAGGAATTAGAGCCAGAGAAATCTTCTGCTGGCCAAAGCTGTGTTTTGTGCACTCAGCCACAAGGAAGCAGTGGTTTTTATTCACAAACGTCCTGGTGTTTTTGGAAGTTACGCAGTTGGATTCGAAGCATGCTGCGGCCATAATTATCTTCAAAGTGGTCGAATTCGACCACTTTGTAATGGGGGGCAGAAAGTGCGGGGAGACTTGATTGCCACCGAAGATTGAGGGGGTATTATTGATATACGGTTGACTACTTTCCGGCTTCAATGAACTCCACAAAGGTCGCAATTCCGGTAACCTCTAAGTCTGAGGACCGGCCGGCTTGAAGTTTCAGCTGAGCAGCAGCTACCTTCTCTTCGTATTTGATTTGGTCGGCGGCTTGTAACTCTGCGATTTGGGTGCGGAGTTCCTTGACTTTGGGCGCGATGTCGCCCACAAGGACGGGCCTTTTTCTCAGTTTGGCGAGTTGTTCGACGGCGCGTTGTTCTTCGTAGATGTCGGTTGTTTCATCGCGGATGGTTTCGAGGGTTTGGATTCTGAGGGTAAGATTTGCTGCTGCTGCGACCTCTTTTTGGTGGTTGGTTTGAAGTTGCTGGATGCTGGCTTCGAGGCTGCGGATGCGGGGGCTGGTATGGTACTTGACGTTTGTGTTGGAGTAGTTGTCGGGGATTTCGAAGATGGAGAGGTGTTCGAGGAGGTCGAGGTTTAGGGAGCGGGTGTTGGTTTTTTCGGTGGCAGCGAAAGTTTGGTAATTGGCGGAGAATGCTTCGTTTCCGGAAAGTTGAATTTTGTAGATGATGTTGTTTCGGATGAGGCGATCGAGGCTGTCGGGGGAGATAGCGACGAAGCTTTTGCGAACGAGGTTGAATTTACGGCCGGTATGGCGGGGAATTACCTTGAGGATCGTTTTTGTGGAAGAGGGACTTGCGTCGAGGCGTTGCCAACCGTCATCAGGGTTCCAGAGGGATGCGGAGGTTCCGGTACATTCGATGGCTAGTCCGGAACCGGAGTATTCGGTGGTGGCTTCGCGGTAGCGGTAGGTTACATCGAGGAGATCTTCGGCTTTTTCGAATTCAGATTGGAGGTGGGTCATGGTTCCGAAGAGCCGGTTGTAGGAGGTCCAGAAGCCATCGGCCATTAGTGGCTGGAGGAAGATGCCGGAGATGATGAAGAAGCCGAAGACGGCGATTTCGGAGCGGGGGTTACTGGATTTCAGCCTGAGCTTTGGGTCGGATGGGATTACACAGGGGGCTCTGTTGTAGGGATAGAATAGCGGTACCCCCTGGACGGTCATCATGTCGAAGATGATGTGAGAACTGTAGGCAAGGAGAAAGACGGTAGGGTAGGGGGCCTCGGTTCCGATAGCTTTTGTTGCACCGGCGACCGCGCCGTATCCGAGTAAGAGGAATAACAAACTGTGGGTGATGGTCCGGTGGCCGAACCTGCGGTTGATGGCTTTTGAGATTGGTTTGAAGGTTCTACCCCAGATGGAGGAGGGGACGTCGATGTCGGCGAAGGTGGCGGCGGCGATGGTCATTACGATCAGTCCGGGGTGGTTGAGGATGTTTACTCCGGCGAAGGCACCGAAGACTCCGGTGAATACTATTCCACCGGCGATGTGGTTGGGAAGGGTCATGGGATATGCGATATGTGATTGGCGATATTTGATATGCGATTTGCTGCCGCGAGGGGCTGCTCGCTTTGCTCGTGGTGGTTACACATATTTGCGGGTGCCGAAGCGGAGGATGGAGCGGGCGAAGAGGGCGAAAACGAGGAATGCTCCGCCGATGAGGCGGAAGGCGCCGGCGTCGGTGCCGACCTCGCCGCCGACGTAGCGGAGGATCATTAGTGAGCTGAGGGCGATGATGATGGGGAGGCTCATGTCGACTTCTTTGAGGGCGGTGGTGTGGGTGATCTTCTGGACCATCTCTGTGGAGACGTAGGGTTCGCGGCGGAAGCGTTCGATGAGTTCCAGGATGAACTTGGGGTTTCCATTAGTCGCGCGCCAGACATGGCCTTTGTACATTTCCCAATCTTCGATGCGATCGGTGAAGTCCTGGCTTGTACGAGTGATGAGTTCTACGGCTTCATTCCTTGATAATCCCTTGATTTCGATTTTGTCGAAGTTGGAAAGGAAGGATACCTGACTGAGTTTGATGGAACGGGCGGCGATGATCATGTGAAAATGACCATTGAGCTTCTCCAGGGTGGAAATTCCCATTGGGGTGATGCGGGTGGCATCATCGATCACAATAGTATACTCATGTTTGGTGGTGGTTCGGATCAGTAGCTCGCAGAGTCGTTTGATGGATTCCTTGGAGATGATTTTTTCTACGTCGGTATCGGTGCCGTAGAGCAGGTCTTTGATTTTGTCTTTGTCGCCTTCGAATAGGGTAAGCACCATACCTGCCAGGGTTCCCTTGATGGCGGTCATGTCGTCGATGCGGAGGACTTTGCCGAGGCGGCCGTTTTCGGTGAGGTTGGTGGTGAGGTGAGACTTGCCCATACCTTGTTCGCCGGTGATGAGGATGTTGACTTTCTTTTGGGCGAGGTCAACGATTCTGGCGATTTCGTCTTTGCGTCCGATGTGGATTTGGAGTCCGCCGGACAGGACGGGCATGATGTCTACCCGGCTGCGGGGAGTGAGCTTCCGGTACATCCTGGCCCACCAACCATTTTGATCGATGGAAGAGATCGCTGCCTCTTTAGAATTTTTAGAGGCGTGGATATAAATTTCGGTGGTGGTGGTTTTATCGTGGCCGGCTAACTCTTTGATGGTAAAAGCATCGTTTCCCTGTTGGGCTAATTTGGTACAGAAGGTATGACGGAGGATATGGGGATGGGTATTGCCGGTTAGGTTTTTGATTACTCTCCAGATCACTTTCCTTCCGGCGTGGCCGGTTGGGGAGACTGTGGAGGGGAATAAGTAGGCTTCGGGGTCACGAGATTTGACGTAGGCCCAGTAGTCGGCCAGCGCATCGAGGAGTCGCTGGGTCATGGGGACTTCGCGGTATACATTCTTACCTCGCTTTTTAAGGGACTTGACGTTGATGATCTTTTTGGCTGGCTGAATCTGGTAGAGCTTCATGGAGCAGGCCTCGGTGACGCGGCAGCCGGCATCGAGCATCAGTAGTACGAGCAGTCGGTACTTGGCGAGGTACTTCCCGGACATTTTGGTTTCAAGGCTTTGGAGCAGGGCCTTTTCTTCCCTGGGGCTAAGGAACTTCATCTTGCCCACTGACTGGAGCTTAAGCATGTAAAATTCAGATTACGCGTGCGCCCCGAGCATTGAGCGGCAAACTTTTTTCAAAAAAACTTTCTGTAGCATCGGGGGGTGTGGGGGGAGACATTATGGGCAAAATGTCCCCTCACCGAAAAGGCGTAAAGGGGACACTAATATACGCGTAAAATTTTGAAGATTTTATTTTTTGCAACAAAGGCCCGTAATTGCTGAGGAATTCGCAACTGAGGTACTTCGTATTTGTGTTGTAAAACCCCCTCCCCAACCCTCCCCACGGAGGAGGGAGCTATTGAAGACGCTGAGCGTTTTTGAGTTTAATCTCACCCCCGAGCCCTATCCGGTAAGGTTCGCTTGAGGCTCACCGGAGAGGGGGGGAATTGAAGACGCTGAGCGTTTTTGAGTTTAACCTCACCCCCGGCCCCTCTCCGGTAAGGTTCGCTTGAGGCTCACCGGAGAGGGGAGGAATTGAAAACGCTGAGCGTTTTAAAGAAAAGAAAGCTGGCTATTGTGCTGGTATTAAGGCTTAGGTGTAAATCGGACCGGGTGGTAGTCGAGCATGGCTGCTGCCCGGATTTGCATCAAAAGTCTTCCTGTCCGAAAAGGGCGAATTAAAAAATAGGAGTACCGCTCCTCAACCGGATTAGAGCCCTCAGGGCTTTCACGGAGTATAACTCCCCGACCATCTCGATTTGCACCGACGAGTCACTAAAACTCATCGAGATGAGACTAATAACGATGCTGGTTACAGCGGTGCTACTGGCTACCTGTGTTCACGATACGGAGGACTACAATCTATTTATAACCGAGAGTGGCACGAGCCTAACCTATTATATAGGTTGTTGGGAGGGGGCTTCCCCGAAGGGTTACGAAGACCCCTGGGACCGGATTCGTGAGAATTTCTACGGAGAATCGGAATGCGTGAGGGGCGGAAAATTTCATGATGACCCCTGGGAGCGAATCAATGAGGGCTTTTCAGGTGATGGGTTGACAACCGGTAAAGGGACAGATTACTACTTTATGAGAGAGCGGGTTACAAAGATGTTGTTCGTCGTTGTCAGTGAAGAGGTGGCGGAGGAGGAAGACTTCTGGGGGGAGAATGGAACGCTTTTCATGGTAGAGGGAAACGAGGGAGTGGAGCTTACCCTGGTTGAAGTTCGGGGAGAGATTGGCCGGTTTGCAGGGTCGAGTGGGCAGTCGGTCTTTGGAGTGGGGATACCAGAGGACTGGGAACCGGGGTTGTTGGTTAGAGGCAAGGCTTACCTGCTTGATACTAAAGAGATGTTGCCCCTGGTAGGGGCGGTGATTTGGACGTTGAAGCGTCCTCATCCCGGGCCATCCTTTAGGGGAATGGGAGGCTTGACAAGGGGAATCGGTGAAACTCTAAATGCTATTGATTATGACTAGGGGAGCCTACCGAAAACTGGTTGCGGGACATCTTCGGTGGTCCGTTATTGGGCTGATTGTTGCGTTATTCGTCGCCTTTATTTCTTCGGATCACCGGTTGGTGGTTTACGGGATGCCGGCGGCTGAGACTCCGGAGATCGGGGTGTCGGATGTTCCTGCTCTTCTACCGTGTACTGCACCTGCGTCCGCGCCCAAAGAATCAGTGGACAATGTGGTTCCGGATACGATAAACGGGGAGCTGGTTTGGCCTGATCCGTGGGATAAAATAAGGGAGCCTTTGCTACGAAATTACTAGGTTGAACTGTCGATTTTTCGTACCTTAAGAAGGTTATCAGTAAGTTAGAGATGAGGGGTCAGGGCCGATGGGTTTTGACCCCTTCGCTGTTGGGGCTGGGGTGGTGAGGCTGAGGGGCGGTGCCCTACCTCTCGCCATGAACCGCTCTGCTCTGCACCGCCCTGCACCGCCCTGCACTGCCTAGCACAGCCCTGTCCTGCTCCGCCTAGCCCTGCACCGCCTAGCCCAGCCCTGCACCCGCCCTGCACTGCCCCGCACCCCCGGGTTCCGCTCGTCGCGTTGCGACTTGCTGCACCCGGGGTTAGGGTGGTTGGACCCCGTTGGGGTCGGGTCAGGTTGGGGTGAGTGGCGGTGGTGGATGGTCCCGGGTTTCGCTCGTCGCTTCGCGTCTTGCTGCACCCGGGGTTAAGGAGGTTTGACCCCGTTGGGGTCGGGTGGGGTTGGGGTGAGTGGCGGTGGTGGTGGATCCCGGGTTTCGCTCGTCGCGTTGCGACTTGCTGCACCCGGGGTTAAGGAGGTTGGACCCCGTTGGGGTCGGGTCAGGTTGGGGTGTGTGGCGGTGGTGGTGGATCCCGGGTTCCGCTCGTCGCGTTGCGACTTGCTGCACCCGGGGTTAGGGAGGTTGGACCCCGTTGGGGTCGGGTCAGGTTGGGGTGAGTGGCGGTGGTGGAGGATCCCGGGTTCCGCTCGTCGCGCTGCGACTTGCTGCACCCGGGGTTAGGGAGGTTTGACCCCGTTGGGGTCGAGGGGGGTGGGTGGTGGCTTAGCGGATGGAGAATTCGGTCCAGAGGGGGTAGTGGTCTGAGATCATCCAGGAGTGCTGGAGTTTGGAGTGGGTTTCCTGGTTCCAGAGTAGCGGGACGAAATCATAGTTTCCGGCGCTGAGGAGGTCCATGGAGAGTTTTGGTTTACCGCTTTCTCCGTTGAACCATGCGATTTGGTCGTAGTATTTGTCCTTGTTGAAGATAGAGCGTGTGGCGCCTTCGTCCTGGAGAGCAGGCGGTACGTATAGTCCTTCGGCGAGGAATGTTTGATCGAGGAGGTCTCCGCGTTCATCGATGTTGAAATCGCCGAGGCAGATTAGGTTTTGATCTTAGGCATTGATGTCGGTTGCCCAATCGCTGAGCCAGCGGGCGATTCCTTTTAGTTCAGCAATGCGGTCTTTGGATTTTTTGCCATAAATGATGTGGAGGGTAACGAGGATGAAGGTTTTAGATTCGGACCGGAAGCTGACGGCATATGGGGATCGGACAAACTGGTCTTTGAGGGTGTTTTCCCCGACCTCGGAGAGCCATTCTTTGGGGACGACGATTTCTGATGCGAGGCCGGAGAGGTTAACGCGGCGGGTGTCGAATACATAGGCCATGCGTTCGCCATTTCCGGCGGAGCCGGCGGTGACATCGGTGAGAATGAAGGACCAGTTGGAGCCAAGAAGTTTCATCATGTCGCGGAATGCGCGAATGTTGGCTTTTACTTCCTGGACGGCGATGACATCGAAGCGGGATATGATTTCGGTGATGTATTTGAGGGAGGAGAGGTCGCGACGGGGGGAGTCGTCCTGGCCGGAGGTCCAGATGCGGGAGAGGTCGCCGAAGGCGCGGATGTTCCAGGTAGCGATGAGGAGGTTCCGACCGATTTTTTTTGCTGGGATGCGTATATCGAGGTTATCGGATAGTGCGTGGAAGCGGGGTAGTAGCTCTTCGGGTAGGGGGTCTAAGATGTTGGGCATGATGTTGAGATTGTTGGGGTTGTAAGATACGGCGCGGGAGCCTGTGGCTGGGGAGGTTGTGCCGCCCGCTCCCTGAGACCCGAGCCCCTGGTATCTGGTCCCGGGTCCCGGGTCCCTAGTCCCGGATCCCGGGTTCCGCTCGTCGCTTCGCGTCTTGCTGCAGCCGGGGTTAGGGAGGTTTGACCCCGTTGGGGTCGGGTCAGGTTGGGGGGTGTAGCGGTGGTGGTGGATCCCGGGTTCCGCTCGTCGCGTTGCGACTTGCTGCAGCCGGGGTTAGGGAGGTTTGACCCCGTTGGGGTCAAGGGGGTGTGAGGCGGTGGTGGTGGATCCCGGGTTCTGCTCGTCGCGTTGCGACTTGCTGCAGCCGGGGTTAGGGAGGTTTGACCCCGTTGGGGTCAAGGGGGTGTGAGGCGGTGGTGGTGGGTCCCTGGTTCCGCTCGTCGCTTCGCGTCTTGCTGCACCCGGGGTTAAGGAGGTTTGACCCCGTTGGGGTCGGGGGTGTGTGTGGCGGTGGTGGTGGATCCCGGGTTCTGCTCGTCGCGTTGCGACTTGCTGCACCCGGGGTTAGGGAGGTTTGACCCCGTTGGGGTCGAGGTGTGTGAGTGGCGGTGGTGGTGAATCCCGGGTTCCGCTCGTCGCGTTGCGACTTGCTGCAGCCGGGGTTAAGGAGGTTTGACCCCGTTGGGGTCGGTAGGGTGTGTGAGTGGCGGTGGTGAAGGGTCCCGGGTTCCGCTCGTCGCTTCGCGTCTTGCTGTACCCGGGGTTAGGGAGGTTTGACCCCGTTGGGGTCGAGGGGGGTGAGGGGGGGATGGCGCAGCGGGGGGCGAAAAGGGAAGGGCCGCTTCCCAATCGGATGGGGGCGGCCCTTCTAAATGCTCCGGGATTCCCAACACCCTTGGGCGGAGCTGCAAAACAAAATAAACTCAGATAAAAACAGCAGAATAGTCTGGTGGTGGTAACGAGGATGAATGGGGTGAATCCCGTCGTAAGGAAGATGATGGGTGTGAATCCTGTCTCAACGAAAAGGAAGGGGTAAACCCCATCGCCACGAGAGGCGGGCCTCCGGCCCTGGGGGTTAGTTTTTGTATTTTGGGATGATGGACTCGGTGATGGCGCAGCAGCGTCGGAATTCGGCTTCGAGGGTGACGGAGTTGACGATTAGGACGGAGGGTTTGGTTTGGTCGCGGATGACGACGTAGTAGGTGCCTTCGTAGCGCATGGGTAGGGTGATATGGTAGGCTGCGGAGCCGGTGTTGATGTGGTAGAGTTCTTCGAGAGGTTCGCCTTTTGGTTGGAAGTAGACATCGAGGGGGAGGCGCTGGTACTCGGGGTAGTGGGGGTGGGCGTCTTTGAAGCGGAATAGGCCGCGGGTGGCGGTGGTTTTGGTGGTTTCGGCGCAGCGTGCGCCGAGGAACTGAAGGATGGGGTATGATTCCACGTGTTGTTTTTGGTAGCGGTTGGCGTCGAAGCAGATGGGGTCTTGGTTGCCGGTGTAGATTGTGGCCTGGCGCTGGGCGGGCAGGTCTCCTGGTGCCCAGGGGTGGAAGAATGAGCAGAGGAGGAGAAAGGGTAGGAGGGAGGATTGCATAGTGGAGGAGGTGATTGGCAGTGAAGGATGAGTGTTGTTTTGTGGTCGGGGAGGCTAGGGGCTGCTCGTTGGCGTTGCATCCCCCAGGTTCTCTCGTCGACTGCGCCGACTTTGTCACCTGGGGTTAAAGGGGGTTGACCCCGTTGGGGTCTGAGTTCACGTTTGTCTTGTATAGTCTTGCGTGAATTCGTTTTTGCGGGTGGTTAAGCCCTCTCTTCCCGGCCGCTCTCCAAACCGCTGGGCTGGAGAGGGCAGACGTGGAAGTTCACTCCGTTCGTGCTTCTGTGAAAGAATCGTGGAGGTTTGGGTCTGTTCGTTGACGTAGCATCGCCAGGCTCTCTCGTCGACTGCGCCGACTTTGTTACCTGGGGTTAATGGGAGTTGACCCCGGGTGGGGTCTGAGTTCACGTTTGTCTTATATAGTCTTGCGTGAATTCGTTTTTGCGGGTGGTTCCGGCTTTAAAGAGCGGGAGGAGGCGAGCCCCTCCAGTACGAGAGAAGGGAAGCTTATGGCCAGGAGATAGGCTTATGCTCTGGTGGGGGTAGAGCAATTCGTTGGTATAGGAGGCTGGCTCCGATAGCAAGAAGCGAGAGGTCGAGAGAAGGGGGCGAGCCCCTCTGGTGCGGGTAAGAGGATATCTGTAACTGGCAGCTAAAGTGCAAGCTATCTGCTCTTAAGTTGTCAGGATCAAGCTGCGAGGAGGGGGAGGATCTTAGCTGGGTCAGCGAGTAGGTTGTTGGCTGCGGCGGCCAGGGGCGGCGGGTTGTCGTTGGTGAAGGCGGCGTGGATAGTGATGGTGCGGTAGCGGCCGGAGCCTTCGAC
This sequence comes from Neolewinella aurantiaca, assembly GCF_008014675.1. Lineage (GTDB taxonomy): Bacteria > Bacteroidota > Bacteroidia > Chitinophagales > Saprospiraceae > Neolewinella > Neolewinella aurantiaca. The sequence goes on along the minus strand of NZ_VOXD01000015.1, from coordinate 88,321 downwards.
GGTACAATGGGTGATATTTCGGACGAGGTTGATGGCGCGGGCGGGGGAGAGGCCAAGGAGGTCGATCAGGCCTTCAGGTTCTGAAAGCCGGCGTTTTTTTGCAATGAGAGGGGGGCGGGCTGATCTGGCGGGAAGAAGAGGTTTTTTTGAGACCAGAAGCAAGGGTTTGAGGCGTTCTACCAATGCTCGTCCAACCATTTTGGCACCTGCGTTAGCGCCCTTATTTTCTTCAGTTCCGGAATTTGTGTTTTGCAAATTGAGCGCCAGATGTTGGGCGATGTGCTTTTTGATGCGGACTTCTTCCTTGTGTTCAGATTTCATGAGTTTGCGAGTTTTGGGGTCGTTGAAGAGTTGCTGTTCGAAGTGAAATTTAGCGGCCCTGAACTGGTGGTTAAATTCTGCAGGCGATAGGTTGAGGAAATGTTCTTTGTCGGTGACGCCGAGGGCGAAGAGGCGGCAGTAGCGAAGAATGTGGGTGCGGGCTTTCTCGTCCCATCGTCGTCGGTGTTGTGAAAGGTATTGGGCTCCGGTGGCTCCCTGGACGTTGTCGAGGAGTTTGGGAGTTAGTTGCTGGAGGTTGGCGCGGCCATGGCGGTTGCCCTGTTCGGCGTACCAGAGGAAGAGGGCGTTTATAACAGGGGCGGGATGGTGAAGGAGGTCTTCTATGAGTGCTTTGTGGAAGGCCTTTCGTTCTTCTTTTTGGGTCTGGCCAGCTTTGGAGACAGCATCCTTGACCGGGTCGGCGGATGGTTTATTTTTGACGCGGAGGATGGTGAAGCCAACGGCCCGGAGGCGGGTATAGAAGTAACAGTTGTTGGCGGAGGCGACCTTTCGTCCGTGGATTGCGGCGAGTACGTGTAGGGGATCAGGGATCCATTCCTTATCGTGCTGGTAAGCGAGGTTGAGGAGGTGGTTCCGGTACTGGTAGTTGTTGCTCTGCTCGATGTTGGTGATGAAAGGAAGGTCTTCGGCAGGGTATTCGTTTTGCCAGCGTTTTTTGCTGCGCCGGAGCTGGCGGGCCTGGAGTTCGGCTAATTCGAGGTTGTTGATGAGTTCTTCGTCGGCGAAGGGGAAGAAATCTGGCAGGAGGTTTCGTTCGGTGGGCAGGATGGAGAAGACGTTGACGACCTTCATTTTCCGGAAGCGGGCGATGAACTGTCGGAAGGTGTCTTCATCGCGAAGACCGACAGTGAAGATGCGGCCGACGTTGCGGTTTTTGATGTTGACGCCTTCGCTGATCAGGCAGGTGCAGAAGAGGAGTTTGATGGATGGTTTGATTTTTTGGCGGGAGATGATATCATCGAGGGCATCTGCTTCGCCGCGGTTGTAGTGGCTGCGGGAGATGGTGGCGATTTGGTCTTTGCGGAGGTAGCCGAGCTGGACGACGAGTTCTTTGACGGCGGTAAGCTGGTCGGTGTTGTTCCAGAAGACTACGTGGAGCTTACCCTGGGGGGCTGATTTGGTTGAGCGCTCTGAGGTTTCGTGCGTTGCTGCGTAACCCCGGGTTCGGCTTGTGCCTTCGGCACGCGCTTCACCCGGGGTTAGGGAGGTTTGCCCCCTTCGGGGTCTGGGGAAGATTTCGGCGAGGTGGGTGATGAGGGAACGGGCGAGGGCTTCGTTGTTGGTTCCGTCGGCTTCGATGTCGAAGACGCGGACGTTTGGATTTTGGTTGCGGGAGACGGTGACGAGTTGAGCTTTGAGGGTTTGGCAGAGTAGTGGAGACATGGTTCCGGAAAGGAGGACCGTTTTTTTAGCTTCGGGGATTAGTGCGGCACATTTGCGGAGGGTTTCTGCGCGGAAAGGTTTGTAGCCCCGGTAAACTTGTCCGTACTGATTGACTAAATTATGAGCTTCGTCGATGACGAGGAGTCGAAGGAATAGGTGGGGCACCTGGTGGATGGTGTCGTAGGTGCAGACGATGAGGTCAGCTTCGTTGGAGACTTGTACTTTGTTGTGGTTGAAATTTCCGGTGAGGGCGTAGCCCTTGTGCTGGTGGGCGATCTGGCGAGCCAGATTTATGGTGGGCACGGCGATGACTAGAGGTTGGCGCGTGCGCCGGGCATACTTGATGATGAAGGTGGTTTTGCCTGATCCGGTGGGGGCTTCGAGGGCTACGGATTGGTGCGTGGCCAGGATGGCCGAGATTGCCCGGTATTGTTCCTGGAGGTACCGGTTGATGTTGAGTTTGATGGTGGGTACTTCGACTCGAAAGGGGTCAGTAATAAGTTCATAGGTGATGGTATTGTCTAGCAGGTCTCCAGTGCTGAGGGCGCGGTAGCGGGCGTTTTGATAGAAGAAACCTTTGGCGAGCTCATTGAAGTTTGCTTTGGTGTGAAACTCGGCCCACTCGCGGTAGTTTTTTTTGAGGAAGAGTCGGTTCAGTTTATGGCGGAAGCTGGATTTTGAGAGGGTGAAGCCGGCGAAGAATCTGGATTCCTGGAGGGAGGGAGAGAGGTTAAACTTCAAGAGGTCGGAGGCTACGGGTTGGTGGCCGTGGGCTTCGATCAGGTCGTCGACGCCTTTGGGGGTTTCGTTCTCCCCCGGCCCCTTTTGCTGCGCAGTACTTCGTGCTCGATGCGCGGCTTCTACGTGACCGGTTTTGCGTTCACTCCGAGGTCCCCGGGAGAGGGGAGACGTAGCAGGCGTGGTATTGCTGCTGCACGTTGGGATATCTGTTCTGCCCATGACGAAGCAGATTTTGCATTCGTGGTTGACGGTGGCGAACAGGTCGAACAGTTCGGCGGCGAAGCGTTGGGCTGAGTTATTGAAGTCCTGGTTTCGGCGGGAGGAGAGGAGCTTTTTTCGTGGGTCCTTTTGCTGCGCAATACTTCGTGCTTGATGCGCGACTTCTACAGGATTTGCTTCTTGTTCCTTCCGAGGTCCTCGGGAGAGGGGGGACGAGGTGGGCCCTGAAGGAGTGATGTTGCTGCCGCATTTCGGGGAAGCAGAGCTGTAGCCTGGGTTTAGAGCGTCGGCATCGTAGAGCATGTAGATCGTGTCGGGGAGCCGTTGGAGGAGGTAGTTGCGGAGGTCGGGGTTGAGTCTGAAGACAGTGATTCCGAGGAAGGCTACAGCTTCGATGCCTGCGACATCGAGGGCTGCTGCTTTGAAATAGCCTTCGGGGAATACGATGAGTCCGCCGGTTTTCTTTTCGCGATACGCTTTGATGGCGAGTGGAGCGGGGAGCGGCCTGAGGCTTTGCTTGTACGGATTGTCGTACTTGTGGAGGGTGGGGTCTGCGGCTAGGATGTCGGGATGGCGGCGGGTGACGCTGAGGATGCTGTAGAAAGCGTCTTCGTGAAGGTTATAGGCTGTTTTTCGATTTTGTAGTTTTTCCTACTGATGCAGTTTTTTGTGGGGGATATACTTGATGAAGTCTCCGCTTAGGGTGCGAACTTGTTGGAGGATGTTGCCCTCGGGGTCGGCGCTGAGTCCGTAAGCCTGGGCCTGATCGGTTTTTATTCCGATTGTAGCGAGGCGACTGAGGAAATAAGCCTGTCGGTTATAGAGGCTGGAATTAGCGGGCAAAGCGGTAGCTCTGGAGGCTGTTGGTGACAGCCCCCCGCTGCGATCGGGAGATGGCATAAATCGGAGATTGTGCCGCTGCTCGCAGGAGGAGCGCGGCCGGTGTATTAGCAGCGATGCTGCAGCGGAGCGTGTTCAGAGAAGCTGATGGCCCGATGTGTCAAATGTATGACAAATGGCTCCAGAGTTGCAACTTGCTGATAAGCAGCTTGTTGCGAAAATCGTTTTTGAGGGAGGGAAGATTTAGGGAAAAACCTATGTATTACAAGGGGTTGGGGGGTAAGCGGTTGTACTTTAAAAAAAGTTGCTCAGCGCATATATTTTTTGAGCTGAGGGTTTGTTTTGCGGGCTTTTGTTTTCCAATTTCTCCGTTAGAGAGAATTGGAGTGGGCTCTGAACGTGGACGAAAATGTTACCTTTTCAGAAGGTAGTGGCGGACCAGGTAGTCATTGATTTGAGGTTGGCGCTTAGCGGTTTTGGAAGCGTTTTTTCAGGATTTTGAGGATGATTTCCTCTAGAGGAAGCTTATCGTGCTTTGCACTCTGGTCGAGTTTTTGGTTCAAATCTTTCTCTAAATGGATTTCGAGGATCACGTTGGACTCGTCATTTTGGGCAGAGGATGACCTGACAGGAGGTGTTTTTTTGTCGTTCTTATGCATGTGTTGTAGGTACAGTGTTCGGAAGAGAAGCTGTGAAAGACAGGGAAATGCGGTAGTGCAAAACACTTAAGAAGCTTCGCTGAAGTATGATTCGGTAAAAAGGAGCGTGGTAATCCGCTCAACACTCAATAGCAATATTGAGGCTAATATAATTTGTAATATGCTAAAGTAGCACGTTTTGGCGTGAAATGTATGACAATGGGGTTGGATTGTCTGAAATATTCAGTTGCCGAGTTTCTGTACCTGAGACCAGGTCTACTCTACATTTTTGATTTTCCACCTCTTCTCCCGCCCGCCTTTATGTTTGCTTTGCAGTACTTCGTGCTCGCTTAAGGCTCAGCGGAGAGGGAGCCAAAAATGTAGAGTAGTGTGACTTGAAGCTTGAGGAAGGGTTTTGTGGTTAGTGTTTTTACTTGGAGTTTTTTTCATCCTTTCGGTATTTCTCCCATAGGGCTTCGATGACCATACTGCTGACGGATCGATCATGATGGATAGCTTCTTCTTTGATGATTTTCATGAGTCTGCTGGGAACGCGGACGTTGACCCTGACGCGGGTGTCGCGTTGAGGGATAGCAGGTGCCTGGCTTTCGTCTTTGTTTTGATTGGGAGCAGATTTATTTTCTTTTGACATCGTTTGAAAGATCTTGTTAGATGACGTGGATTAGATTCTGTTACAGAGGCGGGAATAGTAATGCCGTTGCCGCACGGGTTAAGCGTTGAGGCTACAGGTAGGCACCGATTGTGAAGAACCGCTATAAAACTAGTAAACGGATTTATGCCTTAAGTTGCCAGAGGGAGCTCCTTGAGACAAGTACTTGAATAGATTTTGGGTGATGGATAAACCTATTAAGCACGTTAAACTTGAAAAATAAACTTCTTAGCCTAAAGGTATGACAAATGGCTCTAAAATGGAACTGGATCATTTTTTAGTGGTAGTTGGATGATGAGCTTGAGGGTTTGAGAGGCAACCGGCGAGGTTTTCGATCTCGTACTGTAGCGTTTCGATGCGGGTGATTTGGTCTTGGTTTCTGAGTTCCTGGAGGAGGAAGGTTTTTCTTTTGAGGAGGTATTCTTCCGGGGAGATGTCGTGGTTTTCGTACTGTTTTTGGTAGAGGGTGAAGAGCTGGCGGTCGATATCGGCGACGCCGTTGTGGAGGTTAAGCTTGTCGGTTTCTACTTCGAGGCGACGCTGGAGTCGGTGGAGCTTGGCGATTTCTATGTCTTCCTTTAGTTGGGAGCGTTTGATGATGGATTCACGGGTGGCGGCGCGTTGTTGTTTGTTGCGATGGGCCTGGTAGATCAGGGATGAGTTTATGCCCAGGGACAGGGTAGGGGTGAGGCGGGAGCTGAAGTTGCCATCCTGATCTCGGCGGAGGGCGGGGGATAGGCCGGCGTTTAAAGAGGGGATGTATTTTAGCCAGTCTTTTTTGTGGGCTTTGGTAAGGGTGGCGAGTTCGGCTTCGCGGAGGCGGAGGTGGCGGGTTTGGATGCAGGATTCGTACCCTCTCCCCCGGCCCCTCTCCTCGGGAGAGGGGAGATGTGATAGGTGTGGATGCTCGCTTTGCTCGTGGCGGGAGGGGGCAAGCCCCTCCCGTACTGGAGGAGCGAAGATTCTGGCTTCGGGGTAGGGGAGCTTAGTTACTGTGATTAGGGTGTCGGGTACCTGGGCTTGGCAGCTGGGGGCGGGGCCGCAGGTGCAGAGTAGGGATAGGAGGAGCAGGGGGAGGTTACGCATGACTTTGATTTGTGGTTAGTCTGCGGTGTAGGGATCGGAGGGAGTTTGTCGGAAGGAGATGTGGTGCTGACATCCGGGGGGGAGGTCGCGGCTGCGCGCTGTCGGAACCCCCGGGTTACGCTCGCGCTGGGCGCTTGCTTCACCCGGGGTTAAAGAGGTTTGACCCCGCTGGGGTCGGGAGTGGTCAGAGGTAGGTGAAGCGGAGGGTGATAGTGGTGGCTCCGTTCTCGATGTCGACGTAGTTGGTGGGGGCCGCAGGTGCAGAGTAGGGATAGGAGGAGCAGGGGGAGGTGGCGCATGACTTTGATTTATGGTTAGTCTGCGGTGTAGGGATCGGAGGGAGTTTGTCGGAAGGAGATGTGGTGCTGACATCCGGGGGGGAGGTCGCGGCTGCGCGCTGTCGGAAACCCCGGGTTACGCTCGCGCTGGGCGCTTGCTTCACCCGGGGTTAAACAGGTTTGACCCCGCTGGGGTCGATTATTGTCAGAGGTAGGTGAAGCTGAGGGTGATAGTGGTGGCTCCGTTCTCGATGTCGACGTAGTTGGCTGGGTTCAGGGTTAGCTGGTAGGTGGGTTCGAGGGCGTCGGCTACTGGTGTCCAGGATTCGATGGGTAGGGGAGTGCCGTCGCTGGTTTGGGTGGTGATTGATTCGAGGTGCAGGGTTGCGGGGCAATGGGCTAGCCAGACGGTTAGGGAGGTGTCGTCCCAGGCGGCGAAGAAGTCGGGGCCGGAGGCGCAGGACCAGGTTGCCCAGGCGTTGTAGGTAGCTGAGTAGGATACGCCGTCGTAGATGTAACGGTAGCCGCCGGCGTTGCCGGCGTGGGTGTTGGGGTCGGAGAAGTCGATGGTAATGGTGGCGGTGGTCGGGAGTTCTTCGACAACGGGATCAGCCGGTTCGCAGCTCGGGTAAAGGAGAACGATCAGGGCGGCGAGGAAAATGATGAAGGGGTACGACGTGAGGATGGTTCGCATGACTGGATGGGTTTAGTCTGCGGTGTGCGTCGGAGGTGTAAAGATAGGGATGTTTCTTTACTCCTTCATAAATTTCCTAAAATGCAACTAGAATTCAGAGATGCCATACGAAAGATTCAGGCTCATTAAATTCTAAAAAGAGAAGTCCCTTTTGCCACCAATGGCATGAAGATTGCTATAATAAGGCAGCACAAAACCCCCGTTATGACGCAATCTAATCCCGAAATTCCAAGACGCTTGCAAGAGATTGATTCCGCTAGCTTCCAGCTGCTTGTCAATCAGTACCTGCGCCTTTCTGATTCAAGCATCGTCGGCGTCTCTCCGAACGGGAGTCATGCCTTTAAGCTGAAGACCAATACCGGTCAGCCGGACGCTCATTTCTGGCTCGATGACGGACGTATGATGTGGGCAGAGCACACTACAACGGCGGGTAAAACTGAGACCGTAAAGAAGTTCAAAGGAGATATCAATGGATGTGAGGAAGAGAGAAACAATTTAGGTTTGAAGCCTGAAGATATAAGAGAGTTGAAGCTTTGCTACACCGTTGATCTCAACCCTGATCAGGAATTAGACCTGAAGGATTACGGTAAGAAAAGGGGCTTTGAGATTAGCTTTTTGGGCCTGGCCACGCTTGCAACAGACTTACAGCAACGTTATCCAGGGCTGGCGGAAGTTTTTCTTTCCGTTACCATCGGTACCGGTCAGTTGTTTCTGCTTGAGCAATTTATAGCGTTTAAAGCCAAACACAGCGGCGGAATTGCTACACCGCTGACTAATTCTTTCATCGGGCGTAAAGATGAAGTAGAGGAATTGAAGGCGAACTGCAGCACTCATTCGATAGTCTGCCTTAGCGGTGGTTCTGGAGTGGGAAAATCAAGATTGACGCTACACGCTCTAGAACAACTATCAGAAGAGAATAAGCGGCCGGTATTTGTTTTGGAGGACAATGGCCAGGACGTTTACAAAGACTTACGACTTTGGTTTGACAATCTTACTTCTGGTTACTTACTAGTAGAAGATGCGAATCGACAGCTAGACAACTTGAAGCAAGTAATCAACTTTTCGAAACAACATCACGATAAGGATTTTCGAATTGTTTTGACCGTCAGAAACTATGCGAAAGAGGCGGTTGAGCAAGTATTGGCGGCGGTCAAAACAGCGACGATGACCATTGGGGTTGTTTCAGATGAAGAGATTCGTTTGATTGTGGCCAACTCTCCGTATAAGATCGTAAAAGATTATCAGCAATGGGATATTTCGCGCCTGGCTAAAGGGAATATCCGGTTTGCGCTTATGGCTGCCCGACTGCTGAAAGACGATAAGGTAGAAAAGCTACCCGCTTCATTCCTAGAACTCTTTGACCTCTATTTCTCTACTTACGTGAGGGATTTTGAGGGCCTGCTTACGCGTGATTATATTCAGACGCTCGGTATGTTCTCCCTTTTTAAGACTTTCGATATGGGGGCGGAAAAGCAGAGTGACCGGGATGCCTTACTACATGAATTCGGAGTAGACCCTGATAAATTTCAAGACTGTATCAACGTTCTTCGCCGAAGAGAACTGGTGACACAGCGTTTTGAAATGGCGGTTTTATCAGAGCAAGTATTTGCTACGTACTTCTTTTACTTAGCTTTCATTAAAGATAAGGTGCTCGATTTTCGGAAAGCGATGGAGTATGAGTTTGACCGACAACATTACAGTAAGTTATCGGAGCACGTGAATGAAATCGGGCAGCGGTTCGGTACGGGAGTCATATTGGATGCCGTCAAGAGTGACTTATTAGTCAAGGAAAAGTTACTGGTGTCAGATACAGATTGGGACCAGTACTTTACGGTGTTTTGGCGATTCAGGGAAGATAGGCTGATTCGGCTAATGAGGCTACGGGTCAGTAGACTGCCACAAATCAAAGAGCACAATTTTGCGGTTGCATTGGACAATCAGACTGTGAACCATTATACCCGATCAACCGAGCTCCGCTTTTTAGGGAGCCTACTTCAGTCGGAGGAGAAAATTTTTAAAAAAGCGATAGACTTGGCTTTTCAGTACTGCGCGCGAAAGCCTAGCTCTTTTCTTGGTTTGCTTAAGATTTTTAAAGAAGGAATTTTACTGAAGAGCGGTGGTCCTATTGAGAACATTGAACGGCAACGGTACTTATTCAAACTCTTACTTGAAGGGGTAGCCGCTGGTGAATCATTATGTCAAGCTGTCTTTTTGAGCGTGGCGGGGTTCTACCTTTCACACGGGTCGAGTGTTCAGGAATATCAACACGCTTTAAGAGAGGGGGGAGAATTGAATAGTGGCCAGCAGCTGAGAATTTTGATTTGGGAACAACTCCACTTTTTGTACCCCACTCAATCGAAAAGCATTATCGATACGCTGAAGTTGTTAGCGAATGGACGCTACAGCCGGATTACGGGGAAGGTGCTTTCTGTGGATATTCACTGGATTGGAAAAATCATAAGTGATTACCTTGACCCGGAAGACATCGGTGACGCGGCAATGGTACACGAACTAATGGATGCCCTTGAAGATTATGGACCTACTCGAGGCCAGGGTCTTGGAATGATTGGGTCGATCAAAGCAAGGTTTAATTCACCGGTGCTATGTACGCTAAAAAATATAGGGTGGAGATATTGGAACTACCATCGGGGTGAGGATCAAAGCATAGAAGAACATACCGTCAGTCATGACGATTTTTTGAAGCGGGAGTACTTATTCCCTAATCGCGAAGCTGGAAAGTCTTTTTGTGCTGAACTGGAAGAAATCGTTCAAGCAGACCTACTGATAGGTTTTGAAGTAGAGCGAGGTCTCAGAACCATTTTGCGGGCTAATTTAGAGAATGACGTAACTGTAGGAGGTTGCCTGCTCGACGAGTGGTTAAGGCTTGATCTACCAATCGATCGTGAACTGGTAGTCCACTTGGGAAGTAAGAAAGAATTGGTGGAACTGTACCTGAGCGCGCTAAAGGCGTTACCGGAAACCTACCGAAAGAGACGATTCTGGTTTTTTGCACAGTCGCTAGCACCAGAGTTGGTAACTACTGAAATAAGAAAAAAAATCGTTAAGACGATTAACGATCTCCCTCAAAAAGGGCAGGTAAACTTCCACCTTTTAGAGCAATTCGCCGAGCATAATGATGAGCTTTTGGGTTGGCTAAGTTCTATTCATCAACAAGTTGCCGAAGGGAAGCAGTTTTACTACGTGGGGGAGGAGCCGATGATAGACTTTTTGGTCAGTCATGACGTAGAACTAGCGAAAAGATCTTACCTCCGACAAATAGCTGTTGATGATCATTTTGATCATACCCTAAAAGTACTATGTAAGATACTCTCACGCGCGCCTGGCTTTCTTGTCAATTATGTCAGAGCCGATTATGTGGACGCCAACTCAAATAAGCATTTAGGTCGAAAGCGTCATTTTGGATTGATCTGGTCAGTACCTGATATATTACCATTCTTCTCTAAGTGCGCGGACTTAATTTCTGAAGTACAGCACTTCCACTTTTTTGGTGACAGTGCGTTAAAGACACTATTTAATAGTGTTGATGCTGACTTCAAAAAGACCATGAAGCCTTATGCTTTTAAGTATCTAGTCGCCAACATAGAAGACAAGATGGCACGGCGTATGATTCTCGACGGTATTCGAACGCAGTTACCTGACTACTATCCAGAGGCGGTGTACCTCTACCTTAGCTACGATAACAGCGTAGAGAGTTTTCGTACCATCCGGTGGACCCCAAGCGGAGGAATGTTTGCCGCCGGCACAAACGTAAGCAGATGGAGAAAACGAAATTGGGAAGATGTTTACGAATTGATTGATGGTTATACCGGTGATAATGACATTTCCGATATTATCGAACATGTCCAGGCTGAAATTGACCAGCGAGAAATAGACGCGCTGAAGGAGGACAAACAGATGTTTGGCTATGGTGATTTTTAATGTCTTTTAGCGGATTATCGCAGGATAGAAGCTCTATAGGGTGCTAAGGTTTTGGATTCTTGTTGAGCTGCCTGACCATAAAGTCGACCATGTCTTGTTGAGGTTTACGATTAAGGTCCAGACGACGCTCAGCGTCGCGCTCGATGGCTTCGGCGAATTGGATTAGTGCGGCCTGGCTTTCTTCATCGCTTTGTGTAGCAGCCTGTACTCGTAAGGTTTGCGCTACTTCTAACGACTTCTCTTGGAATGCTTCAAATAGTTGGACCACGTCGGTGCGACTGTTAGCCTTTTTGAAGTTAGAAGATATTTTACTGGTTAGCCCTTTGACTATTGTATACCCCATGAAAGCCTTGCGAGGGGATTTAATAAAAGGGTAGGCCATGGTGATCCACTGGGCTAGCTTAGGGGGGGTGGGGGCTGCCGGATCAGGTTCCGGCTCCTGGTTAGAAGTTCCAAGGAACTTATAGATCGGGCCTAATGAATCAGCGTAGAGTTTGAAGTTATTGTAATACTCGTAATGCAGTAGGCTGATGATAAGTAGGGTGAACTGCGAGTTGTAGATGGTAAGGTAGATCGTCATCATCATCACCCAGCGGTTTAGCTCATCGATCTTGTCGACGAGCTCCAGCACTTTGGCGTGGGTGCATATTTTTTTGCCAGCGTCGGAAGTGACAAAGCCTTCACTAGATGATCCTGGATGATAGGTGGCGTGCCGGAGTCTTCAGATGGTATCTATGTCGCCGGAGGTAAGGCCAAATGACTTGAAGCACTTCAACGCCGCTTCAGGATCGGTGAGTTTTCCGAACGGTGTTCTTCTTCGGGTGAGGTAATAGGCGTAGAACCTCAATGCGGGAGCAGCTTCGCGGAATTTTGCAACACGCTCAAGTGCGGGAAAAACGGCAACCGCCTGATCTTCGTGTTCCTTAGTAGCCCCTACGTGTATTTTCCGAAGCGCAAAAGCAATTTCATTATGATTACGGACATAGGATCTGGCACGATCATAGAAAGCCTGCGGCGTAGACTCTACTTCTTCGGTGATCTCTTTGAAAACGAGCTTATGTTGTTCGGCGAATTTTTCACCTTTTACGCAAAGTCTGAACTGAGCATAGTGGGGCTTACTAAGATCATAAGACTCTACTTCTTCTCGAATTCTGGACGCAGTGATCATAGGCTAAATCAGGTTTACTTGTACGAGTGAATTAGTTTGTAACAACTAGGGTAACCAACACAAAGTTGCAATATGTGTAGCCTTCTGTACTTACTAGTGGATTCCTATTGGTTTTAAGAAAAAGCGGGGATCAGCCCTCGGAGAAACTCTCCTAAAGTCGCATAGGCTAGCAGAATGAGCAGGCAAACAACAATCAGCCAGAGCCGCCGGAAGGATGTGGTAGAATTGAGTAGGCTGGTGTTTTCTTCGCTGGTGTAACCTTTTGTCTCCAAGAGATAAAAAGGCCAAACCCGGAAGCGGAATTCTTTTGGTTCCTTGTTAGTAGATGGAATAGGGGCCATGGATAGGAGTTGGTGGTCAAAAGAGACCTGGTGATCAGAATAAGAATCTGCTCACCTCCTATGTGGGGGACCCGTAGCCCAAAGAAAAGGGGTAGGGAGGCTACGGGAAAGGACAGGGCGTTTTAGCACTTTTGGTGCGGTCGATAACTAGCCATGATCGGTAAGTTTTGGATGCCCTTAGGGTCAGCGACGAAAAAATATTAGATGGAATGACGTTGACTCTTTGGCGCTTACGACATTTTGCAAAAACTATCCATATTATGCTCATCTCAACTTTGTCCGCCTAATGCCTGTATCTTTACTAGAGTAAACAGCCTTCTAACTTGATTAGACTACTTCACATATTTCTGGCGACTCTCGTCCTCCTCGGCTCCGCTGGGTTGACGGTGAATCGTCATTTCTGTATGGGGGAGTTGAAGTCGGTCGCCATTTTTGGCGAGGCGGAGAAGTGCCATAAAGAGCAGAAGAAAGCGCATTGCCCGTTCCACCCCGCGCCGGTTGAAGAGGAGAACGACAGTAAAAAGAAAGGGTGCTGTGACGACGAGCACGTGCTGGTACAGATCGACGATCAGGAACAGACGGTGGTGGATGCCTTGCCAACCATCGTAGCGGTATTACCTGACTTTCCACCCCAGCTCTTTAACTACCTGCCCCCGCACCCGCGGCCGCGCAAAAACACGAACTTTGAGAACTACCGCCCGCCTCCGTTGATACCGGACCTGGTGCGCGAGTTCCAGATCTTCCGCTTATAACGACACGATGAATTACAACTTCCCCGGCAGCTACGGCTGACCGGGGCTTTCGTGATTTTTGTCAAGTGTCGTTTTATGATTAACGCTTTTGTGCGCTTCTTCTTAGAGAATAAGCTGGTTGTTTGGCTTTTGTTGCTGCTCTTCGTAGGCTGGGGCCTGGCCACCGCACCCTTTGAATTTAATATTCCCGGTTTGCCGCGTGATCCGGTGGCGGTAGACGCTATTCCTGATATCGGGGAGAACCAGCAGATCGTCTTTACCCAGTGGATGGGGCAGTCGCCCCAAGACGTGGAGGACCAGATCACTTATCCGTTAACCTCGACCTTGTTGGGGATTCCGGGGGTGAAATCCGTCCGCTCCAACTCGATGTTTGGCTTTTCGAGTATCTATTTGATCTTCGAGGAGGAGGTGGAGTTCTACTGGTCGCGCAGTAGAATTCTGGAGAAACTGAACTCTCTGCCGGCGGGCTTGCTGCCGGAGAACGCTACGCCGACGCTCGGTCCTGACGCCACGGCCTTGGGGCAGGTGTACTGGTATACGCTGGAAGGGCGCGCACCGGAGGGTACGCCCGTCGGCGGCTGGGACCTTGATGAGCTGCGGAGTATTCAAGACTTCTACGTCCGTTATGGTCTGAGCGCCGCCGGGGGCGTGAGTGAGGTGGCCAGTATCGGCGGCCACGTAAAGGAGTACCAGGTGGACGTGGACCCCGATAAAATGCGGGTGTACGGCATTACGCTTGGGCAGGTGATGGCTGCGGTCAAGGGGTCTAACCTTGATGTGGGAGCGGCGACGTTAGAAATCAATTTGGCTGAATATTTTGTCCGCGGGCTGGGTTACTTGCAAAATCTTGATGACCTGGAGCTTGCCGTTGTCAGTGAGAAAAACAATGTGCCGGTTTACCTGCGCGACGTGGCGAGGGTAACGGTGGGCCCGGCCGCGCGGCGGGGCATTCTGGACAAATCCGGGGCGGAGGCTGTCGGTGGGGTGGTGGTGGCGCGCTATGGGGCTAACCCGTTGGAGGTGATCAACAACGTGAAGGCTAAGATCGCGGAGTTAGCCCCCGGACTTCCAACCCGCGAACTGGAAGACGGCACGGTAAGCCAGGTTACCATCGTCCCCTTCTACGACCGCTCCGAACTTATCCGAGAAACGATCGGGACGCTCGAGGAAGCCCTAACGCTGGAAATTCTTATTACGGCCATCGTCGTGATCTTGTTACTGTTCAATTTGAAATCATCGTTGTTGGTAGCAGGAACGCTGCCGGTGGCGGTCCTGATGTGTTTCATCGCGATGCGCTACTTCGGGGTGGACGCCAATATTGTGGCCTTGTCTGGTATCGCCATCGCAATCGGGACGATGGTGGATATGGGGATTGTGCTGACGGAGAGTATGGTTTACCGGTTGAACGATCCGCCGGAAGGGGAGAGTAGGCTGGAGAGTATTTATGAGGCGACGGTGGAAGTGGGCTCGGCGGTGCTGACTGCGGTGGCTACGACAATTATCAGCTTTTTGCCGGTCTTCACGATGGAAGCGGCGGAAGGGAAGTTGTTCCGGCCGTTGGCGTTTACGAAGACCTTTGCGCTGATTGCTGCAATCGTTGTGGCGCTGGCTATTATCCCCGCGCTGGCGCATACGGTTTTGGGCTGGGACCGGGACAGTAAGCGGGTAAAGATTGTGGGCAACGGGCTATTGATCGTTGCGGGAATTGCCGCCTGGGTACTGGTAACTTGGTGGTTGGGAGTAGTTACTATTTTGGCCGGGGTGCTCGGTATTGTTACTGCTGTTGTAGGGGAAGAGGGCGCGGACGCGGGTGCAGTGGGAGGCAGGAAAGAGCAGTGGCTGAAGACGCTGGTGAACGTAGCGATTGCATTGGTTCTAGCGTGGCTGCTGGCCGGCTACTGGCTACCGCTGGGTGTGAACCAGAGTCAGGCGACCAATTTCCTGTTCGTGGTTGTGGTAGCGGGCAGCTTACTGGGCTTCTTCTGGCTGGTAATTCATTTCTATACGCACATTCTCGGTTTTCTGCTGCGGGTAAAGGTGCTCTTCCTGCTGCTGATTGGGCTGTTAATCTTTGCGGGCTTCCAGTCGTACCGAAGTATTGGAGAAGAGTTTATGCCAGCATTGGGAGAAGGGGCTTTTCTCCTGATGCCGACAAGTATGCCGCACGCCGGGATCGCGGAGAACCTCAAGAATCTCCGCACGCTGGATATGGCGGTGACCACCATTCCGGAAGTGGAGATGGTCGTCGGCAAGGCCGGCCGGGTGAACAGCCCGTTGGACCCGGCGCCCCTGTCGATGTATGAGAATATGATTTTGTATAAGTCGGAGTATTTGACGGATGAGGACGGACACCGGCTCCGCTTCAAAGTGGACGAGAAGGGTGAATTTGTCCGTCGTTCCAACCTGCGGCAGCCGAGCCCCGCGAGTGAATCAGCGGTAGCAAATCGCCAATCAAATATCAAGAATCAAATATCACATATCGAGTCGGGGCTGGTCCCCGACGAAAACGGTCAGTACTATCGCCAGTGGCGGGATCACATCCAATCGCCCGACGATATTTGGGAGGAGATCATTGCCGCCGCTCAGCTTCCGGGGGTGACGTCCGCTCCTAAACTCCAGCCGATTGAAACCCGGCTGGTGATGCTGCAAACGGGAATGCGGGCGCCGATGGGGATCAAGGTGCGGGGGCCGGACCTGGCCACCATCGAGGCCTTTGGTCTGGAGCTGGAGCGAGAGCTGAAGAATGTCGACGGCGTGAAAGACGCGGCGGTGTTCGCCGACCGTATCGTAGGCAAGCCTTACTTGCTGCTCGATGTGAAGCGCAAGGCCATTGCCCGGTACGGGTTAAGCGTAACGGACGTCCAGCAGCAGATTATGGCCACCGTTGGCGGGATGAAAATGACTACAACCGTTGAAGGTCGCGAACGCTACGCCGTTCGCCTGCGCTACCCACGTGAACTACGGGATAATCCGGAGACCATTAAGAACATTCTTGTCCCGACCCGCAGCGGACAGATCAAACTCGGTGAGCTGATCGATATCCGTTATGAGCAAGGTCCGCAGTCGATCAAATCCGAAGACGGCTTTCTGGTCGGCTATGTACTCTTTGATCGATTGGATGGATTCTCAGAGGTGGAAGTTGTCAAAAATGCGACGGCTTACCTTGACGGCTTAGCTAAAACCGGTGAGTTGGACGTTCCCGCTGGCATCAGTTACCGTTTCGCCGGTAATTACGAGCAGCAGGTACGGGCCAATGAGCGGCTGAGCCTGGTGGTACCAATAGCCCTGGGACTGATCTTTCTGATTCTGTACTTCCAGTTTAAGTCGGTGACGACGGCGCTGATGGTATTCAGCGGTGTGTTCGTGGCTTTCTCTGGAGGGTTCCTCTTGCTTGGCGGCTACGCTGACCCCGACTTCATGGATGTCAACTTCTTCGGAGAGAACCTGCGGGATTTGTTTCAGATGCGGACAATCAACCTGAGCGTAGCGGTGTGGGTCGGCTTCCTGGCTTTGTTCGGCATCGCGACCGACGACGGGGTGCTGGTGGCAACTTTTCTGAGGGACAGTTTTGTGCGAAATACACCCAATAACGTGGCGGAAATCCGGGCGGCGGTGATCGAGGGTGGGTTGCGACGCGTCCGTCCGGCGATGATGACGACGGCAACGACTTTGTTGGCTCTGCTGCCGGTACTGACGGCTACGGGGAGGGGGGCGGACATCATGCTGCCGATGGCGATCCCCAGTTTTGGCGGCATGGCGCTGCAGGTGGTGACGATGTTTACGGTGCCAGTGCTTTGGTGTATGCGGGAGGAGATAAAACTTAAACTTCGTTGATATGCGATATGCGATTCTTGATATGCGATATTTGATTTGCTCCGCTGCTATTTGCTCGCTGCGCTCGTGGCTACCGCAAATACTGACATGCAAACACAAAGGAGTATTCCTATTGCTCTTCTTAGCCTTGTCTTGCACCTGCGTCCGCGCCCAAAGCCTGGACAGCCTAAAAGCAGAACTGCGCCGGGAAAATCCGGAATTACGGGCATTGCAATTGGACTACGAAGCGGCGATGAAAATAGGGGGACAGCTGGATCAGTTGCCGGACCTTGAGATTGGTGGCGGTGTGTTCATACTACCGGTGGAAACCAGGACCGGTCCGCAGCAATTCCGCGTCGGTGCCACGCAGATGTTGCCCTGGCCGGGGAAGCTGGCGGCGATGGCCGGGGTGGCGGACGCCCGCGCCCGGCCGCTGCTGGAGAAGGTGGCCGCCCGCCAGTTGCTGCTGATCTTTCAGTTGGAGAAAGCCTATTTCAGTCTGGCGGGTTTGGAGGCGCGCCGGGAGGTGCTGGAGGAAAGTCTGGCGCTTTATACAAGTCTTGACCGTCTTGCATTAAGTAGGGTAGAAGCAGGGAAAGGGAGTTCCGTTGACGTATACCGGATTCAACTCCAACGTCAACAAGTTGAGCGCGAACTGGCCGAGTTTCGACATCTGGCTCAGCAAGAGATGGTGATCATTAACGAGTTACTCAACCGGCCGGCGGATACCCAGGTGGTAGCCCTCTTAGACGTGGAGGATAGGGTAGCGGAAACCCTGGATTTTGCCCCGGACCTGGCCAACGACGATCCCGACCTGAGTAATCACCCCGGACTGCGCATATATAAGGTACAGCAGGAAGCCAACCGCGCCGCCATCGAACTGACCAAACTGGACCAACGACCGGACTTCGGCGTCGGTGTCGATTACATCGCCACCGGCCGCCGCGACGACGCGGACCCTCTGCGCAATGGCCGGGACGTGATCTTACCCCGGGCGATGGTGACCATTCCCCTGAGTAAAGGCAAATTTTCGGCCAAACGGCAGGAGGAGGAGGTTCGGATTCTTGCGCTGGATGCCAGGCGGGAATCCAGCGAAAATGAATTCCGAGCGGAGATCCGCCGCGCGCTGAACGCCATTGACAACGCAGCCAATGAGCTGTACTACCTACGGGAACAATCGCAGGTGATTGATGCTACGATATCGATTGCCAGGAGTGAGTTCACTAACGGCAAACGCGCCTTTGATGAACTGCTGCGATTGGAAAACCAACTGATCGGGTACCGTACGAAAACGGTGCTGGCACAAACGATCATTCTTACACAACGAGCGGTAATTGATCGCTACCTCATAAACCAATAAAGATGAACATTAGAACGATAATTTACCTTGTGGGGGCATTAGTCCTGGGTTTGCTAGCCGGCTATTTTTTGTTTGGTGGCGAGGCCGAAGTAATGGATGAACACGCTGATCACGACCATGAAGCCATGGACGAAGGTGACGGAGAGGCACAGATATGGACGTGTTCAATGCACCCACAAATTCAGCAAGGCGAGCCGGGCGATTGTCCGTTGTGTGGAATGGATCTTATTCCGTTACAAACGGGGAATTCGACCGACCCGGCGGTACTGACGATGACGGAGGCGGCGGTCGCTATGGCGCGGGTGCGGACGGTGGTTGTCGGTAATCCTGAAGCAAATAGGGGCGCGGCCGCGGGTGCGATGGATGGGGCGAAGAGCAATGCTGACCGGACCATCCAGCTAACCGGTCGACTTGCGCCGGACGAGCGAACGGCGGCCGTAGAAGTATCAGAATTTGGCGGCCGAGTAGAACGACTATTCGTCTCCTTTTCCGGTGAGCAAGTCCGCGCCGGCCAGCGGATTGCGACGGTGTATTCCCCCGACCTAGTCGTTGCTCAGGAAGAGTTGTTGCAAGCAAAAAAGTTTGCCGACGTAAACCCGGAACTGGTTGCTGCAGCGCGTGTAAAGCTAAGTAACCTGGAGGTGACTGATGAGCAAATTACTCAGCTGGAAGAAAGCGGTGAGGTCATCAGCAACTTCCCGATTTATGCTGATCGTAGCGGTACGATTCTGGAAACTAAAGCCGAAGTCGGCGAGTACGTAAAGGCCGGAGGTGCGCTGTATACCTATACCAATCTGAGTAATCTCTGGGCTTTATTCGACGCCTACGAAGCAGACCTGGCGAAAATCGACGTTGGCGATAAGGTGTCGTTTACCGTTGCTTCCCGGCCGGGAGAGACTTACAACGCGCGGGTGACCTTCATCGATCCGGTGATTGACCCAACAACGCGGACGGCGGCGGTGCGGGCGGAGGTTAGTAACCGGCGGGGGCGGTTGAAACCGGAGATGTTTATTGAGGGAACCGTTTCCCTCTCCCCCGGCCCCTCTCCTCGGGAGAGGGGAGACGTGGCAGGTGGCGATGAACTGATTGTTCCTCGTTCCTCCGTGCTTTGGACGGGCGAGCGCTCCGTCGTTTATGTGGAGTTGCCAGACATGGAAGTACCTACCTATGAGTTTCGGGAAATTACCGTTGGGGACCGGGTAGGGGAGGGCTACCGGATAACAGAGGGGCTGGCCGCTGGCGACCGGGTGGTGGTAAACGGAGCCTTTCAAATTGATGCCTCGGCACAGCTAAATAATAAAGCAAGCATGATGAATCGGGACGTGCTGATTCAGGGACGAGAAACCGAGGGTGTCACCGCCGTAGCTATACCGGATTACCGGGAGGATACACCGGAAGCTTTTCGAGCGCAGTTGGGTAAAGTTGTTGAAGCCTACCTTCCGCTGAAAGACATGATGGTCGCTACCGAACTGGCGGACGAAACGCTGCTGGCATCACTGAGAGAAATGTTGGCCAAGGTCGACATGATGCAGGTAAAAGGCGATGCACACGTTTACTGGATGAAGCAAATGGAAGCGATGGAAGCCCACGCTAATACGCTGCTGAAAAAGGATGAGGTGGAAGCCCAGCGAGCGCAGTTTAGCTTTCTCTCCCAAGCACTGATTAATGCTTTGACGGCTTTCGGCGTAGACGGCAAATATTACGTCCAACACTGCCCGATGGCTTTTGATAATGCCGGCGCCAACTGGCTTAGTAATGAAGAACAGATTCGCAACCCTTATTTCGGCGACAAGATGCTGAAGTGCGGGAGCGTGACCGAGGAACTATAAAGTGCGCTGACGCATCCGATGAACTTTTGTCCGGCTACACCAGGCTAAAAGATGTATCGGATGAGCAGCGTACAATGCCCGTTGAGGCAAAGACGATCACAACTAACTATTTACCCGGAGTACTGCTCCAAAATCCACTCAACCATGCGTTTTCTTAAATCAATGACCGCCCTGATGCTGGTCCTGTCTTTCACCTTCGCCTTCACGGCTTGTGGTGATTCCGCTGCGACCACCGACACTGCTGCCGAAACCTCCACCGTTGCTCCGCACGGAGAGGGCAAGGAGTTTACTTCAGCGTACGTCTGCCCGATGCACTGCGACGACAGCGGCAGCGATAAGCCTGGCGAATGCCCGGTTTGTGGCATGAATTACATCGCTCAGGCGGAGCATACTGATAACGGACACAAGCACTAAATAACAGGAGTAAGGGGTCAGCGAAAATCTGTTTAATTCAACGTGAGCTTCGCTGCTGCCTTCGGCGGTCTCTGCACCCGCGTCCGCGCCCACAATTTGAGCCGGACTTCCTTTCACTTTCATAAACCATTTTAACCATGCGTATTCTTCCCATCCTCCTTCTTGTGTTTGCCTTCGTGGCCATGGCCGCGCCGCCGAAAACACTCGTCATCCAGACCAATGCCCAGTGCGGGATGTGCAAGGCATCCATTGAGAAACAGCTTACGGCCCTGGACGGGGTTAAAGAGGCCGTACTCGACCTGGAGACCAAGCAAGTCACCGTCACCTACAAAGGCAAGAAAGTAGACGAAGCCAAGCTACGTCAGGCCATCTCTGACGCTGGCTACCAGGCCGACGATGTAGCACCGAATCCCGATGCGCAGGCCAAACTGATGGCCTGCTGCCAACCTAAAGAAGCAAAGGCCGGTGGCTGCTGCGCTCCCAAGGCCGGTGCCAGCTGTGCTAAAAAAGAGGGTACGAAGTAGCCCCTCCAATCTTGTCCTTCTACCGCTAACCGGCTGCTACCAACTGCTGGTTAGCGGTAGATTTTAATAACTAATTGAACTGATGATGACGAACTCAAATTTGGCACTTTGCCGCTATCTAGTCCTGGTTTTCCTGTTGGGTTTTACCATCGCTTGTGCTGAACCAGCTTCTATTGCAGAGGCGGAGGTAATAGCCGCCGATGCGGTGGTGCGTGCGCCCGAAACTGAAGCCAACCGCCAAGCCCGCGCAATCATTGAGGAAGCTATTGTAGTTGCGGGCCTAGAAGAGATGGACGAAGCGGCCTTTGCCTTTCGTTTCCGGGATAAGGAGTACCGCTACCAACAGACCAACGGGACCTATACCTACGAGCGTTGGTGGACGGACTCTACGACTAACGAAGTAACCCGTGACGTACTGGATAACGACGGGTTGGTACGATACATCGACGGGAAGGTCGCGGACATCACGGAGAAGAAGCGTAAAGCTTACAGTAACTCCGTTAATTCGGTCATTTATTTTGCTTTCATGCCATGGGTGCTTAGCGACCCTGCCGTGATCCCGACTTACCTGGGCCGTGATACGATCAAAGGCGAGGTGTTAGACCAGATCGAAATTGCCTTTACTACCGACAACGGTGGAGAGGATGCTGATGACGAGTATATGTACTGGTTCACACCCGATACCCGGCAGCTGAAGTACCTGGCTTATTCTCATCCTGGTGGCAAAGCACCTCGCTTACGCGAAGCTAATAACGAACGCGAAGTAGGTGGCATTACCGTACGCGATTACCATAACTGGAATACGCCGGGAAATAAGGCTCGCTCCATCAAAGAGCTACCTGCTGGCTTTGACGCAGGGGAATTGAATCTGCTTTCAGAGATTAACCTGGAGGACGTGCGGAGGTTGGAGGTTCGCGAGGACCGGCAACGTGGTGGTGCGGTAATTAACCAATAAACGAAGAAACGATGCCAATACTGAAGATCAAGAACATTGTTTGTCCGCGGTGCATCCGTGTTGTTCGGGAAGAGCTGACTGCTGCTGGCTACCCGCCGGAAGCGGTGGGGATGGGGACGGTGACTTATGCCACTCCTCCGGATGAGGGGGGCGTCCGACGTATTGCCGAAGTGCTGAAAGAGAACGGGTTTGAGTTGCTACTGGACGCTGAAGATCAGCAGGTAGAGCAGATCAAGGCGTTGATCATCGATCATGTCCGAAACCAGAACAGCAAGCCGACGGAGGAGAATCTATCTGACTACTTGTCCCGGGAATTGCGGCAGAATTACGCGACGCTGTCAAAACTTTTCTCTGGCCACGAAGGGCAAACCATCGAGCGATTTCTTATCCGGCAGAAGATCGAGCGGGTGAAGGAGTTACTGACTTACGGGGAGGAAAATTTAAGTGAGATTGCTTTTGATCTGGACTACAGCAGTACGGCTCATCTATCCGGTCAGTTTAAACGGGAGACGGGGATGACTCCGACAGCGTTTCGGAAGTTGAAAGACCCAGATCGACGCTCTTTGGATGCGCTTGGAAACGCGGAATGATGTAAATATTGACCAGAATACTATAACGAGTAAGGGAGGTTAGGGCCCGTACTTTGCATTACAAACTAAAAAGTGTGCCTTATGACTACGATGAAATTTAAAACCAATATCAACTGTGGTGGCTGCTTGCGCGGAGTTACACCAGCGCTTGATGGAAACGAAGCCATTAAGCAATGGGAAGTCGATTTGAAAAGCCCTGAACGTACATTGACCGTAGAGACGGAAGTACTGACGGCGGATGAAGTCCGGGCGGTTGTTGCTGACGCTGGATACGTGGCTGAGCCAGTTGCTTAGTTCTGGAGCAACGATCCGTTAGCCGATGATTCTCCTTCTTTCTAACTAAGAAATAAGCTTTTAAGTGAATAAAATACTCTCCTTATTGTTGGCTTTCAACGTGCTCGTCGGCTCCGTCGGAGTACCGGTGAGTCGGCATTATTGTGGGGGAGAGTTGAAGTCGTTTGCCATTTTTGGCACGGCTGAAAGCTGCCACGCTGAAAAGACGGAGTCTTGCCCGTCACACCCTAAAGAGGGAAGTGAGGTAAAACGAAAGAACTGTTGTGGTGACGAATTTGACTATGTCCAATTGGATGAAGATAGAGAGGTTGAAACCTCCGGAGACTTGCCATTATCGTCAATTGCTTCTCCATACCTACCACTTCTCCTATTTCCGGAGATAGCGACCGCTGCGCGTCCGCGTAAATTAGGTAAACTTGAAAATTATCGACCGCCTCCGCTCGTAGTTGACGTGAAGAGCGAGTGGCAGGTGTATTTGATTTGATATTGATGTATGGTGCAATTCATAAGGTGGATTGTATCTGGAAAGGGCCAAATGAGTGACCGGAATGGATCGTCTCTGCTGGCTAGATCCTAAACTTTTTCGTTCGCCTTGCGAACGAAGAGCTACCTCCAGCAATCGAGGCTTTTAGTTCAAAAATAAATCTTATCAAATCCGAGAAGTAACAATTACGGTAATTTTCTCATAGTTCATCGAAGCATGAATTTCTTCAAATCATTTTTCCTATTTGCCTTCCTAGGCTTTTTCGCAACGGCTTGTAATAGCCAGGCCGTTCATACTAAAGCCCATGGTGCTGAGTCGGCGCATCACCACGGGGAAGCTAGTGGTGCAGCAACCAATAGTGTCTTTCAGGCTCAGTTGAGCAACGTTACGCAGGAGTACCTCCGCATAAAAGACGCGTTGGTTAAATCAGATGCAGGTACCGCAAAAAGTGCCGCTGCGTCTATGCAGCTTGCGCTCGCTTCCGTCGACATGAAGCTGGTTACGGGCGATGCCCATATGGAATGGATGGGGTATTTAAATCAGCTAAAATCTGTAACCGAAACAGCAGTTGCAGCTAAGGGCCTGGAAGATGTACGGCAGGCCTTTTCCGCCATGTCCGCACCGCTGGCCGGTGCCATTAAGCGTTTTGGTGGGAACGATACGGAACTCTACTTGCAACATTGTCCGATGGCTTTCAATAACGCCGGAGGTGATTGGTTAAGCGACACGGAGGCGGTTCGTAACCCCTACTTCGGCGACCGGATGCTGAAGTGTGGCCGAGTGATGGAAACGATAGAATAAAGTGAGTGTGATAGTTGCCCTTCCGGCAGGCACTTGTCTTGCCGGTGGGGCTTTTACACGCTTTTATTTATCGGCAAATCATCACGGAAATGAAAGAACAAACATTGTACATCGATGACATGGTCTGCTATCGCTGTGTTATGGCTGTCGAGCGGATCTTGGAAGAAGCTGACTGGAGGGTACTTGAAATTGAACTAGGGTACGTCCGGACACTGTCACCGGCGGATAATGCCCCATTGCAAGGCATATCCGACGCTTTGAGGAATGTAGGACTACGTCTGAGGCAAGACGGTCATAACCTTGTCGCTCAGGTAAAGGGTGTCGTCATTGAATACGTGTACGATGATCTGGCGACAACAGACATTCCCCTTTCCGAGATTATCGTACGGCAAGTGGAGTTGAGTTACAGCTACCTAAGTCGCCATTTTTCCTGTTCGGAAAAGCGAACGATCGAAGAGTTCTACCAGCTACACCGGATAGAACGAGCAAAGCGATTGCTGTTTCAAACGAACATCAATATTAAGGCAGTAGCAAAGAGACTTAAGTATAAATCACCAGGTCATTTCTCCGCCTCCTTCCGAAAACTGACAGGAGAAACGCCCAGCGGTTTCCGAGCTAAGGGTGATTATAAGCCTCGACCTATTGACAAACTCTAAAATATCATAATTAGAACAGTCCATGCAAAATGTGACAAGAACACGGTTGCTGACGATTGCCTTTTATAAAAAAACAAAAGAAAATGAAACTACAAACCATTTTACTACTCCTTGCTCTAGCCATTTTACAGGCTTGCAATAGCGGAACCAATACGGATCATGCTACTGAGATGGCGAATCATACAGATGTTGAACTCAATACCCCTGAAGAGGTGAAAGCGGAAAAGGCCGCTACTCCTGATGCCTTTGACGCCACCTTCGCGGACGGGATTACTGCAACCATTTACCAGTACTACCTGAAGTTACAGATGGCACTGGTTAACAGTGATGCTGACGACGCCACATCTGCAGCCGGTAACCTGGCCGAGGCTTTTGGCAATGATAAGCCAGCACTCCGCGACCTTGCCCAGAAAGTGGCAGATGCAGAAGACCTTGAAGGTGTTCGATCCACTTTTGCCGAACTGACAACCGGACTGGAACCACTTTTTACCGATGGCATTACCGACGGCGTCATTTACAAGCAGCACTGTCCGATGGCCTTCGACGGTGCGGGAGGAGATTGGTTCTCCGATGTGTCTGACATTCGCAACCCTTACTATGGCGATAAAATGCTGAAGTGTGGAAAGGTCGTGGCAGAGATAAAATAAAACCTGGCCCTTCCACACTGCTTCTTCAAACCAGCTCCGCACCTGCGGCCGCGCCCCTAATAATTTCAGTTTTACGTATTAACCCACCCAACAATGATGAATCACGACAAGGAAATGAACGATGAAAAAGGGATGAACCCCTACCTCAAATTTGGCATCATGATGGCGACTTCTTTCGTCATCATGTACGCCGTGATGTACTTGAGCGTAGATAAAATGGACCATATCTATCTGGCTCCTTCCCGTACTTACATGACGCTACTGATGATTGCGGCAATGGCTTTCACCATGCTACTTTTCATGTGGGGGATGTACAAGAATAAAATCTGGAACTACGTAATTCTTGGTGTATCCGTGCTAGCTTTTGTCTTGTCCCTTGCCGGCCTGCGTCAACAAACTTTCGTAAGCGATGTGCAATGGATGAAGGCGATGATCCCTCACCACAGTATAGCTATTATGGTGAGCCAGAAAGCGCACCTTAAAGACCCTGAGGCGATAAAACTGGCGGAAGAGATAATTGAAGCACAAGAGCGAGAGATTGCTGAGATGAAGAAGATGATTTATCGACTGGAAAATCAAGATTAGCCCGGTGTCTGTCGACAGTAAGTTAGCCAAAGGGCACTGCGCCTTGTGTGTGCCAAGGTGTGTGATTACTGCGCTGAGTTGTGCGATGCACACGACCACTGTAAGAAGTGCGCTGAAGCGTGCCGGAGCATGGCTGCGTAAACCTACCCATCGTAAGGGTAAATTAAAGTGGCCGGCTTCCTGCCGGCCACTTGTTTTAAACTATATATTATGAAATTTCTGGCTTCAATTTTTCTGTTCTTCTTATTGCCATTTGTAGTGTTTGCCCAACAAATCGGGTTTACGCCGGAGGGCTCCCTGGAAGGTAACCCCAATAATCTTCCCGTTCATGAGTACGAGTTGGTAATAGCGTCCAAAACCGTAAATATTACGGGGAAACCCGTTATGGGAATGACGGTTAACGGCGGCATTCCCGGTCCGGTGCTCCGCTTTAAAGAGGGAGAATTTGCGCGGATCACGGTGATAAATAATATGGAAATGGAGACCTCCGTACACTGGCATGGCCTCCTGTTACCCAATTACTACGATGGTGTTCCTTATCTTAATACGCCACCGATTAAACCCGGGGAAAGCTTTGTGTATGAATTTGCGTTGAAGCAATCTGGCACCTACTGGTATCATTCGCATACGATGCTCCAGGAACAAAGCGGCGTGTATGGTTCCATCGTGATCGAGCCAAAGAAAACGAATCTGGAGTATGACAAAGACCTGGTGTTGATGCTATCAGACTGGACGGACGAGAAGCCAGCCAGCGTACTTAAAAACCTTAAACGAGGCAACGAGTGGTACGGCATTAAAAAAGGGACCGCGACACCGTTAAACCGGGTGATTGCCCGGGGAGGCCTTGGTGCTCAACTCAATTTCTGGCGACAGCGCATGGAAGGAGCTGATATTGCTGATATTTATTATTCTGCTTTCCTGATTAATGGGGAGAGCAGTTCGGAGAATCCGGACTTCAAGCCCGGTGAGCGGGTACGTCTGCGCATCATCAACGGCGCGGCGTCCTCCTATTTCTGGCTGACGTTTGGTGGGCCGCCCCCATTATTGGTTTCCGCAGACGGCCTGGACGTAGTTCCCGTGGAAAAGAATAAGACCCTGATCGGGAATGCCGAGACTTACGATTTCATTGTCACGATCCCGGACGATGGAAAACTTGAGGTAAAAGCCTCCGCCTTCGATGGCTCAGGCAAGGCGGTGACAACAGTCGGTACCGGCCAGCTGTACCCCGCCATGGAGATTCCCCGTCCCGATAAGATCGGGATGATGAAGATGATGGCAAAGATGGATATGCGGATGGGGGCTCCGGCGCTGAAGGCTAATCCCGGTAAAGACGAACGCTACGAGATCAAGGAGAAATACGGGATGCAGATGGATATGTCGGACGGCAAAATGGGCGGCATGAAGATGGGCGATCAGAAAACAGAACCAATGGATAGGGCCGGTATGAAGATGGCAGAAGGTAAGATGGATGATATGAACATACCTGCTGATTCGATGAAGATGGGCAAAGAGAAAATGCCGAAAATGGAGGGTATGGATCACGGCAATATGAGCCCTGAAGAGCACACGGACATGATGGGTAGACAGAAAATGGATAAAAAGGAGCACCCAGGAATGGCAGGCATGGACCACGGCCAGATGCCCGGTATGAATAAAGGGAAAGATGGTATGATGCCACCGGCAGAGATGATGGGAAGAGCCTTTGACTACAGCTACCTGCGATCGCCAGATAAAACGGCCTATGCGCCGGATGCGCCGGTGACGGAAATACTGTTGAACCTGACGGGGAACATGAACCGCTACGTCTGGAGCTTTAACGGTGTAGGTTTGGCCGAGACGGATAAAATCAAGATCAAAGCGAATGAAGTAACCCGCGTCACGTTTAACAACCTGACGATGATGCACCACCCGATGCACCTCCACGGGCACTTCTTTCGGGTGATCAATGAAAACGGCGAATACTCACCGCTGAAGCACACGGTTAACGTAGCGCCGATGCAGGAAGTCACCATCGAATTTTACGGGGATGAATACGGCGACTGGTTTTTCCACTGCCATATCCTTTACCACATGATGGGCGGTATGGCGCGTATTTTCAGCTACGATACTCCGCGCGACGAGCGTTTAGCAGACGCGCCCCTGAGCCACCTTATCGCGGAAACCGATCAGTTTTACACCTGGGGAATGGCGGATGTTGCTTCCCACATGAGTGGTCTTAGCCTTACTTCTTCCAACATCCGTAACCAGTTCAATTTGAATGTGGAGTATGGTTACAATAAGAACTTCGAGGCCGAGATATCCTATGAGCGTTACCTCTATGACTGGGTTCGGGTATTTGGTGGTGTCAACGTAGAGAATAGCGTAGAGGAGAGCTTCGACGATCCATCGATCACAGCGGTAGCTGGTGTTCGGTGGCTGAGCCCTTACTTGTTCAACATCGATATGCGGGTAGATAATAAGCTGCGGCCGCGCATTGGTATTGGCCGTAGTATCATGTTATTCCCGCGCTTATCCGCCTTTGGCTACTACGAGTACCAAGCGGATTTCGGTGTAGTAGGTCGTGAAGACAGCAACACGGATTACGAGGGCGAAACTGTTTGGAGTGCCGGCATGGAGTACATGCTGGGCCGGAACTTTTCGCTGATGGGGAGCTACGATAACCGCTTTGGATACGGTGGTGGGCTGAGCATCAGGTTTTAAAGCGTAAATTAAGTTTAAACACTAACTGACATGAAAGACTGTTGTAAGCCGGACGAAAATCCGGGCATCGTGAAACGACTACTTAACGGAATCACTACGCTCATACTGATGGCGCTGGTATTGTTTGGTGTCGTTATAATGTTCATACAATGAGTTTCAGTAGCTCCTTCGAGATAGACTCATGGTGGAGAGAAGTACTCTTGATAACCGTCTGTAGTCTTATAGGCTATGGTGCGATTCTCATTGAGTCGCCCTGGGCATCATTTGTAATTGCTACGCTATCGATACTACAGTTAGGCTACTATTTGCGTACCACCGTACAGAATGTTTTTAAGCATTTACAGCATAACGATAAGCCAATCAAACACTGCTTATTGTTATTAGGGCTGATGGTAGCCATCTTCATTATTAGCTACGGGATGACCTTCTTTTTGTTAACGCTGGCTGATACGAATGCGCTCAAAAACATGAACCCACCGAGCATCTGGTACTGCTTGTTTGACGGAATTTATTTTAGCACTGTCACCTTCACAGCTACCGGATTTGGTGAAATTACCCCGACTACATATCCGGCAAAAGTCGTGGTCTGGGGTGAAATGGTGCTAGGTTTTGCTACTTCCGTTTTTGCTATCTCTTCTTTTATTTCTCTGGCCAGCAGAAGCAAATAGCTGCTGCAAAATCATCTTACTACATGACCCATACTTATTCTATTTCCGGCATGACTTGCGATCACTGCGTCGCCAAGGTTCAAAAAGCATTAGAGGCTGTACAGGGTATTCAGTCTGTACAGGTCAGTTTAGATCCGCCACAGGCCGTAGTCACTATGCACCATCACGTTACCGTAGAAGGCCTCAACGCAGCGGTTGCTTCGGTTGGCGACTACGCGCTGGCAACGGTAAAGGGAGCGGTAAGTGGGACTAAAGACCATCTGGCGGAACTCACTGAGCACGGGCATGAAGCGGCGATCAGCGACGAGAACCACCAGGGAATGGACCACAGTAAGATGGATCACGCCACTACGGATCATTCAAAAATGGACCATTCCGGACACGGTAATCATGGTGACCATCACCGGATGATGATCGAAGATTTCAAACGCCGGTTTTGGGTGTCGCTGATACTAATGTTACCGGTATTGATACTTGCGCCCATGATCCAAAACTTCCTGGGGATAAGCTGGACGTTTGCGGGAGACCGGTATCTCCAGTTCGTACTGTCGTCCATCATTTACTTTTACGGTGGGTGGCCATTTTTGAAAGGCCTGAAAGAAGAGCTGGGTAAACGGGCTCCGGGAATGATGACGCTGATCGCGATTGCGATCTCAGCGGCTTATATCTACAGTTCCGCCGTGGTATTTGGCCTGGAGGGAAAGACTTTCTTTTGGGAACTGGCTTCCCTCATCGTGGTCATGCTGCTCGGGCACTGGATCGAGATGCGCTCTGTACTCGGTGCTAGTAAAGCACTGGAGGCGCTGGCTGCGCTAATGCCTAACGATGCAACGCGGATTGATGAAAACGGACAGGCAAATAAAGTCTCGATCAGCGAATTAAGAACCGGGGACCTGATCCTGATTAAGCCAGGGGAGAAAGTTCCAGCTGACGGAGTGATCAAAGAGGGAAGTAGTTCCCTGAACGAAAGTATGCTGACGGGTGAGAGTGTACCGGTGAGCAAATCCGAAGGGGTGGAGGTTATTGGAGGCTCCATCAACGGCAGCGGCGCTATTAAGGTCCAGGTGAAAGGAGTAGGGGAGGACAGCTATTTAGCTAAAGTTGTTAAGCTGGTACAGGATGCTCAGGGGCAAAAGTCAAAGACCCAGCACCTGGCCGACCGGGCAGCTAAGTGGCTTACCGTCATTGCCCTGGTGGCGGGCTTCGGCACCTTCGCCGTGTGGATGTTTATGGGCAAGGAGTTAGCCTTTGCTTTGGAGCGGATGGTGACCGTGATGGTCATCTGTTGTCCGCACGCGCTGGGGCTGGCCATTCCGTTGGTCGCGGCAATCTCCACCAGCGTTTCCGCTAAACACGGCCTGCTGATCCGCAACCGGACGGCCTTCGAGAACTCGCGCAAGATCACCACTATTGTATTTGATAAGACGGGGACGCTCACTAAGGGCTCGCACGAAGTTACCCGGGTGGTACCGCTGGCTGAAGGTTGGGACGAGGCAAAGATATTACGCTACGCTACGGCGGTGGAAAGCAGTTCGGAGCACCACATTTCGAAGGGATTACAACGGCGGGCTAAAGCTGACGGATTGGAAATACCCACGAGCAAAGATTTCAAATATGAAGCCGGAGTAGGCGTGAGCGGAACGGTGGAAAGCAAAGCGGTCCGCGCCGGCGGCTACCTGATGCTGGAAGCCGCGGGCATCACGGCCCCGGACGACAGTGATGACGGGGTAGAAACGAAAATCTTCCTGGTTATTGACGACCGACTTGTCGGCTTCGTCACCTTCGCCGACCAGATTCGGGAATCTTCCGCGGGAGCGATTGATACGCTTCAAAAAAACGGCATTAAATGCTTGCTGCTGACGGGAGACAATGAGCGGGTCGCCGCCTCCGTAGCTAAGGAGTTAGGTATGGACGACTACCTGGCGGAGGTCCTTCCGGATCAGAAGCAGGACAAGATTAAGGAACTGCAGGCAGCGGGTGAGTTTGTGGCCATGACGGGTGATGGCGTGAACGATGCCCCGGCCCTGGCGCGCGCCGACGTCGGTATCGCCATCGGTTCCGGGACCGATGTGGCGGCGGAGACCGCCGATATCGTTTTAGTGGATAGTGATCCGAAGGACATTGCCAACCTGATCTTATTCGGCAAGGCTACGTACCGAAAGATGATTCAAAACCTCTGGTGGGCTACGGGATACAACGCGGTAGCATTGCCCCTGGCCACGGGCTTTGTTCCTGGGTTGGTGATCAGCCCGGCATTTGGCGCTGCACTGATGAGTATCAGTACGGTGATTTGTGCGGTGAACGCGCAGTTGTTGAAGCGGGAGCTAAAGTAAACTTCATTACGCAATGATGTAATCATTAGCCATGATACTGTAACGTATTCAGCACTTCATCGCCCGAATTTTGTAATCTAAAGGAAAGTTAGATGAATGTAGTTGCCGATCACGATAAAAGCACAAAGTCCACAGAAAAAGCATCCTTCCCGGTCACGGGAATGAGTTGCGCCGGCTGCGCTTCCAGCGTGGAGAGTACCCTGAAGAAATTACCGGGGGTGAACGACGTAAGCGTCAATTTTGCGAATACGACCGCGCTGGTGGATTTCGACCATGATAAAATAACGACAAACGAATTGAGAAACGCTCTTCAGGCGGTTGGTTATGACCTGATTGTAGATGTAGAAGATCCCTCGGCGGTCCAAGAAGAAATAAAACAACGGGAGTACGCGGAGATCAGGCAGCGTACGATATGGTCGGCCATCCTCACGCTTCCCGTTTTCATCATTGGGATGTTCTTTATGGATTGGCCTGCGGGGCGGTGGATAAGCCTGGGGCTTGCCTCGGTGGTTCTATTTTGGTTTGGTCGCCACTTCTACGTTAACGCTTGGAAACAGGCTCGTCACGGCCAGGCTAACATGGACACCTTGGTAGCGCTGAGTACGGGGATTGCTTTTCTGTTCAGTCTTTTCAACACCTTGTATCCGCAGTTTTGGCTGCGGCAGGGACTAGAACCACACGTTTATTACGAAGCGGCGACGGTGATCATCACGTTCATATCTCTCGGGAAATTACTGGAGGAGCGGGCAAAATCGAATACGTCTTCGGCGATCAAGAAACTGATTGGATTGCAACCGAAGACGGTCAAAGCGATCGTCAATGGAGAAGAGGTAGAGATGGCGATTTCGGACGTCGCTACGGGGCAGCTGTTGTTGGTACGACCTGGAGAGAAAATACCCGTTGACGGCCAGGTGCAGGACGGAAATAGCTTCGTTGACGAAAGTATGATTACGGGGGAGCCGGTGCCGGTGCGTAAAGCCGAAGGTGAAGCGGTGTTCGCGGGGACGGTCAATCAGAAGGGTAGTTTCCGGTTTGTTGCTGAGAAAGTAGGGGGAGCGACCTTACTGGCACAGATCATCAAGATGGTGCAGCAGGCGCAGGGGAGCAAGGCACCGGTGCAGAAATTGGTGGATAAGATTGCGGGCATATTCGTTCCGATAGTGATGGCTATTGCGGTGGTCACTTTCATCAGCTGGATGGTGCTGGGGGGCGAGGATGCCTTCACCCACGCTTTACTGACCAGCGTAGCGGTTTTGATCATTGCCTGCCCGTGCGCGCTGGGTTTGGCGACTCCTACGGCGATCATGGTCGGTATAGGCAAGGGGGCTGAGAATAACATCTTGATCAAGGACGCGGAGAGCCTGGAATTAGGTCATAAAGTAGACGCGATCGTACTGGACAAAACCGGGACGATTACGGAGGGGAGTCCCAACGTGACGGAAGAATATTGGGAAGCGGGCGCGGACGCAGGTGCAGTGGAAGGTTGGAAGAGCGTGGTGCTGGCGGCGGAAGCTAAGTCCGAGCACCCCCTGGCTGAAGCCGTGACTGCCTGGTTAAAAGAAGCAGGGATAAAACCGGTAGCCCTTGATGATTTCACCAGCATTACTGGCCGAGGGATCAGCGCCAATTACGAAGGGACAACCTACTACGTCGGTAACGAGCGGTTGATGAACGAACACGGCCTTGCAACCTCCCCCGGCACCCGCGACCGCGCCCAAAAACTGCGGGAGGCCGCGAATACTGTGGTATACGTAGCCGATGAACGGAATGTGCTTGGGATCATCGCTATCGCCGACCGGATCAAGGAGAGTTCCCGTAGCGCGATCGCAACGCTTCAGGAGCGAGGCATCGACGTATACATGCTGACCGGAGACAACGAGCAGACCGCCGCCGCCGTCGCAAAAGAGGTGGGGCTAAAGGACTTCCGCGCCGAGGTGTTACCGGCCGATAAAGCCGCCTTCGTGGAGCAACTGCAAGCTGAGGGTAGGGTAGTGGCCATGGTGGGCGATGGTATTAACGATTCCCATGCTTTGGCGCAGGCGGACGTAAGTATAGCTATGGGGAAAGGCTCGGACATTGCGATGGACGTTGCCAAGATGACGCTGATCACTTCTGACTTGTCGGCTATTCCCAAAGCACTTCGTCTTTCTAAACTTACGGTTCGTGGCATCCGTCAGAATTTGTTCTGGGCTTTCATTTACAATCTGATTGGTATTCCAATCGCCGCCGGGCTGCTTTACCCAATCAATGGCTTTTTACTCGATCCCATGATTGCCGGCGGAGCGATGGCGTTGAGCTCCGTTTCCGTGGTGGCTAATAGTTTGCGGTTGAAGTCGGCGAAATTGTAGACTTTCAGCTTGCCACTTAAATTGCTTTTCGCATGACAATTTCTATTCTTCTTCTCGGTCTGATAACCGTTGGTATAATCGCTGGTGCAATAGAATTATTGCGCCTCGATAGAGCAACTTCCGGCGGCCTGATGCTTACGGCGATTGGGTTCATTTACGTTGGTTTTGCTGGGAGTGACACCGCTTTACTGATTGTCAGCGGTGTTCAGGCTTTAGTTATTTGGTTGCTAGCTTACGGAGGCCTGCGTAAGAACGCGTTATTGATTCCCCTGGGCCTTTTGCTACATGCTGGCTGGGACCTTGGATACCTATATCTGGCTAAAGGCGTAATCATTCCTGATGGATATGAGTTGTACTGTGTGGTGGTGGATTTGGGGTTGGCGGGTTACTTTTCGCAAGTTCTATGGTCCTTAAGTAAAATCTCGGCCCAAGGCATCAATGAGTGAAAGAATTATCTCTCACCAATAGTTCTAAGGTGTCATTATGGTCTCCTGGATAGGAGCTGCCGGCGACTCCAAAGCCACCTTTTTCAAGAATCCGCTTCATTGTTGGATTTCCCGTAGTTGCGAATAAATTTTGATCTGTAAATTTTGAAATTAGCATATCAGCAAGCGTGCTCCCAATTCCATTTTTTTGATAAAATGGCTTCGTGTATACATATCCGACCTCGTGAGGGAACAACTTGTTATCAAGGGTGGTCTTAGATGCCGTAAACGTTCTCTGCCGATAGTTTTCACCCGCGACCTTGATAGCGGCTATGCCCGCTATTTTTTCTTCATGGCGAGCAAAAGCCAAGAACGGACAATTCAAGATTCTGTCTTTTAAGTTGATCAGAGAGACTTGATCTGCCTCTTTGCACATCTCGTAGAAGTCTTCTAGTTCTTCTGCGGTACAATCAGCAGGTGGCTTTATCTCATGTTCAAATATCATACGTCAATAAGTTTGGTTGGTTCAAGTACTTGCCTCGCCTACGTTATAAGCTACGGCAGTAGCAGACATTTCGCCTTTCGAGGAAAGGTACAGTCTTTTTAAAGCCTTTTTACTTTATCTCCCCAAGCCACAAAAACATCCCCTCCCTTAAACGAGTCGTTCAACTGAAAGTCTTCCACCCGTTCTGCTAAATACTGGTAGAGCGGCCGGTCCACTTCGCCGCCGCCGATCCATTTAATGAATTCCGCGCGCAGACCAGGCTGCTCGATATACCAATCCATGATGACAAACCTTCCGCCTGGCCGTAAGAGGGGAAGAAGGTTATCGATGACATTCCGCCATTCGGGGAAACCGGATAGCCCGAGGTCACAGAGGATAGCGTCGAACTTGACTCCTTCGCCAAGATGGTCCCGGACCCAATCTTCGTTGATTTTGGTGGCATCGTCTTTGAAGAGGCTGATGTTGTTCCATTTGTTGGCGTTGATCTTCTGTCGTGCTTTTTGGAGCATTCCCCCGGAGAGATCGACGCCAACTATTTTCCCGGAGCCCTTGAGGTATTGCTGGAAGTATTCGAAATTTTGGCCGGTTCCAACGGGAAGGTTAAGGATGTTTTGACCTTCCTCTAATTCCATTACACGGACGGCAAATTCCCGTGGCTTACGGTAGTACCAATCGGGAGACAAGATGTCGTAGAAGCGGGAAAACTTGTCGTAATAGTCTTCAGCTTTCTCCAAATTTTCCATAGTCTTCATGAGCAAGCGTAATTTTAATAGCTACCCATTTGGAACTAGCGGGTAGGGGAGAAGGGAGATAACATTCTTTTCAAATCTTCAGGGATTTCCATTGGTTGTAGCGGCGGAACGTTAGCTCCTCCGGTGTTACCCGTAGGAACTTTCCCGACGAATGACTTGACCCCGCCAAATACCAGGCGTAACAGCTGGCCGCGAATTTCCTTCCAGCTTTTGATGGCGAAACCGAAGCGAAGCATAAGCCAATGCACTTCCGAATGTTCGACGGCCCAGGGCTGACCAAGGATATGAGCCCTTTCCAAGTGTTGCCAAGCGACTTGTAATTCGCCTTTAGAAAAAGCGGACCTGTAATCGCTAAGTTCCTTTTGATAATATAGCTGAAGCCCTTCGGGCATTCTCCAGTAAAAAGTCATGTCGTTGAATTTTGCGGTGAATAGAAGCAATATACAGATTGAACCATGTCCGTATAGTTATTACTTCTTGTAAGCCAGTAACCTGAGTGCATTTCCTACCACCACCAGTGTAGATCCTTCGTGCGCAATAACCGCCGGGCCGATCTCCGCAATCCCTAGTAGCGTAAGCGGGATGAGGATCACCACCATACCGAGGCTCATGACCAAATTTTGCCGGATGATAGACTTGGCCTTACGGCTCAGGCCTATGGCAAAGGGGAGGTTATCGAGGCGATCAGCCATGAGGGCGACGTCGGCAGTTTCGAGGGCAACATCGGAGCCGGCGGCTCCCATGGCGATGCCGACGTTTGATTTAGCCATAGCGGGGGCATCGTTGACGCCGTCGCCGATCATGGCGACCATGCCCTCCTCGGCCCGGAGGCGCTCGATGGCGGCTACTTTGTCTTCAGGCAGGAGACTGCCGAGCGGGTCGGTGATACCGATATCGGCGGCGACGGCATCGGCTACCTTTTGATGGTCGCCGGTGAGCATGACCATCTTTTTAATACCGAGTTCTTTGAGGGCGGCCAGGGTGGCTTTCGCTTCGGGACGGGCGACGTCCATTACAGCGATGATGCCGAGGTAGCGATCGCCCTGGTGAACGATCATAGCGGTATTGCCGGTGTCTTCCAGTTTGGACATTTCCTGATCGATGGCGGCAGGTATTTCGGTACCGGTCAGTTCACGGAACAGGCGGCGGTTACCGATGTGGACCGTTTTGCCGGCAACCGTGGCTTTGACGCCCCGGGCGGTGAGCGCTTCCAGGTTTTCAGCGGCGGGAATATTCGTAGTATTTCCAAGACGTTCTTTACCTCCCGTTACGATGGCGGCGGCCAGGGGGTGGTCGCTCAATTCTTCAACGGCTATGGCTACGGTTAGTAATTCCGCTTCCGTCGCTTCTCCGGAAGGGATCACTTCGGTGAGGCGGGGCTTGCCTTCGGTGAGGGTACCGGTTTTATCGAAAGCCAGGGCGGTGATGCCACCGAGATCTTCGAGTGGGCGTCCGCCTTTGATGAGAACGCCCTGGCGCGCGGCCCTGGCAATACCGGCTAACACGGCTGAAGGGGTGGAGATCGCCAAAGCGCAGGGAGAAGCGGCGACCAGGACGGCCATGGCCCGGTAGAAACTCTTGGAGAACGGCTCGTCGATGACGAGGAAAGCGAAGAGCAGGAGGAAGACCAGGCCGATGACGGCGGGAACGAAATACCGCTCGAACTTATCGGTCAGTTGCTGAGTGGGCGACTGCTGGGTTTCTGCTTCCTTGACGAGGGTAACGAGGCGGGAAAGGGTACTGTCTTTTGCCAGTTTGAGGACTCTGATTTCAAGCGGGGAACTGCCGTTGATCGTACCGGCAAAAGCACGGTTTTCTGATGGTAGATTATCGAGATTAAAATCAGCGTCAGGGTTGGTAACCGGTATTTTATCTACCGGAACGCTCTCTCCGGTAATGGGTGCCTGATCGACGGCGGAGGTTCCGCTGACGATCACGCCGTCGGCGGCGATTTTAGAATTTGGGCGGACAACGATGATGTCGCCTAAGGCCAGTTCTTCCACGCCTACTTCGGTGGTAGTACCATCACGTTTGACAAGCGCGGTTGGCGGGGCCAGATCAGATAGTGCCTCGATTGATTTGCGGGCACGGCCCATAGCGTAGTTTTCCAGGGCATGGCCGATGCTGAACAAGAATAGCAAGAGGGCTGCTTCCTGGAATTCCCCGAGCGCGCAGGCACCGGCGGCGGCTACGAGCATCAGGAAGTCGATTTCGAACTTACCCTGACGGATGGTCTGAATAGCTTCGATAAGAATGAAGTAACCTCCCAGCAGGATGGCGATGACGAACAGCACCGTTGAAACCAGTTCAGGAACACCGCTTAGGAAACTCAGGATGAGACCGACGAGCCAGAAAACGCCACTGGCAATGGCGAAATAGAGCTCGGTATTCTCGCCGAAGATGCCACCGTGGTCGTGGTTGTGGCCGTCTCCGCCGCTGTGTTTTTCCTTTCCGTGTTCTCCGGGGCCGTGGTCGTGGCCGGCGTGTTCATCCCTTTTGACCGTGCCTCCCATTTGTAGGTCGGTGTCAGCGATCGCGGCCCGCACGGTATTTTCGTCCGTGAGGGTACTATCGTATTCAATCCTGGCTACCCCGGCACCTGACACGACGGCTTCTAGGATGCCGGGTGTTTTTCCGATTTGTTCCCCGAGCTGGCGGGCGTGGCGTTGGTGCCGGATGCCGGTCACATCGATAAGCAAATGCCGATAGCGGGAAGTAATGTCCGCGCCGGCACGCCTGGCAATGGCTTTTACTTTACTCAGAGCCAGTTGTTCAGGATTGTAATGGATACAAACCTCAGCGGGCGTGCCCTCCTTAATGTGGGCTTTTTCAATACCGGCTTCGGCGTTGAGGGCAGCCAATAGACGGGTGACGCACTGGTCGCGCTCGTCGGGTATTTGGGGGAGTAGGACCGGGAGGTCCAGTTCTAATTTACTCATGATTGTGTATTGCGATAGATTATTTAGTTAGTTTCAAAATGCGAAAAGCCCCACGGAGTACGACGGCGAAGACGATACTACCGACGACCAAATCAGGCCAACGTGTAGCGGTGAGATAGACGAGGACACCGGATAAGATTACTCCAAAATTGATGATGATATCGTTAGAAGTGAAGATGTAACTGGCTTCCATGTGGGCTTCGCCTCGCTTGGTTTTTTGGATAAGCCACAGACAGACGGCATTCCCAACCAAAGCCAGGGAGGCTACGATGATCATGACCTTAAAGTCAGGCACTTCCCCATAACCAATAAAGCGACGTAGCACTTCCACGAAGCCAAGAACAGCAAGCCCGATCTGAATATAGCCACTGTAACCGGCGATCTGTTTTTTACGGGCTGCAACCGCACCGACAGCCAACAGGCTCAGGGCGTAGACAAAAGCGTCGGCCAGCATATCGAGCGAATCCGCGATAAGCCCCATAGAACCGGAAATCAGACCAAAAACCATTTCGACCAGGAAGAACCCGGCGTTGATGCCGAGTACCCACCAAAGGATCTTTTTTTGCTGGGCACTATCATCGTCCACTGCTGGAAGTTCGGCGGTTTCAGTGGTGAGTAATTGGTCTCCTAATTTAAGCTGATGGAGGGCTTGGGTAACGGGAGTAACCACATCGCGATGATATACGGTTAGTTGTCGGGCGGGTAGGTCGAAGTCGAGCCGCTCCACCTGAGGGAGCGGCTCTAACTGCATCCGGACCATTTGCTCTTCGGCCGAACAGTCCATGGCGGTAACTTTATAGATACTTTTATTCATGATCGTTTAGTGTTCGTGTTCGAGTTCTCCGGCCTGGCTCTGGGCGTAGACGAAATAGGCTCCCTGGGTGACAATGCGCATACCATCCGGCAATGGATCGATGAGGCGAACGGCGGTAAAGCCTCCGTCGGTAATACCGGGGTTGACGCGGAGACGTTCGAATTCCACCTCGTCACTGTTGTTTTCGGCCGGTGCGACAAAAATGTAGGAGAAGTCGCCCTCGCGTAGAACGGCGTCTTCCGGAAGCGCCCGGACGGTTTGGTCGGTAAGGAAAATGCGGGCTTCGACGAAGCGACCTCGTACGAAGGGTGGTTGCTTCCCGGAAGGATGAGCGTGAACGCGCACGGTTTTATTCTCCTCGTTGAATTCCTTGCCGATCACGTGCACTTCGGCCTCGTAACGCTCCGGACCGATTGAAGGAACGGTATAGGTCATTTTTTGCCCCTTGCTGATTTTGGCAATGTCCCGTTCGAAAACGTCCAGTTCGAGGTGAAAATGCTTTTCGTCGATGAGTTCCATCAGTTCGGTAGCGGGTTCGACGTACATACCATCGTGCGTGGCGATACTGGTGATGTAGCCGGAGCGCGGGGCGAACAGCGTGATGCGATTGGTGATGTTTTCGGCGGTCAGGTTCACGGTTCTGATGCCCAGGTATTCGAGTCGTTCCCGAATACCGGCCAGACGCGCCGTTTTAGCGGCAACTTCGGAGCGGAGCCGCTGGACGGTTTTCAGGATGCCGGCATCCGCAGCCAGGAGCGTTTCCTGACGTTCGAGTTCCTGGCGTAGAAAGGCGAGTTCAGCGGAAGTTTCCAGGTAGTTTTGTTGGTGATCGATAAAGTCAGGGTTCTCAAGGTAGGCGAGTGTCGCTCCTTTTTTGACGTAATCACCTTCCACATAATTCCGGGAATTGCGCACAAACCCCATGGCGCGAGCGCTTACGGCGGCATATCCGTTGGGCGGCAGATCGAGGGTGCCGGTAGCTGAGACGAAATCGTTAATTTTCAGGTTGGTAAAATCGCCGAAGCCGATATCCATGGTTTCCATCTGAATCTTTGTGAGGTGGACGCCTTCCTCTTCTTCGTGTTCTCCGTCATGGTCGTCGTGTTCATCATCGCCGTGCTTATCGTCGGCCATTTTCTCGGTGGCGGGTGCGTCGTGGTCGTGGCCGTCCCCTTCTTCGTGTTGATGGGCGCGGTCGCAGGTGCAAAGAATGAGGATTAGGAGCAGTGCGGGGAGGGCACTAGTTAGTTGCTTTATGGTTTTCATCGGGACGATGGAATTATTGGTTGAGGAATTGGATGCGGGCTACGGTTTGGTTGTAGGCCAGGAGGGATTCGAGGTAGCCGATGTTGTTGTCGGCCAGCATCTCGAGTGCGCTGAGCAGTTCGAGGTAGGTGATCTCACCGGCCCGGTAGTTGAGGCGGGAGATGCGAACGATTTCAGGGTTTACTACGGCCAGTTGCTCACGGTAAAAGGTCAGGGAAGCTTCGATCTCCCGGAGCTGGTTACTGGCCTCCAGTTGTTCGCTACGGCGGCGGAGGCGGGTAGCTTCCAGTTGAGATTCCGCAACGGCGACGCCCAACTGTTGAGCCTCGATGCGCCTCTTAGTTGACTTGTTGAAAAGGGGCAGCGTAATACCGGCCTCGATACCGCTGAGGTAACCCCCTTCGAAATAATGCTGGGCGGAATAACCGAGGCGGAAGCCGGGTTTGAGTTCAGCGCGGGTGCGGCCAATATTGGCGCGGGTGAAGGCGATGTCCTGCTCCGCCAGTTGAACGGCCAGGGTATTTATGGACGTATCGATGGAGAAGGGGAGGGCAATCTGACTTAAGGTGTCTCTGGCGGTGACGTCGCCGTCGGCTCCGATCAATACGCCGAGCCGTTGCCGTAGGGACGCTACCGAAAGTCTTGCCCGTTGGGCCAGTAACTCCTGTTCCCGGAGACGAGAACTGAGGTTGAGGGCTTCGAGGCGGTTTGCTTCGCCGGTTTCCGCACGGATCAGGGCCGTTCGGTAATACTCCGCGTAGGTTGCGGTGAGCCGTTCGTACAGTCGGAGCGATGCTTCCCGCTGCTGGAGTTCATAATACCGGTTACTTACTTCCAGGGCCAGCTCGGCCTCGGTAAGCCGACCACTGATCTCGTTGGAACGCACGATGGCATCCTGAACGGCGTTGGTTGCCCGGATGCCGGCGGGGTGGGCGAACTGCTGTACGACAGCGAACTGGTTGACCCGTTGCCCATTCTCCCGGAAAAGGCCGTCTCCCTGGTAGCTGATGTCGGTGTTACCGGGGGAGTAGGGGAGGTTTTGGAGACTTCGGTTTTGCTCCGTGAGTTGATTAGCGGCGGTAACGATTGGGTTACGGGTGATCGCGAGGTTGACCGCTTCGTTCAGGGTCATCGGGGTAGGGTCGCCTTGCTCCTCCAACTCACCTTGCACCTGCGCCCGCGCCCAAAAAGAGCACAATAGTAATGGTATTAAGACAGCTACTTTAGACACGCCACTCCTCCGGTTCTTCCATCCTTCCAGCCAGCTGTAGAGAATGGGGAGTATGATGAGCGTGAGGAAAGTGGCGGTGAGCAAGCCGCCGATGACCACCGTCGCGAGTGGTCGTTGCACCTCCGCGCCGCCCGAGGTGGACAGGGCCATGGGGAGGAAACCGAGGGAGGCGACCGAGGCGGTCATGATGACGGGCCGCAGGCGGACCGTGGTGCCTTCAATGATGCGGGCGCGGACGTCGTCCCAGCCCTCCGTTTTGAGCTGGTTGAAATAGCCGATCAGGACGATGCCGTTGAGCACCGCGACGCCGAAGAGGGCGATGAAGCCGATGCCGGCGGAGATGCTGAAGGGCATGCCGCGCAGCTCCAAGGCGAGGATGCCTCCAATCGCGGAAAGCGGGATGGCGACAAAGATGAGTGCGGCCTGGGAGAAGCTGCCGAAGGTGAAAAACAGCAGGATGAAGATAAGCGCCAGGGCGACCGGTACAGCGATGGAGAGGCGGGCGCTCGCTGCCTGGAGGTTCTCGAACTGGCCGCCGTAGGTGAAATAATAACCGGCAGGGAGGTCGATGTTTTCGTCCAGGGCGGACTGGATGTTTCCGACGAGTGTTTCCACGTCAGAATCGCCTACGTTGACGCCGATGACGATGCGTCGGTTGGTGTTTTCGCGGCTGATTTGCATAGGCGCATCGACGAGCTCAACGGAGGCTACCTCGCGGAGCGGTACCTGGCTACCATTTTCGAGCGGGATGAATAGGTTGCGAACATCGGAGAT
This sequence comes from Neolewinella aurantiaca, assembly GCF_008014675.1. GTDB lineage: Bacteria > Bacteroidota > Bacteroidia > Chitinophagales > Saprospiraceae > Neolewinella > Neolewinella aurantiaca. The sequence goes on along the minus strand of NZ_VOXD01000015.1, from coordinate 45,523 downwards.
GCCGGCGCGATTGCCTTCTTGGAGTCGTACGGTTAGGTCGTAGCGGCGTTCGCCCTCGTAGACGGTGCCGGCAGTGGCTCCGGCGAAGGCAGTCTCGATAACGCGGTTGACATCGCGCGTTTGCAGGCCGTACTGCGCCATTTTGGGGTAGTTAAAATCAACTAGGATCTGGGGCATACCGATGGTTTGCTCTACCGTCACCGTTCCGGCTCCGGGGATACCGGAGATGATCCGTTCGGCTTCCTTGGCTTTTTGGAAGGCCACATCTAAATCCGCGCCGTAGAGTTTTATGGCGATATCGGCCTTGGCTCCGGTCATGAGTTCATTGAAACGTAACTGGATGGGCTGGGAGAATTCCAGGCCGAGGCCGGGGAAGACTTCCAGGGATTTCTCGATGGCTTCGAACATAGTCTGACGGTTGCTGGCCGTAGTCCATTCTTCCTTTGGTTTCATGACAATGGTATAGTCCCCAATTTCCACCGGCATGGGGTCGGTGGGAATTTCGGCGGCGCCGATGTTGGTGACCACTTCCAGCATTTCCGGGAAATCGGCGAGCAGCTTATCCTGGACCTTTTTAGTCATTTCGATGCTCTGGCTGAGGGAGGTTCCCGGCGGCATGATCTGCTGCATGGCCAAGTCTCCTTCTTCGAGGGTAGGAATAAATTCGCCGCCCATCCGGGAAAAGACAAAAATGCTAACGGCAAACAGGGCGACGGTAGCCAGGACAAAAACCGTTTTGAAACGGAGGGCCGCATTAAGGACCGGGGCATAAAGCCACTGGAAGAACCCGATGATGCGATCGGCAATGGTGCGCTTATTCATAACCTTTTTATTGAGGAATAAGGCTGACATGGCGGGCACGTAGGTTAACGAAAGGATTAGCGCGCCGGCGATGGCCAGCATGACCGTTTGGGCCATGGGGCGGAACATCTTGCCCTCAATACCGACGAGGGCGAGGATGGGGATGTAGACCATCAGGATGATGATCTCGCCGAAAGCGGCCGAGCTGCGGATTTTGATGGAGCTGTCGGTCACCTCGCCGTCCATTTGCGCCTGGGATATCTTTTGCCCGGCGAACCGGACCTGGAGGCGGTGGACGATGGATTCGACGATGATCACCGCGCCGTCGACGATCAGGCCGAAGTCGATGGCCCCCAGGCTCATCAGGTTAGCGGAAATGCCCAACAGGTTCATCATACTGATGGCGAAGAGCATGGCCAGGGGAATGACGGAGGCAACGATGAGGCCGGCCCGCCAGTTGCCCAGCAGCAGGATCAGGATGAAGAGAACGATGAGGCCCCCTTCAAGCAGGTTTTTCTGAACGGTGCCGATGGCGGTGGAGACCAGTTTGTCGCGGACTAGGTAGGGTTCGATAACGACTCCTTCGGGGAGGGATTTCTGAATCTGAATGACCCGCTCCTTCACCCGTTCGGTAACGGCGGCGGAGTTGGCCCCTTTGAGCATCATGACGCGGCCGCCGACGGCTTCCTCGCCGTTACGGACCAGGGCACCGTAGCGGGGAGCCCGACCGAACTGGACGGTGCCGACGTCTTCGATCAGGATGGGGCGGCCGGCGCGGACGTCGACGACGATCTTACGGATATCGTCTAGGCTGGTGACAATGCCGTTGGTACGTATATAATAGGTACGGGGGTTCTTCTCGATGTAGGCTCCGCCCGTGTTTTCATTGCTGTTTTCCAGCGCAGCGAATACATCATTGATGGTGACGCCGACGGATTTGAGCAATTCGGGATCGACGGCGACCTCATACTGCTTGAGGAAACCGCCCATGGTGTTGACCTCTACGACGCCCTCGATACCGGATAGCTGGCGGCTGACGATCCAGTCCTGGATACTGCGTAAGTCAGTGGGAGAGTATTGGTCCTCATACCCTGATTCGGGACGGACTACGTACTGATATATCTCCCCGAGACCGGTTGATATGGGTGCCATTTCCGGAGCGCCGAGGCCCGGGGGGATGTTCTCTTCCGCTTCCCGGAGGTGTTCGCTGACGAGCTGGCGGGCGAGGTAAGTGTCGGTGCTTTCTTCGAACACTACGGTAACCACGGAAAGGCCGAAGCGGGAGATGGAGCGGATCTCGACGAGGTCCTGCAGGTTCTGCAGTGCCAGCTCGACGGGGGTGGTGATGAACTGTTCCACTTCCTGGGTGGCCAGGGTAGGGGAGGAAGTGATGACCTGTACCTGATTGTTGGTGATGTCGGGTACGGCATCGATGGGGATTTGGCGGAGGGAGAAGATGCCCCAGGCGATGAGCGCCAGGACGAATAAACCGACCACCAGCTTATTCCGGACGGAATAGGCGATGATGTTGTCAAACATGAAAACTTGTTGGGGTATGGGCTGAGGGTGCGCTTGTGCCCTCTCCCCCGGCCCCTCTCCTCGGGAGAGGGGAGACGTGGCAGATGTCACAAAATTTGGCTGTAAAGCGAACGGATTCAGCCCATTGATTAAACCAATGGGTGGAGTAGGGACAGAGTAATCCCTTGAATTGGTTTAAGCGAATCTGGGGGGTTGCCAACTAGCCGAGGCAAAAATGCCGGGGTTCAGGTTAGGGACAGACGTTGGTTGGGTATTGCCCTTGGGAGGCAAGGGTTCCCCTTCGGCCATAGTCAGAAGCGTAGGCGGTGCATCGAGGACGGCTCCGCAGCAGGCGCAGATACAGAAGGGAGTGCAATGATCCTGGTGTTCTGAATCATCGTCGTGCTCGTGTTCGGAGTTTGCTGCGTGGACGGAGGCGGGTGCATTAGGGGCTACGATGGCGTACTCATCCTGGCAGGGCACGAGTGCCAAGGCCATTAAGTATACCGCGAAAAGGAGGATGTGGTGATGCATCTGTTTTAGATAACCGGGGAGGAGGGGAAAAGTTTGGTAAGGATTACATGGAATGCTGCCGACGGAACAATATACTAATGGGTGTACTTTTACTTAGCGATGGACAACCACCACAAAGCCATAAAAGCGACTTACTTCAGTATTGCCAGCAGCATTGCTTTAACCCTGATAAAAGGATTGGCAGGGATTTTTGGCAACTCCTATGCTTTGGTGGCGGATGCAATAGAATCCCTGAATGATGTATTCGCCTCTCTTCTGGTCTTACTGGGCTTGAAGTATGCAGCCCGACCAGCGGATGAGAACCACCCTTACGGGCACGGAAAGATCGAGCCGTTGATCACTTTTGCCGTGACGGCCATGATGGTGGCTTCCGCTACTTTGATTGCTTACGAGAGTATCAGGAATATTGGTCGGCCGCACGAGAGTCCGGCACCATGGACACTGGGAGTGTTGGTGGTCATCATTGGTTGGAAGGAATGGTCTTACCGGGTGGTGATGCGGAAGAGTAAGGAGACGGGGAGTTCCGCGCTTAAAGCGGATGCGTGGCACCACCGTAGTGACGCCATCACTTCGATAATGGCCTTCCTGGGTATATCGGTTGCTTTGGTTTTGGGGCCGGGATACGAGAAGGCGGATGACTGGGCGGCTTTGCTGGCGTCCGGCTTTATTTTGTACAACGCTTACTTGATTCTGCGACCGGCTCTGGGAGAAATAATGGATGAGCAGGTTTATGAGGAACTGATTGAGGAGATCAGACGAAAATCTCTGCTGGTTGATGGGATATTGGATACGGAGAAGTGCTTCGTCCGTAAAGCGGGTATGTTACATCACGTAGACTTACACGCTATTGTTGACGGGAGGATTTCGGTGAAAGAAGGGCATGACCTTTCCCATGCTCTTCAGGATCATTTGCGGGAGGCTATACCGGGACTCGGGAAGGTCTTGATTCATATTGAGCCTGCGTAAAGAGGATTTAGTGCTGTACAAATTTTAACTTAACATAATGTTAACTATGAGCGGCGAAAAATTTATGCTTTTTGCTTTGAAATTTCTATATTTGTATAGATGCAAGCAAATATCAATTTATGATACTCTCTTTTAGCGTTGAAAATTTCAGATCGTTGCGTGACCTCCAAGTCCTGGACCTTGAGGCTCGGCCGCTGCAAGCTGGTCATCCGGGTCTGGCCTCTAACGTGGCCAGGGTGGGGGAGCGACACGATGTATTGAAGTCGAAGGTAATTTACGGGGCAAATGCTTCGGGTAAGAGCAATCTATTGATGGCGATTTCTTTTTTCAACTTTGCGGTGACCTTGACGTGGAACCCGGAAAGCATCATATTGCCGCTTGCGGAACCTTTTGCTACTGACCCGTTGACTAGTAAAGCGCCTAGTTTTTTTGAGCTGCGGTTACTGGCAGAGAGGACGTTGTACCGTTATGGTTTCATGGTTTCCCCTGAGGGAGAGATTGTGAACGAATGGCTATTTGGAACTCCAGGGAAGAAGGAGGTTCCTTACTTCGTTCGGGATGAGGATGGGATAAGAGTGAGTGCCACGCATTTGAAGTCAGTGAGAAAGCTACTCGCAGCCTTTGACGATGAAAGTAAATTTGTTTCCGAGAAGTCCTTATTGCTTTCGGTACTAGGTCACTTTAAGAACGATGAAGTAAAGCCGGTGTACAATACGATCTCCCGGATGCGGATTATCAATGGTGCGTTAGCTACGGAGCTGGATGACGAGACAATTCGCCAGCTGCTTGATGATGAGGAAGGTCAAAAGATAAGAGATCTTTTAAGGCGGGCGGATATTGAGTTTGGTGAGTTGCGCTCCGCGAGAGGCAGGCAAGGCGCTGGCTTATCGTCAAACGACAGGGTTACGCTGATGGGAGATGTGATTAAGGATAGAAAGCTCAATCTTTTCGTGCGGCCTAAAAATCTCCCTGAGGGTAACAGCTTTGGTTTTCCGATTGAAGCACATCTGTCGAAAGGGACGATAAAGCTAATTCAGATAGCGGGGAGCATCATTAAGGCTTTGGAACGAGGAGACTGTCTGATCATTGACGAGTTTGAGGCGCGGATGCATACGAAATTGTCGCAGGCGATCATCAGGATGTTCAATAGTTTGGATAACAACCCGAACAACGCACAGCTGATTGTGGCTACGCACGATACTAACTTGCTGTCTTCTTTACTGATGCGGCGAGACCAGATCAGTTTCGTTGAAAAAGACAGGGACGGTGCCTCTTTGGTGTACTCCTTAGCTGACGTCAGAGGTGTACGTGACGGAGCAGCGTATGAAAAGGACTATTTGAGTGGTAAATATGGTGGGGTTCCTACCGTCAACGCGCTTTAGGAATGGCAGGTAGGAAGAATCGGATCAAGGTAACAGATATGCGGGGCAATAAGCCCTGGTTGAAATCCAGGCAGCGTTCGCGGGTAGCGGTGGTGGTAAGAAGTAAACGGACCTTTCTGATTTTATGTGAAGGTCAGACGGAGGCGGACTACTTTCTGGCTTTCAGCAATGAACGGATAGCGGTGACTGCTCATGATTTGGGCTGCGCCGGTAAAAGTCTTGTGGACTGTGCACTACAGTATCGGGATGACGGTAGCTTTGACGAAGTATGGTGTGTCTACGATCTTGACTATAGCCGAGGCAATGTAAAAGCACAGGCGAACAAGCAGGTGTCTCTGATTAGCTACAATATCTTTAATCTCCCCCGGCAAATCACTAAAAGTGGCCAAGTGTTCGAGGTGATCTATGATGGGGCGGGACGTAAATTAGCTCAAATCGATTTGCAGGGTAACCGTAAGGATTATCTGGCGGGCCTGGAGTTAAATAATGGTAGTTTTGAGTCTCTTTACCATCCACAGGGCCGTGCTGCGTATAGCAACGGTAGTTGGAGCTATCAATATGTTCTGCAAGATCACCTTGGCAACACCCGAGCAGTGTTTAAAAACGCTGTAGGTGGGGGAGTTATTATACAATAAATCAATTCGGGGCTAGTCTATCACTAGGCTAGCCCCACATGCAATATACAAATGATAAAGAGCTTCAGTTTTCTCCTGTTACTAACTCTTGGTACTAGCCTTTCAGCCCAGTTTTATGATAATCATTGGATGTTGGGCTATGCTGGAGGAGATCAAAGTGCAGCGAACGACTCGTTTGGGGTTTCTATTTTAAGCTTCTTTGATGCAGAATTACGAATAGTAAACAATCAGGAAATTGATCTTTTCTTTCAAGATGGAAATACGCTTTCAGACTCGGAAGGCAACTTATTGATGTATTCTAACAATCGAGAGATTAGGAATGCACAAGACCAGTTGATTGTTAATGGTCTACTTGAACAGAATGGAGACTCGGAACAAATACTCCCTCAAACCTTTGTTTATTTACCTTTTGATTCATTTGACTTGGTTCATTATGTCCAAATGACTTACACCAACGGGTTTCCACAATTAGGTCAAAACCTCTCTTCCTCCTTTATCAATACTAGGGGAACAATAGGCATTTTTGAACAAATAGAAAATATTCTTCCTGATGCTCTGTCCACAGGGGAACTCACGGCTTGTCGTCATGCCAATGGACGGGATTGGTGGGTATTAGCAACTGTTGCGAATGAGCCATTTGTTTATTCCGCTTTGTTAAATCCAGATGGAGTAACTCTAACGGATACAATGGCGGTAGCTTACGATATGCAGAGTGGATTAGGGCAAGCCAAGTTTTCTCCAGATGGAAACCACTATATCCGTTACAATAACGTTAGAATAGGAGCGGATGATTACTTAGATATTTTTGATTTTGATCGTGGTACAGGTCAACTATCGAACCATAGACATACTAATGTTGGTTCAGATGCTCGTGCGGGGGGAATAGCCGTTTCTCCCTCCTCTCAGTATCTGTATGTTTCTCATTACAACCATGTCTTTCAGTATGACCTGTGGGCTGGAAATATTTTCAATACTAAAGATACTGTAGCCATCTATGATGGATTTCAGGAATGGAACTCCTTTAGCAGTCGTTTTTATCTCGCTGAACTGGCCCCCGACGGTAAAATATATTTAAATAGTCCGACAAGTCTAACAAAGCTTCATGTTATTGAATCTCCTGATGAAAAAGGGTTGGCCTGTGATGTTCGGCAACATTCAATCCACTTGCCTAACTACAATATCTCCACCCTTGCCAACCACCCCAATTATCGCCTTGGCCCAATAGATGGAAGTCCGAGCGATACCCTCGGCATCGACAACCTTCCCATAGCCTATTACCGTATCGATAGAAGCCCCGAAGACACTTTAAGCTTTTCCTTCCAAGATTTAAGTTTTTATGAGCCAATGAATTGGTCTTGGACTTTTGGAGACGGAGGGAGTAGCAACGATAGATACCCTATTCATTCGTACATAAGTACAGGTATTTATGAAGTCTGCCTGACTGTGAGTAATGATTTGGGGAGTGATACCCATTGTCGGACCATTGAACTAGGACCGGTAGGGGTCGAAGATCAAAGCACACTGATATTTACTACTTTTCCCAACCCTGTACAGGATGTTCTAGTACTCGACTCGGGAGATTATATGCCACTCAATGGCCGCTTTAAACTTTATGACGCTGCTGGGCGGGAGGTTTTTTCTCAGCAAGTATTATACCGACAAGCAAGTTTCAACTTGAGTAATCTCTCAGCGGGAATCTATTACTACAGTTACTGGGATCAGGGTAAGAAACTTGATTCTGGAAAAGTGATACGTGAGAATTAAGGCGGCGGACATCTAATTGATAAACATGAATGTAGAGCTATTTAAGGGCAATTTTTCGCAGCCCATAATAAAGCTTATGTTAAGTTAGTTTAGTTTTTAAGCTAAGAGTCTTTGTCTAAACTAGATCAAGTACGAAATCGCGCCATATAGTTTCGCCACGGATGTAGTAACCAATGTAGACCTTTCCTGCTTTGGTGCCGTCACCTTCTTTCAAGATCGCTACCATCGAGCAGCCTTCACACACAACGTCCTGGCCATCGCCGATCTTTAGCTTTTAGGCGATGACGCGGACATCAAAATCAGCATGATTCAGTTTCATGCGCTCAGCACATAGGGAGCAGAATTCAGCTATAGATATAAGGTTTAAAAGAGTTTAGTTGCTCAAAATAAGATTTAAGATGTGAGCTTTCTCTATCGGGTCTGACCATCTGTGGCTCGCTGTTTGTTCAAACCTATAGGTTTGCAGTTCCTGCCCCACTTTCACCTATAGTAATCTTGATATTTAGCCTTTGTTTGATACGTTTAATTTAAACTGTTCGCTCAAACAATTCGTATCTTTGATACTATGAAACGGTTCCACTTTTCTAGCGATACAAGATTTACTCAAGAGGTCTTCAAGTCCGATCCACTCGAAAACCGATCAGACTTTGACATTTATCTCAAGAAGGATTGTAGCAAAGGCAATCACGCTCCTGAAGATTTTGTTAATGGGACAAACTTGTGCTACCACTGCTACTACAATGAGCTGGCAGAAATGATGGCCGATAAGCGAAAAATTCGCCCTTCCAAGCAGCTTGATTTATCCGCTACCAGATGGATTTGCGGGATGATCCTTTGACATTTTTGGCGGAGCTGGAAGAGTTGGTCATCGACAACGAAACCTACTTTGATGATTTTGATTATGGTCTTCAAAGTAAGTACCTCGCAATTATCAAAGCACTGCGAGAGCGTTTGAATACGAGCTTTAAAGGGAAGGTCGCGGCTGCTATCCGCATCTTCCAACTCAACCGAGAAGAGCCGGATAATTGCTCTTTAGGATACCTCATTCGCTTATCAGGTTACAGGCTGATCGCTGATGATGAGCAGTTGATTGCTCAAGAGCTGAAGGATAGAGGCCTTATCACTTATGAAAGTACAAAAGAGGGTGTGTTTGCCAAGCTAACAGCTAAAGGAATATCTTACGAGGAAGGCCAGACCGATAGTGAAGAGAACAAAGACCTCACCCCTGCTGAGCTTCTAAAAGCGATTACGGACTACTTAGATTTTAAATTTGCTGACACCAATGTTTTGGTCGCCCATACGGGACAGGATTTGGCTGATGTTATCGAAGAGCTTGATACTAAAGTTGGCGGGGGAGCTAAGAAGTCGATTTCTAAGCTCGTAAGGGCGAAAGTATCTGATTTGATCTTAACGGAAACGATTAAAAGAGAAGGTGTTCATCCCCTCTTGGATTGGGCAGAATCTGTTATAAGAGAGTTGCCGTCAGGTTGATCGTTAATCACTCAAGTATTTGTGCAAGCCACTCAAACGCACCTGAAGCATAGAGGAAAAAGCATATGATACCCACAAGTAGAAATAGGGTCATAAACAAAGAGAAAGATTGAGAGGTGGTCAACCGTCCTGGATTTGGATCACCACATTTAGGACAGCTTGAAGCTTTGATGCTGATAGTCGTTCCACACGTAATACATCGTGTCATTCTAGAGGCTGGCATAGTGTTTGTTTTTGTAAAACCAAGATAAGGGGCTTTCCCTAACGGGTCTGGCCATCCGTGGCTCGTTACTCACTCGAACCTAGTGGTTTGCTATCGCCCCACTCCTACCCATAAGCCAAGAGCAGCTGCCGTTACGGGAATCCCCGTAACGGCAAAACTATGAGATATTTAGAAACTAAGGGCTTTGCCCTCACTGAGATCAACCGCTTCCCCACCCTTCCTACGCTTTGCTTCGTGCAGGGCGGGTGATCCCCCTTCGGTTGACACAGAACACCCATGTTCGCCACAGGGCAAGGGTTCACGCGCGACAGGCGTTGCGTGGAACCCACTTACTAAGGAGAGAAAAATGGAAGATAAAAAGTTAGACCTTAAGCAGTTTATGGGGGGAACATCGACGTGGTAGAAGAACCCACTATTCCCCGATTACACTTATACGGACGGTGTAAAGTATGTAGCCGAAGAGTGCGGAGCTTATTGGTTAATTGATAAGATTTTTGCGACACAGCGCGAGCCTGAAATGAAAGGCCAAATCTTTCAGGTTTGGACGCTGAAAGTCACCGAAGGCAATTATGTTCCTCCATCCATCTACAAAAAGATTTCTTTCACCATCGTAGGCTTTGTCAATTTGGAGAGGCACAGGAGAAACACCATCTTCCCCCGCTAGTATATCCTCTCTTCTCATCTTTCCCGCATAAACTAATTCGTATTCTTTCTGCGCGGTGGGAAACAATTTGTACTTGAAGTCTAAGGGAATATCTTCATCCCTATTAAGACGATCAATTAGAGCGTGTCTAAAATTATAAAAATTTCGATATAAAGGCTGCCAGTCGTATTTTGTAAGTCGCTAAACACAACAAAATATGACCAAGCAGTGGACTCGGTTGACTGACAGCCAGTGGAACGAAGTTAAAGATTATCTACCAATCAACCGCAAGACAAAACATCAAGTGTGTATATCAATGGTCCGCTACGATTTTGTCGCACCAAATAAAAAGAGCAAGCCCTACCTTGTAGATTCTCACACCTTCAAGAATGACTTGCTCTACGAAAATCGAAATTCTCGCGTCTCAAATATTGCAAAAGCTATCCATAACTGGTGCATGGCGGACCCGTTTTCTGCTACATTTATTTGGTCTGTGGCCTGCTTTACTAGGTCGCCACAATTTTGTGAACCTTGGCCGACAAGGTGATTTCATTGAATATACTTATCGAAAGCACTTTGATAAACCTTTTGATTGGTTGGCCTTCAACCTCATACTTGTAAAAGAACAGGCAAGCGACGAACTCATCATCGGCGTCGACCCTTCCTACATCCCCAAGGCTGGCAAGCATACTGCTGGTGTTGGTCGCTTTCACTCTGGCAAAGCAGGAAGGCGTAAGCCCGGTATTGAAATTACAGGCTTGGCCGCCATTGATATGACTGATAAAACGGCTTATCATCTTGAAGCAGTACAAACGATAGATAGGGAAGAAGGTGAAAGTGAGTTAGCTTACTATGCACGCATCATTGAAGAACGAGCCGAAGAGTTACTTAAAGTCAGTAAATACATCGTGGCCGATGCTTTCTTTAGCCGTAATCCTTTTATGGGCCGTGTCGTGGCAGCTGGCTTCCACGTAATCACTCGGGCCCGTAAAGACATCAGTTTACGCTATTATCATCAACCAAAACCAGGTGTGAGAAAACGCAAATGGGACGGAAAAGTGGATTTAGCTCAGCTTGATACGGCCGTGTTTTCTAGGGTAGATGACTTGGAAACGCCAGAGCGATGCGTTTGGCAAGGAGTAGTCAACCAAAAGTCGGTTAAGCTAGAGGTCAAGGCCGTTATAATTCAAGAATTAGATAACGAAGGACAAATAAAAGAAATCCGCACTTATCTATCGACGGATACTTCATTGACCGCCGCTGAAATTATGCGTAAGTACGCATACCGTTTTCAACAAGAGTTTCTTTTTCGTGACGGCAAGCAGTTTGTTGGCCTGGAACAAGGACAAGGGCGAAGCAAAGAGAAGATCCATTTCCACACCAATATGGCATTGACGACGGTAAATCTGGCCAAAATTGCCCACTATCTGGACCAGCCAGCAAGTCATCGAGTGGCTTTTTCAATGTCTGACATTACAACGGCTTACCGTAACGAAAGACTAGCTCTACACATTTTTCGCAAGTGTGGGATAGACCCACACACGCCCAAAATGCAAGCAGTGATCAAGGAGCTTAAGGTGTTTGGAGCCAGGACAGCCTGAAATCGTAGCGGACCATTGTATATCAAATTGCAGGTTTAGTAACTTGGGCTGAAATTCCAACCTGCTGATGCCCGTAGACAACTCACACCCTCTGACCGATGAACTATTAGAATCGATGCGAGAGGAAGTAAATCAATTCTTCGCCACTCATGAAAAGATTCCCACCTCGATTGAGTACGAAGAAAAGGTCTTGGAAATTGCTCGAAAGTTTGCTGCAGGGTTAATTTCAGGAGGACTGGGTAAACTCCCCAAAGACCGTAACGCTAAAAAAAAGTCCTGACCAGCCTTGGGAAATTCGATCTACCCAAGTCTCACGTTCTATGCCGTGGAACGGCCTCGTTTGCAATCAGCGAACGTTTACGTCGGCTGTGTTGTCTAGTGGGACAAGCCGAGGTGTATGATCAAGCGAGTGAACTACTCCAAGAAATTGGAGGTATTACGATTGGGGGTATGCAGATTAAGCGACTTTGCACACACTACGGAAGCTTACTCGACCCGCTCATCAAAGCGGATTGCGAAGCGATCATTCCCCGCTTATCGCCGGAGTCATCAAAAGATAAGGTCTATGTTATGGTAGACGGAGCGATGCTTTTCACGCGTCCTAACCAGTGGCGAGAGCTTAAGTTAGCTCGCATTTTTACGGACGAAAACGTTGTCCAGCTTAGTGAAAGCAGGCGTCATGCCCGTAGCTCAATCTATGTCAACCATCTTGGTAGTGTAAATGAGTTTTTCCCGAAACTGGAACGACACTTAGTTCATTACCCACATAAAGTGATTGTTGGTGACGGAGCGAAATGGATATGGAATTGGGCAGAAGACAATTATCCAGGAGCGGTACAGATCCTCGATTTTTTTCACGCTAAAGAAAAGCTTGTTGAGTTTGCTCGTAGCCAATGGCGAGAGGAAAAAATAAGGCTGGAGTGGATCGAAAAACAACTACAACGTTTACGTAACAATGAGGTAGAAGGCGTCCTGCAAACCATTCAGTCCTGTCGTGCGCGTAGCCCGGAAGCCAAGGAAGCCAAAGCCGATCTCATTCGATATTATCTTGAACACGAAGATCGTATGCAGTATAAAACGTACCGCGATAAGGGGTTGTTAATTGGGTCGGGGCCCATTGAGGCGGCTCACCGCAGCGTCATCCAACAACGGATGAAGCTGTCGGGGCAAAAATGGTCCGAAGAAGGGGCTAGAGCTATGGCTAATCTGCGCTGCTACCGATGTAGCGGAGCATGGGAGATGGTAGAAAAAATTATCCAAGTGGCGTAAACCTGCAATTTGATATACACACAAACATCAACTCCGAGATGTACTTAACGCCATTCTGTGGCTGGTGCGTACCGGTACTCAATGGCGTAACCTGCCGGATCAATTTCCTCCCTACCGAAGCGTATTCTACCACTTTAACAAGTGGTCTAAAAACGGGACTATTGAGACACTCAATGATGGACTCAATCGGCTAGAACGTAAGGTTGTCCATGATAGAGAGGATTCTCCTAGTCTACTTTTGGTTGATGCTCAAAGTGTTAGGCTAACTCCCATGATCGGAACACATCGCGGCATTGATGGTGGGAAATGGGTGAACGGTCGCAAACGAAGTATCTTAACCGACACACTAGGACGGACATGGAGAGTAAATGTTCATGCTGCCAATATCCATGATGGCATAGCAGGTCGTGACCTTGTTTATCCTGACTTTAGGACTCAGATGCCAAGAGCGGCAAAGGTTCTTGGGGATAATGCTTATCGTGGTCAGTTTGCCGACCTGATGAATCAACTTGACACGGTTGTTTTTGAGTGTCCATCAAGACCGGAAGGTTCGAAGGGGTTTGTAGTGGAAGCCAAACGGTGGGTAGTCGAAAGAAGCTTCGCCTGGATGAATTTCTACCGCAGAATCACCAAAGATTTGGAACAGACAATAGAAAATTCGGCTTCGTTCATTTTGATGGCTAACATTCAGATGGTTCTATCGTCAATTCAGAAAAAGCTTGACTCAAATTTTTAGACACGCTCTAATCTGGACGAGATCTCTACCCAAACGCGTAAAATTGGGGGATTCCTGGAGGCGGTGAAAAATTAGCTGATGGACGATTTCGGTGGCAACTACCTGTGATTGAGCGTCAGGATCAACAGATAATGGGATGCTGGCGAGTTCATCAAGAAGAGCGTGCAAGGTAGTGCTGGCTTTCTTACCCTCAGATTCATGATAATGGGAGGCCAAGGTTTTGGTGCAAAGGATCTTGCAGCGCCGCAGTTGAATGAAGCGGGCGGTGTTGCCGGAGCGAACGCAGGCGGCGATGAGGAAGTCGAGCTGATGGTGGAGGTTGTGGCCGATGAGTACTTCGCACTCTTTCAGGAGGTGGTTGAATTGGGATAAGATGCCGTTGAAATTGTCCTCCCCTACCCGCTGGTTTAGGTCGACGAAGGTGAAATTGTCGCGGCGGAGACGGGCGGCGATCTGGGTGATCCGGTCGTGGATGGGATCGGGGCCGGAGGTTACGAGGGCTAGGTATAGAGCGTCCATGGGGAGAGGTGAGCGTAAGATTGTCGTTGGGTATCGATTACCGCCGTGAGACCTGGTCCGGACTCCGTGTTAGGGGCTTTGGACCCCGTTGGGGTAAGGAGCTACGATCTGGTTTAAGTCGCAGGGCCTTATCCCGTCTAGATTTAGAAGAAGACGATATCCGCCAGGAACTCGTTTTCGTGCTTCTGCTTGAAGGTGCTCAAGAAGTCGTAAACACGCTGAGAGGCGAGGGCTCTGGCAGGGATATCATGATTGTGGGGGATGTCTTCACCAAAGATTCTGTGGTAGATGACAGCCAACTCGGTATCGGAACTGGAAGGAGATTGGCCGAGGAAACGGAGGTAGTCGCCGGCGAGTTGCTGAGTGCAGATGGCGGCGCGGTTTCCCAGGTCGAAGCCGAAATGCGGATGGGTGAGCATCTTGATGATGGCCTGATGATTATTGCGCCGGGCTGCGGCGAGAAGGATAGCGATAGTCTGAGCAATGTTATGACCGACGATGATATCGGCTTGCCGGATATATGGGGTCAATTCAATGATGGCCTGAGCGATTGCTATTTCTTTTGTTACGGCAGCTTGATTGATGACTCCATAGATGCTTGCATTTACGGCAGGAACGACCAGCTTACGGGAGCGGATAAGCTGGTTATAGTCTTGAGGCTCTGTTAAAGATACCAAGCGTGTACTTAGCTGTACGATTCGGTCTTTTCCAGTGTTAAGACCGGAGGTCTCAATGTCTAGAAATAAAAGATTACGCATATGAGTGTAGGTCGAGTGGTGTAGAAAATCGGTCGTTGGAGTAAAACTTCTTAATCGGCAGCAAGTGGTAAGGAATCAACCGGACGGTAATAGCGGATGACTTTGTCATGGAAGCCGATGATGATAAGGGTAGGAATTGGTTCTTTGGCCATGAGGGCGTCTTGCACCACAGAGCGAAACAATTTGGGAGGAAGTTGAATTAGCTGGATTAGCTGTTCATTTTTCACGTGGACAATATAAGCACAAAATACATTAAAAGTATATACAAAGTATGCAAATGGATCTATCTCACTTCACATTGTTGATATTCCTCCCACGATTTATGTCTGAATAGACGATACCAAGCTTTGTTTCTCCTGGATTGCGTGGTTTTCGACTTTGTCAGGAACACTGCGCTGGCTGGTGTTAATCATTGTAAACTGCTCGGGCTTAGGTAGAACGTAGAGCCCAGCAAAGGTATTCGTTGATAGAAATGCTAGTTGAGTCACTAAAAAGGGAGCGACTGAGTTCAGTCGCTCCCTTTTTTAGGATCTCATTTTATAAGTCATCCTCGTATCGTTTTCGTAGCAGTTCGACAACAATACTAGTGGCGCTGCGATCGGATTCGATGGCTTCGTAGCGAAGTAGTTCCAAGATTTTACTGGGCAACCGCATATTGACAGCTATCCGTGGGTCTTTGATGGGCTTGGAGAGCTTCTTTCTTGGGGTTCCGTTTTTTTCTTTAGACATGTGGGTGTTAAAATTGGCGGAGCGAATGCAGTGCACTTACAGTTGCTCCTTATTTTTTAGAGAAGATAAACCTACTTATTGTGAGGGTAACGTGCTAAAAAAGTTAGATAACACTGATGTTCTTCGATCATCAAAAGTACGGAATTTCCAAGTAAGAAAGATAGCACAAGTGTTAATTATTTATACACTTTGTGTAGACAAAATGTTTGCCTGCTGCGCTTAGCTGATGAGCATTTTTTGAGGTTTGACCAGCTTAGAAGCCTTCAGGTCCTACTGGCTGCTTTGCCACACTCCCAGCGCACTTGCTTTACCGAGTCAGTGTGCGGCTGGGTTTGTTCACGGTGTGAATGAGGCACCCGACTTCTTTGGTGGGCTACCCCGGTAGCCAGCCAAAGAAGTGGAGGTAAGCGTTGAAAGGGAGTGTTATAAACGGCGCCTTCGGTTTTTGCCGCAAATAGTTTGAAATTTACTATCTTGTGTGCTTATCTATTAAGTTTTCGCGCGGCTTGCCTTTTGGGGTGGGCCGCGCTTTTAGTTAGTTTCCTTCAGCAGTTTAAAGCTGTCAGATGTGACCGCTTTAAACTGCTGAAATTGCAATTGATTACCAGCCACGTGTTTTCCGTGCCCTCTTCAACCGCTCCAGCTTTTCCGGCGTGTCGCAGTAAAATTTGACGAACTCTCTGGCTTTGACGGTTAGCCGGTCGAGCATCTCTTCGCGGGTGTACTGGTCTTCCTGAAGGTGGCGGAGGATGACCTGGAGAGAGGCCATGGTGTTGAGTTCTTCGGCGGTAGCGAAGTCGCGCATATTGGCTCGCTTATCGTCGGGCTGAAATTTTGCGCGCCATTGTTTGGCGGTCATTTGCCAGATGGCCAGGTTGAGGATGTCAGCGTCTACTTGTTTGAGGTGACGGCGGACGGGGCCTCTGGAGTCGCCGTAAATTATGTCGCGGGTACCCGGGTCAGGAAGTTTTGGGATGTGCCGTTCGCTGTTAGCCTGGGTTATCATCTTGTAGTTCTTGGCGGCGAGCTCGCGGGAGAAGCGGAGGCGGGTGGCGTCTTCTCCGTAAACTTCTCTTTGCAGGTTGATGTAAGAATCAAGGGTCGCCAGATAAAAGGCGGGGTCCATCCAGTTGGCGAAGTGGATCGCCCATTGAATAGCGGCATAGGTTCCACCCTAGCGACCAGCTTTAGCGTATATCCCTATACAGCCAACGTCAGTAAGGTTCTTAGTAGACAGTCGGAAGGCATTTCGCCCGGCTTGATTTCTAATCATGTCGAATTCGACATGATTAAAATTAGGATTGTAGATCGATTCCCACTCGTAGATGAAGTCTACAGTATCAGCTGAGCGAAGCCAATTGGCTACTAAGCCTGCGGGTTCCTCATCTTTTAAGCGTGCCAAATCGGTGATACAGATGTAATCTGTTTTGGTATCGTGTCGGACGTTGTTGCCCTTGACGATTAAAGATGATGATTTAGCCATGGATACGAAAGTTTGAAGCCCCATTCTAAACCTGTCGAATTCGACAGGTTTAGAATGGGTAAGTTCTGATTGTATCAGTTCTGATTCAATAAAACTTAAAACGAAGATACAAAGTACAGAAGATCAGATTAGAGAGTTGATGTTCTAAATGGGGTCGTACAACCCCATTTAGAACCAAGTCAACTACGTCGGAGCCTCCAACAAAAAGTTAACCGCCTTCTGTGCTTGGCTGGAAGCCTGGAAGAGGAAGCGCTTGTCGTTTTTGAGGCAGCCCAAATAGGAGTCGATGTAAGCTGCGGCGTTCTCTAGCCCCCCAACCCCCAAAGGGGGAGCATTCAGGATGCCGGCGTGCTGGCAAAGGTAGACGGCGCCGAGCTCGGCGATGAGTTCTTCGTGGGCGTGGGGCTCGGAGCCGGGGTGTGTAATCTGAAGCCAATTCTTTCCGTGGTAACCTCACCCCAACCCCTCTCCGACACGCTTCGCCTTAGGCTCAGCGGAGAGGGGCTATCCAAAAGAAAACGCTCTGCGTTTTAATGGTGAAAATCGCCGAAGCGCTAATAGGAAGTATACACATTTTGCCTTGAGAACGCCCTACCCTCTCTAGCAACTACGTCGGCGCCTCCAACAAAAAGTTAACCGCCTTCTGCGCCTGGCTGGAAGCCTGGAAGAGGAAGCGCTTGTCGTTTTTGAGGCAGCCCAAATAGGAGTCGATGTAAGCTGCGGCGTTCTCTAGCCCCGTCCAGTCTTCGGGAGAGAGAACTTTACGGCCACTACGCAGTTTGAAGGCTTCCTGGCCACACCTGCACAGTAGCTGAGGATAGGGTGTCTATGAGCATTGAGGGAGCGGGCACTTACCAGCCACGTTTTTGGCGGGCGAGTTCAAGGGTATCTTCCTTCTGAGGAGTATCACAGTAAAATTTCAGGAGATCTACCGCTCGATCGCGGAGGTGTTGAAGTTTTTCGGTAGCACTATATTGGTGGTCCTGGAGTTCGCGCATGACGATCTGGAGGGCGGACATAGTTTCGAGTTCCTCGGTAGTTGCATAATCGCGCATATTTTTATTCCCTTTAGCTAGTTCAGAAAAGCGGGTTCGCCAGTCGAGGGCAGTCATTTCCCAGAGAGCGAGATTTAGGATGTCAGCGTCTACTTGTTGCTGAAGGCGGAGGAGGAGGATCTCGTCACCCTGTCCTGGGACGTGATTTTTGGTGTGAGGAAGCGGAAGTTGTGGATAGCGTCTTTTTTGGTTTGCTTCATTGACTAATCCGTAGTTTTTAGCAGCTAGTTGTCGGGAGAAACGAAGGTAGTTCTGATCCATACCGTAAAGAAGATTATACATCTCTCGGCCGGCACGTATAGTGTAGACGTAGTACTCAGGATCAAACCAGTTAGCGAAATGGGTTGCCCAATCGATATGACAGAAGGTTCCACCGTGGCGGCCACGGCGGACGAAGATTCCCTGGCAGCCGAAGTCTACGAGTTGGGTTGCGCTAAGCCTATAGGCTTGGTCCCGGTTTTTATCGTAAATGGATTGAAAGTCGATAGTTTCCGGTTCGGTGGAATTATCTCTTTCCCAAGCTTCAAAGAATTGGATGGTCTGCGTGTTTTTCATCCAGTTTTTGATGTTGTCTGTAGAGTCTCCACGAATGCCCGCTAAATCGGTAACGCAGAGAAATCCCGATTCGTGATCGATACGGACTTTGATATCGCCGATCATGACGTGTTTGAGCATAAGTTGAGTAGAAGTCGGTTTTTAAAGGGAATGAGATTCTAAACAGGTGCGTACACACCTGTTTAGAATTAGAGACATTGGGCCTACTGACAAGATACAAAATGTTTGGACCTCAAAAGTAGTTGACTAGTAATGATAAATTAGAGTAATTGAGGACATCTGACCGGGGAATTCCCTTAGCCAAAAGAAAGGGTTAGGTCCCGCTTGCCTCCAAACTACGAAGGCGCCTCCAACAAAAAGTTAACTGCCTTCTGCGCCTGGCTGGAAGCCTGGAAGAGGAACCGCTTGTCGTTTTTGAGGCAGCCCAAATAGGAGTCGATGTAAGCTGCGGCGTTCTCTAGCCCCCCAACCCCCAAAGGGGGAGCATTCAGGATGCCGGCGTGCTGGCAAAGGTAGACGGCGCCGAGCTCGGCGATGAGTTCTTCGTGGGCGTGGGGCTCGGAGCCGGGGTGTGTAATCTGAAGCCAATTCTTTCCGTGGTAACCTCACCCCAACCCCTCTCCGACACGCTTCGCCTTAGGCTCAGCGGAGAGGGGCTATCCAAAAGAAAACGCTCTGCGTTTTAATGGTGAAAATCGCCGAAGCGCTAATAGGAAGTATACACATTTTGCCTTGAGAACGCCCTACCCTCTCTAGCAACTACGTA
>NZ_VOXD01000015.1:0-25999 GCF_008014675.1 Neolewinella aurantiaca | reverse complement strand
GGCTCAGCGGAGAGGGGCTATCCAAAAGAAAACGCTCTGCGTTTTAATGGTGAAAATCGCCGAAGCGCTAATAGGAAGTATACACATTTTGCCTTGAGAACGCCCTACCCTCTCTAGCAACTACGTAGGAGCCTCCAACAAAAAGTTAACCGCCTTCTGTGCTTGGCTGGAAGCCTGGAAGAGGAAGCGCTTGTCTCCCTTGAGGTAGCCCAGGTACGAGTCGATGTAAGCGGCGGCATTCTCTAGCCCCCCAGCCCCCAAAGGGGGAGCAGATATAGAGGGCGTCAAGCTTGGCGGGTGGGCCGAGGTTCTCTTCGTAGCAGCACTAAATGTCAAGCTACTTCTTTTTAGCCTCCAGTCTCGCTTTAGCCTTTGCTGCCTTGATCTGGTCTTTCCGGTTTTCGGAAGAAAGGACTTTACGACCGCTACGCAGTTCGAAGGCTTCTCTGGCCATGCCTGCGGCCTCGCCTCCCTCTTTTGCCGCATCATGGTTTTCGCGGAAGCCCTGTGCGTCGCGGGTTATGGCTTCGTGGCGAGTATCTTCCTCTCCAAGCATTGTGAAGATGAGTTCCAAGTTTGTCATGTGGTCACGAAGATTCTCACGTTTTAGGCCTTTGTGCTGTTTGTGGTCGCTGGGAGTAACACCGAAGGTGCCGCGACTGATTTCGGCGGTGAGGATACTGTATTCTTTGCCTGGATTGACACCTCGTTTTTGCCACTCTTCGGTGAGGAGCTTTCGAATGTCAATGGATTGTAGGCGTTTGTTGATCCAGTCCTCTTCATAGCCTAGTTTGCGGTAGTCTTCGCGCATTCGCTCGATGACGAGTTCGGGGTCCTCCATTTCCTCGATCCGCTGTTTTGCGGTTGCAGCGAGCCACTGCTTGAAGGGTTCTGCTTTGGGTGAGCTGATGGATTGGATGATGCGGAAGACTCCCTCTAAGTTTGAGGCTGTTATTTTCCGCTTTTTCCCATCGGCGGCGATCATGGGAAGTGGGGTACAAATTGTACCCCACTTGGCACTAAGCTCTTGGTCCCGTTGACGCATTTTTTTGATGTACTGCTTGACGTCCCGGCTTTCGCTAAGCAACCCTACTACATCAGCTATGGAGAACCACCATTCTTCATTGTGCCAGGTTTGGCGAATTTTCTTTCCATCAAAGATGGCCATTCCTGTTTCATCGTTGTCTTCCATGGTTTTTAATTTGGAGTTATTTGATGGGTGAATTTTACTGGTGGGCAAGCTGGTAGAGATCGCAAGGCTAATCACTTACCACAAGATACGTTTTTATCCAAAAAAAGCCACTAATTGTTGTTCAACATCTGCATTTTGACCTTTAAGCCTCTTCGCCTACGTCGGCGCCTCCAACAAAAAGTTAACTGCCTTCTGCGCCTGGCTGGAAGCCTGGAAGAGGAAGCGCTTGTCGTTTTTGAGGCAGCCCAAATAGGAGTCGATGTAAGCTGCGGCGTTCTCTAGCCCCCCAACCCCCAAAGGGGGAGCATTCAGGATGCCAGCGTGCTGACAGAGGTAGACGGCGCCGAGCTCGGCGATGAGTTCTTCGTGGGCGTGGGGCTCGGAGCCGGGGACGCGCTGCTCCTTTGGTAGCGTGATGCCGGGGCGACTGAGGCGGGAGGGGTGGCCGGTGCTGTGGGTGATCTCGTGGAAGAGGGTTTTGTAGTAGGCGGGTGAGCAACTGAAACGGGGCAAGGGCGGCATGTTGATTTGATCGGCGACGGGGGCGTAATAGGCGTGGTTTAGGTCTTTATGATTTACCTCTGGTACGTCCTGTAGGCCGAGTACAAAATTGTCGCAAGCCTCGATGGGGGCGTTGGGATTATCGCTGATCTCCGGTATATTGAACTCGATGCCCTCGATATCAGCGATATTGAACAGGTGGAAGGTGCGGGGCATGGGGATGGCCTTGACGAACTTGTCGCCGTCTCCAAGTTTGGCGATTTGGTCGGGCTTTAAGCTCTTGCCGTCGGCATCCTTATATAGGGTCTTGAAAAAGTAGACGGTTTCGGCTTTGGCTCCCTTACGGACCTGGCCACCAAGGGCCTGGGCTTGCTTATAGGTGAGGTAAAACGGCACGTCGAAACTCGGGAAGAAGTTGAGGAGGAAGGCGTTGATGCCGGTGTAAACATGGCCGGTGGCGTAGTTGCGAGCGAGGCCGTACTGGTTCCAAGGTCTTTGCCAGGGAACAGTTCCGGCTTCAAGGAGCTCGATGACTTTATCGGTGATGACCTGATATAGGTCGGGCTTTACGCGGGGTGCGCGTTTGGTTTTGGAAGGCATAAAATTGGTATTGAGAAGTGAAAAAATAAGGGCGCGGGCGCGGGTGCGGTGGGTGCCCCCCAACCCCCAAAGGGGGAGCAATGAAAAGCAGGGAGAGGAGCCTTTTTAGCTGCGCTGCTGCCTACGGCGGTGCAACCTTCTGACATAGGCTCCCCTACCCTGCGAAAAAACACCTACTGACACGCAAAATTATTTTGAGATAATGCTGGATGAGTATTTACCCTCTCCACGGGAGAGGGGAGAAAATCAGTACAGCCCGTGGGCGGTGCAGCGGTGAAAAGTGGTTTCCTTGATCAGCTGCTGGGCCAGGTCATATTTGATTTCGGTAAACTGGAGGCCGGTGATGAGGGTTTTTCCTTCGACAGCCAGGCGGGCCATGGGGAGGCGGGCGCGATCGGTAATGTTGTTGTAATACTGGCTCGTGCCGTAGGCGCGGAAGCCATATTTTTCGATGAATGTGACGCGGCGATCGCCGAAGATGGATTTAAGTCCGGAGGCTGTGGCGCGGAGGTAGACGGTGCGGATGGTGCGGGTGTCGGGGTCGATCAGGAGCGCGGCAACTTTGGGGAACGGTGCGCGGGGGTACTGGGCCACCGGTTCCGTGCTTCTCCCGGTGCTGGACCGGGAGAAGGGGCGCTGGTGGAGTTCGTTAAGCTGCGACATTGGGAACGATCTCTACAGATTGAGCTTCGTAGTCTGGGGCTTGATAGCCATCTTGAAGCAGGATGGTTTCGGGGTGGGTGACGGTATCGTCGCGGTAGATGGGCGGTAGTGCTTCGCGGATGTCCTCGGCTTTGGCTATGGCATCCTTAGGCAGTTCCTCGAAACTGAAATCGGCGACGTAATACGGGCCGTGCTCGGGATGCTTGCGGGGTAAGGGGCGGACGGTAATCAGGGAGGTGATGGGACTGACGCCATCGTAAACCATACGCTTGCCGGCGGCATCGTAGAAGCGGTCGACGCTGGAGGAGTGGAAGAGGACGCCGCAGACGTGGCCGCTCTTGTTGAGGAAGAAGATCTCGAGCCACTTGCGATCGGGGCCTTTGAAGAGCGGCGCGGTGAACACGCGCAAGGCTAAAGGCAGGATGCAGAAGGTGGAGCCGTTGGAGGTGATTTCTTTTTCCTTCTCGTAGTTGAGGGTGCCTTCCTTTGCGTTGAAGCGGTAATTGCGGGGAAGGCCTTCGAGGTAAGTGACACGCTCGGGGAGTGCTTTGGCAAAGGATGCCGGGTCGGATAGTGGGGAGTAATTGGTTGACATGGTACTGGTTGATTGGTATGTTGGTTCGTTAGATTTTGGTTCGTTGGATTGGAACCGTGAGGCGCCTATACAAAATCGTTTGGCGGGCGGGGCCGCAGGTGCAGAAACAGGTTCATGATGAGCAGGATTTAGCAAGGAAAATTTGATTCTTCGGCTATCTGGATATCGGAATCAGAGGTCTCTGGGGGGCCAAAAGACGGGTCGAGTCTGGCTTCTAGTGTTTGGCGGTAGCGAAGGTGTCCGGGCGGGATGCGGCCGTTACCGTAGAGGTAGTCGAGGTCTTGTTCTTGCTCACTTTTGGGGTTGAGGAAATTGGCCGGTGAGGGGATATCGAGGCAGCGAACCGGTCGAAGAGGACAGGGGCCGGGTGCGTCTGGCCCTGACCCTTCGGGGAATGTTCCTTCCTCGTCCTGGTCGGGGCCGAGCTCCTTTTCGAGCCAGTTGAAAAGCTTTTGCTCGTAGGTCTCGGATGGGTAGAAAAGGGGGATGAGCTCGAGGGCGAGAGCTTCGGTGACTCCGCGGGAGGAGGTACCAGCTGGAGCACGGAAGATGGCAAAGTGGTCACCTTTGCGGCCTATTTCTGACCAACCCTCTGGGAGGGTTTCCGGGAGACCGTGCGGAGCAGTAGAGAGGACGGCGAAGGTGCCGTCGGCCTTACTAATGGGGAGGGTCTCGGTAGCGCGGATGACGTCGGTCAGCAGGCACTGGATGAAGAAGCGGCGGGGCGCAAGGTCGCGCCAAAACTCGAACCGAGGCAGACCGGTGGCCCGCGCGAGTAGCGTATTTAAAAGCATTTGTGTGGAGTAAGTGCCCGGGCAGCCATTGTTTGAACTGGCTACCCGAGGCGGTTATCTATTAAGTCAAATCGCGGTGTAAACGACTGTATGTCAGCCCCTTAACCTACTTAAAGATACTAAAATTAGTTGGTTTTTACATACAAAAACCACAATTTATTTCATATAATTTGCTGGCTGTCAGGGGGTTAGGAGCCTTGCACTTTTGCGGGCATGGCTTCCCGGCTTCGGCTTCTGGCGGTCATACTATTAAGCAGCGTACCCGACTGGTGACGGTAACGCAATGCACTAAGTCCCGGCACTAATGCCCCTCGGCTGTTGCGCAGGGCACCGGGTTGAGTAACCTAGAAAGCAAAACTCCCAGACGCCGACGCGCTGAAGCACCCCAAAGCCCGGACCTGGCACCCAAGACCCCAAAGCCCGGATACAGGGCACGCTGCGCGCGCCGCCGGGGCCACGGGCAGCCGAGCAAAGAGAAAAATCCGCGCATAATAATGGTCGCCCCGTTGTTGGCTGCGAAGGGACTGTACTTTAGTCCAGGACAAGGTTTTCCCGGGGCGGACTAGCATGGTGCCCAAGACAAGGGGCTGCGATGCCCGGGTAGGGACGGCGGCCGCGACCACGAGCCACCGGAGGGAGAAAAACCGCGCAAAAAAGCCAGCACTGAAAGAAGGGCTTTTTTGCGCGGTTTTTTGACTGGAGGTGGTGAAGGGGGCGTGGCTGCCGGCACGCCCGGGCCCTGCGCCCTGTGAAGGGTGCCTTCATCGATGTCAGTAGAGGTTCTCCGCTCTGACGTTCTGAAAGGGACTTGGTCTGACCTCCACTGCTCTCTTAATTTAGCTTGCACCTGCGGCCGCGCCCAAAAGGTGCTCTTTCCTGCCCTGCTCCAACGATCGCAGCATGAAAATTTGATTGAAATAAGTAGTGAAACAGTATGTGTCAGTAGTGTTTCAAATTTTGCAGGTAAAAGTCGACGATCAGTCCTACTAGTCGAGCATTTTGAGGCAAATAACCTTCCTTGTTGAAACACTATTAGTAATAGTGTTCAACTGCAAATCGATTAGAAAGGAATGTTATGAGAACTTAATCTTTAAAATCAGTAGCTCCAACTAGACTGCGTTATAATAGAACACTGTTAAACCTGATATCTCATGTGCCCGAGGCTAGTATAGTTGCTCTGCCTTCCTTATATTTGTATTAGAATTAATCACCTTCCTAAAACCCTTATTATGAAAAATCCTTTTATAAGGATTTGTAGTTTATTGTACATACGCTCCAAACTCACCTTGTTCATCCTAACTATTGCGTGCTTATATACAGGCCCAACCAGCGCCCAGCATGGCACAATTACCTATAATCAGGCGCAAGACGTACAGGAGTATACCGAATTCGTCCGAAATTTCGTGCAGACCGAACTCCCCGGAGGGGCCTTCATCTTCCACCCTTCGGCTTTAAGCGGACTTAGTGACATAAACCTAATGTTAGGTTTATACTTCGACAAGGGGGACATTAGCTTCAAGCTGATCAGTAAGGAGTACAGTAAGGCAAGAAAAGGACTTGTGACCTACCGCTACCAGCAATACATCGGCTCCGTCCCATTAGAAAACGCTGGCTATGCGATTACCGGCATAGACGAGGATGCCAAGCCTGATCACCAGAGCGTTCCTACTGGTCCTGGGCCAATAGACTGCTTTCAGCCGATATCGTTCTTCCCCCATATCTACAACGTACCCCAGAAACTCATAGAGTCCAAGGCTCAAAAATCAAGAAAAGTACCGGCGACGCTACAGGTTAAGAACCGTTCCGACGTGGTTTACCTTAAACAGTCTTACATTATCGCGGAGGCTTCCGGTAAAGCGATCCTATCCGATGTATACTTATTCTCTGGGAACGCTCACCATTACAAAGGTTGGTTCAATGCTCTGACGGGTGAAGAAGTTAAGCGAATCGAGCTTGATGCCCACGTCAACGGAGACACAGGAAGATACGGCGTACAAAATCTAGACGATTCAGTAGAAGGCAACATGAGGCTACTACGAACCGCTGATGGTTTGATTACCACCCACGATTTTCGGGGCCGGCTTACCGTACCCAATCGTCCAGTAGACACGGACTATACCGTTAATAATATTGCCGAAATGGCTGCGGCTGCTATGGGTTGGCCCAATGTTGATGCCGATACCGAACTTCTATATGCGTCTCACTTCGTAGCACAACAAATCATACCGGTATTCCAAAATATCGGTATAACTTTTACTAACGTTAGAGTCGCAGCTGACCCTGCTTGGGGTAATGCTAGTTCAATAGATACTGAAGACACTCGGCCAAACGAAGCTACCATTGCTTTTGGTATAATTGGCGGAGCAAATTCGGCGATGTATGACGTAGCAGCGCATGAATTAGGCCATAGCTACCTAAATCGATTCTTTTCATACAATGATAACGGGCTTGAAACCCAGACAATTCACGAGGCCTTTTCCGATATGACGGGTTGCTTCGGAGAAGCCGTAGTAGACGTCGAAGATTGGATAATGATTGATGATGAACCCACCTTGGCTGGTGTTGCCCGAGACTTAGCCAACCCTACTGAGAGCTGTTGGACAAACTCTCAGACATTAGGACGATATCCAAGAGGAGGACCATTAAGAAATTGGTATTTTCAAGTAGCCACAGACGCTAACGGAATAGTGACCTTTCCACAGGCAGACCTGTTACCCGTCGTACTTGATGCTGTAAGTATGCTGAATGGGTCATCTGACGTGCAAGATTTCGTGGACGCCACTATTATTAGTGTAGCGAATGTTTATGGCCTCTGTTCACCGCAGTACCGCTCAGTACTGGAAGCCTGGACGGTAAATTGCTTTGTACGTACTCAGTGCGAATACAATATCACAGGTCCAAACTCGGCGTGCGCTGGTTTCAGTGGACTACTTACCTTAAACGTTACCGATCCCCTCCCGGGCGTAAGCTACAGGTGGAATTTCCCCCCAGAATGGGACATACAAGGAGTACCATCAGGTAATGGAAGTACCTATGCTAGTTTTATAAGAATAACGGGGATACCTACCTACAATTCATACCCAAGACAGTTCACTATCCAAGTGTACGCGCCCGCTCTTGGTAGTGAATTCACTGATACACATACTTTCACGGTTAATGATTGTGGAGACGATCCTTGTAGGGTTAGCGCTAAGGGAATCTACCATTCTGACAAGGTAAGTCCAGCGACTAATAGTCCGTCAGCCATGAACCTTAATGAGGTTCCTCCGGAAGCAACACATTTGCGTGTAGTTGATCTTATGGGCCGCATTCTTTACACTGGAACCGCTGTATCTATGAATGCAGTCATGAACACGCTTGGTAAGAAACCAACTAAAGGTATCTATGTAATAGTCTATCAAGACGCAAATGGTGCCATCATCGAAAACTGGAAGATACTCTTATGACAACAACTCAACCGCTCAACATTGTCCTAGTTCTGATACTCGCCATCAGTTTCCCTCCTATCCTCTTCGCACAGTTTGAGCTCTCCGCAAGGGTAGGACAGGAATGGCTGATCATTGATGAACCCAGCCCCCGTTCGGATGCCTACGTAATTCTGCAAGCTCCTTTTGCAGACAGGTCCACTGCGATTTCAATCTCTGGGGAGCAGACAATCATGGATAAAGTTAGTTTAGGACTTGATCTACAGTACGCTGCTTTTGCCTTCGACATTGAGGAACAAGGCATCATAGCATATCGTGAATCTGGATTTAAAGTATTTCGCCCCTGGCTATACATTAGCTACATCTATAATGATGCACTAACCTTTAGTCTAGGTCCCAGCGTAACGTTATTGAGTAATGAGTACAAAGAAGCGGATAACTTTCAGTTGGAAGTTGGTAACTTTAATACAAGTATACTAAACGGTACCAGTCAAGTAACATACCATTATCGAAATTTTGGATTATCAGTCCGTGGGAGCGTAGGCATAGCCTACTTGAATCCCGGATTTAGTGGAAATTACAATGCATTTAGTTCTATTGGCGCATATTTATCCTACCGGTTAGTGTTTGACTGATTAATTACACGATGTGGGTAAGTCCTCGTTATTATGGACTTATGTTAATGCAAGTGTTCGGACTATGGCTGCCATAATGTGAACGATTGCGAAGCTGAAACACACTGATAGCATAGTGTTTCATCCAAAGACCTCGAAGGGGCAGCCATACGGCCGCCCCTTCGTCATTTCCTGAAGCCTCGATAAGAAGATAGACTATCTCGCCAGACTGCCGGAGGCGGTCATAGGGTGGTGGGTGGGCATCGGCCTGTTTGCTCTGCCACTGTTGGCGGGGCGGCTTTGTTTGGAAGTTGGAGACGAGGTTTCGAGATCGGGAGGAGGTGAAGCGGCCCGGTTTTTTTGCGCGTCCGCCGGGGAGTGCGCAGCCCCCGGCGGACGCGCGAAAAACCATGCCGCGGATGGTAGAGACAAAAGTCAGCGATGAAGGGAGCCGCCCCGACAAGTGTGGCATGCCGCTTTTTTCGAAGAGCTCTGTTCAAAGTGATAGACACGGCAGTGCGGTTGGCCTGACCAACGGTTAAGGACGACGGCGCGGGCATCCGGAGGAGACCAGTTATCAGGTTTAAGTAGGAAAGGGCTTCGCCTTCAGCGCCGGACATTGATTGCTGTACATCCTGATTATCGATGGCGCTTTTATGGTGGTCTGCCTCTCTTTAGCTGCCGGTTTTGCTAGCAGTTTAGAGACTAGGCTGTCAGCAACGAGCAATGTAAGCGGTGCGGTGGACGACAGGGGTGGCCGCGCCCGCCTTAGCGGAGTAGTGGCCGCACCTGGCGTCCGCCGTGACGCGGGAGAAGCCCCCCAGCCCCCAAAGGGGGAGCAAAACCGGCGGGCAAAGTGGGGCAAGCCGCTTTTGGATCGAAGAGCGGGGTTTTAGATTGGATCACCCAGCAAGCACGGTTCGGCACTTTCGGGCGGCCAGCCGGAGCCCCCCGACCCCCAGGAGGGGGAGCGGAGGCTGGACGGGCGGAAGTGACGGATTGTGCGTGGTGTTCCGATTCCGTGCTTTGGGGTACCCTACCCTGCTCGTCCAACTTGCCTTGCATCCTGCGGCCGCGCCCAAAAACTTAACGTTACGAGGGAAACAGGGAATGGTCAGAAGCGTTGATGAAGAAAAGTTTACCAATGGCGATAAAATTCAGATTACTCCTTGTTTTGATTCTCAGCTCCTTTGTAGCGAGTGGCCAGACGATTGATACTCAGTTAGCCAGTAAGGAAAATCAGCGACGCTTGATCCTCCAGCAGTTGGATCTGCTGGACACCGAAATTGAGTCGCTGAAGTTTGAGCAGATTCAGGCGGATTTGCGAAGCGTCGGTCTGCCCGCTGGCGAACAAGTATGGCATTCGGCTATGGTACTGTCGTATGCGGAGGAATATGAGCAGGCGCGATGGGTGGCGCACATTATTCGTCCGGAGGTAACGGACGGGCGGGGAGCGCGGACGAATGACTTTAGGGAAGACCCTTTGGTTGCTACCGGCTCTGCAGTGGAAGCGGACTACTTTCTGAAATACCTGCAGCCCCCCAGCCCCCAAAGGGGGAGTAAAGCCGACAGTACTTATATATATGATGGCTTTGGTTATGACCGTGGCCACCTGGCACCGTCGGCGGATTTCCGGTGGTCGGAGACGGCGACATCGGAGAGTTACTTTTACTCTAATATGTCGCCTCAGGTGGGCGATTTTAACCGGGAAGGTTGGGCTAAACTGGAGGGTCTTTTGCGAGGTCATGTGGACAGGAACGGTCGTCAGTTGGTAGTGGTTACTGGTGGGGTGCTGCAGGAGGGCTTGTCGGTGATCGAGCGGGGTGCGAATAAGGTGTCGATTCCGGAGCAGTACTATAAGGTTGTGCTGGACCTGGAGGCGGGCAAAGCGATCGCTTTCCTGATGCCAAACGTGAAGCTCCCCTACCCCATCGAGCATTACGCCGTGCCGGTTGATGACGTGGAGGAGGTGACGGGGCTGGACTTCTTTAACCTGGTCGAGGGGCAGGAGATAATGGAGCAGGAGGCTGATACCAAGTTCTGGATACCGGCGGTGGCCGCCGGCGACGTCGACCCGATTTATGCTCCTTCGTTACCCCGGATGCATTTTAATACGGTGCAAGCGAAGCTTTACATGGGCAAAGGCAAGAAGATTACGGTGGTCGGTAAGGTCGTCAGTAGTCGGTACAGCCAGGCTGGGCATCTTTGGTTTAATCTGGATAAGCAGTACCCTAATCAGATTTTTTCGGTGATGATTCGGAAGGAGAACCTCGTTAACTTCCCCGGGGATCCGAAGGCGGAGTTTGAGGGAAAGGTTATTGCGGTTACGGGGGAGGTTAGTAAGTTCGGAGAGTCTGCGGTTATGGTTGTTGATGGGGAGGAGCAGCTTAGCCTTTTTGCCAGGTAACTCATCAGGCGAATAGTCTTGTAATGGAAACGTGAGTTTTGTAGTGATGTGTTGGCATTGCAGTTATGGTAAGCATACCTGATATGAAATGCGTCGTTAAAATTGTATCATACGATACAATTTTATATTTTTGGATTATGCCTCCCAACCTTACTCCGCAAATACCCGTCCAAGAGACAACTCCAACCACTGAGATTTACAGCGTCCTTCAGGAGGCTTATGAGTCTTTGAACTTGACTCTTTTCGACGGAGCACTCCCTAATTGCATGATCATTTTGAGGAGGGGAAGAAACTACCATGGTCACTATGCTCCCGATCGGTTCCAGAACATTGACGAGCACGGACAACCCGTAGTAGCGGATGAGATAGCCCTTAATCCGCACACCATGCGGCGACCTCCGGTGGATGTTTTGTCTACTCTGGCGCATGAGATGGTACACCTTTGGCAGCATAAATTTGGTAAGCCTAGTCGGGGTGGTTACCACAATAAAGAATGGGCTAACAAGATGGATGCTATTGGTTTAGCGCCGACGGATACCGGACAGCGGGGAGGCAAGCGAACTGGCCAGCGGATGACGCATTACATTGTTCCGGAGGGTAAATACGTACTTTGGGCTGAACGCTTTTTAGATGATCGGAAGATCAATTGGGCGTCGTCGGTACTGATGATGATTGCGGACGGAATGATTCCACTTCCCGGGCCAGAGGTTGACGGAGACAATACTTTTGGCGGAGGTCATACACCTAGTAAGGTTGAGCTTATCGCCCGTAAGAAGCGGCGGATTAAGTATTCCTGTGCCAAACATAATGTGTGGGGGAAGCCTGGCCTTAAGTTGACTTGTGATGAGTGCGAAGAAGTGATGGCACCGGAACCTGGTGAGTTGGGGGATCCTGGACCGGGGTGACAGCAGTTGACACCTCAGCTGGTCTCATCATCGCTAACTTGTAAGGAGATTGAAAGCTATCAACTCTACTTCTTGGCATGGTTGTCGGCTCTTTAGGAAGTTGAGTACCAGGCTGCATTCTGTACCTATTGAACTTGTACCTTACACTTTAATTTCTCATTAGGACCAACTCACTCAAATGAAAGGCGAAAGACAACTCGGCCACCCCTACCTCACCAGTTCTGAAAAATCGACCCGATTAAAGCGTGTTCAGCTGAATGACAAATTGATCAGCGAGGGCTGGCTTCAGGACAAACTGCATAAGTTTCCGGATTTACTTCCGCTAGATGAACTGGACGCTTCTTTTAGGGAATCGATATCCCTTTGCCGGGAGATGTCGGTGGCCAGTGGGCGCATTGATAATCTTTACCTCTCTCCTACCGGACACCTGACGCTGGTGGAAACCAAGTTGTTTCGGAATCCGCAGGCAAGGCGAGAAGTCGTAGGGCAGATTATTGACTACGCTAAAGATTTGAGCCGCTGGACGTTTGCTAAATTGGATGCCGCCGTACGTGCGGCCAACGGCACTTCAGGCAGGCCGGGTGCAGGCATCCTGGAACTAGCCGCCAGAGAAATGATGCACATTGATAATGAGGCACATATGATTAATGCGGTTGACAGGGGCCTGCGGCGCGGTGAGATGCTGTTATTGATTGTTGGTGATGGGATTCATGAAAGCGTTGAGGATATGGCAGAGTACATTCAGGTGGCTCCGCAATTACGCTTTGGCCTGGGATTGGTTGAACTTCAGCTATACGGAATGCCGGACACGGAAGACCTTTTGATTGTTCCTCGGGTAGTGACCCGGACTCGGGAAGTTGTACGGGCTGTAGTACACGTGAACACCTCTGGTGCTGATTCTGCCGTGTCGGTATCTGCTCATGTCCCCACTCCGGAAGTTTCGGATACCGCTTTACGAACGACGATTAGCGAAGCAGCTTTTTTCGAAGATCTACTCGCATATACTGACGCCCAGCAGGTCGCTTATGCGAAGAACATTTTGGCTTTGGCACAGGATGCCGGCCATTTCATTGACTGGGGGAGTAGTAGTTTTGTAGCTAAGTACCCCGACCCGAACGGTGGATCGATACTGATCTCTCTATTTGTAGTAAATAAATACGGTGCTTTCTACCTCATGCCAACGGAGAAGCAACTCCAGAGGATTGGCGTTGATGGCCATCTAGGCATTGAATATGCACAGCGAATAGCAGCAGTGATTCCCGGCGCGCAGCCGGGGGTCGATACGAAGAGTACACTGCGCAATTACATGAAGCTTTCAGCAGTTGGTTCTGTAGCAGGGGAAGTATTGGATGTTGTGGAGTGGTTGATCAAAACGATAGAAGAACGAATCTGAACAAAGGGACGTAATTCTACTTGATTTGCAAGGAGAAGGAGGTTGTGGATTAACCTTGGTGGCAGAGATTAAGTCTAATCCCTTTCATAGCTTTGACTTGGCACTGGTGCCCCATCAGGCAATTATTGTCACGATAGCTGCGGCGTAATCGACCTGACGGAGCACTAGTTCACGAATAACTTCCCTACCCGCTTCAGGAACCAGTCCCGGCTAGTCATTCGTTCTTTTTCGCCCCAGAAGTCGTGCTTGTGGATGGAGTTCCACCATCGGCAGCCGGGGTGCGCTGTACCGAAAACATCGTGAATAAAGAACAGCTCGCTTTCTTGGTGGAAATCCCAGAATGCACGGTAAGCCAGCTTACTGACGAAAGCTAAGTGGGTTGGCTGCAGGATACCGACGAGGGCAACGAGGTGGTTGTAGGCTTGGGTTTTGTCTTCTGCGGTCAAGTCAAGGCTTAAGCCAGTTTTAGCCGGGCGTAGAAAGTAATTGTAATAGGCCGTGTAACGCAGGTAGTTGTTGGTTGGGAGGTCTTCGCCTTCCAATAATTCCTTGATTGCGTACTCGACGTTGCGGTAGATGCTGAAG
Organism: Neolewinella aurantiaca; assembly: GCF_008014675.1. Taxonomy (GTDB): domain Bacteria; phylum Bacteroidota; class Bacteroidia; order Chitinophagales; family Saprospiraceae; genus Neolewinella; species Neolewinella aurantiaca. The sequence continues at coordinate 12,325 of NZ_VOXD01000015.1, read as the reverse complement.
GCTTTGCTCCCATATTTTTGGTCTATACCTGAGCCGGCGGTGCCACGGGTGTGGATCCAGTTTCGATCTTCTTGGTCGAGCTTGGTGGTGGCAGTGCCATCGTACCAGGAAACCGGCTCTCTCTTTCCTTCACTTTCTTTCCGCAAATAATGGCTTTCACCGATCACGAGGACCTGTTTGTTCATGCGCCTGTAATGGGAACCAATTAGGGGGAGCATCTGGGGGTAATTCTGGTAGTGCGGGAGGAGGAGCAGGTCCTGATCGTAGGAGATGTCTTGGAGCATATTATGTATTTGGAGGCTAATGTTAAATAGGCTCAGCAAGGGCCGTTATCCAAACCTCCACCTGGCTGGCGATGGCTTTCATCCAGGCTTGAATATTTTGGTTCTGCAGGGGGATGCGAAGGAGGGTTGCTTCTACTTTGCTCCCTAAAAACCGGCCCTGCACCTGCGGCCGCGCCCCAATAAGCTGTGGGTAAAGGAGGGCTACGCGGGGAACGGTAAAATGATGGGCGTAGGTATATAGTTGTTGTAGATCAGAAGAAGCGGGTCGATTAGCGATTTGGCGCTTCCATTTTGCGTCGAGGATGGCGACGGGTTGGCCGTCTTTTTCGATGAGCAAGTCAGGTTTCAGGATGGCGGGGAGCTTGTCTTCGTTGCGCCAGTAGTGCTCGTGGTGCTGACTGATAACGCGGTAACCGCCAAGGTGCTGACGAAGGCTGGCTTCAAGGAAACGTTCCCAGAGTTGATTCATATTGAAAAGCAGGGCGAGTACTTCCTGGCCGCCACGTTCGAGATCGGGATGTAGGTTCAGTAAGATGAGCCGGGCAATTTCCAGCGGTTCACGGTAGGGGTCGGTTTGGCGATCAAAAGCCAGGCGGTCGAAAGTGGCGGGGATCGCTTGTATTGTTGGCAAATCAGGAAACCACAGGAGGAGTTCGGTCAAGCGGCCGCGTAGGGCGGGGTCATTTGTCAAACGTACGGCCACCACAAGTGCCTGACGCAACAGGCGGTTGTGCGGCGTATCTACATCATAGACCCGATCACGCACATAAAAGCGTTCGCGGTGAACGAGGTTTTGTTGCAATTGCTGTACGGGCAGCAAGCGTCCTCTCAGGGCCGTCCGGTTACCTTCACGGGTGCGATACTGTTTGACGAGGCCGCGCCGGAGCAGGGTTTCGGTATAGTCAGCAAATAAGGAAAGGTGATAGTGCAGTACATTTTTGGGGCGCGTACGCAGGTGCGCAGAGGAGGGATGAGGAGCAAGGGTGGAGGTTGCCCAAAGCATATCGAGTAAGCGCCGTCGCCAGGGTGTATCCTCTTCATTGGGGTCGAGCTTGGGAAGTACCTCCAGGGTAAGTTGGCCGACGCGGAGTACCCCGACGTAGCTCTTGAGTTTGATTCCGCGATGGATGAGGTCGAAGTAGTGATGGTTGCCAGCGGCATGGAAAGCGGATAAGGCTCGCCATTCTTTCTCCTGCAGGTTGGCAGCATCGGGGCCGATCTGAAGCCGCTGGTGTTCGGAAACGGTTAGGTGACGGGTACTCATGCGAGGCCGAGTTGACGTAGACACTGCGCCAAGGCCGCAGCATCAACGGGCCGGGGGAAAACGTAGGGTGTATAGTTTGTTCCGCTGACGTCGTTATTGGCGTCCGTTGGTGCGAAGGCGACCGTGCCTGCCCTGCCCTGTTGGCAGAATCCACGGCCGAGGATGAGCTGAAGCTGGCCGGGGTTACCAAAGAAATATTCGCGGAGCAGGGGAATCAGACGGTCACAAAAGACATCGCGCAGGGTTCTCCAGCCGCGAACGTTGAGAAAATAACTGTGGCCGAGGGCATGATCAGCGTCCCGCAGGGCTGTGATGCGGGCGTTAAGGAGGTCGAGTAATTCCGCGAGATTAACGGAGAGGTCATCTACATCGATGGTGACGTCTTCTTTGAGCACCTGGTGAAGTACTTCGGTATTGGGCGGAACGGAAAGGAAGCTGAAGCGGCGCCGGAGGGCGGCATCAAGGGTTTCAACGCTGCGGTCTGCAGTGTTCATGGTGCCGATGAGGTGGAGATTCGGGGGAACGCCAAACCGATGGCGGCTGTAAGGAAGGGTGAGCGAAAGTGCTTCCGCCTCTCCAAGTCGTTTGCTCGGTTCCAGGAGGGTGATAAGTTCGCCAAGGATAGCGGCTACGTTGCCCCGATTGATCTCATCGATGATGAGTACGTAGGGCAAGGCGGACGGCCAGCGGAAGTCTTCGGGTTTGAGAGCGCGGACGGCTAGGCGGCGGCCCTGCACATCGAGGTTCTCCCGGCGTTTCACGCTATCGGAGCCTTTGATCGTTTCCCCAAACTCGCGAACAGCATTGAGGACAGCCCACTGCAAAGAAGCATTGCTTCCGCCAATGACCTTTCTAAAGTCGGTATAGATATTTCCGATATCGTGCAGGTCGGTGATGGCCTCGCTGAGGCGGGACTGGCGGTCGGCGGAGACCGTATAAGTACGATCACCACTGACGTGCTTTACCAAAAGATTGCGCTGGCTGGTAACGCCAGTAATTTCGGCACCGTGCCCACCTTTCGTTTGGATGGAAACAACTCTCCCCTCCCCTATTTCTTCTTCCACCTGGTTGAGGTAAGCATTCCAGACCGTTGCGAAGTTAGGCGATGCCTGTTCGTTCGCGTATTGCTGCTTGGTGTATTCAAACGCAGCATTGGTAACAACTTCCCGAAAAATACCGGGGACGACCTCATAGCTCAGGTTGCCAGCGTCTTCGCCTTCGCCCTCCAACACAGGCTTAAGCCCTTCAACGAAATCTTCGTAGCTAAGGCTTTGGTGAAAGGTGGTGAAGCGGATTCGCCCCTGCTGTTGGTATTGGCGAAAGCGATCCTGAACAGCGGTTCGGTTTTCGGCAGCTACGGTAGAAAGCTGCTTTCCTTCCACGATAGCGACCGCACGGGTGACGGTGGCGTACGTTTTGCCGGTCCCGGGCGGGCCGTAGAGTATTTGGTTGAGGGTATGGCGGTGGCTTCCCAATGTTACGGGTTCAATTGTGGTTGTTTCAAAATCGGCAAACGCAGCGGCTAATTCGGGGCGGAGGCGATACGGATAGCGGCCATTGGCGGGGGTGATGGTATAGAGGATGGCCCAGTACTGGGTGGTATCGTCTTCCCATCGTTTGTCGAGCTGTGTTTCATCAATGTCGAGATGGGCGATGATGCGCTTGGCCAAGTTAGCGCTACGGGAATTGACGCGGATCGCCTTACCAGCTGAGGGTTCGACTCCTTTCATGATTGCATCTATCCAATCGGCCCGGTTTTCGTGGTTGGGCGAATGGTAGAGGGCGCTGATCATTTCCAGGTCTTTGGGCTGGAAGACCGTAGCGTTTTGCAGGAGTTCGGCCCATTGCTCCGTAGTTATGCGGACGCTGGACGCGTCGCCGAAATCAGTCGCAGGTACGCCGGCCTCCAGGAGTCGTTGGTGGATTTCCGGATAGTTCTGCGCGATGTGTTCGAGAACGAGGGGGTATTTGCGCAAGGTGCCGAAGCTGTTCAAACGCATCAAGTGTCCTTTCCCGGTGTAGGTGTAGTTGACCTCGCCGAACCATTCTACGTCGCGCTGATGGAGGAGGCCGCTTGGATCATCAGGGCTGAATCGGTAGGGGCCGGTTAGTTGGCCGACTCCGACGATGAGGTCGCGGCCTTTGCCTGCGAAGACGATGGCACCTTCCGGAGCGGTAGCGAAGTTCCAGAGGATTTCTACCCATCCTTTCTGGTATCCCTCGATTTGATCTTGTAGGTTCCGGATTTCTGTTGCATTGGCGAAGCGGCTCAAGTCACCGACCTGCATCTCGCGGTAGCTGACTGCGGCGATGCCCTGCTTTTGGAAAGCCGGCCACCATTCCCAGTCGGTGCTACTACCGGTTTTACAGACGAGCATTGCGGGGCTTGCCTGTTCATCGGGTGCAGATGTTTCTTTTTGACGGTTCACCCAGGCGCTACGACTGACTTCAGCAAAGGACTGGTTGGGGAATTTATCACGTACTGCTTCGAGGATGTCCTGATAGTTTTCCCAGCTATCGATCTGGTGCGGTAGTTCGTGGTCGGCGAGGAACTGTTTGGTTGGTCCGTTAACGGGGAAGAACTGATCCGGTAACATCCGGAAGAGGCCTTCGGTGATTTTGGTGTAGCCCATTCCCCAGATGCCCTGCACCTGCTGGTAGAGATCATCGGTGATGCTTTCGGTTCGGGCGGCATTGAAGAACGTCCATAAAAGGGGGATGTCTTCTGGTTTACGGCGGAAGGCATAGCCGAAGAACCAGCTGGACTGGTTGTTGGGCGTCGGGACGCCGTAGAGGTGATCGATGGGTGGGACGTCGAGCTTGATTCGCTGGGCAAGTGCATTCAGATAAGCTACATTCTTTCGGTCTCCGTAGCGCAAAAAGTAGGTCAGGAACGTAAAAGGACCCATTTCCGTCATGGGGGACCAGTCTGCATCCGGAGCTAGCTTATCGTGGAGGCTGTTGGCGGGGGTCAGCTCGGCGATGAGTTCGATGAGTTCCTGCTGGCGGTTTTCGTAGGCGGAGAGCCAGGCGGTTAGTTTTTGGAGTAGTTGTTGGTAGGGGTAGGTCATTGGTGTTTTTTTGGGGGATGAAAAAATATTAGTCCTACAGCTTGCCTTTCAAAATCAGGAATATAGTAACTCAGCGTAATTAGTTATTGTCTCACCCCATCCTTAAGTCTGACCTTTTGAAAGAGGCCGTTTTCGTCTTTAATTAGGAATTTGCCTTTTGCTAACTTTTTGGTCTTGACATCAAAGAAGTTCTCTCCAACAAGTACACCATTATCATATACAGCCTTGCGGATAAGCTCTTCTTCACTGCCAGAAACTTCAAGTGCTGTTCCATCTAATCTGCCGGAGTTGTAAGTGCGTTCATACATGACCTTGCCCCGAGTATCCCTGAAGCGCTGCTGCCCGTGCAAGATACCGGCCAAATTCACTGGACTTTCCGCCCAATTATCAATGAAGTAATCAGGTATCATCATGAGCTTTACGACCTCATTAACTCTTTTAGTGTAAACTACCTCTTCCTCGCCAAAAAGGTGAGTGAAGACGACAACGGTAGAATCTTCCACCTGAAAACTATAAGTAGCAGTAATCTTTTCCCTCCTATCGAATTGCGTGATGCTCTTCAGATGGCCATCAAGATATTGAGCTTCGTATTTTTTGAACCCCTCAGAGAAATCATATCCCGTTTCAAGCTTTCCAGTGTCGCTGAATCTGGTTGTTGAGAGTAAGTTGTCTTTGCCCTCTACAGCCAAACGGGTTTCCCAGATTCCAACCGCTTCGCCGAACTGCATCAATCCAGAGCTTACTGTGTTAGCATCGTAATCGATAATTTTAAATCTCCCGTGTTCTTTTCCGTTCAGGAAATTACTCCAGATCGCGGCGTTCTCAGTCAAAGAATAATGAGAGCCTTGTAGCTGACCGTTTGAAAACGTTGCTTTTCTGATCGTATCTCCATTTTCAGCGACGATGGTCATGGGACCGTGGTACTCACCGTTTCTGTAACCAAACTCACAACGGTCTTTTACCCAGCGATAAGAGAAGCAATCATCAGAGCCTTCTTCTTTGCAGGGCTCCGGCACTTTATCCAGGAATGAAAAAGTAGTAGCCGGTCCGGTTTTTTCTCCATGATCGTAAGTGGAGATTTGCCGTAGTTCCCCGGCATACGGGAGTTTATCCCCATTGTCGTCTGCCCAATTGGGGTAATAATCAATGACCTTTCCATGTAGCTCTCCCTCTCTATAGAAAGCTTCCTTCAATAGCATGTTGCCAAGACTGTAAAACTTCCACTGTCCTTCTCGTTTGCCTCTAACGTACTCCCCTTCTTCTATTTTCATTTTTGGCGGACCGTCAACTATCGACGAGTGAATGCCCGCGACTAAGGAACTTGCAGATAAATAGGCCGTAAATCGGCCGTGTCTTAGACCTTCGCTATTAAAACCTACCCTCACTGTATCTCCCTTCAAGGTCCAAAAAGGACCATCAAGAACACCCCTTCGATAGGTGGAATAAGCAATGGGGTAGCCTTCATTGTTGTTATCTGAGGTTCGGTAAAGCGTCCAACGGCCGTCTTCCTTACCATCTATATAAGCAGCTTTGATGTATCCAGGCTCTTGGTAGATTATAGCCTGGCCAGTCATCTTTCCGTTTTGGTAAGACACTTTCCTGATCAAATTTTCGCCATCATACAGTTTCACCTCCCCGTGTTTATTTTGGTTGATGAACTGCCCTTCTTCAGTAAGCTTGCCGTCCTCGTAGAGTTTGTAACTGGCTACCTCAGGTGTTATGTAATCCAACTCCGCTTTTATGGACCCATCGCTATTATAGACGGTTGACGATCCTACCTGGGCCCCGTTTTCATAACGCCCTTTTTCAAAGGGGTTCCCCTTCTCATACAGGACGAACTCTCCATTTTTCACCCCTTTGGAGTAGGTAAACAGGGTTTCCCGGTCACCTTGTTCATTGAATTCGACCACTTCACCGTCTAACTCATTATCCGCATAACTCCCCGTTTTCATTATTTTCTTTGTGCCAGGATAATACCATTCAAACGCCCCATTAGCCTGACCGTCCTCAAAGGAAACTTTACGGGTCGGGTACTGGCTCCCATCGTCATAATACGAGACGATCTCTTTCCCAAAACGGGTTTCTATTTCCATTTGGATCTTTCCATATTCCCTGACCTCAATTTTAGGGTTATCAATTTGTCCAACTTTCCAGAAATAAGTTGTTTCGGTATTCCCTTCGAAATCTGACTGCTCGATAAGTTCCCCTTCGTAGTATTTCTCCTTTAGTACAAGCTTTCCACCCTGATCGTATCCAATCCTTTGACCATGCAGCAAGCCTTTTTGGAAATTTGATTCTACGAGTGTCCTGCCATTATTGTAACGCATCGCATATTTCCCATCCAGTAGTAAACCAGAGACATAACCCTTGCCACTAACTAACCCCTGGCTTTGACCACCGTAAGCGTAATACGTTTTCTCGCGATCCCAAGAAGTGAGTTTGTTGTAGGTTATGGTAAAGTGCTCCGTTCCGTCTGAATAGGTGATTTTTCGATCAGAGGCTTTGCTAGCCCTTTGTCGATCATCGTAAGAATAACTCCGGGTCGTAGTGGTACTATAATAGTTTGTGGGTGCTGTTACCCTACCATCATCTCTGGGTACCGTTCCTGCCTGACCAGTCCAAGGGTTTATGTTCCCTCTGGTTGAGTAGTTATCGTTGACGGTGCTATTCGGATTTGTCCGCTTATACCCTTGAACCCGTGTGCCGTCCTTTCGGGTGTACCCTCGTACCGAATGATAATTTGGGTTCACCTGAGCGACGACGATGCTCAGACAGCTGGCTAATAGTAATAGGGATAAGAGGAAACGATTCATGAACAAGTCTATTTAACTGGGTTAGGGCCGTAAGCGAGGAAAAACCTTGAGGCGCAGCAGTGGTGTCGGCCATGATAGATGCTAACATGAGACAAATCTCAATTATCACCCCGATTGAACGCTCGATATACAACCACCACGATCAGAATATTCACCGGAATCAACAGAAACCATGGGAGACTATCCAAAAAGTTACTGGCCACGTCGAGCATGGAGAAGAATATGCCTACAGCAGTAAAAAACAGGACTAGGTAGAGGATTGATTTGAGCGTACTTGGCCCCTGGTCTTTTTTGTTGTCATTCATCGTAATGGGTTTTATGTTTTAAAGAATCGACGTGTGCCCTTCACCATTATTCATCAAAATCAACTTTAGGGAGGCTTGCAACAATGTCCACCGTCCTCACACTAACCTCCACCACACTAAGCAGCAAATCCAAAATATACCTCGGATTCCCCACCTCCTCCGCCCAATCATTAGGATCATTCTTAATCCCAGACTTCTTATCCGTCTTAACCTGGTACCGCTCCATGATCCACTCGATGGCGGATTTGCCGTTGACGATGTATTCGTACGCTTTGGCAGGAATGTTCTCCAGCTTGATGGAAGAGTTGTAGATGATGGTATGCTTCTCCCCTTTCTTGATGAACTTCATCTTCTGGACGCGGAAGTTGCCCGACTCCTCCCCTACTACCTTCACCTCGGCGTTGGCAGGAACGGATTCGTAGTTGACGTGTAGCTCGCCGAGTTCACGGCCAACGTTGCTGAATTTCCAAAAGTCTTCGCGGCTGTCTACGAGGGGTAAGCGGGGCAGGCTTTTCTTCAGGTCGTTCTCGAAGGTGGTACGGTATTCCGGACTGTGGAGGAAACCATAAACGTAGTAAAAGATGTCTTCTTTGCTTACGTTGGTGCCGTATTGGGCCTGGGCTTTCTTGTGAATCCAGTCGGTGATGCCGTCGTGGCGGGTGTATTTGGTTTTTTCTTGGGAGGCGAAGAGTTCACCGGCTTGGGCGGCTGATTCTGTGTAGTAGTGGAGGGGGAAGCATTGTGATTTTCCTACTATTTCTAAATCAGGTAATGTATCAACAAGTAGTGATGTAAAGCGCTTAGTTACTCCAACTCCGGAACAAGCAAGTACAGTGTTCCTAATTACATTATTTGGGAAACTCTTTGGGACTTGATAAACCATGTCATTCAAATCTTTAGAGAAATAAGAGTTTTGCTTGAAAAAAGGCCGATAAACACCAACGTAGAGTCTCTCTTTTAAAAAAGAGAATTCATGATTTCGCTTTAAGTTATTGAGGAACCCCCTATTCCAACTTATTGATTTGTTATCATAGGAAACAAAGGCTTTGGGGCTGATTTGCTTCACGGAAGTCTGATCGTGATATTTTTTCCTTTGTTCGTTATAAAAGTCAATAGTTTTTTTGACATTTTTTTTCAGAGAATCCTTACTTGAGTTGTAGCACCAAGCGTCTCTAGCAGTTGCTACTCCTCTAGTATAGATGGGCATAAAAAATGTCTTTCTATTTTTCTTATCATCTTTATCACCTATAGGAATAAACTCTTCAAAGTTTGTATTCCGTTGATTCAACCAATCCCCATGCTCATCCGGCTTCAGCACCGTCCACTTCATTTCGGGAGCAGCTACGGAGCCAAAGTCATCAATGATTGATAGTTTTTCTTCGCGGCTTAGGTAGTCACCGATGTCGTGGTAGTTTACGGTAGCGGGCTGGTCAGCTTTAGTGGGATCTTTTACTAGGAAGGTGATGGTGATGGGGGTGCGGGAGCCTGAGCCGAATATCTTACCGCCTTCTTTGCGGGATAATTCACCGCTTGTACGCTGGTTACCGCGCAGGTTAAAGACGTAAATTGAAGAAAATTCCTCAATCAGCGTTTCGCGGAAGCCGGACTGAGATCCTCCATCGATCCAAGCACCATTGGTAACGAAGCCGATGATCCCGGGAGTGTTCTTGTCCAGGCGGTCGGAAGCCCAACGGAAGGCTTTGATATAGCTATCGTAGAGAGAGTTAAGGTTAGTGGAATTGGCCCGGAAGGCGTAAGTATTTGCAATGCGGCTATCCAGCACCTCATACTTCTGATTCTGGGCGTTGTCGTTGGCTGATTTCTGGCCTACAGAATAAGGCGGGTTGCCCATGATGACGCGGATGGGTTGGCCCTTTTGGGCTTTTACCCGTTCGGAGTTTTGAGGAAAAGACTCGCTTATGAGCGCGCTATCGGCGTCCGGCTCCCCCAACTGGAAGGTGTCGGTGAGGACGATGCCGTCGAAGGGAACGTAGCCATCCTCGCCAGGGGCAAGGTCGTGGTAAGTGGACTCGATGTTGACGGCGGCGATGTAGTAAGCCAGGAGGACGATCTCGTTGGCGTGGAGTTCGTATTTGTATTTGCGAGCGAGGTCTTTCTGCTCGATGAGCCCTGACTGCAGGAGCCGGGTGATGAAGGTACCGGTACCAGTAAAGGGATCTAGGATGTGGACGTTTTCATCGGTGAGGCCGAGGCCGAACTCTTGCTGGAGGAGATCGTTGACGGATCGGATGGTGAAGTCGACGACTTCGGTGGGGGTGTAGACGATGCCGAGCTGCTCGACCATCTTGGGGAAGGCGGTGGCGAAGAACTTATCGTAGAGTTCGACGATGATCTTCTGTTTGCCCTCGGCGTTGTCGATGCCAGCGGCGCGATTGCGGACAGAGGCGTAGAAAGCATCCAGTTTTGCGGAGTCTTCTTCGATCGCTTGTTCTTCCAGGGCATCGAGCATCTTTTGCATCGATACGGAGATGGGGTTGTTACTGACGAAAGAGTGTCCTTCAAAGAGGGCTTCGAAGACCGGCTTGGTGATGATGTGCTGAGACAGCATCTCAATGGCCTGTTCCTCACCGATGGCGGGGTTGATGTTTTGGCGTAGCCCCGCAAGGAAATTGATGAAGGCTTTCCGATGGGTGCCCTCGGCCTGCACGAGCCGACGGATGCGAGCGGTTTGTTTCTGGGCGATTTCGGCGATTTCCTTGGCCCAGGTTTCCCAGTAGGTACGGGTACCTACTTTGGTGACGAGTTTGGCGTAGACCATCTCCTGGAGGGCTTCGAACTGCATGGCGAGTTGCTGGCCGAGGCGGTCGCGGGCGGCGTCCATGGCATTGTCGCCGTAGTCACCGGATTCGCCGTTGTCGGGGCGGCCGATGATGATTTGGTCTGGTTTTTGTTTGTTGAGATCAATTTTGTTGACGGTGGCGTTGAAGCGATCGTCGTGGGCGCGGAGGGCGTTGAGGACGGTCCAGACGACGGCGAAGCGTGCGTTGTCGTTGAGGGCTTTATCGGGTTCTACGTCGGAAGGTATGACGACGGGAATGATGATATAGCCGTATTTTTTTCCTTCCGCCCGTCGCATAACTCGACCTACCGACTGGACGACATCCACCTGGGAGTTACGGGCGGTGAGGAACATGACGGCATCGAGGGAGGGGACGTCGACACCTTCGGAGAGACAGCGTACGTTGGTGAGGACGCGGCATTCACCGTCGTCGGGGTCGGCTTTGAGCCAGGACATCAGTTCGTCGCGCTCGGTGGCGGACATACTACCGTCGATATGTTGGGAGTGGACACCGGCCATTTTCTCGCGCTGGCGGTCGGGCATGTCCTCGATATAAAGCTCAGTGGTCTCGTTAAAGTTATTGGTGATGCGCTTGGACACCTTGATGTTCTGGCAAAAGGCGACGGCCCGGCGCATGGGGTCGGGATCGGTTTTGGTGAGGCTGCCCTTGTCGCCAATGAGTTGTTTGCTGAGGGCATTGATGCAACCGACTAGCTTGGAGGCATCATCGAAAGAGATTTCGGACTCTTCGTTGGAAATGGCGCGTTGTACGACTTCGGGCACATCCTGATCGGAGAGGGTGAGGACGAGGACTTTGTAATCAGTAAGCAGATTGCGTTCGACGGCTTCGCCGAAGCCGATGCGGTACATTTCTTCGCCGAAGATGGTCTCATCGTCCATGGACCAGACGGTGGCTTCGTTTTGGGCGGCTTTGGCTTTGGAGTCGTCAGAATACAGGCGTGGGGTGGCGGTCATGTAGATCCGCTTGTTCGCCTGAATAAAATCGTTGTCGTGGACGCGAACGAAGGCGGAAGCTTCGGCTTCCAGGTCTTTGGCACCGGTGGTGCGGTGGGCCTCGTCGCAGATGATGAGGTCAAAGACTCCGAAATCGCCGTCGGTGACCTTTAGGAGTTCCCGTTGGGCATCGGCGATTACCTGAATGGATTGGTAAGTGGAGAAGACAACCGACATTCCTTTATCGGTTTCGGTGCGGATATCGCGAAGTTGTTTGACGATCTTTTTGACGTCGGTGGAGGCGGGTAAAGCGAGGTCGACGACCGTAGCGGTAACCGCGTCCTTTTTTTTGCTATCCTTGGTGATCTTGGGATCTGAGCAGATGCAGACTGCGTTGATTGGCTCTATGGCCTGGGCAGCCCACTCGCGGAGCGTTTGTCCCAGCAGAGCGATGGAAGGGACGAGGAAAAGGACAAGTCCGCTGTGATTGGTTTCCCGTTCGGCGATACGGAGGGAGGTGAAGGTTTTGCCGGTACCACATGCCATGATGAGTTTGCCGCGGTCATGGGTTTGAAGGTGTTTGTGAGTTTTGTCGGAGGCGTTTTGCTGGTGTTCGCGGAGTTTGTATTTGGTTTTGCGGGCATCGGTGCCGACGAGGCCGTCCTGTAGTTTCCGCCAGTCTACGGCAGACTCCTGCAGATCGGAGAGGTTAGAGCGTGTCTAAAAATTCGAGTCAAGATTTCTCTGTATTGACGATAGAACCATCTGAATGTTGGCCATCAAAATGAATGAAGCCGAATTTTCTATCGTTCGTTCCAGGTCCTTGGTGATTCT
>NZ_VOXD01000014.1:129139-143821 GCF_008014675.1 Neolewinella aurantiaca | reverse complement strand
GATGTCTGATATCGTGACGGCCTATCGCAACGAACGCATAGCGTATCACCTTTTGGACAAGTGTGGTGTCGACCCACACACGCCCAAAATGCAAGCGGTAATTGCAGAGCTTAAAGTCTTTGGTGCCCGAGCGGCCTAAAATCGTAGCGGACCATTGTATCACGAGATGCACTACTATCACGAACTTGCCGCTTGTCACGTCTCCCCTCTCCCGAGGAGAGGGGCCGGGGGAGAGGGGGATCCGTGCATCTCGTGATACACACATGGCCGGTTCTTGTTAAATCAGCCTCTTGTGGATCTATTCGGTTTCTTCAAACGCCCGCATTGGAATTTTAGAGACCTGGCTTGTCATTGTTGAATTTGTCGAGGATGCGTTTCATCTGCTCTCCTGCAGCCTCGCGGCCACCGAGGCCGAAGGATAGGGCTACTGCAACCGCTACTGCTCCAAGCGTAAGGCCAAAGGCAAGTTCTACGATGTTGTCGGCAATCCCCATTGTCCGTAAAGAAATAGCGAGGAAGAGCCCGAGGATGATGATGCGGGCGATGGAAGCGATGAAGGTGTCGGAGCGTCCGCTGGCCATCGTCTTGTACGCAAGGTTTGCCAGGAAATTACCGAGAACGAGAATAACCAGGCCGAAGGAGATTTGTCCGGTAAGCTCGAAAATTTCGGTAAGGATGTAGTTGAGGCGAACGAACTCAAGGCGCTCCATACCGGTGATGATACCGATGAACATGATGAAAAAGAAAACTACGTTCGCAATCAGCGAACTCATCTTCGTGTTCTCTCCAACGATGCTGCTCAGGCCGAGGCGCTCAGACATCTTGTCGGTGCCAAGACTCTCTAGCAGGCCTTTGAGCAAACCGGTGATGAACTTACCACCGATGTAAAAGACGCCAATGATGATGCCCGCTGCTATGATTTTGGGAATGGCCCCGACAAAGGTTTCCAGCATACCTTTCAGCGGATTGGTAATCGCATCGAGCTTAAGCGCGTCCAGCGCAGCAATGAGGATGGGGACGAAGATGATGATGAAGACGACCTTGGTCAGAATGTTCGTCAGGTTGATTTCAGTGCTCAGGCCGGCTCTCTGGCCCATTCTTTCCAGGAAACCTGAAGCCATGCCCACCAGACTGGAAACAATCTTGGCGATCACGTAGCCGACAAAACCAATCAAGGCTGCTGCGACAATGTTAGGGATGAATCCTAAAAAGTTATGGACCATACCGTTGAGCGGATCCATAATGCTGTTGATGCCCAGGAGGTCAAGTGCTGCCAGGAGTACCATCACCATTACGATGTAGTAAACCAGTTTGGAAAGTGCACGCTCCGGCTTGATGTCACTGCTGGTGGCAGCGGCAATTCTGTTGTCAAGGCCGGTTTTCTTGAGCAGCCGGTAAGTAAGGCTCTGTAAGATTTTAGCGATGAAGTAGCCAATGAGTAAAATCAGTAGTGCTGCTACAATCGTTGGAAGTGCTACGCCTAAACGGCCCAGCATTGATTCTATAGTGGCGGATAAGTCCATATCAGAAAGTGTTAACGGTGGAAATGAGGGGCTGACGAATAGCCGCAGGCCCGGATTGTGACCATTAGACGAAGCATGGGAGGTGAAGGGTGTGTTAACTTTCTGGGAGTCAGCCGGTTTCGTGGGGGGAAACAGGTTTTATAATGGACGAGGCCATAAAATAAGTATGTTAAAAAAATTAACAGTTGTGTTTTCAGAGGGGCTGCCTCAGCAGGATTTGCGTTCCCTGTTACATTGCGGCAATTTGAGGAGTCGCATACACCTGGCCAGAGTGGTGAGGGGAAATTAGTACGAAAGCAGTGGAGTGGCTGGCAAGGCGAAAAACGTAGGCAACACCTTAGTATTGGCGAGGCTTTTTAACGTAGTCAGACGCTTTGATGATCAGCAATAAACTCCCTGACTACTTTGACTTAGGTATAGTAAAGCCAAGTCTTACGAGATTAACCCCCACAATCCTCTTACACTTTTATACCTTTGCGGGCTATGAAAGTGTCACTCAACTGGCTACGCCAATACCTGGATATAAACATCGACCCTGAAGAGATAGGGCAAGTTCTGACCGGCACCGGTCTGGAAGTAGAAGGCATGGATAAAGTGGAGTCCATCCCTGGCGGATTAGCCGGAGTTGTGGTGGGCCACGTCCTGGAGTGCGGTAAGCACCCGGGAGCCGATCGCCTGAGCCTGACCAGCGTCGATACCGGAGCAGGAGAACCCGTCTCCATTGTCTGCGGAGCGCCAAATGTAGCTGCCGGGCAGTACGTAATCGTTGCCACCGTCGGGGCTATGCTGTACCCGATGAGCGGGGAACCGTTCAAAATCAAGAAAGGTAAAATCCGTGGCGAAGTGTCCATGGGGATGATCTGTGCTGAAGACGAGCTCGGCCTCGGAGAAAGTCACGACGGTATCATCGTCCTCGACAAAGAATACAAGCCGGGAACCCCCGCTGCCGAAGTTTTCGAACTCGAAGAAGACTACGTTTACGAGATCGGCCTTACGCCCAACCGCTCCGATGCAACGAACCACCTCGGGGTTGCGTTCGATCTTGCGGCCGCGCTCAACGTCAACCACGGGGCCAACGTAGCGGTACAAAAGCCCGATGTTTCTGCCTTCAAAGCCGGATCGGGTAAGCCCGTAAAGGTGACCGTTCAGGATGCCAGCCAGGCACCACGTTACGCTGGCCTTACCATCGAAAACCTCACCGTCGCACCCAGCCCGGATTGGCTGCGCACCCGGCTGCAGGCCATCGGCGTTCGCCCGATTAACAACGTTGTTGACGTTACCAACTTCGTCCTCCACGAACTCGGGCAGCCACTGCACGCTTTCGACCTCGACAAAGTAGGTGGCGGAGAAATCATCGTTGAAAAACTACCCAAGGGCACCAAATTCAACAGCCTCGATGAGGTGGAGCGCGAGCTCTCCGATGATGACCTCGTCATCTGCGACGCGAATCACCAGCCAATGTGCATCGCCGGTGTTTTCGGCGGTTTCGACAGCGGGGTGACCGACAGCACAACTAAGATTTTCCTCGAAGCGGCCCATTTCGAAGCCGGCACGACCCGCCGCAGCAGTATGCGGCATACCCTCCGCACCGATGCTGCCCGGGTGTTCGAGAAAGGAAGCGACCCCAACGTTACCGTTTACGCCCTCAAGCGGGCGGCACTTCTGCTGGAAGAGCTTGCCGGAGGCAAGGTGACAAGCGAACTACTCGATCTTTACCCCAACCCGATTAAGCCGCTCGAAGTGCGGGTGCGCGACCAACGGGTTGTCGACGTGATTGGTGCCGATCTGGCGCGGCCGCAGGTGCAAAGTATCCTTGAAAGCATGGGGATGGAGATTACTTCCTCGGACGATGCTGGCTTCACCGTCGCGGTGCCAACGAATAAAAGCGAAGTGACGCGCGAGATTGACGTCATCGAAGAAATCCTCCGCATCTACGGCTTCGACAATGTTCCGATCCCCCAGATGATCACCACCGCAATGATCGTCGCGCCGCAGCCCGATCCCAACTATATCCGAGAGCTCACCGGCGACCTCCTGGCCGCCAACGGCTACTACGAAATGATGGCCCTCAGCCTCGACGAAAGCCGTTTCTACGGCGAAGTTGAAGAAGGCAAGCAGCAGGAAGGCCTCGTGTACATCAACAACACCTCCAACGTTCACCTCGACGTGATGCGCCCCGGTATGCTGCAAAGCGCCCTCGGTGCTGTAGCCCATAACCTGAACCGCCAGCAGAACGATCTGCGGTTATTCGAGTTTGGCCGCAGTTACCACCTGAAAGGAGAGAAGTACACCGAGGTGAACCACCTCACGCTTACCCTCTCCGGGCGGAAACAGCAAGAAACCTGGCACCCCGAGCCTAAAGGCAAAAATGCCGCAGGCTTTTACACCGTAAAAGCAGCCGTGGAATTGATCTTTCAGCGCCTTGGCATTGATAATTACCGGACTTCGGAAGCCCCGGCCGACGAATTCAGCTACGGTATTCAGTACCATAAGGGGCCGATGGTGCTGGCTAACTTTGGTGCTGTCCTCCCATTGCACCTGCGTGCGCGCCAAATCAAAACCGACGTTTTCTACGCCGACATCAACTGGGACAACGTGATGAAGGTGCTGCCCAAGAAGCCGGTTCAGGTGAAGACGCCAAGCAAATTCCCAAGCCTGCGCCGCGATCTCGCTCTGATTCTGGACAAGCGCGTCACCTTCGCCGACGTAGAACGCCTGGCCCGTAAAGCCGAAAAGAAACTTCTCACCGAAGTCAACCTCTTCGACGTCTACGAGAACGAAGACCAGCTTGGTGCCGGCAAGAAGTCGTACGCCGTCAGCTTCCAGCTGGAAAGCGACGAGCAGACGCTCAACGATAAACAGGTAGATAAAGTAATGAAGTCTATCGAAGGTTCGCTGACCAAGCAGCTGGGTGCAGAGGTGCGGCGGTAAATGACAGGTCGTTTAGGTTTTATTTGGCGCAGCCAGGGGCAGATTTCCCCTGGCTGCGCCATTGTTTATTGCCCGGGAATGGGTGCGGTTAGGTGTATACACCTAATCCTCAGCGTATTTGTACTCAAATATGTAGCGAAATAATGTCTGTTGACCATAAGAACATAAATTTGAAGGGTAATAACAATTCGCGCTCCGGTTGGTAAGCTACCACCGAATTAGCCGTAGATTTTAGCGTATAAACAAAGCTGTCCGCAAAAAGCCAAAGCACCTTTCCGAGAGGGTAGCCCTTCTGACCCACTTCAGATAAAAACGAAATAACGAGTACTTCCTGCTGTGACCAGCGGGCAGACTCTCTCTGTCCATGACTAGACAGACCGCCTTACCAATTGTCATATCTAAAAACTTATCCACTATGCATACTTTGAAAGCAATTCTTTTTACCTGCGCGCTGGCACTTTCCTGCGGCCTTATGGCTCAGACCTACGCGGCCGGGCAGGTCATTGAACACCTGGAAGTTGCTCCGGGGAAAGGCCAGGCTGTTCTCGATTGGCTGAAAACGATCAAAGAGACCTATTCTGCTAATCCGGAGGTACTGAAACAACCCATGGCCGTTTACCAGTACGATGATAGCTCCGTTGACATAATCTTCGAGGTTAATGATATGGCCGGTTCAGATCGCCTCGACGCTGTGTTGGATCATGCCATGATGAGCCTACCCACCGAGAAAAGGAACGACCTTTGGAACATTGACCACGTTGGCAGCATCATCACCTCTTGGCAAGACGAGGTAAAGGAGTGTATTGAATGGCTCAGCTTCGAACCCGCTGATCCCGGTTTTGAAGGCTCGGCTCCGTACGTGGAAGTGATAACGTACCGCCACCGAATGGGCGATCAGGAAAAGATCAGTGCGCTCGCTGCTGAATCCGTGGCGTTTTCTCAAAAAAACAATATGCAGCAGCAGTATCAGTTCGTCGTGAACAAATTTGGTGGCGAGGCCAATACCTTTCAGATCGTAAACCAGGCTAAGAGTGCCGAGGACCTGGCCCGGCGCAAAGCCGCCGATAGCAAAGTAGCCATGGCTGAACAAAAGGCCTGGTGGGCTAAAGTTGAACCTCTGGTCGAAAAAGTCAGTGTCCGTACTGGTCGCTACTTACCCGAACTGTCTATTGAAGTAGAAGAAAAGCCTTATAAGTTTTTCTTCGTAGCAAAGGACCAGTTCCCCGCCGAGAAGACCGCAGAACTTACCGATGTGTACGGGAAGCTTATAAAAGCGCTGCGGGATGCGGGGGCGGACTTTTATTGGAATACCGACTATATGGAAGACGGAGCATTGTACCAATCTACGCCCATTGAGCATATGTCTGACCTGGACGTAATGATGGAAGACGTTAACAAGCGCGCTTACCAACTGAAAGCTGAAGACAGGCAGACGCTTGGAGCCGCATTTTATGCGCTCCCCTCTACCCGTAGTATGTGGGTTGTTGAATATCATTCCGATTTGAGCTACCTCGATCCTGTCGCCCGGAATCCGGAGCAGTTTACTCACTTCGCTCAAATCGAATACACGTTTGCCCCTGAAGACAGGGCCAGCGTGATGGAGATCGCTAAAGAAGGTGTTGAACTTTATCGTAATGCTAAGGCAACGCAACCCTTTCAGGTGTATTCCTACGCCTTTGGTGGTGCCGATAATGTTTTAGTTGCTCGTTTTTTCGGAACATCGGTGGAAGACACACGAGTCCGCAGTGAGCAAACCATAAAAGCTATTGGTGGAGCTTACGAGCCCTTCATGAAAAGATTCGATAAAATCATGACTGCCTCCAAGCCTGTCATGGGGCGGCAGGCTCCGGAACTCTCTTATCAACCTCAGACTGCCAAGCGATAAATAATAGCCTGTCAGGACATTAGCCAAAGAAGAGCCGTTGAATCGCCAAGAGGATTCAACGGCTCTTCTGTATAGAGTACACAATGTTGGAGATGAGTTTTCAAACCTGCAGGCCGATCAATCTTGCTGCCTGGCCTGACTCCGTCAGCAATCTTCCTGTCTACTCATCGTTAATCCTCAAAATCGTAGTATCTTGCCCCGAATATACCGCTGGTACCTTATCATTGGCGGTATTTTGAAACTCAAACTAAATGCAACCTCTAGCAATACTAGACGGCTTAGAAATAAAACTCCGGCAACTGAGCGCTGCAGCAGACCGCCAACGGGCGGACTACGAGCGCATAGTAGCCGAAAATCAACAACTCAAGCAAGCGCTCGACCGCCAGACTGGCATCGTGAGCTCGCTAAAGGATAAACTTGAACGCGGCCAGCCCGACAATGCTGAAACCTCTGAAGACGAAACCACGGACGTTGCAACAAGTAACACCGCGGCCCTCAGTAAGCAACAGCGGGAAACCATCGAATTCTGCCTGAAGGAGGTAGACCGGTGTCTGGAATGGCTGCAACGGAACTAACCCAATGGCATCATCCTCTTCGGATAAAAACTCCATCCTCGTGGTCGTAGCCGGCCGCCCGTACCCTCTCCGCGTTGAAGCGCAGGAGGAGGGAGATGTACGTGCACTCGTGAAGGAAATCAACGAACGGTTCAATGATTTTCAGGTCAAATTTTCCGACCGCGACACCCAGGATTGCCTCGTGATGACTCTCCTTACCTACGCCGACGAACTCCGTAGTGCCCGCAACCTGGCGGATACAAGCCTGGACGGCGAACTGGCGCACCGGCTTAAAGCACTGGATGCTATTGTTGAAGGAATGCTTTAAGGGGTGTTTGATTCCTGATCCGCTGCCGCTGAATCTTTATCCTTCCGATGTAAAGTTGATTTTTTGAGTACTTATGGTGTCCTGGCAATGCCTCCAGCGACTCCCCTCTCCCGAGGATTTCGAACGGAACGCGAAGCAGTTCCCTGAGAAGTCGCGAAGCTAAAGAGGGCAGGAGCGAAGGTTACGTCCGGCGCTTATTTATTCACTCATTACAATCACCGAAACAAATGGATTATATATACGCCATTGCCGCTCTGATAGTCGGCGTTATTGGCACTTACTTTGTGGTTGGCGGCAAACAAAAGCAAGCCAATGCCATCCAGGACGAGTCTCACAAGCGTGAAGCCGAAAAGATTCTGGCCGAAGCCAAGCTACAGGCCGAGAAGACAATCTCTGAAGCAAAGTTGAAGGCCGAGAAGACCTTCTCCGAGTTTAAGGACAAACAGGAGGCTTTCAAGAAGCAAAAAATTAAGGAGAGCCGCGAGAAATTCCAACGCTTCAAAGAAGAGTTTAAGCAGGAAAAAGAAGACGAACTGGTAGAGCTAAAGGCGAAGCGGGAGGCACTGCGTGAAGAAGCCGCAGCGATGAAAGAAGAGCGTGCCGGATTCAACTCAGAGCGTGCCGAAATTGCTAAAG
The DNA here is from genome assembly GCF_008014675.1 of Neolewinella aurantiaca. Classification (GTDB taxonomy): domain Bacteria; phylum Bacteroidota; class Bacteroidia; order Chitinophagales; family Saprospiraceae; genus Neolewinella; species Neolewinella aurantiaca. The sequence continues at coordinate 135,964 of NZ_VOXD01000014.1, read as the reverse complement.
AGCAAAAAGCGCTTGTTCAGGAAGAGCAAAAGCTCAATGAGCGTACCAAAATTCTCGATCAGGAAATTGCCCTCGCCAAAGAGAAGCAACAGGAACTTGACTCTCAGCATGATCGCTTCACCAAAGAGCTGGAACAAATCGCCGGCCTGAGCCAGGCCGAGGCCAAAAGCCGCCTCCTGGAAGAGGTGAAGAACAAGACCGCCAACGAGGCCCTCAACCTTAAGCGTGAGCTTCTGGAAGAAGCCAAAGAAGACGCAGCCAAAGACGCTCGCAAAGTAGTCATCAATACCATCCAGCGGATGTGCGCTGAGATGACCATCGAGAATACGGTTTCCGTATTCGCTCTCGATGACGACAAGGTTAAAGGCCAGATTATCGGCCGCGAAGGACGTAACATCCGCGCCATCGAAGCCGCTACCGGAGCCGAACTGGTCGTAGACGATACGCCGGAGACAATCGTGATTTCCAGCTTCGACCCTATTCGTCGCGAAATCGCCCGCCTCTCCCTCAAACGACTCGTTACTGACGGCCGCATTCACCCCGCCCGTGTGGAAGAAGTGGTGAATAAGACCAAAAAAGAACTCAAGCAGCAGATCATGGAGATCGGCAAGAAGACCGTAGTCGAACTCGACATTCACGGTTTGCCGAACGAACTGATCCGTTACGTCGGCCGGATGCGTTTCCGTTCCAGTTACGGCCAGAACCTGTTGAAGCACTCCGTCGAAACAGCTCACCTTTGTGCTACGATGGCCGCCGAAATGGGCCTCAACAAGAAACAGGTGAAAATGGCGAAGCGCGCAGGATTGCTTCATGACATCGGTAAAGTAGCCGAAGAAGACAGCGAACTGAGCCACGCACTCTACGGTATGGCCCTCGCCGAAAAACTCAAGGAACACCCCATCGTAATCAACGCCATCGGTGCCCACCACGACGAGATCGAGATGAACAATATCATCTCCCCGATCGTCCAGGCTTGTGATGCCATCAGCGGCGCCCGTCCCGGCGCCCGCCGCGAAGTGCTCGACGGATACATCAACCGGATCAAAGAGCTGGAAGAGATCGCTAAGAAGAACCCGGGCGTTGAGTCCGCCTTCGCTATGCAGGCCGGTCGTGAACTCCGGATCATCGTTGAAGCCGATAAGGTTTCTGACCAGCACGCCGACGAACTGAGCTTCAAGATCAGCCAGGAAATTCAGGAATCTATGCAGTATCCCGGTCAGATCAAAGTTATGGTCATCCGCGAGAAGCGAGCGGTTTCGTTTGCCCGCTAAGGCAGGCCCGGCTTCAGCCGGAGGCTAAAAAACAAAAGGGTCGTCAGCGTTTTGCTGGCGGCCCTTTTTTGGGAGTTGATCCTTCGTTGGTTAATCAATGGCACTGTATTGCCGAAGGAGTTCTTTCCGTTTGATGGTGACAAATGACAAGGCCCACCGGGCGGGTGGCTTACGGCAGGGTAATCGTTTTTGGGGGATTGCCAGTGCTGTTCGGCAGCCTTCAGGCTGCGGTTTTCTGTTCTTCAGCCCGGAATGTTGAATGAGGACAGATTTGATCGCATCAGTCTGATTGTTTTTTACGCTAAAGCATGACGAGCAGCAGTCTAAAGACTGCTGAACAGAAGCTTAAATAAACAAAAACGGACGCCCCCCGAAGGAGAGCGTCCGTAATTGAGAAGAGGTAAAAGCCGTTGGCTGATTACTTCTCGTCGAGGATTGTGGCTGTTTCGCTGTAATCCTGCCCTTCTGCTTTGGCGAGTTCGATGGCTTCCTTAGCGGTTTTTCTGGCCATCTTTTTATTGCCGGTTTTGTTGTAGAGCCACGCCAGGGTGTCCATGTTGGCGTAGCCTTTTTCCAGTTCTACGGATTGCTTGGCCCAGTTGAGCGCTTGCTTGAGGTATTCCTGGTTGTCGCTGGATTCAAATACATTCCATGCTACGGCGTTCAACTCCATGGCGCTGTCGCTTCCGTACGTACTGTAGTACTTGACGGCGGCGGGCAGGTAGGCTTCATTGTCGCCCACCTGTTCGGCACGCAGCATGGTGTAATGATCGATGAGGCGCTGGGTTATGGAACCACCGTACTGTTTGTAATCGTCGGCGATCTCAGCGACTTCGGGGAGTGTACGGGTTTGGTTGGTTTTCATGTAATTGCCGATGATGGCTTGCTGCATGGTCATCACGAAACTCCCTGCACCAGCTACTTCCATTGCTTTGTCTGCATTGCTTGTGAGGTAGTTCATGCGCTTACCGCCCAGTTCTCCCGGGTTGGTGATGAGGAGCTCCATGGTGGCGGGGTCAGACCAGTCTTCCTTCATGTCGAGGTATTCGCCGGAGACCTTATTGGCCTTCTTTTGCTCGTATACTTTCGTAAGCACCTGACTGTACTCCGCGAGGAATTCTTCGCTGCGGTCGCCGTCGTCGTAGCGTTTGTTCAAAACGCCAAGGCTGTTTTCTCCGGAGGCTGCATCGGCCAGAGCGAGGAATTCTTCCTGGGGGATATAACCGATGCCTTTGTGTACAATGTCGCCGTTGCCGTCAACGAAAAGGTAAGTAGGGTAGGCCATCACGCTGTAGCGTTGGGCGAGGCCGGGGCCTTCTCCCTTTTCCATGTCGAACTTAGCGTTGATAAAGCGCTCGTTGTAGACTTCGCCTACTTTTGCTTCGGGGAAAACCTTGGCGGCCATCATCTTACAGGGGCCACACCAGGTTGTGTAAGCATCGATGAAAATGATTTTTCTTTCTTTTTTGGCGAGGTCCAGGAGTTGCTGAAAAGGCATTTCGACGAACTTCATGCCTTCAGTAGCAGCACCGATGTTGGCGACCGTCGATTTGTTTTGAGCAAAAATGCTCAACGACAGGGCGCAAAGCAGGAGGAGGAAAAAATTCTTCATATTAATCGGTGGGTTGATTTGTAATGCCAAAATAATGGTTTTTTCGCATTACTACCAGAACGAAGCTCGTTTTATGATTGTTTTACGACAATTGTAGTATTGTTGACGTGTTGAGTCTTCTTATAAATTACGGCGGGGCCGCAGGTGCACTGACCGTTGAAGGGCAGGGCTGCGAAGCAGCTGCGGTATTTGCCTTTTGATCCTTGTTTTGCAACCAATTTTTGCACCTGCGGCCGCGCCTCATTTACTTTTTAGCGAGGTACTCCCCGAATTTGTCCATCACGAAAGCATGGGCCCGTGCCTGGGTCTGGGTGTATACGTACCACGGCAATGAAGGCGCAAACTCGTGGATGGCCGAGATGACGTATTCTCCGTTAAGTACCCTTCGGAACTCGAGCCAGCCGTAATCTTTTCGCTTCACGAGTTTGCCGCCGTTGATGTAAAATAGTTGCCGGTTATCATCGCTCCGGTCGGGGATAAATTCGAGTTGCAGCAACCCTACGCCAAGGAGGCTGAATACGGAGACGTTGTTTTCGCTGGTGACGCTGATCAGCGTCCGGAAGTAGGCGGGTAGCCACTGTTGATAGGTCCGTGCGACATAAGTAGCGGTGTGCTGATGGGGGTTGGGTAGCCGCTGCACACTACGAACGGTATTTTTCTCTTTCTTTTCGGAACGGTCCCGTTTGGGTAATGCCGAAAGCTTTTCTTTTCCCTCCAGTGCCCGTTGGGCCGCAGTCCGGAAATCGTCGCGTTCGGGGAAGGCGTCCAGTAATTCGTTGGGCTTGCAGACCAGGTCGTGCTGGAGGCTTTCGATGAGGGGCGAAACGAGTTCCCGGCTGGAATCTGTGAATAGCGCAACCCACATTTTTGAGAGTCCCGGGCTAAAGTATTTCACAGGCCGCACGACGCGCTTTTTGCCCAGCAGTTCGGCCGTCGTTTCAATCATGGCCATGTAGTTGGTGGCTTCGGGGCCACCGATGTCGAAGGTGCGCCCGAAGAAACGCTCCCTCCCGAGGCTATACCTCATCATTTTGAGGGTGTCGTTCAGGGACACCGGCTGGGTCGCCGACTGGCACCACGCCGGACAAATCAGAACCGGCAACCGCTCGACCAACTTGCGGATCATGGTGAAAGAAGACCCTCCGGCTCCAACTACGATGCCCGCCCGGAGGGTGGTGACCGGGGTGCCGGCCTGGCCAAGAGCCTGTTCTACTTCCCAGCGGCTGCGCAGATGGCGACTGAGTTCGTCGACGGATTCGTACTCGGGGAGTAACCCGCCCATGAAGAGGATCTGCTTGAGGCCATTGGCCTGGGCGGCGCGGCCGAAATTGTCGGCCAGCAACAGGTCGGTATCCTCAAAATCACCCTGGTGCAGACGGGTACTCGGTTGCATAGAGTGAACGAGGTAAATGGCGTAATCGGCGCCGGAGAGCGCCGCTTCGGTGCTGGTGAGCGAGTAGAGTTCAACCTGTCTCCACTCAGCCTTGTCGTAACCGGCATCAGGAATCATCTGGCTGCGGCTGAGGGCGATGATGTTGAACTCGTGGTGGTAGCGCTCGATGAACCAGCGGCCGATGAAGCCGGTAGCTCCGGCAATTACTATTGTAGGACGGGACATACTTGTTGAAGAGCAGACCAGTAGAGTTTGTTCAACCGGCCGGCTGGTACCGGCGCAGATTTCAGAGGCTGTAAGCACCGGCTAGCAACATTAAGGTGCCCGGCAGGGGCTGATTACCACTCATTTTGCGGCCATTAACAATCTTTGCTCCTGCGGGCCAGCATTCTGTTATGTCCACCAAGTTGAAAATAGCTACCTTAGCGGTGCTTTAAGAATAGGCACTCCGGTGCTGTGTTATTTATAATCCCGAATCGATGAACATACCAACCTCACTTTGGCGCACGCCAGGGATAGTAATCCTTGTGTTGATGCTGCTGCCACTCACTGGCCAAAACGCTGAATTTTTCGTAGAAGACCTCACCGCTGAATCGGGGGGGCAAATCTCTGTCAACGTACGGGCCAACGGTATGTCGGAACTGGTAGGCATTCAGTTCTCTCTGAGCTGGGACACCGAAGTACTGGAGTATGTTGATGTCAGTAATATTGTCCTTAATGGTGCGATAGACGAAAACTTCAATCAGACCCAGTTAGATGAAGGACGTATCGGTTACCTGGAAGTAGACAGTAATCTTGAAGGCTTCGCACTCGAAGACAGCGTGATTCTGTTCTCCCTCAATTTTATGCCAAAGAGTAACCTTTCGGCGGTTACTGAAATCTCTTTCAGTGAGATGCCGCTTAGATTCAGCGGTATGGACGTGATGAACAACCGTATCGATACGATTACAACCAACGGTGTCATAAATCTGGAAGGTACGAATGCCGTAAGTGCTTTCGCCGAAGACCCTCGCTTTACGGTTTCTCCGAACCCCTTCACACGCTTTGTAAGGGTGCAAACCAGCCTGAACTACAGCGGGCCGGCTACACTGGAAATTCTGGACCTCTCCGGCCGGCTGCTGAGCAGCCGCAAAATGAACATCGCCGCCCGCAACAGTACGACGGAACTACAGGCCGGGGACTTCCCAGGTCAGGGCGCCTACATCATCCGTCTCATTACCGATCGTGAGCAACTGCACCGCAAGGTGATCCTGCACGGCAGGGAATAAATTGTATACAAAGAGTCTTAGTCTCTCCGCCGGCGAAACCGGCCGTTTTATATCTTAATCCCAAACTGATAACTTAGATGAGAAATTTTTACACCCTGCTGCTGAGTGGGCTGCTCCTTTGCCTTACGGCCGGCTTGAACGGACAAACACTCGGCATCAGCCTTTCCGACGTAGACGGAGAGGTCGGCGAAACTGTTTGTCTTGATCTCATAGGCGAGAACTTCGTCGGCATTTCCGGCATGCAGTTCAGTATTACCTACGACACCCTCGTGCTGGAGTATGTTTCCGCTACCGGCAACATCAACGGCAACAACGTCTCCTTAATCAATAACTCCAACCGCCCGGAAGTCATCCGTGTGGTTTATGCTCCTTTTAGCTCCACGGGGTATACTGATCCTGGCCCATTTGTTATCGGTCAGATCTGCTTCCGCATCCTTCAGGAGGTGGAGACGGAGGTGGAAATCGGCAGTAGCCCGACTCCGCTCGAATTTACCGATGACGAGGGTAATATCTTCGAGGATGAAGATGATGTCAACATCACGAACGGTACGGTCAACTCTGGCGTAGTAGGAATGGCAACTTGTACCGATGGTGTTCAGAACGGCAGCGAAACGGGTGTTGACTGTGGTGGCCCTGACTGTGCGCCGTGTATGGTTACCCCAACCTGTTCGGACGGCATCATGAATGGTAACGAAACCGGTGTTGACTGTGGTGGCCCGGATTGTGCTCCGTGTATGGTTACCCCGACTTGTTCGGACGGCATCATGAATGGTAACGAAACCGGTGTTGACTGCGGTGGCCCGGATTGTGCTCCGTGTATGGTTACCCCGACTTGTTCGGACGGTATTATGAACGGCAACGAAACCGGTGTCGACTGTGGTGGCCCGGATTGTGCTCCGTGTACGGCCGATGAATGTGGTGCTGGCTCCAGTCAGTTCAACCTCTGTATCGAAGATGTTTGTGACATTGCGGTCAACGCTGCTTTTTGTCTCGACATCACGGTGAGCAACTTCACCAATATCACCGGCCTTCAGTTTGAACTGAATTACCCGGCTGCGAATCTGGAATACACCAGTTTTACCTCCCCGTCGGCGCTGGGTGCCGCACTACAGCTCAACGAGAACGCAGACGGCGACATCAGAGCCATTTACATCGACAGCGATCAGAGCGGCGAATCGCTTCCGGACAATACTGTACTCGCAACCATTTGCTTTACCAACGAGACTGCTTCGACTACCGTAATTGAAGTGGCTTCGTTACAGGTAGGAGATACCGACGGAA
>NZ_VOXD01000014.1:0-129040 GCF_008014675.1 Neolewinella aurantiaca | reverse complement strand
AGCGATCAGAGCGGCGAATCGCTTCCGGACAATACTGTACTCGCAACCATTTGCTTTACCAACGAGACTGCTTCGACTACCGTAATTGAAGTGGCTTCGTTACAGGTAGGAGATACCGACGGAACCGTTATCGGCCCAATTGGCAACGACGGTACGGTAAACGCCGCCGGTTGTAACGGCGGAATGCCAACCTGTTCGGATGGTATCCAGAACGGTAATGAAACCGGCGTTGACTGTGGCGGCCCCGACTGTGCGGCTTGTCCGACGGCAACCTGTAGCGACGGCATCCAGAACGGTAATGAAACCGGTGTTGACTGCGGAGGCCCCGACTGTGCGCCGTGTGTGGCCGCGGAATGTGGCGCTGGTTCCAGCCAGTTCAACCTCTGTATCGAAGATGCCTGTAACATCCCGGTCAACGGTGCTTTTTGCCTCGATGTAACCGTAAGCAACTTCACGAATATCACCGGACTTCAGTTCGAGTTGGAGTACCCGGCTGCGAACCTGGAGTATACGAGCTTTACTTCTCCGTCGGCACTTGGTACCGCACTGCAACTCAACGAGAATGCAGATGGCGACATCAGAGCTATTTACATCGATAGCGATCAGAGCGGCGAATCGCTTCCGGACAATACTGTACTCGCAACCATTTGCTTTACCAACGAGACTGCTTCGACTACCGTAATTGAAGTGGCTTCGTTACAGGTAGGAGATACCGACGGAACCGTTATCGGCCCAATTGGCAACGACGGTACGGTAAACGCCGCCGGTTGTAACGGCGGAATGCCAACCTGTTCGGATGGTATCCAGAACGGTAATGAAACCGGCGTTGACTGTGGCGGCCCCGACTGTGCGGCTTGTCCGACGGCAACCTGTAGCGACGGCATCCAGAACGGTAATGAAACCGGTGTTGACTGCGGAGGCCCAGACTGTGCGCCGTGTGTGGCTGCGGAATGTGGCGCTGGTTCCAGCCAGTTCAACCTCTGTATCGAAGATGCCTGTGACATCCCGGTCAACGGTGCTTTTTGCCTCGATGTAACCGTAAGCAATTTCACGAATATCACCGGGCTTCAGTTCGAGTTGGAGTACCCGGCTGCGAACCTGGAGTATACGAGCTTTACTTCTCCGTCGGCACTTGGTGCCGCACTGCAACTCAACGAGAATGCAGATGGCGACATCAGAGCCATTTACATCGATAGCGACCAGAGCGGTGAATCGCTTCCGGACAACACTGTTATTGCAACCATCTGCTTCACAAACGAGACGGCTTCCCCTACCGTGGTAGAAGTAGCATCTTTGCAAGTAGGAGATACCAACGGAACGGTTATTGGCCCGATTGGTAACGATGGAACCGTAAACGCAGCGGGTTGTAGCGCTGGTGGAGACAACTGTAATGACGGCATCCAGAACAACGGAGAGACCGGCATCGACTGTGGAGGGCCGAACTGTGCTCCCTGTGAAACCTGTAATGACGGCATCCAGAACAACGGAGAGACCGGTGTCGACTGTGGAGGACCCAACTGTACGGCTTGCCCGGTAAGCGAATGTGGTGAAGGCACCACCGACGTGGAAATATGTATAGGAAGTGTTTGCGCGGACGCAGGTACCACAGTTTGCGTACCAGTAATGGTCGGTAACTTCGACAACCTCGGCGGCCTGCAGTTCTCATTGGAATTTGCTGTGGGTAACCTCAATTACGCCAGCTTTACGGCGCATTCCAGCCTGCAAAACGGTGCAACGGCCGGCAGTTCTGCAGATGGCGTTGTAACGTTGGTATGGAACGACCCGAACCTTACTGGTGTAAGTCTTGACCCTACTGAAATTGCTTTTGAACTCTGCTTTGATGTTGAGAACACTACTGCCACCCCGCTTACTTTCCGGAATCCCGGAACTACCCTTCGGGTATTCAACACTGTGGGCGGCCGGCTACCGGCGGTTACCAGCCCCGGCGCGGTAAACCAGAACTGTGGTACTACCTCGACTTGCTCGGATGGTATTATGAACGGTAGTGAAACCGGTGTTGATTGTGGTGGCCCCGACTGTGCTCCTTGCGGCGGCATGACCGGTGGGGATTGCGGTGCAGACACCGACGCCTTCTCGATTTGTGTAGGGCAGGCTTGTGATGTTGCGCTTAATGGTCAGGCTTGTGTTGACCTCTTCGTGGGTAACTTTACCGATATCGTTGGTTTTCAGATGGATATTTTCTATCCCGGAGCTAACCTCGAATTCGAAAGCTTCTCGTCATCTGTGCTGGGCTCAGAACTTCAGGGCAACGACGTATCCGACGGAAATATCCGCCTGGTATTCTTTAATGCAGATCTTTCGGGGATCACTGTCGAAGATGGAACCTCTATCGGTACAATCTGCTTTACGAATGAGACCAGCGGAACAACAATCCTCGACGCAGATAACCTGCGGGGAAGTAACACCACCGGAATGTTCTCCGTACCGGCCCCGGTTGCGAACGACGGAATGGTAAACGGCTGCTCCGCCGAGCCTAGCTGTACGAACGGAATCAAGGATGGCGACGAAGAAGGCATCGATTGTGGCGGCTCCGACTGTGCGCCCTGTGTTACCTGTAACGACGGCATCATGAATGGCGATGAAACAGGTGTTGATTGTGGGGGCAGCTGTCCGAATACTTGTCCGACGGGCGTTTCTCCCCGCTTCAATGTCGGTAGTGGCATGGCCGCTGTCGGTGAAGAGGTTTGTGTGAACATTGCGGTTCGTGACTTCACTAACCTCGGTAGCGTTTCCATGACGCTCAACTACGACGCCTCTGCGCTGAGCCTGGAGTCTGTAACCGGCAACTCAATGCTCGCCTCCTTCGGAGCTTCCAACATCAACACGAGTACACCAGGGCAGGTGGTTATCAACTACACTGCTCCCTCGCCACAGACATTAAGCAACGGTCAGGCTTTCGTTACGGTTTGCTTCACCCTGTTAGACGGAGACCCCACAAGCGTAAACCTGACCAACATTAGTGTTACCGACGGTGGCGGCAATACACTCACCACAACGACCAACCCCGGCACTATTCAGGGAACGGTGAGCTTCGACAATCTGACCCTCGTGGCCGGAAGTGGTGCTGGTGCAGAAGGAACCGAAGTCTGCATTGACGTTACTGTATTCAACCTTACAGACCTCGCCAGTTTGCAGTTCGCGATCGGCTACGATCCGGAAATGCTCTCGTTCACCAGCGGAATGGGAACAGGAGAACTTTCTGGTCTTCAGGTCGCCAATCCTGAGCCGGGAATTTTGCGGGCAATCTGGTTCGATCCTAACGTAGGGAACAATTCCGTTGCGGATGGGAACAGCATCGTGAACGTATGCTTCAACGTCTTGCAGGAGTGTGAGACTTCCATCGAGATAACTGACGACCTGCCTTCCTTCCGGATCCGGGCCGCAGGCCCGGACAACCAGGCCATCGACCCGATCGACCGTGTAAGTGGTACCATCAATGCCGGAGAAACAGATTGTGGATCCGGCCCACCCCCGAACCTGGTTCTTTCTCTCGGATCGGCTTCCGGGCTAACGGGAACCGAAGTGTGCGTCAACTTACCTGCGACCAACTTCACCAACCTGACCAACCTGAGCTTCTCGCTTACTTATGATCCTTCTATGGTGACGTTTGCTGGGTCAACCAACTACGGCTTGTCCAGTATTTCTGCAGCAAACATTACCTCCCCGAGTGCCGGTACGGTGGTGTTCAACTGGACCTCTCCTTCCAGCTCGGGAGAATCGATCCCCAACGGGAACTCTGTTGCAAGTTTCTGCTTTACGGTAGATCGCGTGGCGGTTACCCCAATTAATTTTGCGAACAGTCCCGCAACGATTCTTGCGCGCAACGGCAGTAACCAGGCCGTAGGAGTAATTCCATCCGGTGGTGCAATCAACCCGGATGCTCCAACCACCGACGGGCTTACATTCCAGATTGGCTCGGCTCAGGCTGCAATTGGAGACGAAATCTGTTTGCCGATTATCGCTTACGAGGCAATCGATCTGGTGTCTTTCCAGTACACCATCAGTTATGACCCAACTAAATTAGAGTATATCGGTACACGACCAGACTACGCCTACCCCGGGTTCTCCGATGGTGCAGTAAATAACTCTCCTCCCGGTATTCTACGGGTTGCGTGGGCCGATAACCTGGCGAACGGAACTACTGTGCCCGACGGGTCAGCGGTATTTACGATTTGTTTCCGGGTACTTTCTACCGACCTTACGCTCGTCACTTTCAGCGACGCTCCCACGCCGATAGAATTTGAAGACGTAAACGACATTGTTGATGACTTTACCCTCCTCAACGGTCAGGTGAACGGAACAACGGCCCCTGTAATCATCAGTTCTACCCTGAATGATCCGGTTTGTGCAGGTGGAGCCGATGGCTCCATTTCCCTCAACGTAAGTGGAGGAACAGGCCTCACCTACGAGTGGTCGCCCAACGTATCTAACTCCGAGACCGCTATTGGTCTGTCGGCGGGTACATATTCTGTAACCATTACGAACGGAAACGCAACAACTGAAGACTCTTTCACCCTGACTGATCCGGGGCCCTTCGCGATTGAAGTTGCCAGCGTAAGCGGCGTAAGCTGTGCGGGCGAGGAAGATGGTCAGATCACTATTGCTACCATTGGCAGCAACGGACCTTTCCTCTTCGACTGGAGTGAAGGCAGCGATGGGCAGGGCGTTAACCAGCAAACTGGTCTGGACGGCGGTTCGTACTCCGTGACGGTAACCGATCGCTTCGGGTGTGCGCGCATCCTGAACAACATCATGGTGGGTGAGCCGTCTGTTCTCAATATTGCAGGTTCGCCCTTCAAAATTACGAGTGATACTCCGGGCGGAGTTACCATCGAAGTTACCGGGGGCAGAGCTCCTTTCACTTATTCCTGGACCGGGCCTGACGGCTATACCTCTTCCATGGAGGATATCAACGACGTTACGGAAGCGGGAACATACTGTCTCACCGTTACTGACAATAACGATTGTGAGGATATGCAATGCTTCGGCATCATCCGGGACGTGGAAATTACGTCTACCATTATCGATCAGGGATGTTTTGGCGAAGACAATGGTTCCATCGACATCTCGGTGACCGGAGGAAACGGTGCTTATAATTATGTCTGGAGTATGAACGGAACAACGATCTCGACCGATCAGGATCTGAGCGACATCGCCCCCGGCGACTACCAGGTAATAATCACCAGTGGGGAGTGCCAAACCGCCCAGACCGTTACCGTAGATACTCCGGAACCTATCCTAATTCCTGGTACTGTTACGGCGGCAACATCAGGAGACAATGGTGCCATCACCCTGACTCCTTCGGGAGGAAGCCCTCCGTATACTTTTGTCTGGGACGACGGACCTACCACTCAGAACCGTACCGGACTTTCTTCCGGTCAGTACTGCGTAACTGTGATGGACGACAGCGGATGTACCGTTTCACGGTGTTACACTGTTACTTCCGCGCAGGCCAGCATCCTGAGTGTAAGCACAACAGCCACGTCATGTTCAGATTCTGACGACGGCACCGTTGTGATCTTGATCAGCAACGGTGTAGCGCCGTTCGCCGTACGAATCGCTCCGCTGGGAACTATGGAAACCTTCACTGATGACAACATCAGCCTGGAACTGGGCGGAGGTACCTACACCATCTTTATTACCGATGATCAGGGAGCAACTCTGGATACGGTCGTGACCGTAACGACACCGGAAGCTATTTCGGCAACTCCTGTTGTTACTTCAGATACAGAAGCTGCCGGATGTTCCGGCATGATCAGCCTGACAATTGGCGGTGGAACGGCTCCGTATACTGTCGTTTGGAACGATGGAATGACGGGAGCAACCCGCAGTTTGCTTTGCGCAGGTGTATACACCCCGACCATCACGGATGCCAATGGCTGTACGTTTGAGGCCGAATCAGTAACCGTTGGGAGAATAGACGAAGAACTCGTTGCTGTCAGCGATGTAGCCTGTGCCGACGGAACCGAAGGAGGCATCGACGTCAGTATTACCGGAGGAGTAATGCCGTATACCTTTGCCTGGACCCGCGTCGGCGCCGCTGAAGTCATCTCTACCAATGAGGATCTTATCGCTTCCGACGTGACCGATGGCGTAACTGCAGGAGATTACACCCTGACCATCACCGATGCAACCGGTGCGATGCTCGTTAAGAATTACTCCGTTGGGATTTCTTCCGGATTCAGCGTTTCCGTTAGTGTACCGTCTGACTACAACGGCTTTGACGTAAGTTGCGCCGATGCCGCCGACGGCCGCATCGTAATCGTGATCAGCGGACAGGGAGACTTCATGTACGAGTTCCTTCTGGACGGTGAAATGGTAGGTGTGGACAGCGTGCTGACGAACGCGGTGGCTGGGGTTTATACCGCCACGGTAATTGACGCCGGAGGCTGTGAAATCAACCGGACGATTGAAGTTACTGCACCTCCTGCCCTGGAGTTGAACGAAACGATTACCCCCATCAGTTGCGGGAGCACAACTGACGGCAGCATTTCAGTTGCAGCCGAAGGAGGTGTGGGGCCTTATGCTTTTACCTGGTCTACCGGAGCGACTACCTCCCGGATTTCCGGCCTGGGGACGGGCACTTACGACGTCACCGTTACGGACGGTAACGACTGTAGCAGCACCGAGTCTTACTCGTTGGCTGCACCGGAAGACCTGGCAATTACCTTCGAAGCCATCGATGCAACCGAAGGGTGTAACGGCAGCATCCGCATCCTCCCGCTGGGCGGAAGCGGGAACTACCGCTATACTTTCCCTCAGCTGCCTAACCAGGGCGATGATCCGTTTGCCGAAGGGCTTTGTCCGGGTGTTTACACCATTGAAGTTACCGACGATAACGGCTGCCAGACCGTGTCCATGACGGTCGAGATTCTTGACCGCCGTTTCCCCTGCCTGAGTGCACGCGACGTAATCACGCCGAACGGAGACGGCCTCAACGAGGCCTTCGTGATTACCTGTTCCGATGGCGTTGAAGCCATCAACAACAACCTTCAGGTATTCAACCGCTGGGGACAACTCGTGTACCGGGCGACCGATTACGACTGTAGCGACGACGACCGTGGCCTTAATTGCTTCGAAGGGATGACCAACGACGGTACTTTCCTGCCCGACGGCCCTTACTACTACATTTTTGAGTTCACGAATATGCTCGGTGAAGAGATGCAGCAACGCGGTTCTTTAACCATCCTTCGTGACTAACTTTTACTTTTCTTCCCGGAACCTGCACACCCTGCTGGTTCCGGGAAGCCTTTCATACCATCCCTCCCAAAAACGCAAACAACGCTTCCGATGAAAAAAATGCTACCCACCCTGGTTTTATTCCTGGTAGCCCTGGCCCCGCTCACGGCCCAGGACGAAGCCGTCTTTAATCATTACGTTCAGAACCCGATCATTCTGAATCCGGCGGCCGCTGGATTTCTTGATGAGTACACCATCCAGCTCAACGCCCGGGCGGCGTGGTCTGGTTTCGAGGATTCTCCCAAAACAGTTGCTGCCAGACTCAACGGGCCCATCGGTACCAACTTTGGTATCGGTGCCGGGGTGTTTTCCGAAAAAGCAGCCGGCATCCAGCGGTTGAAGGGCCAAATCGACGTGGCTTTCCGCTTCGGCTTTGGTGAAGAAGTAAAAGGAGTGCCCGCTTTTCAGGCGGCGTTCGGCTTCTTTACTGAGTTTCAGCGCCTGACGCTCGATGCTGATATTATCAACAATCCCCGTTACGAACCGGGAGATCAAACTATTCAGGAGTATCTGGACGGGAAGAACGAATTCGACGCGGGCATCGGCATTTATGGCAGCTATCTCCAGAATACCTTTGGGGGCTTCACCATCAACAACCTGGTCGCTAAGCGCCTGGGCGATATTTCCGGGACCACTACCGACGAAGGCTTCAACTTTACGTTTCTGTTGGGCCATCGTTTCCGCATCGAGGAACTGAACGTTAACCTTACCCCGAGCCTCATGCTTCGTGATGTGCAGGAAGCTCCTTTTATGATGGATTTCAACATTCAGGCAGGTTTTCTTGACGACCAGTTCATCGCCGGGCTTTCTTACCGGAATCTGGGAGGCCTGGGAATGCTGCTTGGTACCAAAATCAACGGCCTGCAACTTTACTATTCCTACGACCTGGGCTTCAGTGAATTCCAGAGCTACAACAACGGTAGCCACGAATTTACCGTCGGTTATTCTATCGACCGTAAGTCGATTCAGGAGAATCGTAACAAGAAGGCAATCGAAGACAATCGTCGCTAAAAGCGCCCGAATTGTAATTTTGTTGCTAAGTACTTATCTTTGACTCGCGCTCCTACTTCATTGTACGAGCGCGAGTTAAGTTTTGGGCTCTCCGGTGTTGCTCCCTCCGTGACACATTGCTATCTACCTACAAAAATATTATGCTGTCTTCACGTACCCCCGTGAATGGCACCTCCGTTGGCGTACTCCGGCAACGGGCAAGAGCTTAAATCGGTTTTTGGGATAGCCTCTCTTCCGCGGTTCGGGAGAGGGGTTTTTTCTTGGGCGCGGCCGCAGGTGCAAAGGGCGTTTGCAGTGCTGGCTTCGTCAATCAGGAACCCTGCCTGCACCGACCGATTAAAAACCTACACATGACCGCTGCCTATATCTTGTTCAACGACATTACGCTCCTCGACTTCGTTGGGGTGTACGATCCACTCAGCAGATTGCAATCTCAGGGGCACCTGCCTGATTTCAGTTGGGATACCTGCGCCCTGACGCCCACAATCAACGATTCCTTCGGCCTCGAAATCGGAGTGGATCACGTATGTCCAAATCTGAGCAAATACGACCTCATCGTCGTGCCCGGAGACTTCGGTACCCGGATGCTGAAAGACAACCCGGCTTTTACTGCCTGGCTCCAGACTGCGACCGATGTGCCACTAAAAGCTTCCGTCTGTACCGGGGCCCTGCTCCTCGGAGCTGCAGGTTTCCTGAAAGGGCACCGCGCAACTACCCACTTCAACGAGTACAAAACTCTTGAACCCTTCTGCGCTGAAGTCGTCCGGGAAGACCTTGTTGATGACGGGGCAGTGATCACCGCCGGAGCAGTCGCCTCTTCCCTTACGCTGGGGCTTTACCTATGCGAGAAGTTTGCGGGGAAGGAAAAAACAGAAGCTGTACGTAGAAGTATGGCTTATTAGCTACACACGTGACCGTGGGCATGAACCTCCGTTTACTCCGATAGTACACGCTTGCCGGAAACTTCGCTTTGACCAGGGCGAAGTCCGGCAAGAATGCATGCAGTTGGATACGTGTGAAGCGAGATCAGCGGACTACCATTACGTCTCCGGAAATAACCCGGCTCCCGGTCTCCCGGTCATCACGGTAAACAACCTCGATGACGTAAACGAAGACACCGATCTCTACCTGTTCACCGTCTTTGGTGCCGTCCCAAAGGTCATCGATGCTCTCAGAGCGGAATACGGGGGATCCCCAACGGTCAAAAACTTCCATACTGTACTCAAGGATTTCAACCCGGTCATTGTACATCATGCCGAACTCATCGTTGATCCCGTCGAAGTTAGGAGAAAAGGCGGTAGGCATGTAGTCGTCGAATTTGATGCAGCTTTGGAAAGCTACCTCTACGGTGTCGGATACGGTGCAGTAATCGTCTTCGAGGAAGGCGCGGATAGTACCTGGGGCAGGAACGAGGTAGGTTGGTCCGGTAGAGCCGTCTGACCAGGTTAGGTTGCCTACGCCCGCAACCGCTTGTAGTGTAAAAGCCTCGTCGTCACAAACGGTGGTGTCCTGTCCCAGGTCGAGCACCGGTGGAGCGTGGAAGGTAAGCAGGACCGAGTCGCGGGCAATACAACCGTTGGCGTCCTCCACCTCTACGAAGCGAAGGGCGCTCTCGGTGAAGGTGCGGGTAACGTCCATCTCGCCGTCGTCCCAGGTAATCAGGCCGAGGTTGGCGGGGGAGACGGAAACCATGAGTTGATCGTCTTCACAGGCCTCCTGGTCGTCGCCGAGGGAGAACTCCGGGGCCGCGAGGAAACTCACATTCACGCTGTCGGCAACCACACAGGGGCCATCGGTGACGATCACTTTATATTGACCCGCCTCCAGAGTAGTAAAGGAGGAAGAGGTTGAGCCATCCTGCCAGACTCCGCTTATGCCCGCATCGAGAACGACGGGGATGCCTTCGCATTCAGACACGTCCGGCCCCAGCTCAACTACGGGTGGGGCGAGGAAATCAACCACAAAGTCTTTGGTCAGTGTACAAGGCCCGAAATCAAATTCTGCCGTAAAAATTCCTTCGGTGGCTGTACTGAAATTAAGTCCGGTTTGCCCGTTGCTCCAGCGGATAGCATCGGCTGGCACCTGGGTTGTGAGACGGAAGGTCTCCCCTTCACAAATTTCGTAACCGTCCACCACATCCAGATCGTCGAAGCGGGGGAAGACCAAATTGATGGTGTCGCTGGAGGTGCAGCCGGCGCTGTCGATAGTGACGAAGTACTGACCGGAAGTGGTGGCGGTGAAGGTTTGTCCGGTACTGCCGTCTTGCCACTGGTAGGTGTAGCCGGGGTTGCCGGCATCAAGCAAGAGCTCAGGTGCTGTGCAAAGGGTGGAGTCGTTGCCGAGGTTGACGGTGTTTGGGGTCACGTAGACCACTTCAACGCTGTCCCGTACGGAACACTGCCCGTTGCTGGCTTCGACGAAATATATGCCGGGCTGATCTCCGGTGAAAGTGGTCTCCGTACTTCCGTCCTGCCACATAAAGTTATCGGCGTCAACGGATGCGGTGAGGGTGAAATCTTCCCCCGCACAGGCGACAACGCGGTCATCGCCCAAATCGACGGTAGGAGAGGGTAGAACCGTCAGCATTGTGCTGTCTGATTTGAGACAACCGCCGAGGTCTACGGTAACTTTATAGAGGCCGGAGGCAAACGCACTGAAGGTAGGCTCAGTACTTCCATCCTGCCAGAGGTAATCGGCCGAGTTCAGGCCGGAGTCGGCCGACAGAATCAGGGTGTCGCCGGTACAGATGACCGGGTCTTCGGGGAGGTCGACCTCAAAGGCCTGGGCGTCGAGGACCGTGATGGTGTCCCGGATGAGGCAGGAGTTCTGGAACGTTACTTCCACGAAGAAAGTCCCCGACTGGTCGGTAGTGAAGGTCGAATCCGTAGAGCCGTCCTGCCAGAGGTATTGCTCTCCCGGGCTGAAATTGAATGCGTCCAATACTATGTCTTCTCCTTCGCAGATTGCACGGTCCTGCCCTAAAAACCCGACGGTCTGGAACTGAGGCGCTGTTTCGAAGAGCCAGTTTACGTTTGAATTGCCAATGTCGGTGCTTCGTGATCCGGCCAAAAAGTCGGCACCGCCTACTCCGGTGATGTTCCTCATCTGAACAAAATCGGCGATGATTTTACCGTCGCCCGGCACCTGCGCCCGCGCCTGTGTGCCATTGATGCTGGACTGTAATGCGATGGGCGTACAGTTGTTACCGATTGTTTGCCAGTACTTGTTGATCGTTTGGTCGGCATCGGCTTTGAAGGTGTACGATTTACCCGGCGCAAAAATAAGGGTGTCTGTGGTCAGCTCCAGATCGAGTCTGCCGTTGCCATTGAAGATGACGGAGCTCGCCGTTACGTCGATGGTCGCAGATTCTTCCTGGACGAACAGTCCGTTGCCGGAAGCGTTGCTGAAGAGGACGTCGTTGAAAGTCACACCGTGATCAGCTCGGACGGCCCCCGAAGTGCCAGTGAGTTCTACCAGCGAATTACCGGGGTCGATGGTTACGTTAGCTGCTCCGTAGGCCGAAAAAGCACCGGTAAAACCGTCATAATTCCAGTGGAGGCGAAGATGTGCGTCTCCCAGGTTTATGAATTTCGGGGCCGGACTTTGCACAACAGTAAACCGATCCAGATCGCCGGTAAGGTCGTTGAAATTGATGTTGCCGCGCTGATGAATGAGGTTCGCTCCCAGAAAATCATCCAGGAAAGTGTAAGTACCGGTTTGTTCGAAGATGAAATCGAAGAACCGGGCGTTTCCGGTTGTGATCGTATGATTGGAGGTCCCGGAAAAGTACACCCAGTAAGCTCCTAAATTCATGTTGCCTTCATTGGTGAAGCTGCCCGAAATCCTCATTCTGTTGCCATTGAAGTAATTGAGGTTGGTCAGCCCCGGCGTCCAGTTGATATCGTGACAGTTGATATACCGATCACTGTTGTTGTTGACTGCAAAATCGATTGCGCCACCGGAGTTTTCGTCGATAATCACATCGTCGATCATTGTCGGTACACATTCACCTCCGGCTCCGCCGGAGGTGAGCGACCAGTGGGCGGGGTCGAACCACTCGCCATCGCCGCCAACCCAGAAGAGTGTACGGT
This sequence comes from Neolewinella aurantiaca, assembly GCF_008014675.1. Classification (GTDB taxonomy): domain Bacteria; phylum Bacteroidota; class Bacteroidia; order Chitinophagales; family Saprospiraceae; genus Neolewinella; species Neolewinella aurantiaca. Next base: position 116,678 of record NZ_VOXD01000014.1, on the reverse strand, counting down.
TGGTTTCCTGGTTAATTTGCCAGCCGGTATTTCCGCCGCCGTCAACAGAGGCATCTGCAATAGCCGGTGCACCGGCGGTAAGCTCGATGTCGCGGAGGTACAAACGCTCAAAGGTCTGCGCCGGAGGCAGTGAGATTTGCGCTGTTTGGTCGGGAAAATCAGAAATGATGGTGGTGAGCCCGTCTGCACAACTGCCGTTAGAGACTAGTTCATCGATGGTTTGTTGGTCTCCGGCCCGCAGTTCATAAGTACGGCCGGGGGCGAGTTGCAGGTAGTTTATTGCGTTATTGCCAGCAAGAAAGCCTGAATTGTAGAAGGACATAGAGTCCACAATAACCGTTGGGTTAAAGGCAGGATCAAAGATGTTTTGGTAGAAGCTGGCGAGAGGGATGAAAAAATTGATGACATTGAAGGCCATGGGGTCTGCTCCGTACACGTTGACGCTGCCGTTGTCCGCGCCTTCCAGATTAATGATAGAGGTACCTGCATCGAACAGCAGGTTTTCGGAGAGCAAACTGACCTCGCAGTAGTAGAAGCTATCCTGGCGAGACTCAATGGTTAAGCGTGAGTCGCCCAAGTAGATTTCCCGGGGATTGGGCTCGCGGGAGTAGAAAAAGTTGGTGCTCACCGCCTGGTCGTTCGTCCGGAAGATGCCTGATTTGATTTGCAGTTCGAAGTAAACATAAAGAGAGTCCTGCAAAATCCATTCTCCGTTGCCTTCAAAAATGGCGTTTCGGTTGAGGGGCTGTCCTGCGGTTGTAATGGTGTTGCCCGTCAGGTTAGAGGAGAAAACATAAGTGCCTTCGAAAGAGTGCTCCATGTCGGGAATAAAATTCAGGGACCCTCCGATCTGCATCCGGTTCTGCTTCGGTCCGGCAAAAGTGGGACTAAAGCTCGCTCCGGCCCAGCTCATGTTGCGGCAAGCCGCATTTTCTACGTTGATGGTAACGGTGCGGTTAGCACCATCGAAGGAAGCGCCGTCAAAAAAAACGTCGTCCGCCAGTGAAGGCACGCACCCACTGACCGGTCCACCGCTAGAGAAAGACCAGTTGTTTGGGTTGTTCCAGTTCCCGTTATTACCAACCCAGTAGAAGGATTCATTGGGCCGGGCATTGAGCGTCCAGCCGTCATTATTACCCAGGTCAATGGCATTATTGGCCGTGAAAGTACCGCCGCCCGTGGCGGAGATGGCGCGTAGCGAAGTATAGTCGGTCGTAATGGGACTGGAGGCAGAGAAGATGGCGGGATCTGTTGCGGTACTGCTCAGGTCCACAGTTCCCTGACAGTCTCCGTTGGCAATCAGGTCACCAAGCGTGAAAGTTGCGCCACTCAGGAACCGGTACTGCTGGCCGCTGTGAAGCTCTAACTCTCCGATGGTGTAGTCTCCTTCCAGAAGCGTACGGTGCAGCAGGTTGAGGCGGCTGTAGCTCACGGTGGGTTCGGAGGCGAAACCATTTTGGTCCGTCCAGTTGCGAATATTCGAAGAGCCAGCGGGGGCACTCAGTACAACCTCATTAAAGTTCAGCGTGCCGGGGCCTTCCAGAAAAACATCAACCTGGCTACCGGTGAGGTCAATTGTGGATGTGCCAGCATCGAGCGTCAGGTTGCGGGCGTCGACCCAGAGGGGTTGAGAATTGATGGTGGCGTAGGAGTTGGGGTAGGGGCGCCAGGTGTTGGCAGTAATAGTGATCGTGCTTGCGCCAAGCTCGAGGGTGCGGGGGGCGTCACTGTCGGTACGTAAATACCTGGTCGTTACGGCGCGGCCGCTGGTGCGAAGTGTGCCTTCATTAAAGAGCAAAATGGAGTCGACGGCCACGTCTCCCTGCAGTGTCCACTCTCCGGTGCCGGCAAACTCCAGGATGTAACCCGCCGTATTGCCGCGGAAGTCGACGTCGTTCGCGGTCGTTCCGGTAAAAACACAGGTACCGTCAAAACGGTAGTCCATCGCATCGATCAGCTCCAGGGAACCGAAGATGTTGAGCGTAACGCCGCGCCCACCCAAAAAAACAGGGTTGCCCGTAGCACCCGACCAACTCATGCTGCGGCAGAAGTTCACATCAGTATTCAGCACTACCATCTCCATGGGGCCGGAGAAGGAATTCGCATCGAAGTAAACATCGTCGTTGGAAGTAGGGGCCTGGGCGTGGGTGGTGCTGCCACCCGAAGTGGTGGCCCAGTGGCTGATGTCTGACCAGTTGCCGGAGCCGCCAACCCAAAAATAATCGGCGGAGGAAACAGAGCCTGATATGACAGCAATGAAGAAGAACACCGCGATGACACGGCGGACGTAAGGAAGGAAGAACATGATATTTGGGACTATGGATGTAATTAGGCGGCTTCCCCTCAAAGGTGGAGAAGAATAGAACTCATCTGCAAATATACGCAGACGGCGGGTTTGGATGTCGGGACACATACTGCGCATTGGCATCCACCACCTTTCAAAACGATTCATTGCACCTGCGTGCGCGCCTTATTGTTACCCCCGCGACTCTCTGGCCGGGGGATGAGAAGTAGTGAGGGGGTAAACAATTGCTTTATAGCATTTTGAGCGCGCTTGTTGTTACAGGATGTATCTTTGCGCCCCTCAACCAGAAGCCCCTCCTACTGGTTAGCAAAAGCAGAAGCAAGTAAATTATGGATATCGTCGCAATTGTAGGCCGGCCTAACGTCGGAAAATCAACCCTGTTTAACCGCCTGATCGGTACTAAGCAGAGCATTGTTGACGACCAGAGTGGCGTAACCCGCGATCGTCAGTACGGAGAATCGACCTGGAACGGAAAAGATTTCGCCGTGGTTGATACCGGTGGCTTTGTTCGGGGAAGCGACGATATTTTCGAAGCTGCCATTCGCCTGCAGGTGGAAATTGCCATCGACGAAGCAGCAGTCATCATCTTTATGGTTGATGTAGCTACCGGCCTGACGGACCTGGATGAAGCCGTGGCCCGTATGCTGCGCAAAACAAATAAGCCGGTGATGCTTGTCGTCAATAAAGTCGACAACCACAGCCGCCTGCTGGAAGCCAACGAGTTCTGGAGCCTGGGCTTTGAGCATACGCACTTCCTGTCTTCCGTAACGGGCTCAGGTACCGGAGATATGCTGGACGCAGTAGTTGAGTATATCGAAAACCGCGAAGAGGAGCCGAAGGAGATTCCGCAAATTGCCATCGTTGGTCAGCCGAACGCGGGTAAATCGAGCTTTATCAACGCCCTGCTTGGCGAAGAGCGTAACATCGTTACCGACATTGCCGGAACGACCCGCGACACCACCAGCAGCCACTACAATAAGTTCGACCGTGAGTTCGACCTGATCGATACTGCGGGTATTCGCAAGAAGGCTAAAGTCTACGAAAACCTGGAGTTCTACTCCGTAATGCGTGCCATCAAAGCCATCGAAAAAGCTGACGTTGTGGTACTGATGATCGACGCCGCCGATGGTATAGAAAGTCAGGATCTCGCCATTTTCAGAATCGCGCAGCGCAGAAACAAAGGCATCGTAATTGCCGTAAACAAGTGGGACCTGATCGAGAACAAGGAAACCAACACTGCCCGCGACTACGAGCAAACGGTACGTGAGAAATTTGCGCCCTTCAACGATCTTCCCGTTATCTTCATGTCGGTTCTTGAAAAGCAACGGATCATGAAGGTGGTAGACGCCACCATGCAGGTTTACGAAAGCCGCACCCGCCGCATACCTACCAGCCGCCTCAACGAGGTGATGCAAAAGGCGATGGAGCGCTACGCCCCGCCGAGCTACCGTGGCCGCGAAGTAAGCATCAAGTACGTTACCCAACTCCCGATTGCTTATCCTGCTTTCGCTTTCTACTGCAACCATCCGCAGCATATTCAGGACTCGTACAAAAACTACCTGGAAAACAAAATCCGCGAGAACTTCGATTTTACTGGAGTGCCGATTTCTATTTTCTTCCGGAAGAAGTAATATGACCTTCGCTCAACACGTCCTCAACTACCATACCGACACCCTCCGGCCCGACTGGAAGTTGCCTAAAGGTGTAGAGTTGCTCTACCCCTTCGGCGAGGAAGATACCCAGGCCTGCATGAAGGCTTTCTACGAAAAGTATTTCTCCGATAACCGGGACCGCATCTTCGTAGCCGGCATCAACCCCGGCCGCTTTGGTGCGGGCGTAACGGGTGTTCCCTTCACCGGGCCGAAGATGCTACGCGAACAGTGCAACATAGAGCACAACTTTACCGGCCGGCCCGAACTGAGCGCAGACTTCATCTACCGGTGGATCAACGAAATGGGAGGGCCCGAAGCCTTCTACCAGGATTTTTACATCACCTCCGCCTGCCCTCTGGGTTTTACCAAAAACGGTAAGAACTACAATTACTACGACGACAAAAAGCTGGAAAAGGCCATCCGCCCCCGCATCATCGAGAACTTCGATGTTCAACTCGGTTTCGGCTCACGGAGAGAATTTCTGCTCTGCCTCGGCGAAGGGAAAAACTATAAATTCCTCAAAGCCCTCAACGAGGAACGCGGGTGGTTCGGAGAGGTGATACCCCTCTCTCATCCCCGTTTTGTGATGCAGTATAAACGCAAATCTCTTGATGTGTACCTGGCGGATTACGTTGCCAAATCCGAAAGAGCACTTTCCGCTATTTAACCGAGAACTTCTTCCGGAAAATAAGGTAAATGATTGGTCCGAACAGCGGGATGAGCAAAACGGCAAACAGTAGACCATTGCCCATTCCTGCGGCCGAGCGTGCCGAAATATCTCCACGGGCTTTCTTCAGAATGGGCCAGTAGATGGCTACAGCCACGATGAGTACAGCGAGAAAGACTAATGTTTGTTGCATGAGGCAAAGGTAGGGCTGCGGTCAGAAATAAGAATGAAGAAGCCCGATTACCGGGAGATTGCCGCAAGCCGTGCCCAAACTGCTGAACTCTGCACTCCGACGGCTGTTGTTTTAGCCATGACTACATTACAACCTGGCGATCTCGCCCCCGATTTTACCGGCACTCTTCAGGACGGTACCACCGTTTCTCTTTCTGATTATGCAGGAAAGAAACTGATCATTTTCTTCTACCCAAAAGACGACACGCCCGGCTGTACGGCCGCTGCCTGTTCTTTGCGGGACAGCTTCGGAGAGCTTCAGGAGAAGGGCTATGAACTTCTTGGAGTGAGCCCGGATAAACCCGCGAAGCACCTCAAATTCATCGCGAAGCACGATCTGCCGATGCCGCTGCTGGCCGATGAGGAGCACGAAATGATGGATGCCTACGGAACCTGGGGACCTAAAAAGTTCATGGGACGCGAATACGATGGTGTTCTACGCACAACTTTCGTGATCGATGAGGATGGTAAAATCGACCGCGTTTACACCAAAGTCAAAACCAAAGTGCATGCGGAGCAAATCCTGGCCGACGAGGAATAAACAAAGCGATAGCGTGATGGAATTGAAACTTCGCGTACGAAGTCTCCCCTGTCACGCTACCAGCAGTTCCCCTTTGTTGTCCTGAACTCGTGAGCGCATAATAAATCTATCAGTCTTATTAATTCATCAACCTATTTTCTGGAAGGCATCCGTGCTGGCCTCGTCCTGTCGCTTCTGGTGGGCCCGCTGCTGGTATTGTTGTTGCAGCTGAGTCTTCGGCGGGGGACTTTAGCCGCGTTTGCCGGGGCGATGGGTTTTTGGATAAGTGATGTTTCTATTGCCGCCGCAACCCATTTTGGCTTAGGTGGGCTCGACAAAATTTCCGACAGTATCTATCTTACCAAAGTAATCGGTACCATCGGCGGGGCAATCTTGCTCATCGTCGCCATTGTCGGCTGGTTTCGTGAGCCTGTCGATTTCACGGCAGAGCGCGTAGTACCCAATCGCCGCGGGTTACTGAGCGCTTTCGCTCAGGGCTTCGGGATCAACCTGTTTAATCCGTTTACGATTTCTTTCTGGTCGTTTTTCAGCGTCACCCAGATTCATGACCGGGAGCTCTCCGATGATGCTGCACTGGCGGTGTACACCGGTTTAATCCTTACCGTGATCCTTACCGATTGCATCAAGGTGCTCAGCGCCCGGAAGTTGCGGGAGTTCCTCACGCCGGAGATGGTGCGGCGTGTGCAGCGGTTTGGCGCACTGGCGCTTGCGGTGTTCGGGGTCGTTTTGGCGATCCGGGTATGGTTGTAGGCCAAGAAGCCTGATGCTTTTTTGCTGGCGCGGCCGCAGGTGCAGAGGGAGGGGTTGAGGCAAAGGTGGGGTCTTTCTCGCTACTTACCTTTCCGCGCCCTCCGGGCGCGGCGCTCTTCTGAGGTAGGGTGTTCCTTCTGTAGAGGCGAAGTTGTGGCGAAACATCAATGCCTTTGTTCGTGACCTTCCGGTGGCCCGCATCCGGAGGATGCTCGGCGCGCTCTCGCTTGGGACGGAATCCGGCCGGGATATTCCCCTGCTGCAAGGCTAAACAGGACTTCGCGCTGGTCTGGAACACCAAGACCGTTAATTGACGTTCACTCTACAGGAAACCGTATCTTCGCCGCCCGCAAGCAGCGCACCGAATTTCAACGAACCAAATTACCAACCGTGGTCTATCTCGAACTAACCGACGTTTCTAAAATATACGGCGAAAAAGTCCTCTTCGACCGCGTAAGCCTTCAGGTGGCCAGGAACACCAAGGTCGCTCTGGTGGCCAAGAATGGTACGGGGAAATCCACCCTGCTGCGCGTCGCCGCCGGCATCGACCTGCCCGAAGGGCTGGGGTCAGAAGTCTACATTCACAAAGACGCCCGTATGGCGTACCTGCCGCAGGAACCTGACTTCGGTAAAGACGCAACGGTAATGGATGCAGTGTTCAACTCCGACAACGAAATGGTCCGCGCAGTGCGCGACTACGAAGAAGCCCTCAGCCGGACGGACCAACCCGAGAAGCTGCAAAATGCCCTCACCCGCATGGATCGCCTCCAGGCCTGGGATATTGAGGCCCGCATCAAGGAGGTGCTCTTCAAACTCAACATCGAGCGGTTCGACCAAAAGGTGAGCACCCTCTCCGGTGGCCAACGCAAGCGCGTTGCCCTCGCCAAACTCATCATCGATGAGCCCGACCTCATCATCATGGATGAGCCGACGAACCACCTCGATCTGGACATGATCGAGTGGCTCGAAGAGTGGCTGCAGTCTACCAACCTCACCCTCCTGATGGTGACGCACGACCGTTACTTTCTGGAGCGTGTCTGTAACCGTATCATTGAACTCGACGGCGGCAACATTTACCACTACACCGGCAACTACTCCGATTTTCTGGAGAAGAAATCCATCCGCGAAGAAACCTCAGCCGCTGAACTGGACAAGGACAAAAAGCGGATGAAGAAAGAACTCGAATGGGTCCGCCGGATGCCATCGGGGCGGGGTACGAAGGCCAAAAGCCGCATCAAGGACTTTCACGAGCTGAAAAATAAAGTCAGTGGCCACCGCAGCGAAGACGAACTCACCATCGAGATAAAAGGCCAGCGTCTTGGCGGAAAAATTCTGGAAGCGCACAACATCGGTAAGTCGTACGGAGACCGGACGCTGGTGAAGGGCTTCAGCTATAAATTCCAGAAAGGCGAGCGGGCCGGCATCGTAGGTCGCAACGGGGCGGGCAAGTCGACCCTGCTACACATGCTCACGAAAGAGCTAGAACCGGATACCGGTAAGGTCGTGCACGGCGTAAATACGCACTTCGGCTATTACACCCAGGATGGTATTAACCTCGACAAAGACAAGCGCGTCATCGAAGCCATTCGTGAAATTGCCGAGTTTATCCCACTCGAGAAAGGCCAGAAACTGACCGCCCGCGGCCTGCTGAACCGCTTCATGTTCCCCGATAAGCAACAGCAGGTGTACATCAGTCAGCTGAGTGGAGGAGAGCGCCGACGCCTCTACTTGCTCACCATCCTGATGAAGAACCCCAACTTCCTCATTCTCGATGAGCCGACGAACGACCTGGACATCATGACCCTCAATATTCTTGAGGATTTCCTGATCGACTTCCCCGGCTGTGTACTTATCGTTTCTCACGACCGGTTCTTTCTGGACAAAATCTGTCAGCATCTCTTCATCTTCGAAGAAGATGGCAACCTCCGCGATTGGAACGGCCTGTACACAGAGTACCGGGCCACCCGCAAGGAAGAACTGGCCGCCGAGAAAGCAGCCCTCGCCGAAAAGGCTTCCACTGCACCTGCGGCCGCGCCCAAAAAAGAGGAGCCCCAGGAACACATGTCTCAGGAGACCCGCAAAGCCATTCGCCGCATCGAGGGCCAACTGAAAAAACTGGAGGAAGCCAAGTCGAAGATCAATAAGATTTTCCTCGATCCAACCGGACTGAACCCCGATAAAATCGCCGACCTCGGCCGTGAGCTCAACGAGCTCAACGAGCAGATCGAGGAAAAAGAAATGGAATGGATGGAACTGGTGGGGTAGGATCTAAGCAGTAGGTAGTGCTGACGCTGTTGCCGCTCATCCGCCTGCGGCAGTGCCGGGCTCTACATACTCCCCAAACTCTGCCGGAAGTCTTTCTCCAACGAGAGTCGTAGTTGCGCCTGTAAAACATCTCCCATGCTTCGGCAGCGGTTGAAGAGTTTAGTTTCGTGGTGGGCGTTCAGTTCTTCCTTGAGCTGTTGGGTTTTCTCGGCGAAGGAAACTTCGTCTTCAGATATAATCTTCAATAAATCCCGGACGCGGCGGTTGCCGACCTTGATTCTGGCGCCGATCATCGCCCGCTCTTCGAGTTGGTATTGCCGGACCGCAGGCGGTCCGATATGCTGAATGCCAAGGTTGATGATCGGGTTGTTTTCCTTGAAGTATTGTGGCAGGTAAAACGACTTTTTACCCTCGTAGCACTGCTGGTCGAAGTCGATGGCGCGAAAGCGAAACTGGCTGCCTTCGATGTCGGGCGTAATGTCGATCACGTAATTGTAGGCCCGCATATCGCCAAGGAGGCGAACGAAGCAACGCTCGTTGAATTTGACGAATTCCTTCGCCATCCGGATCTGGTTGAAGGTAATATCATCGAGCTTACTCTTGAAGAAATCGTCGCCGGGGATGCCGGCGATGTGTTCCTCGATCAGGGTGTCGCCGTCTACCAGATAGCGAACGGACTCGGGGCTGAGCAGTTCTTCCAGTTCAAGCCCGTACACGCGGTTGGCATCTGTCTTCTTGACGTAAAAGTGGTCGTAGTTGTCGTTGAGCCGGTTGATGATCCGGACCCGAAAGGGTTTGGTGTTTCCAAACAGGCAGTAATCTACTCTGGCCACTTCCAGATGCTCGAGTGCTGACATGTCTCCGCCCATCCGCAGGTGGGCGTAGATTTTTTTCAGCCCTTCCATGATGGGCGCGCGCTCGTACTCGTCGTAAAAAATGGTTTGCCAAAGCGTGTCTTCGCCGGCATGATTGATCAGGTCAATGGTCTGCTGAAACCGGTCGAGGTCTTCGTACTGCAGGGGAAGATCTACCTCGCGGCGGTGCTTGCGCAGGTAACCGCGCAGTTGCGCGCGGACGGGCATGATTACTTTCTTCTTCATTGGTGCCCGTAATTTAGTAAATGCAACTTTACCGCAGTTAAGATCGGTTGAGTTAGTAACGGCAGAGGTCATCGTAGAATCACTGGTTTTACAATGCGCGGCAGGGGTGTTGTGCATTGAGTAACGCTACTCTGCCTGCAAAGTACGGTAGCGCTATCTACTACGAGCTGTCCACTACGAGACACCCCTGCAAAAGATTTACGTTATGTTGTTTTTGCACCTCAATTGCCTTCGCGGGGAATTGGGGTGCTTTGATTTACAACTTCCGCTCCAACCCCGGCAATACGCTGGCTGCCCAGTCTGCGAAATCTCCTTCGATGATGTGTTCTCGTGCTTCGGTGACCAACGAGAGGTAAAACGCGAGATTGTGCAAGGTCGCCAACTGCGGGCCGAGCAATTCACCTACCCGGAAGAGGTGAGCCAGGTAAGCTTTTGTGTGCGTTTGTGAAGTAGGAGCTGCGTCGGGCCGGTCATCGATGGGCGAGAAGTCGGTACGCCATTTTGCGTTCTTCATGTTCATAATCCCGTTGCGGGTATAAATCACGCCGTGGCGGGCGTTGCGGCTGGGCAATACGCAGTCGAACATATCAACACCCCGGCTGATGCACTCGATGATGTTGGCCGGGGTACCAACGCCCATCAGGTAGCGGGGTTTATCTTTGGGGAGCACGTCACAACAGAGCTTACTGATGCGGTACATATCCTCGATTGGTTCGCCGACGGAGAGGCCGCCGATGGCGTTACCGGGTTGGTCCTGGCTGGCGATGAACTCGCAGGACTTCGTCCGCAAGTCGTCAAAGCTACTACCCTGAACGATGGGGAAAAGGGCCTGACTGTGGCCGTATTTCGGGGAGGTTTCGTTCATGAACGTCACGCACCGTTCCAGCCAGCGGTGGGTAAGGTCCATGCTGTTTTTGGCGTATTCCCTGGTGCTGGGGTAGGGCGGGCACTCATCGAAGGCCATTACGATATCGGCCCCGATGCTGCGTTGAATGCCGAGGCTGGATTCAGGGCTGAAGAGGTGGCGTGAGCCATCGATGTGGCTGGCAAAGGTGGCGCCTTCTTCGGTGATCTTGCGCCGGTGGGCGAGGCTGAAAACCTGGTAACCGCCACTGTCGGTCAAAATCGGACCGTTCCAGTTCATGAACTTGTGCAGACCGCCGGCCGCTTCCATCGTCTCCATACCCGGGCGGAGGTAAAGGTGGTAGGTGTTGCCAAGGATGATCTGGGCTTTTACCTGTTCTTTCAGCTCGGCCTGGTGTACACCTTTCACAGTCCCGATGGTGCCAACGGGCATGAAGATGGGCGTATTGATCTTACCGTGATCGGTAGTAATGGTACCGGCGCGGGCGTCGGATTTCTGGTCGGTATGGTGTAGCTTAAATTGCATTGGCACGAAGGTAGGGAGTAGCCGGGTAAGGCTGCAAGACTATCAGGCCATTTCCCCCGCGCGAACGCAGGATGCAGTGCCGGTTGAGATGCAATGTCCAACAATCGGATAGCGACAATTCGGGATTTATCACTGCTCCGCAGGTCACAAATGACTCATCAGCAGTATCTTGATACCAGAATGTACCGTTTTCTACTCTTCTGTCTCTTTCTCTCCTCCGGAGGCTCCGCTCAGGATTTTCACCGCTACTACGATTTTGGTGGTGCGGAAAGCCTCAGCGATCTAATCGTGCTCAGCCCCGAACGCCTGGTCGCCGTCGGGAATTCCCGGGATTCAAGCGGGACAGATCACGCAATATTGCTCACGCTCAACGGCCAGGGAGAAGTAATTGGTTCAATTACCCCGGATTATAACCTGAGAACGCGGGGTATGACCCTGGCCCGCCAAACCGACAGTACCTTCTGGGTAGGCTGCTGGCGCACCCCTTTCGAAATTGTAGACGACTGGGTCGTCTACCTCGTCAACGCTAATACGAGCGAAGCCACCGGCTTCGGTTGGGGCGTAGAGACGGTCGACGAACAGATACGCACTATGGCACCTTACCCCGACGGTGGCGTGGTAGTCGCCGGAAACACCGGCATCATCAACGAGGCCATCATCTCCCGCCTCGATGCGCAGGGTAACGAGGTCTTTCGCAGGGCATTCTCTATCCCCGGTAATCAGTTTTCCATCTTTACTGATGTCGAGATAGGGCCCAACGGCAACATCTTCGCCGCAGGAGACTTCCACCTCACCGGAGGCCCGACGGGAAAAAATGGCTACTTCGTTGCGGAGTTCACGCCAGCCGGCAGCCTCATTCGTAGCCAACGCTACGACTTCCCCGAGGGAGAGGATGGTGCCGATGAGGCCGGGGTAGCACTGGAACTGTTGCCGCAGGGCTTTCTGGCCATCGTCGGGTCGCGCCGCGTAGAAGGCGGCCGGGTAGGCGTAACTATTATCATCGACCAGAACCTCGAAGTGGCGGGCGCATTCCAGCGGATAAACTCACAATACTCTACGGCCCGCGATTTGCTCGCTATCGGACAAGACCGGCTCCTTATTGTCGGCTCCGGTTTGGACAACGAGTCGGTCGACTTTGGCCTGGTAACAGATTTCGACGTGGCCGGTACCGGTACGCCCCTGAATGTCGCCTTCGGTACCCGAAATGCAAATAACTATTTCAACGGTCTGGCCGCCAGGCCAGGCGGCGGGTTCTACTTCTACGGCCGGGGTAACCTCTGCCCGGGCGAAGACGGATCGGATGCGCTCCTCATCAGTGTCGGCCCTGGATTAAACGATCCTGTGGCGAATTGTTATTCGCTCACCGATAACGTCGCAGGGCGGGAAATCTTCCCGACTTCCACCGCAGCAGGCATCGCATTTGATCGCCAGGATGAACGCTTCGATCCGCCGGTTTTTCGGCCGGTTCCCGTTACTGCTACTCAGGATCAAACATGCCCGCGCATCGCGTCCTTTCCCGCTGCAATACCCGACCCGGCCTGCTACGAAACGCCCATTTTATTACTTGATTCAGCGGTGCTGGTCTCCCCGCCGGGCAGCGTATCCCGGATATTGGTGTCGATAGGCGGCGCGAACGCAGGTGCAATGGATTTCCTCGAAGTCGATGACCTGCCCGCAGGCATTGTGGCAAACGGCAACCGTAGCCGTAACCTGACGCTCATGCTGGAAGAGCCCGGCGGAAGTAGCGAGTTGTTGCTCGCAACCCTGTCCCGCATCCGTTTCGGAATAGAGGGAGATGAAGTAGCCGGAGGAGAACGGATCATCGGTGTCAACGTCGCCGGGAAATGCGAACGCGGAGACTTTTTCAGTTTCAACTTCAGCCTCGCTCCCTATCTCCCCGCTCCTTTTGGCCTCCCGGCCGACACTACGCTCTGCCCGGAAACCGCGCTCGTTCTGGAAGGACCGGATATTGCCGGCCTCACCTACCGCTGGAGCAACGGTGACACAACAAGAACCACTCTCGCTGATGAACCCGGAGAATACACCCTGAGGGTAACCACAGGCTGCCGCGAAGACTCCGCTACCGTTCGCGTAACTGCTGCGGCAGATGCTCCGCAGTTGACCGCCGCCATCGTGCAGGAGAGCGTTTGCCTCGGCGATAGCCTCGTTTTTCAGCCGGGCTCCGAGCCCGGCGTTCGCTACGCCTGGGCCGACGGAACACCCGATACCCCGGATCGGGTATTCCGAACGGGAGGCACTTACGAATTGCTGCGGGCCAACGCCTGCTCGGATGCATCCACCACGGTGGAAGTCAGCTTTCGTGATTGCTGCCGCCTTTATCTCCCCAATGCTTTCTCACCCAACGGCGATGGCATCAACGATGTATTCCGGGCCTTCCCGGATACGGACGAATGCAACCTCGTGAGCGATTTCAGCCTTCAGGTTTTCGATCGGTGGGGAGGGGAAGTGTACGTTGGGCAGGACATCACCGAAGGGTGGGATGGCACGGTGAACGGGAAGATGGCGGGCAACGGCCACTACGTTTACGGCATAAGTTATTTCAACGGGCTTATGCAAATTACCCGTTCAGGAGGGGTTGTGTTGTTGCGCTAAGAGCTTTTCCTTCTAATCTACCAGCGCCAGCGGATTAACCGGTACGTCATCCTTCAGTACTTCGTAGTGGAGGTGCGGCCCGAGCGATTGGCCGGTAGTACCTACCGCGGCAATTTCCTGGCCAAGGATGACCCGGTCTCCCCGTTCAACAACGTGCTTGCTCAGGTGGCAATAAGCGGTTACGTAACCATCCTCGTGCAGAATGCGGACCGTAATGCCATAGTTGCCGTCTTCGCCGGCATAAATAACTTTTCCGGGAGCTGTGGCTTGTACCGGAGTCCCGACTTTGGCTTTCAGGTCGATACCCCGGTGTAGGGTCGTTCTTTTGGTAAGGGGATGCTTACGCATACCGAAACCTGATGACAGAGCCGCTTTCATGTCCACTCCCGCGATCGGGCTGGCGGTAGGCGGGTCGAACCGGCTGTAGTCGGCGGCGTAATCCGAGGAATGGTCATGGTGGTCCAGCGCCAGCGGCGCTGAGTGATCAACGGAAGTGAAGGGAGAAAGCAGGCAGATGCCAGCGACGAGCGCAATGGCAGCAGAAGCGCGGTAAAGCATGGGTTTGGTTTTTGTGGTGAAATTGATGGTCTTTTGCAGGTCCCGGAGTTGGCGGATGGGCCAGCTTTTCAGCGTTTCGCTCAGGGCCTGATCGAAAGATTCGCCGGTAGTCATCCGGGCTTCGATGGCGCAGCAGAGGTGATCGAGCAGCTCGGTGCTGAGCTGTTCGTTCAGGCCGGCCCGGGCAAGGTGCGCCTGTACCCGGGCAACCTGATGTTCGGAGAGGATGATCATGTCTTTTCGGGTTTTAAGTCGAGCAGGGTTTGCATCGTGAGCAGAAAGCTGCGGAATTCTTCCCGCCGGCTGGTGGCCGCTGCGCGGCCCGCCTCGGTGATACTGTAATAGCGGCGGGCCCGGCCGTTGACTTTCTCGGTTTCGGTGGTGAGCAGGCCGTCTTTCACCAGTTTGTGGAGCAACGGGTACAGCGCGCCTTCCGTCAGGGTGTAACGACCGTCGCTCAGGTCTTCCACCCGTTTGTTCATCTGGTAGCCGTAGAGACGACCTTCCTGATCGAGCAACCTGAGCACCACCGTTCGGAGAGTACCTTTTATTAGTTCTTTTGAATACATAGAACAATGATACATCGGAATTAGATGTATTAAAGAATTTTGCTTGGGCTTTAACATTTTTACCTTGCCGATCAGCCGTCTTTGCACCCTGCGTTCGCGCCGGAATATGAAGTGGTGGCGCCATCGCAGGATGCAGTACGAAAAACAAAAAGCAAAGCTCCGGTAGGCGGAAGGCTCGTTTTTTACCCGATATTTACGGCATGAAATACTTCCCTCTTTTTCTTCTTCTGATTCTTTGTGCTTGCAAAAACGACGATAAAGCCCCGGACGCAGCGGTAACACAAAAGCCCGAAATGAAACTGCCCGCACCCAAAAAGGTGCAGATCAGATCCGGCAAAGCCACCTTCGTTGAAGATGAAACTCCGGAAGCAAACGTCGAAGACGACCTCAACGGCGACGGAGAGCGCGACCGGCTGGATGTAATAACCACCAAAGAAGAGAACGACGGACTTGGCTTTAAACGTCAGTTGGTGGTTTACTCCGGCGAAGGCGCAGACCTCGATGCCTGGTACACAGCGGGGGAAGTCATCCTTTCCACCAGACACGGTGGCATGATGGGCGATCCGCTCGAAAGTGTGAAAATCGAGAACGGAACCATCGTCGTCCGGCATTTCGGCGGCAGCCGGGCCAAGTGGCACAATACCCACCGGTTCCGCTGGCAGGATGGCGATTTCAAACTCATCGGCGCAACGATCATCAATGATGATGCATGTACGGAGTACACCGAATTAGACTATAATCTTTCCACCGGCGAAGCTGAGTATTCGGTTACACCTCAGGACTGCACCGGCGATGAAATCAAGAAAGGCGTAAAACTTATCACCACGTTCAGGAAGAAGATGCCGCTGCCTTCAATGGATGGTTTTGTCTCCGGAACGTACGAACTGAGCGCCCCGGAACTTAACAAGGCGGTTTACTTCTAACGCACCGTGTCGCTGGGGCTACGGGGGCTTAGCCCCCGCTGGAGTGATCGTTGACCCATCCCCGGTCAAAAGCAGCCAGGTAATGCCGCCTGGCGCCAAACTCTGCGATCAGTAGTTTGATTCCCGCATCCAGGTCCAGGTCTCCGCAGCTGAAAATGTCGATGGCTGCGTAATTGTGTTCGGGCCAGGTGTGCACCGTCAGGTGACTCTCGGCGATAACAACTACGCCGCTAACACCGTGAGGATTGAAGGCGTGAAAGTGACTGCCCACAATGGTCGCGTTCATCTCGTGCGCGGCAGCGTTGAGGATGCGTTCTGAATCTGCCGGAGCAGACAGGATACCCGCAGTACACTCGTAAAGGTCGAGGTGGACGTGGCGCCCAAGAACTTTTGTTCCTGGCGGTAAGGGGAAAGATTTGGGAGCAGGCATCAATAGGTCTTTTCGCGTTGCCAATCGGACCATTCATCGAGGAAGTAGTCCAGCAAAACGGGACGGTCGAGGCGATTGGGTTGCAGATTAAGTTCGGTTGGTTCCCGCAGGTCGGGTGGGAAGTAGAACATTGCGGGGAGGGCTTCGGGTTCCAGGAATTTTCTTGAAACGTCGGTCCGGAGTGCGGGGGCGGCGCTTCCGCCGCCGGCCATAATGAAGCCCCATACCCCGAAGCTGGGAACCGTTATTTTGTACGGCCGGATGTGCTCAAAGCCGATAGCTTCGAGCGTTTTAGCGATGCACCAGAAGGTCTTACGGGTATGGTACGGACTGGTTGCCTGGGTCGCAAATACTCCGTTGTGCGCAAGCCGGGCTTTTGCCATCCCGAAAAACCAGGTGCTGTAGAGCCGGGCGACACTTTCGTTGGAAGGGTCGGGCAGGTCGGCAAGGATCAGGTCGTAGGTTGTAGTGTCGTTGCGCAGGAATACGGCCGCATCGGCAGCGATGCACTGCACCCTGGGGTCGTCTACGGCACCCGCGTTCAGCGCCTTGATGACCTCGTGTCGGCGGGCGAGGTCGAATATCCGCTCGTCGAGGTCAACGATGGTGAGTTGTTCAAGTTCGGGGAGTTTGAGTAGCTCCCGGGCGAGCAGGCCTTCGCCGCCGCCGAGAATCAACGCCCGTTTAACCGCCGGAGTGCCGGCTGCCGGAATCAGGGCTAACGCCTCATGGTAGCGGTATTCATCGCGGCTTGAAAACTGGATAACGCGGTTGAGGTACAACCGCAGGTCATCCTTGTTTTGGGTGAGCGTGATTTGCTGGTAAGGTGATTGCTCGCGGTAAATTACCCGATGCGGATAGGCGCTTGCTTCCCACTGCGCAAGGAAGGGATTAGCCCAGGCCAGTAACGCTCCGAAGGCTACCAGGCCGATGGCCGTCCAGATGTACACTGCCCGCTTACGTTTGGTGTCCAACTGGTCGCGGAAGAACCAGCAAACTCCAAAGCCGAGTAGCAGATTAACGGCTCCGAAAATCAGACTGGAGCTGTACAATCCCACAAAGGGCAACAACAGAAAAGGAAAAAGAAGTGTGGCAGCAAGCGCACCGACATAGTCGAAACCGAGAACATCGGCCAGGTTCTCTTTTAATGGTGAATAGCGTTCCATCACCCGGGCAAGCAGTGGAATTTCCAGCCCGGTCAGCATCCCGATGCCGAAAACAAGGCCAAGCATCGTGAACTGATACTGGGTGTTGGTTTGGTACTGAAACAGGAAGTACAGAAGCGGAACGGAAACTCCACCGAGCAGGCCCAGCAGCAGTTCCGTACGGATGAAAGCCTCCAGTTCCCGCTCCTCAACAAATCTGGTCAGAAACGACCCGACGCCCATCGCAAACATATAAATACCGATGGTGAGGCTGAACTGCTTCACGCTATCCCCCAGGAAATAGCTACTCGTGGTACTGATTAGTAATTCGTAGACGATGCTGCAAAGCCCGGCCAGAAATACGGCGGCGATGAGAAAGGTTTTTTCGGGGCGTGTTCTGATGTCGTTACGTTTTTTCGGGCGCGGCCGCAGGTGCGGAGAAGGGATGAAGGAGCAAAGGTTGATTTGGCAAAGTTAGGGGTGGAAATGCTTGGTTCCCAACTTCCCGGGTTCTGTGTTTACCCCATCCAGCCCAGCAGGGCTTCGATCAGGTCTTCGCCGGAGACGTTGGCTTGCGGTGCATCTGTGCTTAGTTCAACTTTCTTTGCACCTGCTGCCGAGCCTGCTGCTGAAGCATGCCGGGGTGTTTCCGGTATGACCGCAATGTCCGTTTTCCGTTCGTCGCCCTTCTTCCGCGCCAGGGTAAGAAGCCGCTGCCGATCGAACTGACTGAAGTCAGCAAAGGTCCTCCGCAGGAGTGGGAGTATGTTCTCGAAGTCTTCCCAGACCAGCCCCGCTACCCAGTCGTTTACCAGGCCCCACAGCGGAGGATAATGGAAGAGCAGCTGCCCGCTGCCGTGCAGGAACCCACTGAGCCACTGCGCAACCGCCTGTGCTCCATTAGCTGCCGATAACGCCCGGGAGAACCGCTGGGCGGCTTCCTGGTCGTCCAGCATATCGTGGTCGTAAAGCAAGCGGATCGTGTGGCCTTCCAGGAGCGGGTGTACCCCTCCGGCGGCAGCCGTTCGGCGGAGGCCGCTGGTCCATATTTCGGTGTGTTGCTCGTTGTCGAGTTGCGCCAACGCATAGTTGGCTGCGGCAAGGTGCTGGAGTAGTTCCCCGGCCTGCTCGTCGTCGATATTGGTGGTCGCTACCGGCAGGCCGGCGGCAAGTCGCGGCAACAATTCATCGATCACCATCAGCAGGGCGGTGGTATCCGTTTTGCGCGAATCCCCGTAGCGGGAGGTCTGCACCAGAGTCGGTAAGGCGGCGAGCAAAGAAGCTACGTCGGTTGTTTCTGCAGCGCGTTCACGAAGCAGAGCCATCAGATCGGGAATGGCTTCGGGCAGGTTGGCCCGCAGACAATCGAGGGTGAGCTGGGCAAGCGGCCGCACGGTTCTCATTTCTGCGGCTTTCTCGCGGGCGTACCTTCCTGCGGCTACAGCAACGGTATTGCCGTAGCTTGCACGTTCGATCAGGAAAAGGCTGTATTCCGGTTGCCACTCCAGTAGCCAGATTTCTTTGAAACTGCTCAGGCTGTCCGGACCTGCCGGCTGGAGTTTCCCCCAGGTTATTTCGAGCAGGTTGAGGCGGTGGAGCAGATGGCTTTTGCGCAGGTCGTTGTTGGCGCGCAGGTCAATGCCTCCCCGGGGGTTAGTCTTGGTAGCTTTCAGGTACTGTTCGCCGGCTGTTTCCCACAGTTTTGCCATGCGGGTACTTTTTAACTCCCGGTTGAGGTCTTGCAGGAGGGGAACTGTCGTTACGTCGGGCGGAACGAAGCCTACCGTTGTACCGATGGTCAGCTTTTCGTGAATAACCGCTAAGCGCTCTGGCCTGCCCGCAGCCAGAGTTCCGAGCAGGGCCTGCTCGAGTTCATGGATGCCCGGCTGTTCGTGGTCGCGCAGCGTGGCAAGTGTTTTGGCCAGCGAGACTCCTTCGGTGGCCATGGCGGGGCTGGCGTCGAACCCTTCGCCGCGCAGGAGTTTTGCCGCTGTTGCCATCCAGCGGTCGGTTGCATTATCCGGGAAGTCGTACACGAATTGGTACCAGTTCGGGCTGGCTACTCCGGCGCCGTAGCCTCCGGCCCGGGCCAGCCGGGGGTACGACCACGGGACCCAGGCTGCGGCGATTTTCACCTTCGGCAATCCTTTCAGGATTGCTTTATCGGCCGTCGCTTTGTACTTCAGAGGATCGGACACAGCAGGGCCGTGCCAGGCGCCAACGACGACCGCGATGCGTTCGGCTCCGGTTTTCAGCGCTTTGCGGATTTCGGTGCGCATGAAGGCTTCGCGGCGCTGGTTCTCGTCGTCGGAGGCAGAGGGGAAGGTCTCGCGCAGCTCGGCTACCATGCTGAGCAGGGCTTCGAAAACAGCCAGAGAGTCTTCGTGTCCGCGTTCCAGGGTAGCATCCCACCAGGCTTCGGAGTCCTGATAGCCCGCCAGCTCTGCCATCAGGGAAAGCGGATCACGACGAAGCTGACGGCGGAGTTGTTCTTTGGTCTTACCGGGCAGGACGGAAGGTTCTTCCACGGGAGGCTCTCCGGTCGCGAACAGTGTGGGTGGAACAGCGGCAGCCTTTTCGGCGAGATAGTTTCTGGCGGGCAGGTCGATCGGCCATACGTCAATGTCCCGCTCTACAGCCCAGTCGATTGCCTGGTATTCCGGGCTGAAACGCGCGAAGGGGTAAAAGCTGGCCCTTTCGATGTCTTTTGCATCGTACAGTACCATTGCGACCGGAGGTCGCAAGCCGTTGGTGACGACCTCGCGCAGTACTTTGTCGGCATCCGCAGGCATCTCGATCAGGATAAGGTCTGGTAGATACGCATCGAGTGCGGCGCGGAGGCGGCGGGCAGAGCCAGGGCCATGATGCCTTATGCCGAAGGTTTTTAGTTTGATGGCGGAGAGGTTATTGTTTTTAATCCCGGAAGCCCGGCTGATGGGTGGTGTCACCAAAGATGAGCAATTGTAAGCTATTTTTTCTGAACCATATAGCCGTTTCTGACTTATCCTTCAGTAAGCTGATTGGTACCGCCACGTTCAAGGGGGGGAGAGGACTGGGTGAATGAGGAGCCAACAGAAAGTGTCGGTAAAAGTTGACCGCGGTGTGTTACGTGAGGTAACACCTTTTTGCCTGAACACTAATCGTGACTCTTCCGTTTAACCATCAGCGTATCACTTAACCTCATCATCTAGCCCCACCAATAAATGGACCGAGAAAGTCTGAAGAAATCTGGTTTACTGGAGCAGTACATCCTCGGCCTTACCAGCCGGAAAGAATCCCTGTTGGTGGAACGTACCATCGAGGAAGATCCCGGCGCACGGGAAGATTACGATAAAATGCGTCGCGAACTTGATGAATATGCGGTCAATAATGGTCTGGCAACACCACTTGCCGGCAGGGAGGTGAGGACTTCTGCGGATTACGAAGACCTGGATCATGAAATGATCCTCGCGATGTCCGAACGAAACCATACTCTCAATGTCTGGCGCTATGCGCTGATGGCGGCCTGCCTGTTGCTATTAGGGCTTTCCGGATACCTTTTTCGCCTCAGCGAAACTAACCGGACCGAAATAGTTACCGAAAAAGCCCATCACGCTCAGGACAATAATGCACACCAGCAGGCACTGAAGGAAATGGAAGGATTGGCTCCGGACTGGAGTAAAATGAGGACCATCAAAACGCCTTTGGATACCGGCGCAATTCTGCTGCATTACCTGAACGACCAGCAATTGATTCTGCTTGACCTCTCTCATGCAGAGTTGCTGACTGATCATGAAGCTTATTTTGTTTTCTTTGGTAAGGACGACGATGGAGAACCGGTCACGATTGTACCGGCAGCCGGGCAGTTTGGCCTGCACCCCATCACAATGCCGGACGGAGCCGAAAATCTTTCTGTTTTCCGCAGGAAAACGGATACAATTCCGGGTGAAGAAGAACTGGTCGTAGCGATGTCTCTGCCTGTTTCCGAATAATTTCGGAATTCACACCACCCAACAGTGTTTCGGCTTTTTCAAAGGTGACTGATTTTCAGGTGGATGAAGCCTTATTCGCTTCTTCTGCAACCTTAATCGGCGCCTTAGTAACTTAAAGGTCCTCAATCATTTGGATAATTGAAAGTAGTTCTGGTTATTGCATCATATTCCATGAGCAACATTGTCACCGTTCTATTCATACTTTAATCTACTTACCAATGACTTTGTTGTACGCTTTTCTATTTGCATTTGCTATCGGTGGAGGTCTAAGCTTGTCTTCGGCCTTATTTGATGGCGTGCGTCATTTTTAATAACTGGAAGTTTTAATTCAAACATTCACGGATTGCACTAGATGTTCAAAAAATCCACGACTGAGACAGGATTCTTTTCTCAGGGTTTTGGACAAAATCTTCCCCCTCGCGACCGCTCGTGGCAACACGAGCGGTCGTGTTTATTAATACAGCACCTCTTGCGTTACCTTTGGCTTCGAGTTCTACTATAAACTCTTGTTTTATCATCCGGAGGGGCTTCCCGTGCCGTATCTTTAGCCGACATCCATTTTTATCAGTTACCATTGAAGCCGTTAATTCCCCCATTTATTCAGCAACGATTGCTGGCCGATCAACTCCACGGAGACATTGTAGGCTTCACGATGAACATCGATCTGTCGGGGTTTACTCCTCTGACGGAATCCCTGATGAAGGAAGGGCCCGTAGGAGCTGAACGACTCTCTCTCATCCTCAATGAGATTTTCGAACCAATCGTAGCGCTGGTTTATGCCAGAGGTGGTTTCATCCCTTACTTCGCAGGAGATGCCTTTACGGCGGTGTTTCCCGGTAGCCTCGACCGACTCCACGCCATTCACCTTTTGCATACAGCGGATAAGGCCCGGACGCTTTTTCAGGAAAGAGACAATCGCTTCGGCGAGTACACTATTGGGGTTAAAGCAGGAATTGCGGCAGGAACGGTTAATTATGGAATTGTCGGCGATGGTTTACGGGCTTTTTACTTTCGGGGGGCAGCCATAGACCAGGCCGCTTACTGTCAGATGCAGGCAAACGAGCAGGACATCGTGATGGACGAGACGATGCACTCTTTGCTGGAAGATCAGTCGATCGTCGCGGAAGAGGTCAATCAGGGCGCCTATCGGGTTGTGGGTGATGTCAGCAGTTTTCTGGACGATGTCGATTATCCTCCCCTCAATCTGCCTGCTGTAGACGCTGAGACGGCCACAACCTTCCTTCCTCCGGAAGTCGTAAGGTATGACCAAACGGGAGAGTTCCGGTCTGTCGTTTCTGCTTTCCTCGCTTTCAGCGAGGTGGGGAGCCACGAAGAACTGAACGAATTTTCTACCGTTGTGCTTAACCAGGTCAACGACTTTGGCGGTTACTTCAAAGAAGTGGATTTCGGAGATAAAGGCTCTTTGATGGTGATCTTCTTCGGTGCTCCCGTTTCGTACGAGAACAACGCCGTCCGGGCGTTGGAATTCTGCCTGACGGTGAAAAGTGAGCTCGATGCACTGCGCGAAGAAAAGCAGTCTGCTTTCCGTTACCGGATGGGGCTGACGGTGGGCACGGCGTTCACAGGTATTGTTGGTGGCAAGGAGCGGGCACAGTACGCTTGTGTCGGGAACTTCGTTAATCTGGCTGCAAGGATCATGGGGTCTGCCGATTGGCAGGATATTCTGGTGGATGAGGAGTTGGCCAAAGCACCTCACTTCCGGTTTCAGCTCAAAGGAGACATTCACTACAAAGGCATCCAGGGGGCGGTTCCCACGTTTTCTCTTAACGGCAGGAGACAGTCGCTTGGTAAGCCCAGTTACGGCGGTGAACTGGTAGGGCGGGAAAAAGAGGTTGCAGAACTTCTGGCTTTTGCTCAGCCGATCTTCGAAGGTAAATGCGCTGGCCTCGCCTACGTGTTGGGAGAGGCGGGGATCGGTAAAAGCCGGCTTACCCACGAAGTTCACCGGCAGCTCAACCAAAAAGATGCGGTCAACTGGCTGCTCGCCAGTTCGGATCAAATCCTGCGCAAGCCGTTCAACCCCTTCACTTACCTGTTGCGCCGGATGTTCCGCCAGAGCATCGATCTGGCGGGTGCCCAAAACGAGCGCAGGTTCCAGTTTCGCATAAGTCAGCTGAAACAAAGTCTTCGTCGCCTCGGACAGTCTGCAGTAGTAGAAAACACCTTGCGGGAGCTGGAACGGACCGAGTCTGTTCTTGCCGCACAACTCGGCATCGCTCCGGCACGATCGCTCTGGACGCAGCTCGATGCCCAGGGCCGCTACCAAAACACCATCGCTGCTATCGTCAACCTGTTAGTGGCAGAATGCCTCGCTCAGCCAACGGTACTGGAACTGGAAGATATCCATTGGGTGGATGATGACAGCATCGCCGTCATCCGCGAACTTGTCCGTAGAACCACCGACCTGCCGCTTCTGATTATTGCAACTTCGCGGGCAGAAGATGACGGAACCTATCCGCAGCTCATAACTCCAAAGGCCAGAGAAAAAATCGGCTTACCCGTTCTTAAGGTGGAAATCAGCGCATTGGATGAAACCGCGGTCCGGAAGATGGCCGAAGTCACCCTCGGGGCACCCATCGGAGACGATTGCCTGGAAACCCTGCTCAGGGCAACCAACAGCAACCCATTTTACCTGGAGCAGGTCCTCGAATATTTCAGGGAAAACGACCTCTTGGTTGCGGGCGAAGACGGAGCCCTGCACCTTAGTGACGAAAGCATCAAACTTTCTACGAGCATCACTTCTATCCTTACTTCCCGAATAGACCGGTTGTCCGATATGGTTCGGGAAACCGTTAAGGCTGCCGCTGTGATCGGTCGGGAGTTTGATATACCTGTACTCTCCGAAGTCATTCGGGAAGACAACGGGCTGAGCTCCTCCGAAGAGGTGATGTCTCTGCTGCGCGAGCAAATCGAAGTAGCCGAGAAAGGACAAATCTGGAGCGCCATGAACGAGTTGCGCTACATCTTCCGCCACAGTCTGTTGCGCGAAGCGGTGTACAGTATGCAGCTGACCACGCGCTTGCAACAGTTGCACCGCCAGATCGCGGATGCAATCAAGAAACTTTACTTCGACAACATCGAAGAACGCTACGTGGATCTCGCGTTTCATTACGAGCAGGCGGGCGAGAAAGAAGAAACAGTAGAATACCTGGGCAAGGCAGCGAATTACGCCAGAGCCAACTTTCAGAACCAGCAGGCCCTCGACCTCTACGAACGACTCATAGAGAAGTTCGCGAATCAGGAAGACCAGGAACTAACCGTTAATACCCACCTCAACCGGGCCAAGGTGCTCGAAATCGTGGGCCGGTGGGATGAGGCTCAGAGCGCTTACGAAGAAGGCCAACGCATCGCTAAGGCCAGCCGCGACATCGTCCTGCTCGGCCGGACGAACAACCATCTCGGCCGGCTCCACACGCTAAAGGGAGACTACGAAAAGGCGATGAACTATCTCCGCATCGCCGCTGGGCTGTTTGAGTCTGTAGACGATATCTTCGGAATCGCCCGGACGCACAGCAATATGGGCAATCTTTACTTCAGAACCGCGCATTATCAGGATGCCCTGACGTACTACGCAAAATCGTTGAGCAATGGTTTCAGCGGCGCCGGTACTTCCAGTGCTGCCGAAACGATCAGTCATCTGGGCCTGACCCACATGAACCTGGGCGATTATGCCGAAGCAATCAGGGTCGTGGAAGAACAAATCCCGCGTCACGAAGAGAATCAGGACACTATGGGGCTGGCCAGCCTGCATACCAACCTGGGCATCATTTACTTCGAAAGCGGAGATTACGACCGAGCCAAAGAACACCATTATGCCGGCCTGGAACTGGCCAAGGAATTGGGCAATAAGCGTCTTCAGGCCATCGGTATGGGGAGCTTGGGCAGTGTGTTCGAAAGGAAAGGTGACTACGAAAAAGCGATTGAACACTTCACCAAAGACCTCCAGATTTGCCAGGAACTCGGCGACCGGCAGGGCATCGCGGTTGTGGAAGGACTGATCGGAGACATCAACAGCGTGATGGGGAATTTTACCAAAGCGATTCAGCATCTCGACCGTAGCCTCAGCATAAGCCGCGAACTCGGGTACCGCAAAGGCGTTGCAAAAGCAGTTAACACCCTGGGCGATATCTACTATCTGCAGGGGCAGCTGGACATCTCCCTGATGTACTACGACCAGGCCATTGAAATCGCCCGCAGTACCAACAATCGCTTGGTACTTGGCTCCAGCCTCGAAGAAAAAGGACGTGTGTTACTGGCTGATAACCAACTGGAAGCACTGCAGGAAGTGATGGAGGAAGTGAGCCGCATCGCCGAAGAACTGGGCAACCCGGACCTGATTAACGGCGTTCGGTTGTTGCACGCACGGGCTCTGGCTGCCTACGATCCTCAGAATACCGAAGAAGCCCTGCTGGCCGTGGAAACTATCCTGCAGGACGACGAACTTACCCCTGAACAAAGGGCCGAAGCCTTCCTCACGCGCTTCCGGATCAGTGAAGGAATAGATGACGAAGCGCGGCGGATGGCGCTCGAATTGTACGAAGAACTCTACGCCGAAACGCCGAAATTTATCTTCAACTACAACCTGTCCATTTTGCGGGGAGACCGGGCTTTTTAAGCCGGCGCGACCGCAGGTGCAGGGCGAAGGTTTTTTGAAACAGAATGAACCACGAAGCGTCTAACCCGGCCCGAAAGCGTCACTTTGCACCCGCGTCCCCGCCCATCTGAAAAACGGTGGAAACTTTTGACCACCTGGTAGAGTTTAAATGCCATGTCCCGCGAATATCCCGCTAAAATCCTCCTCTACGGCGAGCATACCGTGCTGCGCGGTGGCCGTGGACTGGCCGTTCCTTACCCCGGTCGCTCCCTGAAATGGAGCCGCAGTAAACCCGACGAACAACTCCTCGGGTTTTGTGATTACCTCAAAGTCGCCATCCCCGGCCATCTGCTGCAAACAAGCCTGCTCGAAGATCACCTGCTCGCCGATTGGCGCCTGACGGGGAACATTCCCACCGGTTACGGATTGGGCAGCAGCGGCGCAGTCTGCGCCGCGATCTGGAGCCGCTTCGCCACCGAGGAAGGTAAAGCGCTGAGCACCGAAGAACTCCGGAATAACCTGGCCCGTATGGAGCAGCACTTCCATGGCCAAAGTTCCGGGACCGACCCCCTGATCTGTTACCTGAGTCAGCCGGTTCTGCTGGGTGGCGGGCAGCCACCCAGGATCACCCAACTACCCCCTGACTGGAATCAGGGCTTTTTTCTTCTTGACACGGGGATCGAGCGGAAAGCAGCTGATTTCATCCGTTCTTTTACCCTTCGCTACGACTCCGATCAGGGGCTCGCTGAAACGATAGACCAGGAATGGACCGCCAATGCAGATGCTGCCATCGATGCGCTTCTTGCCGGTAACCGGGAAAAATTGCGGGCGCACACCGCCCGCCTTGCTGATTTTCAGCTGAAGGAATTTTCAGGTTTCATCCCGCAGCACCTGCACGAAAAGTGGACCGGAAACGGCTACGTAATGAAACTGTGCGGTGCCGGAGGCGGAGGTATGATGCTGGGGCTGGCAACAGACCGCGAACAGACGGAGGAGCAATTGGGTGAAGTGCAGTGGATCTGACGAATCGGCTCAATGAAGATCCTCGAACAGACTGAACTGTTTGCCTTCTTTAAGCAAACGAAAGCTTTTCCGATGGTGCTCCGTAGCACCGAATTTCTCGATAGCAGCCCGGTGTTTGACGGTGGGGTAGCCTGCATTTGAATCCCAGCCGTACTGAGGGTAAGCTTCGTGGATTTTGCGCATGTACTCGTCCCGGTGTGTCTTCGCCAGTATACCCGCCGCCGCGATGCTCTGGTACTTTCCGTCGCCTTTGATTACACACTCGTAGGGCATGTCTCCGTAGGGTACAAAGAACTTACCGTCAATGAGCAGAAAGTCGGGCGTATGGTTCAGTGCGTCGAGCGCCCGGTGCATTGCCCGGTAGCTGCTCTGAAAGATGTTGTATTTGTCGACCTCCTCAACACTATAGCTGGCGACCTTCCAGGCAAGAGCATTCTTCTCGATCCGCAGCCGGAGCGCATCGCGGTCAGACTCCTTGAGCTTTTTGCTGTCGTTCAGGTCCGGATCACTGAAGCCTGCGGGCAAAATCACCGCTGCGGCAAAAACCGGACCGGCCAGGCATCCCCGGCCCGCTTCGTCGCAACCTGCCTCGAGCCGGCCTTTTTCTTTGTACGGAAGTAGCATGTCGGCAAAGGTAATTGTTCCGGAGGCTTCAGCGGGCTAAATACCGGTAGGTAAACCGTCGATGCTGAGGGTGTTCTTCTCTGTCCAGTATGCCTCGAGTTCTTCTTTGCTCTTTGTTTCTGCCCAGTTGTTCAAGAGTTTCCTGTCTTCGTTGAATTCCAGCAGGGGAACCGCCATGCCGCAACTGGTTTGCACCATGTCGATGGTCAGATCGAAAATTTGCCGGGCACCGGGCAGAGGAGTGAAATGGGAGAAAAGTTCGTCCCAGTCGGAGTCGCCATGGTGTACAGCTCTCGCCTTTCCGTAAGCCCGCAGGATGAGTGGGGGCCCGGTGAGGGCGCACCACATCAGTGTCATCCGTTCGTTTTCCAGTACGTGAGCGGCTGTTTCGTTGCCGCTGCCGGTTACGTTAAGCCATAGAATCCGGTTCGGGGAGAGTACCCTTAGTGAATCCATCCCTTTGGGGGAGCAGTTTACCCGCCCCTCCGCCGGGGCGGTAGCGACAAAAAAAAGGTGCTGCCGGCCGATGAATTC
The DNA here is from genome assembly GCF_008014675.1 of Neolewinella aurantiaca. Taxonomy (GTDB): domain Bacteria; phylum Bacteroidota; class Bacteroidia; order Chitinophagales; family Saprospiraceae; genus Neolewinella; species Neolewinella aurantiaca. The sequence continues at coordinate 88,772 of NZ_VOXD01000014.1, read as the reverse complement.
GGTAAGGCGGTCGTTTAATTGCGGGAGTTGTTTACCCATAGCAAGCGTTGTTTTAGATGTAGATACCCCGACACTTGATTTTGTAGGGTATTATTCTACTTTCAGCCAGTCCAGAAAGCCCACGTCCCCCGGCCGGTGGTGGCCCATGTCGTCTTCGACGACACCGCCTTCTCCTTTCCAGACGAGGTAGAGGTCGCCAGGAGGTAGATCGTTGGCTTCGGCGGGTAGTGGTAAACTTACGTCTGTATAGACGTTCCAGCCTTCAGTGGGGGAGAGTTCCCGGCTGCTCAGCAGTTTACCATCCGGGGCGCCATAACGAAGATCGAGTACTCCCGGTACGTTGGCGTGCAGGTGGGCCTTCAGGACTTTCAGGTCAAGCAGGTGTACGTTGGCGAGGCGTAAGCTCCCGCCGGGGCGGAAATTGACGACCTTAAAAGCATTATTCTCTCCTCCCTGGGGTACCGCTGCGCGGTACAGTCCGTCGTTATGTGCTTCGGCCTCCAGGGTAGTGGGGCGCAGTACGATCACGCTCTGGCCCACGAGGGGAGGTGCGTTTCTGCCTCCCTTATCCCGGTAACTGGCGGCGAGTACATAGCTGCCCGCTCCGGAACCGGGAGATGTTTCTCCCCGCAGCGGGAGCCTCCCCGCGTCGTTCAGGCTCAGGATGTAGCCCACCATTATTTCTGCGTCATCCTGGCTCAGCGCAGGGTGGGCACTCATCAGTCGTTCTCCCCAAACGCCGTTGCCGCCCCTGATTACCTTTTTTGCCAGCGAAGTGATTGTTGCGGGCTTATCATCGTAACGTTCGGCGACGGAGAGGTAAGCCGGTCCTATGTTTTCGCTACGCTCTTTGTGGCACGTGTAGCAATCGCTTCCGGCAAGTAAGGCTTCTCCCGCAGCGAACCGAAGGTCGCCCGCCGGCATTTGCCGTTCGCCCCTGCGGACACCATCCACCAGCATGCCGTCTTCTACCCAGGCTGCATTTACCACGACCTGGCTGCGGTCCAGTGCGCCGGAGGCCTCGTCTTCAGGGTCGTTCACAACGGCAGAATAGGTGAGTTTCTTTCTGCCGGGAAGGAGAAAGGACCGGTTACCATTCAGGCTGATGTTTAGCTCGGGCCGTGAGTTTCCTGCCGTGAGCACTACCGAAGCCTCCGCAGTACTTCCTGCCTCATCTTCCACTTCCAAACGAACAGCGTGCGGGCCGGCCTGGGTGATTGTGGGGCTGAAAACCAGGGTTTCAGTTGCCAGCTTCCCGTCGAGGAACCAACGGTAAGCAAGGCTGTCGCCCGGGTCCGGGTCTGAGCTTTCCGCTGCAGTGAGCGTCGGCGAAAACGGAATTCCACCCGCCGGTTCGTCCAGTTCGAGAATGGCCACCGGCGGACGATTCCGGGCCGAATAGCTTATCCTTACCAGCCGCGCATCCGGATTGTTGAGGAAGTAGTCGTTGCCGTATTCAATTACGTAGACTGACCCGTCGGGACCAATCTTAAAGTCGATCGGTTTACTGAATTTTACCTCCGGGAGGAAGTCTTCGATCTGAACGATGTTCTGCCGGGCCGAGTCCAGCGTGACGACTTTTACCCAGCTGCGGGCCCATTCGTAGATGAACCATTTGCCGTCGTAGTAATCCGGCAGAGCACTATTCGTGATGGGGACGAGTTGGCGCTTATCGTAAAAAGGCCCGGACATGGCCGAACGGCTGCCGGTGCCCAGCATTGGAAATTCTTTACTTGGTCCGTACGGATACCAGATCAGCGCCGGGCGGGCGGGCGGGAGCTGGCGCGCACCGGTGTTGTTGGGAGAGGCATTGATGGGGGCTTCCGCATTGAAAAGCTCCCCGACTTCATCTGTTGCAAAATCCCGGTCCGGGTAAGCAAAATTGTTCCCTACGAAATAAGGCCAGCCGTAGTTGCCGGCGGTCATTGCCTGGTTCCATTCGTCGTAGCTCTGGGGACCGTAGCGACCATCTTCGCCTACATCCGGGCCCACATCGCCCCAGTAGAGGTACTTAGTCCATGGGTCGATGGCAATCCTGAAAGGATTGCGGGCACCCATCACGTATATTTCGGGTTTACCTTCCGTGCCATCGGCAAATAGATTCCCTTCGGGAATCTCGTAGCTCCCATCGGGGGTGATTTTGATGCGAAGGATTTTACCCCGCAGGTCGTTCGTGTTTCCGCTCGACTTCTGACTGTCGTATGGCCCGCGGCCGGGGCGCTCATCCAGTGGGCTGTATCCGTCAGACTCTTTGCTCGATGTGTTGTCTCCGGTGCTCAGGTAAAGCAATCCGTCGGCACCGAATTCGACCGATCCACCGCTGTGGCAGCAGCTTTTCCGCTGCACGGGTACCCGCAATACCACTTTTTCACTATTGGTGTCCAGTACACCTTTCTTGAATTCGAAGCGACTGAGTAATTGATCCAGGCTGTCGCAGGGGCTCGGGCTGTAGTAAAGGTAAATCCAGTGGTTTTCTTTGCCATACCCGGGGTCTAGGGCCAGGCCATGAAGACCGTCTTCGTAGTTGCCTTCAATGCATACGGGGAAGTCATGCACTAGTTTGGTTCCGCCTTTCGTCCACATTTTCATTTTGCCACGGCGTTCCAGAAAGAGAACGTTGCCGTCGGGCAGTACCTCCATTTCCATTGGTTCGTAAATGTTATCGTCGAGTACTTCTAGTTGGAACCGGTCAGCTTTTGGGGCCGCAGGTAAGGAGACGGGTACGGGCGCGGCCGCAGGTGCAGCGGAGGTTGAAGAGGCAAAGAAATCTCCGGGTGCTGGTGATGTTCCGTTGATGGCAAGCACCTGCCCTGCACCAAATGCCTGTGCTCCGGTTTGCCCCGAGCGGGCATCGTTGTACCAGGCCCATTCGTAGGGGACTGCTTCACGATCGTCAACGATCAGTAATCGTCCTCCAGCGGAAACGAACCGCTCTACGGCTCTGCGTCGGTGGGTGGTAAGGCTGTCGCTTTCTACACGCAAAAGCACAAGGTTGCGATGATTGAAGAGGCTGTCTTCGTCAAGCATCCGATAAGGAGCGGTAAGTGGGGTTTGGCTGAACCCGTTCTTCAGCTTGTCCACCAGCGAACGATCGGGGTTGCCCACCATAAGAACGGGGCCGTTTGCCGGAAGGCTGATGTATTCACTGGCGGGGTTTTGGTTGTTTCCGCAGGCCGAGAGCAAAAAAGAAATAACTACGGCGGATACCAGAACGAAAAATAATTTGTTGTGCATGACGATCGAAGATGGGGTAAAACAGGAAAAACAATCCTCAACTCAACCCCTCAGCAACGAGCACCTTCCCGCAAAATCGGCTAAAGTGATGATGCGCAAAAAACAGTTAAGCCTTACGCTACCATTAAAAAGCGATCAGTAACTATAGCAGAACGGGCGTAGGGTCAAGTTCAGATTTGGTCTAAAGGTAAAATCTTTGACCAGAGTACAGCGCAGGATTTATTATGCTTTTTTACTTTTTTACACTAAGTACTGTCAAGAAGGGTAATAATGGTGCAAGAAGAGTGCGCACGCTGCAAAGTGTGGTGGCTGTTGCTTATGGAGATTCATAAATACTTTTAGCAGGCCTTTACACGAAATATTGTTGGGAAATCGCGTCTGATAAGGGAGTGGACAACATTTTTGTTCGTGAAAAATGGCAGAAAAAGCGAAGTGAACTTTCTTGTTGAACGACAAAAATCTTCGGTTTACTGGTTTAGCGGTGACAATCCACCTACCTTTGCGTCCCAAACCAGAATTCTTAATCGATCAGCATTCAACGAATAACCGTCCTGTCATTCTGTAGGGCTGAGTTGACGTTGAATGCTGTTTGCTTTTTATCCCTGTTATATGTCTTTACAATACGACCCCACTAATCCCTGGCACCGTATCCCGGTCGGAGAAAATGCGCCTACCATTGTTAATGGTATTATCGAAATCCCGCGCGGAGAACGGGCTAAGTACGAGTTGGATAAAACCACGGGGCTGCTCAAAATGGATCGGGTCATATACTCTTCCATGCACTATCCGGCAAACTACGGCTTCATCCCCCAGACTTACTGTGACGACGATGACCCCCTGGATATCATGGTGCTCACTCAGGCTACGATCGTCCCGATGTGCCTCGTGTCCTGCAAAGTAATTGGTGTAATGCGGATGCTTGATGGTGGTGAACTTGACGACAAAATCATCGCTGTCGCCGAAAACGACATGAGCGTAAACCACTACAACGATATCTCCGAACTACCTCCACACTTCAAACTTGAGTTGCAAACCTTCTTCGAGGACTACAAGAAACTCGAAAAGAAAGCTGTAGTGATCGAAGAGTTCCTGGGTGCTGAAACTGCAAAAGAAATCGTGGTCAAAGCTGCAAAAGATTACCAGACTTTGATGGGAATCGCTCAGTTTTAAACAAGGCGTTCGGCGTTAAGTTGTCCTGGAGCGATCGTATTGAACGCTACCCGGCACTTAACGCTGAACGTTATCGCGAAGCGATCCACTTTCGCATAAGCATACGGCAGCTCCGCTCGCTTCCGCCAGCGTCTACTGCATACTGCATCTGGCTGATGGCTTGTTCCATGATCGCTCCCGGCCAGCCTCCCGGGCTACACCTGCACACTGAAACGCTGTTGACACTCGCATCGTAGTAACTTACCAAAACGCATACCGGGCTCAGACTACGGCCCCGGCAGCGAAGCGCTATCTGTCGGCCCGGAGTCGGCGAAAAGGTCTGGGCGGGATAGTGCAAATAATGAGCGGGTAGTTGTTTATGACTCAGGCTCCCGCCTCCATCTCCGTGAATTCGCAGCACCCAACCGGTATGGTTCTCAATTTCTATATAGTCGAGGTCAGACAGCGGAATGGCTGACGCCGGGCCACTACAGTGCATGAGTGTGTAAACGAATAGGATCGCGGTCAGGCGGTGGATGGGCATCTTATAGAAGTTCGAACTTTCTATTGATGCGAACCTGAACCGTTTTGGTGCCTCTGCACTGCGGAAATCGATACACGCTTCGTCTCCTGCCTGCAACTATGGTTGCTGATGGGTGTTGGTAGATGTACCCCGTTGCATACACTGAGTACAGACGGGCAGATGCAAAAAAATCCTACTTGATACCGTACGAAACTTACAAACTCAAAAATGGGCTGACGGTCGTGCTTCATCACGACCCTAAGCGCACCGTGGCTGCCGTTAATGTTCTTTATAAGGTCGGTAGCCGCAACGACCCGCCCGGCCGTACCGGTTTCGCTCATCTTTTCGAGCACCTCATGTTTGGCGGCTCGCAAAACATCCCGGACTTTGACGAAGCCCTGCAATTGGCCGGAGGGGAAAACAACGCGGTTACCGGCGCTGATCAAACCCTTTACTACGATATCCTGCCGGCAGATAATGTCGAAACGGCTCTCTGGCTGGAATCCGACCGCATGGCCAGGCTCAAGCTGGACCAGAAATCCCTCGATACGCAGAAAAAAGTAGTAGTCGAAGAATTCAAGGAAACCTGCCTTGAAGAACCCTACGGCGATCTTTACCATCACCTCAACGAACTGGTCTATAAGGTACATCCTTACCGGTGGCCGGTTATCGGGGAACGCTTCGAGCACATTGAGGATGCAAGCCTGGAGGATGTACGTGACTTCTACTACACTTACTACCGGCCCGACAACGCAATCCTGGCCGTTGCCGGAGGCTACGACAACAGCCTCATCCGGGACCAGATCGAAAAATGGTTTGGAGATATTCCCCCCTCAGGACCTAACCATCACCGACCAGAATTGCCGGAAGAACCGGAACAAACCGAAACCCGCCGGAAGAAGGTGGTAGCCGATGTGCCAAGCCCCGTCATATATCTGAGCTACCGGACTCCAGGTCGCTTGCACCCCGATTTCCCCGCCATCGATATCCTTTGTTTCCTGCTGGGAAGCGGCCGGTCTTCATTGCTCTACCGCCGTCTCGTTCGCGACGGTGATCTTTTTGCGGAAGTTTCGGCGAGCCATAACGACGGCCTCGACTCCGGTTCCATTATGATCGATGCGCGCCCGGACGAAGATGCCGACTACGACGAAGCACGGAATGCTCTTTTCGAGACCGTTAATGAGTTGGTACGCAAAGGAGTCGCCGAACCTCAACTGGCCAAAGTGATGAACCGACTGGAGCAACACAACCACTTTAAGAGCATCAACGTAAGCAGCAGGGCTTCCGAACTCGCCTTCTACGCCGCTCTCGGTAAACCTGAACTGATTAACCTCGAACTGGAACAGTACCTCGCAGTTACCGTTGCCGACGTAAACCGGGTGGCACGTACTTATCTCCGCCCGGAACTACTCTCGGAGGTGGACTACTTCTGCGAGGAAGAATAAATGTCGTTCCTCCGGGCAGAGCCCGGGGTTTATAGCTGACCAATAAAAAAGCATTCAACATCCGGGCTAACCTCAATGGCAGCCCGGATGCTGAATGCTTTTACGTTTGTCGTCAGAATATTGCTTTGTTTCCCCCAGGAGTTCAGCTTAAATGCTGGCAGAGGGAGACCAGCTCAGCCTCTGCCAACAAAAAGACTGGGGGAACACTTATCAGCGTCGGATAATAAGTTTCCCTGTGGCTGCTTCGCCACCAGCCACCAGTTGGAAGTGATAAGCTCCGGCAGCCAGCGCGCGCGTGTCGAGGCGGAAACGTTGCGTTCCGCCGGTAAGGGTTTGCGTCCGGTAAATGACCTCACGGCCAAGTGCATCGAATAGCTTCAGTTCGGTTTCGTCGGTCTGAGGAAGTTCGAAGCGGATATCGACGTATTCAGCGGCCGGGTTCGGGGCCGCGCTCAGGAAGCGGAACGCCGAAACGGCTTCGGTATTCGTCAGGTTGTTTACGGTAGGGACGAAGCGCTGGAAGGTAGCGTCGTGTCCTTCGGAAGAGAATGCGGCTTCCTTGTTAACGGAAATGTCTCCGGCAGCGGAGCGCCGGGTTGCGGTAGCCCGAACGGTTAACTTAACCATCTCTGCACCTGCGTTTAGCGCCCGCATTTCTCCCGTTTCACTGAACCAGCTCATTCTGAAGAGGCCACGACTGCTGAGGTGGTCACCAATTTCAGCTTCGGAAAGCTCGCCGGGCAATACGCTGAGGATCTCAAGCCCTTCCGCTACTTTGAATTCGCTCTGGAACGAAACCAGGTTTCGGGTTTCAGCTAAGCTGAGGGTAAGTTCGTAGGTCTGGCCGGCATTGAAAACCTCGGGTAACCTGACGTTGAGCGGAAGGTCGCCCATACTACGGCCAGGGTCGGCACTGTTGAGAATGTCACCCGTTTTTACGCCGGTAAACATCACCATCGTGTCGCTTTCCAGCATGACTTCGGCACGGCGTGGAGCGGGGAACACTCCGTTTTCGTTCCAGTCGTCAGCGAAAATATGACTGTCAGGTACGAAGGTCCAACTGTTACAGCCAGCCACTTCGGTCAGGTCGTCATTGAGGAGCAAACGCTGCATCAGGTACAGGTCGATGGTGGAAACGCTCTGACTGCAGTTCATGTCCATCGCCACTACTTGCATCGGATCGGTAATCTGAGGCACGTCATAACCAAGAAGGTACCGTTGGGTCAGGAAGATTTCAAAGCTGGACAGCCCGTTGGCGTAATCGCTCGTCTTCAGTGGTTCGATGTAGTACATTCGGCCCATAGAGAGCCCCGCGATTGTTGTGGCAATACCTTCCTGGTTCACCGGCAGGTCGATCGTGAAACCACCATCGGGCTCAGATAACTGGAAAGTAGTGCCTTCCACCTCGTTGTTGTCGGGGGTCATCGCCTGGGAACTGATGTTGCCGACGATACTGCTGGAGACCTCCACAAAGCCGGGAAGGTAAGTGACAGGAACGAGAATGGGGACGCCACTGCGCACCGCGCTGACTTCGAGCTCAATCGGCTGGTTGATGAGCTCCAACTCCGTTTCACCCGGGTTGTTGCCAAGTTGGAGGTGAATAAAGAAAAGTACGTCGATATTGCCTCCCAGTGTAACACCTTCCGTTCCGTTTGCAACGAAAGAGAAGCTGCTGTTGTCAGCATTGAACTGAGGTGCTATTGCTCCGGCAGAAAGGTGAGTGATGGTGGCCAGAGACGGGTTGTCCAGCGCAAAAGTTCCCGCGATAGTCGCAATATTGTCTGTTCCCTGAATGGAAACAGGAATGCTTACGCTGCCTCCGGGGAAGCTCTGTGCTCCCCCGATTATGATCTGAGCGCTGCCGGTAGAATTTACGTCCACCGTTTGGCAGGCAGTATTGCTGCCGCAGCCGTTGGCTGCGGTGAGGCAAACCTGGTAGGTGCCGGCGTCAGCGTAAATGTGCTGAGGGTTAGCATCGGTAACAACTGCGGTACCGTCACCGAAATCCCAACTGTAATCGCCGGGGCCGGACTGATTGGTAAAGTTCACCGCAAGCCCGTCCATTGAGGTGGCAAAACCAATTTCTGCCAGTTCTCCCGAGCCGCCTCCGATAATGGAGGAAAAGTTCATTTCCATGCATCCTTCTGCGCTGAAAGCGCGGATGGCGTAATCTCCCGCCGGAGCGGGGATGTAGAGCGGACCGTCGATATCTTCGTAAATACGGGTTACCGGCCCCGACATCGCAATGCGGTACGGCCCTGTTCCTGCAATGAAGTCGAGGAAGAAGCCACTACTGTCACAGCTATTGTTAATCGCAACATCAAACAGGTTAGCAGAGGTGCCCTGCACTACGATCGTTTCTGCATCTGTGCAGCCGGTAGCGTCGGTGACTGTTATCGCGTACTCGCAAGGAGTACGGTTGTCGAGTTCGAACTGCGTCTCATTGGTCGTAAAGGTGGTGTCTATGGTCCCGTCACACAAGCGGGTCACTTCCACGTTGAAGGGAGCCGTTCCTCCCTCGATGTCGTTCCACAACTGATTCAGTTGGTTGCAGTCGTTAAAGATAAGTGAGGTTACCAGGTCGAGATCGGAAGTTGTGTTCTGAATAGTGAACTGATTAGTTTCGATACAACCCAGGCTGTCGGTTACGAAGAAGGTGTAGTCTCCACTCGGCAGGTCCTCACGGCTCAGACTGGTCTGGTCGGTCACCAGGCTGTCGCTTACCGGGCCGTCGTATACGATGGTATAGGGGGCGCGGCCGCGGGTGATTTGTAAGTCAAAGGAGCCGGGTTCGTTACATTCTCCGGAAACAGCGGTAAGATTGTAAAGATCGATCGGTGCGGGGAAGACGGTTATGACGTCCATTACCATACAGCCGGCGGCATCGGTAACGATAATTTTGTAGTCGCAGGGTGCAAGCTCAGTAAGCTCAAAACCAACTTCTCCCGATACAAACTGAGTCATCGTTGTGCTGTCGCAAAGCCGGATAACCTCAACGGAGAAAGGCCCCGTACCGTTAAAGATGTCGATCCAAACCTGGTTGTACTGTTCGCAATCGTTGCTGATCAGGGCCGCCTGAAGAACCAGGTTACTGGTAGTTCCTTCCAGTACCACGGTTTCTGTTTCTTCGCATCCGTTAGCGTCGGTAACCATAATCGTGTACTCGCCCGCTGGCGCATCGTTGATGGAAAGAATGTTCCCGTTTACTGTATTCGAACCCGATTGCGGACCACTGTAATCCACCTGGTAAGGCGCCGTTCCACGGATGAAGGACAGGTCGACCCGTCCGTTTTCGCCACAAGGGCCGCTCACCGGGGTAACAGTGAAGAGATTAGCACTTGGGTCTTCCACGCAGCTTTCGGTCATTACCGTACAACCCATGGCGTCGGTAACCGCGATGCTGTAACAGCAGGCTTCAAGGTCTATAAGTTCAAAACCATTGCCCGACAGTACGAAACTGGTGTCGGTGACACCGTCACAAAGCCGGATTACTTCCACCTGAAATGGCCCGGTGCCTCCGTTGATGTCGTTCCAGAGTTGGTTGTACTGCCCACAATCGTTGTTGATGAGCGCTGTCTGTAAATCGAGATCGCTCGGTACGTTAGTAAGTGTGGCGGTCTCTGTTTCAGAGCATCCGTTGGCATCCGTTACAACTAAAGTGTAAGTTCCTGCCGGAAGTCCGGTGAGGTTGAATACACCAGTATTACTCGCCTGGATGCCATTTGACGGTCCGCTGTAGCTCAGAGAGTAGGGCCCTGTAGCAAAGCTGTTCATCACCATTACATCCAGGGTGCCTGATTGGCCACATACACCGTCGGTTGCTATCGTATTGAACAACTGGTAAGGCTCAACGGTGACGGTACGCATGGTCATACAACCGTTAACGTCGGTTACGGATATCTTGTAATCACACGGGATGAGATCTACAACTTCGAATCCGTTGCCACTCACTACAACGTCGACCTGAGTATCGTCGCAGAGGCGGATAACTTCTACGGTGTAGGGGCCTGCGCCACCTTCGATATCGTTCCAGATTTGATCCGGAGCGCCGCATTCATCCGTTACTACGCTGGAGACGACTTCCAGGCTGCCGTCGTTGAGCAGAGTGATGGTTTCGGTTGCTTCGCAACCGTCGGCGTTGGTCAGGGAGAAGACGTAGGTGCCTGCGGGAAGGTCGCTCACCCGGTAGGTTTGGGAAGCAAGGTTAACGTTGCCGTCTACCGGGCCTGTCCAGTCGATAAAGTAAGGGTATTCCCCTGCTGTTACTTCCAGGTCAATGATTCCGGTCCCGCCGCAGGCTCCGTCGAGAGCCGTAAGGATAAGGATGTCATCGTCGGGGTTTACATTAATAGAAACTGTTTGGCTGCTGAAGCAGTCATTTGCATCTGTCACCTCTATAGTATAAGTACAGTTGGGAAGATCGGTAAGATCGAAAACGTGGTCCAGGGTGGTAAATGTCCGGTTCTCTTCGGGGCAGGCATCGGTCGTTACAGTAACCGAGAAGGGGGCTTCCCCTCCGCTGAGCAGGGTCCGGATATTGTCGAGCTGTCCGCAACCTGCGCCGGTGGCGAAGCTCGATTGGTTGGCGGAAGAAAGTCCGCCGTTCACCGTCATCTCGGTTGTAGCGGAACAGTTGCCGAAGTCGGTAGCGGTGAAGGTGTAGGTTCCGGGAGGTAACTCTACCCATCCTGTTCCCGTTCCGTCGAGTGTTGTGCTTCCGGAAACAGTACCACTGTACACTACCGTATAATTAGGGGTGCCTCCGGTAACGGTGAGTTGCAGTCCTGAGTTGTTGCCGTCGCAGGCAGCTATCATTTGATTTACGGTGAAGTCGAGGTTGCCGCCGTTGTCTTCCACAAAAATAGTTTCTGCTACATCGCAACCATCAGCAGCCCAGATCGAGAAATTGTACGTGCCGGCGGGCAAATCATTGATAACCGTAATCTGCTCGTTGGTATTTATCGTTCCTGATACCGGGCCTGTATAGTTGATGGTATAGGGCGCTGTGCCAGCAGAAATGTTTACCCTCGCTGCTCCGGGGAGGGCACAGTTGGCTGCGGTTGGAGAAACACTGACTTCCATGTCTCCGTTAGCCACCACCAGTGTTTCGGTGTAGGAGCAACCGAAGGCGTCTGTCAGGGTAAATACGTATGCTCCGGCGGGCAAAGACCGCAAGCGGAAATTGTAACCATTCACGGTTGCTCCTCCGGTTACAGGGCCGCTCAGAGAGATGGAGTAGGGTAGGGTGCCATTGGGAGCTCTGACCACAATCTCTCCCATGCTGCCGTCACAGCCGGCAGGTTCTGCCCAGGCTTCTACGTCGAGGTTTCCTCCGGCTGCGTCGATTGTCACGGATTCAGAGAAGCTACATCCTGCTGCGTCTACTACGCTGACAGTATAGTTGCCCGCTTCGAGCGGTGTGATTACGAAGTTGGCAGAACTGGTCGTAAAGACCCGGTTCAGATCACCACTCAGGTATACAGTATAGGGAGCTACTCCGGTGGTAAGCAGGCTTACATCGATTCTCCCCTCTTCACCACAACCAGCAGCGGTAGGGGTCATCGTACCGTTCATTCCGCCGTTGTTATTGTAAATGGTGAAGTTGAATACCATCTCGCAGCCACTGGCGTCTTCAATGGTGGTCACGTAATCTCCGGGAGGGAGGTTACCAAAGTAAAACTGACCGTTGTAGCTACTCGCAGCACGGCATACAGGACCAACGTAATGGGCGGTGTAGGTGGGGCTGCCACCGGTTACTGCAAAGGTGATGCTACCTCCGGATTGCCCGCAAGCCGTCCCCGTCTGGCCAAGCATCTGGAGGTCCAGGTCACAGGAGGATGAGCAGTCTACCGTAAGGTTGTAGTTGGAGATCGCGCCGTTGTAACCATCAACGACTACGTAATATGTACCTGCAGGGAGATTGCGTACAATCTGCTCCGAACTCGTGCCGGAGTTCTGGCTGTACTGAAGACAGCTTCGTCGGCTGCATTCACTCAGTAGAAACAGTTCAAGATTTGCACTGAGATTGGTCAGGTCAATGGTTACGAGTCCGGATTCCGTGGTAGTGAAGGTGTGTACGATCTCAGGACCATTATTCTCAACATTCAGCTGCGGCCCGCAGGTGTAGGTACTAACGTCATCTGTCCCGCCTGCGTTGGTACCGTTGTATGGCGTTCCGCAGGAAAGAGGAACCCGTTGGCTGCAGTCGAGGTAACCACAGCTCAGTTCAAGACGGTAGTTACCTCCTATTCCCGCTGCGCCCTGGTCTACGATGATGTAGTAAGTGCCGTTAGGCGCATCTTCCAGAACGATGCCTTCGTTATTGGTCGCATTGTTGGAGTAGGTGCTGGAACCAACCACGGTGTAGTTTCCACAATCACCAGTCAGAAGGAAAAGGTCCATGTTAAGACCCGGTGTCATAATTTCAAGCCCGACCTGAAGGTCTCCTGCGGACGATTTTTCGAAAACATACACCCGGTCCGGCCCTTGCATCAATGCTCCGGTGGCGCCAGGGTAGCTGGTGATTTGATTGCCTGCACCTATGGTTGTCTCATTAGGAAGGTAGTCGCCGCACGAAATCACTGTGGCTTCGTCGCACCATCCGGAGGAACCATTACATGGTCCGGGAGTGTAAGAGAGTACGCCGGCAGCATCCGCAAAACACGAATTTATGTATGTCTCTCCGTTACAGCCACACACGAAATCAGTATTGCTTTCGCAATCATCGGTGTTGGCAATTTGAGCCGGGTTTACGCAGTTGTCGTCGCACCCACCGGTGGTGTAACTCCGGACGCCGCTGGCTTCCGCCATACACGCTGATGCGTATTGTTCTCCGTCGCAGCCGCAAACCGGGAGACTGCCGGGCTCACAAGTAAGGGTAATAACGCCCGTTACCTGATTTACACTGGTCCCGCTGCTGATAACAATCAGGCCCGGGTCGTAGCAATCCTGTGCGTTCTGGTCGCAAAGGCCAGAGTAGTAATTCAACACGCCTGCTGCTTCCGCTTCACATGCATTGCCGTAAGTGACACCGTTAAAACCGCAGACAGGCTCGTAGGCGGTTGGGCACTGGGTTTCTGCGTTCATGTTTTCAACACTGAGACCGGGGTTCCAGCATGCGCCGGAGGTGTAAACCGTAATGCCGGCTGCCTCGGCAAAGCAACTGTTCAGGTAGGTGACGCCATTACTGCCACATACAGGATTGACCGAAAAAGAACAACCCGCGTCTGTGTTAAGATCCAGAGGCGAGGTTGCCAGGCTATGTGGTGTGAAGTCTGAGTCGACGAATATGAGGCTGTCAACTATAATTTGTGCGGTGCCAAAGGAGTCGGCTTCAAAGTCTGCAGCCAGAGGGAGTTTCATGCGGGCAATAGCACCGTTGACTGGCCGGTCCTCGTGATTGATAGCGGTAACCGAAAACGAAAGTTGGTGAGCAGAACTGTCTACTCCCGCTAGTGTGAATAATTCTTTGCCAGAAACGAGAGCAGCTTGCTCTAGCTCAGGAGCGAGGTTTTGGTAATCGGCCAGTAAGCCCGGTGAAACAGTGGCCCGTAAGCTCAGGCTGTGGAAATCCTCAAATGAGCCTTCGCGGCCGTTAATAACCACATCCAGAAGGAGCACACTGCCTTCGGGCCGCAGTTGAATGCCCGCGGGCATCAGTCTCAGGACGGCCTCATGGTTGCCACTCGTGTCAGGAAGTACCCAGGGGTCGGTTTGTTCGGCGGGGGCATGGGTGCGGTGAAGATTAGTCATCAAAGCCTGCAGGTCGCGGCCAGAGACCCTGCCGTCACCGTCCATATCTGTGTGAGCAAAGTTGATTCCACTGGGGAAAGTATCGGGCCAGATGGGGGTCGCGGGTTGCCCTACCCAATTGATCGAAGATGCCGGGCGTTCGAAACGCTTGATGCCATATGCACGTGCCCAGTATATAAGGTCGGCCTCATCCGCCACACCATTGTTGCTGGCATCTCCGGGCCACACCATTGTTTCTTGTGCTGTCAGCGGACAAACAAAGAGTATAGACAGTAAAATCCATGTACTCAGTGTAAAAATCTTTTTCATAGTGTTGGGATTATAATATGGTAGCCACTGCCGTATGGCTCTTTAAAAAAACAAAAGGCGTCTTCAGAAACAAAACCATTCCCTTGTCGGGAGAAGGCTCCTGTCACATCGCCAAAGGCTGGCAATCAAAAAACTAACACGCTGCTTCATCAGAGCAGATTCTTTTCCCTAGGCATGACGGAAAATATGTGCCATAGTCACGCCGGCAGGTTTTTTTTAGAGCCATAAAGATAATCATCCCTTCTTACTAAAGAACACTAAAGTCGACAGTTTATACCACTCCTGCTTACTTTCCTACCGTTTCCGAGGCGAAATCGAATTGTTTGGTATGTCTCGTTGGGCCGGTTATTGTTCGGTTAAATTCATCTTAACATCCATTTTCAACAGGCTGTACATTTTTACACAGGTAGGAGAAAAAGAAGGCGGCTGTTAAATAGATTTTGTCTAAATAGAGGTTGCTATTCAACATGGCCCTTACTTACTGGCTTAGAACCATTCGAAGTTGTAACTTTGCGGCAAACTTGGAAAGACCGTTTAAAAACGGGCCTTCCGGGCTAATTTCAGGCTCGTCTCGAGCTACTTATCTTAGTTTTAACGCAATCAGGCGTATGAAATCTCTTAAGCGACTGACCGGCATTCTCTCTCTGATGGTGTTGGTTAACCTTACTTTCCAGTCTCAGGCTCAAGCCGATGGGGGTAATTTGCTCTTTTACGGCCTGGCCGCCGTAGCTCTTTTAATCTTCTTTTTCATCGTGGTCAGCGTGGCCGATAACTTCATGGTTATCGAGTCTAACGAGTCCGGGATCAACGGAGAGAAGGTGAATATGGGGCTGTATCCCCGGATTAGTGAACTCTTCAGTAAGAAGACGCCCGCTTATCTCGAGGGCGAGCATACCTACAAGCTCAATAAAGGGTATGACATTCCACTGGAAGGTAAAGCCTCTGACGTAGTAGACGGTTCCATCTCTGCTACTCGTTTTGCCGTCATGCCCCCGGACTTTATCGGTCTGAAGCCCATCCCCAAGGTAATCGTCGAAGTTGGCGACTCCGTTAAAGCGGGCGAGGTGATCTTCTTCGATAAGAAAAAGGACCGGATCAAGTTCGTAGCCCCCGTCAGCGGAGAGGTGATCGAAATTAACCGTGGCCTGCAGCGGTCTATCGCCAGTATTGTTATCCTGGCTGATAAAGATCAGGTGAGCCGCACCTATACCGTTCCTGCCGAAGGTGCTTCACGCGAGGAACTCGTCGAGTTCCTCCTTGAGAGCGGCGCATGGGCTGGCATCCGCCAGCGTCCCTACAACATTGTTGCGGACCCCGAGGTAACACCGCGTGATATTTTCATTTCCACCTTCGACTCTGCCCCCCTGGCTGCCAACAGCCAACTGCAGATCGCTGGTCGCGAAGACGTTTTCCAGGCAGGAATCGACGTTCTGCGTCGCCTGACCGATGGTCTCGTGTATCTGGGCCTCGACGGTCGCGAAGAAGGGAAAACTGCTTTTTCTACCGTTCGCGGCGCTGAGAAGCGTTACTTCATCGGCCCTCACCCATCCGGTAACGTTGGTGTACAAATGCACCACATTCACCCAGCAGGAGTTGGCGAGAACACAGTGTGGACACTTGATGTAAATGCAGTGCTCGTAATTGGAGAAATCTTCAAAAACGGTCGTTACAATTCCGAGCGTGTAGTTGCGCTTACCGGTGCACCTCTCGCGGCTCCCCGCCATGTACGTACTTACACTGGTGCCAATCTTGGTGAGTTGCTTGCTGGCAATACCTTCGACAATGTCCGCGTGATCAGCGGTAACGTACTGACCGGTGATGCAGTAGGAGCCGATGGCTACCTCGGCTACTTTGAAAGCCAGGTAACGGTACTCAAAGAAGGTAATGAAGCTGAAATCTTCGGCTGGTTGCTTCCTCTTAAGCCTCGCGGATCGGTATCTCCTACAATCCCTACTTTCGGGGACTTCGAGGCTACCACCAATACCCACGGCGAGAAACGTGCCTTCGTGGTAAACAACGTCTACGAATCAGTGATGCCAATGGATGTTTACACCCAGCAGCTGATGAAATCCATTCTGGTGCAGGACTTTGAGGCAATGGAAGGTCTCGGAATCTACGAACTGGTAGAAGAAGACGTAGCCCTGGCAGAATTTGCCTGTGTGTCTAAGCAGCCCCTGCAGAACATTCTGCGCAGTGGCCTCAACACCATGCTCGAACAGGGATAATTCACAAAGAACAATCGACGCCCACTTCGGTGGTGTGTCTCCAGCTAGAATAGCAATATGAAAGCATTACACGATTTCGTCAAGAAGTACGAGCCATCCAAGGAAAACAAGATGGCCCATACCGTATTTGACGGTTTTTACACTTTCCTCTTTCAGCCCGATACCGTTACTTCCGATGGCACGCACATCAAAGACGGTATGGACCTTAAGCGCCTGATGGTAAATGTGGTACTTGCTCTGCAGGTGCTTTACATCTTCGGTACCTGGAACATCGGTCACCAGCACTTCCTCGCTCTGGGAGAGCATACTGGTCTGCTTGAAGGGTTTCACCTTAAGATCGTTTACGGCCTGATTCAAATCCTGCCGATCTTCGTCGTTACCCACGTGGTCGGCCTCGGTATTGAGTTCTTCTACGCTGGCCGTAAAGGCCACGCAATCGAAGAAGGCTTCCTGGTTTCAGGAGCCCTCATTCCACTCATCATGCCTCCCGATATTCCCCTGCTGTGGTTGGCCATCGCCATCGCCTTCGCCGTAATTCTCGGTAAGGAAGCTTTCGGCGGAACCGGTATGAACATCTGGAATGTAGCCCTCCTCGCACGTGTATTCATCTTTTTTGCTTACCCTACCACCATCTCCGGTGACGAAGTTTGGGTGAGTGGCATCGAAAAAGTCGGCACCGAGTACTTCGCGGCCAGCTACAATTGGGCTCACGGTTTATTCGACTGGATCTTCAGTGGTGTCGGCCTCAGCCAGTTCGGCGCGGGAGGACAGGCGGTTGTTGACGGTTGGACCGGCGCAACCCCGCTTGGTATTGCAGCCAAAGAAGGCTGGGAAGGCGTAACGGCTGTTTACTCTACCGATGCTATGTTCTGGGGTGGTATCCCCGGTTCTATCGGTGAAATGAGCGTACCCCTGATCGTACTCGGTATGATCTTCCTGATCGTGACCAAAATCGCTGACTACCGCGTAATCTTCGGCGGCCTCATCGGTTTCGTTGTTTGTGCTCTGATGATGAACGCTATTGCTCCTCCGATGGATGCACTTACCGAAGATATGGACGGTGTATTCAAGTTCATGGCAATTCCGTGGTACTACCAGATGATCATGGGTAGCTTCCTGTTTGCGATCACCTTCATGGCTACCGATCCCGTTTCCTCTGCCGATACACCAACCGGTAAATGGATCTACGGTTTCCTGATTGCTTTCATCGGCCTCATCATCCGCGTGATGAACCCCGCTTACCCGGAAGGCTGGATGCTCTCCATCTTACTGATGAACACCTTCGCTCCACTCATCGACCACTACGTCTACCAGGCCAACATGAACCGCCGTGCCAAACGCACAGCAGCCATGGCCGAGCAGCGCAACGAGTTGATCACCAAGCGTGGTGACCTGCCCGTGTTCGACGAAAATTCAGATTACGTCCCGGTTGGTAACACCAGCGGACAGTAGCACTTTTGGCGGCTGGCGGACACGTCCGTAAGGCTTCCGGAAATGTTGTATCAAGGCGGGACCGCCGGTGCAAAGAAAGGATAAAGGCCGGGTGAAGAATCCTTCGACACTGCCTCTCCGAAAAGCAAACTTCGCACCTGCGGCCGCGCCCGGTCAAAGAAATTTTAAAGAATAACCATGAGTACTAAATACATCTACACGTTCGCTCTGATTATGACGGTGCTGGTAGCACTGTTGCTCGCCGGATCCAAAGTGATGCTCGGACCGGTTGCGGAAAAGAACGAAGACATCTTCAACAAGCGCCAGATTCTGGAGGCCATTTCCGGCCCGCTCGAAAAAGCAGGGAAATCTGTCGCCGACCTCACCGATCAGGAAGTACTCGACATCTTCGAGCAGCAGGTGCAGCAGGCGGTGGTAATGGCCGACGGCGAAACCGTTGAAGGCAAAAACGCCATCGAAGTCGATATGGCTCAGGAACGTAAAAAGGACGAAAGCGAGCGCTTTTACCCAGTGTACGAAGTTGCACTGGATGGTTCCAAATACTACATCTTCAGCGTCCGCGGAAGCGGTCTTTGGGATGCCATCTGGGGTAACGTTGCCCTCCAGGACGACATGAATACCGTTGCCGGTGTTTCCTTCGACCACGCTGGTGAGACCCCGGGGCTTGGCGCTGAAATCAAGGACAACACTAAATGGAAAAGCCAGTTCGCCGGCAAGAAGATCTACGACAACGGCAAGTACGTTTCCGTAAATGTCCGTAAAGGCGGCGCTATCGACATGGAGCACGAAGTAGACGGACTCAGCGGCGCTACGGTTACTGCCGACGGCGTTTCTGATATGCTGTACAAAGGCCTGAAAGCCTACGAACCCTACATGAAGGAAGTTGGTAACGGCTCCTCCAAGTAGTAACTCTCAATAAAAAGCTAATCCGGAAAACTTCAGTTCTCCGACCTGATAAATATCCATCAACATGGCTACAACTGTCGAAACAAAAGTCCCAAAGAACGAACCATTGTTCGGGAAGAAGGAGCGAGTCCTTCTCACTGATCCACTGTTGGACAACAACCCGATTACCATTCAGGTACTGGGCGTTTGTTCTGCGCTTGCGGTTACCTCCCTTGTCTACCCATCTCTTGTGATGGCCGTAGCGGTGGTTTTCGTTTGTGCATTTTCCAGTTTGGTTACTTCGTTGCTCCGCAACGCAATCCCCAAGGCTGTTCGCCTTATCGTTCAGCTGGTAATCATCGCCACACTCGTAACGCTGGTAAACGAAGCTCTGAAGGCAATCAACTATCCGGTTTACAAGCAGCTTTCTGTTTACATCGGCCTCATCATCACGAACTGTATCGTAATGGGACGTCTGGAAGCATTCGCGATGGCCAACAAGCCCTGGCGTTCTTTCCTCGACGGTGTTGGTAACGGCCTCGGTTACGGTCTGATCCTCGTAGTGGTTGGTGCCATCCGTGAAATCTTCGGTAAGGGTACGCTTTTTGCTGGCTCTCCTATCGTTATGCGTTTCATCGGCCCGGGTGAGGAATATATCATTGATACGGCGACAGCTAACCAATGGGGCAGCAGCTACTTCGGTTGGTACGCCAACAACAACCTCATGGTAATGTCCGTCGCGGCTATGTTCGTGATTGCCGTTCTGATCTGGTGGCAGCGCTCACGTAACCCCAAACTCGTAGACATTAGTTAGAATTTTGGTTCTTTGGTCTTTTGGTACGTCAGAGAAAACCTGCGTACCCTGAAGCCAAGCTATCAAAACACCAAATTACCAATAGACTAAATACAATTTCCCCATGGGCGATTTCGTAAATATTTTCATCAAGTCAGCGTTCATCGAAAACATGATTCTGGCTTACTTCCTGGGCATGTGTTCATTCCTGGCGGTTTCCAAGTCATTATCTACTGCTTTTGGCCTCGGTCTTGCGGTAATCTTTGTACTGGGTATCACGATGCCGATCAACTGGCTCATCAACGAGTTCCTGCTGGTAAACTTCGAGCTAGAGTTTCTGCGGTTCATCGTTTTCATTGCCGTAATTGCCTCTACCGTACAGCTGGTGGAAATGGTGGTGGAGAAGTACAGTCCCGGGCTTTATGCGGCGCTGGGTATCTTCCTTCCGCTGATTACGGTAAACTGTGCCATCCTTGGTGGTAGCCTCTTCATGGTTAGCCGTGAGTACAACCTGACTGAGTCCATCGCCTTCGGCCTTGGCGGCGGTTTCGGTTGGTTCCTGGCCATCATTGCGATTGCTGCAATCCGGGAGCGTATCCGCTACTCTAACGTGCCTCCGGCACTCAGAGGTCTGGGTATGGCGTTCCTTCTCACCGGTCTTATGGGCCTTGCTTTCCTTTCTCTGTCTGGTATCGACCCCGCAGTATTTGGCGGCTGGAACCCGGCTAAGTAGCACGAGGAAAAGGAGCGGCAAACTGAAGAAAAACCTTCAGCTGTAATTGCTCCTGTTCTTAATTTGACACAATTTGCTGAACCGAAAGATGGGTTTATCTCTTTCGTCAGTACAACAAAATAAAACGGCGATTCCCTTTTGGCGTCGCCCGACCTATAAAAACCGAATAGAATGATTACTATTGGTTACGCGGTTCTGATTTTCACCGCAGTGGTGTTGGCCCTGATCACGATGCTGATCGTGGCCCGCAAAAAACTTGTTCCTCAGGGTGAGGTCAAAATCGTCGTTAACGGTGATACCGAAAACCCGTTGATGGTCCAACCGGGTAGTTCGCTGCTCAATGTACTGTCTGATCAGAACATCTTTTTGCCTTCAGCCTGTGGTGGTGGTGGTACCTGCGCTATGTGTGAGTGCCATATTCCTTCTGGCGGCGGTGACATTCTGCCAACGGAACTCAACCACCTTACCCGCCGCGAAGCGGCGGAGCACAAACGCCTGGCTTGTCAGGTGAAGGTGCGCCAGGACATGGAGGTACAAATTCCTGCCGAAATCTTCGGTATCAAGAAATTCGAATGTACCGTTAAGTCCAACTACAACGTTGCCTCTTTCATTAAGGAGTTCGTAGTACAGTTGCCTAAGGGTGAAACAATGGACTTCGAATCCGGCGGCTACATCCAGATCGATGTACCGGTAGTTACCGTTGATTACAAGAATATCGACATTTCCGCTCACCCAGAGCACCACGGCGACGACCCGAATAAGTTCCAGAGCGAATGGGACAACTTCAAGCTGTGGGACCTTAAGATGGTCAACGACGAAGAGCAGTTCCGTGCTTACTCTATGGCCAACCACCCGGCCGAGGGCGATATCATCATGCTTAACATTCGTATCGCTACGCCGCCGTTTGATCGTAAGAAGAACGGTTGGATGGACGTGAACCCCGGTGTTTGTTCCAGCTATGTCTTCGATCAGAAGCCAGGCGATAAGGTAACGATCTCCGGTCCTTATGGTGAGTTCTTCATCAAGCCTACCCAAAAAGAAATGGTATACATTGGTGGTGGTGCCGGTATGGCCCCACTCCGTAGCCACCTCTTCCACTTGTTTCACACCCTCAAGACTACCGACCGTAAGGTTTCTTACTGGTACGGCGGACGGACCAAGCGCGAGCTTTTCTACATTGAGCAGTTCCGTGAAATCGAGAAGGAATTCCCGAACTTCAAGTTCTACGTCGCCCTGGATAACCCCCAGGAAGAAGACAACTGGAAAGTGAAGGAAGACATCGATGCTCCGGGCGACGGCTTCAAAGGCTACATCATGAACGTAGCGATGGAGGAATACCTCAGTAAGCACCCCGAACCGGAAGAAATCGAGTACTACTTCTGTGGCCCTCCGATGATGAACCAGTCGGTCATCAAAGGTCTTGCCGAACTCGGTGTTCCGGAAGAGAACATCGCTTTTGATGACTTTGGCGGGTAATTGATCCTCAGAGTTTTCAGGCTGATGCCTGAAGACCCGCAGGCTGAAGCCTGCCGAACAGAAAGCCCCGGTTGCAGTTATGCAGCCGGGGCTTTTTTATTGTAGCGGGCCTCGTCTCGGAGCACCACAGAAGCTAATGAATAGGGCGCTGAATAACGTCCTTAAACCTATCAAGGTTACTGAAATTTCACCAAATCCTCCAGTGAAATTCGCCCCTCATAAATGGCTTTGCCGACGATGACGCCGAAGCAGTCGAGTTTGGCGAGTGCTTCGAGGTCGGAGACGTCGGCAACACCGCCGCTGGCGATGAGGTGGACATCAGGCTGCTCTTTACGGATGCGGGCGTAAAGCTCGCGGGCGGTGCCCTGCAGCAATCCGTCTTTACTCACATCGGTGCAGATGGTGTAGCGAACGCCCTTCCCGACGTAGTCCTGCAGGAACTCGAAGAGTTCCCGGTCGCTGGATTCTTCCCAGCCCGAAACGGCGATCTTGTCTCCGTGAACATCGGTGCCGAGGATGATCTTTTCCGCACCGAAGCGTTCGATCCAACCGAGAAAAACCTCCGGGTTTTTAACGGCGATGGTGCCACCGGTAACCTGGGCTGCACCGGATTCGAAGGCAATGCGAAGGTCTTCGTCGGATTTCATGCCGCCGCCCCAGTCTACGTGGAGGCTGGTACCACCGGCGATTTTTTCCAGAATTTTGTGGTTCACGATACCGCCGCCGCGGGCGCCGTCGAGGTCGACAACGTGAAGTCGCTTGAGGCCGGCGGCCTCAAACTCACGGGCAACGGCCAGCGGGTCTTCGTTGTAGATGGTTTTACGGTCGTAATCGCCTTGGGTTAGACGGACGCATTTGCCGTCGATGAGGTCTATTGCGGGGATGATGTGCACGCGGTTGGAATTTTAGTTCGTTGGTTCGTTGGTGTTCTGACGGCGAAGATACTGCTCACAGCAGACGCGATCAGCGATGGGGCCCTAAAGTATTTTTCCAGGTCAGCGGCTGAAGCCGCGACTACTTTAAACACGACATTGCGCTTTACAACTCCCACGGCACCTGCGCCCGCGCCCGGAAAGCGCCTGAATAGTCCGCAGAAAGCCCTTATCTTACAGCATCAAATTTAGTTACATGTTAAGTAAGCACCTTATCCTTCCCGCTCTGCTTTCAGTTGGCCTGGGCCTCACGCTTTTCTCGTGTGGTAGTGATACCGAAACCATCGAAGTCCCCACCGAAGGCCTCATTACCACTGTGAAAGAAGTGAGCGCCGGTGATTTTAAAATAGAGTCAGAAGTTCCGGTCGATGCAGTGGCCGACAGCCGCATCATCGTTGAAGACCTCGCGGGCGACCGCGACACTTTTACCCTCGATCAGGCCAAACTCATGTCGCAGGTCGCCGACCCGGACAGCAACGAAGGCCGCTCGATGCGCAGCGCCGGTATGGGCTACTGGGGTTTCCTGATGCTGGGCCGGATGGGCGGAACGCCAAGCGCTGGCGCCTATGTGAACAGCAACGCCCACCAGAGCGCAACCAACAATGCCGGTTCGCGGATGTCGAGCTCAGCAAAATCAACTACCCGCTCTAAGTCAGGGTTTGGCGGCGGAAAATCAACCCGTTCTTTCGGTGGATAGTCGCCTAACCGATGCCCCCCGCCTTAAAGACCGCTGGTTTAAAAAGCAAGGCCTGGATTACTACGCACAGGGCGAGAACGAAGATTATCTCGCGGACGAAATTCTCAGCCTCCGACCGGCAGAGGCAACCGCCGCCCTGCGCGCCGGAGACGAAGCCTGGGATATTCTGCGGACTGCCGCAAGGAAGAGTGCTTTCATGGACGATCGCCTTGCGGGGCTGGGCATTCCTGAGTTTGCGCGGCCGCTGGTGCAATGGTCGGTTGAAAACGAGTGGGATAACTTCCTTGTGGGGCGCTTTGACTTCGCGGGAGGGCTCGATGATTTGCCCCTGAAGCTGATCGAGTTCAACGCCGATACCGCCAGCCTCCTGCCCGAAACAACGATCATCCAGCCCGAAGTAATTCGTAAAGCCGGCCTGCGGCCGGCACCGAACGACCTGCTGAAAGCACTGGAAACCAACGCCCGCCGCCTCGGGGGCGGCCGGTCAGATACCGCCATCGCCGCTACCCACCTGGGTAGCGAAGACGACAGCCACAACGTCGATGTACTTGCCAAAGTCTCTACCGCCGCTAAGTGGGGCCGGACGGATAACGTGATGCTGCCAACGCTGGAAATCAACCCCGATGAGGGCGTCTTCTACGAAGCAGGAACCGGAAAATGGATCCACTACGGCACCATGATCAAGTTCTTCCCCTGGGACTTCGCCGCCCTCGAAGAACCGGAACTATGGGAGTACCTCGCCGAACTCGTGATGGCCAAAAAGCTGCGCGTTTTTAATCCCGCCTGGACGATGCTGTTGCAGTCGAAAGCTCTGCTCGCCTACGCATGGGAGGATAACCCGGGGCATCCTTTATTGCTGCCAACGGCTTTTGATCCGGCAAACCTGCCGCGCCCGCTCGACGGTTACGTCAGAAAGCCCGTCTTTGGCCGTATGGGGGAGAACCTCGAAATTGTGATGAATGGCCGCAACGTCGTCGCTCAAACCGACGGAGATTACGGCAACGGCCCCGTGATTTATCAGGAATACGCCGAATACGCTACGGATCGGGATAAGCACCGCTACCAGCTTAGCACCTATCAGGCTCCTGCGGCTTGCGGACTCTGCTGCCGCCGTCAGGATGATATGATCATTGATGACGACGGAGAGTTTGTGTCGCTCGCGCTGATGAAAGAAAAGGTCTCGCTTCGGTTTTAGAACTACTGGCCTCGCGCCTCAAGAAGCGGCAATGCCTGATGATTGAATACGTCTACAGAACAATAATTTCAGGAAATTATGAGCAAGCTTCCCATTTTTGAAGATAAGGTTTTCGACAAAGCATCTGAGATTTTGCCAGGCGACTACGACAACTGCACTTTCGTCAATTGCCAGCTGGCGGGAGGAGACCTGAGGGAACGCCTCTTTACGGATTGCACCTTCAGGGATTGCGACCTGACCAACGCCAGACTTCATGAATCAGCGATGAAAACAGTCAGCTTCGAGGGCTGTAAACTGTTAGGAGTCCACTTCGACGATTGTCGGGATTTTCTCTTCAAAGTGAATTTCTCACGCTGTAACCTGGAGTTTGTGACCTTCCGCGAATGGAAACTCAAGGGGACGGAATTCAAAGATTGCGTACTGCGGGAAACGGATTTTACCGGAGCCGACCTTCAGGAGGCCTCCTTTGATGACTGCGATCTGGAACGGGCCATCTTCGAACGTACTGATCTGCGAAAGGCCGATTTCCGTTCGGCCCGGAACTACCGCTTCTCTCCGGAGGAAAACAGGATCAAAGGGACACGGTTCTCGGTGGAAGGCCTGCCTGGGCTGCTGGCTGAATACGGAATAATCGTCTGAATTTTTATTGAAAGCACCTTTTATGAAACACCTGATCCTTACTCTTTTTCTTGTTGGTCTCTTTAACCCCTTTCTTTCCGGACAGGAAATGCACCGAAAATGGGGAGCTTCGGTAATTGGTGGTGTAAGCGTTCAAACCGTCAGCTATAAAGGAGAGAATAAGCACAGCGGTACGGTCGTAAAGCCGGGAGCTGGAATAGGTCTGAACCTCAGGCTACGCCTCTCTCCCAAATCCTCTTTACAACTGAGTGGCAGTCTAGCCCTGGATCGTTACACCATTCAGGGGCACGTGAAAAGAAGCGTTGATTACTACTGGGTACAAAGAAGAGACACTACTTATTCTGCGAAGTATTTCGGAAACCTTGAACAGGAGCGAATTTACTGGCAGGGAGTTTTAGCCTACCGGTATACCATCGATCACCGCTGGGGTCTTTCACTGGGGATTCGTACCGAGGGGCTTTTAAGAGAGTCTGGATCATTTACAACTTACAGGGGTGAAAGTTACCGCTGGGTAGACGGTGAATCCACCCTGGTGGAAGCAGTAGAATGGGAACCGAGGTCCGACTGGTATTACGTTGGAGAGGATAGAGAAGGAGGCCTCCAGGCCAATGTTTACTGCCAATTGAACCGTCGGCTTCAGCTGATAGCCTCGTTGGATGCCCCCATCCCTTTCATCATCTCTTACGGATACAATTATTCACGCTATAAACTGATGGCAGGCTATCGGCTTTTTTAGACAGGTTGCATTCGGATGTACCTATTTGCCTTGTTTGCAGGTAGCAAAGTACTGAAGGTCGTAACCTCGATGTTTAAGGGTTCAGAAAGGGTACGCCTTGTTTTCAGCACATCCACACGATCAGACAGAAGACCACTCCGGCAATAAAACCGTAAAGTGACCTCCTGCGGTCGGCAGCTTGTTCTTGTATAAGTTTATTACGGTACTTTTCCCTGATGTGAGCCGGAGTCTGGATTTTCTTGCCATCGTGCCGGAAAGTATTTGTCGGTCCTTTCCGCTCAAAAAGGTTGTTCCTCCCTCTGCGAAGTGCCCGGTTTCCGGATATGCTCTTTTGTGCACCATTAGCTCCCATGATAAATATTCAGTTGTTGCTGCCAAGCTAACAGCCCAGCCCGGAACGGTGATTTTTTATCGACAAACCCAAGTAAAAACCCCACCGGGCCCAGGCCCGATGGGGTAACCGAATGTAAGCCATCCGGAAACTATGTGCGTCTTTCTGGTGCAGCAGCATTTATGCTGCGCAGCCATTACTGTTTGATCCAGCGGATGCTCTCTTCCCCGGTACGCAACAGATAAACTCCTGTGGCCAATTCCGCTACGTTCAATGAGCCGAATTCAGACAAGGTGGTGCGGAGAACCGTACGCCCCTGCATATCGACCACGGAGACGGAGCCTCCGGTAAAGCCTCTGAGCGAAAGTATGTCCGTAGCCGGGTTGGGGTACGCGACGAGTTTAACGGGGCCGGTAATGGTAACCTCCCGAACATCGCTCAGGGTTTCGGTACCGTCCAGGTCTACCTGGCGAAGGCGGTAGTAGTTGATGCCAGAAACCGGGGAGGGGTGGAGGTATTCGTAACGTCGCTCTTCATAACTTTCCCCTGCACCTGCGACCGCGCCCACATAACGGAAAGTGCGCCCATCGGAACTGTGCTCAACGTCGAAGCGGCTACTGCCTGATTCCGTAGCAGTAGACCAGTTGAGAACTGCGCGTTGCTTATCGTCAGCATGGGCTTCGAAGCTGGTCATCTCTACCGGAAGGATGGCTTCAGTTGCGAAAAGGTAGAAGGTGGAAAACTGACCGGTAAAGAATTCGAGGTAGGCATCCTCTCCGGTGCAGCCGGTGCTGTGGAAAGAAGTGTTCATCCCTAAAGCGTTGGCGCCCGAATAGCCGGCTCCGCAGTCAGTGTCGCTGGTTTTAAAGACAGTAAATGTTGCCGGGCTGCTACCCGGAGACGCAGCCGTCAGGGCCGCAATTTCAGCTTCGGTATAGTAGAGGCGAACGTAAATAGGGTCGGTATTGGGCTGTACCACATTGTCTCCTGCATCAAGCATTTCCAGGTTGATGCGTTTGCTGAGGTATGCCTGTCCTCTTACTAATTCGGTCATTTCTGCAGATTTATAAACGGTTGCTCTCACCGCAGCGATATTGGTGTTGCTGCCGATGATCACCTGCGCGATTACCTGACCGTCCTGCGACAAGATGTCCTGCCAGGCTTGCCCTCCCGTTACCGGAGAAGTCGAAGACTCACAGTCATTGTTGATCCCCTCGTAGATGATTCCCTCCACGTTGATGGTTACATCGGAGGTGCAGCTTGCCAGGTTCCCGTTGCTGTCGCCGACGGTTAGCGTCACTACATTAATGCCTTCGTCAGCACAAGTGAAGCTGCTGATGTCGATGCTGCCCCCGGCAATGGGACCACAACCATCGAAGCTGCCGTCGTTCAGGTCACTTGGGTTGATGTTCAATGTCGTTCCCTCTAATACGGTGAAACTACGGTCGCGGCAAAGTGCGGTAGGGGGGGCGATGTCTGACAGGTTGCAATCTACTTGTACTTTAAATGTAACCGTTCTGACCAGTGTGTTTCCTCCCTTATCCGTGATGGTCAGGGTCTGGCTCCAATCATAAATGCCCGGCTCCGCCGGAGCGGGCCAATGGCGTGAAGAGATGAGGGTCTGACCGGGCTGCTGATCGAACCCGGTGTTGGCGACCTGGAAATTATCCTGATCAACTATATTGATGAGATCGTATTCGCCGAGTCCGGTGTTTGTCCAGGCATAGCGGGTGGTCAGGGTGTCTCCTGCCCCTACGGTCACCATCTGGCCGTTTAGCGGGCCATACGGGACCGGGCAATTAGGAGCAACGGGTTCATCCGGGCATACATCGTTTTGGTTCGCAACGCCAAACTCCACCTCGACCATGGGTGCTTCAACGATCACGATGAAGGTTACGGCTTCGGTTACTACGTTTCCTCCCATGTCGGTTGCGGTTAGGGTTTGGCTGTAGTTGTAAGTGCCGGGGGCGGCGGGTGCCTCCCAGTGGCGGGAGGAAATGAGGGTTTGGCCAGGTTCCTGATTAAAGCCGGTACTTGCGACTTCGAAGCCATCCTGATCGACAAGGTTCTCCATATCGAAAGTACCGAGCCCGGAATTGGTCCATGCGAAGCGGGTGGTGAAGGTGTCGAGGGCCCCGACGGTTACGGTCTGTCCGTTCAGCGCTCCGTAGGATACGGGGCAGACGGGGGCGAGGGGCTCGTTGTCGCATACATCGGCCTGGCGGGCGACGCCGAATTCTACTTCTACCATGGGTGCTTCAACGATCACGATGAAGGTTACGGTTTCGGTTACTACGTTGCCCCCCATGTCGGTTGCGGTGAGGGTTTGGCTGTAGTTGTAAATGCCGGGGGCGGCGGGTGCCTCCCAGTGGCGGGAGGAAATGAGGGTCTGCCCAGGTTCCTGATTAAAGCCGGTACTTGCGACTTCGAAGCCGTCCTGATCGACAAGGTTCTCCATGTCGAAAGTACCGAGCCCGGAATTGGTCCATGCGAAGCGGGTGGTGAAGGTATCTAGGGCACCGACGGTTACGGTCTGTCCGGTCAGCGCGCCGTAGGGGACAGGACAGTTGGGGGCAGTTGGCTCGTTGTCGCAAACATCGGCCTGGCGGGCGACGCCGAATTCTACTTCTACCATGGGTGCTTCAACGATCACGATGAAGGTTACGGTTTCGGTTACTACGTTTCCTCCCATGTCGGTTGCAGTGAGGGTTTGGCTGTAGTTGTAGGTGCCGGGGGCGGCGGGTGCCTCCCAGTGACGGGAGGAAATGAGGGTTTGGCCAGGTTCCTGATCGAAACCGGTACTTGCGACTTCGAAGCCGTCCTGATCGACAAGGTTCTCCATGTCGAAAGCACCGAGCCCGGAATTGGTCCATGCGAAGCGGGTGGTGAAGGTGTCGAGGGCACCGACGGTTACGGTTTGTCCGTTCAGCGCTCCGTAGGGGACAGGACAGTTGGGGGCAGTTGGCTCGTTGTCGCAAACATCGGCCTGGCGGGCGACGCCGAATTCAACTTCTACCATGGGTGCTTCAACGATCACGATGAAGGTTACGGTTTCGGTTACTACGTTTCCTCCCATGTCGGTTACGGTGAGGGTTTGGCTGTAGTTGTAAGTGCCGGGGGCGGCGGGTGCCTCCCAGTGGCGGGAGGAGATGAGCGTTTGGCCAGGTTCCTGATCGAAACCGGTATTGGCGATCTGAAAATCATCCTGATCGACAAGGTTCTCCATGTCGAAAGTACTGAGCCCGGAATTGGTCCATGCGAAGCGGGTGGTGAAGGTATCGAGGGCACCGATGGTTACGGTTTGTCCGTTCAGCGCTCCGTAGGGGACAGGGCAGTTGGGGGCAGTTGGCTCGTTGTCGCATACATCGGCCTGGCGGGCAACACCGAATTCAACGGAGACTTCGGGAGCGACAACATCAAGGGTATAGTCATTGGTCACGCTCAGGCTGGCTCCGGCGGAATTTTCGACGTTAGCGGTTACCGTTGGCGTCACTGTGCGGGGGGTGGTCTCGGCGGGGTAGATACGGTTGGCGGTTACGGTCGTGCCGGGAGGGATGTTGACGACTGAAACGGGAACGATAGAGCCGCGGTCGCTGTCCGTAACGGATGCCTGGGTGATCGTTCCCGCCGTGTTGTTGGTGAGCCGGTAAGTAATGATGATGTCGCCGTCCTGCCCGGGCAGGTAGCTCAGCATATCGTTGCCGGCCGGCACGCTGATGCAATCCGTATTGGGGTCGTTGATGACCGGGTTGCACTGGTCGTCAGCCAGGGCAATGGATGCGGTAACGGTGACCTGGGCGCGGCCGCAGGTGCAAAGAAAGGTTACAAGAAGCAAGAGGAAAAAATAGCGCATAGTCCGTTGGTTTTTTCCTAGGGACGACGGGCAAGGAAGGATTCCATAAGTACCTGAAAACTTTCCCCGCCCTCCGCCGGGTCTAATGCATAGGCTAGTTAAGCCGTGTTGGACCCCCAGCCCAACCCGTGAGCTTCGCTGCTGCCTTCGGCGGTCCCACGGGGGATGGGCTTCTGAAAACGCTAAGCGTTTTGGGTTGCAAGCTGTTAGGTGGTGACTATGATCTCAAGCTAAAAGCTTAAAATCGAATTCTATGCGTTAGCCCTGCGCCCCCCGCCAGTTTCAGGTGATCAGGCATCTTGCAGTTATGCGCTCTTGCCCGACACTGTTTTTTCTCTTTATGCTCTCGACAGTGTCAGCCTGTGACTGCGCTCCGTTGCGCATGGATAAGCCGCTTCTGGAATACTTCAGTTTCACCGCGCGTGTCCTGATTACGGGAAGGTTTGAGCCGGCAGGCCCCTGGGAGGGTAAGGATGCCTGGGAGAATAAAACGGTAATAACTTACCAAATGCAGGATCACTTCGGAGGTGATCCCGTCGGGTGGTTTTACGAGGACTATCGTAACAGCTCCTGCGGACTTGGGATCGAGACCGGTGAGGAGTGGATCATTTTTGCCGTTGCGGACCGGATCGGCAACGATCATACTGGTATGTGCTTAGGCTCTTTCCTGCTGCGCAACGCTGAAGGCGAAATGACCCGGCATGCCAGCAAGCCTGACGGTCTTTACCGAAGATTGCTGGAGCTTTGCGGAAGCAGCTGACCGCCTGCGTATATTCGGCTTATAATCATGTTTAGCTCCTCTGAATGCCTTCCCCGATATCAACGCTCCATACTTACTTTGAGGAAAACGACCTCTGGCACAAAACCATTGAACTCAAACGCGGCGACCACCTCCACCTGGCCGGCGACCGGGACGATAACGTCTATTATGTCGATTCCGGGCTACTGCGCGCTTACGTACTGGTGAACGACGACGAGCAAATTATCCGCTTTGCCTATCAGGGCGATTTTTTGGTGGCGATGGACAGCTTTTTTACCGGCGGCCCCACAATGCTTTATGCAAGTGCACTGCGTAAAACAACCGTCCGTGTAATCAGGAAATCGAAGTACAATGCAGCCATCGTTAATGACCCGGAACTGAATAAAATCTGGCAGCAGATTCTCTCCTGGATGGTGGTGGGGCAACTGGAGCGCGAAATCGATCTGCTCACCAACGACCCGGCCGAACGTTTCCGGCGGGTAGCCGAACGCAGCCCGCGGTTGTTTCAGGAAGTACCCGCCAAATACATCGCCAACTATTTGCGGATGACGGCAGAAACCCTGTCCCGGTTGAAGGCGAGATAATTCTTGCGTCAAATCAAGTTTCAGGGACAAATGGTCACCGACCTTTGCGTCAACCCAAAAATAGCGCATGAAAGCCCGCAGCACAACAGAACTCCTCGCAGCATTAACGGAGCGTACCGAAAAAAACCTCCGCATCGCTCAGGGATTCCTTGCTTATCCTAACCAAAAATTGCACCTGCGGCCGCGCCCGGACGCATGGAATGCGCTCGAATGCCTGGGCCATCTGAATTTTTACAGCGCATACTACCTGCCCGAAATCAGGAAACAAATTGCGGCTTCAAAATACAAAGGTGCTCAACCGACCTTCACCTCCTCGTGGTTGGGGAACAAATTTGCAGCGGGGATGAAACCCGGCGAAAAGATGAGGAAAATCAGTACACCCAAAAGTGCCAACCCCGGTAATTTCCCGCACCCTGTGGGAGAGGACGAATTGCCCCGCTTCATTAGGTGCCAGGAGGAAACCCTTGAGTTACTGAAGCTGGCAGAAAAGGTAGACCTGACCCGCACTAAAACCGGAACCAGCCTTACGGAACTCATCCGGCTGCGGCTGGGCGATACTCTGCGGGTAGTAATTTACCACAACTGGCGACACATAGAACAAGCGCAGAGAGCACTGGCCGCCAAATAAAAAACGGGCTGCCGCACGTAGTGCAACAGCCCGTTCATTTTGTCCGGATTGTTCGGATGTTCCTATTCCAGCTCTCTCATGTCCTTAAGGATGTTGAGTGCTTCATGAATGTATACATCCTTGGCAACTCCTTTTTTGAATTCTTCGTTGCGGGCAACCTTGCTCTCATCATCTTTGATCTCTTCAAGGTCGACCTCGATGTTGGTAACATTGAAGTTTACGTCGCTCTCAAAGAGGTCTTCGAATTGCTTCGCTTCCTTTTTGTTCGCGTCGATCATCTTATAGTAAGCGGGAAGGTTGAGGGGGTAAGTGTCCTGGTCGCGCTGGCGCTTGAAACGCTTAGCGTTTTCAAGGATTTTCAGGAACACAGGGTCCTGAGCCACACGGTTGCCGGAGCGTTCACGGAGCGTTTCCATAAACGGAATCCTGTAAACGTCCTGATCGTATTCTACGGCTGCGATTTCTGTCCATGGCAGTGGGCCGGTTTGCTGGCGCTCACCGGTTTCGAGCAGGGCGCGGCTGTCGGGCAGGATGATGTCCGGCACAACTCCGCGGAGCTGAGTCGCTCCGCCGTTGACACGGTAGAATTTCTGCATCGTCAGTTTCACGGTGCCAAGTGGCTTGATGTCGGAACGGCCGGGGATGGTACGGTCCATATCGATGAAACGCTGAACGGTGCCTTTACCGAAGGTTTGGGTACTACCCACGATTACGGCCCGGTTGTAATCCTGCAGAGCCGCGGCGAGGATTTCACTGGCGGAGGCGGAATACTGGTTTACGAGGACAATCAGCGGGCCGTCCCACACAACCGAGGGGTCTTTGTCGGCCAGGATTTCCTTGCGGCCGCCACGGCCGGCAACCTGTACGATCGGGCCTTCAGGGATGAAGAAGCCGCTCATGTCGATTACGTCGCGCAGTGAGCCACCGCCGTTGTTGCGGAGGTCAAGGATCACACCGTCAACGTCGCGGTCTTTCAGCTTGATGAGTTCAGCCTTGATGTCTTTGGCCGAGAAGCGTCCGTCTTCGTTCTGGAAATCAGCGTAGAAACTGGGCAGGTTGATGTACCCGACTTTTTGGTCTTCGTCAACGCCGTCGATGATCAGCGACTTGGCGTAGTTGTCGTCAATCACGATGATGTCGCGGACAATACTGACTTCTTTGATGGTTCCGTCCGGCTTCTTGATTTTCAGGAAAACAGTCGTCCCTTTCTTGCCGCGGATGAACCCGACAACGTCTTCAACGAGCATGTCTTTGATGTCGATCGCTTCCTCTTCTCCTTTCTGACGAACGGAAAGGATGAGATCGTCCACTTCGAGTTCTTTGCTTTTCCAGGCCGGGCCACCTACTACCAGGGTAGAGATTTTGGTGTACTGATCTTTGTTCTGGAGTGTTGCCCCGATGCCTTCGAGGCGGCCGCTGAAGCGAATATCGAAGCTCTCTTTGTCCTTCGGCCGGTAGTAGGTCGTGTGCGGATCGAACATCGACGTGAGGGCGTTGAGGTACTGGCTTCTCCTTGCGCTCAGTTTAGCTTTACGCATCCGCTCGAACCAGTCGTCGTAGCGTTCGAGAAGTTTTTCGCGGGCTTCCTGCTCCAGTTCCGCAACAGATTGCTCCACAAGCGGGTCCTCCTCGTCAGCGGTTGTCTTTTCGGCGTCTGTCATCTTCGCGCGGTTCTCGACAGCAGTTTCGTATTCTTCCTGCTTGTTCACGATTTGGTTGATGATGTCCCGCTTCATGTAGTCCTCCCAGTACTGGCGGAGTTCCTTATCGTTTTTGCTCCAACCGGAGTCATCGTCCCTCATTTTAATCTCGCCGCCTTTGTCTACGTTAAAGGGTTTGGCGAGGATTTCTTTGTACCACTTTTCGGTTTTGTCGAGCGAAGCCATCCAGCGTTCCTGAGCCAGATCGAAAAACTCGTAGCTGCCGGCGGCGATTTGATCATCGATGGCGAGTTTGTTGGGAGCGAATGCGGCCAGGTCTTCGGCGGTGAAGAAAAGGCGGGCACCGTCGATGTCGTTGAGGTAATAATCGTACGCACGCTCACTGAACTCATCATCGATGTCCATAGGTTGGTAGTGGAAACGCTCGAGGTTACGCATCATCGTCTGGATGATTACGGATTCTTTGTCGCCGGGTGGGGCGGTTTCCGGCAGAACGGCAGCAACGAATGCAGCCAGAACGAAAATAGCGGATAGAAGAAGTGTGCCGCGAGATTTCATAAGCTTGTGTTTACCATACCGGAGTAGGACAGTATGGGGTTTTTTTTGGGTGGCGGAAGGGAAGAACCGCTGTTCATTAACGTGGAAATACAACCGCGCATTATCCTGTACCTGATGCCATCGACAAATTTAAGCTGTCATCAAAGGCTAAGCAAGCAAGGATCGTAGGCTGAGAACTACATTTGTAAGGTAAAGGTTTGGCAGGACCTAAGGGTTTACCGCATTTTTGGGATGATGCGTTTTTAACGACATTTTAAGGGCGCGGACGCAGGTGCAGCGGAGGTTGAGGGAGCTGGGTAGGGGGAGCGTTGCACGGTCAAGTTATAGGACAATGATTTCTCCGCACTCGACAGGCGAACTCTTTTGTTGGACAACTAGAGATGTCTTTGCTTGCAGACGGATGTTATCTGCCCTGATGAAGGTTTTCTTTACCCTAGAGCGACAAAAAAGAATTCGACTGGCGAGCGGAGGTAAACTCGCCAGTCGAATTCTTTTTCGCCAATACGCCATGGTATCGACTGTGTCTAAGGTAAAAGCGTAACCCTAGTGAATTCTCAGCATCCTTGCGACGCGAAAAAGTTCGCCTGTCGAGTTTGGTGAAAAAACGCCTCGTCCACTAACGCACCGTCCCAATACGGTGCTAATAGAAGTGAACGACCAAACCACATGACCACCGAACTACTAATCTCCGCGTGCATAAAAGGTAATCACCGTGCCCAAGAGGCTTTTTATCGTATGCATTTCCCGAAGTTGTTGCCCATCGTGCAGCGGCATTTTGCCGATCGGTCGGAAGCTGTCGCTGTCCTCAACCAGGCGATGCTCCGGGTCTTTCAGTCGTTGCGGGAGTATCAGGAAGACGGAAAACCAGAAGCCTGGCTCGCTACTGTCATCCGGCGGACGGCACTTAACGTAATCCGTGACAAAGACCGGGCAAACCGTCGCTTCCAGCCGGAAGGCTTTGTGCCTCCAGTCTCTGTACCGAGCTCAGCCCTCGCTAACCTGAATGCCGAGGATATCCTCAAATTACTCCACGCCTTACCAGATTACCTCCGAATCGTCTTCAGCCTCTCCGTATTTGATGGGCTTTCCCACGCGGAAATTGCCCACGAACTAAAAATCACCGTAGCCGCCAGCCGCTGGCGCCTTGCCAGAGCACGGGAACTACTGCGCACTCACTACCATGTCGTTAACTCCATCAACGAATCGCCGTTATGAAAAGCACCAAACATACAGACTGGGAAAACCGGTGGCGGGAAACTCTTGCCGAACACCAAAGCATTCCTACTGCCGAGGACTGGTCCGGAATGAAACACCTCCTTGAAACTCAGGCAAACGAACCCGTAGAAGCAATTGTCGATCCGAACCTACCAAAACTCCCCGAATCGTCTACCCGCAGGATTTTAAAGTACTGGCCCCATAGTCTACTGTTCCTGTTTTTGCTAGGAGGGATAGGGCTCGGCTTGAGGAAGTATGAGGTGGAAAAGGCGACGAATGAAGTCAAAGGCGAAAGTATTCACTTTTCAAAAGGTGCGGATTCTCGGGCTGAGAACCCCTCCTCTAATATCGACACTACCCCCGTTATAAATAACATCAAGGGCCCTGTTTATCGTTTTGATACGGTTTACCAACTTGATGCTGCGGGGAACCTGAGTAGGGAAATTTACACTATCGATACAGCAATTCTTTATCCGGAATTACGCGGTGATCATTAGAGACGTAGACTGCCGGAAGACCGTTGGCAGGAATGAATCGGCAGTCCCCAGAACGCCTCATCCTTCACCAGGTTCTTAAGTATAGTAGTCACTTACCCCGCCGCTCGAAGCCAGGTCTTCTGCAGTAATCATGGCGGGCAGGGGCTCCAATTCACCGTGGTTGATGCGCGCGCTTTCGGGAAGTGTTCCTTCCTTCAGGAAAGTAAGGACGACCCTGGTAACACCGGCTGTACCAAGGTGGTGCCCCGTACCGCTGGGCGCGTAGAGAGCACTGTTGACCCAGTGGCTGTGATTGCGCTGTGAGTTACGAAAGGCGGTTACCTTGTCTTCCGGGTCGTGGATAAGCAGCGCTTTTACGTCGGATAAATGGTGAGCGTTCAGCGCTACATCGAATTCCTCCAGCTTACGCCCGCTCCGGTTCTGAATATAGCGCTGCATCTCTTCAAAGATGATAGGTCGTAACCCAAGGCTGATGGTGAATACCTGAAAAATCCATTTCACTTCCGAGAAAACAGCCATCACTACGGCACGTTTCGGGTGAAGTGCCGGAGGTAAGCCCGCCAGCGCTTCGATGAGGCAGCCGCCACCGAAAGAGTGGCAAAGGACCAGTTCGCAACCGCCGATGTGACGCAGAATGGTGCTTTCGATCTCGACCATCTTAGGGTAGTCCGTGTTGCTGGAAGGCGCCAGTCCGTGGCCGGGAGGGTCAAAGGCTATCACCCGGTAGCCGGCTTCGGTAAGCGCCGGCACGTAGTGCCGCCAGCGGCCGGCGTTGTAACCCCATCCGTAAGCGCAGAACACGACTTTACCGGCGGGCGGGCCCCAGCTGTAGACAGGGATATTCATCCCCTCCCAAGAGATGTCTAAACGGGTGGCGGTGTCCAGAAAGGCCCGCTCCTTGGGGCGGATGTTGGGGGCCGGAGGCTTACTGAAGAGATGAAAAGCCAGCCGACCCGCAATTTTTGGGCTCACGTAAGAAACGGCGTTAATGCCCGCGCCAACGGTACGGAACAAAAGTTGTCTGCTAGTCATCTCGCTAGAAGTTTAGAGGGGTCTCGAGCCCGGCAATTGTACGGGAAACGAAACGGGTTAGATGGGAGGTGTCTTTGTAGAGTTTGAACAGCATCACGCTGCCTTCGTAGTCGACAAAAATCCGGTAAGCACGTTCTTTCGCTTCTTCAGCGGGAAATTTTTCGGCCAGCAGGGTAGTAACGGTGGTATTCCATTCTTTGTAGAAATGCACAAGCCCTTCAGCAAAGGCACCATCTCCGGTTTCCAGAATCATATTGGCAAAAAAGCACCCACCCCCGTCGTTCAGCTGCACGAGTTGAAACTGCCGTTCCAGTATGGCGGTCAGCCGCTCAGCGATGGTTCCTTCTCCCCGTGCGATGCTCAGCACGCGGGTGCGGTACCATTCAATCCCGTACTCGATTACCGCGTGCATCAAACCCGCTTTGCTGCCAAAATGATGAAGCAGGCCAGCCTTGCCAAGGCCCGCAGCATCGGCCAGCTGTTGCAGAGAAGTGTTTTTATATCCGCGTTCGTGGAATAAACTCCACGAAGATCGAAGGATGGCCTCGGGTGTAGTCTTGATTGTTGGCATATTTTACCGACTGGTTGGTTGGTAAAGGTAATGCTATGATTTACTCCTGCAAATTTTGCCTGCTTATTTCCCGCCCGGGACCAACGAAAAAGCCCGAAACTCCTGATGAAGAGTTCCGGGCTTGCGGGTGCGATTGTACGTTGTAGAGGTAAGATTGTTTACGCCCAGCGTTCTTCCAGCAGGTCAACGACGGCCCAGAGTTCGGAAAAATCCTTGATGGCGAAGTACTTCATTTGTACTTCCGTGATAACGAAGTCCTGGGCGAGGACCTCGTCGAGAACGAAGGGTACAACCTCGACGTTCGGGTCGTCAAAGATGTGGCAGGTTTCGGAGAAGCTGCTGCATATTCCGGCTCCGTAAACTTTGACTTCATCATTGCGGCGCATTACGCCAAACTCGATCGTGAACCAGTAAAGGCGTTGGAGCTGGGTGACTTTCTCTTCGTCGTGGGCATATTTCACGCCCAGCTTGCCGAGGCGTTCGGCGAAGGTTGCGTAATCTTTATTGAGGTACAGTGGGATGTGACCGAAGATGTCGTGAAACATATCGGGCTCTTCCAGGTAGTCGAGCTGGTCGATGCCACGCAGCCAGGTACTGGAGCAAAAGCGACGACCGGCCAGCAGGCTGAAAAACTCATCTACGGGCAGAAAGCCGGGAACCACCTTGATCGACCAGCCGTGAGCGGCTCGTAATTTCTTGTTCAATTCGGTGAATTTGGGCGGGGCCGCAGGTGCAATGACGGGATGAAGCGCAGTGAGGCACTCGAGGTACTCCCGGCAGGCTACTGCCTCCAGGGCAGAGATCTGGCGTTCGGCCAGTTTCTGCCATACGTTGTAATCCGCAGGGGTGTATGCGGAATAGTCTTGACGGTCGGTGATGGTTGCGGACATGAGTTTTGCTTTTTAATTAGAATAAAGATAGTGTAGCAAATGTTGTCTTGACAAATTTATTTTTTAACCTTCCCCTGCACCTGCGTGCGCGCCTCCTGATTGTTGGTGAGGGGAAGATGGATTGCCACCAAAATTTATTGGTGATAAGTACAGTTGCGTAAAAAATTAATAGAACCGTAACGAAACCCACATCCGGAGTATAAAGAAGTGTAACCCACAACGGCGGGATATCAGGAATAAGAAGACTCCGCGTGAAAAAACGCTACTTTTGGGTATACGTATAATTTTATATACCCGTGGAAGTAAAGAAAAAGCCGCAAGAAGACGCCGAACTGTTTGCCGCCATTCGGGCTGGCCGGCACGAACTGCTGGACGAACTGTACGTTCAGCACCGTGCTGCCTTCTTAATTTATGCGCAAAGGCAACTTTACGCAACGGAAGACGATGCCGTCGATTGTTTTCAGGACGCGGTTATTGCGTTCTATAAAAACATCGTTTCCGGACGTCTGACAGAACTTACCTGTAGCATCCGCACTTACCTTTTTGCCGTTGGTAAGCGCCTTGTGTATCGCAAAAATGAAAAGCGCCACCGCGAAGTTCCTTCCGATCCCAATGCCGGGGTCGGACTGGGAAACGACCCGGCCAACGAACTCGACCTGAGCCTGCTCAACCGGTTCGAAGACGACCACCGCAAAGCACTAATGGCAAGTGCCCTCGGGAAACTGGGCGGCACCTGCCAGGAATTGCTCACACTGTTTTATTATCATAATTACCCTATTGAAAGTATTCAGGATTCCCTTGGTCTTAGCTCTCCCGGAGCCACTCGCATCAAAAAAATGCGGTGTCTCGACAAGCTCAAAAAAATGTTAAACCCCCAGTAGACAGAAGTTATGAAGCAGGAGTTGAATCTGATAAACTTGTCGGCAGCGGCAATATTTCTGATTTGTCAACTTCGGGAAACTGAATAGTTGCGCTGCCTTCAGGTATGATACGGGCACGCATCCTTCCCCCTTACTTCTCTCTGATTATATTGATTTCACCAATGGATAAGGATAAATTACAAGATCGGATCGACGGGTACCTCTCAGGAAAGGGATCTCCGGAGGCACGTCGTGAATTCGAAGAAGAAATCTCGCGCGACGAGGACCTCAGCCGCGAGCTGGATGATACCAAACTGGCCGTAGCTGCTCTGGAACTTGCCGAGGACCGGGCCCTGAAATCCAGGCTTCAGGACCTGGAAGCGCGGCTCGCGCACGAAGGGGCCCCGAACACTGAAGTTTCCGGGGTTTCCACCCCGAAGCCGGAAGCTAAAGTTATAGGGATGAACCGCCGCAAAGGTTGGTTACGCCTCGTGGCTTACGCCGCCGCTCTTTTGTTGCTGCTTGCAGCTGGTTGGTGGGCAATTGCTCAGCCCGCCGGCTTCGATGCACAACAACTGGCAATGGACAGCTTCACACCCTACCAAAACATCGTCACCGGTACTGTCCGGGGAGATAATGATAGCTCGGCCGAGGCCGCTGCCTTTGCTGAATACGATGCAGGTAACTATGTCGCCGCTGCGGAGCAATTATCAGCACTGCCTGCTTCTGCAAAGTATGATTTCTATCTGGGGCAAAGTCTTTTGGCACAGCAGAAGTATGCCGAGGCTCAGGCCGTTTTCAGTTCCGTAATGGGTGATCCCGATTTCCCCCTCGCTCAGGAGGCCGCCTATTACAATGCACTGGCCAGGTTAGGAACCGGAGCTGCCGACGAAGCGCGAAATGCGCTGGTTGAAATAAGTGATACGGATGGCCACCCTATGCAGGACGAAGCAAAAGCACTCCTGACCAAAATGTGAGAGGTCCAGAGATTGAGTTGATCGCCCAAAGCCCCCGGGAGTTGGCCCTGAGATGATAGGAGAACATACGGGTAACGACGGTCGGCATTGCACCCTCCGGAAGTCAATTTGCACAGATCGACGGCCCCAAAGACTAACAATTTAACCGCTTAAGGACCTATCTTGCGCCCTAATGACTGCCAAGATCGGATTGGAAGACGTACGCATCCACGCCCCCCACGGCTTCTTCGAGGAGGAACACCTCATGGGCAACGAATTTAGCATCGACGTTGAAGTCGAGGCCAGTATCGCTGGTGCTGCTCAGAACGATGACCTGGGTGGTACGGTCAACTACGCTACTATATATTACCTCATCCAGGCGGAGATGAAAAAGCCTACGCAGTTGCTGGAGGCCCTCGCCTACCGGATGGGGAACCGAATCCTGAACCAGTTCGATACGGTCAGTTCCGTCAAACTTCGTTTGCGCAAACTCAATCCGCCCCTGGGGGGGAAGGTCGGAGCAGCCGTCGTGGAAGTAAGCCTCGGAGCTTCCTCCGCCGGAGGGTTTGGCGGAGGTAGCTCCGCCCGGCAGGACACCTACGAAGACCCGGGTGGTTTCGATGACGACGACTTTGGCAGCCCCGCCGGTGGCGGCTTTGGCGGCGGCTTCTCCGGCGGCGGAATATCTGGTTTCATCCAGAAACCTCCCCCCACAATGCCCGTATTCGATGAAGCGGCCTTCTCCGACATGGATGATGAAGAAGACTGGGACGACGACGAAGAATTTGATGACGACGAGCCGGAGTTTGATATTCCGGACGCAGGAGAAATCGATGATGACGAGGACGGATTCGAAGACTTCAGTGACGACGATTTCGACGACATGGACTTCGATGACGATATGGACTTCGGAGACCTCGACCTGGGCGATCTGGACCTGGGCGATTTCGATATTAACGATTTCAAATAAGCATTTCGGCTGTACGTGTGTTACAGCACAAACCAACATCCCCCTTTTATGCGTAAACTAACCTTGATTTTACTCCCCTTCCTGTTTTTCGGTTGTACGGCCCAACAGGTCAACGATACCCTCAACACGGTCCTTGGTGGCACCAGTGGCCTCTCTTCGGATCAGATTGGAAACGGCCTCAAAGAAGCCCTCCGTATCGGAGCCGAAGCCGGAGCCAATGAATTGTCTGCACCCGGCGGCTACTTCAACGATGTAGCCTACCGCATCCTGCTGCCCGAAGAAGTACGCACGGTCACTGATCGCCTTCAGGGCATCCCCGGTTTCTCCAACCTCGAAGAAATAATCCTCAAGAAAATCAATCAGGGGGCCGAAGACGCAGCCTCAAAAGCAGCACCGATCTTCGTCGCAGCGATCAAACAAATGACGATTCAGGACGCACTTGGCATCCTGAAGGGCGACCGTAATGCGGCAACTTCTTACCTCCAGAGCTCTACTTCGCAGAGCCTTTACAACGAGTTCAATCCCGTGATTGCAAATTCACTGGACAAGTTCGAAGCACAGAAAATCTGGCAGGATGCCGCCAACGCTTACAACAACTTCCCCCTCACCCGCCAGCCAGTGAACACCAACCTTGCTGATTACGTAACCGAAAAAGCACTCGAAGGCCTTTTTACTAAAGTTGCACTTAAAGAGGAAGACATCCGTGACAACATCAGCGCGCGTACGTCAGAACTTTTGCGCAAGGTATTTGCTCTGCAAGACGGTGACAAGTAAACTAATCCCCGGTAGTTGGTTAGGACAATAAACCAGCCATCCGGCTTGCTATCCGAAACAGATTAAAACGACTAAAATGAGACTTGAAGGAAGAGAAGGCAGTAAAAATGTAGACGATCGCCGTGGCCGCCGTGGCGGCCTGAGCGGAGGAACAAAAACAGCCGGAGGCATCGGTCTTGGTGGCCTCATAATCGCCATCATAATTATGTTGATGGGCGGAGATCCGTCCGAATACCTTGGCGCTGCCAACAGCGGAGTTTCCAC
Source organism: Neolewinella aurantiaca (assembly GCF_008014675.1). GTDB lineage: Bacteria > Bacteroidota > Bacteroidia > Chitinophagales > Saprospiraceae > Neolewinella > Neolewinella aurantiaca. The sequence goes on along the minus strand of NZ_VOXD01000014.1, from coordinate 46,193 downwards.
TCCTCAACCCCGTACCTCTCCGGCTCCTAGCCTCGAGAATGATGACCCGAACTTCCGTATTGTCTCCGTTACGCTGAGAGAGAACGAGAAAATATGGGGTCAGATTTTCCCCCAGCTTTACGGCCGGGAATTCAAAGAGCCCGTCTTGGTTGTCTTTGAGGGAGAGGACCGTTCTGCCTGTGGTTTTGCCAGTGCGGCAACCGGGCCATTTTACTGCCCGGCCGATCAAAAGGTATACATTGATCTCCAGTTCGCTGATCTGATGCGGCAGCGCTTCCGTGCTCCCGGTGATTTCGCCCTTGCCTACGTTGTCGCGCATGAAGTCGGGCACCACATCCAGAACCTGCTTGGGTACAGCCAGCAGGTCAGTCAGGCTCGCCGCCGGAGCAGCGAGAAACAGGCTAATGCGATGTCGGTACGGCTCGAACTACAAGCGGATTACCTGGCCGGAGTGTGGGCGCATTATGCGGATTCGGCGTCTAAACTTCTGGAAGATGGAGACATTCGCGAAGCACTCGTTGCGGCGTCTGCGATCGGCGATGACGCGATTCAAAAGCAGAGCCAGGGCTATGTGGTTCCGGATAGTTTTACGCACGGTACCTCGGAACAGCGGGTGAAGTACTTCAATGCAGGCTACCAAAGTGGCGATGCAAAGAAGGAAACCCTCGACTATTTCTTCTCTGCAGCAGAACTGTAGGAAGCCTTAGGTTTTTTGTGAAGCGTTTAGTGTTCAGTCTTATTTCGGGATTCTCCCGGAGGCTGAAAACTAAACGCTTTGCTCGTTTTAGGCGGTGCTCAAGCAGGTTTTTTCCAGGAAGTGTGCATGGTCGCGAGGGTTTCTCCGTCACGCAATAACGCATGGTCGTAGCGCAGGGGGCCGTCAGAGAAGCCGGCGACAGCTTCGAGCGTGTCGCCGTAGCGCGCCTCTTTATGAAACATGATGTCTGCGGAAGACGGAAGGTGCTGACGCAGGAAGTCGTGTCCGAGGGGCTCCAGCATAAGTTCGGGGAAAACAGGGTTGGTAAGATGGTCGTTGAAGTCCAGCTGACTGAAGGTAACCCGGGACTTAGTACTCAGGTGAGATTGAGCAGGAGCGGGGATTTTATTGTCGGGGCGCTTTAGGTGCGCGGTCGCAGGTGCAAGGTCTGCTTCAAGTGCGGTAACGGCCGGAGGGATCGTCTTTAACCGACGGGAGGAAATATCCATCATCAACCACTGTGTAGCTGCGGTTATGATCGTTTGGCCCGTTTCGTCAACGAGGTGGAAGTCACGAAAGGTCTGTAGTTTTCTTGCGAAGCCCGAAGGCGCAGTCGTTACGACGATTTCTTCCCCCAGCACGGGCCATCTGCTTATCTCTACGCGTTGTCTGCGAACCACCCACGAGCAACCGTAGGCCTCAATCATTTCCGGACTGGAAATTTTTAACCGGACGGAGTTCTGCATTGCTGCTTCCTGCAGAATCCGGATCAGGTGTGGTAGAGACAGGTAGCCATGGGGCCCAACTGCAAAAGCGGGAACCTGAAAAATAATCGTGTCGTGAAGTGGAGACTGGGTGAGCGGATTGTTCAAAAAAATGTTGTATTTTTGTAAATAAAATAACTAAAAATGGCAATTAAGTCTTCACTATTGCCTGTCCGGCGTCCGGTTTTCATCGCAGATTTTGCATCGGTAATTCCTTTGGCTTCGAAAACCGAGGCTCCTGAGGCGGAAGAGGCGGTCGGGAAGCCAAAGCAGCGGAAGGGCATAAGGTACAACTTCCCTTCTGCGGATGAGCCGGCAGCGGCAGGCTTATCTGACGGCTATTGTTTTCGCATCACTTTTGCTGCTGGCCGCCTTGCCCGATCATACGAGATGGTCCTCGCCTTTCTGAAGGAAGAGGGGTACGGAGATTTACCCTTCCCGAAGGATGTCGATGAACTATGCCTTTTCCGCTTACCCCCCAAGCTACGCCATCAACTGTCGTTGTTTGGTGACAATGGCTACGTACACAACCCGGTCAAAATTCTTTTTCCCGTACCCGCAGGGCAGAGGGGGGCACTTGTGGTTGAACTGTACAACGAGGCCTGCGAAGATCATTTGATCCGCTTTCACAGGCTCAAATAAGCAGCTATCTGACCAAATTGTCAGAAAAAACGGGTAAAATTGAATTGTTCCCCTCTGATATTGTCACTTTTCCAATACAAACCCCTAAAATTGTATTCTCTTAGCTTGTTTACCGAACAAACTAAGCAGAAACGCGATAGAGTATTTGTACACGAACCCATACTTCTATCCGGGGTCACTCAATCAATCTAAATTCAACTTACGTCAAATTCAGCACAAATGCTAAAGCACTTACTCTTAGTCGTGGCGATGTTTACCTGCATCTCCCTCTACAGTCAAAAAACACAGTTTCCGTGGGAATTCGGCCTTCAGGTCGGTGTGTCTTCCATGCAGGGTGACCTCATCGAGAACGATATTACTATTTTTACTCAGCCTAGCTTCCACGCTGGAGTCATGGTACGCCGCCGCCTTGGTGGTATGCTCGCTCTGCGTGCACATCTTATGTACGGTGGTTTGAATAGTGATGATGCTGAAGCTGATGATGCTGTTCGCCGCGCACGTGGCGCCAAATCTGAGGCTTCTGTAATTGAGCCAGGCCTCGTTCTTGAATTCGAACCATTTGCTGCTAAGCGTTTCGATAACGGCGTATTCAAGAAGACCCTATCTCCTTACATCTCTGGTGGTGTTGCCTACGGCATCTGGGGAGATGTAGACACCAACTACGGTTCTGCTGCTGGTTCTGCCGGTGCAGTTGCCGATGCTGCTGCTGAAGCAGACGACAATGGTGGTGTTGTGTTCCCTCTTGGTGGTGGTCTTAAGTACTACCTCTCTCCTAAGTCCTCTTTGGGCCTTGACGTTAGCTACCGCATGACCGGGGCTGACCTCATCGACGGTTTCAGCCAGTCTGGCAACCCTGCTAAAGACGACTCTTACATTTTCTCTGCCCTGACCTTCTCTACTGGTTTCGGTAAGAAAGACACCGACAAAGATGGCATCTACGACGAAGAAGATGCTTGTCCTACCGAAGCTGGCCCCGCCAGCACTATGGGATGTCCTGATACTGACAGCGATGGTATCGCTGACAAAGACGATGACTGTCCTGAAGTTGCCGGTCTCGCTAACATGGGCGGTTGCCCCGATGGCGACGGTGACGGTGTTCGTGACATCGATGATGCCTGCCCAACTGAAGCAGGTGTGAAAGCCCTCATGGGTTGTCCTGACGGTGACGGTGACGGTGTTGCCGACAAAGACGATAAGTGTCCGACCGAAGCGGGTATTGCTTCCCTCATGGGTTGCCCCGACGGTGACGGTGACGGCATCGCTGACGGCGATGACGCTTGTCCTGCTGAAGCTGGTACTAAAGCCAACAATGGCTGTCCTGACCGCGATGGTGACGGTATCATCGACAAAGAAGATGAATGTCCTGACGAAGCAGGTGTTCGCGAGCGCAACGGTTGCCCACTTCCGAAAGATCGTGCTGAGACGCTCGAAGAGCGTGTTACCCGCTACAGTGGCCTGCTCGATACCGACAACGACGGAATGTCTAACTTCAAATACATCCGTGTTGATAGCCTCCGTGGTACTATCGACATTGACCGTATCTATTTCCCAACTGACATCAGCAGCCTGAACCGCCCTGACCGTCTGATCATCGAGGAAATCGATACTTTCCTCGCTCTTCCGGGCGCATCTGAATTCAGCATCCGTTACGAAGGACACGCTGACCGCCGTGCTTCTGACGAGTACAACCAGGCACTCTCTGAGCGTCGTGCAAACTCTGCTGAGAAGTACAGCGTAGACAAAGGCGCCAGCATGTCTAAGCTTAGCACTATCGGTTTCGGCGAGAACAAGCCAGTAGGCGAAACGCTCCGCGAGAACCGTGTTGTGATCCCAGTGGCATCCGAGCCAACCCGTATGATCAAGGTTAACTAAGCCAGGTCATATAATCTTAAAGAAGGCTGCTTCTCCAATTGTCGGAGAAGCAGCCTTTTTTTTGGGGGGAATGTGTTTTGTTTACTTGTTACCTGGTCTGTTTACAATGGAATTGAATTTGGATCAGCAACGAACCATGTGGGAGCGGAATGTGTCATTGAATCGAAGGGGGGCAAGTGGCATAGTTGCTGTACAAAAAACTGCAGTAGGGTTTGATCCGGATTTTCTCGCTTTTTTCTGAGCGGAAGAGTTGTTTTCAACAGAAATGAAGGTTCAGGAGAGCAATTGTGGACAAAATCAACCCAGAGCAAAAATTATTCGGCTTTTTCCTTTGAAAATATCCCGGAAAACTGCACTTTTGTATTCCTGCACTAGTGTTAAGTCGCTGAGGTTGCAGGGTTTACGTCGATACCACATAATTTTTACCGGTTTTCAAGGCCAGCATTCGTTCATCCGGATATAGGTCTTCCTTCGGCCATGTCACATTCCAGATGTGAACTTTGATCGGCCGGGTTTTTTATTGTGTGTGCTATTGAATTTTATCGTCAGGGAGTAAAGCACTTTAGGGTATGTCAGAGTACAGGATAATCATTGCGGGCCAACTTGAATTCGGGTCGGAGCGCGTCTTCAATCAGGTCGTGGAACAGTACACGCACCGGATGGAACACTACTATAAGAATGACATTCTGCTCAAACCGGAAGAATTTTTTAAACCGGAAGAGTTGACGCTGGATGTGCCACGGACGGTTGTTGTGGGCTCCGAGCGCCACTGGTTGAACACCCTGAATTTATTAGAACGTGTCGTATCCTTCAGTATGGCCGGTAGTCTCAATCTTTGGAGGCTTAGTGCCGGGACTATTCTCGACCATCATGTTCTCGAACCGCACAGTGATCGTACGACCGTCCAGCTTTTCAATAAGGGGCGGCAACTTGTAAACCAGGAAGATAAAGAGCAGGAGGCACTGGCGATGATGACCAAAGTAGTTGGTCGTTTCGAACGTCATGCCCAGGCATATGAGCGCCGTGGTTTTGTAAACTTAAGATTGCGTAACATCGACGATGCGATCTATGATTACAATAAAAGCCTGAAGATCAACCCGTCGATGCCCGAGAGCCACTACGGCCGGGGGATCGCCTACAGCAGAAAAGAAATGTGGGAGGAAGCCGCAGCTGACTTTGAGGCTGTGACGAAAAACAGCATCCCTCACCAGGCAATCTATTGGATGGCCCAGGTTGCACTCGGAGATACTTTCCTCAAGCTTAATCAGCCTGCAGAAGCGCTTCGGGTATACAACATGTTTTCTAAGCGTAAGCAGCGCATCGCGAGTCTGGATCGCTATGACCGGAGAGTCAATAATACCTTCGGTAAGCTTTTGGTCACCGCTGGCCGTGCAGGCGATGCTATTTTCGCATTTGAGCGTTCCCTCAATGGTGCAGATGACCCCAAGGCGCCCTCTACCGACGAAGTGAATTACGAAATCGGAAGAGCCTACGAAGCAAATGGCAAAATACCTAAAGCGATTGAACACTGGAAAAAGGCTGGCGATTTCCCTGCGGCCAAAGATGCACTAAAGAAATCCAGCGTAGGCGCTTAGATTACTTAAGATAACATCGGCCATCGGCCATACGTTAAGGGTGGTATAATCAATTACTTTCCCTTGGGCCTACTTCGTATTCTGCTCCTTATCCTTTCTTTATTCTCTTTTGCTGCCTGCGCAACCGCGCAACCGGGAGGGGGAAAAGACATCTCATCGCTGAAGAAGAAAGATCAGCGACTGTTAGCGGAAGCGCGCTCGGAACTGGACCTCGGTAATTTTACGAAAGCAAAGGAGAAGTTTGATGGCCTGATCAGCGGGAACCCCGATCAGAGCCAATTGTATTATCTGCGTTCGATTAGCTTCAAGGAAATGGGGGATTTCCCATCTGCCATCGAAGACGTCAGAAGGGGGATGGCCGCTCAGGCGGAAGTAGGCGGAGTTGTCTACCGTGAATTAGGGGAGTTGTATAGTAAGAACGGACAGTTTGAGGAAGCCGTGGGAGCATTCGAGCTGTATGCTTCATCCCGTTATGCGACTGCGAGAGAAGACAGAAGGGAGAAGGCGGAAGTGTTGTTGAAAAAAGCTCAAACAGCCAGAAGTCTGGCTGCAAAACCGGTTCCTTTCAACCCCGTTCCTGTGGCCGGAGGCGTGAATACCCAGGATGAGATGGAATACTTTCCGAGCCTTAGCATTGACGGGCAAAACATGGTTTTTACCCGCCGGGTGGAAGGACAACAGGAAGATTTTTTCATCAGCACAAAGCAGGAAGACGGAACATGGTCGGAAGCCGAACCTCTTGATGGAGTAAATACTGAGTTTAATGAAGGAGCACAAAGCATCACGGCAGACGGTAATTATCTGGTTTTTACGGCATGTGACCGATTAGACGGAGCGGGGAGTTGCGATCTTTATTATTCAGAGAGAAACGATCAGGGCAACTGGTCTGCTGCTAAAAATATAGGGCCGGAAATCAATACCAGAGATTACGAAGCACAACCCAGCATATCGGCCGATGGTACCTTACTCTTTTTTGCCAGTCGCAGACCGGGAGGTTTTGGCGGAGCAGACCTTTATTTGTGCGGGCGACTTCCTTCGGGTAAATGGTCTCGTCCGGTGAACCTCGGTCCAACGGTAAATACCGCTGGTGATGAACTGTATCCATTTTGGTCGCCAGACGGTACCACTTTGTACTTCACCAGCGATGGTCATCCCGGCCTTGGCGGAGCGGACATCTTTCGTTCTGGACTAAGTGCTGATAACAAATGGATGGAGCCGGTAAACCTGGGCTATCCCATCAATACTGCGGGTGAGGAAACCAATCTTTTCATCGCGCCCGACGGTAAGACCGCCTACTTCAGTAAAGGGAGCCTTAGTGTAGAAACCGGAAAAATGGATGTGGATATCTACCAGTTTGAGTTGCCCGAAACGTTACGTCCGGCTCCGGTTACTTACGTAAAAGCCAGGGTGACGGACGCGGTCACGGGGCGCCCGCTGGCGGCAACCGTGCGCCTTAGGGATTTGACTCAGACAGCTCCTCCCAGCAGCAGACAGACAGGAACGTCGGGAAGCTTTCTTGCGGTACTTCCCGTAGGGAAGGATTATGCCTTTACGGTAGACCTCGAGGGCTATATGTTTTATGCTGATCGTTTTTCTTTGGCAGGCGAGCGTGCGCAAATAGAACCCTACCTGCTTGACATTGCTCTGCAGCCGATCAAGAAAGATGCCGTTCCGGTAAGTGACCGGGCGGAACCTGACGGTGCAATTGCTTTTCGGAATGTTCTCTTCTCCAGTGGCAGTGCAAAACTGTTAGCGGTCTCGGGCGATGAATTGGACCGGTTAGCAGCGCTGCTGAAAGAGGCTCCGGACTTTACGGTTGAAATCGTAGGTCATACAGATGATGTTGGAGATGAAACGACGAACCTCCGACTTAGTCAGGAGCGAGCAGCAGCAGTAAAAGATTACCTGATCGAACAGGGCGTTGAGGAAGCTCGTATTTCAACGCGGGGAGAAGGAGAGGCTAAGCCAGTAGCGGGTAATGAGACGGAAGAGGGGCGGGCCCGTAACCGCAGGACTACATTTAAACTGGTTCGGTAGCCAAGGGGAGGCTATTTACTGCTTGTGCGTGCGCAGGTTCTATGTTGAGAACGGACATGGCACCTGCGCCCGCGCCCGTATTTTTATGATCTGTAGACTGAAAAGCTGTCTGATGATTTTGACCGATCCCAGGAGCGGTGCATGAGCTCGTGACCAAAAAATGTTCTGTAGAGTTACGGATGGGTATATCTTTGCAAGATGGATATTGTTACTACAGAAACTCCTGAACAAGAAGCTAAGAATTGGTGGGCTCTTGCCGTGAGCGGTCTTTTTCACCCGCTGTTGGTTCCTACCTATATGTATGTACTGCTGATGGTAGTAAACCCTTTTCTGTTTGGAGCAAACGGTTTCGGAGAGTCACGGGCGCTGTTGACGTTGCTGATGATGGTGCTCTATACCGCAGTAATTCCTATGGTTTCGGTGCTGTTGATGGTTGCCCTCAATATGGTGGGCAGCGTTATGATGGAGGAGAAAACCGAGCGAATTGGCCCGTTACTGTTGGTGATGGTCCTGTATTTCTGGGTGTACTATAACCTGAGCAACAGCAACGATGTACCAACTATTTTCTCAACCTTCCTTTTAGGTGTGGTGATTGCACTTGCACTTGCCTTTGTAATAAACGTACTGGACAAAATAAGCCTGCATGCCGTAGGCATGGGGGGGCTCGTAGGGATGTTGATGATTACCATGGGGTTGTTTGGTGCGAACGGGGTTGTAATTGGGGATTACACGATCGGTTTGGGTGTTTTGCTTATCGCTGGTGTTTTACTTGCGGGGCTTGTTGGTACCGCACGGCTCGCGTTGCGCGCGCACGATAAAGTTCAGGTCTATTCGGGGTATCTCGTTGGGTTTCTGGCCCAGCTGGTAGCATTGAAGTTTTACTTTTAGCGTGGAAGAACTCCTATCTTTACAAAAATCAAAAGCAGTCGTGAGCCAAAGGTGTCTATGGGGAAAATAGCCGAATCAGAACGAATCATCGGTCATTACCGGGGAGCAGAAAATGGCCCTTTGGTTGTGGCTATTGGTGGAATTCATGGGAACGAACCTGCGGGAGTGCTGGCTCTGGAACGACTGTTTGAGATGCTGGCGGACGAGCCCCGTCTGAATCCGGGTTTTAGTTTTAAGGGTGAATTTCTGGCGCTGCGGGGTAACCTTGAAGCATTAGCGCTGGGCAAACGCTTTATCGACGTTGATCTCAATCGTATCTGGCGTCCTCTCGAGGGGCGGCCGGATCAATCTTCTACCTCGGAGGATCACGAACTCCACGAATTGCTCGCAGCCATCGAAACTGCGGTAGAAGAAGCTCCGCTTAGCGAACTCATACTACTGGATATTCACACTACAACCGCACAAGGCGGGATTTTCGCCATCACCGGCGATGACGCTCCGAGTCTGAGTCTGGCGGCTGAAATGTCGGTGCCCGTAATCAAAGGAATGCTGAGTGGCTTGCAGGGAACGACATTGCATTATTTCCGGGGCAACCATTTTGCAACCAATCTCCCGGTGCGTGCTATTTCTTTTGAGGCGGGTAATCACGAGGACCCACTATCGGTTGACCTGGCCCTGGCTGCTACCATCAATCTGTTGCGGGCACTTGGGTGCGTGAAAGACGAAGATGTGAACAGTTTTCATGATCAACTCCTGCGCGAACGGGCTGCAAATCTGCCCCGGTTGACAGAATTGACTTACGTTCATAAGATCGATCATCACGGAGGTGATGGCTTTCAGATGAAGCCGGGTTATAAAAATTTTCAACCTGTTCTGAAGGGCGAACTGCTGGCAACCGACAAGAGTGGAAGCATCACAGCGCCTACCGACGGTTATTTGTTAATGCCTTTGTACCAGAAACAGGGAGACGAAGGTTTTTTCATCGTCAGGAACTATAAGTTTCCCCTGGCGTACTAAGCCTGCAGTTCGGGAATAATCCTTTGGGAGAACATCAGCTTTTGTAACCACCGATAATATGCGTAAAACAGGTCTTTTTTTTGGTTCGTTCAACCCCGTTCACGTGGGGCATATGATCATTGCTAATTACATGCTTACGAGAACGGACTTAGACGAAGTCTGGCTGGTAGTGAGTCCGCAGAACCCGTTTAAAAAAGCCGGTAGCCTAGCACGCGATCACGACCGTTTGAATCTGGTGGAACTGGCTATTGGCGATACTCCCGGGCTGAGGGGAAGTAACATTGAGTTCGACATGCCGAAGCCATCGTACACTATTGACACCCTGGCTGTTCTCAGGGATAAGTACCCCGACCGGGCCTTTAGTCTCATTATGGGAGGAGACAACCTGCCAACGTTGCCAAAGTGGAAAAATTCGGATATACTGTTAAGGGATTACGACATCCATGTTTATAACAGGCCAGGTTATGATACCGGGGAATTGGCCAGTCACCCCCGGGTAACCCTGCACGATGCACCTTTGATGCACCTTTCTGCAACTTACATTCGGGCTTCTATCAGAGATGGCCTCAGTATCAGGTACCTCGTTCCCGATGCCGTGGCGCGGGAATTGGAAATAAGCGGGATGTATAAATAGGGCAGGGGACAGGCAAAGTAAATGATCGTGGCCTCGAAGGACGTTGGGCGCGGGAACTCACGGAGCATTTCTCCTGAAAGCGAACTTTGTATCTGCGATTGCGCCCGGGAGCCACAGGTGAAATAAGATTCTAACCAGCTCTTGCTTAGTATTGAAAAAGCCCGTACCTTTGCGCGGCTTTAGCCAGGCCTCCTGGAAGAAGTGGGGAAAGGATGCCCCCGAAGTGTCTTGTTATTATAACCTTTAAAATTTTCACATCCCTATGATGATGGATGATGATAAGGATCCTGCAGTAGACGCAGGAACCGACAACACTCCCGCGACCGACGCGACGCCGGAGATTCCCGAAACACAAGAAGCACCCTCTACTGAGATCGAGGCAAAAGACCCCGAAGAAGTAAAGGAGACTGCTGAAGCCGCCGCTGCTGATGCTGCTGCTCCCGCCGAAGATACTGCTGCTGAAGAAGGCAGCATCGTAATTGGCACCGACGAAGACGTGAAATCAACCGCTAAAGTGATCCGTAAGGAGTCCACTAAAGTAGCTGTCGTCCTTACCGAAGAGGTAAAGGAAGAGGGTGTTGAAATCGATGAAGCCGACCAGAGCGGCGCCACCGGTGAAGCACACGACGACTTCAACTGGAACATGACTGCCCGCTCCGCTGCCAGCCGCTACTCTGCTGAGGAGCGTACCGCAATGGAAAAGCAGTACGAAGACTCTATGACTAACATCTCCGAGTCGGAGATCATGAGTGCCAAGGTGTCCAGCATCATCGACGGTGATGTGATCCTTGATCTCAACTACAAGTCTGACGGTCTTCTTCCTCTTTCAGAATTCCGCGATCAGGCTGAACTTCAGGTAGGTGATACCGTAGAAGTTTACGTTGAGCAGCAGGAAGACGAAAAAGGACAACTCGTACTGAGCCGCCGTAAGGCCAAGCTCCTCCGTGCATGGGACCGCATCCGCGATTCCTACGCTAACGGTACCGTTATCAACGGTAAGGTTATCAGCAAAACCAAAGGTGGCCTTATCGCTGACTGTGGTGGTCTGGAAACCTTCCTTCCTGGTTCACAGATCGACATCAAGCCGATCGTTGACTATGATGCATACGTTGGCAAGACGATGGAATTCAAGGTCGTTAAGATCAACGAAACCATCAAGAACGCCGTTGTTTCTCACAAAGCTCTTATCGAGAGTGACCTCGCAGAGCAGCGTGAAGCGATCATCGCTTCCCTCGAGCGTGGTCAGGTACTCGAAGGTATCGTTAAGAACATCACCGACTTCGGTGCGTTCCTCGACCTTGGTGGCGTAGACGGTCTTCTTTACATCACAGACATCAGCTGGGGTCGTATCAACCACCCAAGCGATGTGCTCGAACTCAACCAGAAGGTCAATGTTGCCGTACTGGACTTCGACGAGAACAAGAAGCGTATCAGCCTCGGTCTCAAGCAGCTCCAGAAGCACCCATGGGAAGTCCTCGACGAAACCATCGGAGAAGGCAGCACCGTGGAAGGCAAAGTGGTCAACATCGAAGACTACGGTGCATTCCTCGAAATTCAGCCAGGTGTTGAAGGACTCGTTCACGTAAGCGAAGTAAGCTGGAGCAACCAGCCAATCAACGCCCGCGAGTACTTCACCGTCGGTGAGACCAAGAGCGCCAAAGTAGTAACCATCGACCGCGAAGACCGGAAGATGTCCCTCTCTATCAAGCAACTCGCTACCGATCCTTGGGAGCGTATTCGTGAGAACTTTGACCTAGAGTCTGTACACACAGGTAAGGTCAAGAACCTCACCCCCTACGGTGTATTCGTCGAACTCGACGAAGGCATTGGCGGTATGATCCACATCAGCGACCTTAGCTGGACCAAGCGTTTCGGTCACCCGTCTGAGTTCACGAAAGTGGGCGCCGACATCCAGGTGATGGTACTTGAAGTTGACGAAGAGAACCGTAAGATGTCTCTCGGCCACAAGCAACTCGAAGAGAACCCATGGGAGACTTTCGAGAATGTTTTCCCCGAAGGAAGCTACCACGAAGCAACCGTTCTCCGCAAGGACGACCGCGGCGCCATCGTTCAGATGCCATACGGCCTCGAAGCGTACGCCCCGATCAAACTCATGCGTAAGGAAGACGGCACAATTGCTGATGTAGACGAAACACTTACCGTTAAGGTGATTGAGTTCGACCGCGACAGCAAGCGCCTCACGGTAAGCCACAGCCGCTACGTCAACGACATCCGCAAGGAAGCAAAAGACCAGGTTTACAAAGAGCAGGCTGAAGAGCGTGACAACACGCGCAAGGTCCTCAAGAAGACCTCCGCAAGCATCGAGCGTTCTACGCTTGGCGACCTTTCTGCTTTCGAGCAGCTCCGCGAGCAGCTAAGCAACAACGACGACGAGAAGTAGAAATCTTCTTTTCTGATTAACTTTAAGGCCATTCGTTCAACTCTGAGCGGATGGCCTTTCTGTTTTGTCCGTACCTCCTGAACTGCTGAATCTTGAAAACCAACACTTGTCCTGTTCCCCGCTATGCTAGTCTTATGAAAAAAATAATGCTACTCCTATCTCTCTTGCTGACGTTGACGAGCGTTCGGGGGAATTGTTTTAAGTTCGAAATCAAGTACCTCCCAATTCTCAATAACGTACCATCCGCGGAATTACTGGAGAAGTATAACGAGTCTGGCGACTGTGACCTGCGATTTCTTTATGCCGCCAGGATGATCAGGGCTTTTGATGAGAATGATATTGGTGCAGCAGGTGATCTTTTCCGTCAGGCAGCAGAGGTGATGAATGAATTTCCTAAAGGGGACAAAGTCAGTCTGAGAATTGTATACCTCTACGCCAGCTTGTTAGAAGCTAATGGGGAGAGCTCAAAAGCGAATCTTTATTATTCATATGTTTATCAAAATGTAAACCCAAAATCTACCTTAGCAACCCTGTCTAATACCGCAATTCTTGGAATTAGAAACTCCATTGAGGGTTTCGATCTTTGGAAGTCAAAACTACTTTCAGATTTGCATGAGAAAGAATATTCCATAAATGATCAAGCTGTTATTCTTCTTAAATTAAGTGAGTATGTGCTTTCAGAAGACGCTGCTTCTATGATTTTGTCATTTTCTGATTTTTCATCAGCCATCTCCGATGAACAGTTAAAATACTTTTATCTCCTAAAAAAGAGTAGGTTTTATTCTCACAAAAGAGAGAAGGGTTATAGTGATATTTTTAATAAAGCAGATGCTCTTTATCAAAAAATAGGTAATCCTAAGTTTACTACGAACCACTTAACCACTAAAGCAAGAATTTTAAACCGATTAGGTCTGTATAGTGAGGCGTTAGAGTGCAGTGAGAAAATGATTGAGCGAGTTCTTGATAATTATGGTTCAATAGATGACATTCTATCATCTCCTCCCCCGTATTCTCCCAGTCTTTATTCTACTTTGAATTTGCATGCCTTAACAATGCTGTTTCAAACAAGACTAGGTAAAGGACTTCCTCCTGTAATTGATGCTTTTAATATTTATGAACTTAATTTTTTACAAAAGCATCGTAGCAGTTTGAATCTGATTAATAACCTAGTTCTTGAGAAGCGAAACCATTTGCCATCACCAGCAATAAATGCCTTAATTGTAGGATTTTATTTATATAACGAAACGAAAGATATATCGTATTTAAATCGGAGCATACAAGTGTTAGACCGATGGACGGGCTCAGGTAATTTTTACTGGGCAAATATCAGAGGTCTGGCAAGACAGGATGAAATGAAGGGAAATAAGTTTCTTGACGCCCAAAGGGAGTTAGACCAACTCTTGCAACCTCTTCCTGACATGAGTTTGAAAGACATTTATGACAGAATCGTGAAAGTGAACGAGAGGCAGCACGAAATGACTTTGGTGTATCCGGAGCTACCTGACCTTCTGGAAGAGAACAGCAAGATTGACCTGTCACTAGTATCCGAAGGGCTGGCCAAAGACACTTCTGCAATTCTGTGTTTTTATTCTTCCGACGATGCTCTTTACAGGTTATTGGTAACGCCGGATACTATAGAGATGGCAGACCTTTACGACTCCAGAACAAGAGCATTAGCACTGACCTCCGAATTACAGTCTCTCTCTAACCCGAGAACGAAAAAAGGTGATTATGCCGAAGCAAGCCGGGAGTTGTATCGTCTGCTTTTTACGGGGATAGATTCTCTGTTGACGCCCAATGTACACCTGATCGCTACGGGAGAACTTGAAAATGTTCCATTCCCGGCTTTAAGGCGGGATGCAGAAGGGGAAACCGCCCGTTACTTAGGGACCGAAGTGGCCATCAGCCGGCAGATGTCAATTGGCAGCATGCGTGTGCTCCGGGACCAGGAAATAGCTGCGCGTAAGGCATCTCCTCTGGGACTTGCCCCTGTTTTTGCCAATGAATCCCTGCAGGCAGCGGATTTACATCAGGCGGGCTTTGTGCTCCCTCCCTTATTCTACAACACAGACGAACTCGAAGCACTGGAAGCTCGCGGTCCGGGAGATTATTTTTACGGAGAAGAAGCAACGCTGTCCAATTACCAGCGCAACGTAACCGATCATAGTATCATACACCTTGCAACCCACGCAATATCCAGTGAAATAGATGGTTTGCGCAGCAGAATTTATCTGGCGGGTAACGAGGACATGCCCTCGGAGCTTTTCGCATCAGACATCGGCGACCGGACGCTGAACGCCGATCTGGTGGTACTGAGTGCCTGCGAGACGAGCAATGGGGGCCGACACGCCACCGAGGGGAGGATCAGCCTGACGAAAGCTTACCTTGCTGCCGGAGCCCGCTCGGTAGTTTCTTCTAACTGGGCAGTAGACGATTTTGCTACTGCAACCCTGATGGATAAGTTTTATCACTACATCCAGGAAGGAAAACCGCCCCATCAGGCGCTGCGGCTTAGCCGCAAAGCCTACCTGAGCAAGTACCCCGAAGCTCCTCCGTACAAATGGGCTGCCTTCGAGGCCTACGGAGGTATGCAAGCGGTAGCCTGGGACCGCAGCGGTAGCCTGAAGTCAGTACTTGGTTTTGGCAGTGTGGCAGTAATGCTGGTGGGCGGGCTCCTCTATTTCCGGACCAGAAAGAAAGCTGCTTAACCGATGGATCACGTATCAGACTCACCCTCAATTCAACTGGCACCTCACGGTAAATTATTACTGACCGGCGAATATTTTGTGCTGGATGGTGTGCCGGCCCTGGCTGTACCTACGCGTCGGGGGCAATCGTTCGAGGCCGTTCACCTTTCAGACTCCTCGGACCACGACGTGTACTGGAAGGCGTATGATGTGGAGGGCTGGGAGTGGTTCAATCACGCTTACGATAAAGAAGAGTGGGCGCGAGCGCAGGTGCAAAGCGAGGATCCAAGAGCAAGGATTTTGCAGATATTATACGCTGCCGAAACCCTCAACCCGGGTTGCACCCGTCAACTGCGGGGAGTGGAAGTGAGTACTCACCTGCAATTCGACCGTAAGTGGGGGTTGGGCAGCAGTTCCACCCTGATCGCAGCGGTAGCAAAGTGGCTGGGGGTGAACCCTTACGCACTGTTGGAGCAAACTTTTGGTGGCAGCGGCTACGACCTGGCCTGCGCCTTTGCCGAAGGGCCGATCCTTTACGAACGCAATGGCACCAGCCCGAAGGTGACTCCGGTCAGCTGGGAACCCGATTGGTTGCAACAAACCTGTTTTGTTTACCTCAATCAGAAACAGAACAGTAGAGAGGGGATCCGGGCGTACCGGTCCGCCACGGTTTCAGAACACGCGAAGACGGAAATCCGCCGTATCACCACTGCTCTTTTAACCGGTTCATTGCACCTGCGCGCCGCCGCCCGCCTGCTGCTTGAGCATGAGGAAATCGTAGGGAATACACTCGGCCTTATACCCGTACAGCAGAAGCTGTTTCCGGGCTTCCCAGGGGCGATCAAGAGCCTCGGCGCCTGGGGCGGCGATTTTGTCTGGGCGCTGAGCGAGGATGAACCGGAAAAAATTCGGAAATACTTCAACGAGCGGGGATATGAGGTGGTTATTGGCTATGATAGCATGGTGGTTTGAATTTTTATGTTGTGCTCTTTTGCATATAAACATGTTTATATTCAGACCACTCCTTCTCCCCCCCTCAACCCTCCCCCCAATGCCGAAATGGAAACCAGCAAGAATTACAAGAATAGAGCAGCGCTCTCCTTCCGTCCGCAGCTTTTGGCTGGAACTGCCAGACCGTGACGTTCTCGATTTTCGTCCGGGTCAGTTTCTCACCCTCGACCTACCCATTGGCGAAACCCGTCGTGATGGCTGGCGCAGCTATTCCATCGCCGCCGCTCCGGACGGCTCTAATCAGGCGGAACTCTGCATCGTTCGCCTGCCCGAAGGAAAAGGAACCGGCTACCTCTTTGAAGGTGCCGACATCGGTAGCGAAGTAATGACTAAAGAGCCGGCCGGAGTATTTACCCTTCCGGAGGGGCCTTTAGAAAACGATATCGTGATGATTTGTACGGGCACGGGCGTGGCCCCTTTTCGGGCAATGCTGCAGGATCGGCTGGGTAAAGAAACCGTCAACTTTCACCTCATTTTCGGCTGTCGTACCGCCCAGGATATTCTCTACCGCGAGGAATTCGAAGAAATGGCGCGCGCTCATCCCAATTTCACCTATTCGGTGGCCCTGAGCAGAGAAGAAACCGAAGGCTCCGCCAGCATAGAAGTGACAAAAGGTTATGTACACCCGATCTACGAAGAAAAGTATGCGGAGCTACATAGTAACATTCGCTTCTACCTGTGCGGTTGGGCTGTTATGGTGGACGAAGCTAAAGAACGACTCCTGAAGCTCGGGTACCCCAAAGAACAAATCATAGAGGAACTCTACGGATAATACCTGAACTTAATTTTTTTAGTCTCTGGGTGAAACTTTTAACGCCACCACTTACCTTTGCACTTCGAAAGGAAGTCTCGTGGTAATTCAAACTGAATAACCCGTCCAACAGACTTACTCTCGGGCCTATAGCTCAGCGGTTAGAGCGCCGGACTCATAATCCGTCGGTCCCAGGTTCAAATCCTGGTGGGCCCACCGCTTAAAGAGACAAACCCGCCGTGGTCCGAAAGGACCAGGCGGGTTTGCTCATTTATGGGATTAAGGGTTATTCAATCTTTAGAAGCCGATACTCTGAATTTCAATACCACTAACATCGAGTAAGGACCGGTCAATGTTCTCTTCTCCTACTTTGATGTTGCTGAAGTGAGTCTCGTAGGTTTTGCCCTTGTCTTCGGTGATTGATAGGATAGGGAAGCCATCGAAACCCCGTTCCATCACGCTGTTAGGGCCGGTTTTTACCTTATTACCCAGAGCGCCCATCATTTCGGCAAATACATCTTTGGAATTTATCGATAAGTCCTGAGTCACCCACGAAGTGGTAATGGTGCCTTCTTTCTTGTCGGTTACGATGATCTTTTCGCAGCCGTAACCGTCAATTGTTTTCCGCTCTCCGGTTTGGACGAATTCAAACCGGTCGGCAGTTTCTTCGGCGGCGTCTGCGGCAAGTTTTCTTACTCCCGGCATTTTCATCCTGAAGCCCGTCTTCTTCCCTTTTTTGTCGGTTGTTATCATGGTTGTTTTACCATCCTGAGTGTTGAAGATCATCCGGCTAATTTCGGTGCCATTCTGATCTTTGACTAATACGGCGTACTGATCGGTGGTGACGGCCATGCTCATTGTGTTCGTCTCTGTTTTTCCGTTCTTTTTGATTTCGGTGATCTCCATGTCCAGGCTCACTGAGTATTCGTTGGTGAATGGTTCGTAAGGAGCGGCGTCTTCGTTGCCGATCATACCACCGTAAGGGTTGGCGGCAGGACTGCTTTCCGAAGACTGTGCATCAGAATTGGTGTCCGGAGCTGGCTCGGCTTTCTTTTTCTTTTTCTTGAAGAGATTGCCGATAGAATTAAAAGCGTCGTCGACAGCCTCGTCGACACTACGGTCTACTTTGTTTTGGGCTTTGTATTCAGCGCGCTGCTTGGCGCGTTTTGCCGCACGATCAGGAACAGACTGAGCGGTAGCCGTAAAGGAAAGAAGCAGGGCGAAGGCTATAAGAATTGGACGAGGATTCATGATAGTAAACTTTTGTGTGTTTATGGAGAGCCCCGGAAAGGTGGTAGATTATCCTCCCCGGGCGGTAATTCGTCTCTTTATGTGTCCTCAGTATTAAGTGTTACACCTTGAGCGAAAAAAACCGAACCGTCTCAATATTGCGTACGTTTTAAAGGCAGCAAAGCCTTTATACCCCAGGGCTGCTGCTGCCCTCAGCATAATCAATAAAAAGCCCGATGGAAATCCGTAAGAACATAGGCCGACTCGGTTTTATCACATTTCTGATGCTACTGTACGTCAGCCTGTTTTTTCTGCCTCAGCTAAGTGCGCTGATTTAGGGCAGGTTGACTCTACCCGTCTGTTCAGAAATGCTCGGAGTGTAGCCCTCTGCGGTAGCCGATACTATTATTTATCGCTTGTTGGCCGGGTGGAAACTCATGATGGTCTCCCGCAGAAAGTCTGTATCGAGGTGGGTGTAAATCTCAGTGGTAAGGATGGATTCGTGTCCGAGCATTTCCTGCACGGCGCGGAGGTCTGCGCCACCTTCAATCAGGTGGGTCGCAAATGAGTGACGAAACGTATGTGGGCTCACATTTTTTTCAATACCTGCCTCAGCGGCATATTTTTTTACGGCGGTAAATACGCTAATGCGGCTCAATGCTCCGCCGCGCCGGTTCAGAAACACAACGTTTTCGGCTTCCGGCTTGATGGGCATTACGGGCCGCACGTATTCCAGGTAAATCTCCATATGGCGGATTGCTTCGCCCCCGATCGGGACGATGCGCTCTTTGTTCCCCTTACCCGTTACGCGGATGAAGCCTTCGTTGAAATAGAGGTTGGTCAGTCTGAGCGAGGTCGCTTCGCTTACCCGTAAGCCGCAGGCATAAAGGGTTTCCAGTAAAGCACGGTCGCGTAGACCGTGGTCCAGGCTGAGGTCAATTTGACCGAGCAGTTCACGGATTTCGTGATAAGTGAGTACTTCCGGGATCTTACGACTCATTTTGGGGGCTTTCACCAGTTCTGTTGGGTCGTGTACGATCAGTTTTTCGTCGAGCAGAAAGCCGAAAAAGGTCTTCAGGGCCGAGATCAACCGGGCCTGGGAGCGGGTGGCCAGACCGAGTTCCGCTAAGTACTGGATGAAGGCATCCAGGTGAAAGCGCTCGATGGCCGAAGGGGTAAGCTCCCATTCCCGCAGCTCCAGGTAGGCGGGCAGTTTTTCCACGTCTGAGCGGTAAGCAGACAAGGTATGGTCGCTATAGCCCCGGTTCAGTTTCAGGTAAGCGGCAAAGGCATTGAGGTTGTTTTTCCAGACGGCTTGCATGATCGGCAAGGTACGGGTTTTGTGGGCGCGGTCGCAGGTGCAGGGTGGAGGTAGAGGGAGCATGGTTGGAGAATCGGATATTATTTCCGTTGTACGGGTAGCGCTGAATTATGGCTATTGCATACTACCGGCTTTTCTCACCACAGGAACCCAACAGGCCTTAAGCCTTAAAGGAAAACTCTCCCTCAACCCACCAGCATAAATCCGTCGTTCGTCTGCTCCACCCGCAGCCCCCGGAAGTCGGGCCGAAAACTCGCAACGTCCAGCGCCGCAAACTCCGGCGGGGTGTGGGTGGTCGTCAGCACCATCACCGGGCAGCCGGCGTTGTTGGCAGCCTTGGCCCCGGTGACGGAGTCTTCAAAGATGACACAGTCCTTGAGGTCGACACCTAGCGCGCCCGCCGCTTGCTGGAAGACCTCCGGATCGGGCTTGCCCCTGCTCACCATACCGGAGTGAACGAGGTGGCCCATTAAATCTCCGATGCCGAGGTTTTCTACCACGAACTCGGCGTTCTCCTTCGGCCCGGCCGTACCGATGGCCATCGGGATGCCGACGGCGTGGGCCTGCCGGATAAAGTCCAACGCCCCGGGCACGATGTTGGCCGCAAAGTCGGCGGCGAAGATGTCACGGTAGGCGGCTTCTTTGTCCCAAGCGATTTGATTGTATTCTTCGAGGGTGTACTTATCTCCGAAAAGGTTTTGCAGTATTTCCAGGTTAACGCCGTGGATTTCCGCTTTGACGCGTTCGAGGCTATAATCCAATCCGAGTTCTTTGAGGCTTTTCTGCCAGGCACGGTGGTGAACCATCATGTTGTCGACCAGGGTACCATCGAGGTCGAAGAGGATGGCTTGGGTGGGGATGTTCATACTGCCGTATTGTTTTTGAGAAGCCAAAGATAGGTTCATCGGGGCCACCAAAAGCGCACCCGCTGGCGATATGCCAAGCAGGTATCTCCAAAACACTTCACCATGTTCTGCTCTTTCACAGGCCGCACTACCCATTGCCAGAGAATGCCACCCAGTAGGATGTACAGCAATACCGTTACGGGGCTAAATGAGAAGGTCCTGAAATACCGGACAGAAATTTTTTGTAATTTTCAGTCCAATGAAACAAGAAGCGAATACGAAAAAGAAGTACAGAAAGTACTCCTTTCCTCTCTTCTACAGCACACTATTTCATAATTGATAGCACGATGTTACAATACTCGTCTGTCTTATCTGCTGCGGCGAGGAACTTTTTTTGCCCCGTACTGTAGCTTTTCGGTTCCATGGTCTTTAGTGACTCGGCGTATTGGCTGAATTCTTCGGCCAAATGGTAGAAGACCAAACCGCCAGTATCCGTAAAACCTAAGAAATATTTTAACGGTGGACTTCCGTCCGGACCCTCTGGGCCATTTCTGCTAAAATCGAGCAAGACTGTTTCTTTCTCGCGCGTCTTTCTATTGAAGAATACCAAATATCTCTTACCTGGACGCATGAAGGAGAACATCAGATTCTTTTCACTTTCATGCACAGCGTTTATCAGTCCAGACTTGTCTGCCTTAACTAAAAAATCAAATTGTTCTTCTGTGTCCATTGTGCTCATTTTGAGCAATTCGTTTTCCGTGACCCATAATTCATCTTCAAGTTGCACGTGGTACTTTTTAGTTACCTCGTTGATCCCAACTTCGTAGATGTGGCTATCAAACCAATCGGTATAAAGTATTTTCTCGGAGTTGTGCGCATGGTGAAACGTTTCATAAAAAGAGAACCTCATGTTTTTGGCAGGCGTGTCCTTGACACCGAGAAAACCATCAATTTGCTCTGGCTGTAATCCAGTTTTCCAGCTACTTTTTAGCACGGAAGACGGTGGATTGGTCTCTAGGTCAGGTCTGATCAACAGGGTGTTTTTGTTCATGAAAGCAATGTTTTGAACCCCCGCTTCGCTTTCAGGGATGGAGACGCTGTTGATGAACTCTAGTTCTTGGTTGAAAAATAATATTTCGTTCAGGTAAGTATCTGTCAGTACAACTTTATCACCGAAGAGGTCAAAATCACTAACTGAGTAGAACGCTTTCTGGAAATTACTCGACCCTTTCAAGCTCTTTAATAGACGACCCGTACGGTCAAACTTAAAAATACTCCTTTCCGTATTGATGTCTTGAAGGACAAAGGCGTGATTTTGAAGAAGCAAAGCCCGTTGTGCGCCGAAGAGGTAATTTTCGCTTCCTTTTGACGACAGGGGGATGTATTCGATATCTTCATACCATGTGTCTGGCAGACCATATGTGTGGTCGCCTGTTTGGATGACGATCGGTTCTTTAGCCAAATCTGTATGGCATGAACTATTAACCAGGAGGGCAAGTATTGCTAGTGTAATAACTCTTCTCATGTTCTTATGAATTAAAAAAGTGCTGGTAGCCAAGTATGAAAAGCACTTGACTACCAGCAGCATAAAGATGGGCTGATTGTTCAGAAAGCGATACGACAACCTTAGTAGAAGCCGTTTACATTGTCAGCAACCAAAATAATCAATATTCAGGCGTTGAATCGCATGGGGGCTGCTGATACCAGTAACAACTTCCTTGTCCAAAGTCACAGCGTTTCACTCTTTTCCCGTCGGGGCAATAAGCATAAGATGCCCTACGGGCAGGAAGGAAGGGGCCTCCCTGTGCAAACATTTCACTTCCTTGTCCAGTAAAACCAATGCTTGGTATACTTGGAATAGAAAGGAAAAACAAGGCCAATAAAAATGAAGACTTAAGAATCAAAGCTTTCATGAATCAGGGGGGGTATATCTAATGGCTCCTCATCAGATAAGAGGTCACCATAAAATAGGCATGGTGGAGCCTATTGTCGTCAGCAACGATAGGCCTGTAGAAAACATAGTTTCCCCAAACTTCCCCAAGTTCTGGTGTCGATCTGGACGACCCAAACACATTAGTGCTGTTTTATCTGCCTCCGGGAGGAACACTTGTAGTACCGCCAGAGCACGCCGTACAAACCACTACTCGCCTTGTTACTCCGCAGGGTGTTTTGCCCTGCACCTGCGGCCGCGCCCATACAACAAACCACCCCCAAAAAGCGTCATTATACCTTAACAATCTTTCTTAAAACCAAGTAATGCGTAATACCCTGCCTTTGATCGGCCTGCTAGCCACCTTGCTGGCTTTTGGCTGTTCTCCTAAAACCTACACTGTGGCCGCCCCGGAAATGGAAACCCGGAACCTGGACACCATGACCGTAACTCCAGCAGCCAACGGCGTGATTGAAACCGAGGAAATAGTGATGCCCACAGAGAAGGTCATCCCCAACGAGCGCCCGGTCTACAACGCCGCCTACAACCGCACCCACGACCTGCTGCACACCCGACTGGACCTGAGCTTCGACTGGGCCAAGGAAATGGTGATCGGTAAAGCCACCCTGAAGCTGAAGCCCATCTTCAAGGCCAGCCGAACGCTCGTGCTCGACGCCAAAAACTTCGATTTCAAGAGCATCACCATGAACGGTAAAGCACTCGACTACACCTACGAAGGCGATAAGCAAACCGTGAGCATCGACCTTGGCCGCGAATACACCCGCGACCAGGAGTATACCATCGTGCTCGACTACACGGCCGTGCCCGCCCAAAGCGGAGGCTCTGCGGCGATTACCTCCGACAAAGGCCTGTTCTTCATCAACCCCGACGGAACGGAAGACAAGCCAATGCAGATCTGGACGCAGGGCGAAACCGAAAACAACAGCCGGTGGTTCCCGACCATCGATAAGCCCAACGAGCGCTGCACCCAGGAAATGTACGTAACCGTTCAGGACAAGTTCAAAACCCTTGGCAACGGGGTACTGGAAAACTCTACCAAGAATCCTGACGGCACCCGTACCGACTACTGGAATATGGAGTTGCCCCACGCCCCTTATCTCTTCGCGCTCATCGTCGGTGAATTCGATATCGTAGAAGACGAGCCCTGGAACGGCATCCCCGTGAACTACTACATGGAAGACGGCTTCAAGGATTACGCCAAAGATATCTACCCCTACACCCGCGAAATGCTGACGTTCTTCAGCGATGTGACCGGTGTACAGTACCCTTGGGCCAAGTACAGCCAGGTGGCGGTACGCGACTACGTCTCCGGCGCAATGGAAAACACCACCGCCGTCATTTTCGGCGAGTTCATGCACGGTACCGACCGCGAACTGATCGACGTAGAAACCAACGAGAAAATCGTCGCGCACGAAATGTTCCACCACTGGTTTGGCGACTACGTCACCACCGAGAGTTGGAGCAACCTGACCCTGAACGAAGGCTTCGCCAACTACAGCGAGTACCTCTGGATGGAAAAAAAGCACGGCCGCGATGCTGCCGATTTTCATATGATGAGCGAACGCTCCGGGTACTTCGGTTCTGCCCAGCGCGGTATCCACGAACTGATCTGGTACGACTTTGAGGACAAAGAACAGATGTTCGACGCTCACAGCTACAATAAGGGCGGTGCCGTGCTCCACATGTTGCGCGACTACCTGGGCGACGAGGCCTTCTTCGCCGGCCTGACCAAGTACCTCAACGATAACAAATTCTCCGCCGTAGAAGTAGACGAACTCCGCATGGCGTTCGAAGACCTGACCGGAGAAGACCTCAATTGGTTCTTCGATCAGTGGTTCCTCAGCGCCGGACACCCCGCCCTGAAAGTAGAAACAGGCTACGCCGACGGAAAAGTAATGCTGACCGTGGAGCAAACCCAGGATACAGACGAAAACGTACCGGGCGTATTCCGCCTTCCCACCAAAGTCGCCATCTTTACCAACGGATCCACCACTCCCGAAATGATGGACATCGTGATCGATGAACGCAAGCAGACGTTTACTTTCCCCTCCAGTGTGAAGCCCGATGTAGTAGTGCTTGACCCGATGCATACTTTGCTCGCTCAGTTCAACTACACGAAGACCACCGAGGAGTTGGCCGCTCAGTTCAAAGGAGCACCAAGCCTTGTCGATCGGATGCTGGTGCTGCAGCGTTTGGGTAATAAAGAAGATTCTGCCCTGAAAACTGAGGTGGTTTCCATGGCGCTTAACGACCCGTTCCACGGCGTTCGGGAAGCAGCACTGGGCATGATCGTTGAATCTGCGGATGAAAACCAACTGAAGGTTGTTCGCAGTTTGGCGAAGTCTGATCCGCACTCCAGCGTACGAGCAACGGCCATTCAGGTGCTGGCTGCGAACGAAGACAGCGAACTGAAGGCCATCTCCGAAATGGCGCTCGACGCTAAGCCTTATCCCGTTGTTTCTGCAGGATTGCAGGGGCTTGTTGTTGCCGATCCGACTGCGGCCACCGCAGCCGCCACCAAGCTGGAGGCGCTGGATAACCCTTCGGTAAACAGTGCCCTGGCCAGCCTTTACGCGGAAGCGGGGGATCCGGCTAAGCTCCCGTTTTTCGAGAAGCAAATGAAGGTTGCCGATGGCTACGGTGCCCTCGACGTGATGGATGGTTACCGGACACTGCTCGCTAAAGGAACGCCCGCTCAGATGACGGCCGGGCTGGAAAAGATGGTTGCCATGGCTAAAGATCAGAACCAAAGCCTCTTCCGCCGCCTCGCAGCAACGAAAGCACTTAACGATATGCGCGAGGAAGCCAAAGCCGCAGGAACAACCGACGTCGTGACCAAGCTGGGTACCATGATCTCCGCGATTAAAGCTGTTGAGACCGACCCTAATCTGCAGCGTTTCTACCAGCAGTTTGGGGGATAGACCATTTGGTCTTTTAGTTCGTGTGATCGTTTGTTGACAGAGCACCAGCGGTCTGTCAACATTTGAATTGGTTGTAAAGTGCTGGTAGAATTACGGGGCTGACCAGGCGCTCAAACCGAAAAGATGCCGCAGATTACTACCATGTTCAGGTTTGGCAGGCCGTTGGCATTTCTCGATTTTGGCGGGCGCGGCCGCAGGTGCAACGAAGGTTGAAAGCTCTTAGTACTACTTTCTACCCGTCACATACTACAAGCCCGTGACCTGCGTTTAATTTCCAAGTCTTAACCGGCGCGACGATTAACAGTAATCGTCGCGCTATCTTTTTGCTCTATGTCTATTTTCCGTTCTGTTTTCGCTTTTGTTGTCATCGTGCTGTTCCTTCCTTCCCAGGCTGCTGCCCAGCTGGAGATGAGGGGCTTAGAGATTGGCCCCTGGGCTGGTGCCTCTGTTTACCTGGGTGACCTGAACACTGACTTCAGCCTCAACCGGGCCAATGTTGCCGGCGGCTTCGCCGCCCGGTACAATTTCAACCATCGGCTTGCTGCCCGGTTGAGTTTCAACTATGGACGTATTGAGGCCTATGATTCAGACAGCTCTAACCCGTTTGAGCAGAACCGGAACCTGAGCTTCCAGAACGATATCTTCGACGGTACCGCCCAGTTCGAATTCAACTTCCTGCCCTACTTCCACGGACACAAGGAGTATTACTTTACGCCTTATGCGTTTGCTGGCGTCTCTGTGTTTACCCACAGCCCCAAGACAAGAACCGACGACGGACAACTCGTAGACCTCCGTGATTTCGGCACCGAAGGCCAGATGCGCGGCGATGAATACCTCACCATCAGCGGAGCACTCACCTACGGCCTTGGTTTCAAATGGGACCTGAGTTACGAAATCAGCATGGACGTAAACATCGGCGTACGTAATGCCCGTACCGACTATCTCGATGATGTGAGCACAATTTACCCCGATCAGTCGGACCTCATCCGTCAGCGGGGCCAACTCGCCTACGATCTCTCCGACCGTAGCCTCATCCTCGACTCCGAAGGAGACCGCATCGACCGGCAGGGAGAGCAGCGGGGTGATGATTCTCTACTGGACAAATACATTTTCGCCGGTATTGGTTTTAATTACTACTTCGGGGACGTGCGCTGCCCTGATTACGGACACAAAAAGAGCCGCCGTCGCCGGAGGTAGTTCAATCAAGAACGTTTAGAACACTGTTCATCGGCCTTCAGGCCGTGCAGGTTCCACAGCCTTCAGGCTGTCCCGCGCATAAACATTTCCTCACATCGGCCTGAAGGCCGATACACCAACACGGCCTGAAGGCCGGGCAACCAACCATGGCAACCCAGTCCCAATTCACCCTCAAGGCCCGCCGCCGGGGCTACCACATCATCACCCGCGAAGTAGCGGAGAACCTACCTGACCTTCCCGATGTCGGCCTGCTGCACCTTTTCATCCAGCATACCTCCGCCGCCATCACGATCAACGAAGCGGCCGATCCGGACGTGCTGGTCGATTTCGAGTCCGTCTTCAACCACATCGTCCCGGAGAACCTGCCCTTCCTCGTCCACACCATGGAAGGCCCGGACGACATGCCCGCGCACATCAAAGCGGCTATGATTGGGCATTCCGTCACCATCCCCATTACCGGTGGCAGGTTGAACCTGGGCACCTGGCAGGGGATTTATTTGTGTGAGTTTCGGAATCGGGCGTCCGGACGGCGGATGGTGGCTACGGTGTATGGTTAAATGTACTCCT
This sequence comes from Neolewinella aurantiaca, assembly GCF_008014675.1. Lineage (GTDB taxonomy): Bacteria > Bacteroidota > Bacteroidia > Chitinophagales > Saprospiraceae > Neolewinella > Neolewinella aurantiaca. The sequence goes on along the minus strand of NZ_VOXD01000014.1, from coordinate 19,165 downwards.
AATCCACCTGAAAAACCGCATTAGCGAACAGCAACTTGCCCTGCTCCCAAAACCCGCGGTACAGCGGGTTGTCGACGAGGTAGATTACCTGTCCACGGCCCATACCCTGAACGCCGAAGACGAGGGTTTCTTCGATCTCCTTCTGTGCTTTCGAGCCCACAAAACCTGAGATGAAGGGGGTTGCCCGGATGCGACCGGCGTTGACGCCGCCTTTCAGGTAATCGAAGGTAGCGGAACCGGTTTTCAGGCTGTAGTAACTTTTCCCGATGCCGAAGCTGAGCGGATACGTTTCGTCCATTTCCACACCAAAAATAGCTCCGGGGTTGAAGCCGGCGATGAAGCGACGCTCGGAGCCGGCGTGCGGCAGCAGGCGGGGATCAGGGAGGTTTTTAGCATCCTCTTCGTCCTCTTTATCGGAGTCTTTGCGCTTCAGATTGAAGCCATCCAGACCGCTCAGGGAGCGGTTGGCTCCTTCGATCGCGATAAGCTTTCCGCCGCTGCGGACCCAGTCTTTCAGTTCGTCGGCTGCGCCGCCCAGATTATAGCGACCGCTGGGCATGATGAGCACATCGTAATCGCCGGCGGCGATGGCGCCGATGTCGTCTGTGTCGAAAACACTGACGGGGTATTTGAGGTCTTGCTCAAAGTAGTACCATACCTGCCCGAACTGATTTGGGTTGACGTCCTCTCCGGCGAGAACGGCGATGCGTGGCGCGAGCTGCAGGGTGTAAACGCTGCTGCCCAGGTCGCCGCCAGAGGTACTGAAACCAGTCGTCAGGATCTTCATGTCTACCTTATGCTTGTTTACCAGGCGGCGGACGGTAGAAGTGAAGTCTTTCGTTTTTCGGTTATCTCCTTTGTTGATTACGATGGAGCCGGGCCCAAAGGTTTGCTCACCGAAGCGGAACTCGCCGGTGGCCGTGCGGGCGTTCACACCGGAAGACAACAGCTCGCCGAGAAAAGCGGCGCTTGTGACATCTTCCCACGGAATCACGTAAGCGTATGCCGACGCGAGGTCTTTACCCGCAAATGGGTCTTCGTAAGCCGTGAAATCATCCTTGCTGCTGGCGACAGTGTTCAATTCAATGCGCTGGGTACTGGCGTAAGCGTCCAGTCCGAAGGCAAAGGGAACAGACCAGCCCGTGATGTCGTAAGTGACGGAATCTTCTACAAAAGCATCGGGGTCAAAAAGTGTCTGGGTGAGAACCGACCGTGGCTGGTGGGCGCTGATGACGAGATCGCCAACGTTGATGCCACCGGTTTCATTTTTGCCGGCTTTATAGCTGTACATGTTGCCCGAATAGCCCTTAGTCGCAAATCCGTATTCGATGCCGTTGCGCTGTAACAATTCTACGAGGTGCCGCATTTTGCCGCGTGGTGTTTCGGCACTGATTACGTAAGTCAGGTATTTTCCCTGTGGGTCCTTTTCTGCTTCCTCGAAGTAATCACGGAAATTTTGTGTGAGCCGATCACTTTCCCGGCTGGCAATTTCAATAGTACTCAGCGAGGTGGTTCGGTGGTGAGCAACGCGATCGGCCAGGGTGAGGGTGTCGCCGTTTGGCAGGTCGATGGCCCGCCCGGAGCGGCCGTGACCTGCTTGCTCGTAAGTCATCCCGATGGCACCGTTGAAGGTAGGCCAGGTGTCACCATAGCTGGGGTAGAGGAGGTCGAAGCGTTCGCGGGTGAAGTAAAGCCAGCCCTCGCGATCAAAGTACCGGGCGTGATTTTTACCAATTTCGGTCTGGAAGTTGCCTTGCCATTCAGTGATGTATTCGTGGTAGGGCGCGGCCGCAGGTGCAAAGTAATACGGACTGGTATGGCCCTGTTCGTGGAGATCTGCGTGTATATGGGGCATCCATTCTTTGTACTTCACCATTCGTTGCCGGCTTTCAACCTGGGTCTGCCAGGCCCAGTCGCGGTTGAGGTCGAAGAGGTAGTGGTTTACCCGTCCTCCGGGCCAGGGCTCCTGGTGCTCACGGACGGAAGGGTTGGGGTCTAAGCCCAGGGTGGCGTTTTGGCGGTACCAGTTGGAGTAGCGGTTGTATCCGTCCGGGTTCAGACTGGGGTCGAGGATGACAACTGTGTTTTTCAGCCATGCGCTGGCGCGCGAGTCTGGCTTCACCAGATCATAGAGTACGCCCATACTGGCTTCGGAACCTCCGGCTTCGTTGCCGTGTACGCTGTAGGAGAGCCAAACAATAGCAATGTCGTTCAGGGTTGGGTCCGGGTCTCCGGGCAGCAGACCTGCGTTACGCAGGTTGTTCTCCCGGATGGCTTCGAGGTTAGCGATGTTCTCGGGGGTACTGACGAAAGCCATCAGCAGCGGGCGGGCTTCGTTGGTGCGACCGTACTGTTCGAGTTTAACCTTAGGACTTGATTCGGCAATCTGCTGATAGTAGCTCACCAGCATGTGATGGGGCGTGAAGGTTTCCCCCAGATTGTGAGGCAGAAATTCGCTGGGGGTAACAATCTGAGCACAAAGGCCAAAGGATAAGACCAGGGCAATAGTAAGAAGTAAGCCGCGCATGTGTTCTTGTGTTTTTGATTGAGGGGCTAAAGCTAAGGAATAGATCGGCTAAGTCGCTATTTCGCAACACCGGATATGACAGGATTATAACCCGGTAGGGTAGGGGTTGAACCACGATTACAACGATGATGCCAGGCAAGGAGGGGCTTTTCTTAACTTTTTTTGCACCTGCGTCCCCGCCGCTTGTCCTTTAGGAATGGATACGACGACCTGGAGGAGAAGTCTGTTGCTGTAACGGCCTGCAACTACTCATGGTGCTATGTTGTTTCGTGTAGGTACACCAAAGTTCCAGTAATGAAACCCCGCTCAATCGTCAATATCCTTCCTGCTCATGCGCTGAAAATGGGACCAGTCACTGTCCATCAGCCATTGCCAACGCAACGTGTAGAGCAGATTGATCCGTTCCTTTTGCTTCACCATTTTGGACCGTGGGAGGTCGAGCCAGGGTATGACCCGCTGGATTTAGGGCCACACCCCCACCGTGGTTTCGAACCAGTGACATTCCTGTACAGTGGTGGCCTGCGCCACCGCGACAGTCGTAATAACACCGGGATTCTTAAGGGCGGAGACGTGCAGTGGATGACCGCCGGAATGGGGATTATTCACAGCGAACGGGGCAGTAAAGAGTTTCTTGATCAGGGAGGAACTCTCGAAGGGATTCAACTCTGGGTTAACCTGGCTCCCGAGCATAAATTTGTTCAGCCCCGCTACCAGAACGTAAAAGCGGAAGACTTTCCCCGTCATGACTTTGGCAACGGAGCTTCGTTGAAAATAGTTGCCGGCGAATTCATGGGGGTGAAAGGCCCCGTTAAGACGTACAGTCCGGTTACTGCCTGGCAACTTGAGCTGCCTGCCGGAGCCAATGTAATGCTGCCTGTTCCGGAGGGTTATAACTTTGCCGCATACCTCCTCGACGGAGAAATTACATCGGGCAACGGGTTCAACTACGAAGGGCGCACGCTCCTGAACTATCGTAAAGATGGTGAAGGTGTGTCTTTGACCGGAAAGGCTGAAATGACCCGAATTCTCCTTCTGGGGGGCATACCCATCGGTGCACCCATCGTTCAGCAAGGTCCTTTCGTAATGAATTCTCAAACGGAGGTGTTAGAAGCCATGCGGGATTACAAAATGGGTAAAATGGGCTTTTATATTGATTAGTGCCCAGTCAACAGGAAGGCAGAAACCGTAGAATTACTGTTGTTGGAAGAAGACGAGGGCTCCGGTACTTACTAATTCAGCTGTTGTCTTTCTATCTTTGCGCCGTATATGGATCTACTCTTACTTCAAGCCGGCATCTTCATCGTCAGCATCGCTGCGTTATTATGGGCAAGCGATAAATTTGTGGAGGCGGCTGAAAATATCGGCTTGTCTTTGGGGATCTCACCCTTCATTATTGGTGTAACCATTGTTGCCTTTGGTACATCTTTGCCTGAGCTCGCTACAAGTATTGTTGCGGTACTGGACGGGACGCCTGAAATCGTAATCGGTAACGTAGTTGGTTCCAACATAACCAATATTGCGCTCGTGCTGGGGCTTACGGCGGTGGTGGTCAAGAATATTGACCTTGAGTACAACCTGTGGCACATCGACATTCCGTTTTTGTGGGGAAGTGCATTTTTGCTCTACTTCGCGGTTATGGACGGCAATTTGTCGACCTACGAAGCATTCCTTTTTCTGGGTGGAATCGCAATTTTCCTGGCTTACAGCCTGAAGGGGCAGGACCGTCCGGACAAAAAGGACCGTCCGTCTGCAAGTTGGAAGGATTACGCATTTTTGATTGCCGGAGGAGCCATCGTGAGTATTTCAGCGAGCTATGTCATCTCGGCGATTACTGAAATTAGTGTGATTCTGAACATTGCACCTACGGTGATCGCTCTTTCTGCTGTTGCTATCGGGACGAGCCTCCCTGAGGTTGCGGTGAGTCTCGCTGCCGCCAGAAAGGGTAAAGCGTCGATTGCTGTTGGTAATGCATTAGGGTCGAACATCTTCAATACTTTCATCGTGATGTCTATTCCCCGGTTCTTCGGCAAGCTGTCTATCCCCGAGGATATCATCTCTATTTACCTTCCGCTGATGTTGGTAATGACGATTCTGCTGGGCGTGATGAGTAACAACCGGAAGATCACCCGTTGGGAAGGTCTGGTCCTGATTTTGTTCTATCTGTGGTATTTTGGTGTGATCGTTGAGAACAGCGGTGGATAAGCTTGTTATTTAGATTCGTTCCAGCTGTCTTTATACGTCCCCATGACAGAAGGAGCGCCCGCTGCATTTTACCTTTGCATTCCGCCTCAGGACTATATCTATGCTTCAGCACGTTCACATTCTTACCCTTACTCATCGTCACGCCAAGCTGAAGGCGATCGGGACCATTGTTGCCGCCTTTGAAGCGGAGGATAAATTGCGTGAGCGATTGACTTCACTTAAGGAAGACGGAAAAGTCGACGAAATATTCTACTTGTCGACGTGTAACAGGATAACCCTTCTGTTTACCACGCACAAGAAAGTGGACCAGAAATTCAGAGAGGCGTTACTGCCATCGTCTGACATCCCCGCTGCAATGGCGGAGATGGAGCACCTTTCCGGAATGAAAGCTGTTTACCACCTCTTTGAGGTGGCCGGATCGATCGATTCTCTTGTAGTTGGTGAACGACAAATTTTAGGACAGTTTCGGGAAGCTTACGAGCGTTGCCGGGAGTGGGGACTGATCGGAGATGACCTCCGCATCGTCTGCAACCGGATTGTTCTGGCAGCTAAGGACGTGTACAGCAGTACCCGGATTGGGGAGAAATCAGTTTCTGTCGTTTCTCTCTCTATGCAACAACTGCAAAAACTTCAGCCCGGAGCAGATGCCCGGATCCTGATGATTGGCGCAGGGCAAACGAACCTTCTGGTCACGAAGTTCCTGAAAAAAGCCGGGCACCAGCACCTTACGGTGTTCAACCGCACCCAGGAGCGGGCCCAGAACCTGTCTAATGCTTTCCCGAAGGGAGCCGGATATGCGCTGTCTGAAATCAGTAGCTACGAGGAAGGTTTCGATGTCTTAATCGTCTGTACTGGTTCGGCAGAACCAACGGTCACTCCGGAATTGTTCCACTGGCTGCTGGCCGGGGATGATCCAAGGGATAAGGTGGTCATTGATCTGGGGGTTCCGGCCGATGTAGCCGAAAGCACCGTTGCCGGCCATGAGTTCGAGTACGTTGGCATTGAGCAATTGCGTGCGCTCGCCGAAGAAAACATGGGATTCCGCCGCGAAGAAATCAAGCGTGCTCACGGGGTGTTGCATAAGCACCTCGGCGAATTGGAAACAGCCTACCGCCAACGCCTGCTGGAGCGCGCAATGAGCCATCTGCCACAGGAAATTAAAGCCATCAAGCACACCGCGGTCAATCAGATTTTTGCTAAAGAAATCAAAGATCTTGATCCTGACACCCGTGATCTTATGCTGCGTATGATGAGCTACATGGAGAAGCGGTGTATCGGTATTCCGATGAAGGCTGCGAGGGAGGCCATTCTTAACTGATATGAAGTTTACTGCTGGACATCTATTAGCGTTGGTACTGTATTCTGTGCTTATGCTCACGGCCAGTTGTATTGATGATGACCTGCAGGATTTGAGCTGTGATGCTCAGTCCTTCAGCCAGGTGCCTGGCACCTGGGGCAGCCCAAAGTTCATATCCAGCGCTTCCAGTTGCTATCAGGATGAATGCGTCGCGATGAACTTCGAACTCAACTCTGATCTGTCGTATAGCCTTGCGTACACCATTACAAATAGTCAGACCGATTCTGTTCTGCGTACAAAGGTTGATCAGGGGACATTTGAGTTCGAATGCCTGCAGGCCGGTAAGTTATCTGGTCGGTATTCGTCGGTTAGTTACGTCGAAGGCCTGCTGACGTTGAATTCAGATTCCCTGGAGCGGGTGGAGTGGGCCCTCAGCGCTAACGGGATTGAAGGCTTAATAATTCAACCTGAATATCTGGGCTTTACCCACGATGCATATGTTATGCTCGCAAGGCAATGAACCGTTTAGTGATTGTCCGGGCGTACAGAATAGCTGTTAACAAAGCCGGTACCGATGCCCTGGCAGGGCTGCTATTATGCCTTTCATTTCCAGCATGAGGAGTAAGCTTGCTAACTGTGCCGGAGGTTGCTGAAGGGTGAAACGAAGTTCATCGATCTCGACGCCGTCCCGATCACGGAGTTGGTCGATCAGTGCCTGCTCAGAAGGATCAAGGTTCTTGAAGAGACATTGCTGGCGGCCAGCGACATGACCTTTCCATCCCAGGAGTCCGATTATGTCATCGGCGGATTCGATGAGGTGGGCTTTACCGGTTTTGATGAGGTTGTTGCAGCCTTCAGTAAGGGGGTCACCTCCACGACCGGGGCATGCACCCACCTTTTTGCCCAGATCGTGGGCCATCCTGGCGGTGATCATTGAACCTCCCCGGGCAGCAGATTCGACAACGACAGTAAGGTCGGAGAGCATCGCAACTACGCGATTGCGGGCCGGGAAGTGGTCCTTTTCCGGTTTAGACCAGAAAGGATAAGCAGTTAGTACCCCTCCTCCGTTTTCGGCCATCCGAAGAGCTGTTTTGGCGTGTGCCTGAGGGTAAATACGATCAAACCCGCTGCCCATAACCGCAAGGGTAGGGAGGCCGGCCTGAAGACAGCGGCGGTGGGCGTAAATGTCTACGCCGTAAGCGAGGCCACTCACGATCAGTGGGCTGAAGTTGGTCAGAGGATCAAGGATACGCTCAATCTGCCGGGCACCATTGCTGCTCATTTCCCTGGTGCCAACCACGGCGACAGTCCGTGGGTTGTTGAGGTCTGCCTCACCGTAATAATAAAGGATTGGCGCTGCACCGGTATGCGGTTGCATTCGGGAGGGGAAGTTGTCGTCCAGGCAGCAAAGCACACTAATGTCATGGCGTTCAGCATGACGGATTATGGTTTCGGCTTCGCGAAAGGCGCGGTCTGTATTGCCAAAGGAATCGGCCGTTTTTTGGGCAATGCCGGCTACCTCACAGAGCTCCTGCGTCCGCGCCCGGAAAACTTCCTCTGCACTGATGAAATGTTGGATAAGGTTTCGGAAAAGCTTTGGCCCTATGTTGGGCATACGACTGAGAGCGAGCCGGGAAAAAGTATCCGGATGCATGGCTAAAAGTAAATGGGAGGGGAGAAACGCTGCGGGAAAGGGGAGGAGGGATGGGATAAAAAAAGGAGCGTTTGACAATGCGCAGCGTTGCAAATATAATGACGGCAAACAAATTGTTTTGCATTTTCATGCAAAACATCTAACCAGGTGTTAATCTTAACGGGGCGGGCGAAGGAATTTTGTATATTTGCAGTCAATCCTAGTAGCTTTTTCTTAGTTTTTACGTCATATAAGCCGACTGAGTCTCAAAACGATCCGTTCAAAGTGAAGTTTGCATAACTCAGTGAAGGCGACCTGCCTACAATTGCTTTTAATACATCATATTGTAATCTCCCCATGTGTAAATCATTACTCAAATTATCATTGCTGCTATTGCCTGCAATGATCGCAGTCTCTGGCTGTGTCAACGACACAGCTGTGTCTCCCCTGGACACAGAGCTGGAGCGTACTCTTATCCGCCTTAGCGAGAATAACACACTCGATGATTACATCCTGCCGGATGGAAGCAACCTTGCTGGTATTCCTGCCGGAATCGGTAACCCCCTGACCGAAGAAAAAATCGCTCTCGGTAAACTCCTTTTTTACGAGACTGCTCTTGGTCGGGATGCCGTGCATCCCAGGAATGTCCGAACTTTCAGTTGTTCTACCTGCCATGTGCCGGAAGCAGCTTTCACCCCTGGCTCCGCCCAGGGTATCGCAGACGGTGGCTCTGGCTTCGGAACTTTTGGTTCAGGTCGTGTCATCGACAGCCACTATGAAGAAGACCAGATTGACTCACAGGGAGCACGCCCCCTTTCTATGCTTGGCGTTGCGTATGTAACCAATTCTATGTGGGCCGGACGTTTCGGTTCACGCGGCTCTAACGCTGAGTTCGAAAATATCTGGGGCGTTTACGACGAAACTACAGAGTTGAACCACCTCGGACTAGACGGTCTGGAAACTCAGAATATTGATGGTACGATTACGCACCGGATGAGCACCGATGATTATTTGCTAGACACGCTGGGCTACCGCCGCTTGTTCGACCAGGCCTTTCCTGATTTTGAAGGCGAGGCCCGTTACGGCAGAGTGGCTATGAGCTTCGCGCTTTCAGCTTACATCCGTACCATCATCCCGAATAAAGCCCCTTGGCAGGATTGGCTGAGAGGTAATAAGGATGCCATGACCGAAAGCCAGAAGAACGGAGCGAAACTGTTCTTCGGTAAGGCTGGCTGTTACCGCTGCCACAATGGCCCGATGCTGAACGGAAATACCTTCCATGCGATTGGTGTGAAGGATTTGGTCAGCCATCCTGATGCTAAGAATACCAGCTTTGAGGACCACCGGAACTTTGGTCGTGGAGACTTTACCCGCCGTGAGGAGGATATGTACAAGTTTAAGGTGCCTCAGGTGTACAACACCAAGGATATGCCTTTTTACTTCCACGGAAGCAGCAAAACTGATTTGCGTGAGGTAGTAGAATACTTCAACATCGGCATTCCTGAGAACGAGCGTGTGGGTGCAGCCTATATCTCTGACTTCTTTCATCCGCTCAACCTGACGGAGACCGAAGTGAACGAGCTGACCGACTTCCTTGCCGAAGGGCTCTACGACGCAGAACTTACACGTTACGTGCCCGAACAGGTTCTTTCTGGTGTATGCTTCCCGAACAGCGACACCCAGAGTTTGGAAGACATGGGCTGTGAGTAATAGCCACGTCCGGTCCGGAAACCCTGATTTTGGAAGCCATCTCGTTTAACTACGTGCATCTCCGCTTTCAATGGAGAACGTACACAATACTGCATAGCAAGCCAATCAGTCCTGGCTCAACTGCCTAACTATTTAACTATTTTCGCACTATGGAAACAGGAAAGATAGAAGAGTATCTGGAGATGGCGAGTGATGCCGTTATTGCTTACGCCCCTAAAGTCATTGTTGCATTATTGATCTTGCTGATTGGTATCAGGGTAATCAATAAGGTCGTCAGCGTTTCTGTCCGAAGCATGACGGAGAGAGGCATCGGTGCGGATCTAACCCCTTTCCTGGGATCTATTGTAGGAATCGGGCTCAAACTGATGCTGGTCTTCGCAGTAGTTACTATCCTTGGTTTTGATGTTGCCGCCTTTGTGGGCATACTGGCGGCAGCCGGCTTCGCCGTCGGACTGGCCCTTCAGGGAAGCCTCAGCAATTTTGCCGCGGGAATCATCATCGTTTTATTCCGGCCTTATAAAATAGGTGACTGGGTACAAGTACCCGACGAGTTTTTCGGCCAGGTCGAAGAGATCCAGATTTTCAATACTATCCTCATTACTCCGGGTAAGAAAACCCTTATCGTTCCTAACAGTGAAGTGATCAGTGGTGTCGTAACGAACTATAGCGAAAAAGGACACATCCGCCTGGAGCTGACACTTCTGCTTGGTTACGAAGAGAGCTTTCCTAAGATTAAATCGGTTATCGAAGAAGCGCTTCGGGGGGTAGAGGGAATCCTTCAGGACCCTGCACCGGAGGTCGGTATCGAATCATTCGATACGCACAACGTGGTTGTCGCAGTCCGGCCGTTTGTAACACCAGACGATTACTGGGAAGGAACCTTTGCGGTTCATGCTGCCATCAAGTCTGCTTTGTCTGCGGCAGGAATCAAAATGGCTTATTCCGAAGGAGTTGACCTCGGCCCTATCGGCGAGTAAGCGAAACGAAAGGAGCGGTAACAGCGGCAACTCAGAGATTCGCCAACTCAGAAACTCACGCTTCCCGATTGATGCGCGGCAAAGCGAGTAGGGCAATCAGCCCGATCAGTACATTGCAACCAACATTGATGGTGAAGAAACTGATGTTGGCCCAGCTGAAGCTATTCAGAGAAGAGATGCCGTAGAGTTGCAGTGCTTCTCCGGTCAGGAAGTGGTAGGTTCCCATCCCTCCGGGGCTGGGGATCACGATACCCCAACCTCCAGAGACAAAAGTGACCAGAGCTGCCTCGAAATTCAGGGCGGCCGTAGGTGAGAATGCAAGAATCACGAAATAGGTCATCAGGACGTACATGATCCAGATGTTGATGCTGTGGAGGAAGAACAGCAGTGGACTTTTTACTTTCAGGGCAGTCTGCATCCCTTCACCAAAGCCTTTGACAACGCCGATGATCTTTTGGCCAATTGCACTGTCCATTATCCGGGCGCGTTGCCACCAGACAAGGCCCAGTACCAAAACGCCCGCGATTGCACCGAAGATGACGAGCGTTTGCAGCGTCTCCACCTTGTCGCCAAGGTCTACCAGTTCAGTGGCTTTATTCCAGAGCCTTTCGCGGCCGAGGAGCAGCGCAATGCCGGTAATGCTCAGCAGCATCACAACGTCGATAGTGCGCCCAACGACGATGGTGCCTACTACGCGTTCGAGGCTGATTTTTTCGTAACGGGCCATTGTCGCGGCGCGTACGACTTCGCCGATGCGGGGAAAGCCAAGGTTGGCGAAGTAACCAAGATTGATGGTGAGAAAGGCGTTGATGAGCCGGGGCGTATTGCCGAAGGTGCGCAGCATCATATTCCAGCGAAGGCTCCGGCTGAGGTTGCTTACAGAAAAGGCCACCAGTGTCATCAAGAGCCAGAGGGGATTGGCGCTTTTGAAGTCGGCGATCAGCTTGTCGAGCAGACTACACTGATCGGCGGGCGTGCCATCAAGTTTACACTGTTCCAGGTAAGCGGTTTGCTGACTGCGGTACATCAAAAACAGGATGCCGAAGCCTACTCCGATGAAGAGCAGGAATTTTAGAGCGTTGGCCAGGTTCTTGTTCATGGTGCAAAGGTAGGTTGGGCTGCCGGTCTTTTTATATGGGCGCAAACTAGATTGTCGCGATTGCTCCTCCCCAGCGCAGCGATGTGGGGAGGCCGGGAGGGGGTTGAGCGACAATCTGGGTTGCACCCTTTTATATTGTCAGCTTATTGATACCTCCTAAGCTCCGTTCGTTGGTTGCGGCCGATTTTTTTGCGCGGCCGCAGGTGCAGGGAATGTTTTCAGTCAAGTTGGTTTTACTCAGGTCCGGCTCTTTTCAAAAACCGTTCATTGCATCCTGCGATCTCGCCAAAAAAAATGGCTGCCATCCCGGGAGTTTCCGGAACAGCAGCCATTTTAACGTTGCAAATTCAGCGGGTGATTAACCCCGCCACTGGGCAAATTCGGTTGCAGACGGGCGCTTCGTCCACATCATTACCAGCATGAATCCGGAGATCAGAAGCAGGTTGAGGTTGCCGGTGATCAAAGCGAAAACACAGGCTACAAAACCCGCTCCTTCCAGGAGCGCAAGACGAACAATGACCGCCGAACGGTAACCGTTCAACGCGGCGTCGCTATCCGCCCGCTTTTCCTCCGGAAAAGCCGCAAGCACCTTAGTGGATACGATGCGCGACATCGTCAGGCACATCAGGCCGATACCGCCAACGATGAGCAGGTCGGTCGTCTCGCTCACAATTGCTCCGCTTCCAACCTGCGAACCAGAAGTATGAAGGTAGTAAACCACCCCGGCGAACAGGCCGAGCCCGGCCATAAGCGCGTAGGCGATGATGGTGAGCTGCCCGAGGTCGCTGTCGTTAGTCGATTCCATGCATCATTTTTTTCATCCACCCGGAGATGGCAATGAAGACTAAGCCAGCGGTAATTGGTACCGCCGCAAAAATGAGGAAGAATCCACTAAGGCCGATTTCATCCGCAATTGGTTCGATGTAGGAGCCCGTAAGGCCCGCTGCGAAGTTGGCGATGAAGTTGGCGACAAAGAAAACGCCAAACATCAGGCCGATCAGACGAACAGGGGCCAGTTTGGAAACATAGCTGAGACCTACCGGAGAGATACAGAGCTCGCCCAGGGTGTGGAAGAGGTAGGCCGCAATTAGCCAGAACATGCTCACCTGAGCAGTCTTGGCTCCTTCGGGAATGCTAAGAGCGCCTACGGCAAGAATAGCAAAACCGATACCCAACAGGATGAGGCCCATTGCGAACTTAACCGGCCCGCGTTTGAGCCAGGAAATTTTCTTTTCCCAAAGCTTAGCAAAAGCCGGTGCAAAGCAGATAATGAACAGACTGTTGAAAATCTGGAACCAACCCGCAGGCACTTCAGGCTCCGTGGTGGTGAACTGTTCGTACAGCATAATGCCAATCAATATCCACACAATGACAAAAGCCAGGGCGAGCACAAGGTTGGCAACGGAATAGTGCTTGAACGTGATGCTGAACAACTTGAGCAGCACATAGGTAAGGACCATGACGGGAACTACAGTAAGCAGGGTGTTCGCAATACGGAAAGTACCTGCGCTCCCTGCATCCAGTGTTCTGTCGGTGTAGTCCAGGGCGAAGATGGTCATAGATCCTCCTGCTTGTTCAAAGGCCCACCAGAAGAAGACGATGAAAAAACTGAAAACTATGATAGACCATACCCGATCCCGTTCAACTTTGAGGAGCGACTTGTCTGAAACAATCCAGCCAACGAAAGCAATAACAGCACCGATAATGATGGGGGGCATGAACTGGCGGCTGAAGGTCTGCAGCGCATTAGCTTGTGGTTCCATGAAGGCAACAATCAGGAAGTAAACCACCGCAGCGATAGCAGTGCCGATAATAGCCCAGCGGATTGCCCGCGGACCTTCTTGTCCGTCGCCATGAGAGACCTCAGGGAGTTCTTCGGTGGCGAGACCTTTTGCGAGGTTGCCGTCCAGAATAGCTCCGTCGGGCTCGATCGCATTGGCTGCAGCCACGCCATCGTCGTATGCCTGAAGTTCGCTAGGGGCAAGGCCGATCCGACCAAAAATACCCTGTGCAAAGAAGAACTGGATCAGACCGATCAGCATGAAAATACCAGCAAGGCCGAAACCGTAACTGTAGCCCCAATCTGCGCTCTCACCGTAGTAGCTACACAGCATGATGCCGAGGAAGGCACCGGCATTGATACCCATGTAAAAGATGGTATAAGCACCATCCTTAAGTTCAGGTTCTTTGTCGTAAAGCTGTCCTACAATGGAGGAGATATTAGGTTTAAAAAGTCCGTTCCCAATAATCAGGAGTAGAAGGCCGAGGTAAAAAGCCCAGTCGATTTCCAGCGCCATAGAGGCATGGCCCAGGGTCATAATCAAAGCACCTGCCAGTACTGCTTTTCGGTAACCGATGTATTTGTCGGCAATTATTCCGCCAATCATCGGGGTGAAATAGACAAAACCTGTATAAATTCCATAGAGAGCGAGTGCGTCCGCACGATCCCAGGGAGAGTCACCAAAGGCAACTTTTACAAGGAAGACAACGAGCAAAACCCGCATGCCGTAGTAACTGAAACGTTCCCACATCTCGGTAAAGAAGAGAACGAAAAGCGCGGGTTTTTGCCCGAAAATATTGCCCTTCACATTAGGAAGGGAAGATGAACTTGTATCCATAATCCGTTTTTAGTCGCGCTAAAGAAACGAAATTTAGTCTAAGCAGTCGCTTTTCTACGATGGGTAAAGCGTTATTTATTTCTTAGCGTCCGCTAAATGACTACGTTTCAGTGTTTTTCTGAGACTGGTGCCGAACCACCCGCCAAGGCCCGCAGTGATGCCACCCCACAGGGCGGTAATCAGGACCAGTCCCCAACCGTTGCCCACCCCAAAAGTGACCGCCAGCCGGTCGGTCAGCCGTCCTTCCGAGTCGAGGTGCAGAAAACTGGTGTAGATGCCCCAAACCATCACCCCGGCAATGAAGGCCAGCCAGAACCCGCTGCGCTTCCACACCGGAAAGAGGAGGGCAAGAATTAACGCCGCCAATCCGTGTGCCCACCAGGCCAGACCTATGTAGAGGCATAAAATGGTGATGAGAATGACGGTCAGCAGGTAGAAAAATCTGTACATAGCTAGGTAGGTCTTGTGGGCGGGTTCGGTGCTTACGCTGAAGGCAGGGAAATGATGTGTCCTCAAGACACAAAGCAAAGAGCGTTCGCCTCCCTCCGGAAACGAAGCAACTCACTGCCCTGCGGAACCGAAAAGGTCAGTAATTACTGCCGAATAAGCCTGCGCGTACCGGCAAGACCATCCTGGGTAATTACCCGCACAAGGTAAACACCGGCGGGTAGGGCACTGAGGTCTAACGTAGCAGAAGTGCCGGAGGTGTTAGCAGAGGTACTGATTTTTTTTCCGGTGAGGTCAAACAACTGAACTTCCCGTGGCTGAAGGCCATCAGACCAGCGAACGGTTGCAAGGTTTGCGGCCGGATTAGGGAAAACCGACCAGGCGGCAGCTTCCAGCCTGCCGTCAGGAGTGTCCGTACAAACGTTGTCGAAGACGAAAGCCTGGAAAACGCCCGCGACGCTGTCGCAAACGCTGGCGATTTCGATCTCATTAGTGCCACACAGGTTGGCGCCATCTACGCTAACATAGGTGGTGTCGGTGTCTACTTCTGCCCAGTCATCCATCGAGTCGGTTGGGCGGTAGCGCAGACGGTAGCTGCCGCCGGGGGCAGCACTGGCGGGCCAGGTGAAGACCGTCTGGCCGGCGTCGTTGTCGTAGCTTGCGGTTAGGGCGCGGGGCGCGGGGCAACCATCGGCTTCAGCGATGTTGATGCAGTAATCTTCTACTTCGCCAAATCCGGTACTGACGGGGCAGGCCCCGCCCCGAACACCCCGGTACTGCATCATTATACGCATCCGGGTCAGCAGGAGGTCGGCATCTTCGGGGACGGTGATAAGCCCGGTGACCGGCTCTCCGGCTACGCTTTCCATTTCCAGCACAATTTCGGTGGAGCTGAAGCGGCCGTTCTGGTCCCAGTCAACGTAAATACGGAAGTCTTCTTCGGCCAGAATTCCCTCTGCCGAAGCGGGAGTGAGCGTAACGGGGTATACACCGCCACGCACAAAAGCCCGGTCGGTCAGGTTGCCAAAGCTCGTGTAGGCTCCAGCCTCGGCTCCGCTTTCATTGACGATGATGTCGCCAATGTTGACGGCACCAATCCATTCTGTTTCGTTGTCGAATTCGTCGGGGGTACAGTAATCGGCCTCTTCGCAGGAGCCACAGCCGAAACTGAGGATGGTCATCCGTTGGCCAAAATCAGTCTGAAAAGTATCGCAGTCGGTCTGGAACTCAAATTCGTACTCGGTGCAGGGTTCGATGTTGCCGGCAACGGCGATGGTTCCGTTGTTGGAGGTTCGGGTGAGCCAGTTCTCTTCGCCCAGTTTGCGGTAGCGAACGCGGTAGAAACGGCCAGCCAGTAGTTCGGAGTAGTTGGCGACGAAAATTTGCCCCGCTTCGGCTTCGATGGTAAGGTCTTCGGGGATAACGCAGCAACCGTCGGTAGAAACGGTTTGTATTTCAGTCTCTACGGCGGATGATCCGCAGTTGCCGACGAGTTGGAAGTCGTAGGATACGCATGCGGGCAGGCCGGTGAGCTCGTAAGGCGAGGTGGGGGAGGAGAGGGTAGTCCATTCGTTGGTACCCGTGATGCGGTAGCGGAGATCCACTGCGTCCAACGAAGCGACGGCGCGCCAGCTAACGGTGATCTGATCGGCGGTACCCTGAGGTGGAGCGGCAACAAAACTGGTGGGGGCCAGGCAGGCATCGCAGGCTGTCATCAGGTCACTCATTGCTGCGCCAACGTCTAGTGCTCCGCCGGTGACGGTAATTCCGGCAAGACTCTCGTTAGGGGCCACATTGTTTAATAGTGCAGCACTTACCCGTCGGGCAGCAGCAGCGGGGTCGGAGACAAGCAGTTCACCGAAGTTCGCGCAGGGAGCGGAGTAGAGCAGTGCGATGGCGCCGGCCACGGAGGGAGTAGAGGCGGAAGTGCCTCCGAAATAGGCATAGTTATTGCCAACGTCGGTAGTAAAAGCATCGCGGCCGTAGGCTCCAAGGTCAATCGAGGTAAGCCCGAAACCAGCACTGTTAACTTTTTGATTGTCGGTATTGAGGTTAGTCACAGAAATCAGGTAATCGGAAGGGCATGCCGTTGGCAGGTCGCCATCTTCGTCTACGTCGACGTTTGTGTTAGCGGTAGCACCTGCGTTGAGGATGCCCGCTTCGCCGAGTCGATCGTAGAGATCACACCAGATGGGTGCATCATCGGGGTTGCCAAAGTCGCGACCCCAGCTGGCGTTGGTGGCAACAACGTAGGCGCCTTCGGTGCCGTTGGTTTCATCGTATAGTAATCGGCTTTCGAGGGCGTAGCTATAGGCTTCGATGACCTCGCTTTCTAAGCTGATGAAGTTGTTCTTGATGATCATCAACTTTATGTCCCAGTTCATTCCGGCCACTCCGACCTCGTTGTTTCCTTTAGCGCCTACAAGGCCTGCAACGGAAGTACCGTGATCGTCAAACTGACCAGCTTCAATATTACTGGTGTCTTCGGAGGTGTTCCAGCCGTGGTAATCGTCGATGTAACCGTTATTGTCATCGTCGATGCCGTTTCCTGGGATTTCGTCCCGGTTTATCCAGAGGTTAGGGGCAATGTCTTCGTGGTCGGTATCGACGCCGTCGTCTATCACGGCGACTACGATGGTGTCTCCGTTGATGGTGACGCCACCGGTAGTGATGTCCCAGGCAGATTCCACGTTGTGGTCTGCACCAATAAGTCCGTTGATTTGACCTGAATTGACGTGTTGCCACTGGTCATCGTACCGAAGATCGTTAGGAGTTGCCCGGCGCTCAATAAAATGATTTCGTTGGAGGTAGACCACGGCAGGATCGGGCCAGTATTTGCGGCGGAGCTCGGCTTCGGAATAGACATTGAAGTCGTAGGTGAGCAGCCAGGTGTTCAGCCTGCGACCCAGGGGCTCAAACGATGTCAGTTCGGGCACTGCCGTCAACCAGTTCTTTGCATCTACGTCTGCGCCCAACTGAACGATCAGTTCGCCCTGACGATGGTCGAGTTGCTGGGCCGAAAGGCTGGTGGCAGACAGTAGGAAGGCAAGGCAGAAAAGTGTGAATAAAGTAGAAACAGGGCGCATGAAACAGTTTTGTGTGCGGAAAGTACAACCATTACGCAGGAGCGTGATACCGTAGTGCTTTCCTGTTTGTATTTATGACGACTTATCGGTGGTTTACACCATCTGGTATTACCGGTGCACCGCATGTTGATGCCACCCAGCCTGCCTGGCTACTTGGCCACCCGTCGCCAGGCTACACGAATGATGATCAGCAGACCAACAAAAATACCTAATAACCACTGGATGGGCAGGTGAGTGAAGGTGTAAATGCGGACCCGGTCCATGAACCACATAATGGCAAGTGCCGCCGAAATCATGATCACCAGGCCGGAGAGGCGACTGAAGCCGGGGAGCGATTCGATGAGAACCTGTCGTTTTACGATGAAGAACGTAAGGAGCATACTCGCAACGGGCAGAACCTGAAGCATGATGTTGGCGTCCATCACGCTGCCTCGTTCAAACATCCACTTGTAAATGGTGTAGGCCACTGATAAGATTGCCGGTACCGCGACCAGATAAACCAGCGTGGAGTAGAGGTAGTTCCATGGTGGCAGGTGGCCTTCTTCCCGCTCCATCCAGCCGGCCAACAGGGCAGCAAAGGGGATGAGCGCAAAATAAAAGAGGACATTAGCGGGGTGGTCCAGGGCGTACTGGAATAGATCGTTGATAGTCATGAAGGCAAAGATAGAATTTAGGTAATTAGGAATCAGACACTGGTGGGGTGTCATCTGCCAGCGCCTGGTACAGGTGCTTCTGGTTTCTAATTTATAACTATATGACAATTCCTAAGAAAAACAGCCCCACCTTTGCACTCTGTTTGTAACATCAGACCAGAAACTTATGTCTAAAACTACTCCGGCTCTTTACGAATTTATCTGGTGGGCCTTCACCCTCGTCCTTGCGGGCCTGGTGCTGCTGCCTGTGTACACGCAGTTGCCGGAATTTCAGCACCTGGTGCCGAATTTCGTTTACATCGTGGTGGCGGTCACATTTACCCGCTACCTGTTCTTTCTGGACATCTCCTGGTTGCGCGACCATTTACTGATCCAAGGAGCGTTAAGCATTTTGCTCCTGCCGCTTATTTTTTGGATGGTGCAGTACCTCAATAGTTTCATCCTGTTCTTCGACGAAAAGGGGCCCGACGTACTGATCCAGCACCTCGATAAAGACACGGGGACTATCATGAACCGCTACCTGAAAACGGAGTATCGCTTTTTCAGCATTTGGGCCATCATCGCTACGGCAATCATGCCTTTTCGCCTGCTGTTCAACGTATGGAAAAGATACGGTGCGGGTGTGCGGAAGCTGTAGCGATGCAAACGGCACGGTACGGTGCTGCACGGCAGAGGGACAAAACCATGGCCGGGCGCTGATAAGTGCAACATCATGCGGTGTGTATCACCAAATGCACTATTATCACGAATTTGCCGCCTGTAATGTCTCCCCTCTCCCGAGGAGAGGGGCCGGGGGCAGGGCTAACGCATACTATCTAGAAAAACTTTATCACGGGCCTTATCGGACCACATCGCTCGCATTCGTTTATGCTTAACACCAGCTTTACTGGGTCCATCAGCGTGTAAATTGATACTC
>NZ_VOXD01000013.1 GCF_008014675.1 Neolewinella aurantiaca | reverse complement strand
GATGTCTGATATCGTGACGGCCTATCGCAACGAACGCATAGCGTATCACCTTTTGGACAAGTGTGGTGTCGACCCACACACGCCCAAAATGCAAGCGGTAATTGCAGAGCTTAAAGTCTTTGGTGCCCGAGCGGCCTAAAATCGTAGCGGACCATTGTGGAGACGTAAGTATTCGTAAACGGCATGTACAGGATTTCGCCGATGGTCAGAATCATGATCATTCCCAGTACCGCCAGGAAGCCCAGCGTTACGATACCTGGCAAAAGAAGGTACGAAAGGATGATGAGCCCCGAGCCGGCAAGCATAACCGGGATCGGCCGGA
The DNA here is from genome assembly GCF_008014675.1 of Neolewinella aurantiaca. Classification (GTDB taxonomy): domain Bacteria; phylum Bacteroidota; class Bacteroidia; order Chitinophagales; family Saprospiraceae; genus Neolewinella; species Neolewinella aurantiaca. Next base: position 149,016 of record NZ_VOXD01000013.1, on the reverse strand, counting down.
AGCGCCGCTCCACAGCGTAGAGGGTCGGCATCTCCAGCCCGACGATGACGATGCCACTGAGCGTAAACAACCAGCCGATCGCCCGCTCATCCAAACCGGACTCTTTGAGGTAAACGGGGAAGGTGGAAAAGAGCTGAAAAAAGCACATCATAATGCCCATGTTGGCCAAGACGAACGCAAGCAGCCACAATTGCCTGTGCGCGGGGGTAGATGCCGTATCTGCTCCGGGGCGACGGGGCGCAGGTGCAGTGGCGGTTAGGGGCTCCGCTATTACCGCTGCGGACTCACTCTTCGTCCGGGCAACGAGGGGTTTCGCAGTTTCATCGGCGGGCAGAGCAAGGTAAAAAACGAGCGCTGCCAGCAGGAAAGTAAGCCCATCGCCCCAGAACATGAGCTCGAAGCCATAATTGTAAATCAGGTACCCCCCAAGGGCAGGGCCAATGCTGAACCCGAGGTTCACCGCCATACGCTGCAAACCATAAGCCTGGGTAAGCTTGCCCGGCGGGGCATAAATCGCGATCGCCGCCCGGTTTGCTGGCCGGAAGGCGTCGGCCCACAAAGAAATACTGAACGCCAGCAAGCACAAAAGCCAGAACTCGGTGACCTGACCCAGCAAAATATTCAACACCCCGGCCCCAATCATACTGTACAACTGAATGTGCCACGAACCAAAACGATCGTTCATCAGCCCACCCAGGTAGTTTCCAAGAACCCCACCAAAGCCGAATGCGGCCATTACGTAGCCCGCCTTTGTAGGCGCATAGCCCTGCTTGTCGATCAGGTAAACCGAAAGAAAGGCTACTACCATAGCTCCACTACGGTTAACCAGAAGAACCAGGGCAAGCAACCAGACTTTACGGGGCAAGCCGGAAAAAGACTTTTTATAGAGGTCAAGAATTTTGACTGGCAATCTTTGTAGTGAGCTCTTCATTCTTTAGTGTTGAGAGCACATAACCCACTCCTTCGATGGGAAGTTCCGCCATTCGGCGTAAGTTTGTGCCAACTTTTCGAATTGACACTATGGCGGTGAATAAGGAAAAATTAATGCTGGGCGGCCTCCGGCGCTTGCTCAACGGCACAGCGAGGGTTTACCGGCGTGGCGCCGGTAAGATGGCCTACTATTTCCTGACCAACCCTCGTCGGTTGGCAGACGATCCCGGAACGAATGAATTCCTTAAGGATGCCGAACAATCGGATTTCACCTTCGAAGACCAGAACATTCACTGTTATCACTGGCCGGGAGACGGCCCTTCGGTTTTGCTCTTACATGGCTGGGAGAGTTCCTCCGCCCGCTGGTTTGCGATGTATGAACCCATGCGGAAAGCCGGATTCGACATCTACGCCATCGACGCGCCGGCCCACGGCCGCAGCGAAGGCAAAAAGTTCAACGTCTTCATGTACTGTCAGGTCATAGACGAATATTTCAAAACTCTGGGCTTCGCCCCCGACTACTGGGTGGGCCATTCGGGCGGAGGCATGGCCGCGATCTACTACTGCTGCAAAGAAGAATTCCGCTCTTCGCCCAAACGCATTGTAAGTATGGCCGTCCCTGGCTTACTGGAAAACTTCATCGATAAGTTCTGTCAGCTCGTTGGGGCCAACGACCGGGTCAAGTACGGTATCGAACACCAGTTTTACCGTCATATGGACCACCGCTTTGCCGACATAAACTTCACCGAGTTCGTTAAGAACGTAGAGGTGAAAGGCCTGATCATTCATGATGAAGACGATGACGTAGCCCCCATCGATGGCGCAAGGAAGATGTACACCAACTGGCAGGGAGCAGAAATTGTAACCACAAAGGGGCGTGGCCACAGCCTTACGGGCGATTTCGTGCCCGCAATCGTGGTGGAATACATCAATAAGAGCGAAAAAGAAGGTTGAAGCAGCAAGCGTCCGATGCAACCTACCTCCAACAAACGGGTTTGTCTAATGAACCAACGAGCCAACGGCCCGACAGATTAAAAGACTATTCATGTCCCGAACTGATGTAAACACCCTGGGCGAATTCGGCCTTATCGAGCACCTTACCCGTACTTTCAAGAAGCGCCAACCCACCACCGTACTCGGCGTTGGTGACGATGCCGCCATTATTGAAACCGGAGGTAACGAGCAAATCGTCGTTAGCACCGACATGCTCGTAGAGGGCATTCACTTCGATTTCGCCTACACGCCCCTGAAGCACCTTGGCTACAAAGCCGTAGCGGTAAACGTTTCTGACATTTGCGCTATGAACGCCCGCCCGCAGCAGATTACAGTGAGCATAGCCATCAGTAATCGCTTCAGCGTCGAAGCGCTGGACGAGTTCTACGCCGGCATCTACGCTGCCTGCGAAAACTACGGCGTTGACCTGGTGGGGGGAGATACGACGAGCTCCAATAAGGGTCTTTACATTTCTGTTACCGCCATTGGGCGCGCCCCAAAGGGGCGTATCACCCGCCGTAGCGGCGCAAAGGTGGGCGATCTGGTTTGCATCACCGGCCACCTGGGCAGCGCCTACCTTGGCCTCCAGCTCCTCGAGCGGGAAAAACAGGTTTTCCTCGCCAACCCCAACATGCAGCCAGAGATGAAGCCGGAGCATAAAGACCTCTACGCGGCCATCCTCCGCCCCGAGGCACGGACGGACATGGTAGACCTTTTTGCCAAAAACAATATTGTTCCTACTTCCATGATCGACATTTCGGATGGTCTGGCCAGCGAGATCATTCACATCTGCAAGGCCAGCGGCGTTGGAGCCATCATCGAGGAAGGCAACGTACCGATTAAGCAGGAAGCCCAGGTACAGGCCATTGATTTTGGCATGGACCCCATCACCTGTGCCCTCTCCGGCGGCGAAGACTACGAACTTCTTTTCACCATCGACCCTAAGGATGTCGAAAAGATCCGGTTCCTGCCAGACCTTTATATATCCGGAGAAATCGTTGCCGCCGAAGACGGCATCAAGCTACACACTACGGGAGGCAACATCCATGAGATTACGGCGCAGGGTTGGAATCATTTCGAGGGGTAGGATGCCCTGCCTTCAGGCCGTACTACAGTAGTCGCGGCTTCAGCCGCTGACTTAGAGTCCTTTTCAGATCACAAAAGCATGGCGGCTAAAGCCTCCGCTACCCGAAGGAATTCTAAAAACTCCCCCTGCACCCGCGGCCGCGCCCGACAATCATTAAAACGGATACCCCAACCCTAACTGGAAAGTCAGATCGCTGAAGCCGAAGCTATTGAACCTTCGCCAGTAGGCACTTTCGGGGATATCGCTTCCATCCCGTACAAGTGGTTCGCCGTCGCCATCCTGGGGGTAATTATAGCGGAGCGGTAAGGCGACGTCGAGCCGGAAGATGAAATAACTCAGATCGATGCGGAGGCCACTCCCCGCCCCTACCGCAAGCTGGCGGTAAAACGGCTGGTGCACAAAAGAGCCGTCTGGCGCGGCCCGCTTAGACAGCAGAAACTGCGACCCCGGCCGGTCTGCTAATGAATCAAGCGTCCAGATGTTACCGATATCGGCAAACAGGGCACCTTTAAAGAAACCCGCGATTGGGAAGCGGTACTCCAGGTTGAGTTCCATCCGGAGGTCACCCGTTTGGAACAACCGGAGGTTGTTGTCGGTGTCCAGACTGAGCGGGTCGACGTAACCACCCGGCCCCAAGGCCCGGGGTTGCCAGGCCCGCATTGAGTTTGCTCCACCCGAGAAAAACTGCTTTACGTAGGGCACTGCCTCAGAGCCCCCAAACGGCCTGCCGGCCGATACCAGAAACCGCGCGGCAAAAGAGGTCAGCGGCGTATACTTTTTCAGATAACGGAGGTCCGCTGAAGCCAGAGCATATTTTGCAAAAGTAGCCCCGTCTTTCGGGGTAAACGTTTCGTCGATTTCACTGAATGCGTTGAAAAGATCGTTGATAAGGCTAAGTTCTGCTCCGGCAATCTCAAAGTTTCCGTTGAACGACAGCGAGCGCCCCCGGACGTCAGACCGTCCGTTGCGGGTGTACTCCAGGTTACGGAAAAGCAGAGAGAAAAAGTACTGTTCTCCGATGCTGTTTCGCAGAAACTCGCTGTCCTCCAGAATCGTCTGAAAAGCAGGTTCTATCACCGGCTCCAGCACATCAATCGCAAAGTGGTTGATCCGGTAATTGGTTGTTTGCGAACGGTTGAAATCGTAACCGAGCCGGGCGTTGAACAAGGTGTAAGCGTAGAAATCTCTGATCAGCAGGTACTCGTAGCCGATGCTGTACCGCGTGCTCGCCCTCTCCTGCAACTGGCTTAGGAAATTATCGGAAACCACCCGCTTACCAAACGGAGAAGGAATTTTATTGAAGAAACCGTAAAGGCCGAAGTCCCGAAAACGAGGCAGGTACAAACTGACGTTTGCGGAGAGGTCGACCGTGTTGAAGAACAGGTTTCCGCCGCTTCGCCGGCGGCGAACCTGCGGATTGATCTCCGTACCAGCCCTCAGGCTGGTCACCAGGAGTTCAGCCCCTCCGAAAACGTTCCGGTTTTGGAAACTCGGCGATACGCTGAGACCGAGCAGGTTGTTTGCCCCGATACCTCCGTTCCGGTTCGTGTAGTTGAAATCCAGGTCTGCGCCCAAAGACATCTTATCGCTCGGCGTAAGTTGAATCTGGTAATTGATCACATCCGGCTTTAATGTGTCGATTTTCTGATTAATCCTGACAAAGCGGTAGATCCCAAGGCCATTGAGCGAAAGGTTGGTCTTTTCAAGGTCATCCCGGTTGTGGTATTCTCCCTGTTCCATGAAGATGCTCTTGCGCAGTAGCTCAGGCCGCACCCGGAAACCGGGCTCGTTAGACAAAAAGCGAACGTTGTTGATCGTTGTGTCGAGCAGGTAGGAACCTCCGGGGGCGATTGGGGAGAAGTCTGTGTACACCGTTATTTCCCCCACCCGGAAGCGCTGGTAGGCGTTTTCCCTCTGCGGCGGGAGGATGCTCAGAAAAACATCAGCGTAGCCACTCCTCCGGAAAGTGTCGATTTCCAGCTCATCGAAGTACGCTCCGCTGAAATAAGCGAAACCACGGTTGCGCAGAAAACGGCTGATGCGTGATTTTTCACGGTCGAATTTATTGAGATCGAGCGGCGTACCGGTTTTCAGTTCACTGTCTTCCAGGGTCAGTTGGAGCAAACTATCGAGAATTGGCTCCGGGCTGGAAAACCGAACGGAGTCGATCAAAAAACGGTGACCAGCTTCTACGTGGTAAATCAGCTTTACTTTCCTGCGGCGGTTACGGTCGGCCTCGTGGTAGGCCGTTGCTTTGAAATAGCCGAGTCGCCGCAGGTAAGAGGCCATATCATCAGTGGATACCCGACTCAGGCTGTCTTTATATATTGCGGGTTCCTGCCCGAGCGTATTGCGCAAAAAGCGGTCGATCCGGGTAGTGTCTCTCGGCTTGCTGTTATCTAAATAAAAGTACTCGCGGGGAAAAAGGAAAAGAAAGTTATCGTTGGGTTGCTGGCGGGAGAGCGTAGAGAGCTGGTACGCAACGTCTCCCCGGTTGTCGATCGACTTTGGATCAACCAGCCGGATGGTATTCTTGACGAGTAGTTCCTCGTTGTCCGCAAGATATTTGGTAGTATTGCAGGACGTCAGGAAGGCGACGGTTCCCAAAAGGACCAGTCCCGCCGGACAAAAAAACCGCGCCAGTATGCCTCTTAGTTCCGGTACCATTAAATTCATAAGCAGCCTTCGTCAGCGGAAGTTTCGGCAAAATTACCACAAATTCACCGCCGAAGGCGGTAGGATCGTCGGTGAACTTCTTTCTCAAACGCGCTATAAGGTCGATCACGTCTACGCCCTTGAAGAATGGTTGGCTCTTCAGTCAGAAGTTCCGTCCGTTCCCTTAACGATAGTCACACCTAAAGAGTTGGGTAGAATTTCTCAGCTCAACACCGCAAACCAGGTACTCGCGGTGGTAGACCTGCCTGAGCAAACGCCCGATTTGCCCGACGAAATGGCCACCGGATGGTCGCTTTACCTCGACGGGGTGCAATCCCCCAGCAACCTGGGCGCTTTGCTGCGGATTGCCGACTGGTTCGGTTTTCACCACGTGATTGCAGGACCGGGAACAGCCGATCTTTACAACAGCAAAAGCATCCAGGCTACGATGGGTTCTTTTCTCCGTATCGATTTTCGGAAAGGTGTACTGACCGAAGTAACCACCCGCTTCCCCGAACTCACCGTCTTTGGTGCCGATCTTGCCGGTGAAAATATTTACCGCATCGACCCGCCCACCTCCGGCTTGCTCGTTATTGGTGCGGAGGGGCCAGGGGTAAGTCAGGCGGCGCGCACGCAGGTGCAAAAATGGTTAACGATACCCCGCGCGCCCGGCCGGGAAGCCGAAAGCCTTAATGCAGCGGTTGCTGCAGGGATCTTGTGCGGAGGGCTTAGTGTTAGGAACTAGGGAGCTAGAAGCCAGTTCTTAGTTTCTAGCTCCTAGAAACTAATTTCTAGCTCCCTAGTTTCTACCTTCGCGCTCAATGGCAGGTTACACCATAAAATTACCCCAGTTCGAAGGCCCGTTCGACCTCCTCCTTTTCTTCATCGAGCGGGACGAGCTGGACATTTACGACATCCCCATCTCCAGCGTCACCAACGACTTCCTCGCCTACATGCACCAGGCGCAACAGATGGATATCGACCTGGCCAGCGAGTTCGTACTCGTAGCCGCCACCCTTTGCCGCATCAAAGCAAAAATGCTCATCCCCCGCAAACCGGTCGATGAAGATGGCAATGAGATTGACCCCCGCGAAGAACTCGTCTCTCGCCTGCTGGAGTACAAGCGTTATAAATCCGTCCTGGCGGAACTGCGCGCTCTGGAAACCGCCCGAAGCATGCGCAATTACCGTGGCAACGTAACGACCGAACTTGCCCAGATTGCCACCCGCGCACTCGTCGATGTCGAACTCGAAAGCGTAACCCTGTTCAAACTCCTGAAAGCCTACGAGCGCCTCCTCACCAAAATGGAGGAACGGGACGACAAGCCACTGATCCACGAAATTGCTCAGTTCGACTACACCGTGGAAGACCAGCAAGTGAGGATCATGAACTTGATCGGAGCCGTACAGTTCGGAAAGTCCCGGCCAAGTTTCAACGACATCTTTAGTGTCTGCAAAACCCGTATTCACGCCATCGTTACTTTTCTCGGTCTCCTCGAATTACTCAATGCCCGTGAGGTACGCCTCATCCCCGGCGAAGGAGTGAATAACTTCTGGCTGGAAGCCGGACGAACGGAGGAGGAGTAGGTAGTGGGTAGTGGGTAGAATGTAGTGCTGCCGCTTTTTCCACTCTCTGCGCTTCGCTTGTTCGCCCGGGCGCAGTGAACAGTCTCCTCCACTACATTTTGCCAACTATCCACTACAACGCGCGGCAGCACTACCTACTACATTCTACCAACTACGCACTACCTACTACACTCTACCAACTACTTACTGGAAACCCCTTTAAGCCGCTCCCATAGCCGTGAGAACATTCCGCCCATATCCACATCTTCCGAGGGGCCTGCGTTCTCCTGCCGTACCTGTACCGGATGGACGGTAGTGTCCACCTCCCAGCTGAATATGTAGCTGCTGCGTGCTTCCGGATTATCGGTATCGAGCAGACCGTAACGGAGGTCGTTTACCTGCAGGCCACCTTCGTTCCGGCCGGGCATCACGCCGTAATACTCTTTTGTGAACCAGCGGATGATTCGTACATCGCGGTCATCGGCGTAGGGCGCAAGCCAGTCGTGGTTACCGGGTATTTCCGTGAAGGGTTGAAAGCGACGCTCTTCGTCGAAGAGGCTGTACTGGCTGAAATAAAAGAGATCTATCTTAGCATCCTTCGCTGTGCCGGACCAGAGTATGTTGTTGAGAATAGACGGAGAGACAACGTGTTTTTCGGCAACAATCCCTTCCTGTGTCAGGGTGGCTTCCATCACACTGTCTACATTGAAGTGGTTCACCACCGTCAGGGCGAGGTAGACCGAAGACAACACGAGCCCGGCCTTATTCAACTTTGCCCTCCAACTGGTTCCCTGCACCTGCGTCCGCGCCCAAACGAGTAAAATCAGAAACGGCAAAGTGTAGATCGGATCGGCAACCGAAATGGTATTCCAGGCCAAACGGCTGTCCGCAACGGGCTGAAAAAACTGAGTACCGTAGGCCGTGAAGCAATCAAGCAACGGATGGGTAACAATAGCGCCGAAGGCCAATAATGTCCATCCCTTCCACCCTGTATTTTTGACCTTGTCGGGAAAACCCCGCAGCCAACGAAGCCCGCCAATCACCACAAAAAAAGCAGCAAAAGCCAGCGTGATGGCTAACGTTATTTTTGGAATTCCGTACACCTCGATCGGCATCAGGTAACTTCCACCCGTAAGCAAAAGGTAGAATGCAGTCAGGAGCACCGGCCACACCAACCACCCTTTCACCGGCCCCTCCCGGCCGCCGTAGAAACGGTGCAGAGCCAGGCCGACCAACGGGGCCGCCAGGATTGCAAACGGCAGACTGTGGGTAAACGCCCGGTGATAGGCCAGGGCACTCATCGGGTCGCTCACCGCGTTGGCGAGTACATCCAGATCGGGCAGCGTCCCGCAAATTCCGCCCCAGAGCATTGCCCGGTTACCGGCCTTCCGGCCAAGGACGGCTTCGCCTACTGCGGCGCCTAATACTATTTGCGTTAATGAATCCATGGGGTGTAGTCAAAACAATCAGGTAGTCAGGCAGTCAAATAGTCACCGTCGGAGGTGGCGGTGAAGCTAATCGGTTGTCCGGGGGGGGGGACCATCATCCTGCCGTGCATCCATAACTATACGGCCGGCGGGTAGGAAGGTTGGCTGAACGGGAAGAACAATTGAACAGATCGTGCGGTATGGAGCGCTTTCAGCGCAATTGCGACGTTGACCAGCCACTCCTGAAACCGGAACGAAATGTCGACAATACGCTTGTCGAAGAGGAAATTGGTTTTAGCCCGTTTCGTTACCGGCACTTACCTGTTCCGCGTACATTGCCCGGAAACCTTCGCTGGTTTCCAGCAATTCCTCCAGTGTCCCCTCGGCCGCAACGCGGCCGTTTTCCATATAGTAGATGTAGTCGAAAAAGCGAAGAAGGTGCAACCGGTGCAGGGTGCTTACAACGGTTTTATCCGGGAAGGCCGCGAAGATGCGCTCGTAAGCAAGGATCTCTGTTTTAGGATCGAGGCTACTGGTGGGCTCATCTAGCAACAGCAGGGTTGAAGTATCTGCGGCGAGCAGTCCGCGGGCGATGCTGAGGCGTTGGCGCTGACCACCGCTCAGGTTAGCACCTCCCTCGGAGAGGAACGTCTCGAGTCCTTCATCGGCCTGTTCTACCACATCGTCGAGTACGGCTGTTCGGATAGCGCGGGTAAGTTCTTCGGCAGAGCGATCCAGCCCCATCGTCAGGTTGTTGCGCAGGGTGTCCTCAAAAATTTCCGGAGACTGGGGGATGAGGGTGGTTTGTTCGAATAGCTGGGCGGGCGCGGCCGCAGGATGCGATGCGGGCTCGTTGAAAAGCAAAGTCATTTGCTCCGGAGGGTAAAGCCCCCGCAGGGCATAAAGCGTCGTTGTTTTACCGGACCCGCTGGGTCCGATGATCGCAATCCGCCGCCCCCGGTCGAGGTTAAGGCTGACGTCAAAAACCCCGGCACCGTTTTCATCGTAGCGGAAGTTGAGGCCCTCGACGCGGAGTTTTTGCCAGGCGCGGTCTACCGCGCCTTCGGCCGAAGGGACTGATAGCTCGGCGTACGCCTCCTCAATCGGGTCGATCGCCGCGAGGTCGGAACGGTAGCGGACAATCTGTCCGTACTGCATCGTGAAACTGCTCAACATATTTGCGAACTGGTTCACGTACCCAATCAGGGTTACCAACCCGCCCACCAGAAACACCTCGCCCGGCACATAATTCTCGTACACATAGCCGCCTACCATCGCGATGTACATCAGTCCGGTAAGGACCGAGATCGAGAACCACTTCTGTTCATTGATTCGCGTTCCCCGCAAAAAAGGTGGCCAGATTTTATCGATGCGGCCGTTGATGTCCGCAGCCGTCCGTTTGCCCAGCCGCAGGGTCGTTACGGTGATGATGTTGGTCAGTTTATCCGAGAAGCCCGCCATCAGTTCGTTCTCCTTATCGTTCGTGGCCGTGATCGCTTCGATCATTGGTTTATCGAAAGCCAAAACCACCGCGAAGATGATTACAGCGGCCACCACCGCCACCATCCCGAATACCGGACTGAACCACAGCAGGGCGATCAGCGCGATCGCCATCCGTGCGATCGTCTGGAAGTAAGCGAAGCCGTTGTCGAAGAAGTTCTTGAGTGCCTCGTAGGCCTTCCGTGCACGGTTGATGGTATCACCGCTGTGGTGCTCGCGGTGCCAGGACAGAGGTAAATGTATAATCTTATCATAGACCTCCATCAGCAGCCGCTTACTGATATCGAAGGCCATCCTTCGTTCGAGCAACCGGGCGGGCCACTGCAACGACCAAAAAGCGAAGATGATCGCCATATGCAGGGCCAGGTAGATCCAGGTTCCCTGCAAGAGATTACCCTCGCCCTTCTGCAGGTGGTTAATGAAAAGCCCGAAAATAACCGGTTGTAAACTGATCAGCAGGTTAACCCCGGTGAACATGAGGTAAATCAGGATGTATTTACCCCGCATCCCCTCGGCGTATCCCCACGCGATGCTCAGCAGCCGCTGGTAGGGATTATCGGTAATCAGTGTGCGGAGGTTAGACATTTTTGGCCGTGCAGTAACGTGATGCGGTAGTAATGCAGTCGCTTACCCGGAAAGTTGCGCGTTGCGGCGGAAGTGTTCACTCCACTTAAAGAGGATGAGCCAAACAAGCGATGCTTGCACTCCTTACCGTATCTCTACCGGTTCCCCATTACGGGCTACAGCCCCTGGTGTACATTCTTGAACTGCTCGCGGGTAGGCCGGTCGTACAGTTCTATCCATTTGGCAGAGATCGCATTATGGTGCGGGCCGAAGGTGTTACGACGTACCACCGCCATGCTGGCCTGGTCTCCGGAGAAACCCTGAATTTCCCAGATGGCATCCATACGGTCAACGTTACTGTCTAATTGAAGAAGCGGGAACTTTTCATTATACGTGAGGTACCACGCGCCGGCGTGGGTCTGCCGGTCCCAGTGTCCGCCGCGGAAGGTTCCGTTAGGGAAACACTGAATCCACTGGCCCGTAGCAGCAACCTTTTGCGGGCGGCTCGCGCGGCTGTCGGCGTAGCCTTCCACCACCCAGTAACTTTTGCACAGGGCCTGAGCTTCGAGGCGCTCCATCGGCGGTTCAATGAGCTGGCCAAAGGCACCCAAAGCTGTTACCTGGTTGTCGATCTCGGACTCCGCCGGGATTTTGTGGATATACAAAGGAATGTGGCGGGCGGTGTCCTGGTCCGGGCTTGCAACAAAGTCTTTGGTAGACTCCAGCTCGTCGATGGGAGTGGTGCCATCGTTGGGCTTCGGGTCTCCGCAGGAAACCACACAAAGACACAGGGCGAAGAGAAACAAAAGGTTTTTCATTATTCGTGGGATTAATACGGATGCAAAGATAAGTAAGCTGCACTCTTCTGCTTCGTGCATTAACTACTCATTGACTCAGGCACAGTTCTGCCTCGATTTCCGAGTAGATCCCGGCTGCAACAGCCCTTCAGGCGGAGAAGAGAATTACAGCAGCTTTTAAGAAAATGGCAGACGCTCATCCTTCAGCGCCACGACTTCCGCACTTCCTTACCCTCAAAGTCCGCGGATAAAGCTCAGCAGCTTCCCTTCTTCCCACTGGTCCGCCATGAGCTGATAGCCTACGGGCAGAGCGCTGTCGGTCTCGACGGGGATGGCCACCGCTGGTAATCCTGCCAGGTTGGCCAGCACGGTGTAGATATCAGCGAGGTAATTGGCTACCGGATCGTCGGTCTGTTCACCGATCGGCCATGCGACAGACGGGGTGACCGGCATCAGGATGAAATCATGCGCATCCAGGATACCCTGCAACTGATCCCGGATGAGGCGACGAACCTTCTGTGCTTTGCCGTAGTAAGCATCGTAGTACCCACTACTGAGCACGAAGGTGCCGAGCAGTATCCGTCGTTGCACCTCGGTGCCGAAGCCTTCGGTTCGCGACCGGGTGTACGTCTCGTTGAGGTCATGTGCTTCGGCCGAGCGGTGGCCGTAACGCATCCCGTCGAACCGACTCAGGTTAGAACTCGCTTCGGCGGTGGTGAGTACGTAATAGGCTGGCACCACGTAGTCGAAGTAAGAGAACTTCACGGGAACCAGCGTGTGGCCGGCGGCCTCAAATCTCTTCACCGTCTGCTTCATGGCTGTCCGGATTTCCGGAGCGATGGCTTCGCTTTCCATGAGATCGGCGAAGTAGGCGATGCTTTGCGGTTGTGTATCGACGTCTTGCTTACTGTAGGTGGGCAAAAGTTTATTGGGGGCCGTGGCGTCGTACATATCCGCCCCCGCGCTCAGTTCCAGTACCAGAGCGATATCATCAGGATTATGGGCGAGGTAACCGATCTGATCGAAGCTCGAGCCGTAGGCGATCAGGCCGTGGCGGCTGATGCGTCCGTAAGTAGGCTTAAAACCGTAGATGCCGCAAAAGGAGGCGGGTTGCCGGACCGATCCGCCCGTGCTGGACCCCATCGCAACCAGGCAGGTTCCTGCCTGTACCGATACCGCCGCTCCACCGGAGCTTCCGCCGGGGACACGGGTGACATCGGCTGCGTTGCGGGTAGGGCCGTAGAAACTATTTTCGTTTCCGGAGCCCATCGCGAACTCGTCGCAGTTGGTCCGGCCAATCACGATCACGTCTTCGTCGAGCAATCGCTGCAAAGCCGTGGCGGTGTACGGAGACACGAAGCCGTCGAGAATCTTCGATCCGGCGCTTACTGCATGTCCGTCGTAGCAAATTACGTCCTTGATGCTGAGTACTACCCCGGCCAGTTTACCCAACCTTGCACCCTGCGCCCGCGCCTCGTCCTGCTTTTTCGCGAGTTGCATTGCTTCTTCGGCAAATACCTCTACGTAAATGTTCAGGTGGGCGTGCTCATTGATGGCGGCAAGGTAGCCGTTCACGAGGTCGGTGGTTTTAACGTCGCCTTTGGCTAAAGCCCGTTGCGTTGCTTTGATGGAGTTGTAGGCCATAGTGCGAAGGTAATTCGTTAGTCTTTTAGTCTGTTAGTCTTTTGAGCCGTTAGTCCAACGCGTCCGGTGTATAACCACCAGTATTGTATCAGAGCGCGCAATACCATAAACGCCAGCAGGCTGCCCCACAGTCCCCAGTTTTCGTAATGGCGGCCAACGAGGTAATAACTCAGCAGGTAGCCGGCAAACGCAAGCAACATCGTTTGCCGCATAGCACGGGCGGCGGTAAGGCCGATGTAAATCCCATCAACGAGGTAGCAGGGAGCAGCAGCAACGCAAAAAGCAACCACGATAGGGAGATAATAGACAGCAGCTTCCAGGGTTTCCGGTGCAGTATTTTCCGGTGCGAAAAGCCGTAAAATATTGATATTGCCCACAGCATAGACAACCGCATAGAGCCCCGCAAAGGCCATACCCCAAACAAATATGAGCCAGATTACCCGGTTCAATTCCTTTGGTTTATTCGCTCCGGAGTACTTACCTACCAGGCTTTCGGCGGCAAACGCAAACCCATCGATGCCGTAACTCAACCAATTGACGAGTTGAAGTAAAATCACGTTGGCGGCCACCACTGCTGTTCCGACATCGAGGGCGTTAGCCCGGTTGTAGAAAAAGGCGAAGCTCAGCGTCAGGAAGAGGGTTCTGAGGAAAATATCGCGGTTAACGGATAGAAATTCGCGAAGCGCCGGCGTGTTATTTTCTTGTGTTGAGTTCTCTGCAAAATCCCTTGTGCTTCCTTTTTTCAGGCGCTGACGCAGGTTCAGGGACAGTTTTTCGAAACGAAGTCCGCCACGGCGGCATTCCCACCACCAGAGTACGAGCCCGAAACCCAGGCCCATGTACTGCGCTGCTACCGTTCCCCAGGCAACTCCCCCGATCCCCCACCCCTGGCTTTTAACCAGATACCAGCTCAGGGCCATGTTCCCTGCGTTCACGATCAACGTAAGGATGAGTGGAAAAACCGAGTTCTGCCGCCCGAAAAACCAGCCGAACAGCACCATCTGCAACAGGGCTGCAGGCGCCGCCAGAATCCGGATGTAGAAGTAGTCGTCTACCATACCTACCTGTTCCTCCCGCAGGTTCAAGAGCAGATGGGTCAGTTCGGCAAAGGGGTACTGCAGCAGAATCAGCAAAACGGAGATCGCTGCTGCCAGCAGCGCAGCGCGGGCGAGCGTGGCCATCTGTGCAGCTTTGTCTTCCGCGCCAAAGGCGCGGGCCGTAAGGCCGGTGGTGCTCATCCGGAGGAAGCCAAAGTTCCAGTACACGAAATTGAAGGCCATCCCTCCCAGGCCCACCGCCGCGATGTGGTTGCCGCTCAAACCGCCCATGAGTACGGTATCGAAGCTGGTGATGAGTGGCACCGAGATGTTACTCAGGATGTTGGGAATGGCAAGGCGGAGGATCTCTTTGTTCATAATGGCCGGTTGCCCGGCTTTTAGCAGTGAAGGATGGCAACCTGAAGGTTGCCAGGCAAAGTTAAGACGGTCCGCTGAAAGCGGTATGCGATGTCTTGCCCATCCGGGCCTCATAAACATTTAAGACAACCTTATCGGCCCTTTTTTGGTCTATATCTCATCAACCCCCGAAATTTGTTCTAAAATAGAAACCAATGAAAACCTTTAGCCTTCCTTTTCTGATGCTGCTTTTGCTCTCCGTAGTTACTTATTCCGGCTGTGGAGACGATGACGGTTCCGGCAACTTCACTGCCGACAGTCTCCGCTACGACGGCGAGCAGGCTTCCGCCCCTTTCAACGGCGAAGGATATAATACGTTTGCGGCTTATTTCCCCACCCAGGAAACTCAGCCCTACACCGGCCGGCGGTTGGAAAAAATAAGCTTCTACCTCCAGTCAATTCCTACTTCTACCGTGGTTTACGTGTATGCCGAAGGTTCCGATGAGCGCTCCCCCGGCGCCGAACGCTACCGCTTTGACCTCACCCAGCGCATCCGTAACACCGGCTGGTACGAACACACTATCACCGACGATGTCATCGACATCCGGGAGAACGAAGGCCTCTGGATCGCCGTCGAAACCGACCTGCCCACCAACCAGTTCCAGGCCATGGGCTGCGACAACGGAGCCAACTACAACCCCAACGGAGACCGCTTCCTGCCCCCAACCGGAAATACCTGGACGAGTTTCAACGAAATCACCGGCACGGAGCAAATTCACTGGAACATCCGTGGCTTCCTCGCCGAAGAGTAAATAATACACTGTAGCCCAACCTGGCTATGCCTGCGCCCGCTTCACCAGCGTGGCTTCGTTTCAAAAGGGTAGATAATATCTCTCCTGAAAAATGAAGCCGCCCTGCCGGAGCGGGCTTTTTTTGTGCCGGTTTTAAAGCGCTTTCATTGCGCTCAATCCGTTACCTTGCGCACCGCTTCTTCCCTTTCCTCAACCAACCCACCACAGATGTTACGCGACCGCTTCCACCTCCCTAAAGACAAAATTTACCTTTGCGGCAACTCTCTCGGTCCGCAGCCGGTGGCTGCGGCGGAGCAACTCGCCGCCGAGATGAAGAGTTGGAAAGTCCGCGCCGTAGAAGGTTGGTGGAACGGGGAAAGTTCTGAAGGAGGCTGGCTCGGATACCACCGCCGCGTAGAGGAAACGCTCGGCCGCATCGTCGGTGCCCGTGCCGCCGAAGTCACCATCGCCAATGCCCTCACGGTCAACCTGCACCTCATGCTGGTTTCTTTCTTCCGCCCCGAAGGCCGGCGGCGCAAAGTAATAATGGAGGCAGGAGCCTTTCCGTCAGATCAGCACGCTATCATCAGTCAGCTCAAATTTCACGGTCTTGACCCTGCAACCGACCTGATTGAAATCGGTCCGCGCCAGGGCGAGTTCAGCATCCAGACCGAAGACATCACCAAAGCGATCCATGATGCGGGCGATGAGCTGGCCCTTGTTCTCTGGAGCGGAATCCATTACTACACCGGCCAGTTTTTCGAACTGGAAGCCATCGCAAAAGCCGGAAAATCGGTAGGTGCTGCGGTCGGTTTCGATCTCGCCCACGCCGTGGGCAACGTCCCGCTATCTTTGCACGACTGGGGCTGCGACTTCGCCGTCTGGTGCTCCTACAAATACCTGAACGGCGGGCCGGGCGCCCCCGGCGGACTCTTCGTCCATGAGCGTCACCACAACAACGAAGACCTGCCCCGCTTCGCCGGCTGGTGGGGACACCGCGAAAGCGATCGTTTCATGATGCGGCGGGAGTTTCGTCCCGAGCCGAATGCTTCGGGTTGGCAAATTTCTACTGCTCCGGTGTTGGGCCTGGCGCCCCTGCTCGCCTCTTTGCCGTTGTTCGACGAAGCCGGAGGGATGAAAGCCCTGCGCACCCGCAGCCTGAAACTTACCGGACGACTCCACGAACTCCTCAATGACCTTCCGGAGCTTACCATTATAACACCAATGGACGAAGCCCAGCGGGGCGCTCAGATATCCGTGTACGTACCAGGTGACCGACCCGAGCTGGAGCACCAGCTCTCCGAAGCCGGCCTGATTGTCGATTACCGGCAAGACAACCTGCTGGGCGGCGACGGAGGCGTTCTCCGGCTGGCACCGGCTCCTCTGTACGCAACGATGGAAGAAGTGGACCGTGCTGTCGAAATATTGAGTGGCATACTGAAAAGCTAAGCAACGATTACTCCCTCAACACCCGCCGAAAAGCGAGTGTTTGCAGTGCATCGGTTGCAAGTTTCCCGAACACATCCCCACGCTCAGTCATGCTGTGCAGGTGTGTTCTTGCCCACCCGAAAATGGCCGAGTCCAGTAAAGGGAGGCTCAGCTCCCAGTGACTTTTGAGGTCGTTTTGCAGTTTCCAGGGCAGGGTGCTCACTTCCCGCAGCGTGGAAACCAGCTGCAGAACGAAGGCTTTACTGATTCGTTCAGACCATGGTTCGTTACGGCTCAGGGCCAGTATTCTGGCCAGGCCACCATAGTGGAAAACGTTTTTTTCGGTGGTGAGTAGTTCATGAAAAATTTCCAGGAAAGTCTCTTGATCAAGAGCGGCAGTTATGGCCGCAGCTTCCTTAACGGGTAACTGCGCGGGATTTCCCCTCAGGGCATAACGGACAAATTCGGCGCGGACGCCAGGAGCAGGGAAAGATTGGACGGCAATGGCCGCGGCTTTCAACTGATCCTTATTGAGTGTATTCCAGAATTCGGGTAGCGTACGATCGGTCAGTTCGGGCAAAACGTGCGGCGGGAGGTTGGAGAGAAAAAACGCACCGACCGTTTCCTGTTTTTTCAGGCCACCGTAAGCTTCGAGCAGCTCGATGCCTTCGGCACCGCGGAGAATAGAAACAATCTTACCGTCCCCATCAAAAGCTTCGCCAGCCAGCCGGAGCATATCATCGAGCGCAACCGGATCTCCGGCCAGCAGCAACAACCTCAGGATGGCCCGGCGTACACCTTTGCGTTTGGGGCCAAGCCGTTCCCTGAGCCAGGGAACATCTTCCGATCCGATGTTCGTCTCCAGCGGAGCCAGCAGGCTTTCCTGGTTCTTAGGCGATTGTTTGCTCCAAATTGTTGCCAGGGCTTCACGAGCCGCAGCAGGGTCTTTTGCACGAAGGCGCTGCAGCAGGACCACTCGCCGCCCTGGTGTAGCTTCTTTGGCTAAAGCTTCGGTAAGGTTATAACCAGGAGACAATTCTTTCCATTCCGGATTCTGCCCCGCTAACCAATTCGCACGGTTACCTCCGGCTGCCAGTAGTTGCTCCGCGTAAGCGGGAGCAGAGGGTATTTTGCTCACCGCCTCGTCGAGCAGCTCGGGTAAAAGATGAGGAGGCATCAGCAGTTTACGCTCATTGAGTACCGTAATTGCCTCCGGCAATACGTGGGGATAGGTGCCACGCAGAATCAACTCCAGGGCCCGGCTGAGCCGGGCCGTGGTGGCTTCTCTTTCTTCCTGCGGAGCGGTGTTAGACGGGATGCTGCCTTTCGTCCCCGGGCTGAGCCGGTGCAAGCGCTCGCTGATGGCGTAGGCCGCAAGTAGCTGCTCCGCGGAATCGGCCGTAGGGTCTACGGCGGCTTTGGCCTCCAGCCATTCTGCAACAACGGGGCCGGGCACCTGACGGGCGGTGCCGAGGGTAAGGTTACTTAACAGGTCCGGTTGCCGGAGTGGAGTGGGCATGGTTGCAAAGTAACACATCATTCTCCAAACCAGACATGTGTCAATAGAGCCACCTCCTCTCTGAGCCTGTCTTCATCAAAAGCAGGGTCGATTTCGGGATCATCACAAACATCAAGGCTGGTAAACACCCTATCGATAAGCCTGTGAAACCGGGGATCATAAGATGTCTTTTCATCCCGATCGCGCCTCCATTTTTCGGCAAATCCTTTTTCAAACTCTCCAATCGGTATTTGCTTGCCGTTGAGCCTCCGGAATAGTTGCAGGTATGCGTTCATTGCGTTGTTTGGGTCGTAAACATTTTTGCTTCATTTTTTAGTTTCGTCATTTCCCCTGGTCGGAGAGCGGACCAGAAACCTTCTCACTGCACCTGCGTCGGCGCCCAAACCAGTCACACCAATCAACCGACAATCAGTTTGTACCGTTTCCATCACATGTTAAAGTGGCTACTCATCCTTCCCATCCGTATTTACCGCGTGACGCTTTCGCCGTTGCTCGGTCCTAATAAGTGCCGGTTTCAGCCTACGTGCTCAGCTTACGCCATCGAGGCGATTCAGGAGTGGGGCCCGCTGAAGGGAAGCTGGCTGGCGACCAAACGAATTTGCAGTTGTCATCCGTGGGGGCGTTTCGGCCCCGACCCCGTGCCCAAAAATCCTAAACACGAATTAAAGGAAACCGGGAAGAGCCACTAAAACACGCTGGCCGAAAATCTGTCTTGCAAATCCCGTACCTTAGCCATTCCAAAAAACAAGCTTCATGTTGCTACGCAAACTTTCACTTCTAGCCTTTCTCTTCACCCTCAGTCTCAGTTCTTTTGCTCAGGGGATCGAGTTTTTTCACGGCACCTGGGAAGAAGCACTCGTAAAGGCGGAGACCGAAGGCAAACTGATCTTCGTAGACGCTTACACCACCTGGTGTGGCCCCTGCAAAAGGATGAGCGCCAACGTGTTTCCGGTAGCAGAAGTCGGGGATGTTTTCAATGCAAACTTCATCAACGTAAAACTCGACATGGAGAAAGCGGAGTCTGTTTCCTTCCGCAAAGTCCATCCCGTACGCGCCTACCCTACCCTGTTCTGGATCAACGGTAAAGACGAAGCCGTACACACCAGCGTGGGTGGCAAGCAGGTAAATACCCTCATCGCTGCCGCTAAAGAAGCAATCTCCAAGCAAGACGATATCGAAGCCCTCGCCGCCGAATGGGAAGCCGGAGACCGCAGCTCCAAACTCGCCTTCACCTATATCCGCGCTCTCGTGCGCCGGGGTGAGTCTCACCTGAAAGTAGCCAACGACTACCTCCGTGATCAGAAAGACCTCACTACCCCGGACAACCTCAACATCATTCAGGTCGCAACCACCAACGCCGACAGTCGCATTTTCGACCTCCTGATGAAAAACAAAGCAGCCCTTGTAGCCCTCAACGGACAGGATGAGTTCGACGCCACCGTAAAGCGCGCCGTGAACGCAACCAAGGCCCGCTCCCTCGAGTTTAAAGACGCTTCGCTGCTCGAAACCGCAGTTAAAAAACTTTCGGCTGTAGACCCTGCCGCGGGAAAACAACTGAAACTGGAAGGCGAATTTGAACTTGCAGCCAAAGGGACCGACGAAAAGGACTTCCTAAAAGCCATGAAGAACTACCTCAAAAAAGGGGTAAACGGAGATGCCGTCCGCCTGCAGGATGTTTACCAGGTTGCCGCGAATTCCAAATTCATCGGAAGCGACAAAGTGCTCGATATGGCCATTGAAGCAGCAGCAGCCTCTGCTGCCGCAGAACAGGATGGCGGCTTCGAGAAGTACTACCGTCTTGCTGCTTTCCTCCTTAGTCAGGACCGGACCGAGCAAGCCCTCACTTACGCAAGAATGGCAAAAGACCTGATGCCCGAAGGAAAAGCAAACTACGGTCGTGCGGTGGACAGCCTGATTCAGAAAATTCAGAATAGCAAGTAGTAGGTAGTAAGTAGTGGGTAGTGCTGCCGCAAGCACCGTGCGCCGCGCTTCGCTTACTCATCTTTAGTAACTTGCCCGCGCATCAAAACTCACACCAGAAGATAAACGATGCATTTTTGTAGTGTTTTCAGTCGGTGGCAATAATGAAGCACTTCCAAAATACGGTGGTAACGTAAAGCCTGCAACGCGAGGAACCACTAACCCACCAGATTCTACCAACTGCCTACTATGTACCCAGACCTTTCCTATCTCTTTCACGACCTCATTGGCACCGACCGCGACAACTGGCTCAGTCTCTTCAAAACTTTCGGGTTTTTCCTGTTGCTGGCTTTCATCGTTGCCGCCAGTTTACTCAAGTGGGAGCTACAACGACGGGAAAAGCTAGGACAGTTCACCCCCGAGCGGGTAATTGTGGTGCCGGGCAGCGGAGTTACAATCTGGGATTACATCTTCAACGGACTCTTTGGTTTTGTCCTCGGCTACAAAGTCCCCTACGCCATCGCTAACGTGGAAGCCTGGAAGCAGGACGCCGGGAGCGTGTTGCTTTCTACCGACGGATGGTGGATTACCGGCCTGCTGACAGCAGCAGCCTTTGTGGCCTACTACGTTTACCTGGCCCGTAAACCGGTAGAAGGAGAACCCTACGAAAAAGATGTTTACCCCAGCGAACGGGTAGGCCCCATCACGATGATGGCCGCCGTTGGCGGCCTGCTCGGGGCCAAGTTTTTTGCCATAATCGAGTATATGGATCGCTTCCTGGCCGACCCCCTGGGCGTGCTGCTTAGCGGAGATGGCCTGGCCATTTACGGCGGACTGATCGGCGGAGCTTTATTTGTCTTTCTTTACCTCCGCAAGCATGGCATCAAACCCGTCCCGGTCATGGATGCCGTAGCACCAGCCCTCATCATTGCGTACGGCGTAGGCCGTACGGGCTGTCAGCTCAGCGGAGACGGTGACTGGGGCAAAGCCGCAGGAGCCCAACCTGACTGGTGGTTTTTGCCCGACTGGGTCTGGAGTTTCCGCTTCCCGCACAACGTACTCGGGCGAGGAGAGGCCATCCCCGGTTGCGACGTAGAATACTGTACACAGCTTGCAGAAGCTGTACACCCCACCTCGATCTACGAAATGGTGATGGCCTTCGCCATCGGTGCCATTCTCTGGGGGCTGCGCAAACGACTCACCAGTTTGCCCGGTCTTCTGTTTTCCATCTATCTTTTCTTCAACGGCGTAGAGCGCTTTTTTATCGAGTTTGCGCGCATTAACGATAAATACAACGTACTGGGCGCAGAACTGAGCCAGGCGCAGATCATTGCCATTTGCTTCATGCTGGCGGGTTTGGTCAGCGGTTGGTTTTTCGTGCGGCGGGCGCGGGCGCAGGTGCAGCAATAGTTATAAGGCGGGCACCAAAATGGTAGAGACCCCGGATAAAGCACGATGGTCGGCGGAGCCCGATTACACCTCAACGCGATATTCACGCAGTTTGAGACCGATTCTTCCGGCAGTTTATTGACACTTTCTTGCAATTGCTCCGCCTTTCCTCCGAAAAGACTAAAGAACTAACGGCTGAACGAATTACCTTTGCATCTTACAAAAAACAAGTAACGATGAAATTCGGCGTAATCCTTTTCCCCGGCAGCAACTGCGACGACGACATGGTACACGTACTCGGCACCGTGATGGGTCGTGAAACGGTAAAGCTGTGGCATAAAGACAAGGATGCACTGAAAGATTTCACCACCGGAGATTGCGTAATCGTACCGGGAGGCTTCAGCTACGGCGATTACGTTCGTGCCGGTGCCGTCGCCCGCTTCAGCCCCATCATGGAGTCGGTAATCGATTTCGCCAAACGTGGCGGTTATGTCTTCGGCATCTGCAACGGCTTCCAGATTCTCTGCGAAGCTCACCTGCTGCCCGGGGCGTTGCTGCGGAACCGCGACCAGAAGTTCATCGCTAAAAACTGCTACCTCCGTACCGAAACCGCCAACAGTGCGGTCACTTCAGCACTGGAGGTTGGCCAGGTCCTGAATATTCCCATCGCGCACGCTGAGGGGCGCTTCTATGCTTCCGACGACGTAATCGCTGATTTGATTGCCAACGATCAGGTACTCTTCCGCTACAGCGATGGTTCCGGAGAAGTTACTCCGGAGGCGAACATCAACGGATCAACCCAGAACATCGCTGGTATCTGCAACGCCGAACGCAACGTATTCGGGATGATGCCTCACCCCGAGCGGGCCAGCGAATCCACCATCGGGAATACCGATGGCCGGGCCATCTTCGCCGGAATGATCAAGGCAATCGAAAGTGCTGCGGTGACGGCGTAACAAGGCCGCAAAAGCCTGCCCCTCAACCGGTCTCTTGCACCTGCGGCCGCGCCCGAAAGCAAGTTCAGTTAAGAAGACTTTTTTGTTGCGCATGGTGGTTTGCCATGTGGTGAAATTCCTCTGCCCCAATCCTTACCTTGCCACGATGAAAGGTAAAGAGCAAAACACCTACGACGCTATTGTAGTCGGAACCGGAATAAGCGGCGGCTGGGCCGCCATGGAATTGTGCCGCAAAGGCCTAAAGACCCTCGTCCTTGAACGCGGACCCGAGCTAAAACACGGTGACTACCCCACCGCCAACCTCGACACCTGGGAGCTACCCTACAACAACCGCCTGCCCCGCGAGACCATCGAGAAGCACTATCCCAAACTCAGCCGCAAAGACTATATCATGCGGCAAAGCAGCGTTCACCATTTCTGTAAAGACGACGAATACCCCTACACCGAAAAGCGCAAATTCGACTGGATTCGCGGCTACCACACGGGCGGCCGCAGTGTTATGTGGGGCCGGCATTGCTACCGCCTCAGCGACCTCGATTTTGAGGCCAACGCAAAAGAAGGCGTCGGCATCGACTGGCCCATCCGCTACGCCGACCTTGCGCCGTGGTACGATTATGTCTCCCGTTTTGTCGGCATAGCCGGGCAGAAAGAAAACCTCGCTCACCTGCCCGACGGCCCTTTTCTGCCCGGGGTTCCGATGAACTGCGTGGAAGAACAGTTCCGGGATGCAGTACACAAAAAATTCCCCGCACGGCGGGTAACCGTTGGGCGGGTAGCCCACCTAACTGCTTACGACCCCAAAGTTCACCTGGGTACCCGCGGCGCGTGCCAGTACCGCAACAGGTGCATCAGGGGCTGTCCTTTCGGCGGCTATTTCAGCAGTGTCTCCAGCACCATCCCCGTAGCGGAAGAAACGGGAAACATGACGCTGATCCACAACGCCGCTGTCCGGGAGGTGATCTACGATGCTGATAAAAAACAGGCAGCCGGCGTCCGGGTCCGCCTGAGCGACACCGGAGACGATGTTGAGTTCTTCAGTCGTGGTGTTGTATTCCTCAATGCTTCCACCCTCAACTCCGCAGCGATATTACTTGCCAGCAAGTCCGACGCCCAGCCCAACGGGCTGGGTAACGACAGCGATATGGTGGGCCGCAATATCATGGACCACCACCACCGCACCGGTGCCCGCGGCAGCATTGAGGGGTTCGAAGACAAAGCCGTTAAAGGGCGCAACCCGAGTGGCCTTTACATCCCCCGTTTCGTAAACCTCGGTAAAGACAGCAAGCGCGATTATCTGCGCGGCTTCGGGTATCAGGGGGGTGGCCACCGTGGCAGTTGGCACCATGTGGTAAAAGAACTAAGCGTGGCCCCCGGCCCCGACCTGAAAGCAGCCCTCACCCAACCTGGTGGTTGGAGTATAGGTTTCAATGCCTTCGGTGAATCCCTCCCCAATGAGAACAACCGCATCACCCTCAACTACGACGTCGTAGATAAAGACGGCCTCCCTACCCTGACGATGGACTGCGCCTTCGGTGAAAACGAACGCCTGATGCGTAAAGAAATGAAGGTCTACGCCGCCGAAATGCTCGAAGCCGCCGGCGCGAAGAACGTCAGTATGTACGAGCAGGAAGCGCACCCCGGCTTCAGCATTCATGAAATGGGCTCCGCCCGAATGGGCCGGGACCCTGAAACCTCAGTACTCAATAAACACAATCAGATCTGGAACTGTAAAAATCTCTACGTTACCGATGGCTCCGCAATGACCAGCGCCGGCTGCGTCAACCCTTCACTCACCTACATGGCGATGACCGCCCGGGCGGTAGACCATGCCGTGAAAGAACTGAACCGACGGGAGCTGGGAGGCTAAGACTATTAATTCACCGTTTCCGGCACTTTCTCTTCCTTTTCTACGCCAATACTAAGCGAAGCGCCTAGCCGGAGCCCGGCCCGGGAACTGTCTTTTTGACGGAAAACCGTCAACAGATTGTCCGTACTCGCAATGAGATTAACAGGACCGAGGTGAGCGTATACGTGGGCACCGAAGTTGGCCGTGGCATCTTTGCGTGCATTATAGTTGAGGCCTACCGTAAGTTCATCGACGATACGGTAACGGGCGCTGAGCGCAAAAGCGGTTTCGCTGTTCAGCGGACGGCGATAATGTACCAACAGTAAACCGCCGGTCAGCCGGTCCGTGAAGTCATACTCTCCCCCCACGAGGTAGGTGGCCGACAGTTTGCTGTCGTACGGAGAATTGTCCTCGGTGGGTTCGAAAGTCAACTGCAGGCTGTCCAACGCATCGACGAAGGAGAGGGAATCTTCGAGAACCTGAGCAAGGATATCCAGCCCGCTGAATTCATCTGTTCCTGCGAGGCGGAAACTGGTTACGTCGTTCGTCCAGTTGATTTTGCCCCCCAGGTCGTTGGCGGCCGCTTGCAAACGCACTTTCCCGAAGGAGGCGAACAGGCCCAGATCGAACGCAACACCGTTGTTTTCGCTGAAGATGTTATCGGTTTTTATCCGGTTGAAATCGTAGTTGATGCCTACATCATCCAGTCCGTTGTAATCTACGGTCCCGGCAGTATTCAGGGTAAGGTCCTGCTCCAGAGTAAGGGCGTAGTTTTCTTCTCCGGTGGTCAGGAGCAGTGATCCGGAAGTGCCGGTACGGGCGTCGGCGATTCCGCTCAGGTATTTGATCCGGGCACCGAAGTGGATATTTTCGGTAACCGCCATACTTCCTCCCAAACCAACTTCATGGTAGCTGCTCCCCGCGATCAGCGGAGCGATTTCCACGGTTTGGCCAATGAACTGAGCATTGCCCTGAACGACCAGTTGAGCCAGGGTTTTGGGGTAATCGGCCTGGCCACCGGCGCGCAGGCGGTGGTAAAGTCCCAGGCTGAAGCGGTCTCCCCTCAGGCCCACACCAAGGGTTTCGAGGCTGAAGTCGTCGCGTAGTTCGTTACGTTGCCCGAGCAGGCCGGGGAGCTGATTGAGATCAAGTACCCGCGTTCCGTCTTCGGTTTCCAGCAGTTCGTTGTACGTCACGTTTTCGGCGTACAGGTCGTTGCTCACGCCGGGCAAACCTACGGTAAGCCGTCCTTTCGCCTGCCCGTACAGGGCGGGGTTACTGAACGTGGCCTGCCAGCTGTCGGAGAACAGCGGAACGGTCAGGTCCTGGGCGCTGAGTGTTCCGCAAAAGAGCATCAGGGCGAGGACGCAGGTGCGGTGGATGTTAAAGGAGCAGGGCAAAGTTATTGACATTTAGCGGTTGGCATTTAAAAAACTGCGGAGCATGGAAGCACCCCGGGCCTATGATTATCTCCCCTTGGAGCGAATCAGCGGTTTTCTACCCGGACAATGGCCCCCAGTAGCACCTGGAGTTTTTGCTCGTTGGTTACCCGTACGGAGACGTCGCCCTGCCCGGTAGTAGAGAAGTTCAGCGCAACAACCAGCCGGTCGGCAGAACGAATGGCGTCCAGCCGGTCGTCTTCGAAGGTTACATCGTTGATCAGTGGTTCTCCCCCGTTGAGTACGTTGCCTGCGGCACCGATCGGAGCAGCGTCGAGAAGTTGGATGCGGCCGTCGGTCAGGTCAGCCAGTGCATTATCGTTCTCGTCCAGGAACGTACCTTCTACGCTAACGCTCAGGGGAATTCCGTTGCGGGTGGTAAGCCGGAAGTCTACTCCAACCACCTCACCGAAGCGGTCCATGAGGTCGATGGGGAAGGTATCGCGCAGTACGAAGCCACTTGCCTGTCCGTAAAGCGGCAGTTCTACGTCTACCCGTGCTGAATAAGCGGCAGTATCGGTCAGGAACCCGATGATGTCCGTATCCCCGTCGGGATTTATCAGAGCATTGACCTCATAATCGAGGGCTACCGGGCGTGCACTCAGCACCTCGGAGATGTTTGAGTTTGAATTATCGAAAACGAAAGTTGTGATGGCTGTGTCTCCGGGAATTGTGGGAAAGTTGAAGTAGAAGCCTTCTTCTACGGCGGTTCCCGTAATCGGAATCACGTTGCCATTCACATCAACAACATTGAGGACACTGACCTGAGCGAGTGCCGGCAGCCCAAAAGTATTCGTGAGGGTCATCGTGATCGTCGGGTCTTCGAAGAAGACTTCTCCTTCGAGGTAGCGGTCAAAAAAATCGACTTCTACAGTATCCCGCAGGCCCGGGTAGAGCTCCTGCCCGAGGTATCCCTCAACATAACTGAAGCGCAGATTGGTGAAGGATACCACCGTTTGTGCGCTGGGGGCGAGGTCTTCACCGTTCTCCCCCACAATACTGTACTCGAAGTAAAGGGAGTCGTTGGGAATGGTGAGGACGTAACCGGACAGGTTTACGGGAGTATCCCGGTTTTGAAAAGTAGGAGGAGTACCCTCACCGGAGTAGGCTGGCAGATCAGCGGAAACGGAAAAAGGAACGCCATCCAGGCGGGCATCGGGGATGCTCAGGGTAACCGTTACCGGCCGGTCGTAGCCATTAGGCAGGCTGTAGTTGAGTAAGCCTCCTTTGATGCGTACTTCGTCGATGTCGATATCTGCCCCGCCACCGAAGGGGGCGGCCTGCGGTGAGCGGGTAATGGGAACGAACACTCCCTGAGCGATGGACTCCAGGCGCGCAAAGACGATATCGCTGCCAACCGCCGGAACTTCGCCCGAGTAGCGAAAGCGGAGAAGACCATCGGGATCTACGGTCAGGGATATTTCTTCGCTTACGTCTCCGATCAGTTCATTCAGTGTTACTTCGCTGTCGATAAGAGGAACCGCGTAGGCTGCATCGTAGCGGGTTTCATCCACCCTCGAGAAATCTTCGATGGATTCGGTACACCCGACCAAAACCCACAACAGGCAAATTCCGGTGAAGAATGTGATAAATAACTTCATTTGGGTTGGTTTTTGTGGGGCGGCAAAGCGCCATAAAGGTAAGGCCTCTTCGGTGAGGCACAGGAATTCACTCCGCCGTAGCAGCGATCTTTTTTGTCTCGGCCCACACTAATGGACATTTTTAATTTCCAACCTCACCCTCTGCACTCTCCGGCAAGCTTCGCCTAAGGCTCAGCGGAGAGGGCACCTGAAAATGTCCAGTAGTGTGGTCTCGGCCATTACATCAGTTCTCTTGAGTGTCTGCAACAGATCAGTATGGTCGGCAGATCGCCGGGAGACTCAGCATCAGAAGGAGGGCAGGAACTCTAATTGCTGTCGGATTAGCCAATTTCACGAAAGTTAGATAAACCTAACAATAAAAAAAGTGTATTCTTAAGCATGCGCTTACTACTTACTTTGCTTCTCATAACTTCCCTGTGCACCTGCGGCCGCGCCCAGGACACGGAAAGGAGGTTTCTTGTCGTTACGTCCGCTTCTATTTTTGCCGATATGACGCGGGTTATTTCAGGAGATCTGGTGGACGTTGAGTCAATCGTTCCCATCGGAGGTGATCCGCATATTTACGAACCGACACCGAGCAACGTTCAGCTGGTGTCCCGCGCTGACCTTGTACTCGTCAACGGCCTTACGTTTGAAGGTTGGGTGAACGAACTTATCGAGAACAGTGGGACTGTCGCCGAAACGGTAACCATAACCGCCGGTATCGGGGCCATCTCAAGCGATCAATACGCCAACTCGAGTGACCCTCACGCCTGGATGACCGCCCGCAACGGAATGATTTATGTTCGTAATATCCGGGACGCACTCAGTAGGCTCGACCCCGCCAATAAGGAGGTTTATGAATTTAACGCCGGTATTTACCTGCAACAGCTCGAAGATTTGGACAAAGCGATTTTTGAACAGATCGAATCGATCCCGGAACAGCGCAGGGTGCTTATCACCAGCCACGACGCATTCCGGTACTACGGTCGTCACTACGGCATCCGGGTAGAAGCGGCCCTGGGGACCAGCACCGACGCCCAGGTACAGACCGACGATGTGAACCGACTAACTAAAATAATCCGGGAATCCGGCGTTCCGGCCATCTTTGTAGAAAGTACGATCAACCCCAAACTCATCCGCCAGCTTGCTACTGACAATAAGGTAATCATCGGAGGAGAACTGCTTGCCGACTCGCTCGACGAGCCGGGCAAAGAAGGTGGCACCTACCTGGGTATGCTTACCTTCAACACCTCCACCATTGTTGCTGCTCTGAAGGGCCAGGCCGAAGACGCCGGCATCGGGATGGGGCCCAGCGGAAACCAACAGGCGATCCTGTTGGTGATTATTCTGTCCGTCATGGCCGGCGCCTTTTTCTTCATGGTCAACCGGATCAACAGAGGAGTTGCCTGAACAACGGAGAGGCAATACCTCCTCATCAATTCATTCATCTTAAAACACCAGCCACCATGTCTGCCATTTCAGTGAAAGACCTGTCCGTAGCCTACGACCGGAAGCGCGTATTGTCCAACATTTTCCTGGAGATCGAAGAAGGCCACCGGTACGGTATTCTCGGCCCTAACGGTTCGGGGAAATCGACATTGCTGAAAGCAATGCTTGGCCTGATCGAGGACTATACCGGAACGGTGAAAGTGCTGGGGCAGGAAGTGAAAGATGTACGCAAACAAGTCGTTTATGTGCCGCAGCGCAGCGAAATAGACTTTACTTTTCCGGCTACCGTCCGGGATGTGGTACTGATGGGAAGGTACCCGCACAAACGGGTTTTTCAACGGCTGAACAAAGACGACCACCGGATTGCCGACGAAGCCCTGAACGAGTTGGGCATTGCGGACCTTCAGACCCGGCAGATCGGGGAGCTCTCCGGCGGGCAGCAACAACGGACATTCCTGGCCCGCGCCCTGGCCCAGCAGGCCGATATTTTGTTGTTGGATGAGCCTTTCGTCGGGGTCGACATCCCGACCGAAGAGAAAATAATTGCGGTTTTGCGTAAGCTCTCGTCCGAAGGAAAAACGCTGATGGTGGTCCACCACGACCTCCAGGCTGTACCCGAATATTTCGACCACGTTATTCTGCTCAATCAGCGCCTCATTTCGTACGGTACGACGGAAGAAGTATTTACCCCCGAAGAGCTTAAAAAAGCCTTTGGTGGCCAACTGGCACTGTTGCATCAGGCAGGGTCGCTGGTAAAATAGCAGTGGGCAGTGCCCGTCAGACATATGACACGGCACTACCCATTGCAAATGTTAACCGAGTTTGGCCTTTACAAGCGAGGCGATGGTTTTACCATCGGCCCGGCCGGCGGCTTCTTTATTGGCCATACCCATCACTTTGCCCATATCGCGCATAGAGGTAGCGCCCGTTTTGGCGATGATTCCATCGATGAGCGCGCCCAGCTCGTCTTCAGAGAGTTGCTCGGGGAGGTATTTGCTGATCACTTCGATTTCTTCGCGTTCGGTAACGGCGAGGTCTTCGCGGTCCTGCTTCATGTAGATATCGAGGCTGTCCTGGCGGCTCTTTACCAGTTTCTGCAGCAGAGCAATCTCTCCTTCAGCATCCAGTTCTTTTCCGGAACCATCAGTTTTCTGGAGCATGATGGCACTTTTTACGGCCCTGATGCCCCGCAGGGTGACTTTATCTTTGGCCTTCATGGCCGTCTTCATGTCGGTGGTGATGCGCTCTTCTAGCGTCATGTGATTGGTGGTTTTTGTACGAGTAGTTAACGCTTCGAGGGGGGAGTAAGGTTGCGCTCCTTCGGAGCCGGAACAACCGAGCCTGATTTACCCTTCCTCCTGTCACGGGCCGGTTAAAAGCACCTTGGGAGAGAGCATCAATAAAGCACATCGTTATCTTTGCCCCAATGAGTAAGAGCTACCAACTAAAAGAGACATCGGATTTCGGCCAATTCCACGCCGTCCTCAAAGAAGTTTACCGCGGTAACAAGCAGTATGTTTTTCCGCTGCAGGGAGATATCGAGAGCATCCTTTCAGACAAAAACAAAGCTTACGATGGCACCAACCTCAAACTGTGGGTAGTGCTGGAAGAAGGCAAACGCCCCGTTGGCCGGGTAGCCGCATTTATTGATCGGCAGCGAAACGAGGAACTCGATTTGCCCGTAGGTGGGCTCGGCTTCTTCGAAAGCATAGAAAACGATACCGTTGCCGAACTCCTTTTCGATGCTGCAGAAAAATGGCTCAGAGAAGAAGGTATGCAAGCCGTAGACGGACCGATCAATTTCGGTGAACGCGACAAATTCTGGGGTCTGCTCACCAAAGGCTGGTACCGCCCGTTGTACCAGGAAACCTATAATCCGCCTTATTACCAGCGGATGTTTGAGGACCGCAATTACGTCCCCCACGAACAATGCCTTACGATGCGCGGCATCGTTTCCGAATTTCCGGGAGACAGACTGGCCGGCCTCGCCGGCCGGGTACGTGAGAAGTACGGGCTATACACCAAGCAAATCGATAAGAACGACCTGCCAACAGCCGCCAACGATTTCGCCGAAGCCTACAACGCTGCCTTCAATCACTGGCCTTACTTCAAGCCGATGTCTGGCGAAGATGTGCTTCCTACGTTCAAGGAGATGAAGCCCATCATGGACCCCCACCTCACCTGCCTGGCTTACAATAAAGACGACCGGCCAATTGGTCTGGCCGGACTGATACCAGACATCAACTGCTTCATGAAAGACGTAAACGGCAAGCTGGACTGGAAAGGCCTGCCGCGCTTCCTTTACCGCCTGAAGTTCCAGAAGAAACCACGCAATTGCAAAGGCATCGCCTTTGGCATCGTTAGCGAATACCAGCGCATGGGCGTATACCCCCTGATGGTAGACGCGATGTTCCAAAGCGGCAACCGACACACCTCGAGAACCTACAAATACGTAGACATGGCGACCATCCGTGGCCACAACGAGGTGATGATCAAGACCTGCCAGAAGATGAACACCGACATCCACCGTGAGCACATTGCCTACAGGAAAGCACTCA
This sequence comes from Neolewinella aurantiaca, assembly GCF_008014675.1. Lineage (GTDB taxonomy): Bacteria > Bacteroidota > Bacteroidia > Chitinophagales > Saprospiraceae > Neolewinella > Neolewinella aurantiaca. The sequence continues at coordinate 117,582 of NZ_VOXD01000013.1, read as the reverse complement.
CCAAAACAGCCAGTTGGGAGCCCTTCGCCATGGTAGACCTGAGCGAAATGGAAACCGGAGTCTACGGAAAGAAAGAATAGTCTCACCTTAACTGAAGCCAATTCCTCAGGAAATCCGCTCCTCTAAACAGACCAGCCCGTCAATCGCATGATTGACGGGCTGATTTGCTTTTATCCGGGACGGCGAATTACAACTTAGTGTAGTGCTTCTTTTCGGTAAGGGAATCGGAAGGGTTCCGCCAGCCGGAGCCTTCTCCTTTCCAGAGGGCATCGGCCTGGAGCGGCCCCCAGGAACCGGCAGTGTAACTGTAGAGCGGTACCTCGTCCGCTTCCCATGCTTTCAGGATAGGATCGATGAAAGCCCATGCGGCCTCGACACTGTCTCCGCGGGCGTAGAGCGTAGGCTCTCCTTTCATACAATCAAGCAACAGGCGCGTGTAGGCAGCAGGCACGTCGTTTTTGGTCAGGTCGCGGTAGAAGAAATCCATGTCTACATTCTTGACGCGGAAGCCTTCGCCGGGAACTTTCATCCCGAATTCGAGGGCCATTCCTTCGTCTGGCTGGATACGGATGATCAGCTGATTGTCGCAGCTCATGGCGTAATCGTCGTACTCAGAGAACAACGCCTGGGGCGGGTTCTTGAAGGTAATCACGACCTCGGTGAGCTTGAGAGGAAGGCACTTTCCGGTCCGGACAAAGAAGGGGACGCCAGCCCAGCGCCAGTTGTCGATGAAGAACTTCATCCCAACGTAAGTCTCCGTCTTACTTTCGCTCGGCACGCCTTCGGCGTCGCGGTAAGAAACAACGTCGCCGCTCTTGGTGCGGCCCTCGGTGTACTGCGCGCGGACGACCTGGTTTTTGACGTCCTTCTTGGTGATTGGCCGGAGCGATTTGAACAGCTTCAGTTTTTCGTCCCGGATGCTGGGTGCATCGGCACGAATGGGTGGCTCCATCGCTACGTGCGCCAGTACCTGTAACAGGTGATTCTGCACCATGTCGCGCATAGCGCCGCTCTCGTCGTAGTAGCCGCCACGGCTACCCACCCCAACGGTTTCTGCCGCTGTGATTTGTACGGATTGTACATAGTTTCGGTTCCAGAGCGGCTCAAAGAAGCCGTTGGCAAACCGGGTTACCAGCAGGTTTTGTACCGTCTCTTTACCCAGGTAATGGTCGATCCGGTAGATCGTATTCTCCCGGAAGTAAGACTGAATGTCTTTGTTCAATTTTACTGCCGACTCTTCGTCGTAGCCGAAAGGTTTTTCCACAATCAGACGCGACCAGCCTTCCTCACTCTCGTTCAGGCCAGCTTTAGCCAGTGCTCCGGGTATGGTGCTGTACAGTTTAGGTGGCGTCGAGAGGTAAAAAATATAGTTCTTTCCAACACCGTATTCTTCGTCCAGCTTGATCAGTCGGGCAGCGAGCGCTTCGATGTCCTTTTCTCCGTCGTAAGAAGCAAGGTCCTGGTAGAAAAGTTTTTCGGAGAAGGTCTTCACATCATCGTCGGAAGCATCCTTCTGTTCGAAATGCTCATTATCAAAAACGACTTTTTTACGAAAATCCTCATCCGTGAAATCCGTGCGGGAGGCACCGAGAAGGGCGAATTTTTCGGGCAAATAGCCGCCACGAAAGAGGTCAAAGACTGCCGGGATCAGCTTTCGCTGGGCCAAATCTCCGGAGGCACCGAAGATGACGAGGACGTGGGAATCTACACTGCTGGGCATAGTAAAGAAGTTATTCGGAGAAGTTCCGGTTAATTATTATCTATCAAAGGTGCTCATCTTTCGTAAGGTTTACGGCTCTTGTGAAGTAATTTTAGCCCAAACCATAAATAATTTACAATGACTATTGGAATTGCAACAGATCACGGCGGCATTGAACTCAAGCGTCAATTGCAGGAATACCTTGAAAAAGAGGGCTTTTCGGTAAAGGACTTTGGTGCATTTGAGTACGACGCCAAAGACGATTTTCCCGACTTCGTAATCCCCCTGGCGCGCGCCGTTGGCGCGGGTGAAGTGGACCGTGGTATCGCTTGTTGTGGCTCCGGAGTGGGAGCGAGCATTGCGGCGAACAAGATCAAAAACGTCCGCGCCTGCCTGATCAACGAAGCCTATTCTGCCGCTCAGGGCGTGGAACACGACGATATGAACATGATTTGCCTCGGTGGCCGCGTCATCGGCATCGCCCTGGCGCAAACGCTCGTCGACGCATTTCTGGGTGCGAAGTACGCCGCACTCCCACGCCAGCTCCGGCGGATGGGCAAGGTAGCGGAACTGGAGAAGTAACATCTTTCTTCTGGTAAGCAGTTTCCGGGCGGGGCCGCAGGTGCAAGGTGGGGTTTGCTCAAAATAACCGACGTGGCATTGAGCGGACCTCAAAAGCGAACCCTGCATCCTGCGGCCGCGCAGAAACAACATTACAAAAACGGACAACGAATACTCACCAAGCGCCATGTTCTATTACCAATAGATAGAACTTCTTTAGAAAACTGTTTTTTGCTTAATTATATAACCATCATCGTCGAAACCGGGCGTTCCAGCAAACCTTCCTGTTGCTTAAATCGAGCGCTTAAGACTCACAAACAACTGTCGGGGGCGGAGCAAAAATGAGGAACTTGAAACGGTATATACATCAATACCTGACCACTGGTATGTTTCTGTTCCGAGCAGGTTACGCCCCATGAGGCGCAATTCCCAATTGTCATTAAACACCTTGCGCTCGTAACTCAGGCCAAGCAGGTTTGTAGTTGTCACCCGAGCATCGTTGCGAAAACCCTGGTAAGTGTACTGTAGCCGGGCAGCGCCCCAATCACGGGGTAATTCCTGATAGTAGCTGACCTCCAGTTTTTCCTGCCACTGCACCAGATTAACCAAATCGTTGAAAGTACGAATCACCCCGGGGGATGCTCTGAAAACCGCGTTGGAGAAGACCTGTTCTACTTCCACTTTCAGGCTGCCCTGATCGTAAAACTGACGGCTTACCCGGTCGTTGAGTAAAACGGGGTAGTTCGCCCTGGTGTAATCCGTAGTCAACCGTAATTCGGTATCAGAACCAGCGATCCATATCAGCTTACCATCCCAGGTGTAGCGCCTTCTGGTGTTCCGTTTTTGCACGAGGGTTTGGCTTTCGCCAGCAGCATCGAAGCTCGTTTCTGCAAGTAGGTCAATGGTTGCAAGGTTGGCGCTCAAAGAGGTTTGGTAGCGAAAAGTCAGGGTCGGGTTGTTTCCCCTCAGGCTGGCGCTGAAATTGTGCTCCCGGGAACGATTGACATCAGTTGACGTACGGTCGAAGAAACGGTTACGGCGCAGGATGTAACCCTGAAACAGTTGTTTCTCGCGGGCGTAGTCCAGCGCAAAGCCGTACCCGAACGACAAAAACTGCCCCTTCGGAAAACGGTAACTGTAGCCCAGATCGGGTTTTGCTATAAATATGTTTTGCCGCAGGGTTCCGGTCGTTGGCCGAAGTTGATCTTCGTAAGTGAACAGGTCGAAAGAAAGCGGTAATTTGATTACCCAGTAATGCCGGTCGGTTTCCCGCTTTAGTTCCTGGAAAAGATAGGGCCGGACAATGCTTTGGCGGGTAGCGTTCTGAAAGAGGTCGGCGGGCAGTAGTTCCGTTCCGCCTTGTCTTTCCTGCAGGGTAGAACTCATGGTCTCGCGTTCAAACCCCAGACCAATGCGCCTGCTAATTCGCCAGTACCCCTTTTTGCTTGCCATACTGGTGTACACATCTCCGTTCAGAGAAGAGAGCCGTGCTGATTGCGCGACGGAATCCAGCAAGAGCAGCGGGAAATCCGGAACCGAAACTTGTAAGGGGGTAACGGACAGCACCACGTCCCGCTCCCGGTAGTCGAGTGTTCCTGAGAGTTGGAATGCTTTTTGTTTGTGGCGTACGATTGCCTGAAAATCTCCGTCTACGGACAGCACTTCCCGCCCGAACCGCTCTGGTACAGGGGCTTCGTTTACAACGTTGTCTGCGTGCGTCTCGTCTTTGTCGACATCTACCTCTATTGTACTGTTGAGGTAAAAACGTTTCCGGTTGATTTCGTAGAGCAGGCGAGTATTGAAACGGTTAATCCGCTGCTCGGCTGACAGGCGCTCGTTGAACGTCACTGCGTTGTTACCGTCACGAAAGATGGAGTTGTTTCGCCCCTGGTAGTGTACTGCGTCAGCAACGACGAGGCTGCTTAATTTGAGTTGTTGCCGTTTACTGATCTTCCGTAGAAAGCTGAGGCTGCCGGTGTATTCTTGGTTGTCGAGGTAAGCTTCGGTCGGCAGGCCGAAAGGAGCGGTGGCGAGCGTGGGGGAAAGTAACGGGCGAGTGAAGTCCGTACCTTGGTAAAAATCTTGATAATCACTGGCCCGCTGCTTTCCGACATTGTTGACCGAACCGAGCGCGTTGAATTGCTGCTTGCGGGTGAAGCCGAAGCCTGTGCCTTGAACATCGTAGAGGGCGGGAGAAAGCCCGAGACCACCCTCCACCGTTCCCGCAAAAGAGATGCCGGATTTCAGGCGGAGATTGATCGCTGCGTTCGGCGGTACGATGATGGAGTCTAGCGCGCGAATGGGCTGGTGCCGTTCCAGGATTTCGACATCGCGAATTGCATCTACATTCAGGTTGCGGGTGGCGATGGCGTAGCGTCCTTCAAGGAGGTCCAGTCCTTCGATATAGAACTTGGAAATCGGCAGGTCCTGATAGCTGATTTGCCCGTCGGGGCTAACGGTGATGCCGGGAATGCGCCTTAGCAACTGCTCGATGTTCTGGTCACTCTTTTCCCGCAGCTGTGCTACGTCAAAGATTAGCGTATCACCACGCCGGGTCACTGCTTCCTGAGTGACTTCCATGACGGGGAGTTCGTAGGTGCGGGGCTGAAGTTGCCAGTCGAGTTCCCGCGTTTCGTTGGCGAGCCAGCGCCCCTGGGGGTTTTGGGTGAGGTGGGTTACTTCGATCCATAGCGAATCCTTACCGGGTGGAAGGCTCAATTGGTAGTGGCCTTTTCCGTCGGTGATGGCGAATTTCAGGATGTTGCCTTCCGGTGCGTCTTTAGCCAGGAAATTTGCCCCGGGAAGCGGTTGGCTGTTTTCGTCGGTTACCGTGCCCGACAGTTGTTTTTCTTGCGCCTGAAGATTACTCATGAAGCAGGGCAAAAGGCAAATCAGTAAAAGAACGAGGTGGTTTAGCAATTACTAATGATTTTGTTCCAGCAGCAGATCGAAGCGTTTATTAAATCCTTTTTTCCTTTGGAGACGAACTTCTTCCGGCTCCTTTCCAATCAGGCCCATCATTTTAGGATTCTCTTTTCGTTCTTTCATGGTTCGAACAAATATTTCCCGACTGACGGGCGTACTGGCGGGAAGTATAAGGTATTCATTCCAAAATCGCTCATGCGGCTTCAAATTCAATCGCTTTAGCGTGAAGCTGTACCAATTTTTATCGTCGCTTATTTTTACGATTAAACCGGGCAAGCCCGCGAAAACGTAAGGCCCATCGGAAATCGGAATATCAGGATTGTACCAAGCCACGTAATTCCGGCCACCGTAGCATGTTGTTGCTTGATAACAACGCATTCCAGCAATGGTATCTTGAATAGTGGTGAGCTGCCAGTCTTGAGCTAATGGTTGCTCAAGGTGCTGAGGAGTCATGCTGTAGATTGATACCAATTTAGAACGATTACTGCTGAAATCTTTTACTATTCTATATTTATCAGTGCTTGGTTTTTGCCATTTTGCCATCGTCGCATCGATTTCTTCCAGTACTGCGTCAAGTTGTTCCTTTGGAAGCGATGCGGTATTTAAACCCGGGTATCGCTCTCCAAATGAAATTAATATAGAATCGTTGAAGTATTCATTGAAATCCTGAAAGCGCCCTTCGTCACCTACCCGCATGGCAATGCACTCGTAACCACTGTGGTACTCATTTGCAGAGGTATCCCTTATATATGAAAGGTCATAAATTAGAGCATAGTCCACTGTTTTAGTCAACTGCGCGTAGCAAACGTTTCCGAATACACAGGTGATAGCTAAGGAAATCCATCTAGTCATAATAGTTGAAATAAAATAGCGTGGGGAAGTAGCGAAAGCGCTACTTCCCCACGTAAACAAAATTATCAGGTCATTTATTTGCTTAAACTAATTTCTTACGGATCTACACCACCGACGCCACATGCTTGCCTAATAAGCCTGGCCCGTTGGATTTGAAAAGGAGGGAACCATGGACACGGACACGCCTGAAACTTTATAATTATTCCACAGTAGGTTCTTACGGTTGTTTCAATACAACCGGACAAGCAAGGGTCTGTCTCTTCCATGGAAACAGCTGAAGTAGTTGAGTTATACCCATCCAGATATAAATTCTCATCGCTGCTATCTGTGGCTATCGAATTGGTATTTGTTGTTGATAGCCCAAGAGATATCAACATACTCAATAGAATTAATTTCATAAAAAAGGTTTATGAGAGTATATAAGATTAAAATCCCCGCCTCCTTCAAAACAGAAAGTAAAAGGAAATGACTAACTTTTCACTCGCGGTTATCAATAATACAATATTAACAACAACAACAATCAAAAAAAAACGAATATTAACACATGGTGCAAGCTATACATGTGTCGTCATTTCTAATAAAAGAGAAGTGTTGTTGAGTATAGACCAGATTGTTTTTTGGGGACGATGATTATGTCAGGTGTGTTTGCGCGCAAACCCGATTGTCCCGGTTGCTCCTCCCCAGCGTTGCGAAGTGGGGAGGCAGGGGGGGGGAGCAACAATCTGGTTTGCGCCCGGTGTGCTTCACCCAGTTCTTTACCATTCAGCGGCCTAAAGCAAGCCTATCTCAAACGTTTGACTACTGGCTGAGTTTATGATTACCTGGCCGTTATTCCTTGTCTTTTCGCACCGTGACTTCGTTGCCGAAATCCTCATTTAGCGATGGCTAAACTCCGGATTCAGCGCTTTGTTGTGGCACAAAAATCCGGCGGATGGCAAGGTAGCAGCGCTGGAAGAGTAACATCTTTCTTCTGCCAGGCAGCTCTGGGCGGGGCCGCAGGTGCAAGGTAAGGTTTAACGACAAAGAGATTACCCTCCAATAAACCGTGCCTGCACCTGCATCAGCGCCGCTTCAAACCGGCAGCATACCGAACGTTTATCGTGGCGTAAGCCCCTGAAACGTCGGAAAACAACACAATAATTGCCGCAAGTGAACCTCCGCCAAATACATACCTTTACAGATAAGGGAAGTAAACTCCCGAACCAAAATATATCCAGCAAATGACACACCAACTTTACGACTTCGGCATGATCGGCCTCGGCGTCATGGGACGCAACTTCCTTCTCAACGTAGCCGACGATGGCTTCGCCGCACTCGGTACAGACATTAACGAAGACTCCGTTAAGGCCCTGAACGAAGAAGGCGACGGTATGAACGTCAGGGGTGTCAATACCCAAAAAGAATTCGTGAGCCTGCTCAGCAAGCCGCGCAAAATCATGCTTCTGGTCCCCGCCGGAAAAATCGTAGACAAAGTCATTGAAGGTCTCCTTCCCCTCCTGGACGAAAACGACATCATCATTGATGGCGGTAACAGCCACTACGACGACACCAATCGCCGCTACGAATTCCTGAAAACGAAAAACATTCGTTTCCTCGGCACCGGAGTATCCGGTGGCGCCGAAGGCGCCCGCCGCGGCCCCTCCATCATGCCCGGCGGCGACAAATCTGCCTGGGACGATGTTCGTCCGATCCTCGAAACCGTAGCCGCCAAAGTGGACGGTGATCCGTGTGTGACCTACATCGGCGAATCAAGCTCAGGCCACTACGTGAAAATGGTGCACAACGGCATCGAGTACGGTCTGATGCAACTCATCGCAGAAGCATACGATATCCTGAAACGCGTTGGCGGCATGGGCAACGACGAAATGAGCGACTTGTTCAGTAAGTGGAACGAAGGCCGACTCAACAGCTTCCTCGTCGAAATCAGCGCTGCCATCCTGAAGCAGCGCGACGATAAACTCGACGGTCACCTGCTCGACGTAATCCTCGACAAAGCCAAGCAAAAAGGAACCGGAAAGTGGACCAGCCAAACGGCAATGGACCTCGGCGTACCCACCCCAACCATCGACTCTGCCGTAACGATGCGGGGCATCTCTGCCTTCAAGGAATTCCGCCAGGATATGTCCAAGATTCAATCTGAGGTACACTCTGACGAAGTTCCGCTGAAGGGAGAAGGTCTCGCCAGCGCGGTGGAAGAAGCCCTCTACTTCGGCTTCATCATTTGCTACGCCCAGGGCATGCACCTGCTCGCCGAAGCCAGCGAAGAACTCAACTACGACCTAGACATGGAAGGCATCGCCCGCATCTGGCGGGGCGGCTGCATCATCCGCGCAACGCTGCTTGAGCAGATTCGTGGTGCGTTCAGCAATCACCCGAAACTGAAAAACATGATCTCTACCCGTCAGTTCCGGGACGAGCTGCACGCCTGCCGCGATTCGGTCGTGGAAATCATGCACCTCACCAACGAACGGGGCATCTCTACGATGTGTATGTCTTCAGCCCTCCAGTACTTCGAAGCCTTCCGCTCCGAGCGTCTGCCGCTGAACATGGTACAGGCACAACGCGACTACTTCGGCTCTCACACCTACGAGCGCATCGACCAGAAAGGAACCTTCCATACCGAGTGGGAGAAATAATTACAACGGTATAAGTGCGGAGCATCCTCAATCCGCAAAGGCAAGGAGATCAGTTTTGAACATATCAGGATTCGATCTTCGCTCCAACACACAGCATTCAACTTGCAGGTTACCACGCACGGTAGCCTGCAGGCTGAATGCTTTTTTGTTGGAAGAGCCAACGAAAATACCGGACATCCTGCTTACGGACACCTCTCTGGTGTACATACACTAATTTCCATGAGCAACTAACATATCCGTTAGTTGGCTGTTATAAGCGTCGTAACCAACCATTGTAAATGGCCTCAAACCTATTTGCCTCTACTAGAATCAACAACAACTTAGCAATGAAAAATTTCTTTTTCTTACTTACCCTCGCTGCTTTCTTCACCGCATGCGGTGGCCCCGAAGGCCAGGCTGTGGAATCCTCCGAAGCCGAAGACGAAACAACCAAGACCGAAATGGTTTCTTCGACACAGTACAACGTTGACCCTGCGGCCAGCGTCATTAACTGGGAAGGATCAAAGATCGCTTACGGACACACCGGCACGGTTCGCGTTACCGACGGTCAGCTGATCGTTGCCAACGATGCAATCGTTGGAGGGAAGTTTGCGATCGACCTGCGTGAGATGGAAAGCACCGACCTGGAAGGCGAAAAAGCAACCAAGCTGATCTCTCACCTCCAGAGCGCAGACTTCTTCGACGTAGAGACTTACCCGATGGCCAACTTCGTCATCACTCAGGTACAGGAAGCTTCTAACGAAGACGGCCGCACACACGACATCACCGGTAACCTTACCCTGCACGGCGAAAGCCGCAGCATCACCATTCCTGCCACCGTTTCTATGGAGGGAGGAATGCTGAAAGCAAGTACTCCTAAGTTCACCATCGATCGTACCCAGTGGGGTATGGAGTACGGCAGCGGAGCAATTGGTACCGTACAGGACAAGATGATCAACGACAACATCGGTCTCGAGATCATGTTGGTTGCCAACAAATAGCCTGTCGCCCGATTTGTTTCGAGCCTGTAGTCGGCCTGGTTCCTTATCAGCTAAACGCAAGGACTTACCGACTACCCAGCACTCAGTGTTCAGTTTCCCGGCAATGCCCGGGGCTGAGTGCTGAGTGCTTTTTTTTGCCCCCACGAAATAAAGAAAATAGTCTCCCGGAGTAACTCAGCACAGGAAACTCCGCTTTGCACCTGCGACCCCGCCAGAAAATTACAGCCGCTACCTGCCAGACCATTTCACTTAAGAAGCGTTGAACTAACAGGCTAACGGACTAAGAATTAACTTTGCGCCCTGAACCCGCCTTCGTTTGTAGGAAGGCACTAAATGACCCTGATGATCAACATCACTTTTCCGGACGGCAACGTCCGTCAGTACGAGTCCGGCACCTCTGCTTTTCAGATTGCCGAAAGTATTTCCAGCGGCCTTGCCCGCAACGTCGTATCAGCTACCGTAAACGGCCAACTGACCGACCGCGACCTCCCACTCACAAAAGACGCCACCCTCGCCCTTCATACCTGGAACGACCAGCAGGGCAAGGAAACCTTCTGGCACTCTACGGCCCACCTGATGGCCGAAGCGTTGGAAGCCCTCTACCCCGGCATCAAGTTCGGCTACGGCCCCGCCAGTGAAAAGGGGTTCTTCTACGACGTAGAGCCCCCCGAAGGAACCGTGATCAGTACCGACGACTTCCCGAAGATCGAAGCTAAGATGCTGGAACTGGCCCGCCAGAAAAACAAATTCACCCGTAAGGAAGTAAGCAAGGCCGATGCTATCGCTTATTTCACCGAAAAAGGCGACGAGTACAAACTGGAACTGCTGGACGCCCTCGAAGACGGCACCATCACCTTCTACACCCAGGGTGAGTTCACCGATCTCTGCCGTGGCCCACACATCCCCAACACGGGTGCCATCAAGGCGATCAAGCTGATGAAAGTCGGCGGTGCCTTCTGGCGCGGCGACGAAAACAACAAACAGCTCACCCGCATCTCCGGCATCTCCTTCCCCAAGGCCAAAGAGCTGAAGGAATACCTCGAAATGCTGGAAGAAGCCAAGAAGCGCGACCACCGCAAACTAGGTAAGGAACTCGAACTTTTCATGTTCTCCGACAAAGTTGGCGCCGGCCTCCCGATGTGGCTGCCAAAAGGCACCCAGCTCCGCGAACGCCTCGTGAATTTCCTGAAAGTAAAGCAGGAAAACGCCGGCTACCAGCAGGTAACCACGCCGCACATCGGCAAGAAAGACCTGTACGTGACCTCCGGTCACTGGGACAAATACGGAGAAGACAGCTTCCAGCCCATAAAGACCCCACGGGTAGACGAGGAGTTCATGCTTAAGCCCATGAACTGCCCGCACCACTGCGAGATGTACAAATTCCGCCCGCGCTCTTACAAAGAGCTCCCGCTGCGCCTCGCCGAGTTCGGCACCGTTTACCGTTACGAGCAAACCGGTGAGCTGCACGGCCTGAGCCGCGTACGCGGCTTCACGCAGGACGATGCTCACATCTTCTGTATGCCCAACCAGGTGAAGGACGAATTCATCGCCGTGGTAGACATCGTGAAGGACGTCCTTAACCTCATCGGCTTCGACGACGTGACCGCCCAGATCTCGCTACGCGACCCGGACAAGCCCGAAAAGTACATCGGCTCCGAAGAAAACTGGGAGACCGCCGAGCAGGCCATCATCGATGCCTGTAAGGAGATCGATATTAAGACCGTAACCGAGTACGGCGAAGCCGCTTTCTACGGTCCCAAGCTCGACTTCATGGTTCGCGACGCTATTGGCCGCAGCTGGCAGCTCGGCACCGTACAGGTAGACTACAACCTGCCCGAACGTTTCGAGCTGGAGTACATTGGCTCCGACAACCAGCCCCACCGCCCGGTGATGATCCACCGCGCACCCTTCGGATCGCTGGAGCGCTTCACCTCCATCCTCATCGAGCACACCGGCGGCAAGTTCCCGCTCTGGCTAACGCCCGATCAGTTTGCCATCCTCCCCATCAGCGAAAAGTACAACGACTACTGCCACGAGGTCTCCCAGCAGCTCGCCGCCCACGATATCCGTGGCTTGGTGGACGACCGCAACGAGACCATCGGCCGCAAGATTCGCGACAACGAAACCAACCGCATCCCCTTCATGCTCATCGTAGGCGAGAAGGAAGTCGAGGCCGGCGGCGTTGCCGTGCGCGTGCAGGGCGAAGGCGATAAGGGCACGATGTCCGTCGAAGAATTTATCGCTTTCTTTAAGGAGCAGTTGACGTACTAGGCCCCACAGGGGAAACTTCAGGTCGTCGGCCGAGGCGAGCGTTAGCTCTGACTCGTCCGCCGACTGCGCCATTCGACTCTTCAAAACTTAAGCGCCTCTCTATTTCGGTAGGGAGGCGCTTTTTTTTTGGCGCGGACGCGGGATGCAGGGTGAGGTTTTGAGGAGTCGGGTCGGGCATAACCGAACTCGACAGGCGAACTTTTTTGCCCCCCCTTTCATATCTCTGTCTTCAATAGCCGGATCATCTTCACCAGACTTGTATCTCCTTAAATGCCGGAGCAAAAAAGAATTCGACTGGCGAGTTCTCGTTTACATTATTGGGCTGCCTGCAACTTATCACTTCCTCCATGACCTTACAACGATGCGGGGTAGTGCAGTGGTAGCATACCGGTCTCATAAGCCAGTGATCGTGGGTTAGCTGCGCTGCTGCCTTCGGCGGTCGAACCCTCTTCCCGCATCAAAGAAAAATTCAAAGCTAAAAAATTCAATCATCATGTTTCTATTCTGGTCACCGAGTTGTTTTATCCCTTCTCCCCCGTCCTGACGGTAGCTGACCAGTGTGCGTAAAGCATGCGTTTTGGAAGGCCCGTTGGTGACAAGTTCACCGGCGGGCCTTCTCTTTTACGGGTGTATCTTAATTGGCCGAAAGAGTTGCGTTTGGAGCGCAGGAGATGTCCGTTCGAGTCGGACTACCCGTACGATTAATTCATTGACCGCTAAGTAACAGACATTTTGGCTCCCTCTCCGCTGAGCCTTGGGCGAAGCCTGTAGGAAAGGGCGGGGGGAGAGGTGGAAAACCGGAATGTTTGTTAACGGATATGGAAGCTGGGGCGCGGTGGCGTGCAACTGGTCTTGAAAACCAGCCCGACTGAAAGGTCGAAGGTTAGCTACGCTGCTTCCTTCGGAGATCGACTCCTTCAGTTTCCGCAAGTTATTCCGGTGTCGTAGCTCAGTTGGTAGCAGCGTCTGTTTGAAGCACAGAAGGTCGGAGGTTCAAATCCTTCCGGCACCACAATTTTAGAAGATAGGAATTAGTGAATTGTTACGAGGAGATGACTTAATACTCTATTGGTTTGTCAAGGTTCAATTTTCGGGTTGGATGCTGATGATTTTTTGTGGCTGACCAGGCGACCAAATACTTGCATTGCCGTAGCTACGGAAGTGTTTGGTCAACGACGTCAGGCGCAAAAAAGCATCGCAGGCTACCTGAAAATCTGATCTTGACAGGCCACAAGTTTCTAGCTCCTAATTCCTAGCTTCTAAAAACCGCCTCCCCAGCAAGTGGGTGTTGCCGACGGATTCCAACTCCGTTGCGTCATGGGTTCGATTCCTATGGGAGGTGCAAGTTTTAACACGGTAGGTTGCCGGAGCTGGTAACGGGCCTCCTTGCTAAGGAGAGACGTGGGAAACCATTCGGGGGTTCGAGTCCCTCACCTACCGCACACGCTGTCAAAACGGTATGCCCGATGTTGGCAATGGGGCAGGATTGCAACCCCTGAGATGCCGGTTCGATTCCGGCTGCCGTCTCTAATCCTTCTTCCCAAACAAGGTCTTCGCCCAAAACTCTTTCCGCTTAGCCTTCCGTTCATCTCTCCGGTTATCTCTTTCCAGCAATCCGATGATTCGCCGGGTGTAAGCAAGCGTGCTTTCGTTGTTGCGGCGGCGCTTGCGGGCCATCATTTGCTCTACGTCCTGGGCGGGGAACTCAGCCAACCGGGCCCTGATTTCGTTCACAGACATGATGTCCTCCGGATCAGGAGCACCGTATTCGGCGTAGACGGGCAATTCTTCGAGGTAGTCGGGGCATTCCAGCAGAGCGACGGTCATTTCATCGAGGCGGGGGAAACTACCGCCGTGGTAGCGGCCGAGTCCACGGGTCCGTTGCACCTTGCGCATGAACGTTCCCCACACGGGCAGGGCCGTAGCAGTCGCCGAGCCGCGCCGCAGCGTGCGGAAGTGAACAGCGGGGTACTCCGCCCCCACCCATGTGCTTACCACAAGCTTCGGGTTGTACCCCACAAACCAGCCGTCTGACTGGTCCTGCGTAGTTCCTGTTTTTCCGGCCAGGGCGCCGCTGACGCCGTAGGTGCTGCGCAGCCGGGCACCCGTACCGTTGTTGACCACACCGGTCATCAGGAAGGTCGTGATGTTGGCGACGGTATCGCTCATCACGCGCATGGTTTTCTTCGGCCGGACAAAGCTGACGATCGTCTCTCCGTCTGCCGTCGTAATCTTATCGAGGAAATGAATGCCACCCGTCGGCCTCCGGCCGCCGTTAGCGAAGGCACTGAAGACGGTATTCATCTCCGGCAGCGTAGCCTCTACCGTGCCGAGGGCGACGCTGGGGATAGCCTCCACCTTACCGGTGATGCCCAACTCGTGGATTTCATCGACGACGTTCTGGAGCCCGCTGCGGACGGCGAGGTTTACGGCAACGGTATTCACCGACTTGGCCAGGCCACCCCGCATTGAGTACGCTCCTTCGTAATTGCCGCCGGGGTTACGCGGATTGTAGTTCTGGAAGTCCTCGATCGTGAACTGCTGCGCCGGGGTGTATTCGCAAGGCAGCATCCCACGCTGCAAAGCAGTGGCGTAAATGACGGGCTTTATGGTGGATCCCACCTGCCGGCGGGCCGTCACGTGGTCGTACTGTACAAAGCGGTAATCCACGCCGCCTACCCACGCACGAACCACCCCGTTTTCTGGCTCGGTGGCCAGCAAACCTGCGTTCAGCAAGGTGAAGTAGTGGCGTAAACTGTCTATTGGCCGCATCATCGTATCAACGGCATCGGCAGTTTTCCAGTCGTAGATCGTCATCGGTCGGGGCTGGCGCAGGACTTCCATGATCTCGTCCTCATTCTTTCCGGCCGCTTCCAGGTTTTTATAGCGGGGACTGCGCTTCACGGTTTTCATAAAGGCATCTTCCCAGGGCGCACGCTTGGCGGATTTCCAGTCGATGGCCAGGTTCTGCTGGATGCGGGGCAGCTGCTCCAGCACGGCTTCCTCGGCCAGCCGTTGCATAACGGAGTTGACGCTAACGTGGATCAGGAGCCCGTCGCGGTCGATGTCCCACGGCCGGCTGTCCGGCCGTTTCTTGCCCGCCAGGGCTTTCTCTGCTTCGGCGCGGAGCATGTGGCGGAAGTAAGTCGCGCTGCCTACGCGGTCGTTCTGGCGTTGGTAGTCGATCACGAGTGGCAGAGCAGCCAGACTGTCGGTCACCGTTTTCTCGAGCGATCCGTTCTGGGCCATCAGGGCCAGTACAAGGTCCCGGCGTTCGCGGCTCCGCTCAGGGTGGGCACGCGGGTTATAGCTGGTATTTGCCTTGAGCAGGCCGACGAGTACAGCCGCTTCTTCTGCCTTCAAATCTGCGGCGGATTTGCTAAAGAAACGCCCCGCAGCAACTTCGATGCCGTAAGCGTTTTCGCCGAAGGGAACAGTGTTCAGGTACAGTGCAAGCAGTTCCTGCTTGTCGTACACTTCTTCCAAACGGCTGGCGATAATCATCTCCCGCATCTTGATCTTGATCATCCCGAATTTACCGCTGTTGTGGCGGGGATACAGTTGCTTGGCCAACTGCTGGCTAATGGTGGAACCTCCACCGCCACTCCGGTCACCAAGGATGATAGAACGCCAGGCCACCCGGGCTAAAGCCCTAAGGTCGATGCCCTGGTGCTCGAAAAACCGACTGTCTTCGGTCGCGATCAGGGCCTGGATCACGTAGGGCGAGATTTCATCCAGTTCAACACTCACCCGGTTTTCCCTGAAGTATTTACCCAGCAACTTACCATCTTCGCTGATAACCGAGCTGGCTTCCGAGTTTTCGATCAGGGCCAACTCTGCGTGCTCGGGCATATGGCCATAGTTGCCTCCCAGTGTTCTGATGAAAAGGGTAAGAAAAAGCACCGTTGTTACCAGTACCAGCAGGGCAATGACAGCAAATGCAAGCTTCAGTGGTGGCTGACGGCGAACCCACGCCCAGACATTCAGCCCCAACTGCCTGGCACGGGACTGCAGGTTATAAAAGAAGTGTTTATCCATTCGGTTTACATACTTTCCATTATTGAACGCTTTATTTCCGGTTTTGTGTTTCCGGGCGCGGCCGCAGGTACAGAGGGAAGTTGAAGGCAGGGGCCGCCCAAAGCAACGCAGCCTCCGGCTGCGCGCAGATTATTGCACCCGGAGAGTACTCACTACGCTCGTTGACGGAGTGAGCATCTTCCGGTTAAAGGTTTTCGTAACACCACCCCAACGTCTTTTCCATTTCTTTATAATAAGCAGAACTCTGACCGGTAAAGTTGTTGTGCATAAAACTGAAAGCAAGCCATTTTCCCCGCTTGGTCTGCAACAGGCCGCTAAGGCATAGAACCCCGCTAAGCGACCCAGTTTTTGCCCAAACGTAGGGTTTCGGCTTGTCGGCGAACCGCGACTCCAATGTTCCGGAGGTGCCTCCCTGCGGTAAAAGAGCCAATAAGCGGTCGCGGCCAATTTCCTGATCGAGGGCCATCACCACCCTCACCATTTGGCGGGGGCTCAGCAGGTTGTACCGGCTCAGGCCCGAGCCGTCTACCCAGCGGATGTCTTCGACCCCGATCGCGGGCAGTAAAGTGTCTTTTGCGTACTTGAGGACAGCGTTTGCGTCGGGCCGGCGATAACGCCGGGCGGCGGCCTGAATTACGAGTTGTTCGGCCAGAAAGTTGTCGCTGTTCTGAAGCAACTTCCTGAAAACGGTATCCGGCATTGACACCTCAAGGGCCGTCATCGCTTCGGCAGGCGGGTAGGGAGCCTGGTTGACCGAAATTTGTTGCTGGGGGAAGGTCGCTGAAAGTTCATTGCCCACCAGCTGGTCAGACAGGTGCAGGGGCCGCTCCAGCGGGAAGCTGCCCCGATCGATAAAATCGGGACTTACGGTAAAATCATTCCCGAATTCAGAACGACGGATCCTGGCGGCCTGCCCGGGCAGTTCGCGCAGTTCTCCCGCAATGGAAACCGGAGCCCCCAGTAGTACCTGCCTGCCTTCGGCGTCCACCGGCGAGAGGTTGAGGTAAAGCCGGTTACCGAATAGTGGCAACGAGGATCGTTCGTAGACGTAGCTGTCGTTATAGTCGTCCCAACTCCAGCCGGGGCCGTAGCGCGATACGCTTTGTCCCGGCCCGATCGGAAAATTAAAAACCATCGGTTTTTCTCTATTGGCCAACCAGGTACCGGCTTCATCGAAGCCCGTAAATGCGGGATGCAAAAGCAGCGGATACCCGGAGCCCCACACTTCGTAATGATCATCGTACTCCTGGTAAAAGAGCCCCGGAGCGCGATGTCCGAGAATCTTATTCGCGAGGTAAAACGTAAGCAGTTTCACATTACTTGCGGGCACGAAGCGTCGGTCAGCGTTGAGGCCGTACAGGTTCGTTTGGTAATCGAGATCGTAGAGGACAAAGCCCGTTTGCCCTCCTTCGAAGACTTCGTTGAATTCCGTCAGTTCCTGAAGTTGGCGGTTGTCCCTGCCGTTTAAATCCAACTGTCCCTGCACCTGCGTCCCCGCAATAAAGAAAGCAGAAAACAGGTAGAAAAAGCGAAAGGCTAGCTGAAACTGGTGTGTCTTTTTCATCGGTTGGGAAAGTTACTTTGGCAGGGTGCAACCTGCGTTTAAAAAAACAAAAGGAGCCGCCCCGGAATCACCAGGACGGCCCATAAATCATAATCCCAAAAACTAAAATCGTGGTGTCGTGGCGGACACCATACTGTTAGGCAGGACCAAATGTAGAAATTTCTTCACGATAGGCCAGCCTTGGGAGGCATATTTCTCGTGTAAGTACAGTAATTTGACTATGCTTCGCTCCCTTCGCCACGAATAAGGAGCTGAAAACCGTTGCCATGAATGTTTACGATCTCGATGTTTTCGTCGGGCTTAACGTACTTGCGCAGCTTGGTAACGAACACATCCATTGAGCGAGCGGTGAAATAGTTGTCTTCGCCCCATATTTTCGTCAGGGCCTCATTACGGCTCAGAATATCGTTCTTGTTGATGGCGAAGAGGCGCAGCAACTGCGCTTCTTTGGGGCTGAGTTTTTCTTTGTTCTTTTCGCCCTCCGCATCCGTGTGGGTAAGGATGCGCAGCGGAAAGTTGAAATGGAACTGACCGAACTCGAATTCAGTCTGCTCCTCCTTTGGATCCGGAGGCGCGGCGCTCCGGCGAAGGATGACGTTCATACGCGCCAGCAGCTCTTCGCTGTTGAAAGGCTTGGTAATGTAATCGTCAGCTCCGATCTCAAAACCATTCAGAATATCTTCTTTCATCGCTTTGGCGGTCAAAAAGATGATGGGCGTGTCTTTGTCGCTTTCGCGCACTTTTTTAGCCAACTCAAATCCACTGAGGCGCGGCATCATCACATCAAAAATGCAAACGTCCCACTTCCCTTTACGATAAGCCTCGAACCCCGCCAGACCATCGGTCGCAAGCGTTACGTCGTAATCGTGTACTTCAAGGAAAGAGCGGAGGACGTCGCCGAAATTCCGGTCGTCTTCCACTAATAAGATTTTGGGGGCTATGGCTTGGGTAGCATCACTCATGTCAGGTTCAGTTTTAAAATGGGTTATGATTTGTTAATCCTGCAGGTAAGGAAAGGTGACAATAAAGCTGCTTCCTTTTCCTATTTCACTTTTTACGTTGATGGTGCCATTGTGCACCTCGGTAATTGTTTTAACGTAAGAGAGGCCGAGGCCAAACCCTTTCACGTCGTGTCGATCGCCCGTATGGACCCGGTAAAAACGATCAAAGATGTTTTTTCGCGCCTCGCGGGTCATTCCGAGGCCATGGTCCTTAACAGTAACCTCTACACCCTTCGATACATTGCGTGTGGATACAAGGATTTTTGGCGATTCTGGTGAATATTTGTTCGCGTTGTCCAGTAAATTGTTGATCAGGCTCGATATATGAGTCAGGTCTCCCTGCACGATTGCAGGCTCTGCCTGCAGGTCTGTTTCCACCGTCCCGCCCCGGGGTTCTACCTGAAGACCAATGTAAACGGCGGCGTCGGTAACCACATCGTTAAGGTCGACTTCGCTGATGTTGAGCTTGAGTTTGTTCTTGTCCAGTTTAGCCATCTGGAGGACTTTTTCCACCTGGTCGTTCATGCGTTTGTTCTCCTGCTTAATGATACGGGCAAAGCGCTGAACCTTGTCGGGGTCAGACGAGACCTTAGGGCTCACGATGCTGTCCGTAGCCAGGCTGATGGTTGCTATCGGCGTTTTGAACTCGTGGGTCATGTTGTTGATGAAGTCCGTCTTCATCTCGGAGAGCTTCTTTTGGAACAGGATGACATAGATCGTATAAATAAAACAACCAAGTATTATACTGACGAACAGGAAGCTCAGGGCCAGGTTGTACCAGATTGAATCGAAGATGACATCGTCTTTCTCCGGGCTGTAGGCGATGATGTATCCCCGGGGCTGGCCATCTTTATCGTCAAACAGCGAAACCCGGTAAGAACTGTTCATCAGATCCGAATGGCGGGCGGTATCGGCACCGATTTTAGACAACGGCCGGCCGTTTCGAATAATAAACTCTTGCTTTCGAACATCAAAGACACCGTAAGCGAGGTTCCTGTCAAGGTTGGCGTTGATGAATTGCGTAGTAAGGTCTTTGTGCAACATATCACGGTTGACACGCTCTTCCAGGTCCTGATTTTTGATGCGATTATTGACGGCCAACTGAGGAGCGTTGGACTCCCAACCGGAAGAAAGGCCAGACCCAAGCTTGCGATCCAGAATACCAGTGGTTGGCAACTTACCGGATAGCCGGCCAAGGCGCTCAGTGTAACCATTTATCTGATTGTTTACCAGGGCCGTCTCATACACTTCCTGTTCGTTTGCAGCAAACTTCAGGGCATCCTGCACGGCCTCGTCGTAGCGCTGTGCGTTTACTTCCATAGCGGTCTGGATCATCTCCAGTTGTAACCAGATGACACCGACGATCGCCGAAATAATAAGACCTACAATCAGGTAGATGGTTCTTTTACTCATTGGGGAGTTATTAGGGGCCGGTTGACCGTTGGGAAGCACAGAACTGTCCTTTGCTACGAACCGGCAACCGTAATACTACGCTACCTGATACAAAAGTTCATATTTCTGCGCAGTTATTTAAAGGTATGGTAACGAGGTCCGTACCTTGGCGCTATGGAATCAGTAACGATTCAAACAACCCAAAATGTACGTATCGACTACGAACTGGCCAAGGCCGGATCGCGGATGGGGGCGTTTTTTATCGACGCAATCGTCTTCACGATTGCTTACTGGATTCTGTCTATGCTGCTCATAAACTTTATGGACAGCCTGGATGATTTCGCTATCATCGCTTTCGGAAGTGTTTTCAGCTTTCTTGGTTATTACTTCCTGCTGGAGCTGTTCAACCGGGGCCAAACGCTTGGCAAAAAAGTTGTCGGCCTGCGGGTCATCCGGCTCGATGGGCGGGACCCCACACCGGCAGACTTTCTTACCCGCTCTATCTTCCTTCTTCCCGATGTAATCCTCTCTTCGGGCATTCCCGCCATGTTACTCATCAGTAGTGGTCGGCACAACCAGCGCCTCGGAGACATGGTGGCCGGCACGGTGGTGATCCAAACCGCTATTTCCAATACCTTTACTCTCGAAGAGATAATGGGAATTACCCGCAGGGAAGACCATGAGCCCGAGTTTCCCGGCGTACAGCGCTTCACGAACCACGACATGATGGTCGTCAAGCGCACCCTACAACGAAGCCGGCAATACGGCAACCCCGCTCACAAACAGGCCGTCCGCAAACTTGCCATCCGCATTGCGGATGAACTGGAGCTGGACAAAAAAGAAGTAAAGTACACCCCGGAAAAATTCCTGGATAAGGTGTTGCTTGATTTTATCGTACTTACCCGGTAAGTTTGAAGCCGGAGGGTCTGATGCCGCACTGACCACTCTCTTTTGGGTGAGCAAGCTTAACGCCGCTAAGGGTACCTGCGGCAGTGAATCCAGCCCCATCAACTCAATCTATGACCTATTTAATCGCCTTCCTCGGCGCTCTCCTCGCCGGCGGCATCAATACGCTCTCCGGCAATGGCTCCGCCATTACGCTAACGATTCTCATGGAACTGATCGGCCTCCCGGCCGACGTCGCCAACGGCACCAACCGCGTCGGTATTCTCGCCAACAGTGTGGGGGCAGGGTATGCGTTCAATAAAGCCGGCAGGTTTAAACAAACTGCAGCAATGAACCGCCAAATGTGGCAGATTACCATCATTACGACCATTGGGGCCATGCTCGGGATTTATTTGAGCCTCATTATTTCCAACGCAGCTTATAAAGAAATTTTCCGCTACCTGCTCGTGCTCATGCTCGTCGTCATCCTGGTCAATCCTAAAAGGTGGCTCGTTGTCCCCGAGGATCAGCAACCACTGTCGGTATGGCTCACGGTGCCGATCTTCTTTGTCCTTG
This sequence comes from Neolewinella aurantiaca, assembly GCF_008014675.1. GTDB lineage: Bacteria > Bacteroidota > Bacteroidia > Chitinophagales > Saprospiraceae > Neolewinella > Neolewinella aurantiaca. The sequence goes on along the minus strand of NZ_VOXD01000013.1, from coordinate 96,202 downwards.
GCATCTATGGTGGTTTCATCCAGATGGGAATGGGGGTCTTCTTCGTTGCCGTTATGGTGCTTGCAGCACATTACGACATCATCCAGGCCAACGTCGTAAAGGTACTTGTAATCATTGCCTACACGCTCCTTGCGGTAGCAATCTTTGCCTGGCGCGACCTCATCGATTGGCGCATCGGTTTACTTATGGCCGTTGGCCAGATGCTGGGTGGTTACCTGACGGCCCGTTTTGCCGCCGTACACCCTAAGGCAGGATTGTACGCCTACCGCCTGCTCATCGTGGTCGTCTTTGCGGCTATCGCCAAGGCTTTCTGGCCTTAACTACACAAGAACGGTAGCTCCCCGCAATAGTCATCACGACACGATTTTGGCGTCCAGCAGGATCGAAAAGTCGATGTACTCCAGCGCTTTTTCGTGCGTCGCTTCTAATTTGACGGGAACGATCACTCCGGCATCGTAAGCTTCTTTCCAGCGCAGGGCGCACAGGCACCAGCCATCGCCGGGTTTCAGACCAGGAAACTGGTATTCTGGTCTTGGGGTCGAAAGGTCATTGCCCCGGCTCCGGGTGAAGTCCAGAAACTCTTCGGTCATGATAGCGCACACCACGTGCCGCCCACTATCGGTAGGTCCGGTGTTGCACACACCGTCACGGAAATAACCCGTCATCGGGTCGGTACAACAACCAATCAGTGGTTTGCCTAAAACGTTCTTAGCCATTGGATCTTTTTATGCATAACCATACTGTGGCAAGCTTGTTCTGCGCTGCCTGCCCCAGTTATTTTACGGAACAACAGGCAGCAAACCGGAAAAACAGGCACGGTTGCAGGTGCCTCCATCGCTTTTAAAAAGGCAGGGTACGAAAACCGCCACTCGTCGATAAAACGTTGTTCCCTGCCCTAAAAGCATGCGTTTAAGCAACCGAGCCGGAAAAACAAGCGTTACTTAGCTATGGAATCCAAAAGACAACGGCAGGTAGCCGAACAGATCAAACGTAACTTCAGCCTCGTTCTTCAGCAGGAAGGCTCCTACATTTATGGTCCGGAACCTCTGGTAACCGTAACCGAAGTGCACCCTACCCCCGACCTCAGTTTGTGCAAAATCTATGTTTCCATCTGGAATACCGATAACAAACAGGACGTGATTATAAAGATGAACGAAGAGCACCAACGCCTCAAAAACGCGCTGGCCCAACGCATCCGTAAGCACATTCGGCGCATTCCCGCTATCTCCTTTTTCATCGACGAGACGCTCGACGAAATGAACCGCGTCGAAACACTCTTCGACCGGCTCGAAGAAGAAGGGCAGTTGCCTAAGGAGTAGATAGAAAGTAGTGGGTAGTGCTGCTGCGGGTTGATGCTCGCTTTGCTCGTGGAGCCCCCCCTCTTTTCCCGCAATCCCTAAGCTCACATAGGCGAAGCCGTCCAGAGCAAAGCGAGCATATAACTTTATGTATCTGCGGTAGCACTACCCACTACATTCCACCCATCAGCAAATGTTGAGCAAACGCAACCTTAAAAACGTAATCAAGTGGCCACTGGCCCTTGTGGCGATCATGTGGATCGTCTTTATCGTTGACACCTACCTCACGGGGGGGCAACTCAGCTACTGGTACGGCCTGCGCCCCAACGAAATTGTTGGCCTGAAAGGGATTCTCTTTTTCCCTTTTTTGCACGGAGGCTGGGGGCACCTCATCGCCAATTCTGTCCCATTTCTTTCGCTGAGTGCGATGCTCATCTTCTTTTATCCGCGCCTTTGGCCGCGGATACTGACTACTTTGTGGCTCGGCTCCGGTGCGCTCCTGTGGCTCACCGGAGGCTTCCTGAACACCGTTATCGACCTCAATAGCGTGACCGAAGTCCATATTGGCGCCAGCGGACTGATCTACGCCCTGGCCAGTTTCCTGGCCTTCAGCGGCATCTTCCGGCGCGATTTCCGGGCCATCGTGGTGGCCCTCATCGTGCTCTTCTACTACGGCGGCATGGCCGCGGGTGTACTCCCCGGTCAGGAAGGCATCAGTTGGGAGGGCCACCTCACCGGCTTCCTCTTCGGTGCCTTTGGCGGCTGGCTTTTCCGCAACAACCTCGAAGACCACGAGATAGAAAAACGCAACAAAGACCTCGCCCGCCGTACGCCCCGCCAAAAGGAACATTTCCTTGAGCCCGATGCCTTCACCAAAACGAAAAAGGAACGCGCCGAGGAAGCCGAACGACTAAAACAGGAAGCCTTCTGGAAACGCCTCGAAAAGATCAAGGAAGAAGAACGGCTGCGGCGGTAGTGGGTAACACCCCATACTACTGGACATTTTTGATTTTCCACCTCACCCTCCGCCCTCTCCAGCAAGGTTTGCTTTGCAGTACTTCGTGCTCGCCTGAGGCTCAGCGGAGAGGAAACCAAACCCCGAAGAAGCAGCGAAGCGAAATGTCCAGTAGTATGGTAATACCCGTCAAAAAGAATACCCTGCGCCTGAAAAGCAGCCAGCAAACACTCGGTTCACTCTGCTCCCAAACCGTATCAAGCTATCCCACCAAATATCCTCCGTCGGCGGCAAATACCCCGCCGGTAGAATAACTCGCCGCGTCAGAAGCCAGGTAGAGGGCCAGGCCCACCATCTCTTCCGGTTGGGCCATCCGGCCCACGGGCAGCTGATCAACGAAGTGGTTCAACACCTGCTCGTTTTGCCACAGTGCGGCACTGAACTTGGTTTGGATTAAGCCCGGGCAGATGGCATTTGCACGAATGTTTTCGCTCCCCCATTCCCGCGCCTGGCTCTGGGTCAGCATAATCAACGCAGCCTTGCTTACCGAATAGATGCTCATCATCGGTGAGGGCTTCACGCCCTCCACCGAAGCGATGTTGATCACCGAACCGTGGCCCCGGGCCGCCATCGAGGGCTTACAGAGGTTCCCCAGCAGCATGCATGCTTTCACGTTTACGTTCATCACCTTGTCGAACACCTCTCCGGTCATTTGGTCGAGCGGACCGAAGACGGGGTTGGTAGCGGCGTTGTTCACCAGAATGTCGATTCCGCCGTACACATCGATCGTGCGGTCAACAAGGTTTTTGAGTTGGGCCTCGTCGCCTACGTGGCAGGCAATGCCGGTGGCTTCCAGACCTTCTTTTTTGAATTCGGCTGCGACTTCGTCCACCGCCTCCTGTTTGCGGCTGCTGATAATGACGGAAGCGCCCTGCTCGGCTAAACCGCGAGCTATCGCCTTACCGATTCCTTTACTCGCTCCCGAAACAATTGCAACCCGGCCTTCGAGGCTAAAACGATCTTTTATAACAGACATATTTGTTCGACTTTGGGGCAAGTTAATCAACACAGCTTTAAACCTGCTTTGCATCCTGCGGCCGCGCCAAAAAAAGTGTGTATCACGAGATGCACTACTATCACGAACTTGCCGCTTGTCACGTCTCCCCTCTCCCGAGGAGAGGGGCCGGGGGAGAGGGGGATCCGTGCATCTCGTGATACACACCAAAAAAACACCAGTGAACTCATTTCTATTAAATGCGTTATCTTTGCAACTCAAGGCCGTTAAAAGCACCCGGAGGGAATCGTTTAGATTCCCTCTTTTTTGTGTCCATAGCCAAAGTATTTTCAGGCGCAGACGCAGGTGCAATGAATGGTTTTAAAGCATTGTCCCAATGGAAGAGCACGTTACCAACATGCTGGAAGAAATGTTCGCCACCAGCGAAGACTTCACCGATTGTTTCATCGTCGACGTAAAGCAGACGACCGTCAAGCTGGAAATCTTCGTCGATGCCGACTCCGACATGACCTTCCGAAAGTGTCAGCAGATCAGCCGTTTTGTGGAAGCCTACCTCGACGAGGAGCAGCCTCTCGGCGAAAAATACACCCTCAACGTCAGCAGCCCCGGTGTAGACCGACCGCTGAAGTTCAAGCGCCAATACGTAAAAAACATCGGCCGTAAGATGAAGGTGACCACCAATGAAGGTGAAGACCACGAAGGCCAGATGATCGCTGCCGACGACGAGAAAATAACCCTTGAAGCCAAAGTGCGCGTCAAGGAAGGCAAACGCAAAAAAACGGTTGTTCAACAAACCGAAATCGCCTACGCCGACATTAAAAAAGCAAAAGTAAAAATCAGTTTCTAGCTATGAATTTAGTTGAAATATTCAAGGACTTCAGCTCCGGTAAATCAATCGACAGCCCTACCATGGTACGGGTTCTCGAAGACGTTTTCCGCACCCTGATCAAAAAGAAGTTCACCACCGACGAGAACTTCAACATCATCGTGAACGCCAACCGCGGCGACCTCGAACTCTGGCGCGTACGCGAAATCGTACCCGACGGCGAGGTTACCGACGAGCTCTCCGAAATTTCTTACTCAGAGGCCCTGGCTGTCGATGACGACTACGAAGTAGGTGAAGAATGTTATCAACAACTCTTCCTGGAAGACTTTGGCCGCCGCTCCATCATGGCTGCACGCCAAACGCTCATCAGCCGTATCATGGATCTCGAAAAAGACGAGCTCTACAAGCAGTACACTGAGCGCGAAGGCGATCTGGTTCTCTGCGAAGTTCAGCAGATTCTGAAACGCGAAATTCTCGTGATCGACGACGCCAATGGCCGCGAACTCGTAATGCCCCGCGTTGAGACTATCCGTGGCGACTACTTCCGTAAAGGAGACATGGTTCGTGGCATCATCAAGGAGGTCGAAATGCGCAACAACAACAACCCCGTTGTTATCGTATCCCGCACCGACGAGCGTTTCCTCGCCAAACTCATGGAGCAGGAAGTTCCCGAAATCGAGGATGGCCTGATTACCATCAAGGGCATCGTTCGCATCCCCGGAGAACGGGCGAAGGTTTCCGTGGAAAGCTACGACGACCGCATCGACCCCGTTGGCGCGTGTGTAGGTATGAAAGGTTCACGTATTCACGGTATCGTCCGGGAGCTGAACCAGGAAAACATCGACGTAATTCCTTACACCAACAACACAAGCCTTTACATCCAACGTAGCCTTACGCCGGCGCGCGTTTCCCAGATCGACCTCGATATGGAAGGCCGCCGTGCCAAAGTTTACCTCGAGCCCGATCAGGTCAGCCTTGCTATCGGTAAAGGTGGTACGAACATCAAACTTGCCAGCCGCCTGGTAGAGTTCGAAATCGACGTTTACCGTAACAACGAAGTTGAAATCGACGACGTAGACCTCGAAGAGTTCAAAGACGAAATCGAAATGTGGGTACTTGATGCCTTCAAGTCGATCGGTTGCGACACCGCCCGCTCAGTACTCGAACTGAGTGTCGACGAACTCGTTCGCCGTACTGACCTCGAGGAAGAGACCGTTCGCAACGTAGTTGCCGTCCTCGCCGCAGAATTCGACGACGTGGAAGGCCCCGCGCCCGCCGCAACCACAGCACCTGCTGCTGCGGCCGAGGTTCCGCCATCCGAAGGCCCTGCTGCTGAAGCTCCCGAAACAGTACGGGATCTGGAAGCAACCGAAACCGCCATACCGGAAACCCGCGCCGAGGAAGGCGAGATGGAAAGTCCCGTTGAAGAAGCCATGGTCGATGCTGTCGAAGATGCTGCAGCTCCCGAAGAAGAATAGGCGCCAGACAGCGATCTATTTGTAAAAAACCGCATCATGATTCAGGTCATGGTGCGGTTTTATAATCTTAGTTGCCCCTAAAGTGACTAGCGAAAAAGCCTCAGGGAACCGCCACTGGGCGCGAAGCAAAGCCAGCTTATCACCCGTCAAACTCCGTTGAAATGCATGAAATGCAACCAAAAACGGTATTCGTGATGTTAAGTAATCAAGGAGGCTTCAAACATTAACAATCGCGAGGTTGTTACCTTAAGCAAGTTGATGATAGAAACTGCTGTGTGTTATGTAGCAGTATTTATCTTATCTTTGCAGCGCTTCCGAAAATTGTTTGGGAAGCCCTTCCCTTTAACGCGGTGTTGAAAAGGGGAAAAATCACGGCTATTTAGGGTTTTTCTAAATCGCCCCGCGGCAGCACTCCGCGGTTAAATATTGCCGTGCTTAAAAGATCGAATGAGTAAACGACTAATTAAAGTAGCGAACGAACTTAACGTGGCCACCTCGACTCTCGTCGAGCACCTGTCCAGTAAAGGTTTTGAAGTGGAAAACAAACCCACGGCAAAACTGACGCCGGATATGGAGAACGTAGTGCGTGAAGCGTTCGCCAAAGCGTTGCAAGACAAGAAGAAAGCGGACAAGTTAGAATTCAATACGCGTCCTACTGCCGTCCCCCCACCGCCGCCGCCCCCACCGCCACCCGCTGCCGGGCGTCCGTTGCCACCGCCACCACCTGTAGTTGGAGCCGTGCCACCACCACCTCCGCCAGCTCCCCCTAAAGTGGAAACACCGGCGGCACCTCCTGCTCCTAAACAGGAGACTCCGGCACCGACTCCTCCGCCAGCACCGGCGGAAACGCCCAAGCCTGCCCCGCCTGCTGCTAAGCCAGCGTCGGATACACACATTGAGCGTAAGAGCCCGGGCCTTAAGGTTATCGGAACCATTGATTTGGACGCCGCTAAACGAGCAGCTAAGCCAAAGAAAAAGAAGTCGAACCAGAAGCCTGCTCCGAAACCTGCGGCTAAGCAAGCCCCTGCGGCTAAAGCGCCGGCTCCCAAGCCGGCTGCGCAAACGCCTCCTCCGGCAGCGGCAAAGGCCCCAACGCCTCCCCCGGCCACTCCTGCGCCCAAAGCTCCCGAAACCATTTCCAACCGTCCTACTGTGATGCGTGCCGATGCACCCAACCTGAGAGGACTGAAGGTGATGGGCAAAATCGAGATCAAGAAGCCAGAGAAGAAAGACTCCGGCGACGGCGAACGGCGCAAGCGTAAACGCAAAAAGATTACCACCGGGCCAAGCACCGGAGGTAACAATAGTGGTGGCGGCCGTAGTCGCTCCACCGGTGGTGGCCGAGGCCGCACCGGCGGCAATAGCCGCAGCAACGAGCCCCGCGAAGTTTCCGCCAAGGAAATCGAGGATAAGATCAAAGCCACCATGGCCCGCCTCCAGGGCGGCGGCGGCAAGAAAAAACGTCAACGTCAACGTCGGGATAACCGCGAACGTATCCGTGAACGTCAGGAAGCCATCGAGGCGGAACGCACCACCGATAAGCTTCAGGTAACCGAGTTCGTCACCGCCCAGGAATTGGCGAACATGATGGACGTAGGTGTAGGTGACGTAATCATGGCCTGTATGAATGCAGGAGTGATCGTTTCCATCAACCAGCGCCTCGATGCCGAGATCATCGAACTCGTAGCTGAAGAATTTGAGCACGAGGTAGAATTCATCTCCGCGGAAGAAGACATCGAAGAAGAAGACGAGTGGGTAGATGAGCCGGATGATCTCCAAGAGCGTCCGCCTATCGTTACTGTAATGGGTCACGTAGACCACGGTAAGACATCCTTGCTCGATTACATCCGCAACGCTTCCGTAACCGAAGGCGAAGCAGGTGGTATCACACAGCACATTGGTGCTTACGAAGTAAAAACCAAAGAAGGCAAACGCGTTACCTTCCTGGATACTCCTGGTCACGAAGCCTTTACGGCGATGCGTGCCCGTGGTGCCAAAGTAACCGACATCGCCGTGATCATTATTGCAGCTGATGACGACATCATGCCGCAAACGAAGGAAGCCATCAGCCACGCTGAGGCCGCCGGCGTACCGATGATCTTTGCGATCAACAAAATTGATAAGCCGGGAGCGAATCCCGACAAGATCAAAGGAGAACTTGCCCAGATGGGTTACCCAATCGAGGCTTACGGTGGTAAGTACCAGAGTGCAGACATTTCAGCTCTCAAAGGTATCGGCATCGAAGACCTTATGGAACTTATCATGCTCGAGGCAGAAGTTCTTGAACTGAAAGCCAACCCTGACCGCCCGGCAGGAGCGACCATTGTGGAAGCATCTCTGGAGCACGGTCGTGGTTACGTTACCAAAATCATCGTCAACCACGGTACGCTCCGCATTCAGGACATCATCGTGGCCGGTGAGCACAGCGGACGTGTGAAAGCCATGTTCAACGAGCGCAACCAACGGGTGAAAGAAGTGAGACCCGGTAGCCCGACTCTCCTTCTCGGCCTCAACGGTGCACCGCAAGCCGGTGAAATGCTTAAGGTGATGCCAAGCGAACAGGAAGCCCGCCAACTGGCAGGCCGCCGCGCTCAAATCTCCCGCGAACAGGCCAACCGTGCCAGCAAGCGTATCTCTCTCGACGAGATCGGACGTCGTTTGGCGCTCGGAAACTTCAAAGAGCTTAACCTCATCGTTAAAGGTGATGTGGATGGTTCCGTAGAAGCACTCGCTGACTCCCTGATCAAGCTGAGTCAGGAAACAGTTCAGGTGAATGTTATTCACAAGGCTGTTGGTCAGATTATCGATTCCGATATCCTGCTCGCAACTGCATCCGACGCCATCATCGTTGGTTTCCAGGTTCGCCCAAGTGGTTCTGCCCGGAAACTCGCCGAGCGCGAAGGAGTGGAAATCAAGACTTACTCCATCATTTACCAGGCCATCGAAGAGATTCGCGACGCCATCGAAGGCATGCTCGAACCGACCAAGGAAGAGCGCAATGTCTGCCAGGTGGAAGTTCGTGAGACCTTTAAGATCTCTAAGATCGGTACCATTGCCGGTTGTTACGTGGAGGAAGGAAAAATTTCCCGCAACACGCTCATCCGTATCATTCGCGACGGTATCGTTGTCTTCCCGCTCAAGGAAGGCGCCGTTGGCGAACTGGCCAGCCTCAAACGCTTCAAAGACGACGTCAAGGAAGTTCGCGCAGGTATGGAATGTGGTCTTAACATCAAAGGCTTCAACGACATCAAAGAGGGTGACGTAATCGAAGGTTACGAAATCGTCGAGATTGCTCAGAAGATGAAGTAATTTTCGTCTCACGCCTTGAAAGAATCAAGCCCCGTTCGACTTCACGTCGGGCGGGGCTTTTTTAATGCCCGTCGGTAATTCCCGGCAACAGCCCATGCGGGCGACGGAGCGCAGGTGCAAAAAATGGTAAAGGAACCGTACTTTGCATCATGCATACTACCATCATTTCTGCCGAAAACGCTTTTCTCCTATCAGACGAGGCACTATTCTTTGACTGCCGGCACGAGCTGTCCGATACAGGCGCGGGCAGGACGAAATATGAAAACATGCACATCCCCGGGGCGTGGTTCTTACACCTCGACGACGACCTCTCCGGAGCGATCATTTCAGGAGAAACAGGGAGGCATCCTTTGCCGGACATGGACGCCTTTGCGGTCTTCGTCAGCCGGTTCGGGCTAAGCGAGGACACCCAAGTGGTATGTTATGATGACAAAGGTGGCGGGATAGCAGCCCGCCTCTGGTGGATGCTCCGGGTAATCGGACACAAGAACACAGCGGTACTCGATGGAGGCATCCAGGCCTGGGCGGCTGCTTACCCACTCGAAGCCGGAAACAATGAATGGCCCGCAGCAGTAGACAAGGCTGCTCCTCACCTCGCTCCTTATTCCCCGCTTTGCACCCGCGACCGCGCCCAAATTGACGTACTGCGCAATGATCAGAGTTATACTGTAATCGACTCGCGTACCGCCCCCCGCTACCGCGGCGAGGAAGAACCGATCGATCCCGTAGCCGGACACATCGAAGGCGCCATCAACCTACCCTGGCCGGAAAATCTGAAAGACGGAAAGTTGAAAAGCAAAAATGAGCTGAAGATCCGGTTTTCGGGCCTAAGGGCAGATGCCGGAAACAATGTTTTTTATTGTGGCTCCGGAGTAACCGCTTGCCATAACATTCTGGCCTATACGCACGCGTATGGAAAGCTGCCGCTGCTCTACCCCGGCAGCTGGAGTGAATGGATTACTGAGTTATAACCAGAACAACTTATGCCGGCGGTCAGCTTTTCTTGGCTCCCTTCACCAGTTCCAGCCAGCGGTCTTTGGCCGCGCCTTTGAGCACCCGCGGAATTTTGCTCTGGCCGTTTACCTGACCACTAAGGCGCTGCCATTCGTAAAAATGGCCGAGCGGTACGGTATTGACCTTTATCTGAAGCAATGTCTTCCGCTCCGATTTGTAATCATCGTTCACTTCGCCCAGCGCAGCGTCAAGAACCGGCAGGATGGTTTCGGCATCGAGTTCATCCTTGCTGCCCAGGTACCATTCATGTGCCACGTATTGGTCTTCTTTCACCGGGATGATGGTGAACTCGGGAATGCGCACATTCAGCGCGTGTTCAACGGCTACGACACCAGCATTCATGTTGTCGACGGTGAGGTGCTCCGTAACCAGGTTGATGTAATGCTTCGTACGGCCACTAATCGTGATGACTGCGTTTTCGACGTCGAGAAAACGGACCGTGTCGCCTACCATATAGCGCCAGGCACCACTGCATGAAGTCGTGAGCATTGCGTACTCTTTATCCCGCTCCACTTCACGTAGCGTGAGTGCTCTTGCGCCAGGGCGCAGGTTTCCCTCGTCGTCAAAATTCAAATCATTGAAAGGGACGAATTCGTAGAAAATGCCGTTGTCCAGCAACAGCTGCATCCCCTGCGCATCAGCCGACCGCTGAAAGGCGAACATCCCTTCACTTGCCAGATAGGTATTCATGTACTTGATCGGGTGACCGATCAGGCGGTCGAAGCTTTTCACATAGGCTTTGTAATCGGCTCCCCCACTAACGAAGAGTTCCAGGTCTGGCCATATTTCGGAGATGTGCTCAATGTTATGGATCTCAAGGATACGCTCAAGGGTAATCTGCACCCAGTGCGGGATACCGACAATGATGCCGATATTCCATTTATGAGCATTGCGGGCAATTTCTTCGACACGATCATCGAAGGCTTCGATCCGGGCGATGCGTCGTCCGGGCTTATAGAACCCCCGGGCCCATAACGGCTGCTCACGCGCGTTGATGCCGCTCAGATAGCCGAAGCGCCGGCGGCCCTGCCTGGTGAGCTGAGTAGTGCCCCCAATAGCCAGCCAGGATGCAGTATAGACATCTTCAGACAACCCGTAGTCGGGAAAAGAAGCGAACATCCTGAAAGCTCCCCGGCTGATGCTTTTCACTGTGGACTCGGTAACCGGAATGTATTTGGTATTAGCGTCGCTCGTTCCACTGCTCATGGCGAAGTACTCGGTCCCTCCCGGCCAGGTGATGTCCTGTTCACCTTCGTAAACCCGTTCCCACCATGGTTTGAACATTCCGTTGTAATCCACCAGAGGTACGCGTTGCTGAAACGCGGCGACTATATCCTCGGCTTCCAGTAGCCCCTTGAAACCGTAAGCCCTTCCGAAAGTCGTTTTACGGGCCTTTTTCAGTAGCTTCTTAAGCGTTCTTTCCTGAGCCGGCCAGGGTGCACGGCGGCGGCGGGGGAATTTATCGGCGGCCTCCAGGCCAAGTTCAATTACACGGTCTAGCAGCATAGCGATATGAGTTAAAGGTTGCTGATTGCAAGGTACGGTTACGGGCGTTACAAAGCTGCATACAGTAACTTGCAACCGAATTCAGCGAACCTGAATCGTAACAGACGGTTAAGTATAGCATAAGCTCAACACAACATGGCCAATTCCATAGTAGACACCCTTATTGACACCGTAAAGGACGCTGTAAGCAGCGGGGATACCAGTATGATTCAACAGTTCTCCGGCGGCAGCATAGATTCCGTCGAAGAGTTCATGCGTAAAACAGAACATACTGGCCCCAAGAATTACGGCCGGGGTTTTCTTGCTGGTGTCTTGGGGGGTATCGCCGGAGTGGCGGTGAAGATGGCTGTTGATCACTACGCGGCCCCAAATACCGACCAGATCGAAGATAAGGTAGCCGATAACCTGGTAGACAAAGCCGAAGAACTTACGGGAATCGATCTCGACGAAGACGGCGAAAATGCAGCAGCAGCCATCATCGAGGTCGGGATTGGCGCATTGATGGGCGGCGTTTATGGCCTGATCGTAGAAGCGATGCCCGAAGCTAAAACCGAAGCCTCCGCAGAAGACGGAGGAGGCGTATTCGCTACCGTTCAGCAACTGGCCGTTCCCGCCATGGGAGTTATGCCCGCAGCAGCAAAGGACATCGCTAAGGACAAATTTCAAAACCTGGCCGGCCACGTTGCCTTCGGGGCAACCGTCGAAATCGTCCGCCGGACCTCCCGTTATTACATGGAACAATAATAGCCGACCTTTGCCCCTCCTGTAAAAAGCAAAGCGCTCACTATGCTCTACCTTGTTCCTACTCCCATCGGTAACCGTGAAGACATCACGCAACGTTCCGTCCGGATGCTGATGGAAGCCGATTTGGTTCTGGCCGAAGACACCCGAACCAGCCGCCCCCTGATGCAACATTACGGCGTCGAAACGCCACTGCGTGCCTACCACGCCCACAACGAACACGGCATCGTACCCGGTTTGGTCGACGAACTGAAAGACGGAGCGACGTACGCCCTGATCACCGATGCCGGAACACCCGGCATCAGCGACCCCGGTTTCTTACTCGTGCGGGCATGCCGCGAAGCCGGCGTGGAAGTGAGTTGTCTGCCCGGCGCCGCAGCCTTCGTGCCGGCCCTCGCCGCAAGTGGCATCCCCTGCGATAAATTTCACTTCGAAGGCTTCCTGCCTCACAAAAAAGGCCGGCAAACCCGGCTCAAATACCTCGCCGACCTGCCCAATACCTTTGCCCTCTACGAAAGCCCGCACCGCATCGTAAAACTACTGGGCCAACTAATGGAATTCTGCGGCGAAGACCGCACCGCCTGCGTTGCCCGGGAAATTTCAAAACTTCACGAAGAAATCACCACAGCCCCGTTGCCTGAACTGAAGGCTCATTACGAAGCGAAGGGGAAAGTAAAGGGAGAAATTGTCGTGGTGGTAGCGGGGCAGTAAAGGAGTCGGGAGTTTGGAGTCGGGAGTCGCTGCCGCAAACACCACTCGCGACGCTACGATTACTCGCCTACAGGCAGTAAAAAAGTCGGGAGTACTACGAGTCGGGAGTTTGGAGTCGGGAGTCGGGAGTCGCTGCCGCAAACACCACTCGCAGCGCTACGCTTACTCGCTTACAGGCAGTAAAAAAGTCGGAAGTAATACGAGTCGGGAGTTTATAGTCGGGAGTCGGGAGTCGGGAGTCGCTGCCGCAAACACCACTCGCAGCGCTACGCTTACTCGCTTACAGGCAGTAAAAAAGTCGGAAGTACTACGAGTCGGGAGTTTATAGTCGGGAGTCGGGAGTCGCTGCCGCAAACACCACTCGCGACGCTATGCTTACTCGCCTACAGGCAGTAAAAAAGTCGGGAGTACTACGAGTTGGGAGTTGGGAGTCGGGAGTCGGGAGTTTGGAGTCGCTGCCGCAAACACCACTCGCAGCGCTACGCTTACTCGCTTACAGGCAGTAAAAAAGTCGGGAGTACTACGAGTCGGGAGTCGGGAGTCGGGAGTCGGGAGTCGCTGCCGCAAACACCACTCGCAGCGCTACGCTTACTCGCTTACAGGCAGTAAAGGAGTCGGGAGTACTACGAGTCGGGAATTTGGAGTCGGGAGTCGGGAGTCGCTGCCGCAAAAGCCGCTCGCGGTAGCGACTCCAGACTCCCGACTCCCTGACTCCCGACTCCAAACTCACTCACCGTTCGTAACCGAACCTTTTCAGCGCGTCTTCATCGTCTCGCCAGTCTTCACGGATTTTGACGTGGAGCTCCAGGAATACCTTGCGTTGTAAAAACTCTTCCATTCGCTTCCGGGCCTGGGAACCGAGCTCCTTGATGGCTTTGCCGCCTTTGCCGATAAGGATAGGCTTCTGGCTTTTGCGGGAAACGTAGATCAGGGCACTGATGCGGGCGAGTTCCTGCCCGTCCTTCGTTTCGCTGTCCTGAAAAGACTCGATGTCGACCTCTACGGAGTAGGGGATTTCCTGGTGGTACTGCTCCAGGATTTGCTCGCGGATGATTTCAGAGACGAAAAAGCGCTCCGAGCGGTCGGTCAATTGTTCGTCGGGGAAGTACTTCGGGCCTTCGGGTAGTTGCTCCTTGATGGCTTCGAGAAGTTCAGGAACTCCGTCTCCCTTCAGGGCAGAGATCATAAACACCTTCTCGGGCTTCAGCCACTTTTTAAACTGCTTATTGATTTCCTTGAGTTTCGTGGAACTCATCAGGTCAGACTTATTGAAGACCAGGTACAGCGGCACTTTATTGTGGCGCAGTTTCCCCACCAACAGGTCATCTTCGCTGTATTCCTCCTGAGGGTCGATGAGGTAGATCATGAGATCGGCATCTTCGAACGTGGTGTTCACGTAGCGATTCATCATTTCCTGCATCTTGTAGTTCGGGTCCTCGATCACACCGGGTGTATCGGAGAAAACGATCTGAAAATCCTCGCCCGTCACGATCCCGAAAATGCGATGGCGGGTCGTTTGCGGCTTAGCCGTAATGATACTCATCCGTTCGCCGATGAGGCCATTCATGAGGGTTGATTTTCCGGCGTTTGGCCGGCCGATGATGTTTACAAAACCTGATCTGTGCATTCGGCAAAGATAACGGTCTTACCGGCTTGTAGCGCTACCGCGTTTTCAATCTCCGGTTGTACCCATGCGGCAAAACAGTAATACGACATCAGCTACCGGGGCAATACGGGCGCGACCGCAGGTGCAGCGCGGGTTTCTGAAAAGGACAGCCGTTGTACCTTCGCATCATGCATTACACTACGGATGACATCCCTGCACTTGCTGCCCAACTGATCGAGAAACTGGGCCGTAACCGGACCTACGCTCTGCTGGGCGAACTGGGCGCAGGCAAAACGACGCTCGTTGCCGAGATGTGTCGTCAACTTGGCGTAACGGAGCCAACCTCCAGCCCCACCTTCAGCATCGTAAACCAGTACGAGACCACCTCCGGCCCCGTATACCATCTCGATTGTTACCGCCTCAATTCAATTCAGGAAGCACTGGACGCTGGCCTGGAAGAACTCTTCGCCGGACATGAAGACTATCCCATATTCGTAGAATGGCCAGCCGTCGTTGAAGACTTGTTACCCGACAGCACGGTGGTACTGAGGCTGAAGCATGGGGAAGATGGCTCTTCAAGAGAGATTACGACTTCTGCTGAAATCCTGCCGTAATAAGCACGACTCCAACGGTAACCATACGTGCCCGAAGGGAATCACCAGGCCCATTAACCTTTCCACTGCACCTGCGACCGCGCAAAAAAAATGCGAAGACGACCTGAGTCATCCTCGCATTTCCTTTTTGGCACAATGCCTACTGGAGCTGGAACCGGACCACCATACCTCCACTAGCCGCTGTTTGCGGGAAGCCGAGCGGGTTGAACGGTGTCGTCTTCCGGTAATCGAAGAAGGCCCGCAGACTGAGCAGGTTGTTGACCTGATATTCGACGGAAGGCGCGAGGGTAAAGACCCGGCTACCTTCTACGATCAGCCGGTCTGATGTGCTCAGGGTACTCGCGTAGGTTTTACCATCACGCAGGCTGAAATTGAACTGAACGTCCATATCACTGACGTTCAGGCGCCCTCCGGAAGAACTTCCTCCCCGTCGCTGGCCACCGCGTTGCGATTGCTCCTCCTGCTCGCGCGACGATCTTCGCTTCTTCGTCTTGCCCTGCAGGAAGCCGATCTGTACGTCGCTGAGTACAATGCCAAATCCGCCTACAACCTCCTTAGAGACCTGCTCACTCAGCAGCTTATTCACGATATTGATGCTACGGTTATCCTGGCTCTGGTAGGCGAAGTTGACCGACAAACCGTTCTGCATTTCCGCTTCAATGGAGAAGAGCGGAGCAAAAGACTTCGACTCAGTAATGTTCGGAATCTCGATCCGTGGGAAGTAATTGAGGCTTACGGTATCGTAGCCAATAAACTCCGGCTGGGTGGCCTCAGACAGCGCGTCCAGGTAGTCAAGGCTCGTGCCGTAGCTGCTGATGGAGAACGTTGACTGGAAACCATGCTGAATATTTACGCGACGGAAGATTTCGCCCAGGTTGCCGATCTTGTCCAGTCCCGTCCAGCTGAAACGCCAGTTCGGGCTTGCCTTCAGATCGAAAGGATTCAGGCTGACCGTGTTGGCGTCTTCGCCCCGGTAAGCGGCGAGGAAGGCGGGCAGCAGAACGTCCTGCTGGTTCGGGCCGTAGCCAAAGGCGTAGCCCTGTTGGGCCAGCAACGGATCCGAGTGTAGGGTATTGGGGTTATCGCCGGAGCGCCCGAGTCGCTGACTGACCACAAGGCGGTTGGCCTCGAAGGTTTCGAACAGGTCATTCAGAACCGTTGTATCCTGCTTAAACAGCGAGCTGGCTCCACCATTAGAGAAAGTCAGTGCTCCATCCCGAATCGGGATGGTATGGTTGAAGAACTGCAGCGTCGGGTCTTTTGAGAGCACCTTGAAGGTTTCGCTGTAATTTTCGGTAAAAGTCCGGTCGATGGACAGTTCCAGGCGGAAGTCTT
This sequence comes from Neolewinella aurantiaca, assembly GCF_008014675.1. GTDB lineage: Bacteria > Bacteroidota > Bacteroidia > Chitinophagales > Saprospiraceae > Neolewinella > Neolewinella aurantiaca. Next base: position 79,794 of record NZ_VOXD01000013.1, on the reverse strand, counting down.
TGAAGGGCTCGATGGTCGCCGATCCATCCCAGCGGCGGGTGTAATTCTGGATTACTTCCTGACTAAAGAGCGGGTTTACGGTCAGGTAACCGTCTTCGCCCAGTTCATTGAGGTAGTCATCTGATCCGCCCCAGTCCGATTGGGCCAGTTCTCTGATTTTAGGCTGGAAGCCTGCAACGAAGCCCCATCCCGGAGATTTGAAGCCTGCGCTCTGCCCGAAGAAATCCGGTTCCGGCAGGAAGCCGGGGATCACCGTCTCGAAATCTTCGCTGTAATTCACCCGTACGCTTCGCAGCGCGAGCAACGGACGGATGAGCGCCCGCGTAGTGGCACTTGGCCCCGATGATTTCGTTCGTTCCCTCTTTTTGGGTTCTTCTTTACTGTCCGGATCTTCGTTGCGGGTCCGTGTCCGGGTAGTTGGCCGGCGGCGTTGCGGCCGGTTGATTTGCCGGAGGAAATCGAACTGGTCGTAGAATTTTTCAAAATTCAGGTTGGCCGTAATTTGCCGGCTCTGGCTGTTCTGGATCGTATTACCCAGGGAGCTTCCTCCCGGCGTGTCTTCGCCCGTCAGGCTGAGGGGCGAAGCATTCCAGGTATAATTCGCCAGGTAGTTGGCCCTTACGTCTACGAAGTCGAGGAACGGCAGGTAGCGCAGCGGCAGCTGGTAGCTGGCGTTGAGACCGTGAGTGTACAACTTCGGTCGGCCACCGTTAAGGAGGTTTTCCCAAATACTGTCTTTTCTGATCTGATCACGCTCAGCCTCGTCAAACTGAAGCAGTCGGTTCTCGTCCGGTTCGTCTATCGTCGCGCTCATGTTGGCGTTAAACCCGAGTTTAATGCTGCGGGTCAGATCCCAGCGAACATCGTAGGTCCGGTCCCAGGTAAAGCGTTTGTTATAGAAGGTGTTGAACTCGGGGTTAACATCGGCGAAGCGGTACTTAGTAGTAGCAAAGCTTCGGTTGATCACGTTTGCGAACGTGAAACTGTTCGGCAACGGATTGATGTTGATTTCGCTGATCAGTTTCAGGTACTTGCTCTTGATCCCTTTGAAGGGTTCGATGGAGCCTCCTCGTCCGCGACTGAAGGTGTAATCCAGAGCTCCCGTATGGTCTTTAACGACCTCACTTTCGATGAATGGATCGGAACGTTCGGTTTTGGTTACTCCGTAGCTGACGCTGATGTTGGCGGGATCGAGCGGACTCGGTTTGGTTCGCCTTGTCGCCGGCGTGATGCCTACGTTATTGAGCGCCAGCGCGGAAATCTTATTGATTTCCCGCGCTTGTTCCCGCAGGGAATCCTGAATGTTCGAATCGTCGGTGGCGTTGATCTTGTCCTCCAGCTTGATGTCCAGATCGTAGGGATCGTATTCGGGCGTGCTTACCGTTTTACTGTGCTGCAGGTAAAGCGGCAACCGGACGCCCCATTTTTGGGGCAGGAATTTATCGAGGGCGAAGTTACCCGCCAGGTCATAGCCGTAAGTCGACTCCCGGTTACGCTCAGTTACATTGTCGTCGAGTGCACCGAATCCGATGCTGCTGTAGTTTGCTGCCGCGGTGATATTCCCGAGGTCGGCAAGCTGAATGTCGGCGCGGGCGATACCAGCCACGCCTCCGCGTTCGTCAAGCCCTTCCAGGCGGAGTTCGTTAATCCAGACTTCCGAGCTGATACCGTTGTTGTTCAGGTCATCCCGGTTTTTCAAACCAATCATGAACACCTTGACGTAGCCCAGGTTGGGGTTACCCTTTACCCTGATGGTATGGCGAACATTACGTATCGGGTCTGCGGCCCCGTACTCGTCCGGGTCCGTAAAGGGTTCAAACTCCTGAGAATATTCCTGGCTTAGTGGCACGTTGGTATTGTTTCGCTCCAATTTGAGATCGCGCAACAGTTCCAGCGGCAGGTTCACCTCGTTTCGTGGCTTCCAGACCTCTTCGGAATACGCGCTCCCGTTGAGGTATTGGTTCTGGGCGTTCGCATCACCAAGGCTATCCAAAATCATTTGGAGGCCACTGGTGTCCGATAGTTCCAACGGCACTTCGTATTCGTAATAGTTCTGCTCAAAGTCGGAGCCCATTCTCATAAAGAGAATCAGCTGACCGGTATCCGGCCGTTGGAACCGGCTATCGCCGAGTGCCTCGGCGTGAACAAACATGCGTAGCTTGTCGTACACCCGCAGGTCGGTATCTGTGTACTTGAAGATGGCACGGCGGGCGCCGGGCTGTAAGTTTTGCACCTTCATCGTGAGTGACTGCTCGTTCTGCAGGGTGTTCACTACACCCAGGCTCTGCTCACGCCGGATGCCGGCGGGTAGCACGTAGTTGAACGGCTGGCGGCTACTGTTTTCTTCGATGTTTACTGCGTCGATGTTGAACTCCGTGGAGCCTTCGCCACCAATAGCAGGCCCGCTTTGGAAATCGCGGGTATACCGCCGCCAGCTGTTCCGCACGAGTTCGAACTCGGCAAAGCGAAGGGTAACCGGTGCCCGGAAATCGTGCATGTACATCCGCATGAAACGGATGGAACGAAAATCCTGGATACCACCTACGGCCGTTTTCTGGTCGGAGTTCAGCGGGATGCGGAAACGATACCAGATGCGGCCATTAGCTGCTTCCAGCTGATCGGTAATAAATGGTGTTGCTTCGCGGTCGAACTCCCGGGCATCAGTCCCGCTGCGTACGAACGGGATTTCGTACTGGAAGTAACTCTCGGATTCATTCAGGGTGTTGTCCTGGTTAAGGTCTTCCGCGTCGGGGAGGTTGGTTGTACTCTCCCGAACGGAGCTACTGGAAGAACCTGTATTAGCAGCCGAGTTCCCCTCCATACCGTTCCATCCCCGGTAGCGGGTGAGGAGGTCGTCCCCTGCTGTATACCGGTCGTTGTTGAAATAGTAGAAGTTGTCGTTAGAGGGGTCAGCCTGCAGCGCCTGAAATCCACCGGCGGACAACCCTGCAAACGCATTCAGGTATTCACTAAACGTTATCTGTTCGAGCGAGTCTCCGATACAGTCCAGCCCTACATCCTGTAACTCGCGGGTTGCGGGATCATTGTCGAAGCCTAATGTGATTTGTTGCGAGACCGGCACCCGCCCCCAGACCGTTTCGTCTACCGGACGATTAGGGTTGATGGGGCCCGGGAGGCCGTTTTCAAATGCTTTCCGGCTATCCTTCAGGATATCTTCACTTACGTTACCGAGGTTGATGTATAAAGTACCCTGCTTATCCACACCGTCATCAGCCGGCAGGTTTGCGTTATTAGGATCAAGGAAGGGAGATAGCATCCAGAATTCGATAAATTCGATGTTCGAACTCTGGAAGTCTGGTGTGCGCATCTCGCGCATGATTCCGCCCCAGCGCGTTTCAGGATCAACGAGTTTGACCGGAGAGATAGGATCGTTCTCCAGAAAAGCACCAGAAGTAAAACCAGGGTAGCCGGCAGGAGTATCGAAGTTGTACTGACCCCGGATGTTCGGGCTGTAGGACATATCGAAGGTAAAGAACTGGGTCTGTGCCCGCTGGCTGAGTGGGATGTCCAGGTTAGGAAATACCTCCTGCTGCGGAACGGCGCTTGTGTAAACGTTTTCGTCTGCACCTTCTACTCCCGTCCTCGAGTTAGGCTCCAAACGGTACCAGTTCAGAAGGGCCCGGTTGGCTCCCGTAACGAGGCCTTCCTGTTGGGCTTCGGGGAAGAGCGGGTTGTTGTTGCCCGCATCATTCTGAGGCACCGAGGCGAGGTACCAAGACTGTACCGGGGTTTTCAGGTCAATCGGGCTTGCTGTTCCTTCAAAATCATCCAGGTAAACGATACCTTCTTTTTCTCCCTGCGCTTTGTTGATCGCCTTACTGTGGCCTGGTCTGAGCCAGGCCGTTTCGGCCGTTAGGCTGATGTTACTCGGTGCGCTCGTGCTGAACAAGGGCAGTTTATCCACCATACGGGTAAGCCAGCCGGACTCGGTCTGGAAGGTCGCGTCAAAGCCGTAAATTTTGTTGTTGATCGGGTCTTCACCGATGTTTACTTTCTGGGTAAACGGCCGTTCGAAGAGCTGCATGAACGTACCACCAAGACTGAGTTTATCGCTGACTTCGTAGTCGGCCCGTAAACCAAGCATCGTTTTGGTCTGGAGGCTAAAGACGGTGTTGTCCTCAAAGGAAACATTGATCGGTACGCCGGAGCTGAGAATTGCATCGTTGAGAATCCGTACGCGGCCTGTGCTGTAGTCGACCGAGTAATCCCGCCCTTCTTCCAGCAAGGCTCCACCAGCTGTTACCCGAACCGAGCCTGCGGGGATATTGAAGGCACCGAGGCTGATCTCCGACTGAACCGAAGATTTGTAGGAACCACGAATCGCAAAACGGTTCTTTTCCGGGAATTCCTGTGCCTGGAAAATTGTGGAGTCGTAAAGCTCCTGGTAAACGAATTGGTCACGGTCCTCAGGGTCGAGGAGTTCAGCGAGGTCGGAACCGAAGGGTTCCAGAACAGGGAAATAAATGCGGCCCGTTGTCGGGTTGATCGTGATACCGGGAACAAAATCGAAGACCCCATCCGGAACAGGGTCAAGCTGAGTGTTCAACCGGTCGAGGTTGAAGGCACGGATGAGGGGCAGACCGGGGATTCCATCGACCGGAACGGGGAGGAAGCGCTTAAAGCCCTCGCCCGGATCTTCGTACTGGATGTCGAGCCGGAAATCTTCCTGATTCACCTGATAGGCTCCGAGGGAGTAAACGTTTTTCATCATCAGGTCCCAGGTAGGAAGGCCTACGCGCTGGGTTGATGACTTCAGCATTTTGGTAAAAAGCACCTGGTTCGCAAAGGCACTGGTGTCTTCCTGAGAGCTGGTAGTATTGCTCAGAGTACCGTTGTTGGAGTTGTCGGTATTTACGGAGAGCTCACCTACTTTGAAGATGTTGCCGTTGTATTTATACCGGTAAGAAACTGCGACTACCTGATCTGGCTGAACATTGATATTGAGGGAGATAAAACCAAGCTCTGGGTGCACGGTGTATTCCCGGGCGGTCAGTTTACGCGCCGAGACCTTCTCGAAGTCACGGATCGGTTCCAGGCCGAAACGGGCAGACTGAAGGGTGGAAACCGCGCGATCGATGTCGCGCACCTGATCTCCGGCATTGACCAGTTTGCTGTAAAGGTCGTTGGCTCCGTTGTCTGGCAACGAAACGTCGCTGGGGCAAAGTTGCTCGTATTCGGGAGACCCAAAAGGACGAACGGCATCCGGGTTAGTAAGAAAGTCTGCGTCTGGTTCAGCAAGGTCGGCGAAGGCGACGATGTCCCGCACGTCGAGTACATCGTTACGATCGTTAGTGATCCATACTTCAATATTTTCAGCATGGAAGAGTGAGTTGATCTGGGGCAGGTTAGACAGGGCTTCTTCGTACACATTACGGTTGAAGTGGCTCAGGAAGAAGTGACGGTTCTCGTCGTAGCTGTCGGCGTACACCTCATATTCGGCGAGTTGTGCGCCTCCTTCGATGGTAAGCTTTTCGCGTTGGCTCCTTTGCTGACTCGCGATGGCAGTAAGTTTCAGGTGACCAAACTGAAGTTCTGTCTTGAGCCCGAAGAGCGACTGTGCGCCCTCGATCAGGGAACCACGCAGCGGCAGGCTCACATCACCCGCTTCGATCTTGCGCAGGATGTCGTCTTCGCTGAAAGCTTCGGAGTTATAATCGAGTTTGATCTGGTTGTCGAAATTGAAGGTCGCTCCGGTATTGTAGTTGGTGTTAAGCTTCAGCTTATCGCCGATCTGGCCGGTCACGTTCATCTGGATGTCCATGTCGAAATCGAAGATCGTATTCTTCCGGAAACGTTCTACGATAAAGGGGTTGTCCTGAAACTGGTAATTGACCCCGAAGCTCAGGTCTACCCCACCCTTCGGCTGGATGTCGATTTCAGTACCACCGAAAAGATTATTTATCAGGTCGGGATCGAGTTCGATTTCATCGAGTGGGTCGGTGGCGGTAACGGAAGCATCTCCGAGGCCAACGCCTCCGAGAGAGCGGAAGTAATCCTGCTTGTCTTTTTCTTCGCGGTACTTGAAGTATTCCTCGAAGGTGAGGGTTGTAGGCGGACGAAAATCGAGGTTACCGATCTTTTCCCGTACGATGTAGTTGCCGGTGGCGGGATCGTACTCTACGGTACGGGTTACGTTGGCGGGGTCACGCAGGTCGACCGGGTTACGGTTGGGATCGGTGATGAAGTCCCGGTCACGGTCCTGAATCGGAGGGATGGTATCCGCGGCTCCTCCCAAGGGGAATAAGGTCGTTGCCAAACCTGCAGGGTCTATGTACCCGGGCAGGTTTTCACTTTTCACCTTGTCCGGCAGCGGCTGGTAGGTAATTTTCTTGAAAAGCTGTATTACGGCGTCCTCCTCTTCCTTATCGAAGCCAGTAAAGAGGGGAGCATAAGCGAAGTTAAGCGAGCTGATGGCGAAACAACAAAGTAGGAAAAGTAGCGTCTTATTCATATATCAATCCTTACCAAAGACCCGGGGAAATTGCGGGCAGTCCATCGGAAACGAAAACAGTTAGGCATAAGCGTGTTCCGAGGATCAATTTTAAGATTAGGGAGGCCGGTTCGTTCCGGCAAATCACAATGCAAAATGTGCAAGCTTAGGAAGACAATTCCCGCAGAGCGAGTTTTATTATATCCTCCGAAGTCCCGATGTCCGGTTTTGCAGCAAACACCCGATTCAGAGCACGCTGTACAGCCGGACGACCGAAACCAAGGTTTACCAGAGCAGATAACGCCTCGGCACGTTGGGTATTGCTTTGGGGAGAGAGCATTGTCGGAGTATCGAAACTTTCCTTCATCATCTTGTCTTTCAGGTCCAGAATGATGCGCTGCGCCGTTTTGGGGCCGATGCCTTTTACCTTGCGGATACTGCTCACGTCCTCACCGATTACGGAACTACGGAACTCGTCCGGATTCATGCTAGAAAGCACCACCAGGGCCGTGCTCGGGCCAACCCCGTTCACCCCAATCAACAGACGAAAAAGGCTCCGCTCCGTCTCGTCGTAAAAGCCATAAAGCGTCTGCTGGTCTTCCTTTACGTGAAAGTGCGTCAGCAGCTTTGCTTTTTCTGCTTTTTCAATTTTAGTGTAAGTGTAGAGACTAATGTTGATGTGGTAGCCAAGACCGCCGGCCTCGATCACCACAAAACTGGGCGTCTTATGTGCGATGGGGCCATTTACGTAGGTGATCATAGGGAAAAGGGATGCGTTTGGTTTGGGCGCGCAAAGGTAAGGGTTAATCCGCTGTTAATTAGCAACTAGTGCTCTGTCAATGTTTAATTTCCAGGTTGGGTGCTGGTAGATTTTGGTGACTGACAAGGCGCTCAAACCGGAGCTTAGCCGTAGCTAAGTGAGGATTTGAGTAACGAAGTCAGCCGCCAAAAGACACCGCAGCTAACCCGGAAATATGAGCTTGACAGAGCACTAGCATCAGGTGAGCAGTTTACGGTGTGCTCCCCTTCCTCTGCCCAAGCGGATTCGGCCTGCGCCCGTATGTCCAGAACAGACAAGTTCCGTCCATAGCGGTGTCTTCCCAACCGGGGCTTACCTATACTTGCAGAAAAGAATACGAAATGAAATCAGACAAAATCATTTACTGGGTTGCTACGGGTCTGACCTGCCTGATCTTCACCTTTTCTGCGGGGATGTACATCCTCAACTACGAGATGATTTCCGGCTTTTTCCCGGAGCTGGGCTTCCCCACATGGCTGGTGGCTCCGCTGGCCGCCGCGAAACTCCTCGGCGTGGCAGCGATCCTTACCCGTAAGGTCAGGGTGCTGACCGAGTGGGCCTACGCCGGCTTCTTCTTCGACGCAGTACTGGCCCAGGCGGCGCACGTCGACCACGGAGACGGGTGGCTGCAACTCTCTTTGCTGGCCATCATCGTCACTTTGGTATCCCGCATTTATTACGGCAAAGTGTTCGGTGCTTAGGCGGGGCCGCAGGTGCAGGGTGCGTTTCCCGGGAGACCGAGTTGGAGACTATTCGTAAATTACAGCTAAAGCCCCCACCCATGCGCTTCTACCTGTTCCTGATAACCTTGCTCTGCACCTGCGTCAGCGCCCAAAGTCAACCGCTGGCCTCCCCTGCCGACCAGGACCACATCCACAGTATTTTTTTCGGCGGCGGCAGCTACTACATCGTCCCCGAAGAAGGCGCCCGCCTGAAACAATTCCTCGACGAGATCCCCAACCTCGAAGCCTACGAAATCGAAATTCAGGGCCATACCGACGACATCGGCAACCGCGAGTACAACCTCCGCCTGTCCGATTTTCGTGCCCGCACCGTCCGCGACCGCCTCATCGCCTACCCGTTGCCGCCAGAAATGATGCGCATGCTCCCCCTCGGAGAAGACGAACCGAGTTTCGACAACAAAACCTGGGAAGGAAAACTCAGTAACCGGCGGGTAGACGTGATCCTGAAGCGAATCGTTTTCTGACGGTGGAGGAATTTTACTCCGATTGCCCCAAAAACAAGACGAGATAAAAACGGCCGGTTGGCCCGTCAGACTCCCTTCCACCAGGCAAACTTTCAATAAAAAATGAAAGTTCCCACAACCTACTTCCGTAAAGCTTGTTGAATTAGCCACAACTCAACCTTATGATCTCCGCTGACCTCCTCGAACGCGCCCTCAACAAAGAATGGCTTACCGCCGAAGAAGGCGTTTTCCTGCTCGAAAACGCAGATACTGCCGACCTGATGTACGTCGCCAACCAGCTGCGCTTCGAAGCTGTGCCCAGGAAAGATGTAACCTGGATCATCGACCGGAACTCCAACACGACCAACGTCTGTATTGCAAACTGTAAGTTTTGCAATTTCTACCGTCGGCCCGGCCACGAGGAAGCATACATTACTACCATCGAGGAGTACAAGACCAAGATCGAAGAGACTTTCGCCTTCGGCGGAGAGCAGCTCCTCCTGCAGGGTGGCCACCACCCCGATATGGGCCTCGATTACTACTGCAAGCTCTTCAGCGAGCTGAAGGAACTTTACCCCAACCTGAAGCTCCACGCCCTCGGCCCGCCCGAGATCGCTCACGTAGCTAAGCTCGAAAAGATGAGCCACTACGACGTGCTCAAAGCCCTGAAGGAAGCCGGGCTCGACAGCCTCCCCGGTGCCGGAGCCGAGATCCTCAGCGACCGCGTTCGCCGTCTTATCTCCAAAGGAAAGTGCGGAGGCGAAGAATGGCTCGACGTGATGCGCGCAGCGCATCAGTTAGACATCACCACCTCCGCCACCATGATGTTTGGCCACATCGAAACCAACTGGGAGCGTATGGATCACCTCGTGCGGATGCGGCAGGTACAGTCTGAAAAGCCAGCTCACGCCAAAGGCTTCCTCGCCTTCATCCCCTGGCCGTTTATGGACGAAGACACCATCCTCAAAAAAATCAAACGTGCCCGCAACACCGTTACCGGAGACGAATACATCCGAATGATCGCACTAAGCCGCATCATGCTCCCCAACGTAACCAACATCCAGGCCAGCTGGCTTACGGTGGGCAAAGAAGTCGCCCAGCTCTGTCTCCACGCCGGGGCCAACGACTTCGGCTCCATCATGATCGAGGAGAACGTAGTTTCTGCCGCCGGAGCACGCTGGCGCTTCACCGCCGATGGCATCCAGGAAGCCATCGCCGAGGCCGGTTTCCGGCCGCAGCTACGGACGCAGCAGTACGAATACCGGGACCTGCCGGTACACATGAAGCAGCAGGAACTCGTGGGCGAAGGGATGATTGTGGACTGACCCTGAAACCGTTATCTCCGTCAAGTGCATTCAACGAGATTTCGCTTTTACTGGTCGAGAACTCATCCTGTTTCATCGATGACCCCATGGTTTTAACAAAATCCGGTCGGAGTTTTGCCCCTGAACCAGTAGCCGAGATCGTCGTTTGCCGATTATTGACAGCTACGCAAAATACTGAACGATGAGTCATACCATTATCGACCATTCCAACAGCAAGTCCTTCTTTAACATGGCGTGGATCGCCTTTGTACTGGCCACCGCTGGTACCATGGCGGGCATTATCCTCCTCGAAAGCAGCCTGGCCACCAAGGGTTTCCTCGCCATGGGCTTCGTTTTCACGGTCAGCGCGTGCTTCACCCTGGCGAAGGTCACGCGTGACCGCCACGAGTCGGAACGGCTTTACAATAAGGTAGAACGGGCGAAGACCGAGCAGTTCCTCAGCGAAAAGGAAAATCCCGGAAGTACCTTTTAGAACGACGGAGTAATAGTTTTCCGGCAAAAAAGCACGAACCATTAAGGGTGCACTTACGCTTCAACAGAAGCGACTAACCCCTTAAAATCGTACATAAAATGCATTTCAGCAAACTATTACTCCTCTCTTTTCTTGCCCTTTCTGTATTTGCCTGCAACGACGATGACGACGTCATCGATTTTGTTACCGGCGAAGAACCCGTAGACGCTACCGGCTTAACTTACGTTGAGGATGAAGATGAATCTCTTTCCGATATCTACAATAATGTGAAGGCCGACATCGAGGCCGCCGGCCCCGTCAGCATCATTGCCGAAGTAGACCATGCTTCTAACGCCTCCGGCGCAGGATTGACCCTCCGCCCCACCCGGGTGATAATGTTTGGCAACCCAGCACTCGGCACGCCACTCATGCAGCAAAACATGCTTGCCGGGCTCGATCTGCCGCAGAAGATCGCTTTCTACCAGGCCGGAGACGACGACGTGATTGTGGCTTACAACTCTACCGAATACCTGGCCAGCCGCTACGATCTTACCGACAACGGAGAACTCACCAACATCGGCAATGCTCTCCAAAGCTTCGTCGAGGAAAACACCGGCGAGCAGGTCTCCAACTCCATTGATGTTACCGTTAGTGAAAATACGGGAATCGTTATGACGACATCCACCGATAGCGTGGAGGTTGTCTATAACCGTTTGCAGGCCGCCATTGCCAGCAACGCGAACCTCACCATCGTTGCGGAGCTTGATCATTCCGACAACGCCGCAAGCGTTGGGCTCTCGCTTCCCGCCAGTAAGCTCATCATTTTCGGCAACCCTGCCGTGGGTACACCTTTCATGCAGGAAGACCAAACCGCCAGTATCGACCTCCCGGTAAAAATACTCGTGTACGACAACGGCAATGGCACCACGCTTGCTTACAACGATCCGGAATGGATCGCCGACCGGCATGACATCGGAGATGACCTCGAGGCCATCTCCACGATGCGCACTGCGCTCGAAGGCCTCGTTGATTCTGCGACGAACAATTAGATCCTGCATTATTTTGATACGGGATCATCCCCAAACCACCCGGAGTCGGCAGTAGTGTCGGCTCCGGTTTTTGTTTTTCCGGGTGGCGTTAGCTGAGTATGGACAATGGTTTCCTGACGGCGCGGCCGCAGGTTCCCGGCAAGTTGAAGGGCAGGGCGAGCTGGTTCCAACCTACTGGTACGTACATTTAGGCCAAACTTTCTGACCGCCCGTATTTTATGTCGACCACCAAAACAATCATTCTCGCCATCGTTTGTCTGCTTTCCGGCCTTGCCATCGGCTGGGGGCTTACCGGTACCGAAGCTAAAACCACCGACATCCGCTGGAAGTACGGCGACGCCGAACTTGTCATCGATCTGGAAAAAGACATGGCCGACGACGAGACATTGATGGGTAAGATTTTCAGCAAGGAGTACTCTGCCGCAGGAGCGACCAACTGGCTAAAAGAAGAGCACGAACTTTTTCACTTCGCGGATCCCGACCTGGCCGGTAAGCTTACCGAGTTGGAGTATGAGTCGGCCGCCTCCCGCGAGCTGCGGGAGTTGCGGGACAAGCGGCTCGGCCCGTGGTCTTACCAGGCGCAGGAAGTGAAAGTCAGCATCCCCGAGCGGGAGGTTCAGCCCTTCAGCGGCTACGCCAACGTTTGCGAGTCGGGGATTTTCTTTCGCAAGAAAATCGAAGTCTTCTTACCCGACCATCCCGATAAAAAGATCACCCTGCAGGCATCGGGGCGCTACGCCTGCCCGGAGGGTTATAAATTCCCCGATATTCAGCTCAGCCGTGAAGACGCAATGAAACTGTTTGGCTACAGCGACTTCAGCAAATATGAGACTGCCGCTGCCGTAGTAATTCAGGAATAACCGCAGGCAAGCAAGTAGCTTGTCTGAACCTGGCTATGGTAGCAGGCTGCAGTGTTTTATCGGTTCTGGCTGCCCTGCTCAAGTCCTCATTTAACTACGGTTGAACTACCGCTTGAACACCATTCCAGCCCCGAAAGCCTACCAGCACTCAACGGCCTGTTTAATGGTTGACGGGCCTCCAGACGGGTTGTGTACCGGTGTAAAAAGGGGCCTTTGCTCCGTTACCCTTACCTTGCACCTGCGCCTGCGCCCAAATGCAACCTACTGAAGTTGCTCTCTTTATATGTGAGTGAGGCCCGGCCCTTTAAAATTAAGAGATCATCATGCAAAACTTCCGAAACAAAGTAGTCGTCATTACCGGCGCCGGCTCGGGTATTGGGCGCGAACTGGCCCGACAGCTTGCCCGGGAGGGCGCCATATTTGTCCTCAATGATTGGAACCAGGACTCCCTGATGGCTATCTGGGAAGAATTACCCGAGGCAGCCCGCGGCTACATGGAAGCTTTCGATGTCGGAGATCGGCAGGCCGTTGAGGGTTTTGCCGGCGCGGCGCGCAAAGCCCTTGGCAGAATCGACGTCGTATTCAACAACGCCGGACTGACCCAGCAGATCACCCCGGTGATTTACGGAACCATTGAAGATTACGAAAAGATTCTACAGGTGAACCTCTGGGGTGTGATTTACGGTTCATTGGCCTTTCTGCCTCACTTGCGCGAGCACGGCGATGGCTGCCTGGTGAATATCAGCAGCGTATTCGGGCTGATGGGTTGCCCCGGTCAGGCACCATATTGTGTGAGCAAGTTTGGAGTCCGGGGCTTCACAGAAACCCTCCGCGTGGAGATGCGGGGCACCGGATTGCAGGTAGTTTGCGTTCATCCCGGCGGCATCAAAACGAACATAGCCCGCCACGCGTTGGTAAGTAACGAGACCGATCACGAGCGCTTCGTCACCCGTTTCGACAAATTGGCTAAGACCACCGCATCGCAGGCCGCAGAAATCATTATTAGCGGAATAAAGCGTGGTAAAAGCAGAATTACTATCGGCTCCGACGCCAGGTTGATCGACAAGATTACCCGTTTGATGCCGGAGAGTTACGAACGAATTTTACAACGAAGCCTCGACCGCGCAAAATTTCTCAGGCCACGGTAACGGTATTTGGCCTTTTCACTTTACGTTTCCTTTCTTTCCATGACCCCAAAGCAATTAAACTCCTACGCTCACCTGCTGGTGAATTACTGCGTCAGCCTCCAGGCCGGAGAGCGACTTTTTGTGAACTCCACCGTGCTGGCAGCTCCACTGATTACCGAGATCAAGAAAGAGGTTCTCAAGGTCGGCGGCCACCTCGAGTACAGCCTTTCGGTTGAGGGATCCGGTGCCGCGATGCGCGACTACGGCAGCCCCGAACAGTTTGCCTATATCCCGACCCTTTATAAAACGGCAATCGAAGAGTTCGAAGCTTACATCAATATTCGTGCGCCCTTCAGTTTACGCGAGGAGCCACCGGCTCCTGCTCTCCGTGAAGCCAACCGCGAAGCGATGGCGCCCATCCTCAAAACCTACTTCGAGCGCACGGCCGATCGCCGGCTGAAGCGCAGCCTTTGTGTCTTCCCGTGCCCGGCCCTCGCCGAAGAAGCCGAAATGAGCCTCGAAGAGTACACAGCCTTTGTTGCTCAGGCCACAAAGATCGACCAAACAGATCCACGCGCAGCGTGGCTGGAAGTTCGTAAAACGCAACAGGCGGTGGTAGACCATATGAACAGCTGTACCACCTTCCGTTACGTCAACGACCGAACGGACATTACCTTCACCACCAACGGCCGGACCTGGATCAACTCCGACGGGCAAACCAATATGCCCAGCGGCGAGGTATACACCAGCCCGGAAGAAGAATCTGCCAACGGGTATATCTACTTTGATTATCCGGCTATCCGCAACGGAAAGACAGTTCAGGGGGTTACACTAACGGTAAAAGATGGTGAGATAATAAAATGGGAAGCCGAAAGCGGACAGGAGGTACTGGACGAGACCTTTGAAATTCCCGGAACGCGTCGTTTTGGCGAAGCCGCTGTAGGCACCAACTACACCATCGACCGGTTCAGCAAAAACATACTTTTCGACGAAAAAATCGGCGGCTCAGTTCACATGGCCATCGGCCAGAGCTATGCACTTGCCGGCGGCAAGAACGAAAGCACCGTACACTGGGATATGATTGCCGACATGAAAAACGGAGGCATAATTTACGCTGACGGTGAAGAAATTTACCGCAACGGCCGTTTTAAAGCCGAATTATGGCCGTAGGTTCAACCTTTGACGGGGGTAAAGACCTTTACTTAACGACTGAATACCTACCTTGTGCTATTAACAAGGCTTTGAAACGAATAACATCCCTGACTGAAATACGAGTAGTTATTCTTTTGCAGCTTTAAAGCCCTTATTTAAGTTTTCTGAAGATTACCGGGAACAAAAACTGAAATTAACCTCAAACCGTGAACGAGAACATTGCCTTTCTAGAACTGAAGTATGGGAACATCTACGGAGGCTACCCCAACTTCTACGCGATTAGTGAAATCGCCCTCCTCGTCTTTGAGCGGGGGTCAAACAAGATATTCCTCGAAAGCTGGATCAACCAGGCCAACGTAGACATCGTCGATGTATACGCCGAAACCGACGAACTGGGCCACACTACCCGTCGGGTACGTGAGGTACTCAATATGCGTACCAACCGCCGTTTCCGCTACGAAGAAGACTTCCGCCTTGAAGAAGAAGAACTACAGTATGCCTTCCGTAACCTCCGCTCTACCAAAATGGCGGTACGGAACTTCCTGCTGAAAAACCTTCGCAAATACCGCTTCGACGACCTCATCGTATTCGACGGCCGCCGCGACATTTTCCTCTGTGAGCGTTCGGGTGTTAATTTCGACTATGTCAACATCATTGACATCCAGAAAGACCTGAACCGGGAAACCGACTACCTGTTCAGTCTCAACAAACTGGCGACGGTGATCGACTTCCACACCGATCAGTCTTACCTGCGCTCCAACAACCTCGAGTACTGGCTTCACCCCATCGCTGCCCGCCAGATCATCCCCGGCACGGCAGCCTTCGATGCTGCCCGCCTGATGATGGTGTTCAACGAGTACACCGAACGCCACGACGACTTCATGATCAAGGCCGCGATTCTTCTCAACAAAATCCAAAAACGGAAAGAAGAGGAAAAAGAACGCCTTGCTGCCGAAGCCGCTGCTAATCCTCAGCCCGCCCCGGAAGACAAGCCGGCCCCCAAGGCTAAAAAGAAAACCAAGCCGGAAGAGGAATAACAGAAAACCTGCTCGCCCAGGTTATTTATTTCTCACCAGACAACGAAAAAGTATTCAGCGTTCGGGCCTGCCTCCTAATGGCAGCCTGCACACTGAATGCTTTTTTTATTTACCCCCGGCAAACTGGCCTAGTGGTCTGTCAGCCCTCAAACTGGTAGTAGCGCACTCGTAAATTTTGGGGCTATCAAGGTGCTCAAACCGGACTTTAGCCTTAGCTAAATGAAGATTTGAGCAACGCAGTCAGAACCGAACTGCGCTGCTGCACGGAGTGGATACGACTTGTCGTAAGGTTCTTTGGAAAACCTCCCGTTTTGCGGCTCCTAATATTGCAGGTAAACCACCGCTTTTACTTCGTAAAAGGGATGACCGGGAAACATTTTAGCAATCGGAAACTCTTCTACTGCTCCTTTGGGGAAGGCAGCCATCTCTTCCTCCAGGCCAATGCCCTTGAGGGCAAGAATTCCGTTCGGCAGGGCATGGCGTTGCTTCTTGGTGATCAGGCGCATGCTCCATTCCGCAAGCTTTTCCATCTTCGCAACAGCGCGGGTAACGACGAAGTCATAGACCGGCTTTTTAATCTCTTCAGCCCGCTTCTGTTCCGCTTTGCAGTTTGTGAGGCCAATGCCCTCGATCACTTCGTTGCAGACGCGGATTTTCTTCGCGATCCCATCTACCAGATGAAACTCTGTTTCCGGAAACAAAATAGCCAACGGGATACCGGGAAAGCCTCCGCCACACCCGAGATCGAGAATACGCGCACCGGGGAGAAAGTTTACCACTTTAGCGATTGCCAGACTGTGGAGAACATGGTTTACGTAGAGGTTATCAATGTCCTTACGGCTGATGACATTAATTTTTGCGTTCCAGTCGCGGTACAACGCATCAAGCGCATTGAACTGCTCTTTTTGTTTGTCGGTCAGATGAGGGAAGTGCTCGAAGATCAGGTCGGCGGTCATTATGGAATTCGTTTGAACGGCGAAGGTACGGTTTGTTTGTTCCGGCTGGGAGCAGGCTTATGATTCGGAATATCCGTTCAGGGCTATACCATTTCCCGAAAGGCATCCCATACTGCTCCTTCGGGCAGCGGTGCAACGTGCTCTGTACGCTCTCCGGTAACGGGGTGATCATAGGCGACTTTGTAGCTGTGCAGATCTATATTGTTGTCGGGGTTTGCACGCTTGAAGCCATACTTGGTGTCTCCTCTTAACGGGCAGCCGATGGCTGCCAGCTGGCAACGGATCTGGTGCTTTCGTCCGGTTTTGAGGCTTACCGCCAGCAGGTGGTAACGATCGCTGGAACCGATGTATTTGTAGCTCAGCTCAGCCAGTTTGGAGCCGGGGCTGGGGTTTTCATCGATCGCAGAGCGATTGCCGGCAGCATTTTTGAGGTAGTGCTTCAGCGTATCCTCATCCTTCTCGGGACGATTGGCCACGATGGCCAGGTAGTGCTTACCGATGGTTCCGGCCTGGAGCTGTTTTGTCAGGGCAGTTTGAGCCGATGGCTTCTGGCCCATCACAACTACACCGGAAACCGGACGATCGAGCCGGTGGATCAGGTAAAGGTCGTGGCGGACGTAGGCTGCGCCCATCCCCAGCAAGCTGGGATCACCTGTTTTATCGGGCTGAACACTCAGCCCGGCTGGCTTATTGAAAACGATGAGTTGGTTATCCTTATGCAGGATCCAGTCGCTGATGCGACCGTTGAAACGGGTGGGATCCGCCATAGTAAGTTGATGTATATGCTGCGTAATATCCTCTGGCTTATACCGGAGTTTGCTGAACTTAAGTTGCGATGCGTTAAAGCCATTTAACAGGCCTAACGAGGTCACAAAGTGCAATTAATTGATTTCTTCGTAGTCGATGTAGTCGTCTTCGCTGCCGGGCTGCGGCGGCGGATTGGCGGCAAGGTCTTCCTCGTTCACTTCCCGGGGCCGGTCGGCTCCGTTCACCTGATTCTGGATGTTGTTATACCACTGGTATCCTCGGTAAGCGAGGTAAACGAGTGCTATGGTGATGAGGATGTCCATCGTACAAAGGTATGGTTGGTAATTTGGTTCGTTGGAGGGGTTGATTCGTTAGAGCGTTGGTCTTCGGTAATTTGGAGCATTGTTACGTTTAGGCGTCAAACTCTAACGAACCAACGATCCAACAAACTAGAACGTTCCGGCTGCATCCCGGTACACCACGGCGGCGACCACCTGGCCTACGGCGCGGAGGGTGTTCTTGTCGATGATGTTCATACCGTCGTTGCCGGTGTGCCAATGGTCTCCGAAGCCTTCGTCGCCAAAGTTGATAATATCTATCATGGGAACTCCGCCATCCCGCATCACGAAGAAGTGATCATCGGTTATGTACCCGACATTTTTATCTAGGAAATAAGCATTCGACATCGGAAGCCCCTTGGCCAGACGCCATACTTTTTCTACCAAAACCGGAGCCTCGCGGACAGAGTATCCTTCCTTAGAGAAGCGGGCGTTCTTGGCACCAACCATATCCAGCAGGATACCGTAGGTTGGTTTAGGGTCTTTGAGGTTTTTAGCATAATACTGTGATCCTAACCCGTAGCTGTCGGAGTTATTAGGTTCTCCGTAGTCCTCGGCGTCGAAGAAAATGATATCCACGCCCACACCAGGGGTTGACTGGCCAAGTTGGCGGGCTATTTCAAGCAGGACGCCCACCCCACTGGCGCCGTCATCGGCCCCTTCCACTACTGCGGCAGGATCGGTTTCTTTATCGCTATCCGCTACATGGCGCGTATCCCAGTGTGCGGCAAGCGCGATACGATACTCCATTTCCGGATTGTAACGACCAATAATGTTGGTGCCTTTCAGCGGCGTACCATCATAGGCCATAGCCGTAAACTCTTGCTCCTCTACTTCGGCGCCGAGGGAGTTCAGCTTTGACGAAAGCCATTCTCCGGCAGCATCGTGAGCGGGGGTGTTCATAACCCGGGGGCCGAAGGAGACTTGCTTCGCGACGTAAGCATAAGCGCTGTCTGCATCAAAGCGGGGGACGGGTTTTGCGTTAGGATCCACTTCTCTTTTTGGCGGGGCCGCAGGTGCGGTGGTGGTTGAATTAGCAGGGTCTTTGGCATCGTCTCCACAGGAAGAGAACGCCAGCATACCGGCAAGTACGATCAGGAAGGCAAGGAAAGGTGAATGGATTATACGCACGGGATCAGTTTGTTTTTTATGGGTCCGGAGGGACAAAGGTAATGGTTCCCTGCTTCCAAAGAGACCTTCTTTGCACCTGCGGTTGCGCCCGTATTGATTCGCTGAATAAACTTATTCATTGACAGCTCAGTTCGTTGACATTCCGGGTACTGAGGGACACAGCTGGTTTGCCACCCGCCAACGATTCAATCTATTTCCCGTCCATTCCTCCTTTCACCAATTCAGCGTCGACTAATACGTACATCAGGCGGTTGATGTCATCGCTGTTCAGCAAGAGTTTACCACGGAGCTTAACCCGGTCGGTGCTGTATTTCACGGGCTCTTTGCTGGTTACCTCCATTACCGTTTCGGGACCCGCACCTCCGCAAAAGAAGCACATGTTGTAAGGGTAGGCACTGAACACAAACTCGGTGTGGCTTTTGTAGCCCTCCACCGGAACGATGTAGCCACTTACTTCCACGATTTCGCCTTCCAGTGCTTTGATATCATCTCCGAAAACGGGTACGTCGACTTTAAAACCGAGCAGTTCATCGAATTTTTTCTCGTAGGTAATCTTAGAAAGTGTCTTCCAAAGGTTGGTATCCTGTGCCTGAATGGCAGAACCCGAGAAAATGAAAAGAGCACTAAAAAGAAGTAAGGCGCGCATAACGTAGTGGTTTGGTTTAGCAAAGATAAGAACGTAGCAACGAGCCAAAGGATGTATAAGAGACTGTTAATCTATGCCGGCGGGGTCCGGGTCACCCCCTGAAACGACGTGGCTTACAATTCGTCCGGTGCGACTTTACCGCCTTTGAGTTGCTCATTGTCGGTAACCTGTATGATCATCATTTGGCAGGGTTTTCCGTCGAGTACTCCTGAGCGGTGTCCTTTTTCCCCGTTGGTTCCCTGGTCGGCTCCGAAGGAGAGGTCACCCGTTCGCATTTCCACGCGTTCGCCATCCATCGTTTCCACCCACCAACCTCCGGAGAGCGGTACGATCCACTGGGGCTGAGGATTTTCATGCCAGTCGCCATCGAAATCGGCGGGCAGTTCGCTGAAGATAATCTGCGTTGCTCCTTTCATGAGCTTATTGTTCCACTGACTACCGGAATCCCCTCCCATGGATTCTTCTTCAAAGTCTGTGAGGTGACGCAGTTTCTGACGGCTTACGCCATCCTCATCGGTGTAGACGTGGTAATACGGGATACTTGGCATGGGCTTTTGATTACTATAACCTCTGGTCCGTCATGCGGGTTTGGCCCGTCGTCACCTCTTTTTTCTGTTACCGCGCAAGAAAAACACCGAAAGCAAAGCTACAAGGACGCCCCCTCCGGCGGCGATCATCCAGGGAAAAGGAGACCTGGCTTTCAATATGACCGGTCCTCCGGCACCGTACAGCGTCATTGCAGACCAGTAATAAGGGTGGGCGTAGTCTTCTCCTTCCCGGTGCGTACGCTGGGCAATAGCCAGCGCTTCGGCCCGGCTATTCCCAGCAGTAAGGTGGTGGTAAAAATTGACCATTAACTCCTTCGTGGCCGCATCATCGACAGCCCAAAGGGTAGTAAGGGTGCTCCGGGCACCGGAGGCCGTAAATGCGCTGGCCAAGCTGAGGGCGGTCTCGCCCGGCACATATTCACCCAGGCTGGTTTCGCAGGCGGAAAGCACCACCAGTTCGGCCTCCATAGCGACCGAAGAAAGGTCGTTGAAGTACAGCAACTCCTCCAATTCAAGGCTGTCTCCGAGCTGTG
Source organism: Neolewinella aurantiaca (assembly GCF_008014675.1). Classification (GTDB taxonomy): domain Bacteria; phylum Bacteroidota; class Bacteroidia; order Chitinophagales; family Saprospiraceae; genus Neolewinella; species Neolewinella aurantiaca. Next base: position 59,458 of record NZ_VOXD01000013.1, on the reverse strand, counting down.
AAAAGGCGATAAAGCTCAGGCGGGGGTCGGCGGCATTTACCGTTCCGTGGCTGGACAGGTGGACAATGCGGGCCGAGCCCGCAGTCTCCAGAAAGCGCTTGCGACTGGCCTCAACGCCGTAAAACGACAGGCTGCCTGGCACGAAAGTGCTGATGGATTCTACCTCCTCCCGATTGTGCTGCAGTGGCTCCAGTCCTTTCAGGGCACGCAGATCGGTTTGCCTGATGGCTCTTTTTCCTGATCCGGCATCTCCGCCGAAGGAGGGGGCAAAGGCAAGCAGGTTATTATCGTAGTCAATGGCTTTCACCTTGCTTTGCGCCAGTAGAACACTTGTGGAGTAAGCGTAAGAAACATTGCGATCTTTGGCGAAGTAATGGTAGGCACCATAGTTAAGCGGAGGCTTCGCTGGTGTTACCGGCAGGCAACTGAAAGGTAAAAAACATAACGCTCCATCGGGTACGATCAGCACGTTTCCGGCGGGAATCGTACTGTAGCGATGCTTCCCGTAAAACAAGCGGCTGACGAGGGCAAGCCCTTCGTTCTGGAACGCTTCGTCGAGAGCAGCCTGCTCGGCTTCCGGGCGCAGGCTTTTGCGTTGATACGCGCTGGCATCGATTGCTTCCCGCCAGGCTTCTACTTCAGTTGTGAGACTGTCTACCCCTTCGATGGAAGCGTAGCCGATTCCGCCAGTGCGGTGATTCACGACGAACAGGTGTCCCCTTTCCGCCCCCAGATGAAAAGCCATCAGGTCGCTGCCCCGCCCGCGCAGCATTTCCAGTAAGTCGTCTTCCCGGAAGGTAAAATCTTCGGTCTCTGGCAGTTCCGTTTTTCGTTGTTGCAGTAAGCGGTCCAGTTCCAACCTTGCGGCCTCCAGCGGTGCTGGTTTTGAGGCGCTGCGCTCCAGCGTAGCGATCCGCGCGCGCAATTCGCTTTCCCGTTTTGGCATGTTTCTCCGGTCCCGCTGAATGCTGGTCAGAAGGCTATAGGCCTTAGCGCGTTCACTCAGGGCCAGGGCGCGCCAGAGGTAATCCTCATCATTACTTTCGTTTAAAAACCGGTCTATCAACACTCCGATGGCCCGGTCGAAGACCGGCCGGAGGTTCTGGCTCAGGAAGCGACGACTGGCGTCGGAATTCACCCTGTTCCGCAGGATATCGAGCCAATTAAAATAGGCATCATACGAGCTGAGTGCGTCTTCAAATCTGCCGACATGGGTAAGGGCCAGTGCCTGATCCCCCAGTAACTGAGCCACCTCTTCGTAGTAAATTGGTGATATGCTGTCTGGTGAAATCTGTACCAGGTTCCCGGGTCCCCCCCGTTTACCTCCGAGCTTCAGCAGCCCTTCCTCGTAGGTAACCAAAGCCTCTTCAGGCTTCCCTGCGTCAATCTGAACAATCCCCTTACGCTTTGTAACCTCCAGAAGCAAAAGTGTGGGATCCTCAGCGTAACCGGTGTTGGCGAGTTCAAGATAGCGCAGCGCTTCTTTTTCGTGTTCTGCGCCACCCAAAAGGCTCGCCAGGTTGAGGTATACCAGCCGCAGCGATTCTGTTTCGTACGGGTCTCCTTCCAGGATTTCCGCGGCTTGCAGGTAAGATCGTTTGGCAGCTTCCGGCCGCTTGCTTTGTCTTTGCCCCCCCGCCAGGACGGTGAGGACATCCGCCAGCCAGTAAGGCTCCTCTTCTTGTTCTGCCAGTGCAACGGCACGCTGCGCGTGCCTGATCGCGACGTCAAAATCCTCAAACCCGAGGTAAATGCGTGCGCCCAGATAGTAGTAATTGAAGGCATCCTCGGCCGACACCTTTGTTACCAGAGGACGGGCAGCCAGGAAGGAGCTAAGCGCAACCTGCATGTCTTGCAACTCAAGTGAAATGTCTCCAAGTTCGTTCAGCCCCCTTAGCCAGTTGGTGGTATCAGGACTGGGCAGGTGCTCGTAAATAGCGATAGCTTCGCGGGTGAGAACCGCGGCAGAATCGAGGTTGCCCAGAAATCGCATTGAGGTTGCCAGGTTTTTCCGGCTCTTTGCCCGGTCGTTGTGCGGCCCGGGAAAAATTTTATCGCGGATTTGTACGGCCTGTCGGTAATATTTGATCGCCTGCTCATCGTCTTCAAGACGATAAAAGCACAGACCTGTTTTATGGAGGGCCAGTCCCGTAAGGCTGTCTTCAACCAAGGCACCGTTTTCTCCTTGCGTTGCATTAAGGAAAGCCGCCGCTGCCTTCAGGAGGCTGTCTGGCTCATACCATGCTTCTCCGGCCCGGAAGTAATTCATTCTCCCTCCGGCCGCAACGAATGCTTGCGCGGCCTCATCATACTTCCCCTGATCTTCCAACTGCTGAGGGGTCTGACCAAAAGAATCTCCTCCGGCCAAAAGGCTGACCGTAAGAAACACAAGGAAGAGCCAGCCTGTAACAGGACGGTTAATAATCATCGGGATGGGATAAGTAAGAAAAACAGAGGACTGCTAAGGTACGGGTTTAGCCGACGCCACCAAGGCACCGCACTGCCATACATCAGTAAAGCAGCGCTTTAACGAATAGCCCGTTCCCTTCAGGCCGTAAAACAACAGCCTGAAGGTTTCCTCTCAGTCGCCCGAAATTCCCCATCTTTGCCGTCTCAAAAAACAAGATATTATGCAAGACGCAAGAGCAATCATCGAAGCCGCCTGGGACCAGCGCGAGCTACTGAAAGAAGCGAAGACACAAGAGGCCATCAATGCCGTTATCGAAGAACTCGACAAAGGCCGTCTCCGCGTAGCGGAGCCCGTAGCCGACGGCTGGCAGGCCAACGAGTGGGTAAAAAAAGCGGTAGTACTCTACTTCCCCATCCGCCAGATGGAAACTATCGAAGTAGGCCCCTTTGAGTTCCACGACAAGATGGCGCTTAAGAAGGATTACGCCGCTCAGGGCGTACGGGTTGTCCCCCACGCCATCGCCCGCTACGGTGCGTACCTTGAAAAAGGTGTGATCATGATGCCCAGCTACGTTAATATCGGAGCCTGGGTCGGCAGCGGCACCATGGTTGACACCTGGGCTACTGTTGGCAGTTGCGGACAAATCGGGCGCAACGTTCACCTTAGCGGCGGCGTAGGTATCGGGGGCGTCCTCGAACCGCTGCAAGCTACCCCAACCATCATCGAAGACGACTGTTTTATCGGGTCACGTTGTATCGTTGTTGAAGGCGTCCGCGTCGGCAAAGAGGCGGTACTGGGGGCCAACGTTGTTCTTACCAAGAGCACCCACATCATCGATGTTACCGGTAGCGAGCCGGTCACTCACAAAGGTTACGTACCGCCACGTTCGGTCGTCATTCCGGGTACTTACGCCAAGCAATTCCCCGCCGGCGAGTACCAGGTTCCCTGTGCCCTCATCATCGGACAGCGTAAAGAGAGTACCGACAAAAAGACCAGCCTGAACTCTGCTCTCCGTGAACACGATGTTGCGGTATAATCATCTTCGCAAATTCTGACGCCAAAAGCAAAGCGCGCGCCCGGTAACATCCGAGCGCGCGCTTTCTTTTCGTGATCTGAACCGACTAGAATTCCAACTCAATCGTATCACCCGGTTTGATTCCGGGAGTATCCATTGGCCTCTTTTTAGGAGCAGCCTTAACCTCGGCTTCTTCTACCGGCGGTACGTAAGCTTCGTTGAGTTCCTTCACAGCGGTGAGCTTACCATCGTGGAGTTTGTTGCCCAACGACTTCCAGCCTTTAACGTCGATAAAGTCCGCGAGCTGAACTATTTTCTTCTGGGTCTCCCGCTTCACCCTGAAGGAAATCTCCGCTTCCGGTTTCGGGTGCACGGTCGCCAGGTATAGTTTTGATTGCCGGTGATCCGTGATGAAGTTGAATTTCTGTCCGGTGGCACTGGTTTCTATTTCAAAGCGTTTTACCAGCGTGTAACCGCGCTCTCCTTCGTAATACACCGCGCTCACGATCATGTCGTCGTAGTACTTGCCGATGTAGAATACCTGTTTGGGATCGTAGCGACGGGTCATGTCGAGTTCTTCCAGTTCGTAGGTGCCATCGTAGTTAAGGACAAGCAACTTGTCTCCGGTATCGAAGCCGCCCAGGAGCAAGCCTCTTTCCTCGAGATTGAGGCGACCGCTCACTTCGTCCATCCATACCTTCAGGGCCCCGAGCGTACTCTTGCCAGCTTCCTTCATGGTTACTTTACGGACGGGATAGCGGGTTACAATGTTTCCCCCGGAGGCCCGTCCTTTAATCGCCAGCTCGGCAAAGTCGAAGTCGAAATCCTTTACCCTGGCCTTGGATGCCGGGCTCAGGAGAATATTGACGATTTCTGCTTCTCCGTTGGGGTTTGCGCTGAAGTAAAGAAGCTTCGATCCTTTTGCTCCCTTGTGTAACTGGTAGGCACGGTCGCGGGTGATGGCTTTCACGTTGAACCGCTTACCCATTGCCCGTCCTGTTTTTCCGTCCAGGTAGATCATGTTATACGTCGTCCGTTCATCACCTTTACGCCAGACATCGACGTGAATGATATTTTTGCCGACAAAGGTCTTGTCGTCTACCCGGGTAACCATCATTGTTCCGTCTTTCAGCACGACGATGATGTCATCTAAATCCGAGCATTCCTTTACGAATTCTTCCTTCTTCAATCCGGTTCCCACAAAGCCTTCCTTCCGGTCAACGTACAGTTTGGCGTTGTTGGCCGCAACGATAGCTACTTTCACTTTTTCGAAACTGTCGAAAGTTGTTTTTCGCTCCCGCCCTTTGCCGTATTTGCTCAACAGCATTTCGTACCAGGCAATGGCGTATTCGGTGAGGTGCTCCAGATCGTGTTTAACCTGCCTGAGTTCTTCCTCGAGGGCCGCCATCCGCTCATCGGCCTTGAATTTATTGTACTTCGAGATCCGCTTGATCCGGATTTCTGTGAGCCGTACAATGTCCTCTTCTGAGATAGCACGCAGTAAAAGAATGCGTTTATCTCCGGCTTTCGGTTTATCCAGTGGTTCCCGGAAATACTTTTCCAGACCAGCACGGATGATGTCGATCACTTCGGGGAAGTCTTCGGCTTCCTCGATATCACGGTAGATGCGTTCCTGAATGAATATTTTTTCAAGGCTGGCGAAGTGGAGTTTTTCCTCCAGTTCCTTCTGCTTGATCAACAACTCCATCTTCAGCAGCGCCTTCGTCTGGTGCGTAGTGTGCTCGAGAATGTCGAGTACTGAAATGAAGTGAGGCTTATCCCCTCCAATGATGACACAGGCATTGGGAGAAACGGAAAGTTCGCAATTCGTGAAAGCGTAGAGCGCGTCGATCGTTACGTCCGGACTGATACCGGAGGCAAGTTCAATCAGAATTTCCACCTCCGCCGCGGTGTTGTCCTGAACTTTTTTGATGCGGATTTTGCCTTTATCGACCGCCTTGAGGATACTGTCGATGAGGCTGCTTGTCGTCATACCATAAGGCAACTCACGGATGGCGACAAAGTGGTTATCGATCTTCTCGATCTTTGCTCTGATCTTGATCTTTCCACCACGTTTTCCCCACTGGTAATCCGATACATCGATGCTTCCGCCGGTGGGGAAGTCCGGATAAATTTTCGGTTTTTTTCCCTGCAGTATTTTGATGCTTTCCTTACACAACTCGATGAAGTTGTGCGGCATAATTTTGGTGCTCAAACCAACGGCAATACCTTCCGCTCCCTGGGCAAGTACGAGGGGGAACTTAGCGGGCAGGTTAACGGGTTCCTTCTTGCGGCCATCGTAGCTCACCTGCCACTCGGTGGTTTGGGGATTGAAGATCACCTCGGTCGCAAACTTGGTAAGCCGGGCCTCGATGTAGCGGCTGGCAGCCGCAGAATCTCCGGTGAGGGTATTACCCCAGTTTCCCTGCGGATCGATCATCAGGTCTTTCTGGCCCATGTTTACGAGGGCATCACCGATAGCAGCATCACCGTGGGGGTGGTACTGCATCGTCTGGCCAATCACGTTGGCAACTTTGTGGTAACGACCGTCGTGCATCTCGTTGAGCGCGTGCAGAATTCGGCGTTGTACCGGCTTCAGGCCATCCTCTATGGTAGGCACAGCCCGCTCCAGAATAACATAACTGGCGTAATCGAGGAAGTAATCCTCATACATTCCCTTGAGGGTAGTGATTTGTTCTTCGTTGTCGGAGGCGTGTTCCCCCTGGGGCTCCTGGGCCTTATCACTCATGTTTCGGTATCTTTTCGTAGCTGTTATTTGCTCTGCTGTATGTCATACTTAATATCCCGAGCCGGAATACATCTCACTCTCCCCCTTAGTCAAGGAGCAAGCGGCGGCGCGGGCGCAGGTGCAAAGTCAAACTCTCAAGAGAGCAGAGAGAGGTTTCTATTCCCGGCGCAACCGCAGTGGCGAAGATAGAAAAATTTATTGATACTACTTATTGTTTTAAAATAAATTACTCTATACAATGTGCGGCTAATATCAATGCATCTGAACCACCTTCTTCAAACACAATGGGCTGACCCGTGCCTTCGGCATTTGGGTCAACCCATCGTATGACACGGAGACTTTTCGGAATCTCCGGTTGTAACATCCTGACGGCTGCAATTACCCCTGCCCCGTCATTTTCAGTGCTTCCGGCACGGTAATCCGAACGCCGTTGTTTTTAGCGACCACGAAGGCTCCGTTAACGCCCATTTGCTTCAGCCGGTCACGAAGTGTAGCGGCACTGGCGTAGGTCCGGAATTGGCTCACGACTACTTTTTGCACACCGTTTTGTTCCTGCAGTTCCAGCGCATCTCCGGTGGACAGGTCGGAATTGACAGTATTCTGTGCGTAAGCTCCCAGTTGAACCTGGAAGATAACTCCGGCCACGATCGTTTGCTGGTCTGTGTCCAGGCGGTCGCTGGTTGCGTTGGCAGCAGCAGCCTGCGCCTGAGCGAGTTGCTGACGAAGCTGATCGTTCTCCATTTGTGCGTTGGAAAGATTAGTTCGCAGTGCTGTAACGTCCTGACTGGTCGTACTGCTTTGGTTTTGCAGGCGACTGATGTCCTGGCGGGCAGCAACTAGCGCTGCTTCGTTCGCTTCGCAGTTTTCTACCATTTGGCGGAGTGCGTCGGGGTTTTGTTTGTAGCTGGCAGCCAGGGCCGCATAATCGGTTCCGCCCGCAACCGCACCTGCGGTTGTTTTCTTGGAGCAACTTGTAACTGCAAGCATAGAAGCGAGACAGAGGAAGAGAAATAACTTTTGCATGGATGTAGAATCTTTTGGTTATGTGTGAATAGTACGTATTTCGGGAGGAGAGGTTGCCTTTGTCACCGTGCTTTGCCTGTTAAAACTGACTTTAACCTACTGTGCACCTGCGACCGCGCCCTTTTTGAGTGTGTAGAAGATGGGGAGTAGTGCTCCTGCAGGGAAACACCCACTTCGTGAGTTCGGCAACTATACCCTCTACTTACTACTCTCCAGTTTCCGGTAGGTAGCCAGGCCACACTCCAGGAAGTCCTCATAAGTATCCACATCGGCCGTGTAGGCAACGGGCGGATTCAGGGTGGTACCGTCCGGATCGACCAGAACGTAATACGGCTGCGACAACTTGGAATAGACAGACTGCTGCAGGTATTGCCACTTCTTACCAACGGTATTGATCAGTCTCTTGCGGCCCGACCCATCCATTCGGTCAACCTCGATGTGTTGCTCTTCGGGTAACGGCTTGCGCTCGTCGACGTAGAGACTGATGATAACATACTCATCGGTCAGATAACGCTTGATCTTTTGCTCTGTCCATACGTGCTCTTCCATTTTACGGCAGTTGACACAGGAGTAGCCGGTGAAGTCCAGCATTACCGGCTTATTTACTTCACGGGCGTAAGCCAATCCTTCTTCCAGATCTTTGAAAGGAGTTATGTTTTTGTCCTCATCGCAAGGCAAGAAGTAATTGTAACAAACCGGAGGAGCGATACCACTCATCAGTTTGCGGCCGGTGTACGTTCCGGTATCGCTGTCTGCCGTAAGGCCGATTGCGAGGTAACCGGTAAGCACGAGAGCTCCAACTGCCAGCGCTACACCCAGGGTACTCCTCTTTCTGTTTTTGCTGTCCAGAGGGAAGTTGATAAAGCCAAGTAAGTAGGCTGCGATGCCAAGTGCGCAGAGAATCCAGACGACGAGGAAAGGCTCGATGCGCAGCAGGTCCCAATTACCAACCAGATCGGCCGTACTCAGGAATTTGAAAGCCAGTGCGACCTCCACAAAACCAAGCACCACCTTTACGCTGTTCAGCCAGCCGCCGCTCTTCGGCATACTGTTCAGGAAGCCGGGGAAGGCTGCGAAAAGCGCGAACGGCAGACCGAGCGCCACGCCGAAGCCGGCCATCCCTGCGGTCAGCGGCCACGCGCCACCACTTACGGCTTCCACCAAAAGACTACCCAGGATAGGACCAGTACAGCTGAAAGAAACCAAAGCCAGAGTGAGCGCCATGAAGAAAATACCGGCGATGCCGCCGGTGCCTTCGGCCCGGCTTGCGCGGTTGCTCCAGCTTTCGGGCAGCGTGAGTTCGTAAAAGCCGAAAAAGCTACCGGCAAAAAAGATGAAGACAACAAAGAAAATAACGTTGAGGGTAACGCTACTCGCGATGTTGTTGAGGATGCTGGGGTCTAAGCCGTCCAGCAGGTGAAAGGGCGCACTCAGCAGTACGTAGATCAGGAAAATGAAGAAGCCGTAGAGGCCCGCCTTGCGGATGCCTTCGCCTCTACTACCGCCGCTTTTGGTGAAGAAGCTCACCGTCAGCGGAATCATCGGGAAGATGCAGGGCATCAGCATGGCGAAAAGGCCACCGAGGAGGCCGAGACCGAAGATGGCCCACAGGCTTTTACCGGCAGTTTCTTTGGCGCCCACGCTGCAATCACCTACGGGTTCGGGGTTGAAAGGAACGCTGATGCCGAGTTCGTTGGGCAGGGCAGTGTTCACTTCGCCAGCAGGAGCTGCGGGAGCAACCGGTGCATCCGAAGCGGTGAGGCCGTCCAGCATCAGTACAGGTGTCTTTTCGGCGAGGTCCAGCGAGAAGGGGACTTCAGTCGGGGGCAGGCACATCTCGCCATCACACGTTTGATACTCGAGGTAGCCGCTTATTTTACTGCCCGCCGGCACTTCAACCAGTTGGCTATACACCACTGTTCCGCCATCTATTTTGGCGACGACCGTGTCCCAGGCTTTATCAAATTTTTCGATTAGTGTAGCACTTTTTTCCGAGACTTCACCCACCGTCTTTGCCTTGTCGTTGTTCTGAACAACGAAAGTAGTGGGGATGGGACCTACGTCCGGATCCACATCTTTGCTGTAAATCGTCCATTCCGGCAACATCGTTCCGGTCATAGAAATGCGGTAAGTGCCGTTGCCGAGGTCTTCTGCTTTCGCATCCCAGCTTACGGGTGCGCGTTCGCTGGGGGCAGGGCCTTTGACTTCGTAAGTGCCCTTTACTGGCAAATCAGTGGAGGCTGGTGTTTCGGGTTCGACCGATTCTGCTTCGGGCTTTACCGGGGTCGTTTCTTTTGCGGGTGCGGGCTGTGCCGTTTGTGGTTCCGGGCGGGGGGCCGCAGGTGCAGGGGATGGTTTTGAGACCTGGGCAACATCCTCTTGCCCGGCTTCATCACCGTCTGTTCCTTCGTTCTCCGGTGCTGGCTTATTTTCAGGTGCAGGGTCCGGGGCTGGTGCCGGAGCGGGCAGTACGAAGCTGTGAATCTCATCGGTAGGTGGCAGGCATTCCTCGTCGTCGCAGCACATCCACTCTACCATCATTTCAATCGGCGTGCCGTAATCTTTCACCTTTACGCGCTGCGTCCAGGTCACGGGGCGGTCCGGCAAGAATTTGTTGACCTCGATGCCAAACATCTCGTCCATACCTGATTTGAGGTGACCTTCTTCTTCCGTTCTGCCAATCAGTTCATAGTGCTCGCCCGGCTCCCACGTAAATACCGTTGGTATCGGGCCACCTTCGGGGGTAAACTGACTGTAAATCATGTAACCATCCTCTGCATAAGAAGTAGCAATAAGCTCAAACTCATCTCCTTCCACCTGTTTGAAGGAAAAGTCCCAGCTGATGGGGTTGCCAAACTGAGCAGACAGCGTCAGGGCAAAAAGGGCGATGATCAGCGTTAGAGAATGACGTAACATAGGCAGAGGAATTAGCGAAACGGGGCAAAAGTACGGCGCGGCAAGGGCTTCTTTGCCAATAGGAAAGTAAACGGTACTGCAGTTTACTTAGTTTTAGATAACGCGCTCAATACTACAAATGTAATATTTCTTTTTTTCAGTTCAGCCCCTGCTCAGTCATTGTCGAGAGAGGCGGGCTGATTTTCTACCCTGCAAAACCAGTAATCTACTGAGGTTGAGCTTCAAATCTCATCAATTGTTAACGACCTCAAAACGTCGCGGACAACAATGATCAGACGATGGTTTGTGCTTTCTACTACCCTCTTTCGCGCCGGCGAGCAACATCAGCGGCAAGCTGCAGCACGGCGTCTGCCATTGTGCCCCAGTCGTACCTCCGTTTTTCTTTCCGGATCATTTCCTGCATGGCTTCCCGGTCGGTAGCGTCGAAGTAACGCACAATGGCATCCGCAATCGCCGCGGGCTGAGGATCCACAACGTAGCCTACCCGACCGTCCGGGCACATTTCGGCCAAACCGCCTACATCGGTCACGATCATCGGCTTTTCGAAGTGGTAAGCGATTTGAGTTACGCCGCTTTGGGTTGCGGTTTTGTAAGGCTGCACCAACAAGTCTGCAGCGTTGAAATAGTCGGCAACTTCCTCGTCCGGGATGAATTGAGCAATAATGGTTACACGATCGCCCAGCCCGTGCTTTTCGATGATGCTGTCATAGACCGAACGCTCGGTATAGAATTCTCCCGCCACCAGTAAATGCAGGTTCCGGTTTTCGAAGCGTTCATCGCCTAAAGCCTCCAACAGAAGATCGAGCCCTTTATAGTCCCGGATCAGACCGAAGAAGAGCAAGTATTCTTTATCGGTCGGTAAGTCCAATTTCCCGAGCGCCGTTTCTCTGGCGGTCCTTTCCCCAAAGTGGTCGTACACCGGGTGCGGGGAAACTACCGAGGGCTTATCCCCAATGAATCGCTTCAGATCTTCCGCCACCGAATCTGTCAACGAAAGGAAACCATCCGATGCGCCACAGTAATACCGGGCAAAGGCCACATCTCCCGGCCGCGGCTCGTGCGGGATGATGTTGTGCACTACCGAAATCACCGGGCAGCCGGTCAGCCGCCCTACGGTACCGAGAGCAGGGCCCATGAACGGAAGCCAGAAGCCAATGATGGCGAGGTCAAATCCTTCTCTTTTGATCTGCCGGCCGGCGGAGTACCAACTCAGCGGGTTTACCGAGTTGATGTTCCGCACGATCTTTAATCCCTCCGGAGCCGGGCCATCGGTGTACTGCGACTTCCCCGGGAAGAGAAACCCCGGATACTGCAGCGTGAAAGTAAAGATGGCTACTTCATGATTTTTTGCCAGCTCAACCGCCAACCGTTCGTTGAAGGCAGCAAGCCCTCCCCGGTAAGGGTAAGCGGTTCCGATGATGGCTATTTTCATAGTAGTAAGATAATCAAGGTAGCCAGGTAATCAAATAGTACTGAGATTGAGCTCACTTCCTGCGCTATGCTTGCTTTTGAACGTAAACAAATCTGGCGCTGTCTGCAGAAGGCTCGGCAGCCACTATCTGACTACCCGGACATCTGACTATTTAACCACCCCCCGTCCAATAGAATCGTAGTAAAATCCGGCTTCCACCATCCGGCGAAGATCGTAGAGGTTACGTCCGTCGAAGATAACGCTGTGATTGAGTGCTTCCTGCATCCGGCCAAAATCGGGCGTCCGGAAGGCCGACCATTCGGTGACGATGGCCAGGGCGTCTGCACCTTCCAACGCAGCGTACTGGTCTTCACAGAAAGTAATTTTATCGCCGTAGAGTTCCTTTACGTTGTCCATCGCTTCGGGGTCGTAGGCGCGTACATTGGCTCCGGCCGCAAGGAGGCGATCGATGGTGTAAAGCGCGGGAGCTTCCCGGATATCGTCCGTATTGGGCTTAAAGGCGAGGCCCCACAGCGCAATGGTTTTACCCTTCAGGTCGTCTCCGTAGTAGGCTTCGATCTTATCCGCGATACGCAACCGCTGGCGATCGTTGACCGCCATAACGGCGTTGAGGATCTGGAAATCGTAGTCGTTTTGCCCCGCGGTGCGGGCCAGGGCCTGCACGTCTTTCGGAAAGCAGCTGCCTCCGTAACCGACGCCGGGGAAGAGGAATCGCTTTCCGATACGGCTGTCACTGCCCATCCCCTTGCGCACTGCGTCTACATCAGCGCCAACTTCCTCGCAAAGGTTAGCGATTTCGTTCATGAAACTGATCCGTGTAGCGAGGTAGGAATTGGCAGCGTATTTTGTCATTTCGGCGGAGCGGATGTCCATGAAAATGATCGGGTTACCCGAGCGAACGAAAGGTTCGTAGAGGCGGCGCATCACTTCTTCGGCCTTTTCACTGTTAGTGCCGATCACGACGCGGTCGGGCTTCAGGAAATCATCGACGGCCACTCCTTCCCGGAGAAACTCAGGATTGGATACAACGTCGAACAGGCTTTCGTCCAGGTTTTTAGCCAGGGCTTCGTGTACGCGCTCGGCGGTACCTACGGGGACGGTGCTTTTATCGACCACTACGGTGTAGTGGCTGATCATTCCGCTAAGGTCTTTTGCGACTCCGAGGATAAACCTCAGATCTGCGGAGCCATCGGCTCCGGGTGGTGTAGGCAGTGCGAGGAAGATCACGTCGGCATGATCGACGGCGGATTTGAGGTCAGTTGTGAATTTCAACCGCCCCTGGCGCTGGTTTCGCTCGAACAAAACATCGAGATCAGGCTCATAAATTGGTACTTCACCGTTGCGCATTTTCTCAACCTTCGCGGCATCGATGTCTACACAAATAACGTCATTGCCGGTTTCGGCAAAGCACGTTCCGGTTACGAGGCCGACATAGCCGGTTCCTACTACTGCAATTTTCATATGTGGTTCTTTTTGGCGGGCAAAGATAAGATGCTTTTAATGACCTATTTGTGGCCCTGCAACAATCAGAAGGCGCGAACGCAGGTGCAGGGATAAGTTTCTACCAACCGAGCTCCTCCATCCAACCGTAATAATCTGTGATTCTGCCAGCGGTATTTACTTTCAGGAAATACGGAAAGCGCTCGTGGCAGGGAAGGTTAGCGCAGGTGACTGGTCCTTCGAAGTAAAGCGGGAAACCGATTTCGTTGTCGAGGAAGAAAGCCTTAATTTCTGCCGGTGCACGGGTGTAGCGATTGACTACGGCGACCTGGGTTTTTTCTTGCTTCCTGATCGGTAGCTCGGTGAATTTCCGGTAAGCAGTCAGGATTTCTTCTGCCCCCTCGGGGAAATTCATGAAGAGCACAAAGAGCTCTTTATCCGGCATCCGGGAAATACGGGTTGGTTCGTCGTTAGTATCCAGCACCGATAATTTTTTGTACCGGGTCGTAAGGCTTGCTGCAACGGGCAAATCCCGGGCATCTTCCAACTCCGAGATTCCGATGTGTGACCGGCTTTCGTCGAGCATATTGAGCAGGTAAGTACGGCGGTTTATCTTCAGAATAGTCTGTGGGCTCACCATCCCAAGATGATCCGGACCCAAACTCATCGCCAGAGGACTCAACGTATCTCCCCACGCGTTGAGGTATATCAAGTCGTGGGATGCCGCCCATTCTTCGCCGGGAGCCCCGACCGAAGAAATACAGACCTGTAACGAGTCTCCGTTAAGAACAAGGTTGGCAGCAGGGCGGCGAATACGGTTATGAAGCACTTCGTCGAGGTACGCCTCACTAAGTCCGCTCTTTTCCTTGACGAAATCTCCTCTGCGGATGATTTTGTCCAACGGCTGGTACGGGTCCGGTGCGGGAGAAGAGACCACATCAGACAGCGGAATCAAGCGGCTTCCGTCGGCGGAGTCATTAAAGCAGGCAGAGAGAAAAACCAGACAGAATAACAGGAAGTAATGGTGCATACCGCTAAATTAAGCACTACGAATACCGCCAACTGTTAATCGTTGTGAATAGCAGGTTAAATAACCTTGCCTGCTCCCCTACCCTTCTCTGCACCTGCGGCCGCGCCCGGAAACAAGCACGCTCTGACCGCAAATTCATGCGAACAGAGCGTGCCAGCTTAACAACTAATAGTGAAGAGTTCAGAAGCCTGAACAAACGGGTAAATAAAGGCCTTCGTACACCTGCCCCAGGCTATTGAGTTGGGAAGACCTTTCCAGTCTCTCCGCTGTCCACAACGCCAAACCGCCTCCGTTAGGACCAAGATAGGCGGCGAGACTACGCGTGATGAGCGGTGCGGAGATGGAAGTGCCCCCGATGTAATCGAAATCATCCAGGTCAGTTGCCATGAACGCGGGAGACTGTGAGGTCAGGTAGGCTGCAACGTTAACGCGTTGGTTGCTAAAATTCGAGAAAGAAGCCTTTACCGGATCTTCATCAATATTATTATTGGGGTACTGCATCGAGGCTACAGTAATTACATTCTCGAAACCATTTTGAAGGCCAAAAGCTCCCGGCCATTGAGGTGCAGCATCGATGTTGGCGTTTTCGTTTCCGGCAGTAGTAACGATTACGACACCCTGACTGGCAGCCCGCTGAACAGCACAGGTCAGGGCTTGCGGAGCTTCTTCCAGCGGTATGCCCCAACTCATGTTGATGATCGTACTTTTCATATCTACGGCCTCGTTGGTCGCAACGACAGCGCCGAAATAACTCGCCAGGCCATTGATTCCAAAAATCTTGCTGTGGAAGACGGTAAGCGGAGCATCACCCCGATAGTCGCCTATCACCGTGCCAGCGGTTGCAGTGCCATGACCAATCTCATCATTTGGCTCGAAATCGCCCCGCAAATAGTCGAAACCGAACAGCCCTGGCTGAGCAAAAGCCGATTCGTACTCATCCTGATAGATAAAACCCTGAAAGTCGTCGTTGAAGGCGCCGCCGATTTCGATTCCGCTGTCAATCATATTTACGATCACGTTGCCTCCTCCCGGACGCGACCCGTTGCGGGGCTGATAAGCAAGACACGGAAGGGCCTCCTCAGGGATGGAGATGTCATTGCCATCAAATAAGCCATTGCCGAGCGTGGACACCTCAATGATGTAATCTTCTTCGATGAAAAAGTCGGAGGAATCTGCCTTGGGCCGGCGGGGCTTAGTGAGGGGCTTATCGCCCATGCCACCTACGGCATTGGGAGACATCCCTTCCGGGATGTCAAGCGCAACGGTGGTACCACCTTCGCCCTGGTAGGCTTCGCTGATGGGCAGCCCCATTTCCCGGGCCCAGGCGTAAACATCGGCTTTGTTGTTGCAGCTACCGATGATCACGCGCTGAAAGGTTCCTCCGTCGCAGGAGAAAGCCAATCGTCCGGGGCCTTCATAAGTGGAAGACTGGTCGCGGTAATCAATAGCATCGGTTTGCGGCAGTTCATCGATCGCGGCTACGCCAATGAATTCATCAGGGCCCAGTACATAATCGGCCAGGTGGTTAGCTGAGGTAAAGAGGGTGTAATCGATAACGACGTAGACATCTTCGAAATCGTTTGCAGAAACGATTCTCTCCGAAACCGCGACTGCGTCGGACTGCAGGCAGCCCGTGATGGGGACCACGTTGTCTTCGCAGTTGGCACCAAACACCTGAAAGTGAACGGTAGCGGCAACGCCGACATAGAGCTGGAGGTAGAAATCTCCGTCGGCTGGCTCATCGATCCGTACAATGCGCTCCATCCCGGAGGTGGTGCAATTGAACGGCAACGACGGCAGATTGCCCGCCTGAGGTTCGTCCAGGTTTTCGAAGTAGTAAGGCTCGTTGCCGCACAACACGTTGGTGGAGATGACCGGAATGTCGACGGTGCAATCGGGATCGGTGAGATCTTCGTCGTCGCAGCCGGACCACAAAAGAATGACGCCGAGCAGAGCAAGGCAGAGGAGAAACTGGTGGTGTTTCATGATGGTGTTGTTTGAGAGCAAAAGCGGGTTAGAGGGAAGCAGAGGGGCCTCCCGTATCGCCTCTTTATGCGCCAGGATGGGCGGGCGTTACGAATCCGAAGACTTTATTTTTAAGTTCAAACATGATTCGAAACGTGTACTTGATTTGAGAATCGTAATTTTGTGCCCCTTAATTTATACGGCTACAATTCACGCTCTACTACATGCGTCGCAAGAAACTACAACTGATAACGGGAACCGATGACGACCGGCCAATCTATGTGGCAGGCTCATTTAATGACTGGCGCGTGGCAGAGGAAGCATACCGGCTACAGCCCGGCTCCAAGGCCGGCCAGTGGGAAATATACCTTGACCTGCCCGATGACATCGACCACGTAGAGTACAAATACACCCGCGGCGGATGGGAATGCGTGGAACTGGGACAGCACGGCGAAAACGCCCTGAACCACAGCCGCTACGTCAGCAAGCGCTGGACCTTACCCGATCGGGTGACGAACTGGGCGGGAGCAGGCCTGCACTACAACGAAGCGTTTCTTCCCCGCATCGAGATTATTGATGAAGCCTTCGAGATCCCTCAGCTTATCCGTACGCGCAGGGTAGCCGCTCTGCTGCCCCATGATTACTACGAAACGGACAAAAGGTATCCCGTGCTATATCTTCAGGACGGACAAAACCTCTACGACGATTACGCTCCGTACGGCAGTTGGGGAGTAGACAAACAACTGGCCGCCATGAGCGAGCGCGGAACTGGTGATATTATCGTTGTCGCAATCGACCACGCCAACCATCAGCGGGTGAGTGAGTTTACCCCTTCGTTTCAGAACAAGCTTGGCGTTGGTGAAGGGAAGAAGTATTCCGATTTCCTGGCGAAGACCCTTAAGCCATACATCGATGAGAACTTCCGGACCCTGCCCGGACCGCAGCACACCGGAATTGGAGGTAGCTCGCTGGGAGGGCTCGTGAGCGTGCTGGCGGGGATTCATTTCCCCGACGTTTACGAGCGGCTGATGATCTTCAGCCCCTCGTTCTGGGTTGCGCCCGAACTGGCCGGCGAGCTGATGCACCTGGCCAAGCATTTCAGCGGTAAGGTTTATCTCTACGGTGGCGAGTCGGAAAGCAAAACGATGGTTCCGAACATGCTTCGTTTCCTGAGCGAGATAACGCGCGTCAGTAACCATGGCAACCTGGAGTTCAGAACGGAAGTAGACCCCAACGGCCAGCATAACGAGGCACGGTGGGGCAAAGAATTTCCTAAGGCTGTAGAATGGCTGTTTTAGAGCGCCTCTCTGCAAAAACCTTGTTGGATCGAATTTATGTTGCCCTTGCTGGCGCGAACGCAGGTGCAGGGGGCGTTACATAGAGACGGAAAGCGCCCGTAAAAGTGCTTCGGCGAGCCTAAGTTCAGGAGCCTTGTTTGCCCAGACCTTTACTTTGCACCTGCGGCCGCGCCCGTAATTTTGACGTAAGCAAGAGGTTTGCAATCCAACCAAACCCGTACCTTACCCGTAATTATATAACAACGAATCAATATGTCTGCCAACAGAACCATCCCTCTCGTCAACCTTTCCGATTTTGAGAACGGCGACGAGGCCACACGCCAGGCCTTCATCAAACAGCTGGGAACAGCCTTTCACGACATTGGCTTCGTGGGCGTTACCGGTCACGGTATTCCCAAATCACTGATCGACGATTTCTTCGTCGCGGCCAAGAAGTTCTTCGCTTTGCCCGAAGACGTGAAGCGCAAGCAGGAAATTCCCGGAGCTGCGGGCCAGCGCGGCTACACTGCGTTTGGGAAAGAGAAGGCGAAACAGAGCAAAGTTGCTGACCTGAAGGAGTTCTTTCAGATCGGCCAGGAAACCGAAGGAATGTCTGATGAAGAGCGTAACCCACGCGTAGCTGAGGTTCCGGAATTCATGGACCTGGGAATGAAACTCTACCGTCAGTTTGAGCAAAAGGGCAACAGCCTCTTGCGGGCCATCGCTCTTGGGCTTAACCTTCCCGAAAACTACTTCGGAGAGTACACCAAAGATGGAGTTTCCATCCTCCGCGCTATCCACTACCCCCCGATCACGAACGAGCCGGCCAGCGCCATCCGCGCCGAGCAGCACGAAGACATTAACCTGATCACCCTTCTGGTGGGTGCAAGTGCTGGTGGCCTTCAGCTACAAAATGCAGCCGGAGAATGGCAGGAGATCGTGCCTGAGAACGACGAAATCGTGATCAACGTAGGTGATATGCTGCAACGACTGACCAACAACCACCTCAAATCCACCACCCACCGGGTGGTCAATCCACCCCGTTCGGAGTGGCACAAACCGCGTCTCAGCATTCCTTTCTTTCTGCACCCCCGTCCGGAAATGAGTCTGAACGTGCTCGAAAGCTGCGTCTCCCCTTCTAACCCTCAACACTATCCGCCGACCACCGCCGGTGAATACCTCGATGAGCGGCTGCGGCAGATCGGCTTGAAGAAGTAAGTTGCTGAACCGACAAGTCACTGAGTTGCTGCGCAACTACCAACTCAGCCCTGTGAAACACAATGCCACGAAAAGGCGTTATTTTTGCACATATTCTCCATAATCATTCCGATCACTACCGAGATTCTACGGCAGCGCATCGACCAACAATAAAAGCGAATGTTTAATTCCACTTTCCTTTTCAACTTCCTCGGCCCCGAGATGATCGTCATTTTCTTTGCGATTTTGCTGCTCTTCGGCGGTAAAAAAATCCCGGAACTGATGAAAGGCATCGGCAAGGGTATTCGTGAATTTAACACTGCCAAGGGTACGCTCGAGCAAGAACTCAAGGCTGGTATGAAAGAAGAAGAAGAGCGTGAGCAACGCGAAAAAGATGCGCGCGAACTCCGGGAGCTTCGCGAACGCGAAGCCAAGCGCCAGCGCGAGGAACAATTCATTACCCGGGAGGGGAAGTAAGCTTCTCTTTACCGGTATACAGCATACAGGCTGTCCTGCAAAGCGCAGGACAGCCTGTATTTTTTTGAGACAGCCTCCCTGAGGCCTGATTTTGTCACCTGATCTCTGTAGCGAAGTGCCAAAGCACTCCGGCCGGATCAATCAGGTGAATTTCCCGTAGCCCCCACGGGTAATCCGTCGGTTCCTTCCAACGAATGCCTTCGTAGCGGTTTACCAGGTCAAGGTCCTGAAGTTCTCTCCAGCACAATTCGAGGTCAGGGACGAAAAGAAAAAGCATGGTGTTTTCAGCCCATTCCTTTACGTAGGCATCCTGTAGGTAAAAGAACGAATCGCCTAGTTTAAGTAAGACCATGTTTTCAGAAGACCAGAGTTCTTCAGCGCCCAGGTCTTTGTAGAAAGAGCGGGAGACTGAAAAGTCTTTGGCGGGCACGAAAGCGCGAAGATGGGTTGTGGGAGCAAGGGATTTCATGGCATAAAAATAGCAGCAACGGAGAGAATCCGAAGCTGCTATCATTGGGCTGTAGTTTAAGAATTACGATTCGGAATCGGGGAGGAAGGCCTATTCGGGCGTAACGAGTGTACCGTCGTTTGCCTTCTGCTTCAGGGTCTCGTTGCCACGTATTTTGATTTCCACGCGGCGGTTTGCTGCACGGCCGGCGTCGGTCTCGTTAGATGCGACCGGCGACATTTCCCCAAATCCGCGAATTGTCATTCGTTGGCGGTTGATGCCTGACGTTGCAAAATAATCCGCTACTGCCGATGCACGCTGCTCGCTCAGTTTCTGGTTGTACTCCTCGGTTCCCTTGCTGTCGGTGTGTCCTTCAATGCTCAAGTCAGTATCGGGATAACGGTTCATGACGCCCGCCATCCGGTTGAGTTCCTGTTGGCTCGCAACCGTCAGCTTATAGCTGTTGAATTCGAAAAGGATTCCGCTGTCGAAAGTAATAACCACGCTTTCAGTCACTGTCTCTCCGGTTTCAGGATCTACGGTTTCTACTTTTTCGACGGTGGCCCCGGGCACCTCTTCCTCGATTTCTTCGGCCTGTTTATCCATGTATTTACCAAGAATAGCGCCTGCCGTACCACCTACGACGGCCCCGATGATGGCCCCTTTGGTTCCATCTCCACCCTTTTTACCTATAGCTCCGCCAACGACGCCACCGGCGGCACCACCGATTGCACCGCCTTTGGCGGTGTTACTTACGGCACAGCCTGTGCCCAAAAGCAAGACTATGATGACAAAAAGGGGGAAAGAAAGTCTATTGATAGTTTTCATAATGCAATAATTTAGTAGCGATCAGGCTACTAAAACGGGGAAATAAATTGCTGTGTTCGCCACAGGAAGGATAAAGCCGTGGCAAAAAAACACACTTCTGCCTACCTCAAGACAAAATTTTATACGCCTGAAGCACTTTTTTTTCAAAAAAAATACAAGGCAAACATCGCAGGTGATAAACTTCTAAAAAACACGGCTTAACACATAACTTTAAACATCAACAATCAACGCAAAAGTCGATTATTTTTATTCTAAGCAATCGATATAAACCCAAACAGACTACCGCCATCGTACATTTTAACGATATTTAAGCCTTAGTTTTTAGTTAATACACAAATCAACATCCTTTTAAACATGTCTCTTAATCTACTCCTCTCCCGGAGAAGCCTGGCCTTGCTATGCCTTCTCCTTCCTCTCAGCGCATTTGCGCAATTCACCAAGTCAGCACTCACTGCCCGCCCAGACATTTCCAAAGTGGAGATGAGTCCTGAGCGCGGCACCCCCTACGTCATCGAACTCGTTCCTGAAAAAACTGCAGCAACGGATGCTGCGGCCCTTGTTACGGGCTACTTCGACCTTCAGAAGGGGGCTGACGAAATCCGGGCCGACCGGGCAACGACCAACAAAGAAGGGATCACCTTCCAACTCTTCCGCCGCTTCCACCAGGGGGTGCAGGTCGAACACGACCGGTACAACCTGCTTTCCGGCCCTCAGGGGCCGCAAGCCATCACGGCGGAGCACCACAAAATTCTGGAACCGCTCAACGTTAGGCCAACCCTCAGCATCGACGAGGCTCTGCTCTCCGCCAAAAACTACGTTGGCGCCGAGCAGTACGCCTGGG
Source organism: Neolewinella aurantiaca (assembly GCF_008014675.1). GTDB lineage: Bacteria > Bacteroidota > Bacteroidia > Chitinophagales > Saprospiraceae > Neolewinella > Neolewinella aurantiaca. The sequence continues at coordinate 38,410 of NZ_VOXD01000013.1, read as the reverse complement.
AGCAAGTCGAAGAAGATTACCTCCGTCACGTATGGGCTCCTCCCATCATGGAACAGATTTCCGCAGAGCTGGAAGAAGTCCGGCCCGGTGGTGAGTTGACCATCGTGGACAATTACTCTACCGACAACTACGACCCCGACCTGGCCTGGAAGTTCAACCTCTATGCCTCAAAGCCACTCAGCCGTGCCTGGGTTTACGTCAACGCTCACACCGGCGAGATCATGCTCTACGATCGCATCATCAAGCATGCTTCGCAGCCAACTACCGTAACTACCCGGTACGCCGGTGATCGCTCAATAATGATTGACCTCGAAAGCAGTGGCCTTGACCCCAACAGTGGCCTGCCGCTTACGGACAGCCGCTCAGCAGGAGGTGGACTTCTTCTCGCATCAGGCCCGATGTACGTACTGCGAGACGATACCCGTGGAGACGGGCTTGAAACCTACGACATGAATGGCCTGGGCGGCGCACCAATTTCGTTGGCAGCCCTCTACACCCAGTCTAAAGCTTTTACCGATGACGATACCAACTGGACCCTCGCAGAGCACAAACGGGGTGGTACGGTCAACGAGGCCGAAAACGACGATGTCGCCTGGGACGCCCACTGGGGTACCCAGATGGTTTATGACTACTGGCTGGATGTCCACGGCCGGGCCAGCTACGACGACAACGACATTGCCATCAAAAGTTTCCTGCACTATGGCGTCGCTTACGACAATGCCTTCTGGAATGGTACCGCAATGACCTACGGCGACGGCAGCTCTCAGGGAGGTACTCAGGCAGGCTTCGCGCCACTGATGAGTCTTGACGTTTGTGGCCACGAAATCGGCCACGCCATTTGTACCTTTACCGCCGATCTGGTCTACGCCAGCGAGTCGGGGGCGATGAACGAAGGCTTCTCCGATATTTGGGGAGCAGCCATTGAAGCGTATGTTTTCCGTGAAGTAGACGCCACCCTGGCCAACCGGATGGCTCCTTACGGAATTGGCGAACAGATCGACGAGCGTGATAACGGCATTCAGTACCCCGATGCCGGCTGGCAGGCGCTCCGCTACATGGACGACCCAAACAAAGCCGGTGACCCCGACACCTACGGGGGAGCCAACTGGCAAAACCCGGATTGTGAGCCCAGTCTCGCCAACGATCAGTGTGGCGTACACACCAACTCCGGCGTCCTGAACAAATGGTACTACATCCTCACCAACGGCGAAAGCGCAACTAACGACAAAGGCGACGCCTACAGCGTTGTGGGTGTAGACTTTGAAGTCTCCGAAAAAATCGCTTATGGTACAGAGTTGATGCTGACGCCCAACGCGACTTTTGCCGAAGCACGCGCTGCATCCATCGCTTACGTACGCACGCTGCCCTCTGGCGAAGGCGGCGGAGCCTGTGGCAACCTCGAAGAACAGGTTACCAACTCATGGTACGGCGTAGGAGTGGGCCCTGCTTTTGTTTGTGGCGTTACAGCCGGATTTACTCTCGACGAAAGCTCCGTCGGCGAACTCGTATCGGACAACAACGACTGCGATGCCAGCAAAGCATTCACCGTTGAAGCAGCCATTAACGCCAGCGGAACAGTAGCCGTAAGTGGAACAGCTACCGAAGGGGAAGACTTCACCATTTCCAACCCCAACTACACCGTTGGCCCCAGCGGATTCGGCAGCCATGAATTCATCGTCAACATCATCGATGACGCCAGAATTGAAGGCGATGAAACCATCATCCTCAGCATCGGCTCCCTGACGCATACCATAACTCTCATTGATAACGATATTCAACTCAGCGTTGGCAACGGAGAAGTCACCCTACTGGACGGATCTACCCCCAACGAGGACTGGACCACCATCGCCCTGCTGGAAGGTCCTAACGACTTCTTCAAAACAGCCGACGGCGGAACCGTCGGCATCGATGGAACCGGAGGCGTGGCTCCCGTTTACAATGGCAACTCTGCAGCAGACGATCTGATCCTGTCAACCCCGCTCATCGATGCCCGGGGATTACGGCAACTGAACGTTAGTTTTGACTGGACCGCAGGTGGAGAAACTGACGTACCTTCCGACGTTCAGGCCGGGCCCAACGGAATACCTGTTCCGGTCGCCACCCCTTTAGATTACGGCAACCTGGCTTACTCCTTCGACGGTACGACCTGGACGGACTTCACGGAATTCCAGACCTTCAACGGTATCCTTCTTACCATCGCTACCGGTAGTTTCGACGAACAACTTCCCGATTTCCTTCAGGGAACCCAGTTTTACCTTGGGTTCCGCTGGCGCAACGACCCACTCGTCGGAGGCTTGTACAGCTTCTCTTTCACCGATCCTCTGATCACGGCTACGGGAACCGGTATTGCAACTACTACGACTTCGATCGAAGATGACTTCAAAGGCGGCGACGAAATCTTTTTCCTTACTCCTACCGGAGACGAAGTAATTGCACGCATCGAAAATACCGGCGCGAGCGACTTCGGCTGTACCACAGTAGAGATTACAACTGACGGAGGCGGACATACCGCCATGTTCCCCGATGGGGACTACTTCTCGAAAACCATCTCCGTCACACCAACTACCAACGATCCATCCGGAACCTACGCTATCTCCCTCTACTTCACCGACGCAGAAATTGCTGCCTACCTGGCAGAATCGGATAACGAGTTGGGCGACCTCGTTCTCTTTAAAACAGCCGGACCGCTCGCCGATGCGATGCCAGGAGATGTAGAAACAGGTGAAAACCTGACACAGACAACCGTTCCGGGAGGCGTATACTTCTCTGCTGACTTCTCTTCAGGATTCTCGAGTTTCGCTTTCGGCAAACCAGCCTCATCGGCACTGCCTACAGACCTGCTCTCCTTCAATGCCCAGGCTGTCGGTAAAGTAGTGATCCTTGACTGGGCCACCGCACGGGAAGAAAACAACGACGGCTTCTCGGTAGAACGGGCTATGGTTGGAAACAACACCTTTAGTTCTCTTGGCTGGGTACCTGCTGCTTCTGGGCGCAGTGGTGCCGGCAGCTATCAGTTTACTGACCCAACGGCGCAGCCCGGCCAGAGCTACCACTACCGCCTGAAGCAACAAGACCTCGACGGAACCTTTACCTATTCCGATATCCGGCAGGTGACCCTTGCGGCAGGAACAGAATCTGTCTCCATCTTCCCCAACCCTACCTCAAATAAAATAAGGGTAAGCTGGAGTGGTACCGACCAACTGGAGGGTACTACCCTTTCGCTGATCGACGCAACGGGCAAAACCCTCGAGACCCAAACGGCTATTGAAGGGCAGGAGATGGACCTCTCCGGTCGTCCGTCCGGGCTCTACTTCATTAGAGTGCGCAAAGCAGACGGTACGACCTCTGCCCACCGCTTACTTAAGCAGTAGAATAAATCCCCTTAGTGCTTCATAACAAGTGTTTACCCGCGTCTTCGGCTTCAGAAGGCGCGGGTTTTTCATTTTTCGGCAAGCCCCGCAACAATTTTTGCCGAGAGCAGGCAGAGCGGAACCCCACCGCCAGGATGCACACTTCCTCCCAGAAAATACAGCCCGTCAATCTGGCTGCTGAAATTAGGGTGGCGCAAAAAAGCAGCCATGGTATTGTTACTGCTCGTGCCGTATAGCGCACCCTGGTGCGAGCCCGTTAAGCGCTCAAGCTCGGGGGGGGTAATAATTCGTTCTTCTACAATAAGGTCTTCATTGAAGCCAGCTGGTTCAACCTTCCCTTTCTCGCTTGCGGGGGCAGACCCGGGCCCTTCACTTTCTTCGGGCGCGGACGCAGGTGCAGAGAGATGTTTTTTGAGTTTTGCAATAACCCGTTTACGAAGTCCCGGGATCATTGCCTCCCAATTCTGGCCAGTATGTGCCGGGGCATTGACCATTACGAACCAGTTTTCTCCGCCCGCAGGTGCGTCCTCTCTTACTACCTTGCTGCTAATATTGACGTAGACCGTTACTTCTTCCGCGAGTTCTCCGGCTTCGAGGCGGGTAAACTCCTCTTGGTAATCTTCGCTAAAGAAGATATTATGTACCCCCAGTTCCGGGAACTCCTGCCTGATTCCCCAATAGAAAATCACCGCACTGGTGCTTTTTTGCTGACTCAGGGTTCGCTTTGGTTTTTTAGCTTCGGGCAGGAGTTTTTCGTAGGCGAGCCAAACGTCCATATTGCAGACGACGGTATCGGCAGGATGGAAATCGCCGTTCACTTTCACTCCCGTCACTTTGCTCTTTTCGCGGACGATCTCATCTACCCGCTGATTGAAACGGAAGCTCACGCCTAATCTTTTCCCCAGGTCGTACACCGATTGGCTGATGTCGTACATTCCTCCTACCGGCAGGTAAGCGCCAAAATGATGCTCGAAGTGGGGGATCATCGTCAGCAGGCCCGGTGCTTTGTACGGGTTAGAACCATTATAAGTGGCAAAGCGATTGAACAACTGCACCAACTTAGGATGCTGGAGGTCGCGTTCATGGACAGCATTCATGGTGGAAAACAGATCCAGGGTCGGGATGCGAAGCATCGCGCCGAGGACCTGCCAGTTGAGCCAGGTATCTGCTTTTTGCAACGGTTTCTCCAGAAACGTACGTCCCGTCAGTTCATATTTTCTAGCGGCGGCGGCCATAAATTCGGCGACGCGTTCTTCTGGCACATCAAACGTTTCGGCGGCGGCGCTGGCCAGGTCTTCCGTATTTCCGGGGGCGGAAAAGCGGGTTCCGTCGGGCCACCAGTAGTGGCACACTTCCGGAAGGCGGACATAGTTGAAGTGATCGGTCGGTTCCTCGCCGGCCAGGCGGAAGAGTTCATCGACATACTGGGGCATCGTAAACAGAGAAGGGCCAAAATCGAAGCGATATTTACCCAGGCTGAACTGGCTGAGTTTCCCCCCCGGGCCCTCGTTTGCCTCAAACACCGTCACGTCGTGGCCGGCAGCAGCAAGCCTTACTGCAGCAGCCAAACCAGCTATTCCTGCTCCGATGACGATTGTAGACATAAGAATTCTGTTTTTGTGTTAGCTTTCCGGTAGGGGAAGAGAATTATACAGGAAAGGTTCGTCGTCAGGAGCCGGAAGCGAGCAATTTACAGAACATTGCCCCTTCAACCTCCTACCTTGCACCTGCGCGTGCCGCCCAAAAGTTATGCTGTCTACTACGGGATACGCGCAAAAAGGTAACTATTGAAACAATGAGCTGTTACCAGACAGTCTTACCATGACTTCTTCCGATGCTCTACCTCCACATTCCGTTTTGTAAACAAGCATGTAGCTACTGCAACTTCCACTTCAGCACCAGCATGAAGACACGGGATGCGGTGATTGATGGCATCCGTAAAGAATTGCAAATGCGGAGACCGGAGTTACCTTCCGGTCCGGTTTCTTCGGTTTATTTTGGAGGGGGCACCCCATCCTTACTAACCGCAGAGGAACTGGAAAGGATTTTCACCGTGTTACGCAACGAAGGCTACCTGGCAGATACGCCTCCCCATAAAGACACGCCCAACTTTCCGGAAATCACCCTTGAGGCCAACCCCGACGATCTCAGCGAAGCCAACATACAGGTTCTCGCCAACTCTCCCGTTAACCGCCTGAGCATCGGCATTCAGTCCTTCTTCGAGGAAGACCTCCGCTTCATGAACCGGGCCCACAGCGCGGACGAAGCCCGCGCGGCCGTCGAAAAAGTCGGGCGGGCCGGTTTCGACGATGTCAGCATCGACCTCATCTACGGCGGGCAGACGACGAGTGACGAAATGTGGGCAGAAAACCTGCGCATAGCCACAGACCTCGGGGTCAACCATATTTCCGCTTATGCGCTAACCGTGGAGCCCCGAACTGCTCTCGGGGTAAGGGTAGCCAAAGGCAAAGTAGCTGACACCGACGACGCCAAATTTGATCGCCACTTCAACATGCTCGTTGACCACCTGACGGCCCACGGCTACCGCCACTACGAAGTATCCAACTTCTGCTTACCCGGCCATGAAAGCCGCCATAACTCCGGTTATTGGAGCGGACAACCTTACCTGGGCATTGGCCCCGGAGCACATGGTTTCGACGGCCTCCGGACCCGCAAGTGGAACGTTTCCAACAACGCGGCTTACGCAAAAGCCTGGGCTGAAATCCATTCCCCCGAAGACTACGCCGCTGCAGACGGTTTCCTTTACGATTCCGAATCCTTGACCGACCATGACCGCTACAACGAATACATTATGACCGGGCTGCGGCGGGACATTGGGGTATCCGTCTCCGACCTGGAGCGTTTATTTGGTAAAGAGAAGGCCCGCTACTTTGTAGATAGCCAGCAAGGGAATGTTGACGCGGGTTTATTCCAAGACAGCTCCGAGGGCATTTACCGTTTGAGCCGGGCGGGGATAATGCGCGCTGATGGGGTTGGGGGAGATGGGTTTTGGGTTTAGAGAGACGAAGCGTGAATTCGGTCCTGATTCCGCGTAACCGAGAGAGAATGCGGCAGTTGCAGTAGGGATAAACGAACCTGAAGTTATTTTCGGAGCGATTCTCATTCAAAAAACCTTGACTTCCCAGTCCAAATCCCGTACTTTGCACGAAGCTCACTACTGTAAATGCAATCACCTCTATTCTCCAACCACCAGCTGTCCGACCTCGCCGACCAGGCGGAGCGTTTTATGCTCATGACTTACGAGCGCCAACCGCGGGCACACGTGTTGCACAACGACAGCTGGGCACTGGCCCTTGCCGGCCATGCCCGGGAGATTGCCCTGCGCCGTCCCGGTGCTTCGCCAGACCTGGCTCCGCTGGCCAGAACCTGTGCCTTGCTAGAGTCTTGTCGCTACTGGGGCGTTGGCTCGGGAATCAGAGACATGACCGAGGTTGCCAGTGAGTTTACACAATGGACGGGCCCAGATTACCTCAACCCTCAAATGGCGCTTAAGGCGGCGTTGCCCGGCGGTAGTGGTCCGCAAAGAGCCGAACTGGCGGATGTGCTCCACGACGCTCAGCTTGCACAGCGGCTACTCTCCGGAGCAGAAGGCGCCGAGCTCTCGTGGCTCGAAGCACGCTACTCACAACCGACCGATGCGGAGGAGACGACCTCCCGCCTGGAGGTGCTCCGAACCTACCTCAATGAACTCCGCGCGGCGCGGTTCCGCAACGGAGAACTCCGCCGTCAGTATCAAGCCACACACAGTGCGGTGCTGTTGGATTTGCAGCGGTTGGTAGACAAGCTTACCTCGCGTCAATCTCCGGCAACTCACCTTGCACCTGCGCGCCGTCGCCCCCGTATCAATAAAGGTGTTGGCTATCAGGAGTTCGACGAGCCCTATGAATTTCAGGGGCTTTCCAGTCTGGAGAGCGGACCGACCCGTCAGGCCGCTCAAACTTACTTCCGCACCGTTTTCCGCAACCACATCAATCTGAGCGCGATGGCAGACCAAAAAGCCGCGATCATGATAAGTGTGAACGCTCTCCTGATCGGTGCTCTCGTTACTTTCACGAGCTATCGGAACTGGGCTGAAACCCGACCGGAAATTCTGCTTCCCCTCGGGTTATTCTCCATCTGTGGCCTTGTGAGCCTTGTTTACGCGGCTCTTTCCGCCCGGCCTTCGGGCAAAGAACAGCCTGAAGAAAACCTGGCCTTCTTTGGTTCCTTCAGCCAGCTCTCCCGCGCCGAATTTGCAGAAAAGATGGAGGATCGCCTCAAAGACCCCAACGCCCTGTACGGCACCCTCGTCAATGATTTGCACGGCTTGGGAAAATCGCTGGAGAGAAAATACCAGTTGCTGCGCATGGCTTACACCATTTTTCTGGCGGGCCTGGTCCTCAGCGTACTGGTACTGGTGGGAGTTATGTTTTTATAGAACACTTTGCCGGCACTTGATTATTCCTTGTCTGCGGCAGCGCTGCCTATTGCCTTCGGGTAGCAAAGAAAGTATTTACGAAAAGTACGTGGTTCGATGCCAAAATCGCTGACGCCTGACATCGGCACAACGGCCCCGTCTTTGGTGAGCACCATAATTTCTTCTTTATTCAGGGTGTAGGCGCTGTTGCTTTCTTCTCCGCTAATGAGGAAGGCCTCGGCTCCCCGTGGCAGGTCGTCGCTTTTGCTTAGTGCCTTTTGCAATCCGACGAGGTAGCTTTCGGGGAAAGGCTCATTAGAGAACTCGAGGCGAAAGAGCCGGCGGTTGATAAGCCCGTAGCTGAGGTAAGCCAGGAGTTGGTCGGGGTGTTGCTGCCAGGCTTTTACTGCGGTAGTGATGTCGGTATCGTCGAGCGCAGCGAAGCAGTCGAGCAGTTCGTTGCGGCGGAGTTTGAAGTCGTCGCTGGTAATTCTGTTTTTCAGGAAGTACCTGAGCCCTGGCGGAGCCCATACTTCCTGCCCTGCGCGACTCAGGTCGCGCGCACGCTGAAGGACAAGAATGAGCATCTGCTCGGCAGCTACCACCGTTTTATGAAGGTAAACCTGCCAGTACATGATCCGCCGGCTGGTAAGGAAACGCTCAACTGAGTAAATGCCCTTCTGCTCAACGACCAGCCGATCGTCCGCAACGTTGAGCATTTCGATGATTCGATCGTAACCGATCACGCCTTCGCTCACGCCGGTAAAATAGCTGTCGCGGTTGAGGTAGTCCATCCGGTCCATATCCAATTGCCCCGTAACCAGTTGGTGCAGAAAATGCTTTTTGTACTTGCCCTTAAATATTTTAATGGCCAGGTCGAGTTTGCCCTGAAACTCATCGTTGAGGCGCTCCATGAACAACAACGAAAGCTCTTCGTGATGTGCTTCAATCAGAGTGTTTTCGAGAGTATGGGAAAACGGCCCATGGCCAATATCATGGAGTAAGATTGCAATCTTTACGGCTTCGGCCTCCCTTTTATTGATTTTTACGCCTTTGCGTTTGAGGCTGTCTACGGCCTTGCCCATCAGGTGCAACGCACCGAGCGCATGATGAAAGCGGGTGTGCAGTGCTCCCGGATAGACGTAATGCGTAAGGCTCACCTGCTTTATACTGCGTAGTCGCTGAAAATAAGGATGCTCTACCAGATCGAAAAGAATCCCGTAGGGTATGCTTACGAAACCGTAAACCGGGTCGTTCAGTATTTTATGGGACTTTTTCATGGTAGTGTGGTTTGCACGGGCAAGATACTCCCTAACTCTAAGAATACAGATTTACTGTTTATAACAGGCCGGGGCGCCCGATGACCGTAAGCTGAGCCGCTAAATATTTAAACCCACCTACGCACAGGGTTCAACGAAGTGGCGAATAAGCAGTTACAGTCTTTCAGGAACCATACTGATCATGTACATCACATTTACCTTCAGTACCTTTGCCCCTCTAAATTGATTATCAGCCCCTCTAGCGCATGAAAATTGTCATTGCCGGTGCAGGAGACGTAGGTTTTCACCTCGCCACCCTGTTAGCCACTGAAAACCAGGACATCATTCTTATCGATAACGATCAGGATGTACTCGACTACGCAGGAACCCACCTGGATGTACTCACCGTGCGCGGAGACGCTACGAGCATGTCGGCCCTGAATCAGGCTTTTGTCCCCTCTGCCGATCTCTTTCTGGCGGTTACTACTTCGGAGAAGACGAACATGATGTCGGCCATCATAGCTAAGAAGCTTGGTTGCCGCAGTGTGATTGCCCGGGTAGACAACGAAGAGTACATGCAGTGCGAGCATAACGAGACGATCTGCTCGCTGGGTATCGACCAGATCATCAGCCCACGTCAATTGGCCAGCCAGGAGATAAGCCGGCTCATTAAGCAATGCTCCTTTACCGACATTTTTGAGTTCGAAGAAGGCAAGCTGTCCCTGCTGGGCATTACCCTGGACGACGACTCTCCGCTGGTTGGTGTTCGCCTGAGTGACATCGGCCACCTGGAAACCAAGGTCGATCTTCACCCTATCGCTATTCTCCGGGGCCACACCACCATCATCCCCCGTGGCTTCACCCAGCTCCAACGGGCCGATCATATTTACTTCATCACCCGCCCCGAAAAGCAGAGCCTGGTAGAAGCCTTCGTTGGTAAAAAGCAGCGCAAGGTGAAGAGCATCATGATCCTCGGTGGTACTGACCTCGGCATTGCCACCGCCCGCTTGCTGCAGGACGACTACAACATCACCATCGTTGAAGAGAAAAAGAGCCGTTGCCAGTACATCAACGAACAACTCAATAATGTTCTCGTCATCAAAGGAGATTATTCGAACATCGACTTGCTCAAGGAAGAAGGCCTCAACGGCATGGATGCCTTTATAGCCGTCACGGGAAACAGCGAAACCAACATCATCAGTTGTTTGACGGCCCGCAACCATGGTGTTTATAAAACCATCGCTCAGGTAGAGAACAAGGAATACATTCACATCAGCCAGAACATCGGTGTGGATACGCTCATCAATAAAAAACTGCTGGCGGCCAACAAGATTTTCCGCCACGTGCGGAAGGGCAACATCGAGGCCATTACCACCCTCCACGGCGTGGACGCCGAAGTGATCGAATACCACATTACCAAGAGCAATCAGCTGACGAAGAAAAAAGTGAAAGACCTTCATTTCCCCGACACCGCCCTGATCGGGGGGGTTATCCGTGGTAACGAAACACTGATTCCAAACGGCAATACGCAGCTCAAGATCGGTGATAAGGTGATCGTATTTGCGCTGCCCCGGGCCATCAAACGACTCGAGGAACTCTTCCGCTAACCAAGCTGTGCGGTTGTCGCTCCGCTATTCAGGGGCGGGGCCGCAGGTGCAATGAGGGTTGAAGGACGCGTTACAGGACAGATGTGGCGGCATTGATGTTAAAGTCGGGGCACAAACCAACATCTTCGAAAGAAAGTAGATCATTAAGGCGTTGAGGGTATAACCCCTTCATTACCAAACGCCAGCATCATGAAAAACCTCGGCTTCAATTCTCCTTACGCATTAGCGGGTATGTGCTTTGCGGTTATCTCCATAGCTGTTAGTACATTTTTCGATTTCACCGTCCATTCAGCATCTTCCGGGCCGGTTGGCGAGTACGTAGTGGAGAACGTGCGCGGAGCGCGCGAGCGCCCGCAGTGGACCCTGCAAAAACTAACCCTGAAGGAAAAAGAAAACCTGCGCAGCCGGGCCAATGTGCCCAACTTCCGGGATGCCGGCGACGATGCATTTTACTACGGCAGCGCGACTCCGTGTTTTGTCGTTAACATCAACCCCGATGTGGAGGGCCACAACGACCGCCTGAAAACCCACATCTTCGGAGACCTCCGCATTGAGACGACCGACCTCTTCCGGTCCGGCCTCGAGGTTGCACTCGCCGAATCCTTCACCGAAGAGGTGTGGGCCCGGGATAAAAAGTGTTTCAATGGCTCATTTGTGGTCAGCTTCAACGTAGACGGCGAAGGCCGTTTGGCCGATAACATGCTCGTACACCATATCAAGGGAAGCGCCAATGAGGCCGGCATCGCCGTGCTCGACGTTCTCCGTGACATGGACATCAACGGACACCGCTGGCACGATGGTTCTCTTGCCGGAGGGGAAGTGAGGGTACCCGTTTCCTTCCGTTTGGAGAACTAGCAGGCCGCCAATCCATTTTCAACAACCCGGCATTGCATCCTGCGTTCGCGCCAAAGAATCGTTCTTGTTTCAGTTCTGTTGTTGGTCGCAACGAGCGACTGTACCGCAGTCTTACCTGATCAATTGAGCCGCCAGAAGAAGGGCGAAAACAGGACCAGCACGGTATAGATTTCGAGCCGCCCGATCACCATTACAACACTGAGGAAGACCTTGATCTGTGGTGAAAGCCAGGCAAAATTGTCTACTGGGCCAACCTTCCCGATACCGGGTCCAACGTTACCCAAGCTGGTTGCCATTGCGCCGAGTGCGGTTTCGAAATCGAGGCCCATCATCGCCAGAAGAACGGAGCCAACTACAAATATGAGCAGGTACAGCAGTAGGAAGTTGAAAACGTGGGTGATGATCTTGCCCGGCACTACTTCGCCATTAAGGCGCAGCGGAACGATGGCCGACGGGTGAACGATGCGTTTGAATTCCAGGTAACTGTTCTTCACGAACACCAGGTGCCGGATCAACTTAATCCCCCCTGCGGTAGACCCCGCACACGCTCCGAGGAATAACAAAACGAAAAACACCAGCGTGAGGCTTGTAGACCAGGATGTGTAGTCAGCGGAAATAAACCCGGTAGTAGTGATGAGACTTACTATTTGGAAAAGGCTGTCGCGGAAAGACTGTTCCAGCCCTCCTCCGTTGCCCGACAGGTAAACGCCGGCAGTACAGACAACACACAGAAACGCAACCAGGCCGATATAAGCTTTCAGTTCGTCGCTGCGCCAGACATCGGCCCAGCGTCGCTTCCAGCTCAGGTACAGAACGGTGTAGTTGACGCCGGCCAAAAACATGAACGCGATAAGCAGGTACTGAATGTGAGGAGCAAAAGCCGCTGCGCTGGCATTGCGGGTACTGAAGCCTCCCGTTGCCATAGTAGTCAGAGCGTGGTTGATTGCCTCGTAGGGGGAAAGCCCGAAGACGGTCAGTAAAATGGCGAGAATCCCCGTAAGGCCGACGTAAAGCAGCCATAGCCGCTTCGCCGTTTCACTGATGCGGGGGTGCAGTTTATCCGATGTCGGCCCCGGTGCTTCGGCGGCAAACAACTCGATACCGCCGATCCCGAGGAGCGGAAAAATAGCGACGGTGAGTACGATGATGCCCATGCCTCCGATCCATTGTGTCAGGCTTCTCCAGTAGAGCAGGCCGCGCGGCTGTATTTCAATGTCGGTTAGAACCGATGCTCCCGTTGTCGTCATGCCCGAGACCGTCTCGAACAGCGCATCGGGAACGGAAGGGATCATCCCACTGTAGAGGTAGGGGAGCATCCCGGCGGTGACCATCGCTACCCAACTGAGCACTACAATCAGGTAGCCTTCCCGCTTTCTGATCGGAGCCCCCTTTTGGTTTTCAACCAAAGAGCAGAGGCCTCCCATACCCATAGAAGTTAGTCCGGCGAGAAAGATGGGCCAGCCGTTTTCTCCATAGAACCAGGTAAACGGCAGGGCAGTCCAGATCATCAAACCAATGAGGCCGAAGAGAATACTGATTACCCTGGCGATAGGACGAAAATTAATCATGAGTGCGAAGGTAATTACAGAGCCGCTTAGGCTGTTAACCTTAAAGCTGTCTCGGACCTGAGAACTAATGGGCGAACGTGCTACCTTTGCCATATGTCCCACAAGCCCCGCCTCACCCCGATGACCGACGAGGTCACACTACTCTCCACGACAGGTAGCCAGTACCTTTCTGCGAAAATCGCTACTGCTTATGGTAAACCGTTAGGTGAACTGGAAGTAGCCAAGTTCAACGATGGAGAAATGCAACCCATCATTAAACAGAGCGTACGCGGAGAGTACGTATTCATCATCGGCAGCACCTTCCAGCCGCACGAAAACCTGATGGAGATGCTGCTTACCATCGACGCAGCCCGCCGCGCCAGCGCAGGTTACATCTGCTGTGTGATGCCTTACTTCGGCTACGCCCGCCAGGACCGCAAAGACCAGCCGAGGGTTCCCATCAGTGCCAAGCTGATCGCAAATCTCCTCGTTGAAGCCGGCGCAGACCGGATCATGACGCTCGATCTGCACGCTGATCAGATTCAGGGCTTTTTTGATATCCCCGTGGATCACCTCAAAAGCCAGGCTATCTACATTCCGTACTTCGACAGTCAGGACATGAGCAACGTCACCTTCGCCAGCCCGGACATGGGCGGCGTAAAGCGGGCGAGGGACTACGCCAAGTACTACGAGCGTAACGTCGTGATTTGCGACAAATACCGTAAGCGTGCCGGTGAGATCGCCGGCATGACCCTGATCGGTGACGTAGAGGGAGCCGATGTAATTCTCGTGGATGACCTCGTAGACACCGCCGGCACGCTGTGCCGGGCCGCCGACCTGATCATGGAGCGCGGAGCGAAATCTGTTCGTGCCATTGCTACCCACCCCATCCTGAGCGGAGATGCTTACGAGAAGATCGAGAAATCAAAACTAGAAACCCTCATCGTCTGTGATGCGGTGCCGCTGAAGCAAATCTCCCCTAAGATCAAAGTGCTGAGTTCTGCGGCTCTGTTTGCCAAAGGCATCCGGAAGACGCACGACAACGAATCGATTTCAGCACTGTTTGTGGGCGGGAAGTAGTGTTTAGCAACTACTGATCAGTGAAAACCGTTATATTGCAACAAACATTTTGCGATGACCAGAATGATGACTGAGGTTGCCAACGAGGAGACGCTAAAGGTTATTCGTAGCCTTGAGGCTCTGCAACTCTTCCGTGTGGTAAGCACACCAACAGTTCCTCTTCAGATCGATCAATCATGGATTGGGTCAATATCGAAAGAAACAGGCGAAGACATGTTATCATTCGTTGAAAACAGCAAAAACGAATGGGACCGCAGTTTTTGATCGACTCTAACGTGATTATTGACTTTTGGGCCGGAAGCTTGCCATCAGATGGTGCTTCATGGTTGATTGAAAAAGTGAATAACCAACAACACTGTATTTCACCAATCAATCAAATTGGAGTCTTGGGTTACGACGGTAAGCCAGATGAAATGAAACTCGCCGCGGCATTCATCAATAGCTCTGTATCTATACCGATTGATGAGAAAGTAATTGCAACCACGATTGTAATTAAGCGTCAAAAAAAAATCAAGCTTCCCGATGCTGTAATTGCAGCTACTGCACTCACGCATAATTCAATTATTGTTACCAGAAACGAAAAGGACTTCAAAGATATTGATGGCCTAAAAACCATTAATCTTCACAGCCTTTAGTCCTTGCGCACCTCACTCTACCAACACAACGCTACTTTCCAAACCGAACTGGACCGCCTGAACCCGGCCCAACGGGCCGCCGTAGAAAAAATCGACGGACCGGTGATGGTACTGGCTGGCCCCGGCACGGGTAAAACCCACCTCCTTGCCGCCCGCATCGGCAATATCCTCAGCGAAACAGACACAGGTGCGCACAACATCCTCTGCCTCACCTTTACCGAAGCGGGCGTAAAAGCGATGCGCGAACGGCTCCTGAAGTTCATCGGCCCGGAAGCGCACCGCATCGGGATTTACACCTTCCACGGCTTCTGCAGCAACCTCATTCAGCAAAACCTCCAGTACTTCGGCAAGCCCGACCTCGAGCCGCTCGGTGAGCTGGAGCAAATCCGCATCATCCGCAGCTTGCTGGATGGGCTGGAACAAGACACACCCCTGCGCCAAGGCTACCATGACCCCTACTTCTACGAACCTCACCTGAAGCATCTCTTCGGTGCCATTAAAGCCGAAAACTGGGAACTCGACGACATAGAACAGAAGATCGACCGGTACGTAGCTGAGTTGCCGACCCATCCGGATTTTGTTTACCAGAAGAAGTACAAAGACAAAGCTAAAGGCGACCCCAAGCAGGGCCAGATCGACGAGGAGATTCTACGCATGAAGCGTCTCCGGGCCGCGGCAGAACTGTTTCCGGCCTACCAGGAGGCGTTGCGTAAAGAGCGCCGCTACGATTACGGAGATATGATCGGGTGGGTACTGCGCGCCTTCAACGATTTCCCTTCCCTGCTGCGAGCGTACCAGGAACGCTACCAATACGTGTTGGTGGATGAGTTTCAGGACACCAACGGTGCCCAGGATGCCATCGTCCGCAGTCTCGTAGAATACTGGGAAAACCCCAACATCTTCATCGTTGGCGATGACGACCAGGCGATCTACGAATTTCAGGGCGCGCGCCTGCGCTCAATGACCGATTTCTTTCAGCGGTACAACGACGTGAAACTGGTCACACTGACCGAGAACTACCGCAGCCGCCAGGAAATCCTTGACGTTGCCTCTACGCTCATTGCGAAGAACGACCTCCGGATCGGGAACAAGCTTCCGGAACTGGCGGTAGAGAAGAAACTGGTGGCCAGCAACCCTGCCTTTTCGGCGCAAACGCAGGTGCAGGGTAAAGTTTCAGAAGAGCCGGGCACAGCAGAAACACCCCATCCTGCTTCAACTGTGTCTGATAATCCCTCTCCCCCAGCCCCTCTCCTTTGGAGAGGGGAGACGTTGGAGCGAGTATCTGAATCTCCAACAAGCGGCAGCCAAATCGAGAATCAAGAATCGGTCCGCATCCTCACCTTCCCCGATGCCCATCAGGAAACCGGCTACCTCATCAACCAGTTGCGGCAGTGGCATGCCGCTGGCACGCCCTGGTCCGAGATGGCCGTGATTTACGCCCGGCACGGCCAGGCCGAGGAGCTCCGCCACCTGCTGGAACGCGCGGACATCCCCTACCAGAGCAAGCGCAGGCCCAACGTCCTCAACGGACGCCCCGTACGGCAGCTGCTCGACCTGCTGCACTACCTCCAGGCAGAATACGATCGCCCGGGAACCGGCGAATACCTGCTCTTCCGCGTCCTTCACTTCCGCTGTTTCGGCCTCTGGCCGCACGACCTGGCCCGGCTGAACCGCGCACGCCTGGCCGCCAAAGACGCCGAGGGGTTCTTCCCCACCTGGCGCGACTTCCTGCAAATGCCCCAGCGCTGGCCGGAAGACCTGCGCGATGGCGACGCCATCCAGGTCGCCGCCGACTGGCTCGAAGATATGATCGGCGAAATTGGCCTCTACCCGCTCACCGAGTACGTCGAGCGCGCCATGAACGGCTCCGGGCTACTGCCCAATGTCCTGCGTCATCCCAACCGGGCCGAACTGCTCCAACACCTCGCAACCTTCGCCGACTTCACCGTTGCGGAAGTCGCCCGCCGACCAAGAATCATGCTCGGAGGACTACTGGAAACCATCGAACAGATGGACGAAAACCGCATCCAGCTACCGCTGCGTTCTCATCTTGACCAGGCCGAGGCTGTCCTGCTCGTTACGGCGCACAGCGCCAAAGGACTCGAATTCGATAAAGTGTGGATGCTCGACTGCGCCGAGCCCAAATGGGGTAAGCCCAATGGTGGCCGAAAATCGCAGTTCAAGCTGCCCGACACCCTCACCTACACCGGCGTAGAAAGCGAAGAGGAAGCACGCCGCCGGTTGTTCTTCGTGGCTATGACCCGGGCAAAAACTGAGGTAATCATGTCTGTGGCCGACCTCGACGGTAAAGGCAAAGCTCAGCAACGGGTTTCCTTCATCGATGAACTGGTAAGCGACACCGGACTTGAAATTGAAGAAGCGGGCCTCTCCGCCGAAGACACCATGGAAACGGCCGTTCTCCAACTACAGCCAACCGATCAAAGCCGACTCCCCGGTCTGGAAGCTTCCGCTATCGCGGAACTGTTGAAAGACTTCCGCCTCAGCGTAAGTGCGCTTTACAGTTACCTGAAGTGCCCTACCGCGTTTTTTTACGAAAAACTCCTCGGCGTACCCGACCTGGAGCGGGAGCAAACCCTTTACGGATCGGCCCTGCACGATGCCCTAGAGACCTACTTCCTGCGGATGAAGAGGGACACCTCCAAAATTTTCCCCAGCAAGGAAGAGCTGCTCTTCAACTTCGAATCCGCGCTAAACAGGCGACGGGGCCTCCTTAGCCCCGAGGGCTTTCGTAACCGCCTGCGTCAGGGAAACCTCGAGCTTGCGAGCTACTACGACACCTACCGCAGTGGCTGGACCGCAGACGTGGAAGTTGAAATGCTCATCCGCAATACTGAAGTCGACGGTATTCCGCTCGTTGGGATGATTGACCGCGTAGACATTCTAAGCGACGCATGGGTGCGTGTGGTAGATTACAAAACCAGCGGCTCTGGTAAAGGGTCATTGGGGCCAAAAATAAAAGGCCCCACTAAGTCGAAACCCCACGGCGGAAACTACTGGCGGCAGCTCAACTTCTACAAACTGCTCTACGATAACCGGCCGGGGAATATCCGCCGGGTAAAGGAGGGAAAGATCAGTTTTCTGCTTGTCAACTCTCAGGGTAAGCAACCCGAGGCTACCGTCTCGATGGGCCCCAAAGACCAGGATGCGCTGCGGGCGATTATGCGGGAAGCCTGGGATGGCATTCAGGCGCAGAACTTCACCGGCTGCGGAGAAGAAGACTGTGATTGGTGCCGCTTTGTGGCGGATCTACGCGAGGAAGTCCCTTTGGAGCGGGTCGACGAAGTGGATGACTGGACGTAGTGTACGTTAACTTTTGTAAGGCGTCTGTTTCAAAAAATGCTCAGTTGTCATCACTGAGAACTCTTTCGTTTTGAGTAATTTTTTGTTATTAGTTAAAAACATATCGGCTTTACAGGCTAATGCAGCTTCGATTTGAACGCCATCTTCCAAATCCTTTGGCTTCTCTCTTGTCAACGCAAGACCTAACGTCTTAGCGTTCATATCAACACATCCAATAATCTTCCGAACTTCAATCAATATTTCTTTGCACCGCGCAGGGTCTTTGATCAATCTGTTCATCCTGAAAAAAGCAATTACAAACGTATTGGGATCGGTTACAGCTTCGAATTCACCGTGTTTTGCCAGTGTGATAATCTCTGCTGCTTCAGCTCCAAAACGTTCGCCGCTGGTTACATAATCAACAATTACATTTACATCGAGAAATACTTTCATTCTTCTTCGGAGTTTAGATGGTTGGTGCTGACGTAATCGTAATACTCCGTAGCTTCATCAGGGTCAGTTGCGTAAGAGCCTCCATTTCTACGGGGAAGCATCAATGCAAGTACGTCTGGATCAGGGACTATAACAATCGGCTCTCTCTTAACAATGGGGGCCGTTTCACTGAGAAATTTTTCTATCAACTTAGACAAACTGATCCCTTGGTCCCGAGCCAGGGCTTTCCCCTGTTCGATTACCTCCTGGTCAATACTCAGCGTCAATTTCTTTTTCTTTGACTTCTTCGCTTTGGTCTTTTTTGATGGCTTAGCAGCAGTCATAGCAATTACTTTTATACGTATAACAACTTAAAGACACGTACAAAAGCTGCATTGATTTGCCAGGGGTGGTGTTTCGGGGCGGGATCGCAGGTGCAAAGCACGCTTTCAGGAGAGTGCTCTTCACAGCGACCTTTCGCTGCACCTGCGTCCGCGCCCACGAAAAAAAGCAGGCCACGCACCCTATTTTGTTAGTATCAAACGAAAGCACGTCCTTACACCGTTCCTTTTACCGTGGTCGAATTTAAAAACCGGATATGGCTGTTACTGGCATTATTGTCGGCAACCGGTGGGCTTATGGCCCAGACCAACCCCTTGTCTAATCTCCGCGACACCGTGGTTACCGTCAATGCGGCCGGGCAATTACTTGATAGCCTGACGGTAGTTCCCGGCAGTATCAGACTCTACGACGCAGAGTCATTTACCCCACTGCCCATCACCGATTACCAACTGAAGGGCCGTTTCCTTACCTGGCAAAACACCGCCCTGCCGGATTCCGTCCGGGCAACGTACCGGGTTCTTCCCTTCGCCCTCGATGCCACCGTCCGGATTCTGGACTCCTCTCAACTGATTCAGGAAGAAGCGGGCCTTGTAATTGGTGGGTACGATGAATACGTGCGGTCGGGCTTGCTCGATACCGATGGCAAAGTCCGCACCAACGGTAGCTTCAGCCGCGCCATCAGCTTCGGTAATCGTCAGGATCTCGTTCTCAATTCGGCCTTCAACCTGCAGATGAACGGCGAACTCGGCAACGGCATAGAAGTTGCCGCGGCCATCACCGACGAGAGCCTGCCTGTACAACCTGAAGGCACGACCCAACAGCTGCGCGAATTCGATAAAATATTCATCCAGCTGAAAAAGAACCGCAGTACACTCACGGCTGGCGACTACGAACTCCGTAACCCCGATGGTTACTTTTTGCGCTATTTCAAAAAACTCGAAGGCGCGACGTTTACCACTGTTTCGGGCGGTGACGCAGGTGCGGGTCCGGTCCGAGGCGCAGCGCCCCCGGGGCGCTCAGCTGAAGACGATTCGCCCCCGGGCCAGCTCACCAACTCAGCGTCTATAGCAGTTGCCAGGGGACAGTTCGTCCGGCAGCAAATTGAACCAATAGAGGGCAATCAGGGGCCCTACAAACTCGTGGGCAACGGCAACCAGCAGTTTCTGATCGTGCTTGCCGGCACGGAACGTATTTACCTCGACGGGCAGTTGCTCGTGCGCGGGCTCGACGGCGACTACATCATAGATTATAACATCGCGGAGCTGACCTTCACCACCCGCCGGCTGATTACCCGCGACAGCCGGATTACGGCCGAATACGAATTTGCCGACCAACGCTACCTCCGTACCCTGGCCACCGGAGGAACACGCTACGACACTGAACGCTTCAGTGCTTACCTCAATGCTTACTCTCAGCAAGACAGCCGTACCGCCACCGGCGATCTGGAACTTACCGCCAACCAGCGGTCTCAACTCGCCGGATTCGGCGACGCCGAAGGCGGCATCCCCATCCTGAGCCTCGACACCCTTGACGGGCGCGCGGAACAGCGCGCCACCTATGAACTCCGCGACACCAGCTACACCTGCGGAACCCGCAACATCGATACCGTTTATCTCAAGAGTTCGACTTCAGGCCGCTACGTTGCCACTTTTACCCAAACCGGTGCCGGCCTCGGAGAGTATGAACTGGATACTGAAAACTCGGCCAACGAGCGTGTCTTCCGGTACGTTGGCTCAAACCCCGAGACCTGTACGCCTCAGGGCAGTTTTTCGCCCGTCATCGAGCTTGTTGCCCCAACCCAACAACAGCTCATCGCGCTCGGAGGAGAATACCGGTTCAAAAAAAACGGAAGTGTACGAATAGAAGGCTCCCGCAGTAAGCTCGACCTGAATCGCTTCAGCCGCGAAGATGCCGAGGACGACAACGGAAGCGCGCTGCGCTTCGACGCCGACCGGACCTTCTCCATCGGCCCCGACTCAGTAGGCTGGGCCCTCGCCGGGCGCGGACACTACGAATTCGTAGAGCGAAGCTTCAATGCCATCAACCCTTACCGCAGCTCCGAATTCTTCCGGAACTGGAACCTCAGTGACCGCCTCGGCACCGTTCAGCCGGAGCGGGAAAACGAGCAAGTGCTGGGCTTGGGTCTGGGCCTCGTAAAAAGTAAAACGGGACGATTCGATTACGACTACGAACAGTTCGTAAGGGGACAGAGCTACAACGGGCAGCGCCACGCTGCCTCGATAAAAGTCGATGCAAAAAACTGGCTGGTAGACGGCAACATCAGCATCTTGCAAAGCAGAGACGATGTCGCTGATGGCAGTTTTCGGCAACCCAAACTGAAGATCAGTAAAACATTCGAAAAAATGGGAGGATGGACCCTGCAGTCGGCCTACGAGGGGGAGCGCTCCATACGGCAGGCTATCGGGATCGACACCCTCTCTCCCCTGTCTTTTCAGTTCGACAAATACACCGTTGGTATGGCCCTGCCTACCAACGAAAACTATAAATTCAGCATCAGTGCCAACCAGCGAACAGACCACCTGCCCAAGGGAGACGAACTCATCGTCTCTACCGAATCCAGCGAGCTGACCGCCGAGGGGAATTACACCGCCAGCGAGCACGTACAATTCGGTGGCAACTTCACTTTCCGGGATCTGATCGTCAATGACCGGGAACTCGTGGAGGATACGCCCAGTCGAACAATTCTGGGCAGGCTGGACCTCCGCATCAACGCTCTTGAGCGCAGCCTGAAGACGCAAACTACCTATCAGGTCGGTAACGGTCAGGAGCCTCGGGTGGATTTCCAGTACCTCTACGTCGGACCGGGTCAGGGGCAATACATCTGGCAGGATAGCCTGTACAACAACGATGGCCGCATCCAGCCCAACGAAATGGAAATTGCACCGTTTTCCGACATCGGTGACTACGTCCGGGTTTCTGTGTTCAGCGATGACTTTATTCAGACCGATAACGTCGCCCTTAACCAGACCCTGAGTTGGGACCCGGCAAAACTTTGGCGTGACGCCAAAGGGGTTAAAAAGTTCTTGCGCCGCTTCGCCCTGAACACCAGTGTAATCATTGACCGAAAAACGAGAGACCACCCCGACGTTCAGGCGTGGAATCCACTCCAACTCGGTATTGCCGACTCCAGCCTGGTAGCCCTGAACGTACAACGCAGGCACGGCCTGTTCTTCAACGGTTCCGACCCGAAGTACGACATTCAGCTCAGCAACTCCGACCGGCGCACCCGGCAGGTCTTGACCACCGGGTACGAATCCAATCAGATCGAGGACTGGACCCTGCGCTTTCGTTACCGCCCGAACGACCAGCTATCCCTCGAGGCCGCTGCGGTAACCGGTTCCCGGGCTGCCGACTCAGAATTTTTCAACAACAAAGATTACCGGATCGAAGCCCAAAGCGCCGAACCGAGCATCAACTGGCAGCCCGGAGACCTCCGGCTCGTGACAAAGGTCATCGTCGGGCAAGAGAAAAACATTCTCGCCGGAGGCGAAGGCGAACAAACCGACCGGCTGGAGTTCGACATGGAGGGCAGTTACAAAAACTGGCTCACGGCCCGCTTCCGCTGGGTCGACATTGCCTTTGATGGCGACTCCCGCAGTCCCGTAGGCTACGCGCTCCTGCAGGGCTTGCAGCCTGGCCGTAATCTCTTGTGGAACACAGGCGCTACCAGACAGCTCGGTGAATATTTACAACTTACGCTTAGCTACGAAGGGCGCCAGACCGGCGAAGCCAAAACGGTCCACGTTGGGAGGGCGCAGGTACAGGCTTTCTTTTAGCCTAACCCTCCGGGCGCTTAATTTGCTTTGCACCGTACCTTCGCCCAATGCACCATTACTTTCTCTCCCTGGCCTACGACGGAACCGATTATCGCGGCTGGCAGCGCCAGCCCGGCGGGGTGATCACCGTACAGCAAACACTGGAAGAAGTACTCAGCAAGGTGCACCGAAGGGAAGTAATTCTGGGCGGTTGTGGCCGAACAGACGCGGGTGTGCACGCTACGCAGTTCTACGCCTACCTCCGCACCGACCAGCCGTTGCCGGAGCACTATACTTTCATCGTCAACAAACGGCTGCCGGCGGGGATTTCGCTCTACGCCGCCCTGCCGGTGCCAGACAACGCCCAGGCCCGGTTCGACGCTACGGAACGGACCTACGATTATTTCCTGCACAGCAAACCAGATGCCTGGCTCGACCGGGCAAGCGGATTGTTCGACCTCAGCGAATTTGACCCCGGGCGGGTTGTCCGGGCACTGCCCCTTTTACTGGAGCACGAAGATTTCCGGGCCTTCTGTAAGGCGCCAGACCGGCACAATACGACCATCGTTCACTTCCGGGAGGCGACCATATTCCGCAATGCGGCGGGGGATCGGTTTCGGCTGCGGTTCGTGGCGAACCGCTTTTTGCGGGGTATGATCCGGCTGCTGGTGGACAATCTGATGCGGATCGGAAAGGGAGAAATTTCGGTGGAAGACTTTGCCCGGGCGCTTCGTACCGGAGAGCGCCTGGAGCGTTTCCACCTGGCCCCACCGGAGGGGCTTTACCTGACGGGGGTTCGGTATCCGTACGTTAATGCCGGGCCGGTGTTGCCGGTTTGTGGGCGGGAGGCGTGGGTTGAAATTCTTCCTGAAACCGAGGGTATCTGATAAAAACCCATTAGCTCCATAGTATTACTCAGGAACACAGTTTCTTTGTGGCAGTCGATTATTTTGCAGTTTAATTTGCCCCATAATGTTCAAATCTTGCCTGACCCTGCAGTTATTACTGTGTTGCCTTTTTCTCTCTGCTCAAAGCACCCTCAAGCTCCGGGGAACAGTCCTCGATCATGACACTAACGAACCTGTGGAGTTTGCCACCGTAAGTTTGTTGAATGCCGTCGACTCCAGTCTGATAACGGGCGCGGTCGCAGGTGCAGGGGGCGCTTGGGAAATCAATGCACCCCGGAAAGCATCGTTCATCCTTCAAGCCAGTTTTATTGGCTACGATGCTGTTTTTACCGATGTGTTTACCGTGGAGCGATCTTCGGAAGAACTTACTTTGTACCTGCGCTCCGGCGCCCAAATCCTGAAGGAAGTGGAAGTGACCGGCAAAAAACTGACCGATATCCACCGCCTCGATCGCCAGGAGTTCGACGCCGATCAATTCACCAACGCCACCGGCGGAACGGGTACCGACGTAATCGCCAACCTGCCCTCGGTTGCCATTAATTCACAGGGCGAAATCACCGTGCGCGGCGCGACCGGCTTTCTTGTTCTGATCGACGGCCAGCCGGTACAATCCGACCCCGCTACCATTCTTAGTCAGTTACCCGCCAACGCCATTGCCAGCGTAGAGATCATCACTACCCCCGGTGCGAAATACGACCCCGACGGCAAGGCAGGAATCGTCAACATCATCACGAAACAAGGCAGCACCGACGGCTGGAGCCTAGCCGGAAACGTGAACTACGGCCTGCCCAGCCTCGAAGACTACGACAACAAAGACCCTCAGAAACGCTACGCTGCCGACCTCAGCGCGGGCTACCGCGCCGGAAAGTGGGACATCGCCGCCGGCCTCGATTACCGCCGCGATGACAACTCCGGGCGGCGGGAAGGGTACGTGAATACCCTGAGACGTAGAAACCCCGCAGGTGATCAACTCACCGAATTCCCCAGCGACGGCGAACGCAGCCACGACCGCGAAAACTACTCCGGCCGGTTAACCGTCAACTACACCCCCGACAAAAAGCAAAACCTCCGCGCCGGACTACTCGCGGGGAAAAAAACCGTCTGGCGAACCGCCGACATTCTCTACCTCGACCAAACCCGCTCTTTCCTTTCCGCAGTAAGTAGTACCCGCTTCAGTCCTGAAGGCTATTACCAGGCTTACCTCGACCGGGGGAACCAACCCCGGAGAGAGGAAGTCTTAGATCAACGCACCTTTTACAACGAAAACCTCCGCGTCAGGAAAGGTGACTTCTTCATCGCTTCACTCGACTATGAACGCGACCTCGGCAACGACCGTAAACTAGCCATCTCCGGCCTCTACGAACGCACCATCCTGGGTGGCCCTACGGACAACACTATCCTCCCCGAGCGGGGCTCAACGGACTCCCTCCAGTATCAATTTAACACCAACGATAATCCGCTCGACGGCTACCGCTTCAACCTGGACTACACCGGCAAACTCGGCGCGGCCACCTGGGAGAGCGGCTACCAGTTTCGTTACCTCAAACACCCGGGTGACTTTCTTTACCTCGATCGTGATTTCGGGAACAACCGCTTTGTGGAAAACCCGGAGTTCACCAACGGCATTTTGTTACGGCGCGATGTGCACGCTGCCTACAGTCAGATCAGCGGAGCGACGGAGAAGCTCGAATACGCCGCCGGCCTTCGCCTCGAATATTTTGACAGGACCGTAAAACTCAACCAGCCGGACACCACCTATCGTCTTGACCGTATTGGCTTTTATCCTTCCGTCAACCTGCGCTACCGTCTGGGCGACGGGCTCAACCTCAAAGCGGGTTACAGTCGCCGCATCGACCGGACGACAACCTTCAAGATGACTCCCTTCCCAGAGCGTGAACACAACGAAACCCTGGAACAGGGCGATGCGGAACTTCTCCCTGAACTGACGGACTTAGTCGAACTCGGCGTAGCCTCCAACTTCGGTGATAATTCTGCCTTCGCCACAATCTATTACCGGCATACACGCGATGTGATCAATCGGGTTAATACCATTTACAACGACACCATCCTAAACCGGATTTATACGAATGTCGGCAGTGCCGACGCTCTCGGCCTGGAGCTGGGCCTGACAGTATTCCCTGTGGGTAACGACTGGCGGGTTTCTCTCGGCGGAAACGTGTACCATTACCAGATCCAGGGCGAGGTCTTCGGCGACGAGGTGGATACGGGCAACTGGGTTTACAGCATCAACACCACCACCGATGTTCCGATCTTCGGCCTGGCCGACCTGCAGCTCGGCGTCAACTATCTCTCCGAGCGGGTAACGGCGCAGGGGCGCGATGGCCGCTTCTTCAATCCTTACCTCAGTCTTCGCCGTGAATTCCCGGAACAACGGGTTACGCTTACCTTCCAGTGGCAAAACATCAGCCTGGGGCTATGGGACAATAACCAGCAACGCATCACTACCTCCACGCCCAACTTCTTCACTACAACGAACTATGTTTACGAGCCGGACATTCTTCGCCTGGGTGTGGGCTACCACTTCACCAAGCTGGCGAATAAAGCCAAACTGCCTAAAAGTGAATTCGGAGATAAGGAGTTCTAGCAGATTGCAAAATTCAGAGAGCAGAACGCAGCATACCTATCGGGTAAAATCTGCTCTCTGTATTCCGCGGTCTCATCACTCCCGCGCCTTTGAGTCTATCCAGATCGTAACCGGACCGTCGTTTACCAGAGCAACCTGCATGTCGGCGCCAAACTCGCCCGTTTCTACGGTCCGGACAGCGGTAAAAGCCAGGGTTTTCACGAACTGCTCGTAGAGAGGAACGGCCACGTCTGGTTTCGCGCTACGGATAAAGCTCGGCCTGTTTCCTTTTTTCGTGCTTCCGTATAGTGTGAATTGCGAGACGACGAGGAGGCCACCGTCCACATCCGTCACGCTGCGGTTCATCAGGCCGTTTTCGTCGCTGAAGATGCGCAGACGGCTTATTTTTCCGCAGAGCCAATCGATGTCTTCGGAAGTATCGGCATCTTCGATGCCGAGCAGGATGAGCAACCCCGGACCGATTTCACCGGACACTTTCCCGCCAATGGTTACCGAGGCTGAGGATACTCGTTGGATTAAGGTTCGCATGGGTTAAATACATTTGTTTTGAGGATCAGAGTGGCATTTCCATCACCCAATCTTCCATCAGGTAGCCGTTGCCGATATCGGTATTGCAGCGCTCTTTTCTTTCGAAGCCCAGCTTTTCATAGAACCCGATCGCGCGGTTTTTGTAATTCACATCGAGGCGAAGTTTTTGCTGACCGGCAGCGGCGGCAAACTCCTTTACGTGCTCCACCATTCTGCGGCCGAAGCCTTGGCCCTGCACGCCGGGCAGAGCGTACAGTTTGTGTATTTTGGTCGTTCCGGGCAGGTAATCGACCTGATGGCTGACGTAACCTACTACCTGTTTACTGTGCGTTCTCATGTTCGCGGTTTCAAGGAGGTAAAACTCCTGACCGGCAGCGACCTGATCGGCGATTGCCCGGGGACTGTACATCATATTCAGCATATAACTGATCTGCTCCGGCGTCAGGATTTCTCCATAAGCGGAAGGCCAGGTAGCACGGGCGATCAGTTCTATCGTCGGGTACTCAGCGGGGCTTGCCGGGCGAATGGTTGTAATTGTGTCTGACATTGGCCTAAAAGTAGCGTTCTACCCCAAAGCCACCAAAATAATCCGGCAGGCTTCCCTGATTTCCTCCTCCGTGATGGTGAGGGGCGGCGCGATGCGCAGACTACGTTCGTTCCAGAGGAACCAGTCGGTGATGAGACCGTGCTCGAGGCAGTTGGCGATGGTAGTGCGGACTTCATCGAAATCGGCAAGCTCAACCGCAAACCAGAGCCCTGCCGAGCGAACGTCTCTGATTTTCGGATGTACCAACAACTGATGAAAGAGTGTTTCTTTGGCGCGGACGCTGGAAATAAGTTCGGTTTCAGAGAGCAGGGTTTTCAGAGTAGCCAGGCCTGCTGCGCAGCTTACCGGATGACCTCCGAAGGTAGTGATGTGCCCTAAAACGGGATTCTCGGTGAAGAGGTCCATCACTTTTTTATTAGCGATGAATGCCCCCAGAGGCATTCCTCCGCCAAAGCCTTTGGCGAGCAGCAGGATATCGGGTACTACTCCGTACTGCTCGAAGGCGAAGAGCGTTCCCGTGCGGCCCATTCCTGCCTGTATTTCGTCGAAAATCAACAGGGCTCCGGTCTCGTTACAGCGTTGGCGTACGGCCCGCAGCCATTCGGGACGCGGCTTACGGATGCCCCATTCGGCCTGAACGGTTTCCAGAATAACGGCGGCAGTTCTTTCGGTAATCAGGTCAAGATCGGCGTCGGAGTTGAACTCCAGGTGGTTTACACCAGGTAAAAGCGGGTGAAAAGCCCGGGTAAAATCTTTTGGCCACTGCAAAGATGCAGCACCCTGGGTGCTGCCGTGGTAGGAGTGCCTGGCGCTGATGAACCCGGCGCGCCCCGTGGCGCGCTTGGCCAGTTTCATGGCGCCCTCCGTCGCTTCCGCGCCGGAGTTAACGAAGTAAACATTGTTCAGTTCCTCAGGCAACTGTGCCGTAACCAAAGCGGCCAACTCGGCCTGCGGGGCCAATACGAACTCACCGTAGACGAGCGTGTGCATATACGCTCCGGCTTGCTTTTGCACAGCCTCCACTACAGCCGGATGGTTGTGGCCGAGAGCTGAAACGCCGATGCCGGCGATGAGGTCGAGATAACGCTTTCCGGAAGCATCGTGCAGGTAAACGCCTTCGCCTCCAGCAATTTCGAGGCCCATGGGGGCCGGGCTGGTTTGGGCAACGTGCGCCAAAAAATTTGATCGTTGGGACATAGCCACAAAGGTAGGAATACACAGCTGCACCGGTGGCTCCTCACGGTACGAGCAACGTTTTTTGACACTAAACAGCAATTCTCTTTACCGGCAATCGTTCTGTTGAGCATCCGTTAGGATAAGACCGCAACTTTACCAGATATTTGCAGGTTTCCACCTTTCTGCCCCTATACTCCACACACCAGATGATACTACGTTTTTTGCGGTTAATACCGATAATTACCCTCTTTGCTTCCTGCAACTCTTCCTCTGCACCTGCGGCCGCGCCTTCTACAACTCCTGCGTCTCCGCCCAACATTCTGCTGATCGTGGCCGACGACCTCGGCTGGGCCGACCTCAACTGCTACGGGAATCCCCTGGTTAAAAGCCCCAACCTGGATGCGCTGGCGCGCCGGGGTGTGCAGTTCATGCAAGCCTACGCTGCCGCGCCCGCAGGTAAGCCATCCCGTGCCGCCCTGCAAACCGGTTTGCACCCCTCCCGGACCGATCATGGTGCCCTGCCCGGTAATTACGAAACGCTGGGCGAACTAGCCCAACGGGCCGGGCTGCTTACTGCCCACATCGGAAAATGGCAGCTCGGTACCGGCAGCAAATCACCCCGAAACCAGGGATACGACCACGTGTTCGCGGCCAACGAAAGCTACCCCGACAGCTACTACCATCCTTTCTTCTCCACTCAGCCTCAGGCCGACCTTTTGGCAGAAACAAAGCCTGGCGATTACCTGACCGATAAACTTACCGATCATGCCCTCGACCTGCTGGACAAATGGCGGGATTCCACGTGGCTATTGTCTCTGAACTACTACGCTCCTCACGTCCCGCTTGAAGGCCGCAAAGATCAGGTTACCGGCTACCGCGCTCTGATTGACAGTACCCACTGGCGTAAATTCCCAACCCTGGAGTACGCAGCGATGATCTCCGTCATCGACGAAAACGTGGGTAGAATTGTAGACTTATTACGCGAAAACGGACAACTGGAAAATACGCTGATCATTTTCACTTCAGACAACGGCGGCCTTGATCTGCCCGCCGAAGGAAAACTGCTGCCGCATACCCCACCTACCGACAATGGCATCTTACGGGGTGGCAAAGGAACCCTTTACGAAGGAGGTATCCGGGTGCCGTTTATCGTTCATTACCCGGCTTACGCCACCACTCAGTTTGCAAGCCTGGAGCAGGTGATGGGAACCGACATTTTCCCCTCGGTGGGCGAAGCTCTTAGTCAGGGAGACTATGCCGCCAGTCCTGACGGACAGAGCTTTTTGCATTTGCTTCGGGGAGCATCCGCTAAGCCACGGTTTTTGTTCTGGTCGGCGCCCTACGGCGGCCCGGAAGGGGCCGCTTCCGCCGTGCGCTATGGCGACTTCAAACTCTACCGCGACGACAGTACCGACTCACTGACCTACTTCAACCTTGGCGCGCTGCCCGATGAATCCTTGCGTATGGCGCTGCCTCCCGAAGGAACCGATTTGCTAAAAGCACTAAACGCCAGGGACTGATAAACGCTCCCTCGCGCTTGCCCGCCAAATAAAAATGGTAGCCCCGATTGATTCGGAGCTACCACCAAGAGTGTTGTTTAGACAGCCAGAAAGGCTTGATTTATATATTTCAATTATTTCTTCACAAAACGTTTTACAACAGACTCATTACTTCCTGTACGAATCTCGAGGTAGTAAGTTCCGTTAGGCAGGCGGCTGATGTTGATGCCTTCGGCGGTAGGAACGGTTTGTACAATGAGCGTACGCCCGAGAGCATCCATTACCCGTACGGTGGCACTGGTTTCACTCAGTCCCTTGAACTTAAGTACGTTGATTGCCGGGTTAGGGAATATGCTGATTTCACTGTTTGAATCATCAACAAAGAGCGTAATGATTCGGGAATACTCAAAGGAGCCATCAAGGTCTGTAACCTTCAAACGATAGTAATTGGCACCGACTTCGGGGCTTTCGTCGTCGAAGTCATAAGAACGATCACCGGCGCGGCCCTCCAATGGCAGCACCCTGCCGATACTCGTGTAAGAAATACCGTCTGTGCTACGCTGTACATCGTAGTAGGCCAGGTCTATTTCCTCGGTGGTCAGCCAGTTCAGGCGATTAACTTTGCCTTCGTTGACTCCGGTAAAAGAGCGTAAATTGACGGGCAGGACTGAACTGACGGCATCGCTTTGCCAGGTACCCCGCCCGAAGGTGGCGGCCCGCACTTTCAGCGCTTCGCCGCTTCTCCCTGCAGAGTAAAATATTTTCAGGTCCTTGATTTGGGTACGGGGCAGGTCATCGAAGAAGGGGGTCCATTCAGAAGCGGAAGCATCGCGGTGGTATACACCGATGTCTGCACCGACATAGACCAGGTCGTTGGAACCATTTTGAAAGACGATGGTATTGAAGGGGATGTTAGGTAAGCCAGACGAAAGATTGGTCCAGGTAGCACCACCATCAACAGATTTGAATACTTTCTGATCAGCAAAGTAGCCAGAGCATGAAACCCAAACTTTGTTAGGATCTACGTTGGAGACAGCAATTTTGGACATAGCAGCACTGGCCGTAGGCTCCGCGATTGCAGTCCAGGTCACACCTGCATCCACTGATTTTGCCATGTAGAAACCATCGAGGGCGTAGATGATGTTGTTGTTGCTCGGTGCAATTTCAAATTCAGTGATATTGGAGCCACCGCCATCTCCATCGGGGAAGGGAATTCCGCGCGCAGTCCAGGTTGTTCCCTGGTTAGAGGAGTAGTATAGGTGTGCACGGCCACCAGCGTAGTAAGTATTTGCGACGATGGGATCCTGCTTGATTGGTGACTTAAACAGAACCTCACCCGTTGTTCCATCGGTTGGTAAACCAGTGTGAATATCTGTGAAGGTCAGTCCACCATCCGTAGACCTGGAGTGCTGCCCGTTTGTACCCGTTTCTACTATAACAGAATTGTTGGTACGATCAATAAAGTTGTATTCGCCGTCTCCGCCACCGATAACTTTCCATGTGTTGGGGGCGGTGTTTAGAATCGTCCCGATGTCCTGAAGACCTGCGGTAATCAGGTTAGGGTCGTTTGCAGACATCCCGATGCTTTCTTGTTGAGAGATGTTGAGATTGTTGCTCAGATCTGTCCATGCCCCATCGCCAGAAGCATTGTCAGTGTACATAGACAGGCCACCATCGCAGCTGGAATAGGCTTTGGTACCATCGGGGCTGAATACAATTTCGTGGGCATCAGCATGGACAAAGTAGTAGTTTGGGTCAGGAGCCCAATAGGAGCTTATATACCAGTTTTCACCACCGTCAGTAGAAGCCCATTGGCTGACCCCTCCAGCCAGCAAGAAGTTAGCGTCGGTCGGAGAAGCAGCAAGGGCTGCAGTAAAGAACGCCTGTCCGGCAGCATCTCCTCCGTACTCATCGTTGCCGAGGATATTTATATTACTTCCATAACCCAGGGCGGGCATAGCACCAGGAGAATAATCGGGTTCGTGCTGAGTGCTGAAGGAAGTTCCGCTGTTCGTGGACTTGTAAATACCAAGTAGCCCCTGGTTGGAAGCCTTGCCCACCATCAGATAAACCCAATTGGGCTCCTTCGGCGTAACGGCGATTGCAATTCGCTCTACATCTACGGAAGGCACGCCATTCGTGATTCGAGTGAAAGTAATACCGTTATCTGTTGATTTCCAGAGGTATTTGCCCGAGGCGTAGACTACGTTCGGGTTGCCGGGTTTGAAAGCTATGTCCTGAACATTTTGGGTTGTTATTGTCGTAGGCGCCGCCCAAGTGACACCTCCGTTGGTTGTACGGTAGACGCCGTTATTGGTCGAGGCCAACAGGACTTGAGAATTGGTGGGGTCCATAATCAGGTTCCGGATGAAGAAATTGTCCGTTGCCGTCCAGCTAAGGCCAGTAGGATTCCAGGTTGCTCCACCATCAGTCGTCTTAAGTACACCGATACTCCGACGATCACCTTCGGCATCGCCTGTGGCCATGTACATGGTAGTGGTAACAGTAGGATGAATAGCTAAATCAGCAACACCGATTATATCCAGAAAATCAGTATTCGTTGACCAGGACGCACCTCCGTCTGTGGATTTCCAAAGTCCACCGTTGGCTGCTCCAACGTACATGACCTGATTATTCAGAGGGTCAAAGCGGACCATGTTTATCCGGCCAACACCCGTATCTTCACCCGTGGCCTTCGTGAAGGGACCCATCGGAGTCCAGTTTCCGGCAAAAGACTTGGTCTCTCCTGATTGCTCTTGCTTATGTACCCATTTCATATAATTGAAGTAGGTGTTATTCACGAGACTCATGTCGTTAGACGGGTAAATTCGTGGAGCCATGTAGGCCTCCCAACGCTTAAAGGGTTTGTAGCCGTGCCCCTTTCCAATTTCCCGCCCCTCCCAATAAGAGCGAAAGTCTTCCCGGATGGCTTCGAAAGATGAGTTTTCATTCAGTCGGTAAATGCTGGTCCAACTGTTATCTCCCCGCTCAGTATTCTGGCTCTGCCCCACAGCAGGAAAGACAAGAAAAGCAAGGAGTAAAAACAGAAATAAGACCAGACCCGTATTAGTGAAATTGAGTCGATTGTTCATGTCAGAATGAATTTGAGTTGTTCCACTGTGTGCAATGGAAGGATGAAAAAGGTTTCTAGAGAAGCACAAAGAAGCTTTTTTAAAGGCCCAAATCGCAGAAAAAGGGGGTGACAGATGGGGTGACAACACATCAAAGCCAGTAAAACCGCCCTTTTAACAGAATGTATTTGTTCCCTCTTTTTACCCGCCGTATCATCGCCGCAGAACAACCACACTATGAAATCTACACTTAGCATCTTTAGTTACAGCGCATCCATTGCCTGCACCCTGATGCTATCATTTTGCTTCGTGTCTGTTCTGACCGGACAAGCCAACTTTCGTGAGGATTACGAACGTGAGAACCCGGTGCCTACTTCTGCCGGCCTGCCAGTAGAAGAAAGGGTGAAAGTTCACCAGGAATGGCTCGAAGAAGCTATAGCCAAAGAAGATACCTTGTTACAAATTCTGGGGGAGCTCTACCTTTTTTACGATTATGTGCGGCTGAACGATCTGACCGGGGCTTCCACCCACATCATCAAGGCAGAGCACTTAGCCGCAAAGTCAGGGAACGAAGGTTGGCAGGGAGGAGTCGCCTTTCGTAAAGCTCACCTTCACACTTACCTCAGAGAGCCTGAAAAATGGTTGAATGCCGCTCAGGAAGCCAGCAGGTTATGCGCCCTGGCCGGAGACAGCCTTTGCGTAGGCGAAAGCTATCAGTCAATAAGCGCAGCTTACGGCTATATGGATAGTTTCGATCTGGCTCATCACTACTTTGAGCTTGCCCTTCCTCTCCTGGAAAAATTCGGAGAGAAAAAGCATTTGCAAACAGCATTGGCCAATTATGGAAACTTACTGATTGGTGAGGGCGAGCCCCTCAAGGCAATTGCCTACCAGAAAAGAGCCCGAGACCTGGCAAGGGAGATAGGTAACGACGTGAATTTAGGCAGGGCCATCAACAACCTGGCCAATGCGTACCGGATGGCTGGCAACATCCCTAAAGCAATTGCTGGCTTTGAAGAAGCAATTGAACACAACAAACGAATCGGTCATTACCAGAGCGTGGTCAGAAATTACGCCGGGCTCAGGCAGAGCTACCAGGCAATTGGAGATTATAAATCAGCCATTGCCTACCAGGAGAAGTACTACAGCCTTCAGGATAGTCTGATTGGCAGCAGAACCAAGTTGAAAATTGCAGAACTGGAGACCCGGTTCATGGAAAGTGAACAAGCCCTTGAGTTGGAAAAAAGTGAACGGGCTCTAATAGAATCGCGGCGAAAGACCGAACGGCAGGGAACCATTTTGCTGGCCCTCCTTACCCTTTCTCTAATCGCCGTAATCTTCTGGTGGCGGCAAAACAAAAGGCAGAAAGCCAGGATTGAAGAGAGCAAAAAAAACCTCGGGGTGGTAACAAGGCTGCTTCAGGAAAAGAACGAAGCCATGATGAGGTTGCAACAAACCGTAACGCCACATGCGTCCAGCGACAATCAGTTGAAAGGAGGGGCTTCCAAACCCGACACATCAGAACACATCAACCTCTTTAACCAGTCTATCCTGACCGAAACCGACTGGACCGAATTCAAGGCTTACTTCGATGGTTCTTTCCCTGGGTACGTCCAGCGGCTTCGTTCGGCGTTTCCGGCAATGACTGAAGCCGAGGAACGCCTGTTCCTGTTGCTTAAACTGAACCTTACCTCCAAAGAGATTTCAAACATCCTGGGTATTTCCACCAGCGGTGTTAAGAAAACGCGCAACCGGCTGCGCAAAAAACTCTCGCTTAGTGCTGAAGAAAACCTGGAGGAGCACGTGAGATCGTTCTGATCCGGACCCGGCTTTTTCTAGCTGGCCGGCCTCTACTGCTCCATCAACTGGTTCAGAATATCGCCAAGTTCCTGCGCCGTAAAGTCTGTTTTTGCGTGGGCAAAAAAAGTCTGGTGCTCTTCTTCCACATGGACCAGAGCAACGATGCTTTTTACCGCATCGCCTCTCATTTCAACAGTTAACTCAACCTGTTCACCAGATGCTGCCCGGACGGTTGCCCAGCGCTCGTAGCCATGCTCAGTTTCGAGCTCACCGAGTAATTCACGAATGTCTTTCTTCGTAGCAAAATCGTTGCTGTCAAAGGTCAGAATTTTCGTGGTGCCAAAAGACTGCGCAAGAGAGAACACAACCCGCTCTTCTTCGTCTTCGGCGGCAAGCATACCAACTTCGCCCGCCAGCCCGATAAGCCAGCCAGGAACCGTGATCGAAACATTTTCCGGCCCGTTGTTGTGCTTACGGATGAATTTCTTAATCGGATTTTGAGCAAAAGCAGCCGTAGTCAACAGCGTGAAGGCAAGAAGGGTAAATACTTTTTTCATGATAGATGTGGGTGTGATCGGCGGCAGGTGCCGTCGTCGGTGAGTAAATCAGGAAAGAGGATCAGTTGCTTTCAATTGCCCTTTGCAGGTCCGAAAGCTTAGTCAGATCTACTGCGCCAACAAAAGAGAGCATCGCAAAATTATCCTGAGCTCCGATGAGCAGAAACAGTTCGGAAATAACAGCCTCTTCATCCTGGATGAAAGCCTCTACGTTGTCCCCATCCGCCGTACGAACTTTGAACAGCAGCTCGTAGCGATCCGTCGGGATACGTTTTTTCGCCTCTTTCCAGCGCGCCATTGCGGCGCGCTCGGTATGGAGGACACGGATGCCCTGGATGTCTTTCACTACTTCAAAGACGGCCTTCACCTCTTCCTCGTCCAGGTCATCGAAATCAAGGTTAGCATCCTTGAACAAACTGAACACCTTACCGCTGACGTACACCACACTGAAATCGGGATCGTCTACGTATTCACTGAAATAAGTAGAGATGGCATCCTGCGGCAGTTTCTGCCCAAAGGCAGAAGTAAAAGGGAGCAGAAAGAGGAGGGGAAGAATAAATTTCATTGGTATTATTTTATGCTCCCGGGCTGCGCCCGGGGTTCTTGTTAAAGGATAGTCGATGGTGAAAAACAGCCAGCAGCAACCTGCCGATCATCGTTTATTCACTTCAGCGCATTGCGCGCTGCGCTGATTTCCCGGACGGTGATCCGGGCACTGCGGTTCATCTCGGCACTCGCGGTACCGAGGGCATTGCGGAGGACCTTGTAGGCTTCCTCCGGATCAGTAACTTCGTATTTGCTCCAGTCTATGGTTGTAGACTCCGCCTCGGCGATGGGGAAGTTAGTCAGGCCGGCAGGCTGGTTGAACCAGGACCCGACGGCAAAAAAGAGCACCGCTGCGGCGGCGGCCGCAGACAAGCGCCGCACGGGAATTCTCCGGCGAATGGCCGTTTGCTTTGCCGGAGGAGCCACTATTTGGGCGGCTTCGTCCCAGTAGGCGAACATGGGATCCAGTTCGGCGAGATCAGAGCGGATGTCGCCAGCCCTGAAGTATTCCCGCAGGCGCAGTTCTTCGTCGAGCGAGGTTTCACCTTCGAAGTAACGGTACAGCAGAATTTCAGCTTCGGAATGCGTCATCATGGTTGAACGATTTTTTCTTTGAGTAAAAGTGCCCTGATTTTATGGCGGCCACGGTGCAGGTAGGTTTTCACCTGCTGCATGCTCAGGTCGGTAGCCTCAGAAATTTCCTGGTATTCCATTCCTTCCACCTCGCGCAGATGTAGCACCATCCGCTGATCGGGCGGAAGTTGCTGGAGGAGCCGATGGACATGACTGAGGGTATCATTGGCGGCAGCAATCCGGTAAGGCGTCCGTGCCTCGTGGTCGGGGATGGCAGCCTCGGTTTCCCGGGCGCTGCGAACCCTGGCCGAGCGCAGGCGGTCGATCGCCTGGTGCTTCGTCATCCGGAGGAGCCAGGCGGGTGGATTATCCAGACAGACAATTTTTTCGCGTTGGCCCCAGCTTTTCACCAGTACATCCTGCACTACATCTTCCGCATCATCGGCGTCGTTAACGACGCGTAGTGCCAGGCGGTAAAGCCGGTCACGAACGGATGTTATAATGCTGGAGTAATGGTCCAAAATGATTGCTGTGTTTGCCCGGGTCACGTTTGGGCGGAGTAGTTTGTTACAGGGAGAGACGATGTTTTTTCTCCCGCGTTGCTTTTGGGGCCTTCATCCGGAAGAGTCCGGCATCCGCAATCCCCGTTTTTTTTGCGCATTTTCCACCTTATTCAGGGGGCGCGGACGCAGGTGCAGAGAAAGGTAAGGGCCAGGTTGTCTTCCGTTATAACCAACCATCAGCCGGTTGCGGCGTGCCGCAACGCAGAGCTTCACTTCCCAAGCCCCTACCCTGCTCCGCAACTTTCCTTGCACCCGCGGCCCCGCCATTTTAGTCGGCATGAGTTATTCTGCGGTAAGTTCCAGCGAACTTTTCCACCGTCTCAGCCTTATTATCTCACCAAGCAAAAATCACCCTCATGCTCTACGATCAGATACAGGAAACCCTAGCTTTCATTCGCCAGCGTTGCGACCTTCAGCCGCGCCTCGGCATAATCCTCGGCACCGGGCTGAGTTCGCTGACCGAAGACATCGTTGTAGAGCACGAATTCGTGTATGGCCTTCTGCCCTATTTCTGTGCTGCTACGGTTGACACTCATCGCGGAAAGCTCATTTTGGGGACCCTACACGGCGTTCCGGTAGTGGCCATGGCTGGCCGTTTGCACTATTACGAGGGCTACAGCATGCAGGAACTAACCTTCCCCGTTCGCGTGCTTCACGCGTTGGGAATTGAGCACCTCATCATCTCCAACGCCAGTGGTTCGGTAAATGCAGACATTGAAGCCGGTGACCTGATATTTTTGCGCGACCACATAAATATGCAGCCCGAAAATCCGCTGCGCGGCCCCAACGATCCCCGTCTCGGCCCCCGCTTCCCGGATATGCTCAAGACGTACGACCGCGAACTCAACGCCTGGGCCATAGAACGTGCTAAAACGCACGGTCTTCAGGGCCACGAAGGAGTTTACCTCGCCCTACCTGGTCCCAACCTCGAAACACCCGCCGAGTATAAGATGGCCAACATCATAGGGGCTGATTGTATCGGTATGTCTACCGTACCCGAAGTGCTTGTTGCCCGCCACTGCGGATTACCCGTCTTCGTGGTTTCCGTCGTATCCAATAAATGCTTCCCCATCGTGGAGATTCAACCCACCACCGTAGACGACGTGATTGCCACTGTGCAAGCCGTTGAACCGAAGCTGCGGAAGCTGATGAAGGACGTTGTGGAACGGCTGGGGTAATTGGTCTGATGCTCACTCCGTAAACGAGCGGGGTGAGCACCCTCCGGGTGTGAAAACAACGTTGCCCTCTCCCTCGGTCCCCAGGGCTAACGCATACTATAAAATTAATCTAGCTGGGATTGTTTTCCGTTATTGAGTCATGCAAAATAAGGAAACGACCAATCTCCCCCTTGATCCATTACCTGGAGTCGATCAGATTCCTGACCCAAGAAACGCTTGTTTGGTTCACCATCCACTT
>NZ_VOXD01000012.1 GCF_008014675.1 Neolewinella aurantiaca | reverse complement strand
TTTACGAATGTGTAGCTTGATTGATGACCGCCATCCTCCTAACGGCGGCGGCTCATCAATTCAAGTTACACATTTTTGCTTTCTCTATGTATAGGCCGATTGCCTCAGCACAAACTTAAAGGGCCGCGCCCTTACGTTAAGCAAAGAACTACAACTAAAAACAACCTTACAAACATTACCTTTGCACCCGCAAAGATTGATACCCCATGAAGTTCGACGTAAACGCCATAGATAAGAAGTGGCAACAATACTGGAAAGACCACAAAACCTACCGCACCACCAACGACAAGGACAAGCCTAAGTTCTACGTCCTGGATATGTTTCCGTACCCCTCCGGTGCAGGCCTGCACGTGGGGCACCCACTGGGGTACATCGCTTCGGACATCATAACGCGGAGCAAGCGGCAGCAGGGCTTCAACGTACTTCACCCGATGGGTTTCGATGCCTTCGGTCTGCCAGCCGAGCAGTACGCCATCGATACGGGCGTTCACCCGAGTGAGTCTACCGCAAAGAACACAAAGCGGTACAAAGAACAAATGGAGTCGTTGGCCCTGAGTTTCGACTGGGACCGCGCCGTCAACACCTCCGACCCGAATTACTACAAATGGACGCAGTGGATCATCACGCAGGTCTTCGACAGCTGGTATGACAACAAGGCGGATAAGGCACGTCCGATCTCCGACCTCATTGCTCATTTGAGCTCCCATGGCACCCGCGATCTCGCCGCCGCCGAAACGGAGCCGCTTGATATTTCCGCTGAAGCCTACAACGCCATGTCAGCCAGGGAACAGAGTGAGGTACTGATGAACTACCGCCTGGCTTACCGGGGCGACAGCTCCGTGAACTGGTGTGAAGCCCTCGGTACAGTACTGGCTAACGACGAAGTGAAAGACGGCCGCTCCGAACGCGGCAACCACCCCGTGGTACAGCGCGCCATGACGCAGTGGAAGCTCCGCATCACCGCTTACTCCGAACGCCTGCTCGCCGGCCTCGATACCGTCGATTTCTCCGACGGACTGAAAGCCCAGCAACGCAACTGGATCGGGCGCAGCACCGGCGCCCAGGCCTTTTTCGACATTGAAGGCCATGACAAACAGCTGGAGGTGTTCACCACCCGCCCGGACACCATTTTCGGTACCACCTTCATGGTTGTTGCGCCCGAGCATGACCTCGTACCCGAACTGACGACGCCGGAGCAGCAAAAAGAAATCGACGATTACCTCGCCTACGTAGGGTCCCGCTCGGAAGTCGACCGCCAGGCCGAAACCAAGGTCACCGGTGCCTTTACCGGTAGTTACTGTATCAACCCCTTCACTAAAAAGCGGGTGCCGATCTACATCTCGGAGTATGTCCTGAAAGACTACGGTACCGGGGCGATCATGGCCGTGCCAAGCGATGATGACCGCGACGAGCGCTTCGCTAAGAAGTTCGGCATCGAAATCATCGATGTGATCGATAAGAGTGATTACCCGGGGGCAACCAATAAAGACAAGGTTGGAAAAATGATCAATTCCGACTTCCTGAACGGGCTGGAGGTCGCCGACGCCATTAAAGTCGCCACCGAAAAGCTGGTGGAAATGGGCATCGGGCAAGGACAGGTGAACTACCGCATCCGTGACCTCCTCTTTAGCCGCCAGCGTTACTGGGGCGAACCATGGCCGATCATCTACGACGCAGACGACGTTCCCCACGCCGTTGCTCCGGCAGACCTGCCCGTAGAATTGCCACCGATGGACGACTTCCGCGCCGTAGCCGGAGAGTCTCCGCTGGAGCGCGCCACGGATTGGAAGATAACCCCCGCCGGCCGCCGCGAAACGGACACCATGCCCGCAACCGCGGGCTCTAACTGGTACTACCTCCGCTACATGGACCCCAACAACGACGGGGAATTTGTAGCCAAAGACGTAGTCGATTACTGGCAGGATGTGGACCTCTACGTTGGTGGTGCCGAGCACGCCGTGAGCCACCTCTTATATAGTCGCCTGACGCATAAATTCCTCTACGATATGGGGAAAGTGCCTACACGGGAACCTTACAAAAAACTGCTGAACCAGGGAATGATCGGCGCACCGATCGTGAGCATTCACCTCGGCATCATGCTCTCCGAAGACGGCCAGCGCCATCCGGTATGGATCGGAAGTGGAGTCGCGGAAAATTCACCGTTGGAAATCGAAGGCTTCGGCAAAGGTCAC
The DNA here is from genome assembly GCF_008014675.1 of Neolewinella aurantiaca. Taxonomy (GTDB): domain Bacteria; phylum Bacteroidota; class Bacteroidia; order Chitinophagales; family Saprospiraceae; genus Neolewinella; species Neolewinella aurantiaca. The sequence continues at coordinate 149,552 of NZ_VOXD01000012.1, read as the reverse complement.
CTCGTCCTCGACGAAGCAGCACTGACCCGTAAGGTGCCTCTGCGGATGGTTGAAGAAACCAGCGTGGACAACGAAATGATGTACCGCATCTACAAGGAGCAAATCGACGAACTGGCGAGTGACGACGCGCAGGACGCTGCTTACTTCCGCACGGTGCTCGGCCAGGCCGATACCTTCGTATGGGAAACCGATAAGAACGGCAAACAATACCTGGAGCTTTCTTACCAGATGGGCAAAATGTCGAAGTCTAAGCACAACGTAATCAACCCAGACGATATCTGTGCCCGCTACGGCACCGATTGTTTCCGGATGTACGAGATGTTCCTCGGCCCGATCGACCAGGCGAAGCCCTGGTCTGTATCCGGCATCGACGGTGTTTATCGCTTCCTGCGCCGCTTCTGGAACCTGTTCACTTCAGATTCCGATGCACTGAAGGTCTCCGACGCCGAGCCTGCCAAAGAAGAGATGAAGGTGCTCCACACCCTCATCAAGAAAGTCTCTGAGGATATTGAAAAGCTCAGTTTCAACACCTGTGTTTCCGCCTTCATGGTAGCTACGAACGACCTCGGCAAAATGAAGTGCAATAAACGCGCTGTGCTGGAGCCGATGACGCGTCTCATCGCTCCTTTTGCCCCGCACATTGCGGACGAACTATACCACGCCCTCGGTGGCGAGGGAAGTGTTCACCTCGCTCCGTTCCCCGAAGTAGAAGAGAAGTGGTTGGTGAAAGACAGCTTTACTTACCCAATTGCCTTCAACGGCAAAACCCGTCTTACCCTGGATTTTCCCGCCGGAGCATCGAAGGAAGACATCGAAGCGGCCGCCAAGGAAAACCCGGATGTGCAGAAGCAACTGGAAGGCAAGACGATCCGTAAGGTAATTGTGGTACCAAAGCGGATGGTGAACTTCGTGGTGGGGTAGAGGGATCGCTGAGCGAACCACACCTCTGTCCTTTTTTGTACGCGCCGCCGATACCACCGTGTGTCGGCGGCGCGCGCATTCAAAAGATTAAAATCCGGGCTCAATTTTGAGTCGATCCGTCAGCCCGACGGGGAAGTTGATTATCTTGCGCTCTATGAAAGCTATTACAGTAAAAACGCCCGGCGACGCGAACCAACTCGAAATTACGGAAGTTGCCGATCCTGTTGCGGGGCCGGGACAGGTCCTTGTTTACATTGCAGCTACGGCCCTGAACCGGGCCGATATTCTCCAGCGTGAAGGGAAATATCCTCCGCCTCCCGGCGTGACCGATATTCTTGGGCTGGAAATGGCGGGTACCGTAATCGAAACCGGTGCAGGCGTAACGGGCTTCGAGGTCGGCGACAACGTATGTGCCCTGTTGAGCGGAGGTGGTTACGCCCAGCTCATCGCTGTCGATGAGGACATGCTATTAAAGCTGCCAGAGCAAATTAGTTTTACTAAGGCGGCGGCTATTCCCGAGGCCTTTCTTACTGCTTATCAGGCGCTCCATCAGATCGCAAAGCTGCAAAAAGACGAGACAGTTTTAATTCATGCGGGCGCAAGCGGCGTTGGAACGGCAGCTATTCAGTTGGCGAAACACGCAGGTGCAAAGGTGGTTGTCACCGCCAGTAGCATGAAGCATCAGCGTCTCGAAGACCTGGGCACAGATCGTTGCGTTGATTACCGGACGGAAGACTTCGCCGATGCGGTGCTGGACGAAACCGATGGTAAAGGAGCCAATGTTATTCTCGATTTTGTGGGCGGAGGTTACTTCGAGCAAAACCTGAAAGCTGCTGCTTTGGATGGCCGTATCGTTAGCCTGGCCGCACTGGGTGGGGCCCGGGTGGAAAACGTCAGTCTGGCACCAATTCTGCGCAAGCGACTGCAAATAACCGGAACGACGCTTCGATCCCGTTCCAAGGCTTACAAAAGTCAGCTAGTGGCCAGCTTCCGCAACGAAATCTGGCCCCATTTCGCGGACCGCTCCCTGAGAGCACTGGTCGACACTATTTATGACTGGGAAGGCGTGGCGGATGCCCACAAGTACATGGAAGCAAACGCAAACGTAGGTAAGATCGTACTAACCATCGGAGAGTAGGGTGGTCCGGTGTGGTCACAAAAGTTTTCGCCTGTATATGTTCGCGTTCAGTAGCCTTTAGGCTACTGAACACAACCACCTCTTCGGTAAAATGGTTACTGAGACATGGATATACCGAGCGTCCACTTTCGTGACCTGAATAGGATGGATTACCAGCAAGCCTGGGATTTACAAACTGAGCTTCATGCCGCTACTGTAGCGCGAAAAAGAGCTAACCGGGAACTGGTTAAAGCAGGAGCTGCTGCCGGAGAGCAGTACCATCATCTCCTCTTCGTGGAACATCCTCCGGTTTACACGCTGGGGAAGTCAGGCTCTCTGGAGCATTTACTGCTGGACGAAAGCCAGCTCAAAGAACAGGGGTTTACGTTTCATAAGATCAACCGGGGAGGGGATATCACCTATCACGGTCCTGGTCAGTTGGTAGCGTATCCGATCTTCGATCTGGATGAATTTTTCAACGACGTTCACAAGTACGTACGATTTTTGGAGGAGGTCGTAATTCGGACCTGTGCAGACTTTGGCATTGCTGCAGAGCGGGACGAAGGGTTTACGGGAGTATGGCTGCCGGGGGATTCTTCCCGGAGGCAGCCCCGCCGGAAGATATGTGCGATTGGAGTTCATTTGAGTCGTTGGACTACGTTGCATGGTTTTGCGTTCAACGTCCGGCCCAACCTGACGCATTTTGGCAACATCGTTCCCTGCGGTATAGATGATGCCGACCGGGCAGTAACGAGCCTTAGCGTGGAAGTCGGTCGTCCGATCGAGCTCGATGAGGTTAAGCCACTGGTGAAGCAGCACTTTCAGGAGGTATTTGGTTTTTCCTGGAGGGAACCCACCATTTAGGTTTACCGTTGCATCTATAGGGCAGCAACAAAGAATTGATGCCCATGCCTATAGCACTTCGCCAGAAATGGGCTGTTTCGGAAACAAACTCCGGGGCAATCCCACGAACAACAGCCATGACCGAGCAGCAACTCATTACCGGATGCAAGGCCAGTGACCGGCGCGCGCAGCGCGCGGTTTACGATCGCTACAGCCCGGTGATGCTCGCCGTGGCGCGCCGCTACACCGCCCGTGACGCGGATGCTGAGGATGTACTGGTATCGGCATTTTTTAAGGTGTTTGATAAGATCGGAACCTTCACCGACAGTGGCAGCTTTGAGGGCTGGATACGAAGAATAGTCGTAAACGAAGCTTTGATGTTGTTGCGCAAGAAACACGCGCTTAAGCATGCTTCGGAACTGGCTGATGTGAACCCGACTTCATTCTCCGTTCCCGCAGAGGCGGCCACTCGCCTGGCTGAAGCAGACATCATGAACTTACTGGACCGGATGCCGACTGGTTATCGTACAGTGTTCAACCTTTACGTCATAGAAGGCTACAAACACCGCGAAATCGCTGAGATGCTCGGTATTAGCATCAACACGAGCAAGTCGCAACTCATACTGGCAAAGAAAAGAATGCGGGAACAACTCGCTGCTCTGGGTTACCGAGCGGGTTAAACCACGTACACAAAAGATCCCTTAAGAACAAAGAATAAATTCAATTACCATGGCAAGCTTCGATCCTTTCGACAGAGAATTTGGAAATCGTGCCCGCGGAATGAGACGAACACCTTCCGTTCAGTCCTGGAGTCAACTGGAAGAACGACTCGACCAAAGGCGGCGGGGAACCCGCATTTTTGCCATCCGCCCCTGGATGGCTGCAGCGGTATTTCTTATTGTCGCCTGTGTTTTCACTATAGCTGAAATAAAACAGGACCGCAACAACCCGCTGGCTAAGCGGGCTGAATTTATCGAAGAGTTGTCCGCACCGTACGTGCCGGAAGAGGCTTTTGAACCAAAAGAATACCAGAGCGGAGACTCCATGGGAAGGGAAGTTGAACAGGACCCTGACTTCCGGGACGTTGTGGTAGCTGATAAATACCGTGTACACAGCTGATAACCACTGAACTTTATCGAAAAAACAGGGTACTATCATCAGATGATACGTACCCTTCTTTTATCCTGTATCCTTCTGGTCAGTCTTAGTAGCGTTGCGCAAAACGACGCGTACGACAGGCAGGCGGAGGTGATTGCCACTCTCATTGAGAAGGGGAAGTTTGCTTCGGCTACCGCTCAGGCGAAGGCGCTCATCGAAAGTGGCAACCAGGCCCAGCTTCCGGGCGTTACCGCGCGGGGCCGAATGTTGATGGGGCGTATTCTGACCGAAAACCCCGCAGCTACGGCCAAAGAGCGTGTGCGCGGCATCCGGGAAATGCGCAGAGCGGCTCAGGGTTTTAAGACGGTCAAAGACGGTGAGGCCATTGATGAAATCATGTCTCTGCTGGAAAAGCTTACCGGAGACACTTCACTTGATCTTGAGGAACTGCCCTCAGTACGGGCCCGCAGGACGACGCTACCGCCGGACGACTCAATTGAAACAGCAAGTTTGTCGGCTATCGTGTCTCTGCAACGCAAGGAGATTACCGCGCTCAATGACAGTCAACTCAGGCAGGTTCTCATTTTGGAACGCCAGCAAAGAGAGTTAGACGAAAGCGCGTTTGCGCGGCTCAACGATAGCGTTTTACTGATTCAACAGGAAAGGGTCATAGACGCTCAGCGGGCTGAAGTCACCTTTCAACGGCAGCAACGTAATCTGCTTCTGGTACTCGGGCTTGCCGTACTCGGCATATTGGGTGTTTTGTACCTGCGATACCGTACCGGGCAGAAGTTCCAGCAGCAGCTGCAGGTACAGAACGAGATCATCACTGCGGAGCGACAGCGGTCTGAAGAGTTACTGCTCAACATTCTGCCAGTTACCGTTGCTGCCGAACTGAAAGATACAGGCAAGGCCACCGCGCGGAGCTTTGCATCGGCGACCGTACTTTTTGCCGACTTCAAGGGCTTCAGTGCTCTGGCCGCCAGGCTGGACCCCGAAGAATTGATCAGCCTGCTGGATGAGGCATTCAGGGAGTTCGACGAAATCGTGGCCAGATTCAAACTGGAAAAAATAAAGACCATCGGCGATGCCTATATGTGTGCCGGAGGCTTACCGCTGGAAGACGTAAACCATGCTGACCGCATGGTCCGGGCCGGGCTGGAGATGCAGGCCTATCTCAGCAAGAATCCACACTTCGAAGCCAGAATCGGTATTCATACGGGGCCGGTGGTTGCCGGAGTAGTAGGGAAGCACAAATTCGTGTACGACATTTGGGGGGATACCGTCAACCAGGCAAGCCGGCTGGAGACCGCCGGCGAAGTAGGCAGAGTCGCTATTTCGCATACGACCAAAGATCTGCTCGGTCAGGAATTCATATGCGAGGCTGCCGGCACTTTTGAAGCTAAAAATATCGGAACGATGGAGCGCTTCTTTGTAACACTGTCGGCATAAAAAAAGGCCTGAACAGAGGGGATTGACGGCCAAAGTATTACGCCGCACCCTCCTCTGTTCAGGCCTGTGGTTATTCCAAAATCCGCCGGCTCGTCTGCGGCGGGAATTTCACCTTAATTTATCTGACCTGAAATTCGGCTGTAGCTTCGGTGCCTTCAACGCTGATGACGGCTTTGTATTTACCGGGGCGCAGGTAAAACTTGCCGTTTTCGGCAGCTTTGATGGAGACCGGGCGCTTGGCGGGGTCACGGCCTTCGTTGGCTTTGTTTTCCAGCATTCCGGCGAAGCGGCCCTCAAAACTCATGTCGTAGGGAATAGTAGTTACACCGCCGTTCAACTCGATATTTTGGGTGAAGAGGGTAGTTCCGTCATTGCTCTTAATCATCAGCTTTGCACCTGCGCTCCCGCCCGGGAGGAAAACCTGAAATTTTGTTTCCGGCTCCCGAATTTCGAAGTTGAAATCGCGTGAACCGTAGCGACCTGAGTAACGAAGTCTCGATGGCCCCATCAGGGTGAGGCCCGGTTGTTCGACCGCAGCGGTTTGCAAAATTTCGATATTGGCCAGGTAAAGGCTACGGCCGTGGGTGCCCACAATCAGGTCTTTTTCCTTTTCCTGAATAACGAGGTCGTGCACCGCTACTGCGGGTAAGCCATTGTTCATCCCCACGAATTTATTGCCGCCATCCATACTGACGTACAGGCCGTGGTCGGTGCCAACAAAAAGTAAACGGGGGTTGGTTGGGTCCTCAAGGATAACATTTACGGCTTCGTTGGGCAGGTAGTTGCCGATTTTTACCCAGGTGTCACCCATGTCGGTACTCTTGTATACGTGACTACCGAAATGATCATTGCGGTAGCCGTTGAGGGTTGCGTAAACAACGTTGGCATCGTGTTTACCAGCCGCAACGCGGCTGATCCAAAGGTTCTGCGGTAACCCATCATCGATGCGATCCCACTCTGCGCCTCCGTTTTTAGAGCGGTGGATGCGCCCGTCGTCGCTGCCAACATATAGCAGGTTGGGCTGCTTGGGGCTTTCGCTGATGGTCGTCAGGGTGCCGAAGGCGACGTCTCCTTTGCGTCCGCCCGCCGTGAGGTCTTTACTGATGGTTTTGAAGTCGTCACCCCGGTTAACACTGCGATGCAATACATTGGAGCCGAGGTAGAAAACATCCGGGTTGTGCGGACTGATGAGGATCGGGCTCTGCCAGTTCCAACGGTAAGGGCGCTGGCCCAACTCGTGCTTCGGGGTCAGGAAGGTGCTGGTGTCAGCAGCCTGGTCGACGCGATAGTAATTGCCGTATTGATAGCCGACGTAGACCGTATTATTGTCGCGCGGGTCAACCTCGACCTGCATACCGTCTCCCCCGAAGAGGGACTTGTAGGGGTAGTGGCCACTTTGCTCCCAGCCGCGTCCTGCGCGGTAGTTGTGCGGGCCAACCCACGTTCCATTGTCCTGCAGCCCGCCGTAGACGCGATAGCCATCGGGGTGGTTGTCTACGGCAATGCCGTAGAACTGACCGAGGGGAGGGGCGTTGCACTTGCGCCAGTTTTTGCCGCCGTCGTAGCTGATGTTTACCCCGCCGTCGTTGCCGTTGATGATGTGATCGGGCCGCTCCGGGTTAATCCAAAGGTAGTGATGATCGGCGTGGACGTTGTCTCCGTTGGCACCGGTCCAGGTCTTACCGCCATCGGTGGATTTGATGATCGGTACTCCCATCGCGTAGATCAGGGTTGGGTTCTCGGGGTGGACGGCGATGTCTCCAAAGTAGTAACCGTAGGTATTGTAGAGGCTGGGGATGTAGTCGTTGTGGGTGCGTTCCCACTTCTCTCCGTTAGTGGTGGTTTTGTAGAGTTCGAAGCCTTTAACCGGCGTATCGAAGAGGAGGCTGTTGGCGTCTTCGAGGTATTCGACGAGTTGCCCGGTGGTTACTTCATCGCGGGTTACGCGGGCTATGAGGGAGTCTACACTCAGGTCGCGCGGGAAGCCATTTGCCCGCAGGAAACCCTGTACCTGGTAAGGGCGCAACTCAAGGAAATCGGCTTTACTCATCCCCCGGAGTTTGTTTTTAGTCAGGTTGTCTTCGTCTCCGTCTTTTGCCAGTTCTGCGGCACTTTTGCGGAAGTAATTGTCGAGGCTGGCGAAGAGGTAGCGTTGGTTGTCTTCGTAGCTGATTGCGAGGCCGATGCGGCCGCCACCTTCACCGGTGGGGAATCCGCTTTTAGCCGTTGAGATGCGGTTCCAGTTGGTGCCGCCGTCGGTACTGTGCCAAACACCGCTTCCTTTCCCTGATTCTTTGAAGTCCCAGGCTTTGCGCTCGCGCTCCCAGGAGGCAGCAAAGAGCTCGTTGGGCCTGCGGGGATCCCGCACGATGTCGACCACGCCGGTGCTGTCGTTAATGAAAAGAGTCTTGGTCCAGGTTTGGCCGCCGTTGGTGGTTTTGTAGACACCGCGCTCGGGGTTGGGTCCGTACAGGTGGCCGAGGGCAGCAACCCAAACGGTGCTCTGGTCGCGCTGGTCTACAATGACGCGGCCGATGTGGTGCGTTTCGTCGAGGCCCATGTGGGTCCAGGAACGGCCGCCGTCGGTGCTGCGGTAAACACCGTTGCCGGCGTAACTGGAGCGGCTGGAATTCACCTCGCCGGTGCCAACGTAAATGGCCTTGGTGGTCCAGTTTACATCCAGAGCTCCGATGGTCATCACGGGGAGGTCATCGAAGAGTGGGGTAAAGGTGGTGCCGTTGTCTTTGGTTTCCCACAGCCCGCCGCTGGCGTAGCCGACGTAAAAGTGGGTCGGGTCGGCCGGGTCAACCGCAATGTCAGACACCCGGCCGCTCATTACGGTTGGGCCGATGTTGGTGAATTCGATACCGGCTGCAGGACTTTTTTCCTGCAAGAAAAGCCGTTGCTGGTAGGCCTGGGCCCGCACCTGGGCGGGGGTGGCCTTTTGGGCGCTGACGCAGGTACAAAGGAAGGTTAGGAAGAGCAGGGGTAAAATGCGGAGGCTATTCATGTGGTGGTTTTGATCCTTTGGTATGTGAAGGCGGAAGATAATACGAAATTATGCTGTGGGTGAAGACCCCGTACTTTTAATGTTATTATTTGCCGACGCTTTGGTGCCTTGCGGACGAACTCAAATGTTCTCGAAAAAATAATGAACGGTTGAATAGAATATGTACAGGACCAATCTATATTGTGGGCAACCTAAACCATTGAAATATGAAGAGTAGTTTTCTCGGCTTGTTGCTATGTTGTTGCATAACCCAAATGTTTGGCCAGCAGGTCGTCTTTAACGTACAACCCAAAGGAGCCTTCGTTCGCATCAACGGGGAGGTACTTGATCTCAATAAACAAACTACCGTAACTATACCACCGGGAACATACGAAGCGGAAATATGGGCCCCGAATTTCGAGATTGCCCGTAAGACCGTAGTTGTAGAGGAGGGGAGAACCGTTGTGGTGAATCATGGAATGAAAACAACATCTGCTGCCTACCGCAAATTTGTAGATGAACGCAGTATTTACAATACAGCAAAACTGAAACGAACCCTGACGGGCGGTTCTCTGGTGGCGGTGACGGTGGCAGGTAGCTACGTAGCGTTGACCGGTCGGGGGAATAAACTCGATAAAATTGAAGCTCTCATCAGTAATCGCGAGCAGGCTTATCTGAGCGAGATCAATCCAATAGAAATCGAGCAGGCAGGCAACCAGTACAGCATTGCCGTAGACGATTACGAGGAAACCCAAGCCTCGCACAATACACTCGTGGTTGTTGGTGTCGCCTCTGCGGTTGCCGGAGCTGCGGCTACTGTGCTGTATTTCATTAAACGGAAACCCTCCCGGCTGATTAAACCCTCTGTAATGGAGGATAACCCGTTTACCTTTCACCCCAGGCGGTCTGTTGCTTACCTGACTTCAGGGACATCTTTCTCTCCTATTGGTTTTACCCTAAATTTCTAACCAAGTGAAAAAGCTTTTACTTCTTGTCTCGATTCTTTCTTGCCTGACCGTTTCCTGCATCGACAAAGAGTTTCCACCGCTGGAGGAACTCGGCGGCTCCGTTTTCCTGCCGGACGGGCCGGATCTCTTCACCATTACAAACGTTGAACAAGTGCGGACGAGTGGTACACTTCGTCGTATCTCCTTAACCTTCGCTTCCATCTATAATGATCTTCCTCTCCAGCAGCAGGAAAACATAACCGGTGCTGTGATAATTACGCCCCGCCGGGAGGTAGGCATCGGTCTTACCCGAACCTCTCTCGTTGAAACAGATGAATACGAAATCGGGCAGAATATCTGCTATTCTTTCTTCTTTATTACCAACAACGGGAACAGCAGGGAAACGGTCCACTGTTTTGATGTGGAGTAGCGATGTTTTGTCCTCCGATCTGATAGGATGAACGATGCCAGCGAAACCGTCAACTTAGTGAGAAAGGAGGCTTACATGAAAGTGGTAGCAGGGCTTACCCAACAATTGGCGGCCGGTTGGAAGGAAGCAATTCCCGATGAGATACCAATGACAGATCACTAAATCATCTCCTCCATCAGCTTCCTGATGTCTTCGGTTGCGTAGACTTTCCGGACCAATTCGAGGTATTGCTTCACGAAGTCGGGGTTGTTGGCAAGATCGCCGAAAATATCCTCCAGCTTGAGGAAAGTAAGCGGATCTGCCGCGGCAAGGTGTAGCTCCTTGCTGTTGGTATCGATAATGTCGAGCGGCTTGCCTTTTTCATTGGTCTCCTTATCGTGGTAATAGCACCATGCAGCCAGAACGAGGCAGCCGAACTTAGTACTTCCGCCGGCGGCCAGGTTTTCCCGTATGGTGGGGATCAGGAATTTCGGGAGCTTGGAGGAGCTTTCGAGGCAGATGCGGGCAACGCTGTCTTTGAGGTTCGGGTTAGCGAACCTTTCTTCGAGGGTGTCTTTGTAAGCCTCGAGGTCTGTTCCCGGCATTTCTCCTAAAACGGGTGTTGCTTCTTCGTCCATGAAAGAGCGCATGAACCTGGCAAATACGTCGTCGTCCATGCAAGCGTCGATGGTAGGGTGACCGTGTACTGCGCCGGGTATACCGAGAACCGAGTGCCCGGCGTTGAGCAGCCGGATTTTCATTTTTTCGTAGGGCGAGACATCCTCGACGAACTGAACCCCAACGCTCTCGAGCGGAGGTCTTCCGTTAGAAAAATCGTCTTCGATTACCCACTGAATGAAGGGTTCACAGATTACGGGCCACTTGTCAGCAACACCAAAAGCGGCCTCCAGGGCTGCTATGTCAGCAGGTGTGGTGCTTGGCGTAATGCGGTCTACCATTGTATTCGGGAACGACACATTTTCTTCGATCCACTGTGCCAGTTCCGGATCTTGCCTGCGGGTAAAGGCCAGAACCATCGCCCGTGCCATATTTCCGTTGTGCTGAATGTTATCGCAGGAAAGAATGCTGAAGGGAGGCAGGTTGGCAGCCTTACGTTTTTTCAGGGCCGCAGCCAGGTACCCGAAGATGGTTCGGGGCTGATCCGGGTGGCTCAACTCATGCTGGACATCGGGGTTGTCAAAATTAAAAGCTTCGGTCTGAGGGTTGAAATTGTAGCCACCCTCGGTGATGGTAAGCGATACGATCCGTGTATCTGCTGCTGCCATTTTATCAACGATTTTCATAGGGCCGTCGGCAGCAAGAAGGTAGCCGGTGAGCGACCCGATCACTTCGCCTTCCAGTTTTCCGTCAGGGTGCTGTACCGCGAGGGTGTACAGGAAATCCTGCTTTTCCAGCACGTCCTTTATTTTTCGGTCTGCTTCCCGTAATCCTACGCCGCAAATCCCCCAGTCGTTGATGTTATGTTCCTGCAGTAACTGATGAACATATTTCGCCTGATGAGAGCGATGAAATCCCCCAACTCCAACGTGGAGAATCCCTGTTTTCAGCGCTTGGCGGTCATAAGTGGGAATCGTTAACCTTTGGCTGATTTCGGGCAGGTTTTCCTGGTTTAAGGGGGTGGGGGTCATGATAGAAATATTTGTGGAGGGTTACTCTGTTCGCAAGCCTGTTTTTCCTCTGTGCGGACGAGAGACCTGGCAAAAAGAACTGTGAGCCTGGAGATGATAGAGGATTATGTATTTGAATACTTCGTCCGTCTCATTGCCCAGTAAGCGGTAATGAAGTAGATGATGGTGCAGACGAAACAGAAGGTGTAGAAAGTTTCCCGGTTGGAGAGGTAGGCCGTCTCATTCGCACTGCCGAATAATACATTTCCGGCAAGCAGTAATGATACAGCCAGAGCGATAAAAGCTATCCCTCTCAGCACATTTGTAAACACCGAGGTGTGATGTGCGGGGGTGGGGGCTTCGAGTGCTTTCTTTTCCTGAAACTGCTCAATGGCAGCGTTCAGTTCTTTCTCTTCTGCTTCCGCAGCAGGGTACTGTTCCTTCGCTCCGTATTTTCCGGCAAGGAGCGTGTACACGATGATGGTGAAGAACCAGGTAGGAATGAACAGGTAGTAGAAGGACATCACATCCAGTATATTCAACCCGAAACCGAAGACCAGGCCAAGACCCCAGGATGCGATCGCAGGCATGCTGTGCGCGTAGTTCTGGAACTTAGACCAGTACCTCGTATAACCAATGCGGGGGAAAATCTGGTGTTCGGCGAATACGATTCCTCCTACCGGAACAACCAATAACCCGGCGTACGTAAGCAGCGGCAGCATCTGGGAGAAAACGAAAGGGAAACAGCCGATAATAGCCATTGCAATACCAACGATCATGGTGGTTTTACGCCTGGAATGTTTGGTGAAAACGGCCTGCGCAGCAAGGCCTGCCCGGTAAAGGTTGGTGATTGCGGTAGTCCATCCCGCAACGATTACGATGACGAAGCCCGACCATCCCAAGGCGTAAAACGCTACATCTCCCGGGTCCAGCTCAACGATTGCTTTGCCCAGGATCACCGCAGCTCCGGCTCCCATGATACCAGCAGATATCCAGGCGACGTAATGACCAAAAAGCATGCCTGTGCTGGTGGCCAGACCGTAGGATTTTTTCTTGGCAAATCTCAGTAATGCCATGTCTATCAGACCGAAGTGGGTGATCGTATTGGCCGCCCAGCCGAAACCGATGACTTCTACCAGACCAATTCCGGGCTCTCCTTTGCTATTTATGCCAGTCCAAATCGACTGGTTGCCGATGTTCATCAGGTCTGACCATCCGGAAGGAAGGGTCTTGCCCAATACGTCCAACGAAAGAGCGGGCAGCAACACAAGTGCCCCACAGGTAAACATCGTGAATAGCCAGGGAGCACAAACACTTGAAAAGTCGGAAACCGCGCTAAAGCCGTAGATCGCTACGGAGACTACGACTACCCCTACCATAAGTACTATCAGTACGAACCATAAATTACTGGGATACCAATTGAGTTGAGCCGGAATATTGAAGGCAAAACGTACCGCTGAGGCCGAGACCGTTACCATCGCCGCCGAAATGACCGTGAAGATTATAACGTTGGCCCAGTTGTACAACCTGGACATAGAGTTGCCCGCAATTTTATTCAGGTAGGTATAAAGACTCAGTCGCGTGTCAACCGCAATCGGTGTGGTGATGAAGGTCCAGCTCAGGATGGCCAGAATGTTACCGATCAGGAGGCCAAGAATAATGTCTGTGGTTCTGGCGCCAAGGGCAACGAAGGTTGCCCCGATCACGAATTCTGTTGCCGCAACGTGCTCGGCGGCGTACAGACCGGCGAAGTGGGTCCAGTCGTGGAGCTTTTGTTTAGGTACAGGAAGTTGCTCTTCGTGCAGTTGATCGAGTTGCTGGTGGTCGGTCGTGTTTGTCATGATCCGGATTGAGCGGAAACTCCAAAGCAGAATTGCTTTGCCGTTTGTCGTACTCCGCTGGTTGTATTAGGCTAAATACGGATACGCCGTGAAAATGTTTAGCGATAGAAAAAAGCATTTTGAGCAAAGGTTTTTTCTTTTCAGGTAGTCTGAACAAGCATCCGACTACAATAAAAGGAGAGGGCTAAGCCTCCCGGTTGTCTTTGAGCAAATTGAAAGTCAGGGTTTAGGTCCGGTAATTTGCTGCAGGAACGCAACGCTCAACGTTTAAGATTATGAAGGTGAAATATTTAGTTTGTGCTTCCTTCGGCAGCTTGTTTCTATTGTTGCAGTCTTGTAACAACCAGACAGCGAGAATATCAGACCCGGACGAAGTGGTGGTTGAAGTAAACCCCTCCCATTTCCTCACCAATGGAGGAGATTTCACGATCGAAACCGTTGCGTGTACCCTCAGCGACGGGACCAAAACGAAGTGCTACAAAATAACCACAAGAGGCCTGGCTACCGACCATGCCATGGGGCCATGGTGCCCGGAAACAATCTCAGATGGCCCGGATAAAAGCGGAAAATGGATCAAAGACGGGGAACTGGTGGATGCGGACGGAGATTTTCTGAAAAACCTGGCCACCATCTACGACGACCCGACCTGGATCATGTACGATGAGAACGGAAACATCAAGCGCTCCGAAACAAAAGAGGATTGTATGAAACTTGCCGGAGCGACCCTTCTGGATGAGTTCACCAACCACTGTATAGAATGCTTGCCGTCTTACATCAGTGAGATGTCTAAAACCTATCTCCTGCCCGTTAAACCCGTAAGGCTCGTAGAGCCCACTACGCTTGGCGGCGGCGGTCCGCCGCCCGGCGGAGAACGCCCTTCAGGTCCGCCGCCCTCCGGGCCGCCACCGGGGGGAAGGGGAGGAGGCCCTGCCTCCAGAGGAATCGCCTTCAACGGTGTCGTCTTCGATGCGCCCGCTCCCTTATCATTAATTCTGAGCGGCTACACCATTGCTCCTTTCGACGATGCGGGCGGACATATCAATATGGACGCCGGCTACCACTACCACGCTGCAACGGGAGCCACCAAAGAAATTGAACAACCCGACGGCCACGCTCCTATGATCGGTTACGCAATGGACGGTTTTGGCCTGTACGCCCGGTTGAACACTGCGGGCGAAGAACCGACCGACCTGGACGACTGCCGGGGCCATTACGATGACGTAAGAGGCTATCATTACCACGTTGATGCAGCGGGCAAGAACAACTTCATCGGTTGTTTCAGCGGAGCTACCGTGAGGTAGCACCCCGTCCGGTTTTAGCGGTGGTTACCCATCGGGGAAGCGAAGAATTAAGATTAATGCCAAAGTGCTTATGATCGCTCCCGAAGACTACCTTTGCCCTCATGAATATCGCCTTTCTCGACAAAGCCGCCCACCCTTACCTTCAGTCTGCTCTCGAAGAAGCGGGCCATCAGGTAACCGATCTTTGCACCCGCGACCGCGCCCACATCCTTTCCGTATTGAAGGATTTCGATGGCCTGATGATTCGCAGCCGACTCAACGTTGACCGGGAACTCCTCGACGCCTGTGGACCTGACTTCAAGTTTGTTGCCCGCTGGGGCGTTGGCACCGATCATATCGACCTCAATTACGCAAAGGAGAAAGGAATTACCGTTTTTAACAGCCCGGAAGGGAGCAAACACACGGTGGCCGAGCATACCGTCGGGATGATGCTGATGTTACTCAACCACCTGGGGCGGGCCGATCGGCAAATCCGTGAGGGCGGCTGGATCAGGAGAGGGAACGTAGGCACCGAACTCGGTAGCCTGACCGTCGGCCTCATCGGCTACGGAAACATGGGGCAGATGACTGCCCGCCGGCTCGTGGGCTTTGGGTGTAAAGTTATTACCCACGATAAGTTCAGGACCGATTACGGCGATGAATTTGCCCGTGAGGTAAGCCTCGAGGAGTTGCAGCGGGAGGCCGATGTTGTCTCTCTCCATATCTTTCTGGAGGGTAACCACTACTACGTCAATAAAGACTGGATTGCTGCATTTGCCAAGCCATTTTACCTCATCAATACGGCCCGCGGCCTTGCGGTGAATACCGAAGATCTGGTTGCTGCAATGCAATCCGGTAAGGTGCTCGGAGCTGCGCTCGACGTTCATGAATACGAAGAAATGAGCTTTGTGAAGCTGGAGCCTGAGCTCCTTCCCGAGCCTTTTCAATACCTCCGCAACAGCGAAAATACCGTGCTTACCCCTCACATTGCAGGTTGGTCGGCGGAGGCCGAAGAGGGGCACGCCCGTACCCTGTTTGCAAAGATTACGGCTGAATTCAGGTAGTAACTACCACGGCCTACCGTTTCTTCCTCAATCCTGAATTATCTGTATTGGAACTGTTCATTCTCACCATCGACTATGCCGGTACGTTCGTTTTTGCCATCTCCGGCGCGCTGGCGGGCATGAAGCAGAAGTTTGACGTATTCGGGGTTTTCATCCTGGGCCTGACCACCGCCATCGGCGGTGGCACGCTGCGCGACCTGCTGATTGGCAGTACTCCCGTAGGATGGATGCAAAATACGATCTATGTTTACATCGTACTTGGCGCGGTGGTCTTCACTTACCTCTTCCGGAACCACTTCAGGAAGCTCCGACGGAGTATGTTCCTGTTCGACACGATTGGTATCGCTTTGTATACCATTCTTGGCCTGAAGAAAGCTTTGTCGTTCGGGCTTTCACCGGAAATTTGTGTGATGCTGGGCGTGGTGTCTGCCACGTTCGGTGGCGTGATCCGCGATGTGCTTTCCGGAACGGCACCGTTGATTTTCAGGAAGGAGATTTATGCCTCGGCGTGTTTAGCGGGCGGAGTGCTTTTCTTACTCACAGACCAATGGCTCGGTGAAGTAGCGGGTATGACCGTAGCGATCATCGCTGTTTTTCTGATCCGGTTTTTTGCGGTGCGGAACCAGTGGTCGCTCTCTTTTCAGCAGGGCGATTAGAGCAGTTTGATGCTAACGACGATTCCTTTCCCGGCGTGACCTATGCGGTCGGCCTTCTCGGCACCTTTGTACACCCTGATGGAGTCGATCATAGACGTATCCATCTTGCGCAACCTCTTAAGGGCAGTAGGCTTACCATCCAGTAAATATACCACCTGTTCGCCTTCGGCGAAGTTGAGTTCGGCGTAGCGGGTGAAAAGATCCGCCGGAATCTGATCGGGGGAAAGGGTGTAATCGGGACGGGTGAAATTTCCGCTTTTGGTAACGATGACTACAACGCCGTTCCTCGCCCGAATGCCGTAGAGGTTGGTTGCCTTCTCGTCTTTATAAACGGAAACGGACGCTATATCGGAGGGATCGACTTCATTGATAGAGCCTTCAGAGATAGTTTGCCCATCTACGACCAACAGAGGAGAGGTTGAAGCAGGCAAAGCCGAATTTGTGCGGACCTGCATTTCCATGCCCGCCGTTTGGGCGCTGACGCAGGTGCAAAGTAAAAGTAGAAGAGCAAAGATGGAAAGACGCATAGATGGGTGGGATGAGTACTGATGTGGTGGAAATCAGGAGGTGATCGTCGACGGGCATTTGACGTTGCGGTTGGTCCCGTTTTTGGTCGTGATCATGATTGCGCCTTTAAAACCGTCGAGGTCCATGTCGCTGAGTTGGGAGTTACCCTTAATTACGCTGATGGATTCTATTCTGGCGGGGTCAAGATCATTGGCGGGGCCGGCTTCGGCGCGTGCGCCATCAATAAATACTGCAATTTTGGTGGGGAGGGCTGAGATAGAAGGTAAAAGGGGGATATCTACGGAAGACAAAACCTTGGGGAAGTTCTTGTCGCAAATCTTAGGAAGAACAGGGCGAATCTCTAAGGGAGCGATTTTACGGCAGGGTAGGGTGGATACAATTGCGTTACGACTGAGGCCCATGTGTTCGGGCTTGGGCAGTGCCCGCATGTCTTTATACTTTCGGCGTGCCTTTTCGTAGCGTTCCATAGCGCGCGGGTTGCTTGATGCCGGCGGCTCGGGAGCTGCGATGTAGGGCAGGTCCTCTACCTGAATGCTGGTAGAACAGGGCTTGGTGGTTTGCTCGGAAGCCTGATCGCTAAGGGACCAGCTTTGTTTTTTTGTGAGGTTGGTTTTCCCGAGAATATATTCGTCGGGAACCGCCGCTAACTGCTGCTCAGGCGAAGTTGAATGGTTCCGCAGAGCGGTGTTTTTGGCTTTGTTTTGCTCCTCTATGCAGTTTACTGCACCTGCGTCCTCGCCCATATTGGTGTAAGAAAAATGGCCTATACCCAAGAGGAGAGCCAAGAGAGCAGCGAAGATAAATTTACCGTCCTTCTGGCGGTCTTCCCCCAGAAAGAGCCGCTGAATGCGGGCTGAAAATGGAGTCTTTGTGGCCGACATTACCAGGTTGTTGGCAGGGGTATGGGAGGCACGGGCCACCGTAACAAGTGCGGTTGCGTAGGTGCGCCGGTCGTTGCAGCGCTCGGCGACCCAATCGTCGCAGCGATGTTCGCGCTCACGGTCGATGAGTTGACAGAGTGCGTGGACTGCTGGGTGAAAAAAGAAAAAGGTCCGGATGAGCTGTTGGGGGTAATTCAGCCAGTGATCGTAATGACGAAGGTGAGCGATTTCGTGTAGCAGGATGGTGCGGGCCATTTCCGGAGAAAGCTCGGTCGACAGCGCTACGGGGAAAACGATGACGGGGCTCCAGAAGCCGAGAGTCATCACTTCTCCTGCCCGCTCGCTAAGGAAACACCGTACCCGCCGGGTAGCGGGATGGCGGGCCAGTTCGTCTCCCAATTGTTCCGCCCAGCTGCCTGGCAGCGGCGAAGTTCCTTCAGTGCGCAAGAGCTGTACACGGTCCTGATCGCGCAGTAAGAGCAATAGCGCGGGGAACAAACCAACGGCGTAAAATACCGAGAGCCAGGGCGCATAGGTCGTCAGCCAACCTGTTATTCCGGTACTGTCGGAAACCGAAGGAAGTAGCAGGCCGGGCATTCCTGATGCTGCAACCTGCAGGTTTTCACAAACCGGAGTAGCGTCGTAAAGGTAAAAAGCTGAGTAAGCAAATGCCGCGGTAAGGGTAAGAAGGGCCCCGTAGGCGAGGTTGTGCCTTGCGGCCGGAGAACCGAGCAGCGGGAAAAGCGCACGGACCGCAACGTAGAGTATTCCCCCGATCCACAAGCTGTGAAAAAGGGCAAGGCCAAAAGCGGTAGCATAGGGAAGGAGGTGGTCCATTCGTCTGTTAGTCTTTTAGACTGTTAGTGTATTAGGGCTTCCTGATCGATAGTTCGGAGGCAGCATTGATCGCCAGCCGAACCAGCAGGCTACTTTTTCTGACGATTGATCCATTCCTGTAATTCGTCCAGTTCCGCCGGCGTGGGGGTTTCGGTACCAAGCGCCCGCAGAGCGAGATTGATGGTTGAACCACCAAAGGCAGTATCCGCAAGGCGGTCGAAAAGCTTCCGCTCGATCTGCTCGCGCTTCGCCGCGGCGGTATAAGTATGAGTCCGTAGTTCCGTATTGCGGAGTACAAGGCCGGCTTTGGTCATACGCTGTAACTGCGTGAGAACAGTATTGTAACTCACCTGCCGGCGGGAACCCAATCGGCCGTGCAGATCCTGCACGGTAGCTGGTTGCTGCTGCCAGAGTAGATCGAGAATTTCAAGTTGGGCCTCGGATGGCATAGGGATATTAGACATATGACTTTGTTTGCTCAGTGTAAATATAAACTACATTTGTAATACTACGCAAGTAGTAGTGGTTAAATTATTATTTTGAGGAAATTTAACCCTCCGCGAAGGAAATCCTGATTTCAAGGGTCAAAGGTGAAAAAGATCGTTATTGCGGAAAAATTACTTTGTAAGAAATTAATCACTACGAGCTGTAATTGTTGCAGTCCGGAGTGTTCATGCTGTAATTTTTCTTTAGATGTTAATGAATTCCTTTCCCAGGTATTTCCTGCTTTGCACAGCGGGTTTCCTCTTCTTTTTTTCTTGCGCCGAGGACGATCCTCTTCTTCTTTCTGATGATACCGATTCGGAAACAGACCCAATAGACATAACCTTCGACGGCCAGCTCGACCTGGCCGATCCTTTCAATTATGCAACGCAGGCAATACCCGACTATATTGCACGGGACAATACCGAAAATAACCGCCTGACAGACGCCGGAGCTACGCTCGGCCGGGTCTTGTTTTACGACAGTGCGCTTTCTTCCAGCCAAACCATTTCCTGCGCAAGTTGTCATCAGCAGAGCCTGGCCTTTGGGGATGTCTCCGTTGCCTCCACCGGTGTTGCTGGCACAACGGAGCGCCACTCGATGCGATTGATCAACGCCCGGTTCGGAGACGAGGAAAGGTTCTTCTGGGATGAGCGATCCGCAAGCCTGGAGGCTCAAACTACAGAGCCAATCAGGGATCATGTGGAAATGGGCTTCAGCGGAAATGACGGAGACCCTTCCTTCGATGAACTTCTGGATAGGCTGAACGGCCTTGACTACTACGGAGAACTATTCTCGGCTGCTTACGGATCGCCGGAAGCAACTGAAGAGCGGATCGCTGAATCTCTGGCCCAATTCATCCGTAGTATTCAGTCGTTTGACTCAAAGTATGATGAAGGTCGGGCGCAGGTGAACAACAACCGGCAACAGCTCCCCAACTTTACCGCCGAAGAAAACCGCGGGATGCAACTGTTTTTAGGGCAGGCTCAGTTCAACGGGAACGAACGAATTGGTGGTGGGCTAAACTGTGGTTCCTGCCACGAAGCCCCCGAATTTTCCATCGACCCACAGTCCGGAAACAACGGTGTTACCGGAACGATAACGGGAACAGCGGCCGATTTCAGCGTTACCCGTTCGCCGACACTGCGTGATTTGTACCGGCCCGATGGTAGCGAGAACGGACCATTTATGCACGACGGATCGTTGAGTACGATAGACGATGTTTTGGACCATTACAATAACATACCGGCAGCGAACCCTCAGTTAGACCGTCGGCTCAGGCAAGGTAATCAGCCACAACGCCTCAACCTCACGGCGGACGAACGCAGCGCTGTGGTTGCTTTCCTGAAAACACTCTCCGGATCAGCGGTCTATTCCGACGAGCGGTGGAGCAACCCTTTCATCGACTGATTCCCAACCAGCGGTACCGGAACTTCTCCTGTCTCCAGGCCTGCGCCATTCCCGAAAACACAGGGGTTGAAGGACAAGGAGGCTTCCCATCCGGAGGGGGAGAACGCCTGCTGAAACAACGTCGCGCTCCGATAATTGAAAGGGTTGATTATCTTTCGGGCTATGATCGATCGCCTATACATTGCCGCAACGTCGCAGCACGTCGGAAAAACAACTTGTACTTTGGGCCTGATGGCTGCCATCCGCGCCCGCGGCCACAAAGTGAGCTACTGCAAGCCCGTAGGACAGGAGTTCGTCGAGCTCGGTGAGCTCAGGGTTGATAAAGATGCGCTCCTGTTCGCCCGCGGGATGGACTTTGAGTTGAAAGCTGAACTGCACAGCCCCGTCATAATCGGTAGCGGGGTAACCGCCAAGTACCTCGATGATCCCACAAAATTTGAGTTTCCTTCGGAAATCACCCGTGCGAGCCGAAAGCTGCATACCGATAATGACGTCGTGGTGTACGAAGGAACCGGCCACCCCGGGGTCGGCTCGGTCTGCGATGTGAGCAACGCCCAGGTTGCACGGATGCTCAACTCTCCGGTTATCATGATTGTGGAAGGGGGCATTGGCAGTACGATCGATAAGCTCAATATGAACCTCGCAATGTTCCGCGAGCAACGTGTACCCGTTCAGGGGGTGATCGTAAATAAATGCATCCCTAAAAAAATGGATAAGGTTGCGCACTACGTAGACCTCTACCTGCAAAAGCTGGGCATCCCGCTGCTGGGTGTATTGCCCTACGAAAAAACGCTGTCGAGTCCCATCATGGCTACCATCCGCCGTGCGCTGAAGGGCAAGACGTTGTACAACAGGGACGGGTTGAATAACCCCGTAGAGAATATCGCAAGCGGTAGCCTCCTGGCCCAGGCGGAGGTGGAAAATCTTAAGAACCTGCTGATCCTGGCCAGCAACCGGCGGTTGGAGGAAGCTCTTTCAGCCCTGCAGGAAATTCTGCGGGAACGCAACCTTCCCGGCTCGGTAATATCAGGCATCGTGGTTACGGGGGCAGACAGCGAAAACCCTAACCTGCCTCATATGGATTTCATCAACGAACACAAAATTCCGGTGGTGTCCTGTTTGCTCGATACCTACGGCGCTGCCGTACGTATCAACCAGATGGAGGTGAAGATCAATTTAAAAACGCCCTGGAAAATTCGCAGGGCGGTGGAGTTGATCGAAGAGTATGTCGATATGGAACTGGTGTTGTAGCAAAAAGAAAAAAAGCTACCGCGTTTGCCTCGGTGTAGCGCCGGGTATGCATACCGGGGGGTAAACACGGACGGCGAAACTAATGGTCAACGCGGTAGCTTAGTTGGAGGGGAACTACTTCTCCGGGAAAGGGATTACCAATTCCTGACCAGGAAAAATTTTGTTGGGGTCTTCCAGTGTATCCGAATTGGCTGCAAAGATTTGCTTGTAGGCCATTACGTCTTTCAGGTAATCCTTGGCGATCAACGAAAGGCTCTCACCGCGCTCCACGGTGTGGCGGGCGTAGATGACCGTATTGCGCACCTTGATGTCGGCTTCAATGTCGGACGGGTTTTCGCCGCCGATGCGTTTGATCTCGTCCCACATTTGGTCCTTTTCGTATTGGTACTCAACGCTTCCTCCGATGCGGAGTACGCCGTCGGCTTCTTCTACGTAACCGTCTTTAGCGTTGAATTTTTCACCGAGGGTCAGTACGCTGCGGTACTTGTCTTGTAAGCTCATGTTGCTTGGGGGTTGGTTATTGATTTCACAAGGTAATGGTTGGAACCGAAACCAATCAGTGAAATTCAATACCTCCTGAATAAATTCGGTTACGACCGGGCACAGCGGTGCAAGGAGAGCAAAGTATCATGACGTCCGACGGCAGTCCGGTTCCCCGGTAGTCTCGGTTTATTGCCAGCGGGCAGGTATCACCGGCACTGCTTTTACTAAAGGTTTTATTTGAGGTCGATGGTCTCTTCCACCTCCCAATCGGCCCTCAGGGCCGGAATCTCGAATCGGCGTACCAGTTCGGGCTGTCGCCCGAAGCGGAGATCGCCGGAGTCGTACCGCTGGTTTCTGTTGGAGTCGTACAGGATTTCAACTTTGTAGGTTCCCGGGCTGAGACCATCAAACCTTGCCGTGTAATCAAACTGTTTACTGATGTAGCGGCGGGTGGCAAACACTACCTTGTCTTTCTCCAGTAACCGGAGGATGTAGTCGGCAGTCGGGTCAAGATTATTGATCTTGACGGTGAGGATGCCGAATTTCTCCGCACCGTCAAAACTGAACCTGCGGGAGATCGTATCCTGGTTCTGGCTCCCGCTCCAGGAAGTCAGGGCTCCGGGCAGGATGTCTAAAGAATACGGCAACTTCAGGTCCCAGGAACTTCGGAATGCAACCTCTCCGGGGTAGGTGGTATCGATTACGAACGAGAAGGGAACAGACTCAGGGAAGGTGTCTTTGCGCAGGCTGATCAGGCTGGTATCTACGCTCTGAACCGGCTGGTTGAAGATGAAGGTCGGTCCTGCTCCGGCAAAGACGCGTTGTTTGGGCCCGGTCACTACGTCCAGAGGTTTCCCGGTGAGGCTTCCGGTAGAGGCAACAACTATCGTATCGGAGTACAAGGAGTCGCGGCCAACAAAGATTGTGTCGGCACCTGCTTCGCGGTAAAACAGTTTGATGGTGTCTTTGTCGTTGTACCGCAAGTAGTCGGTACGGCTGGTGAGCAGGTCGATGTTCTCGGCGGTCTGGTTCATCGTGATGGCGATCTTGCCCAGTGTGCTGGTGTCCAGCCCGATGACTTTGGTCGGTGTTGGAACCGGAGATAAACGGATGGACCCCACATCGGTATTGCCGTCAATAACCGTAATCACGGTATCAATGAACCCAACAGAAAGGGGTTTGAAGGTGCCGGTGAAGTCGGCAAAATAGTTGGTGGCACCAGGGTTCCGGATGAGACCAACCGCCCGGTATTGTCCGGGTCGGATGTTAAAGACGGTGAACTTCCCGTCTTCGTCAGTTTGCGCGAAATAGGTAGGGTTTTCGGTCAGTGCAGCGGTGTCAGCAAGATTGTCGTAGAGGGTAAAGGTTGCTCCGTTGATGGGTTCGCCGCTGAAGTCTTCCACCAGCGTTCCGGTAACGGTTGCTGAGTCAAGCACCGGGCCGGTAGCAAAAACGAAGCGCAGGTTTTCGGTAGGGTTGCCTTCGTTGAGGTCTTTGATGGCCGAGCCGATGTTGACGACGTAGGTCACGCTGTCGCGTAGCGTCAGGCCTTTCAGTGGGATGACGAGACTACGCCGACGCAGGAAGGGCTGGTTGTCTTCGCCAAGTTCGAGCGGCGGAGAGATGATGATCTGCTGCTTCGCGTCTTGTTCTACCCACTCATCGAAGGTGAGTACAATCTCTTCGGGACGGAAATTGGTCTGAAAATTCGGGGTGGTCTCTTCGGGGATGAGTACGGGGCCAATCGTGTCCCGCGGGCCTCCTGTCGGGGAAGAAGGCGTAGCACAATGTTGCAGGGTGAACATTTGGGCTATGAGAACAAGCAGCAGGCCGGCGATGGCAAGTAGGGAACGCGTCATTGAGGGTATTGATACCGGAATTAAACGAAGCGTTGGCTTCGAAAGGCAAAGGTAACATTGTCTTAACGAGACCTTCCGGTCTGTCCGCTTTTTCTATCCCCCTCCCGGTACGCATATTTTGGCGGGGCCGCAGGTGCAAAGCTGTGGACCGAGGAGGGGATAGGTTGAAGGAGCGCTTGCCTCTCAGAAAAACGGACCGTGCACCTGCGCCAGCGCCCCATAAAACAGGTCAATCACTTTCATGCTCACTTTTCGTAGTGGTGCAGGGCATCCCGCAGGATTTTCTTCATTTTTCTGCGGAGTACCTTCGGTGCCAGCACTTCGATTGAAGAGCCAAAGCCAAGCAAAAGCCGCTCCAATTCGAAGTTATGATGAACCGTGAAGGCGATTTCGACCCCGCCCGTTTTACGCCGCTCAATGAGCCGCTGCGAAGAATGGAACGGTTTGGTGAGCACGTAGGGAGCGTTTTGGCGGTTCACCCACAGGCGCACCTCGATGGGCGGAACGCCCAAAACGGTAACGCCGTAAGTGTCTTTGTAAAAGGTATCGGCGTCAAAGTCTTTCCTGATGTATTCGGTCTTCAAATCAGCTGCAATACTGATCATTCGGTCTAGCGCAAGGGTAAGAATCGGCGTGTGCCCTTCCCGTCTTCCTACCAGAAACCAGCGGTTGTTGAACTCTTTCAGCAAGTAAGGGTGGAAAAGAAATTCGTTAGACTGGCGCGCCGAAAACGACTGGTAGCCAATTCGTAGTACGATGCGCTTAGAGATGGCCTGGTACAGTAAGTCGAGGTGCTCAAGCCCCTTGAGTTGTTCGTTTTTATCGAGGTGGATTACCGGCGGCTCGGTACCCGTGGCGTGGTATATTTTGTCCTCCAGCTTCTGGATCACTCCGTTGAGCTCGCTGAACAACGAAAAGTCCTTGAACTGCCGCAGTACCGCCACCGATTCCGAAAGCACGTCCAGGTCGCCTTCGGTAAGCGGAACGTCGGTGATGGAGAAATCCGGTTCCGAGTACCGGTAGTATTTCTTGTCGTAGACCTCGATGGGAGCATTGTACCCCAGTTTGTCGCTGCGCAGTAGCTGGATGTCATGCTGGACGGTCCGCTTGCTTACGTAGGTATCCTTACCTTCATATTCATAGAGCGCATCGGAGCAGGCTTCAATGAGATCGTTCAGTGTCCATTTACGCCCGTGGTTTTGCAGGCATTTGTCGATGGTGCGGTAACGGAGCAGTGCGTTTTTATTGGCGGGCATTTGGCGAAGTTTCAGGCCCCGGGCCGGGGCTTTTTGGAGATCACCGTAAATCTACGCAAAAACACTGCGCACTTAGGAAAATACCTTGTGACATGAAAGAAACAATCCTTGCCCCCATTACCGGAACTACTTTGATTGACCTTGGCTACCAACCCGGAAAGTGGTTCGCCACTGCCCTTCGGTATGCTAATGAAAACGGTCTCTCCGGCGAAGCGTTGGAAGCTTACATCGCCACGGTTGCACCAGAGGCTGTAGAAGAGGTTTTACCGTTCGCAGAGCCCGTTGCCTACCATAAAAATATCCGCGCAGAAACTGAGCTGGACGCCGAAAACGTCGCTTCTGTTTTCCAAACGATGGACATCCTGATGAAAACTCCGACCCTCGTGGCTGGTGCCGTGATGCCCGATGCGTGCCCGACGGGTGCACCCGGACAAATTCCGGTAGGTGGTGTAGCGGTAGCCCGCAACGCCATTCACCCGGCCATGCATTCGGCCGATGTTTGCTGCTCCGTCATGATGACCAATTTCGGCGACGCCGAACCCGAAGCCATCCTGAACGCGGCCCACGCCATTACCCACTTCGGCCCCGGCGGACGTAAGGATCTCTTCGATTTGCCGGAGGAACTCGTGGAGCGCATGCGGAAGAACCACTTCCTCAACAACGAGAAAGGCCTCAACTTTGCGGCTACCCATCTGGGCACCCAGGGCGATGGCAATCATTTCCTCTACGTCGGCCGCTCCGAGGCTACCGGTGACACCGTGATGGTTACGCACCATGGTTCCCGCGGGTTGGGTGCTCACGTGTACCGTCAGGGAATGCACCTTGCCGAACGTTTCCGTAGAGAGTTGTCTCCCAAAACTCCCGGAAAGAATGCATGGATCCCGTTCGATACGGAGGAAGGCGCTGCCTACTGGGAGGCGCTTCAAATCGTTCGCGACTGGACAAAGCTGAACCATACCGTAATTCATGAGGCGACCAAAAAGGGCGCAAACGCAGGTGCAAAAGATCGTTTTTGGAACGAGCACAACTTTGTTTTCAAGTCCGGAGACCTTTTCTATCACGCCAAGGGCGCTACACCGCTCGACGATAAGTTCGTTCCCGACTCAAAGGACGGTCTTCGCCTGATTCCTCTCAATATGGCCGAACCCATTCTCGTCGTCCGGGGAGAAACTACCGCCAGCAACCTCGGCTTCGCTCCCCACGGAGCCGGCCGTAACGTAAGCCGTACGGCCCACATCAAGGCCAAGGCCGGTAAAACCGTCCGCGAAGTCTTCGATGAGGAAACCGCCGGCCTCGATGTGCGCTTTTTTACCGGTAGCATCGACATCTCCGAGCTGCCCTCTGCTTACAAAGACGCCGCTGCTGTGCAGCGCCAGATGGAAGAGTTTGGCCTGGGTGAAGTGGTAGATCGTATTTTGCCTTACGGGTGTATCATGGCGGGCAACACCGGTTGCGGTCGTCGCCGTAAGAAAAAGCGCCAGGCGTAATTCATCTTTCCGGCGGGTGCTGCTTCCTTAACTATACCACCTCCCGGAGGCGCTGGTAGGCCTGCCCGAGCATGTTCACCAGGTCTTCTGCAAGGAGGCTCTCCTGACCGAGCTGCTCCGCAGCGATGTCTCCGGCAAGGCCGTGCAGGTACACGCCCAGGCGTGCGGCATCGGCGGAAGGGTAGCCCTGAGCAAGTAGACCGGTTAGTATTCCGGTTAGGGCGTCGCCTGTGCCTCCGGTTCCCATCCCCGGGTTGCCGGTATGGTTGAAGTAGAGTTTACCATCCGGAGTTGCGATGCTGGTGTAACCGGTCTTCAGCAGCACAACCGCATTGAGGATTCGGGCTGCTTCGCGTTGGGTTTCCCAACGCTGGAAATCATCGGTGCTCTCTCCGAAGAGCCGTTCGAATTCTTTCGGGTGAGGCGTAAGGATGCTTCCCGCAGGAATGAGTTCCAGCCACTGACTGTTGTTACTGAGAATATTCAGTGCGTCGGCATCGATCACCATCGGTTGGTCGAAGCGCCGCAGTACGTCGCTTAGCGCAGTTGCGGTGGTGGCCGCCTGACCAATTCCCGGGCCAATGCCTATGGTCTTGTACGCTGAGAGGTCACCGATTTTACGGATGTGTTCTTCGTGTTCATCGGTAATGACCATTGCCTCAGGCAATGATATCTGAAGGATTTCGTAGCCACAGCGTGCGGTGTGGTAGGTCAGCAGGCCCGCTCCCGCTTGCAGAACGCCACGTCCTGCAATGATGGCGGCTCCCATTTTGCCGTAGCTGCCCGCGATCATGAGGGCGTGTCCGAACGTGCCTTTATGGTCGTTGGGCCGGCGTGTCCGCAGCAGCGATTTCATATCCGGGCTGGTGTTCAGAATTCGGTCATTGCCCGGTTCCTGCTCTGCGAAATCGTTCGCCAGGTCAAAAGAGACGATCTCCCACGAACCAACGCAGTTCGTATTGTTCTGCGAGAAAAGCGCAAGTTTGGGGTAGCCAAGGGTGAAGGTGTGGTCTGCGCAGAAAACAACTCCTGCCGCGGGCGCATCGGCAAATAGTCCGCTTGGAAGGTCGAGCGCATAGCGGGTGTTTGCCATGCTGTTGAGATGCTCGATGATCTGAGCCAGGTATCCCGTAACCGGGCGACTGAGCCCGGTGCCGAAAAGGGCATCGATGACAACAGCATCCGGCGGAACGCCGAAGAGGGGATCTTCTTTCTTGATTTCGTGAACCGGAACGCCCGCTTCTTCGGCGCGTTTGTGGTTGGCTACGTTGTCCGCAGTTGGGTTGCCCATCGGGGCGAGGTACGCCTTTACGGAATAGCCTTTTTGGTGTAGAATTCGCGCCGCGACGAGACCATCTCCGCCGTTGTTACCGGTGCCGCAAACAATGGTAACCGGAGCTTCAACGGAACCAAGCTTGTTCATCAGTGCCTGAGCGAAGGCGGTCGCAGCCCGTTCCATCAGCTCGAGGCTGGAGATACCTTCATTTTGTATCGTCGCCTGGTCGAGGGCCCGGTGCTGTTCGGCGCTCAGGATTTGCATAGGGTTTATTTGTTGTTGCCCTCGTTTTGTTCTTCCTCCAAAGCTGCATCCTTGCGATCGTGTTTCAGTACGCGTTTACGGCTTTTGAATGGAATGTAGCGGTACGGTTTTTCCTGGAAATCGGAAAAGAGGGTGTCGGCCGCCATGGTTGCGCTGTTGAGGCGATCGTAGATTTTGTCGTCGGTCAGCAATTTCCCCAGTGTGCCTTGACCTGAGTTTACTTTGTTCATAACCGAATTGACGCCACCCATTGCTTTATCGGCTTCGTTGAGGGTGGTTTTCAGGCTGGCGATAGCCTGATTAACTTCAACCATTGTCTTGTCGAGGTCCAGTTTGCTGAGGTCTCCGGTGAAATTCTCTGCATTGTCGATCAGTCCGGCAATACTCTCTTGTTTAGTGGCTAGTGTATTGGTCAGCCCGGCAAGGTTATCGAAAGTGGTGTTGATCTCGCCGGCGTTTTGATCCATGATGCGTTGCAGCCGGGCGGTGCTGGCCTTGAGGTTCTCCATCGTTACGGCAAGGTCGTTGGTAGAACGTGCAATGGGGTTGTCGCTTTCGGGGCTGAAGAATTTGTACTCGAGGCTGTCGAGCGTAGCACCCAGTTGGTCTTTCATCCCGTCTAACGGGCTTTCCTCACCTTTGCCTCCTCCTCCGGTGAAGGAAGCAAGGATTCCTTTGGTGTAGCCATTGAGTTCGCTTCCCTCCGGAGCGCAATCCTTGCCACCGAAACAAGGGGTTGAGTACTCCAGGACGACTGCTTTTTCGCCCAGCAGGCTCACGGTGGCGATGTACGCATCGGTTTCTTTGGGAATGTTGATGCCTCCCTGAATATCGAAGGTTACCTTAACCTTCCGTTTTACCTGGTCGAGTATGATTTCGTTGACCGAACCCACGGTTACCCCGCTGATGGTCACGGGAGTGCCGACGGTGAGACCACCAACGTCGTCGTAGATAGCATGGTAGTAGTTGGAATTGGAAAGTATATTACTTCCCTGAATATACTTGTAACCCCAGAAGGCGACTGCAATAGCGACAATCGCAAGGAGACCAATTTTTACTTCGTAACGCATATTTCTTGGGGTAGCTGATTAAGTGGGATGAATCGTTTTGGCATCCTTCCCTCTGTTTTTTTGGTATATAGTTGCCTCGGTCATCAAAGGTGAAATTTTGGCCAGATGATAAAAGCAGCCGCCAGAAATCACCTGGGGTGGCCGAGGCAACTATAGCAGGAATCGCAAAAGTACGGTGCTGTAACGTGCTGTAGGGCGGGATGGTTTGATCAATTTGATCTGGCGGGGCCGCAGGTGCAATGAAAAGGATGAAGGAGGGCGTCTCCGTACCGCTGAGTGTCAGCAGAATACTTCGTTGATCGTCCTCAGAACGGTCTTTGTCGATATTACCTGCCCTTCAGCGGGGTTCGTACAATATCCGGCTTAACTTGTCGCTGAAGGCTTGTCTCTTTCCCGGAGAAAGGGAGTCACGAAGACTGCCGTATACTCCTGTTACCCCTTGTGTCATGACAAAAATAACCCGTTTATCGATCAAGCTCCTTGCCCGGCATTCTGATTTGAAGCCCGAAGAACTCGACGAGGCCCTGGATACACATGTCTACGCCGATGCCGGGCGTTGGTTCTGGCTGTTAAGGTTATTGCTGCCCGCTATCGGGATAGGGTTCCTGGCCTGCGGCATCCTGTTCTTTTTTGCCTACAACTGGTCGGAAATCCCGAAGTTCGGCCAGCTGGGTATTGCCGCCGGGGCGGTTATTATTCCTTGTGTATTGTCGCTGATTCCTTCCTTTACGGAGTTGATCCGGAAACTGCTACTTACCGCAGCGGCCTTTCTGGTCGGTCCTCTCTTCGGGGTGTTTGGTCAGATTTACCAAACCGGAGCTAACGCGTATGATCTGTTTTTGGCGTGGTGCATTTTTATCCTGGTCTGGGTCCTGGCCATCAACTTTGCCCCACTGTGGGTGCTTTTCCTGACGCTGGTCAACACTACCATTGTGCTCTACAGCGAGCAGGTCGCCTCCGGCTGGAGCTACACGATGCTGATGTTTTTGCTCTTCATCGTTAATTCGGTCGCCGTGGCGGGCTTTGTCCTTGCGGATGCACGGATGTCCGGCGTCGATTATCCCGACTGGTTTAAAAAGACTACAGCTCTGGCAGCGGTAGCGGCCGGTACGGTATGTTGCTGCTCGGCTGTTCTCGACCTCGACGACAAGCCAGCGCAGGTTTTCTATCTGGTTCCGGTACTCGCCTTGTTCGCTGCGGTTGCCTGGGCCGCAAAACGCTACAAAAACCTTTATCATCTGACGCTACTCGCACTG
The DNA here is from genome assembly GCF_008014675.1 of Neolewinella aurantiaca. Taxonomy (GTDB): domain Bacteria; phylum Bacteroidota; class Bacteroidia; order Chitinophagales; family Saprospiraceae; genus Neolewinella; species Neolewinella aurantiaca. The sequence goes on along the minus strand of NZ_VOXD01000012.1, from coordinate 118,966 downwards.
GCCTGCATCGCCATCGTGGCGTCAATCATCATCCGGGCCGGTTTCAGTACGGCGGCTTTCCTCTTTGCTGCAATCTGGGTTGTAGGTGCTACCACAGGAAGCCTCATCGTTCTCAATAACCTCCGAAAAGTATGGCGTCATGACTGAGAAAAAATTACTGGAGGAACTCGACCAGCTCGAGCGTGAGCTCGGCCGCCCTCTGCAAATCGATCAGCCGGCCCTCCTGCACGAATTTCACGATGATCAGGAACACGAAGGAACGCTGGGAATGAAGGTGCTTTCGATCGTCAGTGCTTTCATCGCCACGGGCTTTTTTATCGGGTTTACTTTTCTCATTGGCCTGAATTCTACGTTGGCTTTCGCGGTAATGGGAACCATAATGCTTGGTGCCGGCTGCGTTTTTTGCCGGAGGGATCTGTTGGGGATTCTGGGAGAAGCTTTTGGCGTAGCGTTGATGGTGTGCGGATTTCCCTTGTTTCTGGCGGGAATGTCCGACGTGACAAATACCGAAACCGGAATGGCACTTGCAGCGCTCGCGCTTGCAGTATTGATTCTGGTGATAACCGAAAACAAGATCATAACTTTTCTCGCTACCGTCACGATGGGAGGCTGTATGCTCTTCCTCGCTCACGATGACTATGGTCGTTTCGGGGCTCACCTCTACGTAGGCTTCTTTGCGATCGCACTGACCCTCTGGGTTCAGTCCGAGGCATTGCTGCTCAAGTCGTCCGGCTTGCTGGCCCGTCGTTACGACGGGGTCCGGACGGGGCTCATCCTGGCCCTGCTCATCGGAGCAGGCTACCTGAGTGATTTTCGTTTCTGGATGGACTTGCCCCGGCTTCCCAACTGGTACGCCTCGGTTGCCCTGGTCCCGCTTCTGTTCTGGTTGGTGTATGACCTGCTGAAACGCTTCAACCATAGTCAGGGTAGGGTAGGCACCGAAATGCCCGCAACCGCAAAGGCTACGGGGCCGGTGCTCAGCCCCCTGCAGAGGCTGTACCTGGCGGGTTTGCTCGCGTTGCTCATTCCAACCATTTTTGCACCTGCGTTGAGCGCCACTTTATTGTGCCTCCTCCTTGCCTGGAAAGCCGGTTACCGAACCGGTACTGCTCTGGCTGTAATTGCGCTGATTTATTTCATCAGCCGCTATTACTACGATATGAACCTCAGCCTGCTCACCAAATCCATCATCCTGAGTACTTCCGGTGGCCTGTTTCTGGCAGCCTGGGCGTTGCTCCGCAAAAAGATATCTTCGCATGAAACCACTGCACCGGGCCCTGGTGGCCGCTAATCTGATAGTGCTTTTGGCATGGTTCGCGTGGACTGTGCGGGAGAAGGAAATCCTTATCTCCGAAGGAGATCTTTTGCTTTTTGAACTCGCTCCCGTTGATCCGCGCTCTCTCATCCAGGGTGATTACATGACCCTTAGGTACGCCATTGCCGCAAGCTGGCCGAGCGACTCATTACCCAAAACAGGCTTCCTCATCGTCACTAAAGGCGAAAACAATGTCGCTCAAAGACAGCGGCTCCAAAGCGGACTGACACCCCTGGCTGAAGGAGAATACCCGGTGAACTATACCGCCTCGCGCTGGCGAATTAATATCGGTGCGGAGTCTTATTTCTTTCAGGAAGGGCACGCAGAACGCTACGAAAACGCGAAGTATGGAGGCCTGCGCGTGGATGGCAAAGGCAATAGCTTACTCGAAGGACTGTACGACGAGGACTTTCAATTGCTCAGGTAGTCTGTTGCCCCGGCACCACCGTCCCTTCGGGAGCGGCCTCAAATTCCGATACCCATTTGATGGCAGCGGTGATTTTATCGCGCTCAGCCTGCAGGTCCGCTTCTGTATACAGGTAAGCTTCGGAAAATACCGCGAGTACTTCTTCGAGCACGGGTTGTATGCTTGGCATATCGAAGTAGAGCCGGCCACTGCGTCGTTCAACCCAGTCGATGGGGTAGAGGGTCAGCTCGTTCTCGATGCACCATGCGGCTTCGGCACAGGCCAGGCGGGCGACATCGGTACCCTCGGTACGTTTCGTTGCCGCCCGGATGATCTCCGGGCTTTGTTTGCCATAGTTACTCACCAGATAAGCCGCCCGGTCGGGGGCAAGGCTGGCGTCTTCCAGTTGTGCAGCAATTTCTTTTTCGTAGGCGAGTACTGCTTCGAAGTCGCTGAACGGGCCTCCGGTGAGGTCAATTTCTTCGGTGTGGGTCTTCTTGAGCTTTCCGCCGTAGCTCTGCATTTGCTTACCGAGGCGGTCTACCACGCGCTCGGCCATTTTGCGGTAGCCCGTCAGTTTTCCGCCAGCGATGGAGAGGAGACCGGATTTTGATTCGAAAATTTCGTCTTTCCGGCTCATCTCACTTGCATCTTTCCCTTCTTCAAAGATGAGGGGCCGGACACCGGCCCAACTGGATTCCACGTCTTCGATTTTAAGGTCGACCCCAGGGAAGATAGCGTTGGTTCCTTTCAGGAGGTACTCCACGTCTTCGATGTAGGTCGGGATAGCGTTCGTATCACCTTTGTAAGGGGTGTCTGTGGTTCCGATGTAGGTGCAGCGCAGGCGGGGAATTGCAAAAAACATTCGTCCGTCTTCCACATCAAAGTAAACGGCGTGCTTCAGCGGAAGCCGCTCGCGGGCCACTACGATGTGAACGCCTTTAGAAAGGAAGACGTGGCGCTCAGTCATGCTGTGGTCCACTTCGCGGAGCTCGTCCACCCAGGGGCCGGTGCTGCTTATGACGTGCTTGGTCTTAACGGTATATGTTTCGTCCATGAAGCGATCATGGCAAACCACAGCGGTGATGATCCCGTCGTCGTTGTACACAAAATCGGTTGCTTCGGTATAGTTGAGAGCGGTGGCGCCGTGGCGCTCGGCCGTTTTGATGTTCTCGATGGTCAGGCGGGCATCGTCGGTGCGGTATTCTGCGTAAAAGCCACCACCGGTGAGGATGTCTTTGCGGACAAGTGGCTCGTGCGCGATCGTTTCTTCTTTGCTCAGCATTACGCGCTTGTCGTCTCCCTCTACATCGGCCAGGAAGTCGTAGACCCATAACGCCATACTTGTTGTGAGCCGGCCAAGGGAGCCTCCCTCCACCAAGGGCAGCAGCATCTTCTCCGGACGAACCAGGTGAGGAGCAATTTCGTGTACGACTGCACGCTCTTTGCCAACTTCCCGTACGAGACCAATTTCGAGGTTCTTCAGGTAGCGCAGGCCACCGTGGATGAGCTTGGTTGATTTAGAACTGGTGCCCGAGGCAAAGTCGTTGCGTTCAAGCAGGAGAACATCTAGTCCCCGGCTTGCCGCGTCGAGGGCAACTCCGGCGCCGGTAATACCACCTCCTATAACGACGAGGTCGAATTGATGAGAACTTAGTTTATTGAATTTGGCTGCGCGCTGAGGGCTGGCTTTCATATGAGCTGACTTTTAGTACCTGAAAAAGTGCCGATGGGTGGCAATTGTTCTGTTTGCACCCAAAACATATTGAATACTTCGGGGGGGGAAGGGGGGGCGACGGTGCGCAGGTGCGGGCACGGGTTTCAGCCTTGCCTGGTCCTCCGGGGGGCTCTCCGGGCCGTAAAGGGGCAAACTCCAACGTAAGGCAAAAGTCATCCGGTTAAAAACATCGGGGGCGATCTCAGTTTTCGCTGTTTTGAAGGCTTTTTGGCGGGCCGGAAGAAAAAAGTGAAAAAGAGCTAAAAAAAGTTTTTCCTCCAAGTCGTTGAAAATCAAAATATTGGAGATTTCGGGCTGTTTTTTTTCTTTTTAAAGCTCTTTTTTACTTGCAAGGGTGAGGTGGATGGCTGTATATTTGCATCGCTTTAGAGATAAAGCACATGGCTGAGCAGCCAGCAGACGCGGATTTAGCTCAGTTGGTAGAGCGCAACCTTGCCAAGGTTGAGGTCGCAGGTTCGAATCTTGTAATCCGCTCTAATCGCGTCAAAGGGTCAGTAATCTTCGGGTTACTGGCCCTTCTGCGTTGTACGAAGAGGCGAGCTTTTTGGCGTTCAAATGCAGGCTGTTCCGTCTTTGGCTGTGACATTGTGAAAGACTGGAGGGCTCTGCTCGCTCCTGGCCTCATCCCTTATCATCCTATCGGGTAGGCCCGCGCTTCAGCCGGAGTCTTAAATGACAAACCAGCGGCTAAAGCCGCGGCTACTGTGGGGCAAATCGAGAATCCTCAACCGCAGCAGCCTTTTCCCTTATCATCCTATCGGGTAGGCCCGCGCTTCAGCCGGAGCCTTAAATGACAAACCAGCGGCTAAAGCCATGGCTACTGTGGGGCAGATCGAGAATCCTCAACCGCAGCAGCCTTTTCCCTTATCATCCTATCGGGTAGGCCCGCGCTTCAGCCGGAGCCTTAATAAATTAAACCAGCGGCTAAAGCCACGGCTACTGTGGAGCAGATCGAGAATCCTCAACCGCAGCAGCCTTTTCTCTTATTATCCTATCGGGTAGGCCCGCGCTTCAGCCGGAGCCTTAATAAATCAAACCAGCGGCTAAAGCCGCGGCTACTGTGTGGCACAAATAGCAAAGCGCCTGGCAGCTAGAGAGTAGGCGGTATTACCGACTACATTCTACCCGCCAGGCGCTCTCAATTTCTATTACTTGTTACCGACAACGATCTTACGGCTGTCCTCGATCCAATTCTGGACGGAAGGGCAGGGCTTGTAGCGTTCGTCGATCATAACGAAGGTAGAACCGATCGTTTTCTCGATCCAGTCGCTGAGGTGCTTTTGCTGCTTAGAGCTTTTGGTGGCAATCTGGATTTTGGCGTAATCCTGAGCAAGACTGGCACGGTGCGGGCTACTGCGTGATTGGAGCTGAACAACGCGGAGCATTGTTTCGCCGCGTGGGCCTTTGAATTCCATCACTTCACTGATTTCGCCTACTTCCATCTCGTCGATGGCAAAGTAAATGTCCGGGTCAAGGTCTCCGATTTCGAAGAAAGTATTTCCGGATGCGTTGTTGGTCATGCGGCCATCGTTGTTGTAGCTCTGCACTTTATCGAAGCCGTTGCGCTTCACGGCAACGCTGAAGGACATCGAGTCGACCCGTACGAGGTTGGCGATGCTATCGAGAAATATGCGGCTTTTCTCGACGTCTGCTTCGGTGATCTCAGGGCTGAGAAGGATGTGAGACACCTTGATGGTGTTACCCCGGCGTTCCTGAAGCTTGATGAGGTGATAACCAAACTCAGAGCGTACAATGTCGCTGAGTTCGCCCGGGTCGAGGTTGTAAGCAGCTGCTTCGAATTCGGGCACGAACTTTCCACGCTTCGTCCAGCCGAGGTCGCCTCCGGCCTGGCCGGAGCCATCGGCACTGTATTTTCTGGCTGCTTCTTCGAAGGTGATTTCTTCGTTAACGATTCTTTCCCGGATGTCCTTAAGGCGGGCGACGGTGGCCTTGCGCGTCTCGTCGTTGGCTTCGGGGAGTACCGCGATTTCACCTACTTCCACCTCTGCGTTGAAGTAAGGGAGGCTGTCGCGGGGGATGTTTGCGAAGAAGGTTTTTACCTCTTCGGGGGTAACCTTTACGCCCTGGACCACCGATTGGCGGATGCGGTCGGTAGCGATTTGCTCACGCAAATCTTCCCGGAACTGTTCCTTTGTTGCCGAGATGCTCTGTCCGTAGTAGTCCTCGAACTGCTCGATGCTGCCGCCCATGTAGCTGAGGATGCGGTCGATCCGCGCGTTGAGCTGGCTTTCCACTTCTGAGTCAGCAACCTCGATACTGTCGAGTTTCGACTGATTGTAGAGGAGTTTACCTACAAGCAACTGGTCCAGCATCTGGCAGCGGGCATCGGGAGGCAATGATTCGTTGGTTTGGCTGGCCGCCAGAGCGTATTGTTCTTCCAGTTCGGAGAGCAGTACGTACTCGCTGCCAACGCGGGCGATCACCTGATCGATTACGGAAGATTGCGCACTCAGGCCTACTGGCAGAAGGCAGATCAGAAACAGGGTCAGACGGTTAAAAATCGTATTCATAAATTCTAATGTTAAGGCTGCCCGGAGGGGGCTTATTCTTTGTCTAATTCGGCGGGCGCGCGGGTACAAAGACCGGTTAGAAGTAAAGGAGCTAAACGTGGGCTGTTAACCGGTTGGCCGGCATCCCTCCCATTGCACCTGCGTTGGCGCCTAAAAGATCTTAATGTTCTTGCTGCGCAGTTCTCGTTCGTAGATGTCTTCACGGGCCTCGTTGAGCACTTTTGCTTTGCGGCCGTGAAGGATCACTTTGCGGGCCTGTTCTTCAACGTAGCTCAGCGGCGCGATTTCCAGCCGCGGTTTCATTTCCAAAAGGCGGAAATAATAGCGGTTGCTGCCGTCCTGCTGGCTGAATTCCCGCTTTGAATTGACGTTGGAGGCGGTAAGGGTGCCTTCGGGCAATTGCTGTGCGATGTCGTCCAGCGAATACCAGGCCGTTGGGTCAAGCAAGGCAACTTCGCTGAGGCGTTCGCAGTAGTTCTCGAGGGCCATCGTATCGGTTATCTTGCCATTGTTCCAGAGCTGTTGCAGTAATTCCTCTTCCGGGGTAGGATAGGGGACACGGATGAACAGGCAACGAACGATAGGCTTTTCCAACAAGTACTGTCCTTTGCTCGATTCGTAGTAGGCTTCGAGTTCTTCCTGAGTGATGGTACTGTCGAGGCGCATACTGATGAGTACCTCCTCGTAGTGGCTACTCACCAGGCTGGCGCGGTAATCGCGCACCAACCGGTCGATGTTCAGATCGGTTGGCAGGTTGCGTTCGGCTTCGTACTGAAGCACGGTTTCCCGCAGCCAGCGCCGGATGAACGCTTCCCGGATCACCAGACTGTCGTTCGCCGTTGCTTCCTCGGGGAACATCCCTTCCAGTTCCGACAGCCGCAGCGTTTTCTTGTGCACTTGTGCCAGAATGGGGTCTGCAGCGTCAGGATCCTTGTCTCCGCAGGCAAATGTCAAGAGCAGGAGTGCGGCCGTTGCCGTTCTCAATAAATTCAACGAAAATATCCTCAAGACTTAATGAGTTTAGCGAGTACTTTCTTATTGATCTTTACGGGGTATTCTTTGCGCAGTTTCTCTACCCACTCGCGTTCGAGTTGGTCCTGATAGTCTGCAATTACATAGCCTCTGGCTTCGCTCAGTTCTTTGCGTCGGGTGGGCAGCAGCGCTTCCACTTTGTAGAAGGTGCTTACGCCCTTGCGGACGTCTTTGGTCACGGCGGTGGTGTTGCCTACCTCAGGCTTCAGCCCTCCGATTTCCGGGAGGCGGCTGAGCTCGTAGTCGTCTGTTGTGGCGTCGATGTTGGCCCGGCCGAATTTGTCGAGCGTTGCGTCCATCCCGTTTTCTTTGGCGAAGTACAGCACCTCCGTTGCGTCCAATTCTGATTTTGCGTTGATGGCGTACTGGACAACGGTGGCCCGCTCTTCCCACTGGTAATCATCGCGGTGATCGGCGAAGAAAGCCTGCAGACCGGTGGTGTCTTCGCTGGCTTTGTCCCAAACTTCAATTTTGGTTGCTTCAAAGAGCAGGATGCCTTCGCGGTATTCGCGCATCAGTGCTGCGAACTCGGGGAAGTCGGCTTCGAGCTGGCTTTCGGCGTAAGCCATCAGTTGTTTGTCTACCCATTCTTCGTACAGGGCTGCGGCGACGGTTGCGGAATTGCTCTTGCGGCCCATGCTTACGCGCTTGCGGCTGTCTTTACGCATGGATTCCTGAAACTGTTCCAGGCCTACTTTGTAATCGTCACCGATCACGAGCAAAGGTGTTTTGTCAACATTAGGGTCAGGTTTCCAGCGGAAGTTGAGGAAGGTAGAATCAACGAGGGTAGCGGCAAAGCGACCGAACACCGCTTTGTTTTCCTGCACGTCGGCCTTTTGTCTGATTTCCCGCAGCATTTGCTTTTTAGCTTCGTCAAAGCGGCCATCGGCCTTCACTTTTGCTTCTAAAAGAGGGCGGCTGTCGTTCAAAGGTTGTATTCCTTTGTGCGAAATACGGCGAATGAGGTGGAAACCGGAGCTGGACTCGACGATGTCGCTGACCTGTCCGTCTTTCGTCAGTGAAAACGCTGCATCTTCAAAGGCGGGCTCGAACTTGTTGATTCCGAAGTAACCAAGGTAGCCACCATTATCTTTCGTTTTACTGTCTTCACTGATGCGGGCAGCTACTGCGGCCCAATCTTCTCCGTTATCGAGCATCTTTTTTGCTGCCTGGAGCTGAGCGGGTACGGGCATCGACCCGGCGCCTTCGGGTTTCCGGATAAGGATATGGCTGATTTCCATTTCTCCGCGGGCGGGGCGGCTCCCGGTCTTGATGGCCAGGTGGTAGCCCAGGGGCGTTCGGATGGGACCAACGACCTCGTTTTTCTTAGCGTTGTAGAGGGCTGCTTCCAGGCGGTGCATCCCTTTGGGGAACGGCGCGTTGAAATAGCCGATGCGCCCGCCCTTCGGCGCGCTGAACTTGTCTTCGCTCGTGGTCTTCGCTGTTTCTGCGAAGTTGCCGGCCGTAAGGTTCTTTTTCGCTGTCATTGCCCGGTTGAAGACCTCGAGAGTATCCGCGGGAGAGGGCGCCTGGCTCTTGAGCGTGAAGAGAATGTGGCTGAATTCAATGTCCGTTTTTCTGCGCTCATAAAGTTGCTCAACGAGACGATCGGTAACCTGCTTATCAACGAGGTAGTTATCGGCAAGTTGGCGGCGGTAACCTTCCAGTTCCCGCTGCAGCGCTTTAACGGTGTCGAGCCCCATGCTTTTGGCACGGGCAACTTTGAGCTTGAAGCGCTCGTAGAGGTCCAGGTATTCCTTTACGCTTTCTTCTCCGTAGTCTGCCTGTTCTCCGTTGGTTTTTCCGTAGATGTAGCGAAATTCGCCTACCGTAATCTCTTGGCCATCAACGGTAAACAGCACGTCGCTGTCTTGCTGAGCAGCCAGGGACAGCGCCGAGCAGAAGAGGATCAGGGTAAGAAAATGCTTTGTGAAATGCATAAATATTGGTTTCAGTTCATCCGACCGCGCAGTTGCTGCGCGGCTAAAAGGTGGCCCAATCAGGACCGCAAAAGTAACCTTTTTTCGGGGCTTGTTATTGTTTGGCGCGGCCGCAGGTGCAAGGAGCAGCTTACGGAAGCAACGGCTTTGCCGCAGTACCCGTCTCCGGAAGCGCCGTTTTGTGGTTCAGCACCGCTGTTGGCTTTGGTGGGCAGGTCCGGTTTTCTAGGGAATTACCCGTTCTCCTGCCGCTGGCAGAGGAAGAGCAGAGACTACCATTCTATGGTGTAGCTGTAGCCGGAGTTCGGCTTGTTGTCCGTCGTCTTTTTCCGGACGACTTTTCCGCTCAAAGACCCGCTCTGCGTGTAAGTGATGCTGGTTGACGTCTTCGGAGCGGGCTTCGGTTTGGGGGTAGGCTTTGGCTTAGGGAGCTTGAAGTGGATGTTGACGTCCTGGTGGATGCGCACCTTCTTCTTACTGGACTGCGGAACGGTGAATTTCATCAGCTTCACGACCCGCATTGCTTCTTCATCGCACCCGTGCCCGATACCTTTTTTCACCTTCGCCTGGGTAACCTTGCCGGTATAGTTCAGGCCGTACCGAATGATGACGGTGCCCTCTACTTTGGCCTCAATTGCCGCGGGCGGGTATTTCAGGTTGGCGGCGACGAACTTCTTCATGGCGGCAACGCCGCCGGGGTAAACCGGGCGGGAAACGTGAGACGGACGGTTTTTGGCCATTGAGGTGAAAATTGATGTTGAGTATAGTCTCCCCGTTGCGGAGACTTGCCGATTGCCGGGCAAAGCCAAGGGGAGTTACCTGTGTAAACGTCTCAGGGTAACCTTACGGTTGTCTGTGAAGAAGCAAAGCTTTGAAATCGCAGAGAGCTGCTGGGTGGATGAATTTAGAGTTTTGTCTTGTGCATTGCACCTGCGGCCGCGCCGAAATACGTGAACCCGCTGTTGAAACGAATAATCATTGGTCTTGTGATGGCCCGGTAATCCAATTCTGTACTTACCTTAAGCCCACCAAAAAATCAGATTCGTGCAAATAAAGAAGAACGACAAAGTTTACGACGCGGTAATTGTCGGCTCCGGAGCAGGTGGTGGTATGGCCGCCAATCAGCTCAGCAAGGCCGGCCTCAACGTGGCCATTATTGAAGCAGGGCCCTACTTCGATCCCGCAGACCCCGCCATGAAAACCCAGCTCCGTTGGCCCTGGGAGAGTCCGCGCCGCGGTGCAGGAACCCTGCGCTCCTTTGGTGACTTCCACGCCGGACTCGGAGGTTGGACGGTGCCCGGAGAACCATATTCCACCGTTGAAGGCACAAAGTTCGACTGGTACCGCACGCGCCTGCTGGGCGGACGTACCAATCACTGGGGGCGAATCAGCCTGCGCTTTGGCCCGAACGATTTTCACGGCAAAGATTTTGATGGCCTCGGCGAAAACTGGCCCATCACCTACGACGAAATCAAGCCTTATTATGATCGCCTCGACAAACTCGTGGGCGTATTCGGGACCAACGAAGGCCTTTTCAATCACCCGGACGGTTACTTCCTGCCGCCTCCAAAACCACGCCTGCACGAACTGATGACGGTGAAGGCCGCCACCAAGGTTGGCGTACCGTTCTACCCCGGCCGGCTGAGTATGGTCACCAAGAGGATCAATAAAGACCGTGGCGTTTGTTTCTACTGTGGCCAGTGTTCCCGCGCCTGTGCGGTGTACGCCGATTTCAGCGCCGGCACCTGCCTGATCTTCCCAGCTATGAAGAACGGCAAAGACGGAAAAGGCGGACAGGTCGACCTCTTCGTCAACTCCATGGCCCGCGAGGTAATCACCGATGACAGCGGCAAGGCAACGGCGGTCAGCTACATCAGTAAAGACGACCGGCGGGAGTACCAGATTAAAGGCAAAGTAATCGTACTGGCTGCTTCGGCCTGCGAAACAGCGCGGTTGTTGCTGAATTCTAAAGCGCCGGGGCAAACCAACGGACTTGGTAACGGATCCGGAACGCTGGGCCGGTACCTCCACGACAGTACCGGAGCGGGTGCCTCGGCCTTCATTCCCAGCCTGATGAACCGTGAGCGCTACAACGAAGATGGTGTTGGCGGCATGCACGTATATGCTCCCTGGTGGGGAGACAACAAAAAGCTGGACTTCCCCCGGGGCTATCACCTCGAAGTGTGGGGAGGGATGGGGATGCCAAGCTACGGCTTCGGCGGAGGCCATAAGGCCATCCAGAAAATGCTGGGCTACAAACCGGGCGGCTACGGTAACCCGTTGATGAGTGAAGTCAAGTCCTATTACGGAGCTGTAGTCGGCATGGCCGGAAGAGGCGAAGCGGTCGCATTGTACGATAATTACTGTGAGATCGACCCGGGAAAGGTAGATCAGTGGGGAATTCCAACCCTGCGCTTCCATTACAAATGGAGCGATCACGAACGGCTTCAGGCCAAGCATATGCACGAGACCATCCGTGAAATTCTCGTAAATATGGGAGGGGAACTCTTCGACGACGAAGTACCTTCTTACGAAAACGATCATGGCCTTCTCCCGCCGGGAGCCATCATTCATGAGGTAGGAACCGCACGTATGCACAACGACCCCAAACAAGGAGTAACCAACAAGCACAGTGCCCTGCACGAAGTCCCTAATGTGTACCTGACCGATGCTTCGGTATTCACTTCCCAGGCCGACAAAAACCCGACCTGGACCATCATGGCGCTGGCAATGCGCGCCTCTGACCACATCATCTCCGAACGCAAAAAAATGAACATCTAAACAGATTGCAGAATTCAGCATTCAGGCTTCCCGTTATTCATACGCGATTGCATCCTGATTCCTGCATTCTATAATCTGCAACTTTCTAAATTATGGATCGCAGAACTACCATCAAAAACCTTTTGGCCGGCGCCGCCGGCGCGGCGCTGCTTACCCAGGCAACCGCCTGCGAGGCTCCGGCCGACCTGGCCGAAGTAACGGAAGCCAAAGCAGCCGGCTACGGCATGCGGCTGCCGCACGAGCTGAAGCACGATGCCCGCATCGCGAACGACTCGTTTTTTACCGACGCCGAGAAAACCGACCTGGGCATCCTGGCCGACATCATCACGCCGGGTACCGAAACCGAGCCCAAAGCCACCGATTGTGGGGTAGTGGACTTTTTCGAATTCATCGCTCTCGATATGCCCGATTACCACCAGAACATCCTCCGCGGTGGCCTCGGCTGGCTCAACATCGAAGCAAGCAAACGCTTCGGCCGTTACTTCTCGGAACTGACCGAGGCCGAAAGGATTCAGATCGTCGATGACATCGCCTACCCCGAAGATGCGAAAGGGACCGAATTCGAAGCCGGATCGAAATTCTTCGATCGTGTACGGTATTTGACCCTCACTGGCTACTTCACCAGCAAAAAAGGAATCAAAACGCTGGATTATCAGGGCAACTCCCCCAACGTATGGGATGGTGTCCCGCAGGAAGTACTCGATAAGCATGGCCTGGCCTACGACCCGAAATACCTCGACAAATATGTAGACCAGAGCAAGCGAGACATACAGGCGGAATGGGACGATGAAATGAACCTGATCACCTGATCCGGGCGCTCTTGCCACTTTGGGCCCGTCCGAGCGAAATAAATTCTTGCTTTTAGGTCATTCACATTCAACGGATTGTGTTTTGAATCTTTCGTAGATGTGAAAAAAAGACTAAAAGATTAACAGACTAAAAGTCCGGCGAATTACCTTTGCGCCTGGGCAGCGCACGGTCAGCTCCTCCTGAACTCCCCCAGGGCAGAAATGCAGCAAGGGTAGGGGGTTGTAGCGACCGGTGCGTCTGCCTTTTTTTATGCCCGGTTGGGCCGTATCGGCAGTCAATCTGATATTTCAGTTTCTCGCCTTTCCCGAATTTTCCTGACGCGCAGGTAATTGTCTCTCCTCTTCCCGTTAATCTGCATCGTAGTGGCCCCGCCTGAACGGTTTTGACTTCCTTATTGGAAGAAAAGTAAGTAATTCCTTTTACCTTACTCTCGAAAAATAACAATCATGACAAACGGAAATATTGATCTGGGACTGCTGGTCCTTCGCCTTTGGTTTGGCCTGGAAATGGCCTTCATGCACGGCTGGCCCAAACTGATGAAGGTTTTTAGCGGAGATATGACTTTCGCCGATCCGCTGGGACTTGGTATGGGCGTAAGCCTCGTGCTTGCTGTTTTTGGCGAGTTCATTTGTGGTATCCTCATCGCAGCGGGTTTTTTCACCCGTTTGGCTTGCATCCCTTTCATCATCACGATGCTGGTGGCGGCGTTCATTTCGCACGGCGGCGACCCCTGGGGCAAGATGGCCCTTCCGCTCATGTACGTTGTGGTCGGAGTAGTTTTGCTCCTCGCCGGCCCGGGCCGTTACTCTGCCGATCATCAGCTTTTTGTTCGGAAATCAGGGGTGTAATCATCAGTAGTAGTCATTTGAGGAGGGCGCGCGCGCAGGTGCAGAGCAGGTTGATGAGTCCTGTTCCGAAACCCGTAACTTTGTCGCTGTGAAGGTGTCCATCATCATTCCTACCTATAACTCTGAAGCTTTTCTGGAAAGGGCTTTCGCTTCGGCTATCCAGCAGGAGGGCACCTCGTTCGAGGTAATCATTGTAGATAATAATTCTTCCGACGAAACGGTGCTGCTATCGGAAAGCCTGTACCGGAAATACCCCGGGGTAGTACGGCTGTCGCACGAACCAAAGCAGGGATCTGCCGCTGCCCGGAACCACGGCGTAAATATGGCCCAGGGCGACTGGATCCAGTTTTTGGATTCGGACGATCTCCTGTTGCCGGGGAAACTTGAGCGCCAACTCAACCTGGTCAATGATTCGGTCGACTGGGTTACCGGTGCTTCCATCAGAGAAGGAATTGACGGTAAGCAGAATGTATCCGCCATCAACCCTGATCCGTGGAAAGGGCTTGTGCACAACGGAGGGCTAGGGCATACCAACTCCAACCTGATAAAAAAGTCGTTATACCTCAGTGTTGGCGGACAAAACGAAGACCTCCCCAATGGAGTCGATACTGATCTGTACTTCCGGATGCTGAAGCAGGGAGCTCGCTGTGTTGCAGATCCGGTTCCCGGGGCTGTTTACCTGGATCGACCAGGCTTCAGACTGTCGACCATCGACAATCCTGCATCGAGGCAAAGATCGGTCCGGCTAAAAGCTGCCGTTATCGAATTCCTGCAGCGCAACAAACCTGACTATTACAACGAAAACAAAGCATTCTTCAGGTCAGCACTGCTCAATTCATTGAGGATACTCGCTACGCAGAACCTCGATGAAGCCCGGCAGTTGTTTCACGAATTCTTTCCCGATGGTTTAACGGCCGGGGATATCGATGCTTCGATTGCTCCCCGGTTTGCTGTCCTTTACCGGTATTTGGGCTTCGGACCGGTCGAATTTGCCAGGTTGAATGCCGCTGGCCTTTTGCCCCTTTCTGTCCGGAATCAAATGAAGGGTAAGAGATGGAAGTAACCAGACCACAAGTTTCGATAGTAATTCCTGCCTACAATGCGCAAAAGTTCCTTGCGCGGTCGGTAGCGTCAGTACTCAGCCAGAAAGGGTGCAGTTTCGAGATTATCATCGTAGAGAATAATTCTACCGATGCTACCCTCCGGGTAGCCACTGCGCTGCAGGACGCTCACCCGGGAGTTGTCCGCGTAGTGCAGGAAAAGATAGCCGGAGCATCGGCAGCACGAAACGCTGGTTTGGCGTTGGCCAGGGCGGAATGGATCCAGTTTCTGGACGCGGATGATGCTTTACTGCCGGGCAAATTGGCGCGCCAACTGCAGCTGACGGCTCCGGATACAGACTGGGTGATCGGCGAACTCCTGATAAGATGGGAAGACGGAGAAGAGACTGTTGTCCCGATTGCGGACGACCCGTGGCAGGGGCTTCTGTTTTACGCAGGGCTCGGGCATCTCAACGCAAACCTCTTTCGGAGATCCTTGGCAGACGAAATTGGTGGTTTTAATCCGGGTTACAGAAGCTGTAACGACTTTGAATTCTTTTTCCGTTTGCTGCAGCGGGGCGCGAACATTGTAAAAGACCATCTATGCGCAGCTGTCCATTTTCAGCACAGCGGTGAGCGAATCACGACCACCAACCTGAAGGAAATGGCCCGCCTGCGGGTTGCTCTGACCAAAAGAGAAGTTAAACACCTGAAAGCCCGGCGCGCACAGTACTACGAAGCCAACCGGGAGACAATCAATGCTGCTTTGCTCGGAGCGCTTCGCAAGCAAGCTACGGTCGATTTGCCTGGGGCAAAACATAACTTCAACGAAGTATTTCCGGAGGGGTACGATGCATCCGATTTTGACAGGGCTTTTGTCCCGAAACACGGGGTGCTATACCCTTTTCTCGGCTTTGGAGCGACGGAGTGTTTAAGGAGGTTTTTTTCTTCGTTTGTGCCATTGGGTTGGCGGAAGTTTCTGAAGTAGTTTTGCGGACAATACCAACAGCTTATGAAGGTTTCAGTGGTGATAACAACTTACGATCGGGCAGATTTACTGCCCGGGTGCCTCGCTGGCCTTCAGGTCCAGGATGCCCCGGCGGCGGATTATGAGGTGATTGTGATCGACAACGCAGGGCAGGAGGAGTGTCAGAGAAGCGTTGAGAGCTACGGGTTTCGGTATATTTACGAGGGCAAGACCGGGATCTGTTATGCCAGAAACAGAGGTTTAGAGGAGGCTCGTGCTCCCTGGGTGCTTTACTTTGATGACGATACCTTATTACCCCCTGACATCGTCCGGAGTTACATCTCCTATCTTCCGCAGGTAGCCGGCGGCGCGGCATTTGGCGGAGCTTTCACACACTGGTACAAATCTGACCCGCCAGACTGGTTGCGAATGGAAATGGGGGTTGGGAAATTTCCGGGCAGTAATACATCCTTCGGGGTACTCCCCGAAAGTCGCTACCTGATTGGCTGCTTTTTTGGTGTTGATGTTGCCAAAGCGAAAGCTGCGGGTGGTTTCAGCCCGGGATACGGTATGAAGGGTAAAGAGGTCGGCTGGGCGGATGAGACAGAACTTCAGTTTCGGATGAGAGCCGCAGGAATGACGGTGTACTATGCACCAGAACTGGTTATAGAGCACCTGATACAGCCCTGGAAATGCTCGTTCCGGGGCCGTTTGCGCTACGCTTACTCCCACGGCAAAATGAGCTGGTTGCCAACTGGCGACAACCGTTACTCAATGGCAAGCTTTGTGCTGGACATACTGAGAATCACGTTTGTGGTCTTCCCCGTGACGCTCCTCCGCTGGGTGTTTCGTCACCGGGAATGGTACTGGCAAAATGCAGCCCTGATCGTTTTAACCAAGTATGCTTTCGCCTACGGCCGACTGAGCAAGCGCTGGAAGGTTTCTGTCTGATCCTCAATCAAAAGTTAACCTGACATCAACAGTTTCGTGCAACGGATAAGGGAATATTATCGCCTGACAAAAGCATTGCTTGGGCTATACGTCGTTGATCCGATTGATGTGACCTTTGATGCCGCAACGGGCGAGGTATTTCCTGTGGTTTCAAAAGCAGGGTGTAGTTCGGTAAAGCTCAGTTTAATTCGCAGGTACCTTCCCGGGTTTGAAAGCCGTTTTCCTGAAATCCACCATCTCAAGCCGGGAGTATTGACGGACGGAAAGCTCACCCGCCACATTTTTAAAAATTACAACGAGTATCTGGTCTTTTGTCGGGGCAAAAAGCTCGTGGTGGTGATCAGGGAACCTGCAGCACGGTTTCAATCGTGCTACAACGACGTGATCTCGGGCCGGAACGTCATGTACCGTTATCCTTCCCGTCTGAACCACATCGTCAGGTTCTCTCCGCAAATGAGAATAGAACGTTTCCTAAGAATCGTGGCAAGTATCCCGGACCGGATCGCAGACCGGCATTTTCGCTCCCAAAGTTATTACCTCCGGGCGCAGGTTATCGAGGCTGCGCAATCCGTCCGCATTGTGGATCTACAGGAGTTCATGTCCGGTCAGGCGGGCGCAGAGCAGATTCACCTCAATGCAGGGGAAAGGACATCCAACCCAGATGATACCGGTCTTTTCAGGACAGACTTGTTCAGACAGCGCTACGCAGAGGACATCTCATTGTATGAAAAAGTAAAGAAGTCGCCCTCCGGAACGCTTATCTTAAAATAACCACTTTCCCGATCTCCCGGGCGAAGTACTGGTCGGTACCTGTGTCGTATTTCTCTAAAGTATTACCCGATTCATCACTTGTAATCACGCGGTAGAGGTAAACACCATTGGCAAGAAGGTCTCCGTATTCATCCGTTCCATCCCAGGCAAACTGAGACTGATGTGTACCGATCTTCAATAGCTCACTGGCGGCAAGGTCGATGTCCCGCACCACGCGTCCGGAAACGGTCATGATCTGAATCCGGAAAACTTCGGGAACCTCGTTTCCGGTAAGGGTGTAAACAAACCGGGTCTGTGTCGTGAAGGGGTTGGGGTAGGTCAGCACATTCGCCACCATCTGTTCGTTGATGACTTCAAAGTCTTGCTGCAGAGAGAGAGCGCCCGAAAAATTAGAGCTTCGGTCTTGTCCCACTACTTCGATGGTATAGTTCCCATCTCTGGAGAGGGAAGGGCGGAAGAAAATTTCAGCGCTGTTGTTGTCGGTCGTGGCGGGCAAAAACTCAACCCTGGAATCGGAGAAAGAGATCCGTTCCTGGTAGCTGCTCAGTCCGTTTTCCAGATCACCAGGGTGGGTAAGTTGAAGGAAGTAGGCTCCAGTGTCGTTCAGCGCGAGGTACTGATTCTCATCCCGAAGCACAATGTGAATTTCAGGTTTTGCGCTCACCAGGTCGCCGTTATTGATCCGGATGCCATCAAAAAATATTTGCATCTCAGGGTCAATCAGGTCTGTTCCGACTTTCACCCTCGAGTTGAGGACGTTGTTGAAGGTCACGTTTTCCGGTTGGTCCTGATTCGGGTTCAGGGTTACGCTGTAACGGAAGTCTTGCGAGAAATCGACACTCGGCAGAGAGAACGAGAACTGATCTGTGGCTCCGGGCGGGAGTGGTCCTTTTCGCTGCGTAAATGTGGAGATGTTATTGGTAGCATCTACTACCGAGAGCTCTACCAATAGACTGTCCATTCCGATTCGTGAAATATTCTCGTAACCGGCATTGATCACTAATTCCTGGCCTTGATCTACCGAATCGGGCAGGCTTATCGAAACAGCGGGATTGATCGCTGCGTCTCCGGGAGAGGAAAAGTTGAAGTACAAATGCTCTACGGTTGGTACGTTTCTGTCCTCTTCATCGAAGAAATCGAGCTCTGCCCACAGGAAAGGAAACTCCTCCTCTGAAACACCCGACAGGTCGACTGATATGCTTCTGGAAGAAAGGTGATTGAATACCTGGTTGTGCAGAACTACCTCACTGCCTTCGGGGTTGGTTCCCATTACTCTGACCAGTACACTATCGTTTTCACTCAGATGTATGGGCGATAGTGAGACTTCAAGATTGTCCCAGGCAAGGGCGGGGCCTGCCGCTTCGGAGCGCCACGACCCGAGGGGCCAGTTCTCGAGAATACTGGCGTCCATCTGAATGGTGTCTGACCGGGTTTCGGCAAGGGCTTCGCTTATTGGTCCCATCCCTTTCTGGAAGGAGAAGAGGTAGGGAACCGATCCAACTTCGCTCAGCCCCCTTACCTGCAACGCGCCTTCGGCTTCAAGCACGTCGTAAATGGTGGTGCCCAAGGTGTTGGAATCTGCTAACCAGTCTTCCGTTACGTATTCGATATCAGCACCACGCTGTACTGAGTAAAGCATAACGTAAGCCCCTTCGGGAACGAACTCATCCAGAAAGTTGATCATACCCTCCCGGCCGCTGGCGGTTCTGGTATCGAAATCCCAACTCGAATTGGCAATCGGGCGGGTGTTGTAATCCGCATTGCCCGGGTTGGGATACCACTTCGAACTGTTGGTACTGTCGATCACGATCATTTGAATGCCCGCCCGGATGTACCATCTGTGGGGAGATCCAAAACGCTGTCCGTTGTATTCGAAGCGCGGCATGTCACGGCTGGAGTAAAGCGCGTTGAAAATCTTAATGTCGGTAATGCTCCTTGAGAAACTCCAGCCAAACTCGAGGCTGTCGGCGAGGATGTTGTCAAATGTCCCGTCCACGGTTTGCCCCTGGTCCTGCATTGCCCAACCGATCTCGTTTTCCGGTTGATCGGCGACCCAGGTGAACGAGCTTTCACTCCAGATGAAACCACTGCCTTCGGTGGAAGTGCTGTCCGGGCTGATGCGCCAGTAGTAGGTTGTACTGTCTGTTGGTGCAAAGGGCGGGCGGTAACGAATCACGCCGCCGGGGCTGGCGATGGTCTCGTTGGTGAGCAGTGTATTGAATTTCCGGTCGGATGAAACCTGAATGACGTAGTTTCTTTCGGGCGCGAGTACGTCGGTAGTCGAGGAAATGAATTCCAGCTCTCCCCCAATTACGGCGTACCGGGGCGGGAAGGCAACCTTTGCCGTGTTGGCCACGAAGGTAAGGGGAACGCCCGCCTGGCCACCGGTCTCGAGTTCGTTGTTCAGCTCTGCGGCGGGAGCCGGAAGCTCCGTTACTTCGTTGTCAGTATCCAGGGTGACAAAAACACGGTTTTGCCCCACAGCATCGATTCCCGGGTTCGGGAGTTCGACCGAAAGAACTTCGGCGTAAACCGGGATTTGTGCCCGGAGGGTTTTTAATTCTACAATTTCTCCGGAGGGCAGTTCCTGTCGGATACGAAGAGTCATACTGTCTGCCTCCGACTTTGTTCCTAGGTTAAGGAGTCGAAAATCCATTCCGTATGTTTCGTCCTGAGCCGGCACCACGTCAGGGGTGAAAGAAACGGAAGCCGGATCAACTACAAAGTCTGGTCCGGGGCGGGGGTGCAGCCGGTAAGCCGGATCGCCACTCAGGGCAAATTGTTCGAGCAGGATTCCGAGGGTGAAGTTCGACGTGCCACTGAAGTGCTCGATGGCGTTGCGCATCACGTCACCCAGACCTTCGCCGTAATTTTCGTTCCCTATGTTATCATACAGTTTCTCTCCCCAGTTGCCCAGGGCCGAAATGTATCCTATACCTTTGGAGGCCGCGAAGGCAACCGCTCCTTTTTCGCGCAGGAAGATAAACCGCTCACTGATGCTTCTTTCTTCGGTGAAAGCGTCTCCGGAATAACACCCGAGGCTCAGCATGAAGGGATACCGGCCTTTGTTGTTGTAGTTTGCCGGATCATCAATGCTGAAATCGAAGGTCTGGCTGCTGGAGTGTCCCATGAAAGTAAGGATGGAGGTACCTCCGTTGATGCGTTCGAAAATCGCCTCCTGGCGACTGTCTTCGATAGGCTCCGTACTGGTTTTAAAGAATGATGTGACATTCGCCGCCATTGCGCTTGCTTCAATACCAAGTTCCATAGTATTCAGCCGGCTTTTGATTCCGGATTGTTCGCCGGCACTCGTACCTCCGCCGAGGTGCATGATTTGCTTTTGCCAGTCGCGGTCAGCGATACTTTGTCCGCCCTGATTGATCTGTGCTTCGACTTCCCGGAGTTTTTCGAGGTAAATACCGACTTCACTGTCGTTGATCGCCGCCAGGCGGCCAACGGAGAGTTGTGGGGTGACTTCTCCCAGTTTAGCCGCAAGCAGATTGTCTGAAGCAGGCGAGCCGAAGGAAGGAATGAAGAATGTCGCTTGCGCAGCAGCCATTTCCGAAGTGGTACGTATGTCGCTGTATTCACGGCCTTTACCGATGATGAAAAGGTACTGCAGGTTCGGGGCCGCAATTTTGGCGGCGGTGAGGTAGTTACGCAGCGCCATCGGATGGTTAGGGATGCCGTAGCCGAATTCATCGTATAAATCCTCAACGTCGACAACTTCAACCTGGTAGCTTCCTCCGGCGACAGAGCGCCGGTAATCAGCCAGCTGATCGACAGAAGAGCCGTGCAACCTCCGGCTGGTAAGTACGAGGTAATCGGTATTAGCGGGCGGAAGGGTAGAAGAAAAGCTCAGCGCATTGGTTTGAGCTGCTTTGAGGTCCGAGCTTTCCACGACGAGCTGGTAGGTGATGTCGGAGCTGGAAGGAGGAAAGTCGATCACGGCGGTTCCGGTACCGTCTACCTCAGCTGAAAACATATTTCCGGTGGTGGGGGCATAGCCCGTTATCCTTCCCAATGCACCCGCGGCCGCGCCCAGACCAGTAAGCGTGATACGGGTAGCTGTGGCCGAAGCGGGAATAGAAAAAGAGGACAACTCCTCGTCGTAAACCGGTTGGGCCGGGTAGGTTACCGCAACCCAGGCCAGATTGGGCTTATCCTGATCTCCGGCAGTACCCTTCAGCGAAATGGTGGTTTCTGCGCCAGCAGGATTGAAAGTTGCCTGCTGTTGAATCACTCCCCAGCCCGACTGAACGGGCGTTGCGAGGACGTTGCCATTGGCAGAGACTTCTACTTCATGGCTGCCGAAAGCCGTGCCGAACCGAACATCCAGCGTGGCCTGCTGACCGTTTGCCGAAGGCAGTGGCAGGGTAACGCTGCTTTCTAAATCACCGTTGCTGGAAAGCAAATCCCCACTGCTGCGCTGGCCAAATCCTTCGGCTTTGTCGTAGTGCGAATAGTAAATGCTGATACCACCACTGCGGAAAAAATTCTTCACCATCTCATCGCTGAATACCTCTTCGGTGCGGCGGAGAATCGCCGTAGCAGCCACCGGCGTCACCACATCGGGCTGCTGATAATACTGTCCGGTTCCGGCCGTGAGGTAGTAGGCCACGGTGTCGGAGTGCATACTGTAACGATCGTTGAGTTGGTTTGCGTCGGGGTCTGGCCAAAGGTGACGGTCCATCTCTCCCCGGTTCTTTTCGCCGTAAAAAATAATGCTCCCGTCACTGGTCACTCTGATGGGAACCAGCTCTCCGCGGTGGTGCAGCGCCAGGTCTCCGCTCAGGCCGGCGGCATTGATTTCTGCGCCCGAAACCTGGTACATCCCGTCTGTGGCGACCTGAATACGAAGGTGGGTCTGGCCATAATCGATCCATTCATTGCCGTAACTGATGCTCCCGTCGGGGGCAACCATTTGAGCGAATAATGAACAGGATAAAAGAGTGAGACAGAGGGTGGTAAGGGTGCGAAACATGGGGAGAGTTGTTCGTAAAAATACGTCGTAAAGATAACGCACGTAAGGGGTTGATTAGTTTAAAATGTCATGGTTTAGCAGCTCTGCGGCAGTTTACGCGGCCATCTTTACTGGCAATTGGGCGCGGCCGCGGGTGCAAGGCGGGTTTCAGGGTCCGGTCTGAGGCAATGTACCGTACCTTATGGCCTGAAAATGAATGTTTTTTTCGTCACTTCCTGGTTTCCGAGCCGCGTTCATCCCACCAACGGGAATTTCATCGGCCGGCACGCGCGCCTGATGGCGCGCCACCACCGGGTAACCGTCGTTGCCGTCGAAGAGGACCTGCAATTGGCCCCAGGCAAACTGGACGTAACCCGCCGAACTGAAGATGGCTACGCAGTTATACACGTTTACGTTGGGTACGGCCCCCAAACTCCCGGCCCGGTCAAAGCCGCGCTGCGGCTCAGAGCTTACGTTGTGGCTATGCGCGCAGCCCGAAAGAAGTTTGGCCGGCCAGACCTGCTGCACGGCCACGTATTGCTGGACGGTGGAATGGCTGCGGCCCTCTACTCGGGCTTTTGGAATCTTCCGTTTGTCCTTACCGAGCACAGCTCGGCTTACCACAAAGCGAACGCACTGTCCGGTTTCAGGGGCTGGCTTGGCCGTTACGCGTGCCGTAATGCTGTGGCCATTTTACCAGTATCGGATCACCTTGGACGAAGTATGAGAGAAAGGAACCGACTGGCCGGAAATTACCGTACAGTGAGTAACGTAGTAGACGAAAAAACATATCTGCCGGGGCAACCATCCCCGACACTTCCTTTCCGCTTGCTCCACGTTTCCAACTTCGACGAAGCCCCGAAGAACATCACGGGACTACTGCGGGGCTTCTCTCTTCTGCGGCAAAAAACCAATGTGCCGGTAACGCTTCATCTCGCGGGAGACGGCGACCTGGAGATTTTGACGCAAATGATCGATGACCTGGGTGTAGCCGGAATAACCTGCTCCGGACCGCACACCGAAGGAGAAATCGCAGAACTGATGCAAGACTGCCACGCGTTCGTACTTTTTAGCAATTACGAGAACCAGCCGGTCGTATTGCTCGAAGCACAGATGTGTGGCCGGCCGTGCATCGCAACACCCGTTGGCGGAGTGCCTGACATCGTACTACACGGCGAAACCGGCCTCCTGGTACCGGTGGGCGACGCTGTTGCGCTGGCCGGCGCATTCGAAAAAATGCGCGATGAATACACTTCCTTCGACCCGGAAGTAATCAGGGAGCGAGCGTTGCAACTGTACAGCGAAGAAGCGGTGTTGGAGGCAATCAATTCGGTCTATCAGTTAGCAGTGGAGGACGGTGCCGCCTATCGGTGATTTTGTAAGGCAATCCTCTTACTGTCTGGCAGCCTTCCGGCTGCTGTTCGTTATGCTTTAGCGTGAACAATAACGATCAGGTTAGTACGGTCAAATCTGTTTTCTATCAGCCTTTCAGGTGAAGGCCCTTAAAATGGCAGCCTGAAGGCTGCCGAACAGCACTGTCTGGCTGGTAATCCTGCTTCGGCGATATTCTTTGTCTTATATTACTGGTGTTTTGCTTCAAAGACCTGGTAACATGACATCCCCTCCACAAGTCCCGCTGCGCCGGGTTCTGCCTAATATTCCCTTTGTCGCCCGTAACCCGATCAAGTACTTTTCCCGTTACGTAAAAGATTACGGCGCTGATTTTTTGCTGGCGATCGGAGGTTCCCGTTTGACCCATTTTACGGTCAATGCGGATGTAATTCAGCACGTCCTTCAGCGAAACCATAAAAACTACCATAAGAGCGTGATTCAGACCAGGGACCTGGCACGATACCTCGGTCACGGACTGCTGACCAATAACGGAGAACCCTGGCTTACCCAACGACGGCTGATTCAACCCGGTTTTCACCGCAAGCGGCTGGCCTCGCTGGTGACCGAAATGCAGGCGGTCATTAATCGCTGCTGTACCGGCCTGGATCAGGTCGCGACAAGCGGAGAAGCTACTTCTTTACACGGCCTGACCACCGACCTCGTATTCCGGGTAATCGCCCGGGCTATTTTCACAGACGGATTCAATGACGAAGAAACGAAGGAATTAAATGAAGCCATCGATGCCGTGCAGGGCTACGTAATCTATCCTGTCCGGATGCCCTTCCTACGCGGCCCCCTGCGCTGGATCGGGCAGGAGAGAAAGCACCTTCAGATTACGACCGAAGTCCGCGCGCGCATCCAACTACGGATCGAAGACCGGCGAGCTGGCGAACCCAAAGATGATTTGTTGCAGATGCTGCTCGACAGCCGCTACGAGGACAGCGGAGAGCCAATGGAGGATCAGCAGCTGGTGGATGAGATCATGATTCTTTTTGCCGCCGGCCACGAAACCAGCGCCAACGCGCTGGCCTGGACACTCTGGTTGCTCGATCAGCACCCGGAAGTACGGGAGAAAATAAGGGCCGAAATTGCAGTAGTGGAAACGGAGGGCCCCGTAGGCTTTAAATCGGCGCGTAAACTGACTTACCTCACCCAGGTCATCGAAGAAAGCATGCGGATGTACCCTCCGGCATGGATCACGGACCGGGTGGCATTAACGGACGACCAGGCGGGAGGCTACAACATCTCCTCGGGGACATCAATCGCCGTTTTTATTCATGGTCTGCACCATAACCCCGAATACTGGGATAGCCCCGAATCCTTCCGGCCCGAAAGGATGTCGGCGGCAGCTAAGAAAACCCGCCACCCGATGTGCTACCTGCCCTTCGGCGCAGGCCCGCGGCTGTGCATCGGGAACCATTTCGCGATGCTGGAAATGCAGCTTATTCTGGTCCGGCTCCTCCGGGACTATGATTTTGTGTTTCCTGAAGATGCGGGTACCGTAGGCAAAAAAGCCCTCATCACTTTGCAAATGGACCGGGAAGTGAAGGTGAATCTACGTAAACGGTAAGCGGAGTTGCTACCGGCGCGTCCAAAAACCAGCGAGATTGTGCAACGGCCGAAGGCGAGTCTGATTACCTTAGCGCCCATGTTAATTAACCCCGACCTTTCCATAATTCTTGCCTCAAAGTCTCCCCGTCGTTCTTACCTCCTCGAGCAGGCCGGCATTCCTTTTACCGTTCGCACACAGGATGTGGAGGAGATATTCCCCGCTGATCTGGACCCCCTCGAAATTGCGCCGTTTTTAGCCGAGTTGAAGGCCGAAGGCGTCCGCGATCTGCTCCGGGCCGATAATGAAGTATTACTGACTGCCGACAGCGTAGTGCTCATCGATGGCGTAAAACACGGTAAACCCAAAAGCCGCGAACATGCCATCGAAACACTCGAAAAACTGAGCGGCCGCAGCCACATCGTGGTAACCGGCTGCTGTTTGCTCAGCAGCAGTAAAAAGGAAATATTCAGCAGTAAGGCCGAAGTGTGGCTCAACGAGATGACCCGCGAAGAAATCGAATGGTACGTGGATAACTATCAGCCCTATGATAAGGCCGGCGCTTACGCTATTCAGGAATGGGTCGGGCTGGCGAAGATTTGCAAAATAGAAGGTACTTACCCTTGCATCATGGGGTTACCCGTAGACCTCGTTTACCAACACCTGCTTAAATGGTAGAGCGGTTCGTGGTCTTATGTCTTGCGTTCGGACTACAACCGAAAACTACTTTGTCAGCTCCGCCAGCAGCTCCTTCGGGTCTGCTTCGTGGGCCATACGAGCGGATAATTTTCGGGCGGTTTCTGCGTAAGATACTGTGGTTCGCAGGTCGAGCAAGAGTGGGCTAAAGCTTTTCGCCGTAAGCTGTTTCACTTTGACTCCCAACGGACCCAGCCCAAGGCTGGCAACCTGACGGTTCCAGAAAAACTGATCAACGATGTGGGGGATGATGAGGCTTGGGCGGCCATGTTTCGTCGCGGTGTGCAGCGTCCCCGATCCGCCGTGGTGAACAACGGAATGGACCTTAGGGAAAACCCATTCGTACGGGATGTCGCTTACGAATAAAACGTGGTCTGGTGCTTCTCTCTCCAGTCGTTGTAAGCCTCCCGAAGAGGTATTGATTATGGCCGGTACCCGGTACTTGCGGAGTACTGACAGGATCGCTTGCGTTGTGGCCTCCGGTGCCGCATTCACCATGCTGCCGAAAGTGATAAAGGTTATTTGCTCCGCTTTGTACCGGGCCAGGTAGTCGGTAAGTTCAGCAGGAGGAGACCAGTTTCTGGTCTTGTTACGCTCGAAGTAGCCCATTACCTTAGCGTGCCCGGGCCAGTGTTCTGGCCTGGGGTAAAGGGTGGGAGAGATCAGGTAAAGGGTGCGTTCCCGCTCCAGCATGTGGTGGTAAATAGTATTGCTGCTAACGTCTGTCCCCGGGAAATCCGCAGCGTACGGCTTTACGTATTTAGCCACCATGCGTGCGGTGATGCGGTTGACGACGGTAAAGGATTTCCAGTTGGCCCATTTGCCGAGCGGGGTGGTAATACCGATGTGCGGGTAGCTCCGCACCGGGTGGAGAATGTTGGGAACGGGACTGAGGCAAATCGCACGTTCCGGAAATTGCATCCCCCAAACTCTGGCAACAAGACACTTAGGATGAAAAACGACCCGATCGGGGGCAAAATGCACAAGCAAATCACGTTGCTCTCTGATCATGTCTTTCTGAACGGATAGCGACGTTCTGGCAAGCCGGGCCAGCTGAAACAATCGATTAGGCCAGCTCCCTTTCTGGCCCATGAAGTCGCGTGCCGTTTGTCCGTCGAGAATTTCCAGGAAACGTTCGTCGAGCGGTGCAAAATCAAGGCCGGCATCTTCGGCAAGAGGACGAAACTGAGCGGGCAGAGCGATGGTGACTTCGTGCCCGCTTCGGTGGAGCAAATCTCCGATGGCCAGAAAAGGCTCGGCATCGCCGCGGGTTCCGATGGAGAGGAGTAAGAATTTCATCTTTATTTGGCGACAATCTGTTTTGCGCCCTTAACCTACAGGGGAAATTGAGGATGAAGCACAGGGCGTGCAGGGCTAGCAACGATTTTTACACGTAGTCGTCCTGCTCGTCGTACCTTTTTTGCACCTGCGGCCGCGCCAAATGATCGTCGAGGGGCGGCAAGTATTCCCGGTCGTCAAATTGGTTGCCGCCGGGAGGGTTGGCCAGTAGATTTTTGCGTTGACTGAGGTAAATGAGCGGGCCGATGCCGCCCAACAACAGAACGACGATGAGCCAGATTACTTTGTCGCTTTCTTTCTTGAAGGGTTTGGTAGCGATTTCCACCACTGACCAGATTGTGATGGCGATACTGGCGATGGCAATCAGGAAAAAGAACATTACGAACAGGACTCCCATGGGTTTTTCTTTTAAGATGCTGAAAAGCAGGTAAGTGTTTACTCCACTACTTCCAAATCGACGAGGAAACGATTTTCATCGATTGAAACGTCGGAAGGAAGGAATCCCTTGCCCATCGTTTGCCATTTATCAGTTGGTTGCAAACGAACGGGTTCTTTCCCGATGAATACACCCACCGGCATGTTAAAACCTTCAGCCTGCACCCGCCAGCGGTATTCTACCTGTTTGCCGCTTTTGCGTACTTCAAGCACCGGCACCTCCGGATGCCGGAGGTACTGATCGAAGAAGGGGCCAAAATCCTGTTTCGCGAAGCGGCTGAAGTAGTCGATCACCTGTTGGGTACTGACTATGCTGCGTTTGTTGTCCTGATAAAAAGACCTTAGCATGCCGAAGAAGAGCGGGTCGTCGTTGAGTGAATAACGTAAGGTGTGAAGCATCCAGGCACCTTTATAGTAATGATCTGAACTGCCGAAATCATCGAAGTTTACGCCCAGCGGACCAAGGACGGGTGACTCATTTCGTATGAAATTCAGCTGGGTGCCGATGTAGCGTCGGGCATCTTTTTCGCCGTAGCGGTACTCGACGTAAAGGGTCTCCATGTAGGTCGTGAAGGCTTCATGAATCCACATCTCAGCGTGATCGGCAACGCTGATCGAGTTGCCGAAGTACTCGTGCCCGGTTTCATGAATAATGATGTAATCCCAATCCATGTCGTCCGGGATGAGGCCGCCCAGGTAACCGCGCATAAACTTATTACCGTAAGCGATACCACTCTGGTGTTCCATGCCCAGATAAGGCGTTTCGATGAGGGCGTAGCCGTCGTCCCAGAACGGGTATTTGCCGAAGTAATGCTCGTAGGCGGCCAGCATCTGGTTGACCTGCTGAAACTGCTTACGGGCTTTGTCTTTGTTGTAATCCAGTACGTAATAATCGAGCGCCAGCTCTTCGCCGTCAAAGGCTACGTAGGTACTGTCGAAGTGGATGTAGCTACCGATGCCCAGCGAGATGTTGTAGTTGTTGATGGGGTAGGAAACGAACCAGTCGTAGCGTTTCTGGTAGCCGTTTTCGAGCTCAATCTCTTCGCGCAGATTACCGTTACTGGCAACGAACAGGCGCTTGGGGACGGTAACGCTTACGAGCATCGAGTCTGGCTCGTCGCTCAGGTGGTCTTTGTTCGGCCACCAGAGGCTGGCGCCGGTTCCTTCACAAGCTACACCGACCCAGGTGCGGTCGCGGTGATCGAGGCTCCAGACGAAGCCGCCGTCCCAGGGGGCATTTTTGGCAGCAACGGGTTTGCCGCCGTACCAAATGCTCATGGTGTGCAGGCTGTTCTGTTCAAGCCGGTCGGGTAGATCGACGAAGACGGCGTTGGCTTCGCGGTCGAAGGATAGTTGCTGGCCGTCTTGCGTGATTTTATCGATGGTCAGGTTCCGAAACAGATCGATCTGAAGCCGGTTGGTAGGGTGTACTACCCGGTAGCTCATGTCCACCCGGCCTTCAATTTCACGCTCATTGGGGTCTACTTCGAGGTGGAGTTCGTAGTAGGTCACGTCGAACGAGGTGCGCTCGGGCCGGAGGCTGCCGCGCAGTGTATCGGCGCGGGTGAAATGATGATGCTTGAAGTAATCGGCGTGTTCCTGGGCGTTCATCAGGGCGCAGACGCAGGATGCAAAGATCAGGATGAAGGAGCGTAGTATGGTCATTGGGGATGCAAGGTAAACATTGTCTTTCGAACAAATTGAACGTCGAAAGACCCCGGTGTATCACGAGATGCACAGAATCTCCCTCCCCCCAGGGCTGACGCATAGGATTCGATTTTAAGCTTTTAGCTCGAGATCATATTCACCGCCTAAGAGCTTGCAACCCAAAACGCGTAGCGTTTTCACGAGCCCCTCCCCGGTGGGGAGGGGTTGGGGAGGGGGTTTAACACGACTTAAAATCCTATGCATTAGCCCTCCCCCCAGCCCCTCTCCTCGGGAGAGGGGAGACGTGACAAGCGGCAAATTCGTGATAGGAGTGCATCTCGTGACACACACGGGAGACCCCGGCCCACTACTCCACCATGATGACCTTCTCCATCCAGCGCACTCCCTCCTGCTCGACCCGCAGCCAGAAGATGCCCGCCGGTAAGCCGGAAAGATCAACCTGGTCATCCGGGTTTTGGATACGCCTGAGCAAGCTCCCACTCCGGTCATAAATCCAGACGGAAACCGGACTTCCGACCCGCAAGCCTTCAATATTAACTATGCCGGAGGTTGGGTTTGGGTACACCGTAAGCGGCGGGTTCTGCGGCGAATTAAAGTAACGCGTCCCGGTAATCATATCCAGTCCGAAAATGATGCTGCCATCCGTCAGGAAAACGGGGATGCCGATTGTGACGCCGTCTTCACGGGTAACGGTGATGGTATCCGTTTCGTAGGGAAGCAGGCCGATGGGAACGGTATCCAGCGTACCCCGGCGCGTGAAGGTAAAGGTGGCAATTTCTCCCGGAGTAATTCTGATGCCTGAAGCACCGGGCTCCCGTTCGAGCGCAAAGCCTTTCGCTCCCGCAATCGGACTGCCGCGCCGGCGAATGCGGAATTCTCCCTCCCGCTCCGGAGCCAGCTCGACGTCGTCAAAACCCAGCTCAGAGAAATCGTATTGAACGAGGAAGGGGAAGTCGGTCGTGCAAACGTCGCTGGTGGTGGACATGCGAACGTGGTGCAGCGAACTGTCCGGATCAGAATGAACGGTTTCCAGTTCAATCCGCAGCGCATCGCCGCCTTCCTGGTAGACGTAGCCGGAGGTGAGTTTGTACGACAGCGGCAGACCCCCCGGCAAATCGAGCAAGCGGCGGTCGAAGTGGGTCTCGTCGGGCTGTTCGGCCAGTTCAATGGGGTAGAAGTCGCAGGGGGTGAAGTCTCCGGTAAAACAGAGCTCTACCAGCGGCGTGCCGGGTTCCAGCGAAAAGTTGACGGGTTCGTCGGGGCTGAGGCCGAAGCGGGCGGAGGTTTCTGATTGCGCCAGCAGCGATGTTCCAACCAGACCCTGCTCGTTGTCCGGGTAATGCACCTGCGCCAGCGCCAAATCTTCTGGCCAACTCACCGAGAAGTCAAATGCACTTACGTCAATGTAGTTTTTGGCGCGGACGCTGGTGCAAAGCAAGGTATCCGAAATGTTGGTGCTGACTGGCGGCCCTACTTCCAACTTCACGGTATCACGCGCCTGCTCGCCCCGGAGATATAAAGATCCGGGGAAAAGGTTGTACGGCGCCGGACTGTACAGCGAGTCCTCAAACACCAGGTGGAAAACCGGGTCGACGGTACGCCCGATGCGCAGGTAGGAAGTGCTGGTGAGCGCAGTCGGCTCAAAGCACAGCTCCAGCAATTGGACGCCGTAGGGCAAGCGTGGGGTAGTGTCGCGCAACGAGGTGTCCCGCGCCAGGTGTAGACTGGTTGGGGTCATCGCCACTTCACTTTCCCGTAGCCCGAGCGGATTATCGGCGTAGCCCACATCCACGAGCCGGAAAGCGGTCGTGTCCCAATCCACATTAAAATCAAAACCCAGCAGCGGTGCCGTTCCGCGCGAGTATAGGCCGGTGCAGGTGGTGCCTTCCGGGCTCAGGTCGGTGGGTGGGCTGAAGAGGGTGCGGGCTTGTTGGTCGTTGTAGGTTATGCTGCCGTTGGAGGTGGTGTGGGGGATAGTGGTGTGGTCATCACGACTAAGTTCAATTCTGAAATTTGGGTCAAAATTAATGTCTATAAATCCCGTAAATTTTTTAAGTTTAAAATAAACAAATAATGCGGGGGAGCTTTCAGTGAAATTGAATGGTAACAGGTCACTACTTGCAATTATTCGAAGCTGACTTGGAGAAGTCTGGTTGTACAAGTAAAAGTTACTCAAGATTACATCCCCAAAAATCAAAGTATCTAGTTCCAGTTCTTCAGGATCCCAATTTATACCCAGTTGAAATCCTCCTATTTCACCAGGGTATTCAATAAATACAGGGACTGCGATCAATTCTCCTTCATCTTCCGTAGTTATAGATATTTCCGGGATGAAGATATGAACAGTATCTTGAGAAAAGATGAAATTTAAGGGGGTAATTAAAAAAATGGTTATTAGTTTTATTACAGAAGTGCACATTTGGAATGAATTTATAGTGGTAGCTATTACTATTGTGGTATAATAAGCCAGCAATGATTATGGCGGGTAAATAGAACCAAGGTCATGCATGATGATTTCGACTCCGATAGCGAATAGTTCTGACCTATAAAGGCCCACCAGGCGAAAACCAGGTTGTCACGATTGCTCCTCCCCAGCGCAGCGGTGTGGGAAGGCTGGGAGGGGGGGGCGACGACTTGGTTTGCGCCCGTAAAGACTTATTTCTTTAGAAACTTCTCAATTACCTGAGTGTCGTCATCAAGTGATATTTTTATCACATAGGTTCCTGGGGGCAAATTTGAGACCGATTCTCCATTGAGGTTGAATTTGCTGCTATCGCCTGGTGTTTTATTGGCGAATAATTCAATTCCTGAGATGTTTTGGCCATTAATCAACTTCCCACTAATACTATTTTGCGCGAACGCAATGGCGGGGAAAGAAAGAGAGGTGAGGAAGAGACCGAACAACATCAGTGCGAGGGTGAGGTTAGAACGGAGTGCGGGTGCACGAAGGTGCAAAGGTACTTCATAATAGAAGAATTTATGGGTGGAAAGGTATAACGTGACACCTCAGCAAGAGAAGTAAAAACTATTCTGCAACAGCATTTTCAGGATATGATATCCATAATTTCATGCGAGGTTCTGCCAGTAATATATGGCATTACGAAGTATGAACTTTATTGCTGGTTGCTTTTTAACATATTTTATTTTGGGTGGTGGCGTTTGTGTGGGTTGTTGAACCGGGCACAAGCCAGATTGTCGCGATTGCTCCTCCCCAGTGCAGCGGTGTGGGGAGGCTGAGAGGGGGGTGAGTGACAGTCTGGTTTACGCCCCAAAAAGACCTCGGTCGGCTAGGGTAAACGCATCAAAATAAAAAGTATCTTCTTTTCGCATTACACCTCCGAGGTGCTCGTAAATGAGCGACTTCGTCAGCCCATTTACTCGACATCTGGGAGGAGAATGCTGTATTCTGTAGCGACAAGTACAAGTTCGTCCTCCTCCTTTGCATCAATTGGCCTGACGAAGTCGGACAAATGTTCATAGGTGTGATGAACGATTTTATGCGTTAGCCCTGCCCCGGTCGGGGGAGGGGTATCTGAATATATAAATCTAGTCTTCCAGGTCAAGGATAGCCTTGAGGGCATCCACCAGTTGCTCGGCAGCATGTTCGGGCAGCAGGCCGAGCCGGCGACGAAACCGCCGGTTGTCGATCGCCATCGGCTGATCCACAAGGATGTCTCCATCACCGATCAATCCCGCTTCGCCATCCTTGAGGCCAACCCGCAGGATGGTGGCTTCCTTTTTAATATTGGTAGACATCGGGCAAACAATCGTCGACGGATGCCCGATCTTGTTGAGAAGATTGGTCTGAATAACTACTGCTGGTCGGGTTTTACCGACCTCAGTGCCGTACCTGGGGTTAAAGTTGACTAGCCAGACTTCAAAGCGTTTAACCTTCATCCAGCAATTCGTTGAGGTCGCCAGTTACGGCTGCTTCCGTATCGTTAAGTACCTGCATGGAGTCTTCGCGGCACAACTCCGACTCGAACGCGAGTTGTTGCTCCAGCAGTTCCCGCCGTTGTTTCCTGTTGTAGTAGGCCACCGCTTCGTTGATGTAGCGGTTGCGGGCAAGTTTCAACTTGCCAACCAACTGTTCGGTCTCCTGAAAGGTGCCGTCGTCAAGCTTAAGAGAAATGGTTTTCACAACTGTATGTTTTATTGGTATGTCGTAAAAGTATATACTCAAACGATTGAGAGTTGGTGAAAGTTGCTGTTTGAGCGGTTATTTTGCGTTGGGGACTAAACGGTGGTTTGCGCTTCTTCTGTGTACCGGCATCAATACGTCTCGGCGATGACCTCAATTTCGACGGCGATGCCGCCGGGCAACGAGCCCATGCCAACCGCCGCGCGGGCGTGTTTACCTTGCTCCCCGAAAACCTCGACCATAAGGTCGGAGAAGCCATTTATCACCTTCGAGTGGTCTTTGAAGTCCGGCGTAGCGTTCACCATGCCGTGAACCTTAACGATGCGTTTTACCCGGTTCAGATCACCGAGTTCCTGCTGCAGCGCAGCAAGTTGCTGGATGCCAACCAGGCGGGCTGCTTCGTAGCCCTGCTCAACGGTGAGGTCGTCGCCCAACCGACCGGTCACCCTGGAGCCATCCGGACGCGACGGGCCTTTACCCGCCAGGAAAACGAGCTTGCCCGACCGGACCGCATGAACGTAGTTCGCCTGCGGCACCCCGAGCTCAGGGAGGGTAATGCCCAGTTCCTTGAGCCGTTCTGAGTAGTCTGTCGCTGAAGTTTGCACGGTCGGTGAATCTGGTGATTCAGATGCCTGGGAACAAGACAGGAAGGCAAGCATCAGGAGGGAAAGAGTAACTAATCGCATTTAGCTAAGGTAACGCTTCCGGGCGGAAAACCTTAACGCCGAAATTGGTTTGCGCCTATCTGCTTTCCGGTGCGTATTCGCATATTGCTGCTTGAAGGCAGCAATCCAAAGAAACGGATTGCCGTCTGGCGCTCACTAGTTTGCTGTAATGCCACAGTAGTGCCTGGCACCCGTTTATCCCGGTTCATGTATCTCTTTTCGCTGACTGAAGGCCGTTTAATGTAAGCATAAGGAACAACTGAGCTATCGGTCCGTTTTACGTTCTTAGAACCTTTTTTGCACCAGCGGCCCCGCCCTCTGCACAGTATGCTATCTTGCCAGGCATACCGAAATTCACATTCATACTCTGTGACCGAACAACACAACCGACCGATACCACCCAAACCCGACACGGAAGCTGAACGGCTTCGTAACCTTCGCGACTACAATATTCTCGACAGTGAACAGGACCAAGCCTTCGACGACATCACCGCGCTGGCTTCCTACATCTGTGGTACCACCATCTCGCTGGTCAGCCTCGTTGACGATGACCGCCAGTGGTTCAAATCATCTTTAGGGCTGCGGAAAGACATCACTGAAACACCGCGCGACGACGCTTTTTGCGCCTACAATATCATGGATGCTTCCGACCCGTTCATCGTTCAGGACGCCCGTAAGGATGTTCGGTTTGCCGACAATCCGCTGGTTACCGATTATCCCCGGATTGCTTTTTACGCCGGGGCTCCATTGGTCAGCCGGGAGGGGCATACGCTGGGGAGTCTTTGTGTTATCGATCAGGAGGAAAAAGAACTCAACGCCGAACAAATTGCTGCTTTGGAGCGCCTTGCGCGGCAGGTGGTACAGTTGATGGAGCACCGTCAGGCGCTGCAACTCGCCGACACCCGTCATCAGGAACTACAAAAGTCGCACGAAACGCTGAAGGATTTCAGCAACATCATCGCTCACGACCTTAAAGCGCCCCTGCGGAACATCCGGGGGTATACAGAGATCATCAGAGAAGATTTCGGGGAACTTCTACCGCCGGAAGGCAACGAGATGTTGCGCGACGTTGTCGAACTGTCCGATGAAGCACGCTCGATGGTCGACGGGGTTTTGCGTTACGGCAGTGCCCTCAACCAGTATTCCGAAGGCCGGGAGGATATCAACCTCAAAGAAGTCGTTGCTGCAATTGGCCGGCGCATCGGATTACCAACGGATACTTTTCTGACCTTCGAGGGCCCGGCTTCAATCCTGAATGCACCGCGTATCCCCGTAGAGCAAATCCTCCAGAACCTGATCGGGAATTCGATTAAGTTCAGTGATAAATCTCCTTCGTATATAAAAGTAAGCTGTTGCCCGATCGAAGATGGTCATAGCTTACGGGTATGGGACAATGGCCCGGGAATGGACGCGGTCCAGGAGAAAAAGATATTTACGATGTTTTATTCCACCGCCGAGCAGACAGAGAAAGACGGCCACGGTGTTGGGCTTAACATCGTGAAACGAATGACCGAATTGCTGGGCGGAAGGGTAGAGGTTGCCTACGAAGAAGGCGCATGGTGTGAGTTCAACGTTCTCCTGCCGGAAGCGGGAGCAGACCTGCCTGAAGCAGAAAACTGATACATTAGTGAAAAAGTAGGGCGCGGCCGCAGGTGCAATGCTTCGGTTAATGGAGCCCGGTTAATAGCGTAAAGTAAGCATGATCCGAAAAAAATGTTTTAGCTTAAGCCCCGTTCAGCCGGTAGGCTGAAGAACAGTCGAATTCATGCAAGATTACAAAAACATCCGTCCCGGCGAAGAGCTGCCGTGGCCACAACTCGAAGCCTGCCCGCATCAGAAAGCCCCGGGGCTGACCGGGGCAAGCACATCAAAATGACCAGGGGGCACGCTACGGAACAGCCACGTAACGAAAGACCAATGGTTGACAGTTGTTCTGAAAACCCTTGCTGTTCTCCAGCAAGTGGGTGCTTCGAAATCCTTAACTTGCTTCCGAATTCCCTAAGGTAGATATTTGATGCGTTTAACCTGGTAGGCACCTGCGTTCTCGCCTGATGTACACCACGGGACGTGAAATAATTATCTGTATTTTAGCTTTGTCAGACTAGAAGAAAAATATATGAATTACAGGAAGTTGCACAGTGTAACGGTATCGGGTTCAGGCGAACGTACCATGCTGATGAGTCATGGTTTCGGCTGCGGACAGGCAATGTTCCGCTACCTGGTAGCGGCTTTCTCCCCCCATTACCGGGTAATAACCTACGACATTGCCGGCATGGGGAATTATCCGATTGAGTGCTTCAGTCGTGCCAGCCATCAGGACCTCAATGGATACGCAAAGGATGTGATCGGGATTTGTGAGGAATTGGGCCTTAGCGACGTTATCCACATCGGTCACTCCGTGAGCGCCATGATTGCCGGGCTTGCTTCCATCCAACGTCCGGATTTGTTTAGTCAGCTGGTAATGATCGGCCCTTCGGCGTGTTACATTAATGATGGGGACTACTACGGAGGATTTACCAGGGAAGACATCGAGGAGTTACTGGAAGTATTGGGAGAAAATTACATCTCATGGTCAAAAAGCATGGCTCCGAGCATCATGGGGAACGCTGAGCAGCCGGCACTTGGCGAAGAACTGACGGCTAGTTTCTGCTCCATGAACCCCGAAATTGCCAGCTTCTTCGCCCGGGTTACGTTTACTGCGGACAATCGTGAAGACCTTTCCCGTATTACCACACCGACCCTTATTCTCCAAACGGAAGAAGACATTATTGCTCCCCGTCAGGTTGGAGAGTATATTCACAAACACATTTCAGGTAGTAAATTCGTCTTGTTGGACGCCCGGGGCCACTGCCCAAACATTAGTGCACCTGAGGTAACTATCGCCGCTATAAAAAGCTATCTTGAGCATGGTTAATGTAATCACTCAGAAAGTGAAGATGTTCAACTTTTATTTCAGGGCCTTATCACCCGGCCTGCAGAGCGGCCAGATTTGGAGGTTTAGACCAGTATTTCAAATAAAACTGTCAATATGTACCCCGAGGAATCTGATTGGGCGGCTTATGAACTGTTACCATGCGGAGTGGCATGGACCGATGAAAAGCAAAAGGTCACTTATGTCAATAAGCTCCTGCGGGAACTATTGGGATATACCAGTGAGGAACTCGTTGGGGAGCGGTATTTCTACGAACTATTATCTGTTGGCGGAAAGTTATACTTCGAGGCTCACTTTGCTCCGGCGCTGGCACTGGAAGGTGAGCTCAGGGAAACTAATTTTGAAATGGTGGGGAAGACAGGAGCCCGTCACCCGGTCATCGTCAACGTAAGTCGTTTACTCTCTGCCGGAGGAGGTTACATTTACGTGGCCTTTCCTTCCAGGGAACGGCAGGAATACGAACGGGAATTGAAACGTGCTCGGCTGCAGGCGGAAACAGCGGATAAGACAAAGTCGACGTTTATTTCGACCATGAGCCACGAAATTCGTACACCGCTCCATGCCATTCTGGAAGCGGGGAATTTTTTGTTTAAGGATGATCCCCGCCCGGACCAGTTGGAATTCATTCAGGTACTTCGTAGCGCAGGTAACAGTTTGTTGAACATCGTGAATGATATTCTTGATGTCAGTAAATTGGAAGCCGGGATGACGACCCTGGACGAGCGCCCGATGTACGGCGACCAGCTGGTGAAGCAAGTAGTGGATACTTACCGGCCAACCTGTAAGGAAAAGGGGGTTGTACTCCGATCCGTTCTGCCAATTGGCAATGTCCCGCTCCTGCTGGCTGATGGGGGGAAACTTACCCAGGTCCTTAACAATCTGGTGAGTAACGCTGTGAAATTTACCAGTGAGGGGGAGATCGTTATCAGCCTGACCCACGAAGAAGACGAGGATGGGCTACATAACTTAAGTTTCCGCGTCCGTGACACCGGTATGGGCATTGCCGAAGACCAGATGAAGTATATATTTGAGCCCTTTGTCCAGGCAAGTGAGAAAACGCAGGCCGACTTTGGTGGGACCGGCCTTGGCCTTGCGATATGCAAGAGAATCCTGGAAGCCTATGGGGCGGATCTAAAGATTAACAGTAAGCCTGGGGAAGGCACCGAATTCTACTTTACCATTACGCTGAAGGCGGCTTCGGCGGAAGAGTTGCCAATTGATCAACGGCCCGGTTTGCCGGCAGAGGGATTGCCTCCATTGAACCACATCAGGGTACTGAACGTAGATGACGTCCGCTCGAACTTACTCATCAATGCCCGGTACTTCTCGGAATGGAAGCTCCTGTACGACCAGGCTACCTCCGGAAAGGAAGCGCTGAAGTTGTTAGAAACTAATACGTATGATGTCGTGCTTCTTGACCTGAAGATGCCCGGAATGGACGGCTACGAATTGGCCCGGCGCATCAGGTCTCATCCTGATGCCCCCATCAAGGATCTTCCTCTTATTGCGCTTTCCGCCTCTGCATCCCAGGAGGTGACCGCTCAGATGCTGGAAGCCGGCATTAACGGGTTGGTGATAAAACCATTCGAGCCGGGTTATCTGCATCACATCATAAAAAGATTCGGCGAGCAAGAAGGAGAAGGAAATCCAGAACAGCAGACGGGCCAACCCGCGACGGAGACCAGAGCGGTGGACTTTTCCAGGGTTCAGGAAATATTTGAGGGAGATGAAGAGGAGTACCTCGCTTTCCTGAGAATCATTAAAGACGATGTAGCGGAGGCCAAGGATATATTAGGAGCTTGTAAGTTTTCGTTTTCTCAAAAAGAATTTGGCGACCTGAAACATAATCTGATTTCCACGATGCGGGTTTTCCTGCTTGATGAACTGGCAAAGGCCTTTGATGAAGGAAAAACTGCGCTGGAGACCGATAACCAGTCACAATTTTTGGTGGTCATCGATCAGCTTCTTGTTGGGTTTGATGTTTTCGAAGGGGAGCTTTTGCGAGCCTTAGAGGCAAAGTAGGGAGGCTTTTGTGGTCCACTAGCCTGGCTCCAACTGGAAGCTCACCTCCGAAAGGTAGTGCCTGAGCAGAGGGAGACAGGCGGCCGCGGCCGCAGGTGCAATGATCTGGTCAGGAAAACCGGTATGATCCCAAAAAATGTTTTAGCTTAAGCCCCGTTCAGCCGCTAGGCTGAAGAACAGTCGAATTCATGCAAGATTACAAAAACATCCGTCCCGGCGAAGAGCTGCCGTGGCCACAACTCGAAGCTTACCTGCGCCGGGAAATCCCGGAACTGACCGGAGCTTTCTCTTACGCCCAGTTCCACGGCGGCCACGCGAACCTGACTTATCTGCTGCGCTTCGGCGATCGGGAACTCGTCCTTCGGAGACCTCCGTTTGGTAAAATCGCTCCCGGTGCTCACGATATGAAGCGGGAGTATAAAGTACTTTCCGCCCTCCATCCCAGCTTTCCGGCAGCGCCGAATGCCTTTCATCTCTGCACCGATCACGAAGTGATCGGCAGCGACTTCGTCGTCATGGAACGCCGCGAAGGAGTGGTGATCCGTACTACGCTGCCCGAAAACTTTACCAGTTTCGAAAACGCCCCCGAGCGCCTCTCCGACGCACTGATGAAGGTCTGCGCCGACCTCCATCTTGTAGACGTCGCGGCCGCGGGCCTGTCGGACCTCGGTAAACCGGACGGCTTCGTTGATCGCCAACTCAAAGGCTGGGCCAAACGCTGGAGCCTCGCTAAACTGCAAGAAAACCAGCATATGGATCAGCTGATGGAAAACCTGCTGAAGGATGTCCCCAAGCCCCAAAGAATAAGCATTGTCCACGGAGACCTCAAGTTCGACAACTGCCAGTTTCAGGCCGATAACCCGGACGAAGTAAGCTCCGTCTTCGACTGGGATATGGCAACGCTCGGCGACCCGCTCATCGATCTGGGCGGCCTGCTGAGCTACTGGCCGGAAATGCTGCCCAACGGGCAGCAGATGCCCACCTCGATGATGCAGGGTAACTGGCCCACCAAAGCCTGGCTGAAAGAACGCTACGCCGAACATTCAGGCCTCGATCTCAGCCGGATGGACTGGTACGAAGCCTTCGCCTGCTATAAATCCGCCGTCATTACCCAGCAACTCTACGCCCGCTTCGTCGCCGGAAAAACCAAAGACAAGCGCATGGAAATGTTCGGCGAAATCTCCAAAGTGTTCGCCCGCCTGGGCACCACTATCCTGAACGTATGATCCCGGAGGGATCAAATCGTTTTAACCCCGGACGAAGCAAGAGGCGTAGCCTCGAGCGGAGTTCGGGGTGGACACGCCCCCCCCCGACGAAGCCAAGAGGCGTCAGCCTCAAGCGAAGTCCAGGGTGGACACGATCCCCCCAAACGAAGCAAAAGGCGTCAGCCTCGAGCGAAGTCCGGGGTGGACACGATCCCCCCCAGACGAAGCCAAGAGGCGTAGCCTCGAGCGAAGCCCGGAGATCATCACTGCGGCTAACCCGCCACTGCTCCTCCATCCACTACACTGCACCCGCGGCCCCGCCCACCGGAAATACCGCGAAGCGAAAAATTATCACCATGAACTTCGAATACAACCAAAAAACAAAAGACCTGCTAGCCCGGCTGAAAGCTTTCATCGCTGAGCACATCGCTCCGCTGGACAAAGAATACACAGCCTGGACGAGCCAGAATCTCTGGCAGGTTCATCCCGCCATGCCCGGCCTGAAGGAAAAAGCCCGCGCCGCCGGACTCTGGAACCTCTTCCTGCCCGAAGAATACGGCGAGTACAGCCCCGGGCTGACCAACCTCGAGTACGCGCCTTTGGCCGAAGAGATGGGGAGGTATTTGTGGTGTTCCGAAGTATTCAACTGCAGCGCGCCCGACACGGGTAATATGGAAGTGCTGGCCAAATATGGCTCTCCGGCGCAGCGCCAGCAATGGTTGTTACCCCTGCTGGCCGGAGAAATCCGCTCCGCTTTCCTGATGACGGAGCCCGAAGTAGCCAGCTCGGATGCGACTAACATCTGTACCAGCATCGTCCGCGAGGGAGACGAGTACGTCGTCAACGGCAGGAAATGGTGGAGTACGGGCGCGATGCACCCCGACTGCAAGATGTACATCGTGATAGGCAAAACAGACCCTGATGCCGCCCGGCATCAGCAACAAAGTATGATCCTCGTCCCGGCCGCTACGCCGGGTGTCCGCATCGTTCGCCCGCTCGATGCCTTCCATACCTACGATTCACCCTTCGGCCACGCCGAAGTAGAACTGAAGGATGTCCGCGTCCCGGTGGAGAACATAATTCTGGGCGAAGGGCGTGGCTTCGAGGTCGCTCAGGGGCGCCTCGGCCCCGGTCGTATCCACCACTGTATGCGCCTGATCGGTGCCGCGCAGCGGAGCCTGGAACTGATGTGTGCGCGCGTGCAGTCCCGCACGGCCTTCGGCCGCGAGCTGAGCAAGTTTTCCAGCATCCGCCAGGAAGTCGCACGCTCAGCGTGCGAGATCGAGCAGGCCCGCCTGCTGACCCTCTCCGCGGCGGATAAGATCGACCGCGAAGGGATCAAACACGCAAAGGAGCTCGTCTCGATGATCAAAATCGTTGCGCCCACGATGGCGCAAACGGTGATTGACCGCGCCATTCAGGCGCACGGCGGTATGGGCGTTTCCGGAGCGGATACGCCGCTGGCTGCGTTCTGGGCCTACGCCCGCAGCATCCGCCTTGCGGATGGCCCCGACGAAGTACATATGTTCCAGTTGGGGCGGAATGTTATTCAGCGGTTGCCGGGCGCTTAGGGTGGCGGCAGGTTCGGAGTCACCGCCGTTCATGCTCCCGGATCCAACGCAACGTCAGCAAAGCGGCCGGCCCCACCATGCTTCCGTGGTCGAAGCCTCCCAGTTCGTGGAGCTCTGCGTGTTGGTGGCCCGATGCGGTCAGCATGCGCCAGAAATAGGCGGTTTCTTCGTAGCGGCCGAAGAGCTCCAGTTCGCGGTCTCCGGTGATGAGTACGATGGGCAGGTCGCTGACGCGCAGGTGCGCAATGGGGGCGTAGCGGTCTACCACCACGTCGTTCCAGGCCAAGCCGCGCTCTTTGCGCGGGGTGAAGTGGGTGATGGTGTGGCCACTGAAGGGAATCAGCCCGGCCAGACTGTCGGGGTGCAGGCCATGTTCTGCGAGGTAAGTGGTGTCCAGCCCGATCATGCTGGTCAGGTAACCACCGGCACTGTGTCCGGTCACGTAGATGCGTTTCGGGTCGCCGCCGTAACGTTCGATGTTCTTCATCGTCCAGGCAACGGCGGCTGCGGCATCCTGGGTATAAACTGGGTTTTTTACCTTGGGGTGCATCCGGTAGTTGGCAGTGACAACGGCAACGCCCTGATTGTTCCAGGCTTCGATGAAGTGCTTTTGGCCAAATTCCAACCCTCCGCCGTGGAAGTACACGATGGTGGCAAAGCCGGTGCTGTCGGTAGGGTAGCGGAGGTCCAGTTTGCAACGTTCCTGAGCGTATTCATCCGTTGCGTCGGGGCGGTAGCTTAGTTCACGCAGCGTTTCGTAAGTAGTGTCTTTTTGGGCGCTGACGCAGGTGCAGAGCAGGAGGATAAAGGAGCATAGTAGGTACTTCATGGTCGTAATATAGCGCCTGAAGAAGTTTCGCTCTGCTTCTAACAACTCACCCCTGCACCCGCGTGCGCGCCCCCCAAAAACACTTTGTAGGTATCCCACTACTCCGCGCCCACCACCAAACGTTTGGTAGTGATGGTACGGCCCAACGCGTTACGCAGGTTGTAGAGATAGAGCCCTTTGGGCAAATCAGTAACCTCTACGTTCAGGCGGGTCTGGTCTCCGATGGGGGAGAAAGTGCGGGACTCGACCATTCTGCCGTTCATGTTGAACAGCGAGAGCGTGTATTCTCCGCGGTCGAGACCGGTAAACTCAAAGGTGGCCAGTTGGCTGGCGGGGTTGGGGTACACTTTTACCTGTGCCTGCTGCAGCCCGGGGCCTTCGGTGGAAACGGTCCGCGGACGGCGGCGGAAATCCATCCGCTGAATCTCCCCTGTTTGCTCCAGGGTTGTAATCTCAACAATGGGTTCAATGATTTCGGGGCTCCAGAAATAGTAGGTTTTGGTAATGTCCTGAGGACCCACAAAACCCGCCAGTGTTGGGTCCAGGATAGTAATGGTGCCGGTTACGTCGGTCCAGGGCAGGAAGGCGGACTGAATCTCGAGTTGGATGAAAACACTTTCGGTTCTTACTTCCCGCAGGACCGTGTAGGTCTCTCCGTCGATGGTGAGACTTCCGTAGGCATCTACTTCATCGGTTCGGGTAGAAGTGGTGGTAAGCCGCATCGAGTCTACGTTGGCAATAGCGTCACCGATGAGATCGAGCGCCTCGTCGGGCAGGCTGTCTACGGCAATTGTGGCCGAGTTTACCGTTACGGTTTCGTAGGTGTCGAGGTAGTTGAGAGGGGCACGGCGCGTGGGGCGCGCCGGGTCGGCTGGCGTACTGATCTGGAAGTTGGGCAGGATGGCAAAACTGGTCTTAATGCCAACGAGGTTGAATTCGGTATCGGAAACGGAGTAGTAGCTTTCGGTATCGTCTCCGGTCAGGATTTTTAAGTCGGCACCGAGAAACGAAGTGTCGGAACCGATCGCAGTGACGGCATCCGCCCGCTCTTCGTTGATGGGCGGGACGCCGAAATTCCACGAGAGATTGGCTCCCGCTTCAGCGATTACCAGGGTCGATAAATAAGCACTATCAACGGTATTGTACTTCAGGGTGTCTCCGGCAACGGGGAAGTAGTCGTTACTGAGCGTAACCTGAGCCGCCATTGGCGCTAAACAAAAGACCAACAGGGAAACGAGTAAAGATTTGGCCATGTCAAGGGTTGTAATTTATTAGAGCGGGTCACAATATACGGGGAGTTCAGGGCGGCGGATGTCTTTTATAGGATAATTAACCTTTTTGACGGGCAGGAGGCAAAGACATCACCGCGAACCGAAAAGTGTATTGAGGGTTCCGGTTGTCACTGTTTACTGATCCACCCTTTCGTACGCACCCGCATCGGGGGTAGACAGGTCGCGTTCCACGCCCAGAATATCGGTAGGCAGGGAAGGCAGGAATGCCCCAAGGTCACGGGCTACGCTGAGCGAGTCGAGCTGGTAGTCGTCCTGATCCAGCGCTACGAAGAGTGGGTCGCTAAACTCCAGGTTATGGCAGTTTCGGCAGATGTTTTCGTAAAAGTCGGAGAAGATACCGTTTTGCGAATCAAGAAAAGGCTGATCGGTCCGCACTACGGAGTTGTTGAACAGGACGTTCCACTGGCTGGGTTCGCTGCCTTCGAAGATGTCGAGAAATATGAGCTCGCTCCCCCTCGATCCCGAGATGATGGAATTGCGGACGCGGGCGGTCATCGGCGCAAAAACACAGTTGTTGCCGCTGTCGTCGCAGCTGAAGTTGGTCAGCGCCAAAGCGCTGGCGTCGACGCCGTAATTGGCGATGGTGGTGTGCTCCATTTCCAGGGTTCCTCCCTTCACGAACTGAATGGCGTTTCCGAAGTTGTCGTGCAACACTGAGTTGCGTAGTGTTACCTCAGACTGGTAAGCCGAAATGGCTGAACCTCCGGAGTAAGCGATTACGGAGTTCTCGATGGTGACTTCTGCGGCACTGTCGATGGTGATGCCTACAATTGCGTTGAGGAGTTGGGTGTATTCCAGGCGATTATCCCGGCTGCCGGCGCCCAGTACGAGGCCGCGGTATTTGGCAGGGTCCTGCTCAAAGCGGGGCTCGAGGCGGTCGGTGCGCAGGATGACGGGTTCTTCGAGCGTGCCCAGGAACTCTACGGATCCGGTAGCGGTGGTAAGGATAAGGCCGTCGTTGAAAAATCCCGTTCCCGCAAACTGGTCGTTGCGCTGAACGCCTC
The DNA here is from genome assembly GCF_008014675.1 of Neolewinella aurantiaca. Lineage (GTDB taxonomy): Bacteria > Bacteroidota > Bacteroidia > Chitinophagales > Saprospiraceae > Neolewinella > Neolewinella aurantiaca. Next base: position 74,173 of record NZ_VOXD01000012.1, on the reverse strand, counting down.
CGTGGAAGTAGACTTTAGTGCCAGCCAATGCGCGCAGGGTACACTCATCGACAATCAGGGAACCATAAATGACCGTTGGCAAATCGGTGGGCAGGGTGAAAAAGCCTTCAGAGTCACAGTTTCTGGCGTCGATCCCGCCAAATTGCCCCCGGTTGAATCCGTTGAGGTAGTTGGCGTTTTGTCCGTATGCAAGCAGTACTACTTCGTCCTGAATGTCTCCGGTTTCGAAGAGCAAGCGGTCTTCGGCGATGAACGGGCTCGTGTTTTCGGGCTCGGTGGGGTCCACTTCTACCTCCACGAAGAGGAAGATGCTGTCCTCGCCCCAGATAACGATATCCTCCGCTTCCGGCCCGCGGGTGCCGTCGATGTTGAAGATGAAGTTTACACCCGTTCTGCCTTCGACCCGGACACGATCGATTTTGATGGGCTGTTCGCCGTCGTTGTACACCTTCATGCGTTGTGTGGCTGAGCCACGGGCCACAAAAACGGTGTCGAAAGCAACAGTGTCGATGCTGAAACGAAGTTGCACGTTGTTGCCGGTCAGGAACTCTGTTTCTACGTCACAGGCCGAGAAGAGACAAATCATTGCCGCAGCCGTGAAGAAGGACAGTTTTTGAAGAAGGGTCATTTGTGTTGATGGTTCGTTGGAGGGGAGGGCAAAGATAAGTTGGTAGCGGGTAGAATGTAGTAGGTAGTGCTGTCGCATTTTGGAGCGAAATGTTCAATTCGTTTGTAGCGACGTTGCTTTTGAATGAGTAAAAGTACCCGCACAAGGCGAAGCCGCACGAGCGAAGGGAGCTTGCAACAGCAGTTGCACTACTCACTCACTACATACTGGCGCGGCCGCAGGTGCAAAATCAGGTTCAGGAAACCGTTGTGCCCGGCCAGTTTCCTTCGGTCAGCTTATTCAGGATGTCCGGGGTACGTCCGTTTCCTAACAGAACGGGAATTCCCGCAGTAGCAGTCTTTGCGGCTATGCGTAGTTTTGTCGCCATGCCGCCTCTTCCGAAGGAGGTTTTCTTTTGCTGCACGAAACCGAGTACGGATTGATCGGAGGCAGCGACGTCTACGATCAGACGCGAAGCAGGGTTTTCCGGTGGCCCGTCGTAGAGGCCGTCTACGCTGGAAAGGATGACAAGGGCGTCCACTTTCAGCATTCTGGCTACGAGGCCGGCGAGCTCATCGTTGTCGGTAAACATGAGTTCGGAGACGGCAACGACGTCGTTTTCGTTCACAACGGGAACGACTTCGTCGAGCAACAGCGCTCTGAAGCAATTCAGCATATTATCGGCGTGCAGGTCGTCTCTGAAGTCGCCCTTCGTAGCCAGTACCTGGGCACAGAGTAGCCCGTGGTTGTGGAACAGCTGACGGTATATTTCCATCAACCGGACTTGCCCAACCGCACTTTGCACCTGCCTGCGGGCCACTTCCTCGGTTCCTTCCCGAACCTGTAAGAGCTCGCGCCCCGCCCCTACGGCTCCCGAAGAAACAAGCACCAGGCTGATACCGGCCTGTTTGAGGGCCGCGATCTGATCGACGAGATGACTGATATTTGTGATGTCGAGGCGACCGTCCGGACGGGTAAGCACGTTGGTGCCCACTTTTATTACGAGGCTCTTATACATATCGCAAAGATAGCCAGACCGTTTGCTGATCAAAAGCTATTACCGCAAAGCGCGGGCCTAATTTATGTTCGAGTTACCACCTGCGAACGCGGGATGAGGACAAAGGAAACCAAGGCGTTTTTACCAAAAAAGAGGTCCGTCTCTCTGGAGAAACGGACCTGAACGAATGGCTATTATGGTGCTTTTCTAGCTAAATATTGTTCATAGTATTGTCTACTCTGTCTCAAAAATAAACTCAAAAAAATATGTGTGATTACAGTGAACCCCATAGAGGTTGTTTGAATCTTCGCACAATATGGAGAGCTTATTTACGATTTTTAAATTTGGTCCGATAAGCGGTTATTATGATTCGATAAGCGGTAAATTAAGAGAGCCAGTCTTCTACGAGTTTTTTCCTTCGTCGGCTTATTTCTGCTTTCAGGCCCCCGTTTAGCGAAATTTCGTCGGCAGACAGCCTGACTACGTGCTTCCGATTAACGATAAAAGAGCGGTGTGTCATAAAAAAATCCGGCGTTGGCAGCATCTTTTTGTAATGTCCGATCGGGTAGGAGGAAGTCCGGCGGGTGCCGTCGGCGAGGTGGATCAGGGTGTAGCCATCGCTTCCCTGGCAGCAGATGATGTCTCCGGCGGTAATGAATTCTATACCGTGGTCGTTGGGGATCCCGATGTGCTTATCGGCGTTGCTGGAGGCATCTATGTTTGCGAGCAAGGCTTCGAGCCTGCGGGAACTGTTCTTCTGGTGCATTCGTTCTTTGGCCCGCTGTACCGCCGTAGCCAACGAACCCTGATCTACGGGCTTAAGGATGTAATCGAGTGCGGCACAGTTGAAGGCCTGGAAGGCGAACTCATTACGGCTCGTAACGAAAACGATCTCCGGGCGTGCGTCTTTACCTAATTGCCGGATGAGGTCGAAACCCGTTCCTCCGGGCATCTCGATGTCTAGAAATAATAGTTCAGGCTTCAATTTTCTGATTTTCATCAGCCCTTCATGAACGTTAGTTGCTTCGCCCACCACCGTTAATTCCTGGTGGTAGGCCCGTAACATTTTCTTCAGCTCGGTGTTTGCGGCCGGCTCATCATCAATAATAAGTGTGTTCATATCGTGAATGTAATCGTTGAAAGTATTGATAATACGATTTGCGAGGAGTACAAATGAGTTTTCTTTACCTTAGCATTTCGGGTTTCCTGTAATTTGTCAGGATACTTGCATACGTTTTCCTTTTTGTGTGGAATTTCATACCGCTCTACATTTTTGATTTTCCACCTATCCCCCCTCCCTCTTTTCAACAAGCTTCGCCTGAGACTGAGCGGAGAGGGAGCCAAAAATGTAGAGTAGTGTGGTGAAATTTATGCTCTCTAAACTAAATATAAGCTTTAATGTCATTATCATTCTGCTCTTGTGTGGAACTAACCTGACGTGTCAGGAATTTCCTCCCGAGGAGTATAGGTTGAAGTATTTTGGCACCAAAGATGGCCTTTCCAGCAGAATCGCTTACAATTCCGTCGCTGATACGACGGGGGTAATATGGTCGGGGACTACGGGAGGCTTATGCCGGATCAACGGCTACGGCGTCACCGGACTGCATCAGATTCCTATGACTTTTCGGGGAGAGGTACACTACGATGCCAAAGGATGGCTCTACGTGATAAACCGAAGTTTTCACGACTCAGTGGAGGTCATCAATCCGGCTACTCTCGAAGTGTGGGGAGACCGGTTCAACGATAAGTCACGTGGCGTTTTTGGCGGTATTTACCAGCGGAATGGTTCCGCGCTCTACTTTGCGCAGGGTGGCATTATTTATGCTTACCTGCCGGGCGAAGAACTACGACAAATTCACCTGATTAGCCAGGAAATATTGTCCGGAGATCAGTTGATTGCAGCGTCGGATGACAGTTACCTCCTGTACCGAAAAGAGACGCAAACTATTGAGCAGTTTCACAACGGAGAATTCAGCGTCCTGAAACTGCCCACCGATTCCCCTCCTGATTGTTTGTATCTCGACCAGAGTGACTACCTGTGGGTAAGTAGCCCTGAAGGGACTTTTCGCCGGCCGATGGGGGGAAGTTTTTCTCTTTTTCTGGGACCTCTGGAAAACGGAGGAAGTATCAACTTCTTCGCCGAAGACGAGAACCACAATATGTTCTTTGGCTACATGGATCCGCTCCTGATTCGGGTAACTTACCTGGAACAAATTATTGACGGAGTGCGGTCAGAAGCGAAATGGCTGACAGGCATTGAAGACAGAATCCTTTCTATTTCGGGGAAGGATTACCGGAAGACGATCAGGCTCAATACTTACGGAGGCATCTACGCACTAGATTTCAACGATCCGGTAAAAAGCCCGTTCAAAAAGTACCTTTCTCATGATATTCTTCCGGGTAAGTTCGGGGATGTGATGCGTGGTTTCACCGCTGATGACGAGGGGCGCATCTATACCAATAAAGACTCCAGCATGCCATACTGGTTCCGGCTCAATCCGGAATCAGACGAAATGGATACCCTCATAATCCTCGACAACGAAGGCCTTGCGGTGGATCAACTGGGGTGCGGTACTAACCTCATTAATTATAAAGGTGACATCTATGGTCATACCTGTGGTCTGGATTCCAACGGTCTCTTTCTGGGTTCTCTTTACCGGTACAACCCCCGGAGTGATGAATGGAAAAGCTGGCCCTTGCCAGAAGCCAGCCAGGTTATCCGCTGGATCGCAAAAGGGAGGACTGAGGATGAGTTTCTCTTGATCACGGAAGAAAAAGTAAACCATGAGGATGGCCAGCTCTATTACTTTTATCCGGCACAGGACTCATTCGCATACATACAACCCGCCGGCCCGGCTTTGGCCGTAGAAGGATATACAAAAGGGGCAGCGTTCGACGAAAAGCGCAATTGCCTTTGGTTCGGTACCGACCGGGCATTCTATCGCTTCGATTTTGAGGATCATAAACTGCATTCCTACTTTCTGGGCGGAGACAAGGAAACCTTTATCTCCGATGTCCTGCTGCGCAAGAACGGTATGCTCCTGCTGTCAGCCCTCAAGGAAGGCTTACAATCGTTTGACCCCTCCTCCGGAAGATTCACCAAAGTAGGCGGTCTCGTTCCCGTGAACCAACAACCCGCCAATCCTGAAGTATTCCTTGAACTACCAACTAACGACGTTGCTACGCTGAACCTGACCGAAGAGAACGATCTTTTGCTCACAACCTTCGAAGGGCTTGCCCTGCACGGAAGCCGAACCGGAGAAACGACAGTCTTTACTACCAACGATGGTTTGGGAAGCGACGAATTCAATACCTCATCTGTATTTTTTCATGCGGCCGGTAAGCGGTGGTATGCCGGAGGAGTAAACGGTTTCGTTTCCTTCTCGATCGCCGATCTTACCCCGCCCGTGAGCCCCTATAATCCGGTATTCCTAAGCTATCGGATTTTTGATAAAGGAATAGGATACGAGACTACTCATATTCTCCCCTCGGCCCCAGCGCATGAGATTACCTTCAGCCCTTCGGTGCTATATTTTGAAATTGATTTTACCATACCGGATTATTTTCCCCAAGGACACAGGAAATACCAGACGAAACTGGAAGGCCTCGACATAGATTGGTCTTCACCCACTACCAGTAATTCGGTTCGGTACACCGGCCTCGATCCGGGAAAGTACACCCTCCACGTAAGGGCTTTCGATGGCCAGGGGCGCAAAGGAGAGATCGAACGCAGCATCAACATAGTAGTGCTGAAGCCCTTTTATAAACAGTGGTGGTTCGGTTTTCTAATGGTTCTGACCTGTCTCCTGCTTTTGTATTGTATGCACCGGATAAGGCTGTATCGTCTGCGCGAGAAAATGGAACGAGAGCGTAAAATGCAAAGCCTGGAGTTGCGCTCATTACGGCAACAACTTAATCCGCATTTCATCAGTAATGCCATGAATGCCATCAAGGAATATATTCAAAGACCCGATGCGAATGATCCGGCCCGCTACCTTACCGACTTCTCACTGATGATGCGGCGCTTCCTTGAGTCATCCCGGCATCGGTTCACCTCCATCGCCGACGAGGTCGACATGCTCGAACGCTACATCAGTCTGGAGCAGCTTCGGTTTCCCGGGAAATTCAACGTCAACGTTCGTATCGACCCGAAGTTAGACCCGCAGATGGACGAAGTTCCATCTTTGTTCCTGCAACCTATCATTGAAAATGCTATACAGCACGGCCTGGGCCCCCTGAAATCGGGCGGGGAACTCATCATCGATTTCAGCCTTGACCCAACGGATGATGACGTGATTATTTGCGTGATTTCCGACAACGGCGTTGGCCGTAGCAACGCCGAGATGCTCCCTAAAAGATTCAACCACGTTTCCCGGGCAACGGCCATTCTCGAAGAACGACAGGCGCTTTTGGCAACCAATGACGAGATTAAGATCGGCATTGAAGTTTCTGACCTGTATCCCGGTAAGAAGTATCCGGGCACGGTGGTTACCATCAGAATTGAAGCGTGCTGAATCTCCTGAATGAGGGGAGGGAGCAAGGGTGTCTGAATCCTCTCAGGAAATCTATCTTTGCGCCATGGGAAAATACAAGTGGTTACTGATCCTGTTGATTCTTGCCGTTGTGGCCCGCTGGGGGACCTTTTTCATCTCCGTGATCAATCACGACGAGAGCACCTACATCGTCATCGCCGACGAAATGCTCCGCGGAGAGATCTATCTGCAGGATGTGGTCGATACAAAACCGATTGGTATTTTCTGGATTTACGCAGCCCTGATAAAACTGACGGGGGGAAGCATCATAGCACTGCGGGCTGCTGCAACTGCTGTAGTGGCATTGGGGGGCTGGGGCCTGTTTCTGGCTGGTCGCCGGGCAACGGGACACGAGCAGGTAGGTGCCGCGGCCGGTGTAATCTACATCTTTATTTGTAGCCTTTTCACGTATTACGGTATATCCCCGAATACGGAGATTTTCTTCAATCTTTTCACCATCGCTGCGGTAGCTCTTGCGGTAGCTCCCCGTGTGAACGAAGGAAGTGCGGATCCGGTTTGGCACTGGCCGGTAGCAGGCTTCCTCCTGGGCCTTGCTGTTATCATCAAACCTTTCGCCGCTGCCGAGGCCCTTGCTGTTGGTCTTTTCATGGTTTGGTATTACGCACAGCGTCAGGCGTTCGGTCGCATGCTTGGCTCAGGCACACTGCTGGTAGCCTTTTTCACACTGCCGCTGCTTTACGTGTATGGGTATTATTACCGTCTCGGACTGCTCGATCAACTAGCTTTCTACACCTTTGAAGTGAGTTCTGCTTACCCCATAGAACTGCCATGGTATTTACGTCTCAAGTACATGGGGGATTACCTGTTGCGTTTTTCGCCCTTTGTGATTTTAGGGGCGGGGGCGCTGGTGCAATGGAAAAAACAAAAGAGCAGGGCCGGAATTCGCTGGTGGAGTTACCTGCTGCTTCAGTTCCTGCTGGTCACGGTTGTGGTGCTGCTCACCGGCAAGCGCTTCGGACATTATCAGATTCAGCTTCACCCCGTACTGGCGTTGCTGGCCGCCTGTTGGTGGACGCCGGGATTCCCGTCATCGCTCTCCATCATCAAACGATGGTGGGCCAGGCGCAAAAACAACCTTAGTACCAACATGGCTCCCTCGCAGACCGGAACAATTTTCGGGGGCGCGCGAGCCTGGTGGACCGTTGCTGTTTTGGCACTCTTGCTGGGTGGTATGCACTTTAGCCGCTACAGCAAAAAAGACGACTACTCAAAAGAACTGGCCACCTACCTGAACGCGAACCTCGGGCCCGAGGAAACCTTTTTCCTCCTCAACGGGCACCAGATCACCTATCACCTCACGGGAAGAAATGTGCCTACTCCGTATGTTCATTCTTCTCTGTTGTTCCTCGACCATCACGTCCGCGCCTTCCAGGTCGACGAAATAGCAGAAGCCAACCGCATCATCGATGATGAGCAGGTAACCCTCCTCGTGGGGCGCGAGGACGATGAAGAAATTGAGGGCGCACTAGGGCAAAGGATCCTTACTGCTTTCGAACCCGTTGATTCCATCGGGGGGGAGTTGGTGATCTACCGGCGTAAGTAGCTTTTCACAATCAGCCGATCTGACTAAGGCACCATACCTGATTTCGGAAACGTCTGTTTCTTGTTATGAAAGAGCCTGAACTGATTCGTTCGTTTGAGGTTGCTTTCGGGAGAAGCGCCTTCGTTAACTTTCGTGCAGGCAAACACGGGGCCCTCCGCGTGGGTTATAAGTATAATTTCCTCTCCCCGCTAAAAACCAACTTCTTCCTTGGCTAAGAGCATCTCCCGTAAAATCTTAAAAGTCTTACTCTGGACTTTTGGCATCATCATGATGCTCCTGCTGCTGGTGTTCCTGCTGCTGCAACTTCCCGCAGTGCAACAGGGAGTTGCCCGCCAGGTACAGGAAATTGCTGCCAGCAGCCTTGGCACGGATGTAGGAATCGGTGGGTTGGACATCGATTTTCCCAGTCGTATTGAGTTGGATGACGTATACGTCAATAACCCAGCCGGAGACAGCATCCTGAGGGTAGGCCACCTGGGCGTGGGCATCAACATGTGGGGGCTAGTGAGCTCAAAGGTGCAGGTCTCTGATATCATCCTTAAGGACGTCTTCGCAAACGTGGTTACTACCGATAGCAGCTCCAACATCCAATTCCTGCTGGATATGGCAACTACTCCCGACTCAACAGCCTCAGCCACCGTGTCGGATACGACAACTGCTGCAGGATGGGTCATCGAAGCAAGCGGTACCGAGCTCCTGCTGGAACGGACCAATATCTATTATCAGGACGACCCCACAGGAATTCTGGCTGACCTCGAAGCCCGCCGCCTTGCCGGAAAAACGAACGAAGTGAACCTCGAAACAATGAGGTTCGATATCGATTACCTGGAACTGGACGGAACAAACGCCCTGGTTGGTATTGGCGCAGGTACTGCACCTGTGGATACGACCGCTGCTACGCCCGCCGCAGCGATGCAACTCATCGCCGGCCGGGTTACGATCCAGGAAACGGACTTTGACCTCCGGATGGAAGAAATGGAAATAAAAACCGGCTTGCCCTACGTAAACCTGGAAGGCGCTAACCTCAATCTGGGGGATTCACTCAGCTTTCAGGGGGAGCTCTTCCAAACAACTAACCTGGCTTTCCGGATGGATACACCCGCCCCGAAACAGGAAGGACCAGGGATAGATTACAACCATCTGGCTTTAACCGACATCCAGGCTGAGGCAACCGACATTGCTTATGTAGTCGATTCATTGCACCTGCGTTTGCGCCAACTCGCGGCTAAAGAAAAAAGCGGACTTGACCTGCAACGTACCGACGGAACAGTGATCTACACCCCGGAATACCTCGTCCTGGACAAGTTTACCATCAAGACTGGTAACAGCCAACTGGTGAGTGACCTCACTGAGGTTCAGTATAATTTTGCGGGTGGGGCAGACCTGAGCGAAATGATTGCCCGTCTGCAACTCGACGGTTTTTTGGGGCTGAAAGACATTGCCTACGTTGCTCCGCAAATGCTTGATATACCGGTGGTTGGAACTAACCTCGGCCAGAAGGTGAATTTCTCCGTCCGGGCCAACGGCACCATGGCCGCCATGGAGCTGAGCCGGGTGCAACTGGATGGCCCCGGAGTGAAAGTCCGTGCTTCCGGACGCATCGAAAATGCGCTGGATATGAAACGGATCGCCGGACGGCTGAACCTGCGCGAGTTCAGTGTTACGCCGGGGCCACTGCTCCCTTTGTTGCCCGATGGTATGTTGCCGCCCGACATCGACTGGCCCACAAAGGTCGTTGCAGAAGGCAACGCAGAATACCGTAACGACCAACTACAACTCAACCTCTACGCCATCGAAAATCGCCAGTTTGGTAACGGACTGCAAAGTCGAATCCGAACCAGCGGCGTGATTGATGGGGTACAAGGTTTTCCCAGTACCCGCCTGAACGTTGAGCTGGATACTTTGCTGGCAACCAGGCCCACCATCCTCGCTTACCTGCCTCCCGGAACACTCCCCGAGGATTACAGAATCCCCGACTTCGTGCGGGGCAGCGGCACCGTCTCCGGCCCGATGGAGGACCTGGACGTCAACCTCCGGCTGAACCTGCCCGGAGAAGAAACCTTCGCCCGCATCAACGGAAACATCAAAAATGCGCTCGAACCGGAGAACCTGAACCTCGACCTGGAGGTGAGCGATCTGGCCATCAATATTGACGACGTAACGGCAATTCTGCCCGACAGCATGCTGCCTTCCAACCTGAATATTCCTGACCTGAGGGTGAGGAATGCGAAGATCTCCGGCTCGCTGACTAACCTTGTTTTCTCGGTTCCTCTGGAAACCGACAACGGCAACTGGCAACTTGAGGGCAAGTACGATCCCGAAGACCTGAACGTAGACCTCGCCATTCAGGGCGTCCGGGTGCCAGATCTCTTCACGGGGCCGGTAAGTGACAGCCTCCGGGCGCTGGATCTTGGACCCGTCGACATCACCGCCAGCGTCACCGGCCAGCTCGAACCCGGCATGAACTTACTCGTCGATGCTACCATCGGGGGAACCGGTGCTGAGCAGTGGGCTGATTTCAACGCTTTGGTTCAGGACAACAATTACGAAGCCGACTTCAACTTCACACACCCTGCTTTTATGGCGCAGGGCGCAGGTGCATACTCCGTTGATGAAGACAGTGTTGCATCGGTGGAAGCCCAGGTTACGCTGAAACGAATAGACCTCCAGCAATGGGAGATCACGGAAGAGCCGATGCTGCTCAGAGGGAGCCTCGTTGCCCGCAGCAAAGGCCTGGACCCGTACAACCTCGATGCATACGTAAGGTTAGACAGCGTCTTCCTGCGTGGTGCCCAGGGCAGGAGCTTCGTTGACAGCATGGCCATTACTGCAAGCATGCACGACTGGGACAACGAAATATACGTCCGTTCCGATGTGATGGATGCAGAGCTTATTGGCCGCTTCGATCCTCTGAAGACACCCGAAAAACTGACGCAGTTCGTAATGGCTTACTGGGAGGAAGACCTGCGTCAGCCGATCCCCGTAGAGAACGGCAGCGAACTTGATTTCGTCCTCGACCTCAAGCGCCCTCAGCCACTTACGGGAGGCCTTATCGATGGCCTTACCGAACTGTCGCCGATGAAGATGTCGCTGCTCTACCGGGATGCGACCCCTTCCTTGCTCTTCAACATGGACCTCAAAAATATAAACTATGCCGGGGTCGAAGCGAGCGATCTCGCCCTGCGGGTCATCGGAGATACGGCTGCGCTGAATTTCGAGGCCGATTGGTCCGACATCAACTACAACGATCAGGTAGATCTCGGTAAGACCCGGCTCTCGGGTGAAACGGTGAATGACGAAATTCTGGTAGAACTGAAAATGTATACTCCGGCCGATAGTTTGCGCCACTATCTGGGTCTTTACGTCGATCCGGAAACGGATGCCATCAGGGCCCATTTTGAAGAGGAACAAATTCTTAATTTCGAAACGTGGACGGTACCCGGCGAAAACCTGATTACGCTGATCGGGGACTCCCTGATGATCAGTGATTTTGCGCTGCAAAATGGAAGACAGTCGCTCAGGGCCGAAACCTCCGACCCCGGAGACATCGAGGTGGTCTTCACCGATTTTAACCTCAACACCCCAAGCCGCCTCGTCTTCCCCGACGAAGAAGTAGCCGGAGGAATCCTGAACGGTTCGGTCGGGCTTGATAACGTAATGACCAACCCCGGCCTGAATACCGATTTACGTATCGATGACCTGAGTTGGGCCGGGCAACGGCTCGGACTTCTGGAAGCAAACGCAACGACGAGCGACGAGCAGAATTACCTGGTAGACGTGAGCCTCACGGAAGCAGGAAATAACGCAACCGTGAAGGGCAACGTATCTCTGGACGGGCCGATAAGCCTGATTGCGGATGTGAAAAAACTGCAGCTTGAGTCCGCAGAACCTTTTAGCCTGGGCTTCCTGACCCAATCGGAGGGCTACCTGACGGGGAAGGTAAACATCGGTGGCACCGCCACCGCGCCCGATCTCGATGGCCAGTTGAAGTTCGTTGATGCAAGCTTGGTGATCAGTCTCCTCGGAGAGCGTTTCAGAGTGGGAGACGAATCAATATTTTTCGACAACAGTGTCTTCAACTTTGGTAACAGCTTCAAAATCTACGACAGCGAGAACGGATCGGCAGTTGTGAGTGGTGAGGTAAGACTAGGAGATTTCAGCAACGTTGAGCTGGATATGCTCGTGGTCGCCGATGACTTCATCGCCATCAACTCTACTAGAAAGGACAACGAGCTTTACTACGGAAAAATGTCCGTTGATGCCCGCGTGGAAATAACAGGAACGGCAACCGTTCCTGTGCTGGACATAGTTGCCACAACCAATGACGATTCAGAGATAACGTACGTCTATACCATCCCGGGAGAAGGACTGGTTGAATCCGAAGGGGTGGTCATTTTCTCCGAGCGGTACCAATGGAGAGACATCATCCGGAGAGATATTCTGCAGGCGGACAGCGTATACAGCGAGCGGGCGGGCATCCGTATGACGATGGACCTCGACGTCCGGCCCAACCTGGAAGTGACGGTTATCGTCGATCCGGTTTCGGGGCAGAAGTTTGTCGGTAGGGCGGAAGGAAACCTGACGATGGAGATGTTTCCGGACGGACGGCAGGAAGCCGTTGGGAGAGTCGAACTTGTAGAAGGGACGTACGACTTCATCTACCAGAAAATCATCAACAAGAAGTTCGATATCCTGAAAGGAAGCTCGGTAAACTTCACTGGAGACCTGATCAACCCTCAGCTTGACCTGAAAATCCGATACCTGGCTAAAACATCACCACTCGCCCTGGTGCAGGGGGTCATGGGTGAAGGAGCCGACGTCACGGGCCTGCGGAGAAGCCAAACGTTCTATGTGGATGTTGGCCTTGAGGGCGACTTGCAGGGCAGCCGGATCGTTACCGATGTAACCTACCCCGAAGATGCCTACGGGAACCTGGGCCTTAGCTCGATCAGTGATGCACTGGGTACCATCCGGCAGGATGACAGCCGGATGACGGCGACTGCGTTCCAGCTACTGGCCTTCAATAGTTTCAATGTGCCTCTGCTGGACCAAAGCTCGGGGGCAAACGACAACCTCGTAAATACTACCATCACGCAGCTGATGGATAATTACCTCAACAGCTTCGCCGACCAGCTGATCGGCTTTGTTGAACTCGATTTCGGTCTCGACAGCTATGAGAATGAGTCGACCGGAGAAACGGAAACGAACCTGAGGCTCAGCCTCCGGAAAGCGCTCTTCGATGAGCGGGTGATCATCAGCGTCGACGGGGTAGCGGGTACCTCGGAAGACGAACTCGCGGGTACCAACCAAACGTACCTCGACAATATCACCGCCGAATACCTGATCAATGAAGATGGTAGTTTCAGGCTTAAATTCTTCAACGACCGTGATCAGGACATTCTGGTAGGAGGGAACGTAATCAGATTTGGGGGACGGCTGACTTTCTCTAAGGACTTTGACAAGATCCGCTGGTTCGGAAAAAAACGATAATTGATGAAAAGCGTACCAGGAAAACCACTCTTTGCACCCGCGCTCCGTCGCCCCGGATTTGGTCTGGCGCGAACCTTCGTGAACGCTATTGCCTTTTGTGGAATTATGATCTGGCTATCTTCCTGCTCCGTCAGCAAGTACATCCCCGAAGGTGAATACCTGTACCGCGGTGCAGCGGTAAACATTGAAGCGCCGGAAGGGGTAGACGTCGCCGAACTAACCACCGAAGTAAACGCTACCCTCAACAACAATACTAATAACAAAAACTTCATTCTGGGGTATTACCAGATTTGGAGATGGTACCGCTGGCAGGAAAAAGCAGCTGAAAAGCCGGAAAAATACGAGGATAAAGACCCGAAGGGAACCGCGCCGATCTTCTACAACGAGGCGCTGGTGGAGAGCGTAAATACACTGATGGAAAACCGGGCCTCCAACAACGGATATTTCAACAACGAAGCTGATTTTACGCTGGATACCCTCACTGATCCTCCCGAAATTTCGGCAGACTATACACTGACCGTCGGCAGACCGTACACCATCGATTCGCTGCGTCGCTTCTGGACCGACTCCTCGGTTTCCCGCATCGTGGAAGCGAGCCTGGCCGAAAAGACGCTCCTGAAACGAGGAGCCCGTTATGACCTGGACCTCATCAAAGCCGAACGGCAACGGTGGGAAACCCAACTGCGCAACGCTGGCTATTACTATGCCCGGGCCGACGATTTCGTTTTTCTTGCCGATACCGTCGGGGGAGACCATCAGGTAAATATGCTGCTGAAACTGAAGGATGATACGCCTCCGTCTCACCTCTACCCGCAGCGGATTTCGGCCATCAACGTGTATCCCAACGTCAATCCGCGGGATACTACCCGCCGTTTCCTGGCCGACACCGTGAAAATCGGCGGGCTCAATGTGTTGTGCGACGACTGTCCGCTCCGCCCAAAAATCGTGGACGAAGCGTTCGCCCAGGAAAGCGGCGACCTTTACAGTCCGGTTGAGCACGATAAAACCCTGCGCCGGCTGGTGAACTACAACACCTTCCGCTACATCAGCATGAGCTATGATCCCTTGCCGGGAACCGACAGCCTGCTGACCCTGAACGCGACCATGCAGCCGCGGCTTCAGCGCCGGTTTGAGGGAGAGTTTGGCCTGACGTACAACAACGCCCGCTATTTTGGCCCTAACGTCCACCTGGCCTACATCAACCGCAACCTGCTGAAGGGAGCGGAACTGCTCCGGCTGGAAGGAGACTTCAGTTACGCCATTAGTTCGGGAAGCGATGTTCGGGTGCCGCGCAGCGGCATCTACGGGCTCACTGCAACCCTGGAGGTTCCCCGGCTGTGGATGCCCAAACGACGAAAAATCATTCCCCGCGTGATGACGAGCGGAACGGTGATTAGCCTGGGCGGTAAAATGGAAAACCTGAGTCTGCGACTGTCGGGCTTCTCGTCGGAAATAGCGACCAACCAGCTCGATGAGCTTTCGGCCCAGGTGGAGGAAGACCCCGATGCAATGGAATCCATCAGCCTCATTCAATTGAGCGGAAAGTTCGGGTACACCTGGAGACGGAGAATCGCGAAGTCTCACGCCCTTTACCCAATCAACATCCGCTTTCAGGATCCCCGGGTCAGTACGCCGCAGTTGCTCGATCTGGCCCGCGAACTGGGCGTTGCGCCCGGTGCTGAAAACGGAGCCAGCCGCTTCGACCGGATGATTGTTTTTTCTCCGAACTATATCCTCACTTACGACGACAGAAAGAAGGGGTTGAAAACCCATAACCTGTTTTGGCAGCAATCCGTAGCGATGAGTTTCAATACCATTTTTCCGGTTGGGACCCAGGCTGAATTTTTGGATTCAGAACGTAGCATTTATCCGCAGTTGGAAACCGACCTCCGCTATTACCTGACCTTCAATAAGCGCCAGCAATTCGCCGCAAGGTTGCACGTCGGGGCAGCCGTTCCGATTACCGAACGGGCCATTGTCCCGTATTTCGACCTGTACTCGATCGGTGGGCCGAACAGCCTTCGTGGCTTCTCGCCACGTGAATTGGGACCGGGCCGGAGCGCGCCTCAGGGCGCCAACCTGCTCTCTTCGGGCGGGTACGGAAACGTGATCTTCGAAACGAGTTTCGAGTTTCGGCAGCGGCTCAATTCAATGATCGAGATTGCTCCTTTCTTCGACGCCGGAAACATCTGGACCTACAAAACAGAAACGGAGCCCCTGAACACTGACTTCACGACCTCAACATTCCTGGACGAGCTGGCCTTCGATGCGGGCCTGGGCTTTCGTTTCGATCTCCAGTTCCTGATCCTGCGCGTAGACATAGCGAAACCGCTGCGTGTCCCTTACGAAGACCCGCTGTCGGATCAGGTGCCACCGTATCAGGACGCGGGAGAAGTTCCGGATAAATCCCTCCGTTTTGTACTGGCCTTCGGGTATCCTTTTTAGGCGCGATCGCAGGTGCAAAGCAGGTTGGTCAGAGCTGGAGACTCTGCTTCAAAATCCGGACAGCCTCCTTCAGTTCTGTTTCCGTGCTCGAGGCGAAGCCGAGTCGGGTAGCGTTCCATTTTTTTCCGTAGGGAGCTCCGCTGGAGAAGCTCAGGCCGAGGTTGAAAGCCCGCTTGCTGGCAGCCTCCATGTCAATGTCTTCCCGGAAACGGGTCCAGATCGCCATTCCTCCGTCGGGTACTTTAAAACTGGTTGCCGCGCCCAATTCTTTGGTCAATAAGCGGGCCAGGACGTCCCGCCGTTTCTGGTAGACGCCTTTGGCGCGCCGCAGCGAGCGCGGCAGTACATCGAGCCGGAAGAGCTCGAGCAGCGCGTGCTCCAATGTGGGGTCGCCCTGCCGGTCAACGATGCGGCGGATTTTGGTGAGCTCATCGATCAGGGCGGGGTTCCCCACCATGTAACCCACCCGGAAAGCAGGGGAGATCGCTTTGGTGAACGAGCCGGCGTACAGCAATAACCCATCGTGGCGGGCACTCGCCAGCGGCATGATCGGCACGTTGCCGTAGTGGAAATCAAAATCGTAATCATCCTCAAAAACATAGACGCCGTTGGCCCGCGCCAGTTCCAATAACTGGATGCGCCGGGCAGCGGGCATGATCAGTGTCGTTGGGTATTGATGGTGGGGCGTGAGGTAAATCATCCGGACCTTATGCGTCGCCATTAACTCAGCGACGTGCTCGGTGTCGAGGCCTTTTTCATCGATCCGGGCCTGCAGGATTTCTCCGCCGTGAAAACGGATAGCATTGTTGCCGTTGGCCCAGTTCAGTTCGGGGACGATCACTTTGTCGCCCGGCTTTAGCAGTGCAGTTAGCGTGAGGTGGAAGGCGTGCGTTACGCCCCGGGTGAGCAGTATATGATCGGCCGTAACCATCAAACCCCGCGTTTTAGACAGGTAGCCGGCAATGGCCTCCCGCAGCGGACGAATGCCCTGGGGCGAGGCGTAGCCGAGGCGATGATACTGGTTGCCCCGGCGGAGGGCGGATTTCCAGGCGCGCTCCAGTTCTACGAAGGGAATCAGGCGGGGATCGGGCAGGCCATCGTCCAGGTGATAAGGCAGATGAGTGACCGACTCGGCCATCGTCATATATTCGGGCAGGTGAAGCTCCGCCGGAGGCGAGGGGGCGTTTGTTTCCGGAAGCGAGGTCAGGAGTTGTTCCGCTCCGGTTTCGGGCAGGTCGTCGGAAACAAAAGTACCACGTCCGGTAGCGGTATAAATCCAATCCTGAAGAGCGAGTGCTTCGTAGGCATGAACAACGCTTTTCCGGTGGATGCCAAGTTGTTTGCTCAACTGACGCGTACTTGGTAACCGGGCTCCGCTCAGCAGGTAGCCCTGCTGAATCTGATCGATGATCTGATCGCTGAGTTGGCGGTAGTGGGGTAGGGGAGCATCGCGGTCTATGATCAGGTTCTTAAGCATATCGTTTGTTCCTGAGAAATAATTGCCCTGTGGCTGATGGCATGATCTAAATACAAGCCTTTCAACGATAAATGTTGAATGGACTACAATTGTTGTCGGAATTGGAGGGCTAAGGTAGTCCGCTTTGCTCATAGTTTTGTGAAGTTGTGAAAATTGAATCCTCACACTATAACAATCCTTGCATCCTGCGCCCGCGCCGGAAAAGTTGCCTGTGGTAGATTTTTCTTACGCGGCAGCAAACTAATCAACCCAGTAAAATGAACCGAGATTCCCGGACCGTCCCTTCCCGTTACCCGAAGCGCGCCCACGAAGATGCCGCTACCATTTACCCCATTCTGGATGAAGCTCTGTTCTGCACAATGAGTTTTGTTTGGGAGGGGCGAGTGCGCTCTATTCCCCAATCTGTTGTCCGAATGGACAATGCGGTGTACTTCCATGCTTCAGTTGGTAGTCATTTCTTCCGCAGTCTGGCCCAACTCGACGAGGTGTGCATTACGGTCACTTTGGCCGACGACATCGTGGTTGCCAAAACCGCCTTCAACCACAGCATAAATTATCGCTCCGTTGTAATGTGGGGTAAGCCCGAGGTGGTTGAGGATTACAACGAAAAGTACGCCGCCTTCAAAACCCTCACCGAAAAAATGGTGCCCGGTAGCTGGGATTACCTCCTGCCGATGACCGATAAGCAGATGGCCAAAACAATGGCCATCAAAGTGCCCATCACCGAAGCTTCCGCGAAGGTGCGTCAGGGGCCGCCGTCAGACGTAGAGAGTACTGAGCCAATCTGGACGGGTCTGATCCCGATCAAGCCGCTGAAAGGCGAGCCCATTCCTGGCCCTGATGCGGTGGGAATTGCGCTGCCGGAGCATTTGCGGTAGGCTTTTCTCCCACTCGCTTTTCCACTCGCCAGTCGAATTCTTTTTTGCTCCATCCAGAAGGTGGCTTACTATACCACTGCTGAGAGTCGGGCAACTTGTGGGAGATACCTGGTGATGCTGAGGCAAAAAAGTTCGCCTGTCGAGTTGGGTTGCTGGTTTAGTTGGTTAGCATCAATCGGTTGAACTGGCGAGTTTCTCCTCACTTGTTCTTCCACTCGCCGAGTTGGGTTGCTTAGGCTAAACTCGACAGGCGAACTTTTTCGCGCCCTTTTTGACGAAGCTTTTCTCAGGGGATCAAGTCGTATAGCTTTGAGTAAAGGTCTCACCAGCTGACGAAGGCGAAAAAGGATTCGACTGGCGAGTTTCTCTCCGGTTGTTTTCCCACTCGGCAGTCGAATTCTTTTTTGCTCCATCCAAAAGGATGCCAACTATACCACTGCTGAGAGTCGGGCAACTTGCCGGAAAAACCTGATGATGCTGAAGCAAAAAAGTTCGCCTGTCGAGTTGGGTTGCTGGTTTAGTTGGTTAGCATCAATCGGTTGAACTGGCGAGTTTCTCCTCACTTGTTCTTCCACTCGCCGAGTTGGGTTACTTAGGCTAAACTCGACAGGCGAACTTTTTCGCGCCCTTTTTGACGAAGCTTTTCTCAGGGGATCAAGTCGTGTAGCTTTGAGCAAAGGTCTCACCATCTGACGAAGGCGAAAAAGGATTCGACTGGCGAGTTTCTCTCCACTTGTTCTTCCACTCGCCAGTCGAATTCTTTTTTGCTCCATCCAAAAGGATGCTAACTATACCACTGCTGAGGGTCGGGCAACTTGCCGGAGATACCTGATGATGCTGAGGCAAAAAAGTTCGCCTGTCGAGTTGGGTTGCTGGTTTAGTTGGTTAGCATCAATCGGTTGAACTGTCGAGTTTCCCTCCGTTTGCTTTCCCACTCGCCTGTCGAATTCTTTTTTGCTCCATCCAAAAGGTGGCTAACTATACCACTGCTGAGAGTCGGGCAACTTGCCGGGAAAACCTGATGATGCTGAAGCAAAAAAGTTCGCCTGTCGAGTGGGGTTACTTAGGCCAAACTCGACAGGCGAACTTTTTCGACTGGCGAGTTTTCTCTCCACTTGTTCTCCCACTCGCCTGTCGAGTTGGGTTACTTAGGCCAAACTCGACAGGCGAACTTTTTCGCACCCTTTTTGACGAAGCTTTTCTCAGGGGATCAAGTCGTGTAGCTTTGAGTAAAGGTCTCATCAGCTGACGAAGGCGAAAAAGGATTCGACTGGCGAGTTTCCCTCCGTTTGCTTTTCCACTCGCCAGTCGAATTCTTTTTTGCTCCATCCAAAAGGATGCCAACTATACCACTGCTGAGAGTCGGGCAACTTGCCGGAGATACCTGATGATGCTGAGGCAAAAAAGTTCGCCTGTCGAGTTGGGTTGCTGGTTTAGTTGGTTACTCCTTCACCAACCGGCTTACAAAGAACCCATCGAATCCTTCTACCTGTGGTAAAAAGGTGTGTTTATGCTCCAGCGTCCAGCCTTCCCCGGCGGGTGAGGCGAGGAAAGCATCGACCTGAGCATCGTTCTCCTGCGGAAGAATAGAACAAGTGGCGTAAACCATTTTGCCTCCCGGCTTTACCATCCGGCTGTAGCTGGTGATGATCTCAGTTTGCTCCTTAACCACACGATCAATAAAATCCTGGCTGAGCTTCCATTTTGCATCAGGGTTACGACGCAACACCCCGAGCCCCGAGCAGGGAACGTCGAGCAGCAGCCGGTCAGCTTTGCCGGACAGGCGTTTGATCACTTTGGTAGAAGTGATGGGGCGTGTTTCCAGGTTGGAAACGCCGTTGCGGCGGGCGCGTTTTTTTAGTTCGTTCAGCTTCCACTCGTGGATGTCGAGACTGATGAGGCGGCCTTTGTTTTGCATCAGAGCCGCAAGGTGAAGCGATTTGCCCCCTGCGCCTGCGCAGGCATCGATTACGGTTTGGCCAGGTTCTACTTCCAGAGTAGGCGCAGCCTGCTGACTGCTAAAATCCTGAACTTCAAACAGGCCCTGTTTGAAGGCCTTGGTGGCAAAGAGGTTTTTACGCTCGGTTACAAGCAACCCGTTGGCCGAAATAGGTTCTGTACCAATGCCATCGGAAGCCAGAACCCCGGCAAGTTCTTCGGGAGTGGTCTTCAGGGTGTTGGCCCGCAGGGCCACCGGTGCCTGCTCGTTGAGAGCGGCGAGGGTACTGGTCCAGAGTTCCTCGCCTAGTTGTTCCTCGCCAACTTTGTCGAGCCAGTCCGGGATGGATTCGCGCAGCGCGCGAATGGCTTTGGCTTCGTCCCAGCGGCTTTTCAGTTCTTCTTCATCGAAGTCACCGAACTCACGCCATTCGGGGAGTTCGTAACCTTCGCTCAGCAGGTGAATACCGATAAGCCGCCACCAGTCTTCGCGTTTCTTAGGTTTGGAGCCTCCCATCACGTGCCGCAGGAGCCGGTAGTTGCGGACAACCCCGTAGGTGTGCTCCGCGATAAAGGCGCGGTCTTTGCTGCCACGCCGCTTATCGGCCTGGAGCACGCGGGCGATTTCGCGGTCGGCGTACTTGTTTTCTCCGAAGATGTTACTCAGGGCTTCGGCGATTGCTTCTATGTGGGCGGGGTATAATCTGTCCATTAAGCGCAAAGATATACCAAGGGCAGGCTTTTAGTTGCCTAACTTCTCTTTCAGTAGCGCCTGTGTTTCTTTTGGTCCGGCGCTGCCCTTACTCCGTTTCATCACTTCACCCATGAAAAAGCCGATAAGGCCTTTCTTCCCTTTTTGGTAGGCGGTAACTTTATCCGGGTTTCGGGCAATCACCTCGTCAACCAGGCCGCTGAGGAAGTCTGCGTCAGTGTTCTGGATAAGCCCTAGTTTCTCGGCTCGCTGCATAGGATCTCCGGGCGACAACAAGAGGTCGGGGAGCAATTTGGCCGTAGCTACGGAAGCCGCGACATCTCCGGCGAGGATGAGTTCCTGAAAGCGGCCAATTTCTTCGGGGGAGAGGGGGAGCTCCGCAGGAGTTAAGCGTTCTTCGGTCAGCCAAGGCAGCAGTTTGTTGATCCAGAGCTTGGCAAGGTCACCCACGGACGGCGATTCGGCCGCGTAGGCAGTAAAAGCCTCAAAGACTTCCCGGTCTTCACTGAGTAATGCTGCGTCGTCCGGAGCGAGTTGATGTCTGAAAATCAACTGATCGTAAGCTTCCCAGGGCAGGATTCCGATTTCTTTGCGCACTTCTTCAATGAAGGCCTCCGTCAGCACTACTGGCGGCAGATCGGGGTCGGGGAAATAACGATAGTCGTGAGCGTCCTCTTTATCACGCAGGGCGCTGGTAGTGCCGGTTTCGGGGGCGAACTGCCTGGTTTGCTGCTGTACTTCTTTACCGCTCTCGATCAGTGCTATCTGACGTTCGACTTCGTAACTGACCGCCTGGCGGGCAAACTTCATCGAGTTCATATTCTTAACCTCACAACGAGTGCCGAATTCTTCCTGTCCTTCGGGGCGTACACTCACGTTTACGTCGCAGCGCAGGCTCCCTTCCTGCATATTTCCGTCGGATACGCCCAGCCAGCGTACGAGTTGGCGCATGCCGCTCATGAAAGCATCAACTTCCTCACCGGAGCGGAGGTCGGGGTCGGTGACGATTTCGAGCAGCGGTGTTCCTGCACGGTTCAGGTCGACCTTGGTGTAGGCTTCGCCCGCGGTATGAATGGATTTTCCGGCATCCTCCTCCATATGAATATGGTGGAGTTTTATGACCCGTGGTTCATTCTTTTCGGGCGCGGACGCAGGTGCAGGGGAAGTTGTCCGGATGGGTAATCCACCGCCTGTACAGATGGGTGTCTCGTCTTGCGTAATCTGGTAGCCTTTGGGCAGGTCCGCGTAGAAATAGTTTTTTCTGTCGAAGGTGCTGCGCCGACTGATCTTACATCCCAGGGCGAGGCCAAGCTTGACGGCGAAGCGGACCTGCTGCTCGTTGAGCATCGGCAGCGTGCCGGGGTAGCCCAGGGTGATCATGCTGATGTTGCGGTTGGGCTCATTCCCAAAACGGTTGCGGTCCGCGGCGAAAGCTTTGCTTTCGGTAGCTAGTTGGACGTGGGCCTCCAGGCCGATGACAGTTTCGTAGGTCGTAGACATAGCTCGCAAGGTACGTTCTGAGGATGGAATTATACCAGCTCCTGCGCTGCAAGCGGGCTCAACCTCTGATGGATTTACGATCGGTTTGGCGAACTAACCCCAGATTAATCAGGGGCCGGGAACGTGCTATCAAACTTACTGAAACCGCCTCTGCCTGGTTTTTTGGAGTGTTGTACGGAGTGTTTGTCTCAGGCTTTTGTAGTCAAATACAGACGACGCAGTATCTTCGCCCGAAATAAAGAAGCATGAAGAGCAAGCAAATCCTCGGTATCGTATTCACCATTGTTGGAGCCATCGGTCTGGCTGTGGGTGTAATGTCCGTTTTCAATAAAGGCCTGGCCTTCGGCCAGAACCCCTGGGGAGTGGCGATCATCGGCGGGATATTCTTCCTTACCGGAATGGGCCTCATGCGTACGGTCGGCAACTAGGCCGATAGCGTCAGCGGAACGTAGAATGTAGTGGGTAGAATGTAGCGGGTAGTACCGCATTGCGCCAGGGGCTACTCACTACACTCTACCTACTACGATCGTAACGTCTGTACGCCGGGCACTACCCACTACCTATACTACATTCTACCCACTACGAACGTAACGCCTGTACGCCGGGCACTACCCACTACATTCTACCTACTACATTCTACCCACTACCCATGTTCCTCCCACCAGGAATCCTGGCAGGACTCGAGTTCGTCGACGGAAAACCGTTGGCCGACCATCGGGCTGATCACGCAGTTCTCTTTGTCTGCTTTTCTGATGCGCTCCACGGGGTCAGACCAGGCGTGGTCGCTCAGGCTGAAAGCTCCCCAATGAATGGGTAGGAGTTTATCACCCCTGAGTTCGCGGTGAGCAACGAGGGCTTCCTCGGGTTGCATATGAACGTTCTTCCAGCGGTCGTGGTACTGCCCGCTGTCGAGCATAGTAAGATCGAACGGTCCAAGCCGTTCACCGATCATTTTAAAGTGTTGACCGTAGCCGCTGTCTCCACCAAAGAAGATGTTGTGGGCTGCCGTCTTAATGGCGAAGCCCGCCCACAGTGATTTATTACGCGTGCCCGGCGACCGGCCGCTGAAGTGGCGGGCCGGGGTAGCGGTGAAGGTGCAGCCGGCAAGTTCGGTGCTTTGCCACCAGTCCAGTTCGGTTATTTTATCGTTGGGGATGCCCCATTCCCGGAGGTGGGCGCCGAGGCCAAGCGGACAGAGGTAATGCTTCGCCCGGTCCTTGATGGCCATCAGGGTGTCGTAGTCCAGGTGGTCGTAGTGATCGTGGGAGTAGACGACGAGATCGATCTCTCCGATGTCTTGCAGCGGGTTGTAATCTTTGTAGGGGAAGCGGTGGCCCAGGAAAGGGACGGGAGCTACCCACTCACCGAGCATAGGGTCTAAAAGGATGGTATTACCCTGGGTCTCGAGCCGGAGAGCGGAATGACCGTACCAGGTCAGGATGTCTTTCGTCGGATCTGAAGGATCGTGGTGGTTAGGCAGGGAAACCGGCAAAGGCTGGGCCGGCTGGGTGTTTTTGGCCTTGATGTAGCCCACCAGGTCGCCGAAGAGGCTGCCGATGTCTTCCTGAAGGCGGGTTTTATCGAGGTTCCGGAAGGCGCCCAGCTTCCAGGCTACCGAGCCTTGCTTTTTAACGTATCGCATTGCACCTGCGTCCGCGCCGAATTGTGGGTCGTTGCGGAGCTTCCTGGCTACGTATGCAGTAGGAAGCGTAGCCAGGGCTAGTAACCAGTATCTTTTCATGGCTTATGCGGGATGGAACTTTACGTGAAATTTTTGCAGCAGACGGGCTTACAACCAGGCAAAGCAAGTAGGGCTGGGGACCTTCTTGAACGTGTGGTAATGGGTGAGTGCCCCCCGGGGATCTACCCGGAAAACACCTACGGTATGATCGGCGGTGTTGGCCGTTAGCAGCCACTCTCCGGAGGGGGAGAGGTTGAGGTCGCGCGGGCTCTCTCCACCACTCGGGTAGGTGTCACGCAGCACTATTTTCTTTGCTTTTTCGTCGATCCGTAAAGCGGTCACCACGCTGTAGGTACGGTCGCTGGTATAAATCATTTTGCCATTTGTACTAAGCCGAATGGCTGCGCCGGAAGCTTCGTCGAGCACCCGTTCGGGCAGGTAGTTCATCCGATTAGCCCGCAGGGGCTTCTCTCCGCTCAAGTCGATCAGGTGGACGTGACCAATGAGTTCGGCGTTGACAACGGCAAGCTGACCGTCGGGGTGTAAGGTGATGTGGCGGGGGCCTTGGTGCTCCTGAAAATCAAGCGCCAGCTCGGGGCGTTCCGTTAGGGTTCCGTCTTCAGCACGGTCAAATACCTTCAATTTGTCGTCGCCCTTATCGCAGAGGAAAACCTGCTCGCGCGCTTCGTGGTAAGCCGTGCAGTGCGCGTGCGGGCCGCGGTCGGTGTCCTCGGAGGAAAGCGCAATCGTCTGGATGATTTCACCGAGGCTTCCGTCTTCCTCGCGCCGGATAACGTGGAGGTGCCCACTCCCGTAGCTTGAAACGAGGACGGTGTTTTTCGCAAAACTGAGGTGGCACGGCCCGTCTCCGGGCAGGTCGACCTTGCCGAGGTCGTCAAACCAGACTTTGCCCTGCTTGCTGCGGTTGACTTTATGGGCGCTTACGCCAGCACCTTCGCCCTGATCGTTCTCGAGCGCTGCGTACACAACGCTCCGTTTCCGGTCCGTAATTACGTAGCTGGGGTTCTTCGCCGGAGTGAAGCCAAGGAACTGAATGCGGCCTTCAGACGGGAAGAAGTCGTAAACAGAAATACCCCGGGCTTTGCCCGGGGTGTCTTCGTCCATTCTTTCAGTGTAGCCACCGATTATTAGCATGTTGAGGTTGTTTTACTTTGCGGTTCTACGCGAAAGTAATACAACGAGGATTAGCAAAAGTACCTCAGCGAAGAAGAGAGCGAACTTTTGAGTTGTTTCCTATTGTCAGCCCTAATAAAGTTGAAACTGATACTTGCGCCCAGAATACCGGTAGCTGGCGAAAAAAATTAATGATGCAATCTTGGCGGTACTTGAAAGAGTTTGCTTTATCTGCTGACCTATACAACAGAGGAGCCTTCAGTATTAATAAAAATACTGAAGGCTAAAATGTCCAAACCTTGATTATTAAAGGGTTGAAAAAGAACTATTCAGTAATACTGGTTAACCATTTCTTCGGGAGATAGGTGTCTTGCCAGTATCATTGGTTGGATTATGGAGAAGAATAGAAGGAAGCCGAGGCCTATTACTATACATGTGGTAATAATAACTTTTTCCTGACTTGACAGAGAACGAAGATATGCTAACATGATATACATATTTTTTCTTGATTAGAGTCATTTGTGCCTAATCGATTGATTGTTAAAGATAGTTTTTTTACACCAAAAAACTACTATGGCCATCAGTTGTCAATCCATCCGCAGCGAAACGTATATATATTAAACATGCCATCGGAGGAATGAAACGCTATCGTTTCTTATTCAATCGATTAAGATGCCGGGACGCTATACCGGAACCAAAGTGGTTTGGGACTTTATCACTTTGGTTCCGGTATAAATTCCATTCTTTTGTTTTGGCGGTATCCTCTGGATTATGGAACTTTTATCCAACTGCCTGATCATCATGCCGAACAGCTCTAATACAAATCTCCCTCACCAAACATATCCGCCAGAATATCCCGGAAGCTGAGGCTGTTCTGCATCGTTTCCTTGTTCAGTACCTCCATTTCGGCCAGGCCCTGCAATACGAGTTCCATGTACAGGTAGGTTTCTTCTTTGCCCAGTTTCCGGTCGTGGAAAGTAGAGGTCACGATCTGGCGAAGACCAGCCACTCCGTCGAGCGTATCGTGGTAATCTTTGTTGGAGGCATCGTTGAGCAGCTCAACCACGTTGCCGCCGCTGAAATAAGCCCGGATGATACCGTAGGGATCAGAATCAGACTTGCCGCTGGCCTCTACATCGTCGGGGTTAGGGAAGTGTTCGAGGAACGAAGTTTTGATGCTTTGGCTGAGCAACTTCATCGCCACGCCGTAGGCACCTTCCTGTTCGCCTTCATAGACTAGCTCGACCTTACCGGTGATGGCGGGCACAACGCCCCAGAAATCGGTGATGCGGGCGGCAGTTTTCTTATCGCCGTTGATCAGGCTGCGGCGCTCGGCCGTAGAGATCAGGTTTTCCAGCGCAGTGATACTCAGACGGGCGGACACACCTGACTTTTCGTCGATGTACTCACTCTCGCGGGCTGCGAAGGCAAGCTGTTCGAGCATGGTGTTGAGCAGGTCATCTACTTCAACCATATCCGATTGACTTTCCACCAGATCGGCTTCCTGCTTAGTAATCGCTTTTGCGGTCTCGATGGTTTTGGGATAGTGGGTCAGAATCTGACTCTGAATCCGGTCTTTCAGGGGAGTGATGATACTACCACGGTTGGTGTAGTCTTCGGGGTTCGCCGTAAACAGGAACTGAATGTCGAGTGGTAAACGAAGCTTGAAGCCCCTGATCTGGATGTCTCCTTCCTGCAGGATGTTGAAGAGCGAAACCTGGATGCGGGCCTGTAGATCGGGCAGTTCGTTGATAACGAAGAGCCCGCGGTGGGCGCGGGGAACGAGACCAAAGTGAATCACGCGTTCATCGGCGTAGGTCAGTTTCAGGGTCGCTGCTTTGATGGGGTCTACGTCTCCGATGAGGTCGGCAACGGATACATCGGGTGTAGCCAGTTTTTCAACGTAGCGATCGTCGCGGTGGACCCAGTCGATAGGGGTGTCGTCACCCTTCTCGGCGATGAGGTCAATAGAATAGCGGCTGATGGGCGCCAGGGGGTCATCGTTCAACTCTGAGCCGGATACCACGGGCATATACTCGTCAAGAAGGTTAACGAGTAAGCGGGCGATCCGGGTCTTTGCCTGGCCACGCAAACCGAGTAGGAGAATACTGTGGCGGCTCAAAACCGCCCGCTGGATATCGGGCAGTACGGTATCGTCGAAACCAATAATGCCGGGAAATACTTCTTCCTTGGCTTTTAGTTTCTTGATCAGGTTCTCACGGAGTTCCTGTTTTACGGAGCGGGATTTATAGCCGGTGGCGCGAAGTTCGCCGAGGGTTCTGGCCTGGGTCATATTTGATAAGCTTTACTGATTGCGATTGGTAAACGGAGTAGGGGAAAGATAGTTTTGAGGTTAGACGGACAGGCCGCTAAATAGTCGTGAAGCAAGAGAGGCTGAAGAAAGCCTGCACTCCGGATTCCGGAAGAGACCATCGAGGCCCGAATAGGCTGAGTAGGGTAGGAGGCACCGGCAATAAAAGAGGTCAGGAAGTAGTTCCTCTTGCTGCCAGGCGCAGTCCTCGTTTGGTGTCGGAACAATCAACCTTTCTTAATGGGGAGCGACAATCTGGTTTGCGCCCGAAGGGGAGAACGAAGGTTAAAATCCGATTCAATCCGGTTAAAGTTTTCTGAAGCACAGATGAAAACGGTCCGTTTCAACTTTATAGACTCATCCCTTATGTAGTTGATTCTTCTACGATAACCCAATTCAGCTCTTTCAAACCGATTTATTATGCAAACCCACGCCGTTTTTTTCCGTTTTGGCATATTGCTGATGCTCTCCATTTTCAGTACGATGGCCAGTGGCCAGACCATTCATACCTGTACGGTCATACCGGCTGCTGAGCAGCCGGCCGTTCAGGAATACGGCAATCTGCCCGGCGTGGTCCAGAAGGCCGTGAGTTACAAGCCAGGCCAGACCTACGGAAATTCGTGGGTCAGCGGAAGCACCATCACCGTGAAGTTCTTCGACGGCAGTGCCGCGCTGAGAAACCGGGTTATGCAGTACGCAGCGGAGTGGACCCGCTACGGCAACCTGAAGTTCGAGGTAGTACGCTCGGGACCTGCCGATATCCGAATCTCTTTCACCCAAAACGGTTCGTCGTGGTCGATGGTCGGAAACTCCTCCGCCCGGGCCGATCAGCAAAAACCCAGCATGAATTTCGGCTGGCTTACTGATCTGACACCTGATTACGAGGTCAAACGTACCGTACTGCACGAGTTCGGGCACGCTCTGGGCTTGCTGCACGAGCACCAAAATCCTGCTGGCGGAATTCCGTGGGACGAAGCCGCCGTGTACAGCCACTATCTCAATACCCAGGGCTGGGACCGCAACACCACCTACAACAATGTCATCGCTACCGCTAACCGGAACGTTACCCAGTACTCCGAGCCGGATCCTGCCTCGATTATGCATTACCCCGTAGACGCAAGACTTACCAACGGTCGCTACGAGGTAGGGATGAACAACAATCTTTCAACGATCGATAAGCAGTACATCGCTAAACTTTACCCCGGCCGCCGTGTCGTCGAAAGTACCAGCACGTCTTCGCCAGCACCGGTCGTTACGCCGGTGGTAGCCCGTAGCCATTCGTTGCTGATCAGCAATGAACTGGGGGAAGGGCAAAAAGCTGAAACGATCAGGCTCGAGATCGCCGACCAGGAGTTCGTCATTCGCCTGCACAAGAATGGCCGTAACAGACAAGACCTCGAGTTGGAGCTCCCTCCGGGGAAGTATGCTTACCGGGTGATTTCGTCTTCTACCTATTATGGTTACCGCAACGTCCGCGATCAACGCGGTAATGTGCGGAGGCAATACGTGGAGCAGGAGGTCCCGGGAAGCGGAAGTGGTTACATCACCGTCGACGGAGACGCCGAGCTCGCCATGTACGGCAGTTACAACTCCGATACCGGCCGCATGAGGGTCTATCTTGGCACCGGCAAGTGAAGAAGACGGGTACTTTCAGACGCTGATCGAAAAGCATATGCGGGCGCACACGCAGGTGCAAACTGGGTTCCCTTGCGGGCAGCGAAACGGAGCAGGGCTACGTTGTGTGAGGGAAACCCGTTGTTAACCTTACCTCCATGAAACTGAGTTTACTAACCGCCCTTGCCCTCTGCATTTCACACTCTCTCTTTGCTCAGCAGGATGACTCTCCGCTCAACTTCTCGACTCCCGAAGAAACGCACATCGTGCAGCGTGGCCTGAGCATTCACGTGATGCCGGCCAGTGTCGTTAATTTTTTACCCCGCCTCCGGGCGGGGATCGAGTACAAGCCCTCACGCTTCGGCTTCCTCATTGATGTGGAGCACGGCTCCGATTTTACCCAGGGGCTGATCGGGATGCCCAATAACACAGATTATAACTTCATCGGGATTCGCCCCGAAATCAGGTTTGATCCCATTCCTACCTTCACGCCCTTTTACGTCGGTATCGAGGTGCCGGTCACGGAGGTTCGCCGCCGCAAAGACGGAGACTTCGACGCCGCCGATGGGCGGCGCCTGAGGGTGGAAGATGCCCTGCAGGACCGGTTCCGGGTAAGCGTGATCGCGAAGTTTGGTATCCGCCACATCGCCTGGGAACGGATGATGCTGGATGTCTATTTCGGGTTTGGCGGAGCCAAACGCAACGTCACTTATTCCGACGCCGCCCGCACAACCACTGCGCCCGAGGAATTCCTTCACGTCGATCAGCTCTTTTCTGATGACCTTTATGACGAAGGCACCCGCTACGTTCCCGAATTGGCGGCCGGAGTAAGAATGGGGTATTGGTTCGGGCGCAAATAAACGCCGCTCGCCCGCGGCGGGACGAAATCTTCAATGGTTCACGTTCATCAAAACCCGGTTGAGCGTCATGGAGAAAAGGTCTACATCCTCATCAAACTGTAAGAACGGGCTGCGCCCGTCTTTACGTTGCACGTCAACGCCGTTTGAATAAGGGAAAACGTTCAGGATGTCTCTGAGTCTGACCTCCCGGTTGCAGGAATGGCCGGTAAAAATGAGGCGTTGGTTTGTTATGTACACCTCACCTGATTCTACGAACTCATATTCGTGTTCAGGAATATGTGCCGGCTCCAGTTGTCCGTGATTGAAGACATACGCGTGGGCGTAACGGATACGATGAGAATAGCCCCGCGGTTCGTGGGTGTACTTCTCCAACTTGCGCTCCAGCCACTTTATTGCTCCCCGGAAGTGTGCCAGTTCTCCGTGGTTGAGGATGATGCCGGGGTGGTACTTCGGGAGTCGTCCGTTTTCAATCAGCCAGTAGGTCCGGTAGCGGTTGAACATTCGGTAAGTGGCGGTATCCAGGTGTGGCCGCTTCAACCCCATGCTTCCCGCAATGAACTCGAGGATTTTCATTTCCTCATCGGTCACGCGCTCGTCGGCATTTGCCGATCGAACTGCGGCCTGATAGCGCTGAGTATAAACCTCGTGTTTTATCCGCTTGGCAATGCCGTGATCGAGTTCCAGTAGATGCCGGAGCCGGGCCAGCTGGGCCTTTTCTCTCTCGGTTATTATACCATCCTTTGCAGCATGCCTGGTTTTCTTCTTGAAGAGCCGTTTGCGTTCGCTGGT
This sequence comes from Neolewinella aurantiaca, assembly GCF_008014675.1. Taxonomy (GTDB): domain Bacteria; phylum Bacteroidota; class Bacteroidia; order Chitinophagales; family Saprospiraceae; genus Neolewinella; species Neolewinella aurantiaca. The sequence continues at coordinate 43,644 of NZ_VOXD01000012.1, read as the reverse complement.
CAATACATTGCTGATGTCGTGATTACTGAGGTACAGCATCCCGGCCAGGTGCCGCAACTCTTCTTTTTCGTTCCAATCCAGGTAGTAGTCTTTCAGGCAAAACCTCAGGTATTCCCGGAAGATGTCTTTGCGAAAGGTTAGAAAATCTTTTGCAAGGTCGATCCGGTGTTTCCGTGCGATGGCTTCAATTTCCTCAAGTGGAACCTGCAGGATGTTCGATTCGTACCGGGTAAGAAGCGTGCTTATTTCGTAGAGGGCGTTTTCACGCGGCTGCCGGTTGATGATCTTATCGAAACCGGTGGCGTATTTTTTATTATAGGTGCTGAATATAGGCATGGGGGCGGGTGTGAGTGCTTGAACTGTAACGTTTTATGCCTGGCTACGGGTTGCATGCTGCTACTCCGTTTGGAGAGAATGGTATTCATCGTCGGGCGGGTTTGGGCGCGGCCGCAGGTGCCGGGCGTGCTTTCTTAAGAAAGCCGAACGATGCTCTGCTCTTTTTGTGCAATCCATCGCTATGTCGAAGTTCAGTGGCTTATGGGGTGCTGGTTTGAGCTGGTTTTTTGAATTCAGAATCGAGGTTCTTAACTTACGTTCATGAAGCATTTATTATTCCAACTTATATTTTTGCTTAGTGCTGTTGTAAGCGGGCAAAATTGGCAGAATGATGCAACCTTGCTTTCTCACGCCAGAGTTCTTTCGCCGGAGGCATCTGGGGGCAGCGTCCACCTGATGCCCTTCAGCTTGTTAAACAACCCATCCCGCATTCGACTCGGAGGGCAGTACAAAAACAAACGTTTCAGTTACCTGCTCGATCTGGAATACGGAACGGATAAGTTACGGGTGGTATTTGATGGTGATTCTGATCCGGACTACCGGTTTCTGGGCTTCCGGCCCGAGCTTCGGTACCAAACGAAATGGAGCGAGGATCTGATTTATCTTGGCTTTGAGGTGCCGGTAACCATAAAACATGAATCACACAGCGGAAACCTGGTAGACGAGGAACAAAACTCTTTCTGGGCTGGTGAGGCCTTAGAGCGAAGGGTAAGGGTTTCCGGTATCGCTAAAATTGGTTGGCAAATGATTGTTTTCCACCGTGTGATGTTGGATGCATATCTGGGCGGCGGATTAGCCTACCGCCATTACCGTTTCTCGGATATCGAAAATCCTGGCCCTCCCCGGGAACAACCCAATGAGTGGGGATGCTGTGAACTGAAACAACACGGTGGTAAGTTCAGGGGAGAGTTGGCTCTGGGGCTACGTATGGGATATTGGTTTGGTAACAAGTAAAATAGCATCAGCCCGAATATCCTGCACGGGCTACACTCGCGGATAACCAAGAAGTAGCGAAAATTCGCTACATTGCCCCTTTAAAAGTCAGTCATGTCCAATTATCCAAACCTCTTTCAACCTTTAGATCTTGGTTTTACGACCCTGAAAAACCGCGTCCTGATGGGCAGCATGCACACCATGCTGGAGGACATCCCCGAAGGCCACGAACGCCTCGCTGCATTCTACGCAGAGCGCGCCCGGGGTCAGGTAGGCCTGATCGTGACGGGCGGCGTAGCCCCTAATAAGTCAGGTCTGGCGCTGCCCATCGGGCACCCCCTGGACAATGAAGACGAAGTCTGGAAACACAGGGTCGTGACCGATGCTGTCCACGCTGAGGACGGAAAGATCTGCATGCAAATTCTTCACACCGGTCGTTACGGTTACTCGGAGCACAACGTCTCCGCTTCGGATACGAAGGCTCCGATTTCGCCCTTCCCGGCGCGCGGTCTCACCGGCGAAGAGGTAGAACAAACCATCAAAGACTACGTGAAGTGCGCCGAACTGGCCCAACAGGCCAACTACGACGGCGTAGAGATCATGGGCTCCGAAGGCTACCTGATCAATCAGTTCATCGTCTCGAAGATCAACCGCCGCGACGATGAGTGGGGTGGGGCGTACGAAAACCGGATTAAGTTTCCGTTGGAGATCGTGCGGCGAACGCGCGAAGCCGTAGGACCAAATTTCATCATCATCTACCGCCTCTCAATGCTTGACCTCGTAGAAGGAGGCTCCACCTGGGAAGAGGTCGTTCACCTGGCCAAAGAAATTGAGAAAGCTGGCGCGACCATCATCAACACCGGAATCGGCTGGCACGAGGCACGGGTGCCAACCATCGGAACCATCGTTCCGCGCGGCGGCTTCGCCTGGGTAACCAAGCGGATGATGGGCGAAGTGTCTATCCCTCTTGTTGCAACTAACCGTATCAACACGCCCGAAGTGGCCGAACAGGTACTGGCCGATGGTTGCTCGGATATGGTGAGTATGGCCCGGCCTTTTCTCGCCGATCCGCAGTTTGTTACTAAGGCCGCTGCCGAAAAGCCGGAGGAAATCAACACCTGTATTGCTTGTAACCAGGCCTGCCTCGATCACACGTTCACGCTTCAGGTGAGTTCGTGCATCGTTAACCCCCGGGCCTGTCACGAAACCCTGCTCCCTGATCCGTCCGTTGCACCTGCGGCCGCGCCCACCGAGTCAGGCAGCAGCGTAGCTAAAAAGATCGCTGTAGTTGGTGCCGGACCCGCCGGCATGGCCGCCGCCACCGTCGCCGCCGAACGCGGACACGACGTCACGATCTTCGAAGCCAGCGATAAACTCGGCGGTCAGTTCAAGATGGCCACCGTCATCCCCGGAAAGGAGGAATACCGGCAAACCATCCGCTACTACGGTGAGATGCTGGAAAAACATGGCGTAACCGTTCGCCTCAACACCCGCGCTACCGCCGAAGAACTGACCAGCTTCGATGAGGTCGTGATCGCCACCGGCGTAACGCCCCGGAAACTCGATTTCCCCGGCATCGACCATCCCAAAGTGCTCGATTACGCCGATGTACTTGCCGCTAAGAAGAAAGTCGGCAAATCAGTGGCGATTATCGGTGCCGGTGGCATCGGTTTCGACGTTGCCGAGTACCTCAGCCACGACTTCGACCACCCCAGCGTCAGCCTCAGCGTAGATGAGTACATGAAAGAATGGGGCGTTGATATGGCTTATGCCCGCGGTGGTTCGCTGGCCGAAAGCCCCCAGCCGCTGCCCAGTCCGCGCGAAGTGTACCTCCTGAAGCGCTCGAAAGGCAAGCACGGTAAAAACCTCGGCAAGACCACCGGCTGGATTCACCGTTCCAGCCTTGCCATGAAGCAGGTCAACATGCTGGCTCAGTGTACCTACGAAAAGGTCGACGATGCCGGCTTGCACATCACCGTAGCCGGCGAGCCGCGCGTACTAGACGTCGAAAGCGTAGTCATCTGTGCCGGCCAGGAACCTTTGGATGTGTTGAGTAAAAAACTAACGGCTGCCGGAGTGAACGTCCATGTGGTCGGCGGAGCGCTGAACGCTAAAGAACTCGACGCTAAGCGTGCGATCAAGGAAGCCTGGGAAGTAGCGGTGGCGTTGTAAGGATGGAACGGCGGGTCGCCAGTCCAATTCTTTTAGCCTGTCGACTCCCGCCCTCCGAAGAGCCCTTCCCGCACGCCCATCGACTCCCGTCACGGAGCGTAAAACTGCCCAGCCGTTGTACCTTGCCGCCATGTCCTACAAAATTGCCTTCTCCGACATCGACGGAACCCTTCTCAACGCCGATCGTGAACCTTCCCCTGCGCTGAAAAAGGAAGTTAAACGCCTCGCTGCAAGCAACATCCCCTTCATCCTCATTTCCTCCCGCATGCCGCAGGCGATGACCTGGATTCAGGACGATCTGGGAATTACCGGCCTGCCCCTGGTTTGCTACAACGGCGGACTGGTGATTGTGGATGGGGAAGTGGTGCACTCGCAAGAAATTCCGATCATCTTTTTGGCCACCATCCGCAAGATCAACGAGAAACTCGGCTTGTCCGTACAGCTCTTTCACGGTGAGGAATGGTACGTAGAGGAAATGGACCACTACGCCCGCCGCGAAGAGAACAATACCCGTGTGAAACCTCAGATGCGGGGTAACCGGGAAACGGCGCTGGACTGGGCCGACCGGCCCGTCAGTGCTCACAAAATAATGGTGATGGGTGACCCTGCGGGCATCGACGAGATGGTCGCCAGGCTGGAGAAAATTACCGACGGAGATTACCTCCACCTTTACCGCTCTAAAGACGATTACCTGGAGATAGCCAGCAAGGAAATATCCAAACTGACGGGCATCAGTAAGGTTCTGGAGCATAAATATCCTGACCTGACGTTGGCCGATTGTGTCGCCTTCGGCGACAATTACAACGACATCGAAATGCTGGAAGGCGTAGGCCTGGGCGTTGCCGTGGCCAACGCCAGAGCGGAAGTGCTCGAGGTCGCAAACATTACTGCCGGAGCCGCTAAAGAAGACGGGGTGGCGCTGGCACTGAAAGAATTTATGAAGTAGCCGCGGTCGCAGGTGCAGGGGGCGTTCGGAGGAGCAGCGGGACCAAAGCGCAGGCCTGGCGTTCGCAAAGCGACGGTAGACGGCAGGCAGGCACCTGAAAACTGGTCGTTTCTGTCTGTCTGTGCAACACAGAGAAACCCATTAAGGTGAACTTTAGCCGGCCTCCCGGCCTTTAAACGCCACTAAATAACTCAACGATGACTTCTCTGATCACCGACTCCCTAAGCAAAGCTCAATCCTACGCCGGTTACCGTCAAATGCTGACCGAACTGTTGGAGGACGAAGGCAAAACGACCGGCCCCAACCAGTCTGAACAGTACATAGAAATCGCTCACCTCAACCAGGCCCGGATGAACCGGCTGGACCGCAAACCGAAACTCACCGGGGAAACCTCGGATTTTCTGGCTGCTCTGGACCGCGAACTCATCCTGCTGGTCCTCACCGAAGGCTGGTGCGGCGATGCCGCACAAATCCTGCCCGTCCTGAACTGGATGGCTGATGAATCCGGACACCTCCAACTGTACTGCCTCCTCCGCGATGAAAACCTGGAACTGATGGATAAGTTCCTGACCAACGGGGCACGCGCCATCCCCGAAGTCATCATCCTGGACGCTAAAACCAAAGCCGTGCTCGGCAATTGGGGACCCCGCCCCGAAGCAGCTCAGCAAATGGTGATGGACTATAAGCAGACCCCCGAAAGCGAGCGGCCAGAGTACGCCGAGTTCCAGAAGCAACTGCACACCTGGTACGCGCGGGATAAGACGCGGAGTACGCAGGGGGAGGTGGTGGAAGTGTTGAAGTCGGCTGTTGTATGATTACCTGTTTTTAGCAATGGCAATAAAGAATACGGTGCATCGTGATAACTTTAGAAAATAACCACCCAGCCCCCGCCGAAGTAATTTCCTCTGCGAACTGCTCCGACTCCGGATTGCTGAAAATAATTATTCTCGATCAGTTCATGTTTTCCCTCGCCGGCATCACCCATTCGGAAGGCATAAAACAGGGATAGTTTATGGTTTGGGCTGAAGTACAGGTTCGCCCCAATGTCCAGTCCGGTATCAGATCCAGTGAAGCTCCCCAGACTCGTCGCTTCCAGAATATCTGCAGCCTCCAGCGGGCCATCAAAGAACCAGTAACTTACTACAGGCTCCATGGTGAGGGCACGGGGCAGAGGTATGTTTTTACCGATTCGGAAATAGCCCGTTCTTCCCTCAAACCGGGCGTGGCCCGGTAACCGGTCATCGGACCTGCTGAGGAAGAAAAACTCCCCGTCGAGATGGACGACCTGACTGTTGTATAAGTATTCCAGACCGTATGCTCCATTTGCGGAAAACCCGGCCGACTTGCCCTGACGGGCAGCGGATAGGCTGATTGTTAACCCGTTGCGCTTACCGAAGTAATTGACTTTATGGCCCAAAGAGTAGGATTTGTTCTCAGGGTCACCCGCATGAAGAGAGAGCCGGGCACTTAGCAAAGGACTGTAGTTGCTTCCCGAAGAGTTACCGCTGAGGGTGTCGAATATTGGGTTTTGCAGACTCAATTCGTAGGTGAGGTGCCGCTTTCCATTGCTGTTGTGTAACTGTCCGCTCAACATCAGGCCCATCGCCCTTCCCGGACCCGTTCCGATAAGATGGCGGCGCAGGTAGTTCTGCGACCAGGCTTTCTCGAAGGAAATGCTCCGCATCGCGGAGGTATTGCTCTCCCGCCCGATCGGGGATACGTAGTAGCCCGCCGTGGCGTAAAGGACGTCCTTGGCAGGAGCCAGTTGCCAGTTTACAAAGGCATTCCATATCCGGAATTCAGGGGAGCTTCCGTTGTTACCCCCCGCTTCTGTCGCTGCCAGAACATCATGACCTACCAGGTCAAGTGAGGAAGTAACTTTGAAGCGGAGGGTAGGGTAAGGCTGGCCACTTACGGAGAACCGGCTGCGCCGTAGTTGTACATTTAGCCGATCTTCAAGGCTGGTATATGCTCCTTGCTCCATATCATACATTTCCATTCCCCTTGAGTAGGTGGACCAGAGCTGAAGCCCGACAGAAATTTTTATTCGATAATCGGCTAGTAGCTGATTCAACCGGCTTGAATCGCGCCGGGCACTCAGGCTGGCAGATATCATCAGCAAGCAGAGCAGCATCAGGTACTTTGACATGACCTTACTTGAACGAATTGACGGCTTCACTCAGGTCAAAGACTTCGACTTTGTCTCCCACTTCGGCGGCTACGATGCTGGATCCCGCAGCGGAGCGATAACCGCCTGCACAATGAACAACGACGGATTTGTCGGTAGGGATTTCGCCGGCCCGGTCTGGTAACTCAGGCAGAGGGATGTTGATGGCCGAGGGGAAGAACTTACCGTCTTTTACTTCGCTGGCGTTGCGGATGTCTACAATGGTGTAGTCGTCGGGGCTATTACGGAAGTGGGTCAGGTTGATGGGGGAGAGGGAGGCTTCTGCCGAAGCCTCGAACTGCGTATAGGCAACAGAAATGAAGCCTTCGTAGCCAATCTTGCCTGCTTTAGTGATCACCTTTTCGAGGGCTTCCTCGTCTTTTGCGATCAGGTAAAACGGGGTCTTTGGAGCGACCAGAACGCCGAGCCAGGTTTCGAATTTGTTGCCATCCTGAATGTTTATAGCTCCCGGAAGGTGACCGAGTTTGAAGGTTGCCTCGTCACGGGTATCAATGATTGGCAGTTCGGGGTTACTGAGTTCATAGTCGTGTCCTTCCCGCTGCACGTTGGCGAGACTTGGTGCCAGCGCAGGAGCTCCCTGCTTGTTCACCTCAACGTTGTAAGGGAAGTATTTCGGTATAAAAGGCTGGTCTTGCAGAAGCCAGGAGACAAATTCGTCTTCACTCATTGGCTGCAGGGCCGGGTTTTCCTTCAGTTCTCTGCCAATGGTACTGGTCCGGTCTTCACTTAGCCCTTTACCGCACAGGCTGCCGGCGCCGTGCGCCGGGTAGACCGTCACGTCCGGGGAGAGGGGCATGAGTACATTGCGCAAACTGCTGTACATATCCCGGGCGAGACGTTCTTTCTTGCTCCGGGCGTCACCGCCCGACTCCCGCAAATCGGGGCGACCAACATCACCAACGAAGAGCGTGTCCCCGGTAAACGCCGCAATCTGCTTTTCATCCTTATCCGTAAGCAGAATCGTAATCCCGTCGGGAGAGTGGCCGGGCGTGTCCAGAGCGGTCAGGGTATGATCACCCACTGAGAACGTTTTCCCGCCGTCAAACGCCTCGTGGTCGTACGCAGCTCCAACTTTGCTGCTCACCAGAATTGTTGCACCCGTCGTTTCGTACATCTCCAGATGAGAAGAAACAAAGTCTGCGTGCGGATGGGTTTCGATGATCGCTTTCAGGTTTGCTCCCTGTTCCTTCACGTAGTCATAATAAGGCTGAGGGTCGCGGGCGGGGTCAATTACAACCGCTTCGCTGTTGGCAATGAGCACGTAAGAAGCGTGCGCAAGGCCGTCGTCAAAAAATTGCTTGATGGTCATTTGTATATAATTTTAGTGAAGGTGATTTACTTCTGATACGGTTGTCTGGGGTAGGAGGTTTGGTTATCCATCCCAATCCGGAAGGGAGTAAACCCGGTTCCTGCCAGAGTTTCGAGACTCCGTAGAGGCCACCAACTGACTTCGATCCGGCTGGAAGTTGCTCTCATACTTCGCTGCCCGAAAGGGCAGGCAACAATGTTATTGCTGCCTGCCGGGAAGTCTTCTGTTTGATCTGTTGTTGCACTGTAAGGAATCAGTGCCACCCCATCCGTCACGGAGGCGATTTTGAGTACTTCCTCAATTTTCCGGCGAACGTCTGAAATGCCTCCTCGGGGATGAGAAATAGATTTCTGGCTAAATGGCCTTTTTGGCCAGATAGAAATCGACCTTCTCATACTCCGTATTGGCGTTTCTCTCTTCCAGTTGCTTCAGTGTTTTGGGCGGAGGAACGATCGCCTTATCGCCGGGGCGCCAATCGATGGGCAGTGGACATTTATGCTCGTCTGAGGTTTGGAGCGCTACGAGCGCACGTTTGATTTCGTCCATATTTCTCCCTACGTTCATCGGGTAGTACATCAGCAAACGCGTCACACCTTTGGGATCGATGAAGAAAACGGCCCTGACGGCGGCAGTCGCACTTTCTCCGGGGTGCAACATTCCGTAAAGCTTGGATACAGACATGTCGATGTCAGCAATAATGGGGAAGTCGAGGTAGACGCCGGTCTTTTCGCGGACGTTGTTCACCCAGGCAAGGTGGGAGTGGATACTGTCGATGCTGAGCCCGAGAAGTTTGGTGTTACGCTCAGTAAACCAGTCTTTTTCTACCGCGAAGGCCGACATTTCGGTCGTACACACCGGGGTGAAATCGGCCGGATGCGAGAACATTACAACCCAACTGTCTTTGGCGTATTCTGAAAATTGCAATTTGCCCGTGGTGGTTACCGCATTAAAATCGGGAGCCTTGTCACCAATTCTTGGCATGGAGGGCATTGTGGGGGAATCCGTTTGCATAACTGTATTTATTTAGTGTTTAATTATCTATTACAGCAGCAAAAGTATGGGGGTGTTGCCTTGGGCTTTGTGATCTTATTCACAAGACGAAAAAACGTTACGCCAAACCGGAAAAACATTTTCAGTACAGCTCCTTCAACTTGTCTTTGCACCTGCGACCGCGCCCACGTCAGCCTGTTTTACCAGAAGGCGCGGTCGCAGGTGCAACGGTCGGTTTTGAGCACCGTTCAATTCCTCATTGTTAAATCTCTCCGTCAGGATTACCCTGGCTGTGCCTCGCCTAAAGCGACCACCGAATCCCCAGCCCTCCGACCACCGAACCTCCCGTCCGCCGGATTTCGAGCTGGCCACCGCCAAACTCCCGCCGGATTCCAATCCGGCCAATAAGCAGGGGCCACTTCGCCCCGAGTGGCACCGCCAGCTCGCCCTCCAGGCGAGCACTGATGGTAAGCCGCTGAAAGTCGTCATCGGTCAAGAGGCGGACACTACGGTCCGCCGTAAGCACTTTCCCCCCGCTACCAATCAGTAGACCAAACTCCGGCCCCGCCCGCAGGGTAAGCAGGCTGCGACCGAACTGAAAGTTACGGCCCACCAATATGGGGACGGTAAGCCGCTCCTCCCGCTGGAAAGACTGAATCTCGCGAAACTCCGTGACCCCCAGCGCCGCTGCGCCAAAAATGGTGTCGCCGTTCACCCGTACCCGCAAGGGTACGTTGAGGAAGGTAGAGTCAAACGTCCGCATGCCCTCATATTCGGTGAGGGTGCGAATGCGGTCGTAAGCCAGACCCGACCGGATATGCCACTGCTCATTGATGTTTTTACCAACGCTAAAGGCCAGGTGATGACCCGGCAAAGCAGCCGCTGTCTCGGAACGCAAGGCCGCGTAAGCCGAGTCATCTCCCTCGTAATCTAAGCTAGCGAATTGCGTGCCCATCACCAGGTCGACAAACCAGCCTTTGGCCTCAACAGTTGCTTGTTCTTCGTTGGTAGTAAGAGCGGGTTTTACTTCGGGATCGGGCAGGAATTCTCCTTCCGCAATGAGGGTGTACTGCTGAAAGGGAAGCCGCGGAAGGGCTTCACTCCGGAGCGATGCATCAACTTTTTCTGCTGCGTTCTTGGTTGTAACGACAGCGTTGTCGGCAGAAACTACGGGGTCAGGTTTCTGGAGGTCGTTTGTCTTACCGGTGGTAATCTGAACATTAGTTGTCGGGAGACCCGCAGAAGCCGGTCCATCTTTTTCAGGTGCGGCATTCGTTGGTGAGAAAGTGGAAGGCTGGGGCAGTTGTCCGGCTTCCTTTTCTGGTTGTTGGCTGTCTGTTCCTGATTCGATGTCGGTAAGTACAGAACCCGTAGCGTCCTGAATTTCAGGTGTTGGGTCGGTCGGATTATCAGGGATATTCGTTTCATCCTTCAACGGAGCATCCTGCTGGGAAATACTGGCGTTTCTGAGCTGATAGCCGCAAAGCCCTGCGAGCAACAGCAGGAGGATCCCTATTCCCGGCCGCCACCAGGGAAGGAAAGGCCGCTTCGTTTTGCGTTGAGCCTCTACTTTCTGATGCACTCCTTTGCGCATGGCCTCCCAGTCCATGCCCGGAGGCAATGGTGTGTCCTGGCTGAGCTTCTCGCGCAGTTCATCCTCAAAGTGCTGATCAGAATAGGCCATATGCTTGCTTTACGGAGGGTTGAGAAAGATGACGACGCAGCCATTGCTTAGCGCGGGTCAGGTGCTGCCGGCTGGTGGCTTCGCTGATCGTAAGGCGCTCTGCGATCTCCCGGTGGCTGTAACCATCCACTACCGAAAGGTTGAACACGAGGCGGAGGTTCAACGGCAGCTTCGCTACGATGCTCAGCAAGGCTTCCTGATTGAGCTGGTCCAGTACTCCGCGCCCGGAGACCTGTACGTCGTCGGAGTAATCCTCGAGGTACACGATGCGCCCCCGGCTTTGTTTGCGCAGGTGCATCAGTACGATGTTGATGGCCAGGGCGCGCACCCACGGCTTCAATGCACCCTTCACCGGGTCGTAGCTTTTGAGGTTAAGAAATACCTGCGCAAAAACCTCCTGCACCGTGTCCACGATCTCGCCTTCGGCAACTCCGTACCGCCGGCAGAGACTGTAGACGTAGCCACCGAAAAGCTGGTAGAAGCGGCCCCAGGCCGCATCTTTCCCGGCCCGACATTCGGCCAGCAGTTGTGCTTCGTTTTCTCTTTCGGGCAAGCGCGGAGAAATTGAGGTAGTGAAGAAAACCGTCCCGTCCATAATTGATGGACGGAACGGAAGGTAATACTCAGGTTGAAATGGATTTTAGTAGCAGGGCCTGTTAGTCGCAGACCAGTTCAATGAGCGGTAGCTCAAATGTACCGTCGGTGATAACGAAAACGGAATCAGGGTTGGAGGTATTCACCGTGCCGGAGAAGGTGCCGGAAACAATACCATCGGTTTCGATCATCGTGATGTCGCAATCTGAGCACTGGGCACGTTCAAGTTCGCCAACGGCAATCGGCACCATTATTGAAAGGTAGGTGTAGTCGATGTCGTTTACATCTACGGTGTAGCCATGGATGAGTACATCGCCCTGGGCAACGGGCACAATGTTGTTGGTATCACTCAGCCCCGAAACGTCGACGTTGGTGGCAACGTAGCTGTGGGTGAGCATGCCAATGGTATCGGTGCGGCAGACGAATCCAAAACCGGTGTCCAGCACAGGGTTGCCGTTGATGGTATAGTTCAGGGTGCCGGCCTCCACTTCGATCACCGGAGGATCAACTTGCTGGTTGGTGAGGTCGACTTCGTCGCCGTCGCAGGAGCTTACGGCGAAGCCGAGGGCGAAGAGGCAGAATAAGGAAAAAAGGGTAGAACGGATCATGCTTTGGTTTTTGTTGCGGCACATTGGTGCCGTGTGGGAATGTTGGGTACATTCACCCATATGCCGGTGGCCGAAGGAATGTGACAGGGCAGACCGTTTTATTTATTTTTTTGCGGGAACGCGGGTGCAGGGAAGGGTTTTAGGGGAGGCTATTAACCATCAACTTCGTCTGAGCGCAGGAGCCCTGAAGGGACTTGGCAGGTTACAGGCGGCAACTTTAGTTGTGGTAAGGATTCAGCAGAGTTAATGCTCCCTCAGACTATTTGACCCTGCAACTACAACACTACCTGACGATGTTCTTATCTTCGCGCCCTCAAACAAGCAAGCGAATGATCCACCGTCAGGAAATAGCCAATGTATTAAAGTCGCCAACGGTAGGCGAAGATGTAACCATAATGGGCTGGGTCCGCGCCTGGCGCGGCAACCGGTTTATGGTTTTAAATGATGGCTCCGGAGCTGAAACCCTTCAAGTGGTGGTGAACGGAGAGGACTTCGACGAAGAGACCATCCGCGCCATCGGTTTCCACGCCTGTGTGGGCGTGACGGGCGAACTGGTCGAAAGTCAGGGCAGCGGACAGGCCGTAGAGGTGGTCGCCAAGTCCATCACCATCCACGGTGCTGCTGACCTGAGCGAATACCCGCTGCAGGCCAAGAGCCAAACGATGGAGTTCCTGCGCGAAAACGCGCAGTTCCGGATGCGGACAAACACCTTCAGCGCTGTTTTCCGCCTCCGCCACGCGCTGGCCTACGCCGTCAATAAGTACTTCAACGACCGCAACTTTTACTACCTGCACACGCCGATCATCACCGGCAACGATGCTGAGGGAGCAGGGGAGATGTTCCGGGTAACGACCCTTGATCCTGCGTCCCCGCCAAAAGACGAGGACGGCAATGTGGACTACAGCCAGGATTTCTTCGGTAAGGGCACGCACCTTACCGTTTCCGGGCAGCTACAGGCCGAGATCGGAGCCTTGGCGATGGGCAAGGTTTACACCTTCGGGCCCACCTTCCGCGCCGAAAACAGCCACACCAGCCGCCACCTGAGCGAGTTCTGGATGATCGAGCCGGAAATCGCCTTCGCCGACATCGACAACGATCAGGACCTGGCCGAGGACTTCCTGAAGTACCTCATCAACTACTGCCTCGACAACTACCGCGCCGACCTCGAATTCCTCGACGCCCGCATCAAGCAGGCTGAAAAGAACATGAAGGCCGAACTGCGCCGCCCGATGGGCCTCATCGAGATGCTGGAGTTTACCGTCAAAGACGAGTTCGCCCGCATCACCTACACCGAGGCGATCAACCTGATCCAGCGCAGTAAGCCCTACAAGAAAAAGAAATTCGAATTCCCGGTAGAGTGGGGGACAGACCTGCAAGCCGAACACGAACGCTGGCTGGTGGAGAAGCACTTCAAAAAGCCGGTCATCGTGCGCGATTACCCCAAAAGCTTCAAGGCCTTCTATATGCGCCTCAACGACGACAACGAAACTGTTGCCGCGATGGACATCCTCTTCCCCTACATCGGTGAGATGGTCGGCGGTTCCCAGCGTGAAGAGCGCGAAGAAGTACTCCGCACCCGGATGAAGGAGATGGACGTGCACGAAGACGAACTGGCCTGGTACCTGGACCTGCGTAAATTCGGTGGCTGTCCTCACGCCGGCTTCGGCCTCGGCTTCGAGCGGATGGTGATGTACGTAACCGGAATGGGCAACATCCGCGACGTAATTCCTTTCCCCCGGGCACCGAAGACGGCCGACTTCTAACTGTTCCGCAGCCTTCAGGCTGCGTCAACTCATCGCAGCCTGAAGGCTGCGGAACAATACCAACCAATGATAATAGGTACAAGAGGCTCAAAACTAGCCCTATGGCAAGCACACTTCGTCCAGGCTCAACTAAAGGAGCTGGGCATAGACAGTGAGCTGAAAATCATCAAAACCCAGGGCGATAAAATTCAGCACCTCGGCTTCGACAAGCTGGAGGGCAAAGGCTTCTTCACCAAGGAGATCGAAGATCATCTGCTGGCCGGAGACATCGACCTGGCCGTTCACAGCCTGAAGGACATGCCGACCGAGCAGCCCGAAGGCCTGACCCTGGCGGCCCTCAGCTACCGCGCCAACGTGCGCGACCTGATCCTGATCCATAAAGACAAAGCCGTGGAGGGCAAGCCCTTCAAACTGGCCGACGGAGCGACCATCGGTACGAGCTCTAACCGGCGCAAGGCGCAGCTGCGCGAGCTGCATCCCGGCCTGGTGCCGGTCGACATCCGTGGCAACGTACCGACGCGGCTGGAGAAAGCCCGCACCGGGGAACTGGACGCCGTCATGCTCGCCGCCGCCGGCCTCGAAAGGTTGGAAATTGACCTTTCCGACATGGTAGTGGTGGAGCCAAGTCCACGTGAGTTTGTGCCCGCACCGGGGCAAGGCGTAATGGCCATCCAAACCCGCAAAGACGCCATCGCTATTCGTAAGCAACTCGCACCGCTGCACAACCTCGAAGTAGGGGAGTGTACCAACGTTGAGCGCACCGTGCTCAACATGATGGAAGGCGGCTGCTCTATGCCGCTGGGCGTGTACTGTGAAAAAGACCAACTGGGTAACTACCGGGTATGGGCGGCTTTCGCCGAAAACGAGCACGCACCGGTGAAACGGGTGCAGCTATCACTCAGTACCCGGGCCGGATTGGCAGAACGGGTGGTTGCTGAACTAAAAGGATAAACCAATTGCTTTTTCAGGCGCGTACGCCGGTGCAATGACCCACTTCTGAGAGCGGGGGAGGGCACTGTCTCAAGGCCAACGCATAGGGTTTGATCTTGAACTAAAAGCTTAAAATCGAATCCTATGCGTTAGCCCTGGGGGTTGGGGAGTCTAACTCGTTCTGGCCAATTGTTTAAACGATGCTTCTTCAACCTACACTGCACCTGCGGCCGCGCCCTGATGGCTGGCCGGCAATGATTGAAACCACCTTCGGTACTGTTTGAGAATCAGTAAGTCATCCCGCGCCGGCGGCGCGCCAATTCCTGCTGGATGATGGCCCGTAAACGCTTGGCCCGGTCGTAGCAACTGAATTTGCGGCCCGCCCGGACCTGCTGGTACAGCAGAATGATCAGGCAAACGGGGATTGCTAAAACAAAGATGGCCATCAGCCCCCGCAGGGAAACCAAAGCTGCCACACAGGCGGCAAGCATCAGCAGCGGAATGCAAAGACTTACCTTAAACATCGTTTTGCGTAACTGGCTTACCTGCTGGGTCCTTACCCGTATGCGTCGCAGCAAAAGGTGCAACTCGTGGGTAGCAAACGCGCCTGCTCCTCCGGTAAGGATGAGGAGAAAATCGTCGTTGCCAGCCCTCTCGAGGCGGGCGATCTGTCGTTTGAATTTACGGTTCTGCATTGCTGGCATAAAGTTAAGGTGCTCTTCCTTTTTTACAAAACAACGTATGTTGTTTCGTCGTAATGTCGACGTACCGAACTCCGTACTGCTTACTTTCGTTAAATGAGAGCTGTGTTTACGTTGCCTCTGTTTTCCGACGTGTCCGGCAAGTTCCTCCTTATGCTGAAAAAAATTGTCCGTTGGTTGCTCATCTTTGCAGGCGTTGTTGCGTTGCTGCTGGGTTTGGCAACCTGGTGGCTTAGTGCCTACCTGGATTCCAGTCAGGAGAAGATCCTGAGCGAATTTGTCAGTACATCGGGCCTTGATGTTACCTTTCGGGAACTCGACTTCAAGGCCTGGAAGAGTTTCCCCCACGTCACCTTTACCATCGACAGTATGGTGGTGCGCGACACTACGCGATCGGTCGCAGAACCTCCACTGCTTGCCGCTCAGCATTTCAGCGGTTCCCTGACGTTGGGCAACCTCATCTTCGATACCCTGCGCCTCAACAGTATTGAACTGAGCCACGCCGCAGTGTACGTCGCGAGCGATTCGTTGGGCGGTTTCAACCTCGGCAAACTCACCCGGCAGCGCACGCCCGCGGATTCGGTACAGCGTAAAGGATGGTTCGAACCCCAATTTGTGTGGAGTGGATTGAAGATCGCGTTAATCGACGTAGATCTCGCCTTCCTCCGGCCCGACCGGAACAAAAGGATGGTGGTACATCTCGACTCTTTACGGACCGAAACCGAAAAGACTCCCTTCGGGATGCATACCGACAGTAAGGTCGCCGCGTTCGTCGAGGGAATTGCCTTCAATACCGAAAAGGGAGAGTTTCTCGTCCGGTCGCCCCTGCGGGGCGACTTACATATCGATAACAATGATGGCGTGTGGGAGCTGGCCAGTACTGTGCTCCACATCAGGGACGAAACGTTTACCTGCGCGGGACAACTACGTACCGGTGCCGACAAAGGCCTTAGCCTTCAGATTGAAAGTGCTGCCGTTCATTACGATTCCACCCTGGTATTGCTCCCGGAGGAGTTGCGGAAAAACCTCGAGAAGTACCACGTAAGGGACCGTTTCAGCGCGATGGCCAGTATTCAGTCCAGCCTGGTAGCGGATCAGGAGCCAGATATTAGTGTCGACTTTAAGCTGACGGGCAACGACGTAAGGATCAATCAGTTTCCGTTTCGAAAAGTATTCAGCCAGGGTACGTTCGTAAACGAACTGGCGGTCAGCGAGGGGGGAATCCCGGGGAGTAAGAAGAACTTCCGCATCAAGCTCGATACTTCACGGGCGTACCAGGGGGCGTTGTTCATCAGCTTCCCCGAAGCAATTATACGAGGTGTGGTGGGAGATACTTACCTCGATGCTCCCATCAGGGTAGCCGGGCCGGCGCGTGCGATCAACAAAAATGTCGGAACCGAGAACTTCATCTTTGGCGATGGCCGTTTTGTGCTGTCGACGTACATCAACGAGTCGCTCAATTACATGCCGAAGATCATCCAGAGCAGTGACGGTAAGTTGGTGCTGACCAATACCAAGGTGCTGTACAAACCGGCCAACGTCACCTTCCCGCTCCGTCACCTTGAGTTGGTGAAAAGGGCTAAAGATGTTCGGTTCAAACTCCAGAGCGGAGAACTCAGTACGGGCTTCGCCTTCGGTATGGAGGGAGAAATGGATAATCTGCTGCCCCTGCTGCTCGACCGTCCGGCAGACAGTATACGGACCGACGTGAGACTCCACGCACCGCGCATTAGCTGGACCGACTTTCTGGCCATGTTTGGTGAAGGTGGTATGTTCGCTTCCGACGACCAGAACCGGCAACCACAACTTGTCACTAACCCGTCTTCTGATGCTGAGGGGGCGCAAACGCAGGATGCCGTGAACGGTGACCAGCGCGTTAAGGCCATGAAAAAGGCGCTCCTCGGTCTGCAGGCTTCGTTCCGCCCGCAAATGGAGGCCCGTTTTGATACAGTCTCCTACTACGACATCCTTGCCGTGACCAACTTTGCAACCGGCTTACGATTTGACGGGGACACCCTCGTTCTGGAGCAAACGAGTTTCGATTGGGAAGACAGTCAGCTCGACTTTGGCGCGCGTCTGGGCCTGGGTGAATCCGGAACGACACCTTTTCGGTTAGTGGCAGGTGCTGAGCACCTGAACCTCAACCGGACCCGGCCCGCCCTGGAACACTTCGGGCTGAAACTCCCCTCCGGCCTCGATTCTTTGCCGCAGGACCTGAAGATCGATTTTGCTCACCGTGGAGTAATTAACGATGTCGCCGGAGTTCGACCGGGAGATAATACCGGGAGCCTTAGCTTCAGCGAAGGCAGCGAAGAACTTTTCTCCGGCAATATCACTTATGCGCCGCGCTCCGGCAGCCTGCATACACGGCTCCACCTGGAAGGAGATCCTATCGTGGTAAATCAGTTGTTTGCCGCGGAAGATTTTTTCTTTGGTACTGGCCGCTTCACTATTGATATGGATTTGGAAGGAACCCCTGATGACCTTAATGAACTGATCCGGACGACAAACCTGTCGCTGGAAATAGACTCAAGCAGGGTAGAGTACCGGCCCGGAAATGTGTTTGTACCGATTCGTAAGTTTTCCGTTCATTCCGCCGACGAACACGTCGCTTATAATCTGGAACTGATCTCTGACTCTACCCGCCGGTCGGTTGTACTGAACGGTACCCTCGACCGCCTTTCTGCTTTTCTATATCCCGAGCCGGGCGCAACCTTCAGGATGAAAGCCAATGCCTCCGCTCAGCGGCTGCACTGGTCGGATATTCAGGGGCTTATTCGTAAGCGTAAGGCCAGCGCGGTAGATACTGCCGCCTTCAACCCGCAGGATATTCTGTCGGCAACCGGAGGGATATTCAGTGCCTTTAGTCCCGAACTCAGTTTGCGGGTAGATACCTTCCGTACGGACGCAAACACAGTTCTGACGGATGTAAGGTCGGGACTGCGGCTCGAGGATTCCACCCGGCTGATTCTGGAAACCTCAGGTTTCCGTTTGGGAGAAGGAAATGTAACCTTCTCGGCTGTTTACGACATCGATAAAAAGGTGAAATCTCCTTTTCTGGTAAAGTGGAAAACGGATTCTCTTGCGCTGGGCGAGCTGCAGCAGGTGATGAAAACGATGAACATTGCCCCGCAGGAGGCGGAAGGGACTGTGTCGGGCGTACTCTCAATGAGTGGAGACGTAGTGAGTAAAATGAACGAAGAAACCCAACGGGTGATGCTGGACAGCACCACCGGAGACCTGAAACTCCTGCTGACCGACCTGGAACTTTCCGGTTGGCCGGCCCTGAAGGAAGTAGGCCGCAAGGTGAAAATGAAGAAGCGTTTCGATACCCTTCGCTTCGCTCCGCTGAACCTGAAGTTGAAGCTGGAGAACGGAAAGGCCTGGTTACCACGCACGGAGGTCCAGTCAACTGCCCTGCAACTTTTTATCGAAGGAGATTTCGACAGTCTCAAAGGGCCTGATCTACTGATTGCGGTGCCGTTGCGGAATATTGGCCGGGGCATGCTCGATACGCCCCCGCAGAACACAGGGTTCCATAATGCCGGTTGGAAGGTCTACCTGGTGGTGGAACGGGATAAAAGAGGAGAGCAGAAGATGAAATTCCGCCTGGGCCGCAGAAAGTACTACCGGCAACGCGGCCGATTGGAAGAATTGAGAGAACTGCGGAGACAGGAGCGGGCAAAACGCCGGGAGTAAACCCAACCTGATTTCAGGCAAAGGTTTATGCTTTTGCCGGGAGTCAGGTGAGTTGGTCATATCTTGCCGGTCAAAACCAACCCATATCCGATGCGCCTGTTTTCTTTGTTTCTTTCTTCGATCGTTATTTGCCTGCTTTTCGGTTGCGAACCCAATGCCCCGGCTGCGGAATCACCGGTTGTTGAAACGACTAGCGATTACGGGCAGTTACTCACCCTCTTCGACGAGTGGCGGACCTTTGAGCAACCGCCGCTACTGGAAGGTGCACCGGACTACACCGCCAACACCTTCAGCCAACGCCGTCCGGCTTTCGAAGTCCTGCGCGCCCGCCTGCTGGCGATGGACACTACGGGCTGGAGCATTGCCGAGCAAGTAGACTGGAACATCGTCCGCGCCGAAATGAACGGTTACGACTTCAATGACCGAATTCTAAAGCCATGGGCTCGTGACCCCGCCTTCTACAAAAGCCTGTGGACATCGCGCAGCGATGTGCCCGCTCACGAAGGACCAACCCACCACGGCGTTACCGAACTATGGACCTACACATTTCCGCTGACTGCCTCCGAACGGGATCGCTTACTCGCTGATCTTCGCGTTATCCCCTCACTCAATAAGCAGGCCCGGCAAAACCTGACGGGCAACGCTAAGGAATTGTGGGTCGCTGGTATCCGCGATATTCAGGACCAGGGGGATAACCTCAAAGCTGTCCTCGGGATGGATGGCGTGAGTGACGACAAGGATTTGGTTCGTGCGGTGGAGTTGGCCTACGAGTCTTCAGTGGAACTGGTCGGTTGGCTGAATGCGGAAGCAGAAACTAAAACCGGCCCCTCCGGCATCGGTAAGGAAAACTATACCTGGTACCTGCAAAACGTCCACCTCGTTCCGCTTACCTGGGCCGATGAGGTAATGATCCTGAAACGTGAACTGGCACGGGCCTGGTCATCGCTAAAGCTCGAAGAACACCGTAACCGGAAACTGCCGCCGCTGGTAGCTGCCGACTCGCCGGAGGCCTACGCTGAGATGGCTGATAAATCGGCCCGAAGCCTGATCAACTTCCTCGAAGAGGAAGACATCGTAACGGTTAAAGACTACTTCGATCCTGCACTGCGGGAGCACCTTGGTGGTTTTGTCCCCGCCGATACCCGCAACTTCTTCTGGATTACGGCGCACTACGATCAGCGCCCGTTGTACTCCCACTTCTACCACTGGTTTGAATTGGCCCGGATGGATACAGAACCGCACGCCAGCCCGGTCCGGCGCGGCGCGCTGCTCTACAATATTTTCGACTCCCGCAACGAGGGCATGGCGACCGCCGTGGAGGAAATGTTTATGCAGGCGGGTTTGTACGACGATAATCCCCGCGTGCGGGAAATCGTCTACATCATGATCGCTCAGCGCGCAGCCCGGGGATTGGGCTCACTCTACGCTCACGCCAACGAGATGACGATGGAGGAAGCTGGCGGTATTCATTCAGAATACACCCCGCGCGGATGGATGAAGACGGAGAAAGAACTCCTCCTTTTTGAGCAGCACCTCTACCTGCGGCAACCGGGCTACGGTACCAGTTACATCACCGGCAAATACCTCATGGAAAACGCAATGACCGATCTCGCGCGGGTTCGGGAAGCGGAGGGCGAGCCCTTCATGCTTAAAGACTTCTTCGATCAACTGAACGGCATCGGGAACATCCCCATCGCACTGGGGCACTGGGAGATGACGGGAGTGAAGCCTGTGTTTTAACCGGTTAACGCCCTCTTTCAGCGCGAGCGGTCAGAGCACCCTCCGGGTGCGAGAAGATAAATGATACAGCCCCGTGAAGAAAACGCTGGTTTTAAAGAAGCGATTCTGCTTTTTTCCAGAGACTCCAAAAGAACAGGGTAGGGGCGCCGGTGCGCAGGTGCAGAGAAAGGTTGTTGTGGGGGGGAAACCCGCTCTACTGGCTATTTCTTGCTATCTGGAAAAGCATCCTTGCACCTGCGACCGCGCAAAAAGAACGGCATCGGTATTTCATTTGCTTTAATATTCTGGTGCTCTGTATGGATACCTTACCCTTATTTCTTTTAACGAAAGTGTATCCCTTAATTCTGGTGCGATCTGGTTATCGTTGCGGGAGCTGGGCTGAAACCTGACCAAAACCTCAGGGGTAATGGCTATAATCTCCGCTGAGATGTACGGGAAGGCCTCATTGGCCACGCCAAATTTATTCTCAGCCACCATTTGAGAACATACGTCGACAAGCTCATGGAATAAATCCTCCCAAGGTTCTCGTTTTTTTTCGTTGGTGGAAATCAAGGCACCGTTGGACCAGCGAAGGTGATCGGCATCCAGCCGGAATAGCCTTGTGGGGTCAGTGGTTGCACGCAAGTCACCGAAATCGCTTTTCACATAGCCTAACTCAATAATACCGTCTTGTTCTTTAAAGGTGCCTGTGTACAGGTGCCCGGCACTAAAGTGCCCGCTTGGGAGATACTTAAAAGTTCCATCGTTCAAAAAGGTAAACGTCCACAGCGTTTCGTACCAGTAGGTTGAATAACTCTTAGGTTCATATTCGGGGTGTTCGGCAAGGATCTCTGCCGGGGGGAGTAGGTTTTCGATAAACGTATCCTTTAAAAACCTCAGGGTGTCCTTTGTGGGAGCGCAGCCAACCTGTTCCAGCGCGATGTAGGATTCGCTAATAGTGTCAATAGTATACTTATGTTGGTTGTTGGTATGGACATTCAAAAATCGAGAATTGGCAAAACTATCGATGGTGTAAAACTGGTCATATTCCAGTTCATAGAGCGCTTTGTTATCATGGGTTCTTACCTCGAGCCGGTTGTCCGCTGAGAACAGCCAGCGGGACCGGTCGCTCCATCTTTCAAATGCCTTATTGGCTACCATACTATTGTCAGCGAGGTGGATCTTACCGGAATTGATGCCCTGCAGGTGCTTAGCAATCGTTATGCTATTTGAGATTCCGATAGAGGTTATCGTTAACTCATCCGCCGTTATGGTTGCGGTTATAGTGTCTTTGAACCACTGATCATAGTCTTTGTAATAAGGAGTGTTAAGTACAGAAGTAGGTATAGCCGTTCCTTGAGATGTACTGCCATTGAGGAAGTTGTTGAGAGTGCTTGCGGTAATTGAATCTTCTTTTACGTGGAATACCGTTAAATCGCTATACGGTGAGCCGTTTTCCGTAGTGCAGACGGAGAGATAGATTCCGGTTGGGTGACTCCCTTCTGTACTGCAACCTGTGAGAAGAGAGCAGAGAGCGTAGGTAATTAGTACTGGTAAATAGGATTTCATTTGGCGAGAGGGTTAACCTCAAATATAGAGCGTATGAATAATACGACCTGAAGCGAGTTGCCTTCGAACCCGCTGCCGCAGGCAGCTCGCTCCAGTGCGTTACCGCAGCACTTTCAGCACCATCTCCTTCATCATTCCGTAGCCTTTCATGGTGGGGTGGACGCCGTCCGGAGCCAGCTCTTTGTCCATGCCGTTCTGGTCGTTCTTGAGGGCGGAGTGGTAATCCAGGTAGTCCACGTTTTTCTCTTCTGCCAGCTGCTTTAGTCTTTTGTTGAGGGCAACGATCATGGCAGAGCGATCACCGAGAGCTGGCCGCCAGGAGAATCCGGTAGCGGGCAAAACCGAGGCCAGAACAACGCGGATGTCGTTCTGGTCGGCAATGTCGATCATGGAAGCAATGTTACCAACGGTGTAATCCTCGCTGTAGGGGCGGGTGTTTTCGGCTACGTCGTTGGTGCCGATGTGGATGACTACGGTTTTGGGTTTCAGGTTGACTACATCCGGGCGGAAACGAAGCAAGAGCTGTTCTGAGGTTTGCCCACTGATGCCACGCCCGACAAAGTTGTTGCTTTCAAAGAAAGCAGTATCCCGGGCGTACCAGCTGTCGGTAATCGAGTTGCCGAGGAAGACGACTTCGTTGGTCATTTCGGCTCGGACTTCGTTGTGGTCTGCGTACCGGGCCAGGTTAGCAAAGTCGTTTTGTCCGAAACAGGTAGTTTCCATGAGAAGAAGAGTAAGGGTAAATAGAAAAGGGCGTAGCATTAGTTACGGTTTGCATGATGATATACCTAAGGTATAGAAGAAGGTGAAGATATCAATTCTAACCATCATTTCCGGATAGTCCTTTCCATTAACCCGTGCGCTGCACCTGCGGCCTCGCCTCCGAATTGTGTTAATGTTGGTATTTTGAAATTTAGCAAACAATTTGCCCTATATTGTGCCCTGAAGTGGTTGGCGATGAAGATTTACCACTTTCTTTTACACCTACCGACACTTTTTCCCACCAGTATAGTCTTACGGAAAAACTCAAAAAGAGGCTCAGGAAGCCGAGGTAGGTTGGAAGAAGAAAAAACTGTACCAAGATTTGAATAGAAATGACATTTTATTGCGATCTAAAATTACGTGTGTAATTTTTTTGCGACCAAGTGCGTCGTTTTTTATGCTTTGAAACTCAGGCTGAGTGAAAAAGATGTGAAATAAAGTGTCGAAAAGTGGGAATTTGTGTCAATGCACTGTATTTTTACAGTCCCAAGGGGTTCGTATATCCCGTGGGGTCCGCTTATGGTACTTGAGTATAATCTTATCGGCGAGTATGATGTGTCCCTTGACAGCAAGGGCCGCTTTCGTATTCCTGGTGCTTTACTCAAAAAACTGGGAGACCGGGACGAGCTTGAATTTGTTGTTAACCAGGGCTTCGATAAATGCCTGACCATGTATCCTCGTCCCGTTTGGAACGAGGTGAAGAAGGAGGTTGACGAATTGAGCGATCTCAGTCCTCGCCATAAAACGTTTAAGCGGATTTTTTACCGTGGCGCCAATGAGGTGACTCCTGATTCTGCAGACCGGATTCTGCTGCCCAAGCGGTTGCAGGCCTATGCAGAAGGGGAGAAGAGCCTGATTTTGTGCGCCCGCAACGACAGAATTGAAATCTGGACGGAAGCCGCATACGACGAATTGCTGCAAGAGGCGCTGGAAGATCCGGCGGCGCTTGCCGAAGAGTTGTTCGGTGATTCGAAGGGTAAAAAAGTTGAAGACTGATGTCTGAATACCACATACCCGTAATGGCCCACGAATGCGTGGATGCTATGGATCTCCGTCCTGGAGGAATTTACGTAGATGTAACCTTCGGAGGAGGCGGTCACAGCCGCCTCATTCTGGAAAAAGCCGGTGATATGGACATTCGTCTGTTCGGCTTCGATCAGGATGAGGAAGCCCGTGCCAATGCCCTCGACGATGAGCGCTTCACCTTCGTAGCCGCCAACTTCCGCCACTTGCGCAACTACCTGCGTCTGCACGGAGTAACTCAGATTGACGGGTTGCTCGCTGACCTGGGGGTCTCCAGCCACCAGTTCAATCAGGCCGAAAGGGGGTTCAGCTACCGCTTCGACGCGGACCTGGACATGCGCATGGGTAAGGCCGCCGACCGCACCGCCGCCGACATAGTGAACAACTATGAAGCCGACGATCTGCAGCAGGTGTTCGGGGAGTATGGCGAAGTTCGTAACGCCCGCTCGCTGGCTCACGCAATTGTGGAAGCCCGCGAAAATGCACCCATCGTGACCATTCAGAACTTCCTGGATGTCTGCGATCCCTGGGTGCGCGGTACACGACCACGCTACCTGGCGCAAGTGTTCCAGGCACTGCGGATAGAGGTTAACGACGAGATCGGCGCACTTACTGATCTTTTGGCCCAGGCCACCGACTTACTGATACCAAACAAAGGTCGACTCGTTGTACTCTCTTACCACTCGCTGGAAGACCGCATCACGAAGAATTTCCTCAAAACAGGCAACGCGGACGGAAACGTCATCAAGGATTTTTACGGGAAAATTGACCGTCCCTATAAAATCCTGACGAAGAAACCCGAGTTGCCTTCCGCTGAAGAACTGAAGCGGAACAGCCGGGCCCGTAGCGCTAAACTGCGGGTAGGTTTAAGAAAAGGCGAAGAATAGTCGCCACGTATTGATTGTTGAATTAGGATTGCTGAATTTGAGATTTTGAGACTCGTACCAATTGACGGTGCCGCCTGTACGGTGCGGCACCTGAATCAGGGATGGGGAATCATTTGTCCGGCATTCAAATGTCCAAAAGGTGTGATTAAAATGGCAGCTAAACGCAGCAGAGGACCGTCCTTTGACGTCTCCTCCTTCATCCTGAATAACCTCGGCTTCCTTGCCTTTCTGGGCGGGCTGGCCCTGCTGTATATCGGCAATGCCCATTACGCGGAGTACAACGTACGCCGTATCCAATACCTCGAAGACGAAATCAAAGAAAAACGCTGGCTTTACATGTCGCTCGAAAGTGAGAACATGTACAACGGTCTGCGCTCCGAAGTTGTGGAAAATGTCCGCGAAGACGGGCTGCGCATGCACCGGGGAAAACCTAAGAAGTTGGTAGTGAATAGTAAATAGCAGGATAGTTGGGGTAATAGCCGCCCATAGCTTCGGTATCCCAAGCCTGCTACGCCTTCCACACTCCAGCGTCTGTAACACCACCACCATCATTTAATAACTACCCACTACCCACCAAGAACTACCCAGTAACAATGGCTCTAAATTACAAAGACGATGTCCTGGTCAGGATTTACCTTATCGTCGCCGTCATGGTGGCGATTGCGGGCGCGTTGGCGTACAAGACGATTGATATCGCCGTTATCAACAGGGAGGCAAACATGAAAAAGGGCGCTGAGTACTTCCAGGAACGTGAAGTACGGCCTGAGCGGGGCAACATCTACAGCCGTAACAATAACCTGCTGGCTACTTCGGTACCGTATTTTACCTTGCACTTCGATCCGTTTGTAGCGCCGCCCCGCACTTACTACGACAACATCGACAGCCTGTCTTACCTGCTGAGCCTGCACGTCGACGATAGCCATACCGCCGGAGACTGGCGCGACAGCCTGACCTTTATGCGTGACAGCTTCAGCAAGCCTGCCCGCCACTACTATAAAATTGCCGAGAGCGTCAGTTACCGCGAACTACAGGAGATCAAAAAATTCCCGATTTTTAACCTCGGGCGGTTTGGCGGTGGTTTCATTGTGACCAAAAAAGACGAGCGTAAGCGGCCCTTCGGCTGGCTTGCCCGGCGGACGATCGGTAAGATCGACGGCAAGAAAGTAGGAATTGAAAACGCATTCGATAAAGAACTCGCTGGCAAAAGCGGCAAAGCTCATATGTTCAGCATCAGCAAGAACGATGATGTATGGTTGCCAACCGAAAACCTCGCCATCGTAGAGCCTACTGCAGGTGCTGATGTTTACACCACGCTGGACGTCAATATTCAGGACATTACCGAGAATGCCCTGCACCGGGCGATGCGCAAGCACCGGCCAGACTGGGGCGCGGCAATTGTGATGGACGTCAAGACCGGCGCCATTCGTGCCATCGCCAACCTGGGGATGAACACTACCCGCACGAAATACTTCGAGCAGTACAACTATGCTATTCAGCGGAGTACAGAGCCGGGGTCTACCTTCAAACTGGCCACAATGATGGCATTGCTGGAAGACAAAAAAGTGACCCTTGACGGCGAGATCGATATCGAAAAAGGGGTGAAGGAATTCTCTAAAGACAAGGTGAAGGTAACCGACTCCAACCCGCTCAGCAGGCACTGGAATGTGATCTCTATCCGCCAGGCTTTCGAGCAATCTTCCAACGTGGCGATGGCCAAGCTGGCCGACAGCCTCTACGTCGACGGTGAGTTCTCGGCCCGCTTGCAGTCGTTCCACCTCGACGAGAAGACGGGGATCGAGCTTTCCGGAGAAGGAACACCAATGGTAAACGATACCAGCCGCGCCGAGTGGTCGGGCATCTCTAACGCATGGCTCTCCTTCGGCTACGAATCCCGCCTGACTCCGCTGCAAATGCTGACTTTTTTCAACACCGTTGCTAACGGTGGCAAGATGATGAAGCCCTACGTAGTTGAAGAGATTCGCAGAGAAGGGAAGACCCTCACCGACTTCCGGCCAACGGTGGTCGATGAACAGATTGCTTCGCAGCACACCATCGAAGAATTGCAAACACTCCTTGAGGGTGTGGTAGAGCGCGGTACGGCTAAGAAACTCAAATCCGATAAGTACCGCTTTGCGGGTAAGACGGGGACGAGTCAGCAGAATTACGGAAAGCGCCGGCGTAAAACCGAGCACCAGGCGAGCTTTGCTGGCTATTTCCCGGCTGAAAAACCAGTCTATAGCGTGATCGTAGTGATTTACAACCCTACCCAGGGCGGATACTACGGTGGCGAGGTTGCAGGTCCGGTTTTCCGTGAGATATCCGACAATATCTACAACAGTATGATCACCGTCCACGATGCGCTCAATCAGGGGCCACGCCCGGTGCTTTACGCTGCACAACTGCCCAACCGTGACGCGGGGAATCTGGCCGAGATCACTACCATTCTCGACTACGTCAACGTGAAGCTGGACAGCCTGCCGGGCAGCGAACTGGCGGTGGTGGATGCCGCAGACGAACGGGTAGTGGTGAAGCCATGGGATCCCGCAGCCCAGCAGTGGCCAAACGTTCGGGGGATGAGACTGCGTGACGCAGTCTACGTCCTGGAAAACAACGGATACAAAGTACACCCCAAAGGTGTTGGCAGGGTCACCGACCAGCAGTGGCATACCGACGGAAAAGGGAAGCGCGGTAAAGATGTCACCTTAATACTTAACTGACGCCCATAGATCAAAATCCCAAAAGACACTGATTCAATAAGGATACGAGTTGAATCTCAATTACTAATTTTTTGCAACCATTTTTTCCTTTTTACTGATACCAGATAACTATTTTAACCATGCAACTTACCCAAATCATTGATCGGATTCATCCCCTTGCCGTTGTTGGCGAGGTGACCGGTCGTGGGGTGAGTTGCGTGGTTTTTGATTCAAGAAAAGCAGTCCCGGGCTGCCTGTTTGTTGCCGTTCGCGGTACGCAGGTCGACGGGCACGATTACATAGCCAAGGCGATTGAGCTTGGTGCTACGGCAATTATTTGCGAAGAGCTGCCTGTGGGCGCGGACGCAGGTGCGGGGGGAGGTTCGGATAGCAATGAAACCCCCTCTGTTCGTTCCCTCTCCCCCGGCCCCTCTCCTCGGGAGAGGGGAGACGGCTTTGGTGTCGGAGGTGCTGCGGAAGAAGAGTTCGCTGTTGGGGAACTGACCAAAACTTACTGGTCATTGCCTGAAGCGCATGCACAAACCATTTTAGGCTACGCAAAGAAAATGCGCAGCGCTCCGACCCCCGCAGAGAAAGTACTGTGGGGCAAAATCCGAGCCAACCAACTTAGCTATAAAGTATACCGTCAAAGACCGATGGGATACGCTATTGCAGACTTTGTGTTTTTTGAAAAACGACTAATCGTTGAAGTTGATGGCGGCTACCACGAAACACCAGAAATGTATTGGAGCGACGAAGAACGCTCTAGAAAGTTTGAGTCTGTAGGCTATAAGGTAATTCGCTTTACTAACGAAGAAGTTTTAGCTCAGCCATCTGAAGTTGCAGCTAAGATCAAAACCATACTGGACGAGCGCGAAAGCCGCCCCTTCCCGTACCCAACGGAAGTCTACTACGGCGTACCCACATCTGCCTCGTCTCCCGATTCCCGAAAAGAGGAGCTGGAGGAGAACAGAATGGGAGAGCAAGCACTCATGTCTGCCTCGTCTCCCGACTCCCGAAAAGAGGAGCTGGAGGAGAACAGAATGGGAGAGCAAGCACTCACGTCTGCCTCGTCTCCCGATTCCCGAAAAGAGGAGCTGGAGGAGAACAGAATGGGAGAGCAAGCACTCACGTCTGCCTCGTCTCCCCTCTCCCGAGGAGAGGGGCCGGGGGAGAGGGAAACGTATCTCCAGGTAAAAAACTCGGCCAAAGCCCTGGCCCAAACAGCCGCAGAGTTCTACCACAACCCCAGCCAGGATCTTACCCTTGTCGGTATCACCGGTACCAACGGTAAGACGACCGTTGCCACCCTGTTGCACGATTTGTACACCAACCTGGGCTACAAAGCCGGGTTGCTCTCGACCGTAGAGATCCGGGTTGGCAGCGAGGTGCAAACCGCTACGCATACCACCCCGGATGCGCTGTCGGTCAACGCTCTCCTTGCGGAAATGCGGGATGCCGGCTGCGACTACGTATTCATGGAGGTGTCAAGCCATGCCGTAAGCCAGCATCGCACCTGCGGCCTCGCCTTCAACGGCGGTGTTTTCACTAACCTGAGCCACGATCACCTGGATTACCACGAGACCTTCGCGGCCTACCGCGACGCTAAGAAGGGGTTCTTCGATCAACTCCCGAAAACGGCCTTCGCCCTCGTAAACGCTGACGATAAGAACGGCCAGTTCATGCTGCAAAACACCAAAGCCCGCAAGCTGGCGTTCAGCCTGCGCAAGCTGGTGGATTACCGCGCCAAAGTGCTGAGCAACTCCGCTCAGGGCTTGCAACTCGAGCTGGACGGAACGGAGGTGTTCACCCGCTTTATCGGTCGGTTCAATGCCTACAACCTCATTGCTGCCTTCGGGGTAGCGATGGAACTGGGGCAGGAACGCGACGAAGTACTCGTGGCAATTAGCAGCCTGACGGCTGCTGCCGGCCGGCTCGACTACGTCACGGACCCAGCAGGGCTCGTTACTGCCGTTGTCGATTACGCCCATACGCCCGATGCGCTCGAAAACGTACTCACAACCCTTCGTGATCTTCTGGCGACCGATGCTCAGTTACTCTGTGTCGTTGGTGCCGGGGGAGACCGCGACAAAACGAAGCGCCCGCTGATGGCGCAATTGGCGGCAAAAATTGCCGACCGGGTAATTCTGACCAGCGATAACCCCCGCTCAGAAGATCCCGAAACGATTATTAACGACATGGAAGCTGGCCTGACCACTTCGATGCAAAAAGAGAAAACCCTGCGCATCACGGATCGCCGCAGTGCCATCCGTACCGCAGTTCAGTTTGCCAGGCCACAGGACATTGTTCTGGTTGCTGGCAAAGGCCACGAAACCTACCAGGAAATCAAAGGAGAGCGCCTGCCCTTCAACGATAAATTGGAATTAGCCACCGCACTAAATACCCGCAATTATGCTAGTTAGTCTGTTCAAATGGCTGGAATCCGTTCTGGGAGACTTTCCTGGTAATAATCTGTTCGACTTTTTGAGCGTACGGGCTGGCGTGGCAATTATCCTCAGCCTGGTCATCAGCATGCTTTTCGGTAACCGGATCATCAAGATGCTTCAGCGTCACCAGATGGGAGAGTCGGTACGCGACCTTGGCCTCGACGGTCAGGCTCAGAAAGCAGGGACTCCCACCATGGGCGGTGTGATCATCTTGCTGGCTATTCTGGTTCCCTGCCTGCTGATGGGAAAGCTGAACAATGTTTACCTCCTCACCATGCTCGTTGCAACGGTATGGATGGGGGCAATCGGGTTTGTTGATGATTACCTGAAGATCAAGCGTAAAAATAAAGATGGTCTGGCCGGTAAGTTCAAGATCGCCGGGCAAATCGGTCTTGGCATCCTGATCGCACTGGTAATGCTCTTTAGCGAGCAGGTAACCGTACGGATGACGGTAGAAGAAGCAGAAGCTTTGGAACTCACCGCCGAAGATCGGGTAGGGGAGGCGACTTCCACAGTTCTTGCCAATGGTAAGACGATGGAACGCGCAAACTACCGCACGACCCTGACCAACGTTCCTTTCATCAAGAACAGCCACATCGCCTACGATAACATCTTCAACATCGGTGCTTCGCTGGTGTGGATCATTTTTGTGCCCTTTATCGTGTTCATCGTTACGGCAGTGTCGAATGCGGCGAACCTCACCGACGGGCTGGACGGATTAGCGACCGGAGTTTCGGCGATCATTGCGGCGGTACTCGGCGTGTTCGCCTACGTGAGCTCCAATGCTATCGCGGCGAACTATCTCGGGGTTCTTCACCTGCCGGGTACGCAGGAGCTGGTGATCTTCAGCGCCTGCCTTTTCGGAGCCTGCCTCGGCTTCCTGTGGTACAATGGCTTTCCGGCAACTGTCTTCATGGGCGATACCGGGTCACTTGCCCTGGGAGGTATGATTGCCGCGCTTGCCATACTACTACGCAAAGAACTGCTGCTGCCGCTGCTGTGCGGGATTTTCGTGATCGAGAACCTCTCCGTAGTGATGCAGGTGAGCTACTTCAAATACACCAAAAAGAAATACGGGGAAGGCCGACGGATCTTCCTCATGTCACCATTACATCACCACTACCAAAAGAAAGGGATGCCCGAAACCAAGATCGTGATCAGGTTCTGGATCGTAGGCCTTCTCCTCGCGGTAGCAACCATTCTTACCTTAAAACTACGCTGATCCAGCAGGCGCGGCTTCAGCCGCTGCCTTTAAAAATAATTACCAAGGCAGCGGTTGAAGCCACGCCTACTGAAAAACCAACCATGAAGACAACGAAGAACATAGTCATCCTCGGAGCCGGTGAATCCGGAGCAAGCGCAGCCCGCCTGGCGCAACGGGAAGGCTATGCCGTCTTCGTATCCGACGCAGGACCGGGCAACCCTAAATACCTGGCTGAACTGGAAGCGGCCGGCATCGAGTTTGAGACGATGCAGCATTCCACCGAGCGGATTTACGCTGCGGATGAAGTGGTGAAGAGTCCCGGTATCCCCGATACCGTACCGATGATCGTGGAGCTGCGTAAGCGTAGTATCCCCGTTATCAGCGAAATCGAATTCGCTTACCGCTTCGCGCCGAAGGAAGCGACCATCGTGGGGATCACCGGAAGCAACGGTAAAACAACGACCACAATGCTGACGCATCACCTGCTCGACTTCGCCGATGTGAAGTCACTCGCCGGTGGCAACCTTGGTGATAGCTTCGCCCGTCTCCTGCTGGACCACGAGCCGCAGGATGTGTACGTACTCGAACTCTCGAGCTTTCAGCTCGATGGCATGGTGGATTTCCGGCCGGCCATCGCGGCGGTGCTTAACATCACCCCGGACCACCTGGATCGGTACGACTACAAGCTGGAGGCTTATGCGGACTCGAAGGTCAGCATCGCTAAAAACCAACGTCTCACTGATCGTCTTTTCGTCCTTGCCGATCAACAAACCATTGCACCTGCGCTGCGTCGCCACAAAATTGACGCTAAACTCACAACGATTTCCGACGAGGATATTCGGGACGGAAGCGTGTTCATCGACGGCTACGAATTTACCCTCGGAACGGGCAGCCTGCGCGGCCGCCACAACGGACTGAATGCGCTTTTCGCTATCCGTATAGCGATGGAACTGGGCGTGAACGAAAAAGAAATACAGTTGGCGCTGGACAGCTTCGTCCCCGCACCGCACCGCATGGAAGTCGTCCCGACCTCCGACGGCCGCACGTGGATCAACGACAGCAAAGCAACCAACGTGGATGCCACTTACTTCGCGCTGGAAGCGATGAGCGGCTCTACGGTATGGATCGCCGGCGGAACGGACAAAGGGAACGACTACGACGTCCTGTTGCCTTTCGTTACCGAAAACGTGCACACCCTCATCTGCATGGGGAAAGACAACGCCAAACTGGTGGAGGCTTTCACCGGTAAGGTGGAAAATCTGTACGAGTGCCACAGTGCCGCTGCGGCCGTCACCTTTGCCAGCCAACTGGCGAAAAAAGGCGATACCGTACTGATGAGCCCCTGTTGCGCAAGCTTCGACTTATTCAATAACTACATCGACCGCGGAGACCAGTTCCGTGCGGCCGTTAAAAACCTCAACGCATGAACATCTCAGCACGCATAGCGACGGAGTTGCGGGGTGACCGCGTGATCTGGGCCATTGTGGTTCTGCTGGCCATCATTTCCATGGTGTCCGTATTCAGCTCTGCTTCCACGCTGGCTTACGCCGAGCGGTCGGGCGAGGTGAGCTACTACCTCATCAAGCACGGCGTCATCCTGGCCTTCGGCCTGGTGGTGATCTACGTCTGTCACCTGCTGGCGTACACCAAGTTCAGCCGGTGGGCACCGGGTATGCTGGTGGTCGCCTTTGTCCTGTTACTGCTTACGATGTGGTTCGGGCCCGTAATCAACAACTCGCAACGCTGGCTTCAGATTCCGTTTGTGGGGCTCACCTTCCAGACGTCCGACTTCGCTAAGCTGGCCCTCATCATTTTTGTCGCCCGTTCCATCGGCTCCAAGCAGGATGTGATCAAAGATTTCCAGGGGGCATTTCTGCCCATCATCCTGCCGGTGATCGGTATCTGTATGCTGATCGCGATCAACGATCTTTCCTCGGCGCTGATGCTGTTTCTGATCTGCATCCTGATGATGGTGGTTGGTCGTGTGGCGCTTCAGTACGTGGTGATGTTGATCCTGCTCGGGGTTTCCGTTTTCAGCATTATGGTGATGCTGGGGTCTAAATATCCCGGTCTGATTCCGCGGGCAGCTACCTGGGAAAAGCGGATCGAAACCTTCGTGAACCCAAGTGCAGCATCTTCCGATGATCGTTACCAGATCACCAAGGCACAAATTGCAATGGCCAACGGTGGTATAATTGGCGTAGGACCGGGCAATTCGACCCAGCGGAACTACGTACCGTATGCCTACGCAGACTTCATCTACGCCATTATTGTTGAAGAATATGGCGTCGTTGGAGGTATTGCCCTGATCGCGCTCTACATGTTACTGTTCCTACGGGTGGTGCGCCTTGTAACTAAAAGCTCAAAGGCCTTCGGGGCCATGGTCGCCTTCGGGATCGGCCTGGCGGTGCTGATGCAGGCCTTCATGAATATCGCGGTCAACCTTGATCTCGTCCCCGTCACCGGATTGACGCTGCCCCTCGTTTCGATGGGTGGTACGTCCGTATTGTTCACCTGTATTTCGTTTGGCATCATCTTGTCCGTATCGAAGTACATAGAAGCCGTTACTGCTGATGCAACCTAGTGTCGGACATAACACGGCCCCCTTACGGGTAATCGTAAGTGGCGGCGGCACCGGCGGGCACATCTACCCGGCCATCGCCATTGCGGATGAGCTCAAGCGGCTCCGCCCGGATACCGAGTTCCTGTTTGTGGGAGCCACGGGAAAAATGGAGATGGAGAAAGTGCCGATGGCTGGCTACAAGATTGTCGGATTGCCCATCCGGGGCCTTGAGCGTAAGCTGTCGCTTGCCAACCTGTCTTTCCCGTTCAAGCTGCTTTCCAGCTTGTGGCAGAGCCGGAGCATCATCAAAAGTTTCCGGCCCGATGCAGTTGTAGGCACCGGCGGCTACGCCGGCGGACCTATCCTTTATGTCGGGGCGAGAATGGGCGTGCCGACACTGATCCAGGAACCGAACGCATTTGCCGGCCTCGCGAATAAATGGGTGGGTAAGTACGTAGACAAAATCTGCGTGGCTTTCCCCGGAATGGAGAAGTTCTTCCCCAAAGAAAAGCTGGTCGAGACGGGCAACCCGGTAAGGGAAGAGATGCTGGAGCGGGTGCTGGAGAAGTCCACACCGGTTTCGGAAAGAAACATCACGGAAGGAAAAACCCATATCCTTCTGATGGGCGGCAGCGGCGGTGCCCGTTCGCTCAACGAAGCAATGCGCGACAGTACTGATCTGATCGGGGCGCGGCCGCAGGTGCAATGGACGTGGCAGTGCGGTAAGTTCTACTACGACGCTTTCAAAGACTGCGCTACCGCGCAGTTGCCAAACGTAACGATCTCCGCCTTCATCGACGATATGGAAGCTGCTTACACCGCAGCCGACGTTGTCATCGGCCGGGCCGGTTCCACTACCATCGCCGAAATCCAGTTCCTCGGCAAACCGACTATCCTTGTGCCGAGCCCCTGGGTTGCCGAAGACCACCAAACGATGAACGCCCGGGCACTCACCGAGCGCGACGCAGCAGTCCTGGTGGCCGACAAAGACGTGAATGAAAAACTGGTGGCGACGGTGTTCGGAGTCATCGACGACGCTCAGCTACCAACGGTACTCAGCACCAATGCCCGCGCAATGGCCCAAACCGGAGCCGTAACCCGCATCGCCAACGAAGTTATCAATCTTATTCCTTCACCCGTAAAAGCTTTCGTATAATGGAACTGACTGACATAAAGCAGGTCTACTTCATCGGTGTCGGTGGAATCGGGATGAGCGCCGTTGCGCGCTACTTCAACAGCCAGGGGCTGAAGGTGACGGGCTACGACAAGACCGAGACGCCGCTCACCCGTGCGCTGGAAGCCGAAGGAATTGCTATCCACTACGGCGCTGCGAACGTAAGCCTTGTACCGGACGCATCCGATGATCTGCTGGTAGTGTGGACCCCGGCCATCCCGACCGACTTTGCCGAGCTGGTGAAAGTGCAGGCTGGCAACTACAACCTTTACAAGCGTGCCCAGGTACTCGGCCTCCTCAGCCGGGGGATGGATTGTGTCGGTATTGCCGGAACTCATGGTAAAACAACCACAACTACCATCACCACTCACCTGATGATGACAGCGGGCTTGCAACCCCACGCCTTCCTGGGCGGCATCCCGCGCGACTTCGACGGAAACTACGTCCACGGCAACAGCAACTGGGTAGTGGTGGAAGCCGATGAGTATGACCGGAGCTTCCTGAACCTCGACCCGGCTATCGCCGTCATCCTCAGTGCTGACCCTGATCATCTGGACATCTACGGCGACCACGACAATATGCTGGAGACCGGCTTCCGGGCGTACGCACGCCGGGTCAAAGAAGGTGGAAGCCTGATTGTACGCTACGACATTGCGCACCATTTTAGCCCCCCGCCCCCCAAAGGGGGAGCACGGTTAACTCCCCCTTTGGGAGGCGAGGGGCTATACACCTTCGGAATTGGGGCCGGAGACTTTTGCGCGCACAACGTGCGCGTAGAAGACGGAGCCTTCCACTTCGATCTCAAAGAACCGGATGGC
Source organism: Neolewinella aurantiaca (assembly GCF_008014675.1). GTDB lineage: Bacteria > Bacteroidota > Bacteroidia > Chitinophagales > Saprospiraceae > Neolewinella > Neolewinella aurantiaca. Next base: position 7,929 of record NZ_VOXD01000012.1, on the reverse strand, counting down.
CACCTCATTACGAACATCCGCACCGCCCTGCCCGGGCGCCACAACGTCGAGAATGCCGTTGCTGCCTGCGCCGTAACCCGGCTGGCCGGCGGGAGTGAGGATGCACTGAAAGCAGGACTGTCTGCCTTCCGTGGCATCGCCCGTCGCTTCGAGACGGTACTGAAGACAAACAAAATCGTCATCATCGACGATTACGCTCACCATCCGACCGAGTTGGAAGCGGCCATCACGGCCGCCCGGGAACTGTACCCCGACCAGACGATCCGCGGTGTGTTTCAACCACATCTGTTCAGCCGGACACAGGACTTCGCACAGGGCTTTGCAAAAGCCCTCGATTTACTTGACGAAGCGATCCTCATCCCGATCTACCCGGCCCGTGAACTGCCCATCGAGGGCGTTACCAGCCGCCTGATCTTCGGGAAGATGCGCTCAACCAATAAGCGCCTGCTTGACGACGAGCAGATGCTGGCCGCAACGGCGGAACTTACCGACGGCGTATTGCTGTTGTTAGGTGCCGGAAACATCGATGCACTGGTCCCGAAAATTGTAGCTGAACACCAAAATACCCTCACCAATGGCTAAGAAAAAAACCAATAAGGTTACTCAGGTGCTGTTCGCCATCCTTGGCGGAATACGGGCCTATGGCTGGCTGGGGGTGGCGATCATCGTCGGCGTTCTCGCGATCTCAGCGATTTCGTCCCGCGAAGCCTCCCACGTTGAAACCGTAGCCCCGATCATCATGCCGCTCGCCGAAGGCGAGGCACTGGTAACCGAAAAGGACCTGCTGGACCGTCTGGCTGCCGGATTCACCAAGCCGATGAGTGAGTTGAGCCTCAGCGATATCGACATCGAGCGCGTCGAAGAAGTGCTCGAAGGCCAGGCTTTTGTGGCCAACGCCGATGCTTATATCGACGACGACCTCCAGCTGAACATAAAAGTTACTCAGCGGGTCCCACTGCTCAGAGTAATGGCCGAGAACGGACAAGATTACTACCTCGACGAAGACGGGGTCCGCATGCCCCTGAGCAGCAGCTACACGGCCCGCGTGCCCGTCGCATCGGGCAACGTGGTGTTGTGGTCTGATGACTTCATGGACCACGACGACAACCAACTCCGCCAGCTCGTAGAGCTGGCCCACTACCTGCGCCAGGATGATTTCCTCGACGCGCTGGTGGAACAGATTTACGTAAAGACCAACGGCGAGTTCGTCCTCGCTCCTAAGGTCGGAGACCAGGTGATTCACCTTGGTCGCTATAAAAAAGAAACGACGCAGGAACGCCTGCGCCGACTAAAGATCTTCTATCGTGAAGGGCTCCCCTACGAAGGGTGGCGTAAGTACAAAAGCTTTGACTTGCGCTTCTCTGACCAGGTGATTGCGCGGAAGCGGTAGAGAGTCTGGAGTCGGAAGTCTGGAGTCGCTGCCGCAATTGCTATTCGCAGCGCTTCGCTTGCTCACCCTGAGCGAACAAGCGAAGTACAGTGAATGGAAACAGCGGTAGGTCTCCAGACTCAAAACTCCCGACTCACAGCCGGCCAATGACCCTGGCCATATTTTTTAACCCTTTTTAATTATCGGATGTAATTATGACTACTGATACTCAAAACCAAACCATTGCCGCACTAGACATCGGCACCACCAAAGTGTGCGCCCTCGTTGGACGGCGTGATGCACACGGACGGCTGGAAATCCTCGGAACCGGCAAGGTCGAATCCGAAGGCGTAATGCGCGGCGTCGTCTCGAACATCGAGAAGACCGTACGCGCCATCAGCGAAGCATGCGACCTGGCCCGCAAGGCCAGCGGCGAAAACTTCGACATCGTGCACGTCGGTATTGCCGGCCAGCACATTAAAAGCCTGCAGCACCGCGGGATGCTCGTTCGGGACAACGCCCAGGACGAAATCAGCCAGCGCGACATCGATCGCCTGATCAGCGATATGCACAAGCTCGTTCTCCCTCCCGGAGACAAAATCCTCCACGTGATTCCGCAGGAATACACCGTGGATATGGAGCAGGGCATCACCGACCCCATCGGGATGAGCGGCTCCCGCCTGGAGGCGAACTTCCACATCATCACTGGCCAGATCACGGCCAGCAACAACATCCACCGTTGCGTTGAGCGCGCCGGACTGGAAATGGCCGGCGTAACGCTGGAGCCCATCGCCAGTGCTGCATCCGTGCTCTACTCCGACGAAAAGCAGGCCGGTGTAGCGCTGGTCGACATCGGCGGTGGAACGACTGACATTACCATCTTCCAGGACGGCATCATCCGCCACACGGCAGTGATTCCTTTTGGTGGTAACGTCTTCACCAAAGACATTAAGGCGGGCTGCACCGTGATGGACCAGCACGCTGAAAAACTGAAAGTAAACTACGGTTCGGCCCTCGCCAGCGAGGTGTTCGAGAACCGCCTCATCGTAATCCCGGGTCTGCGTGGCCGCGACCCGAAGGAGATCAGTGAGAAGAACCTTGCCCTGATCATTCAGGCCCGCGCGGAAGAGATTCTTGATCACGTGATGTGGGAGATCCGCCGTGCCGGATTTGAAGGTCAGGAACTGATCGGTGGCATCGTGCTTACCGGCGGTGGCGCCCTCATGAAAGACATCGAAAAGCTCACCGAGCTGCACACCGGAATGCCCACCCGCGTGGGTACGCCGATCGAGCACCTCGCGCACGGCTACCAGGAAAAACTGACCAGCCCGATATACGCCACCGGTGTAGGCCTGTTGCTGCAGGGTTTTGCGGACATCGACGCCGGCAAAGTGAACCCGGCCATTGCCCGCAAGCAGGCGAAGGAAGAAGCTGCAAAAGCACAACTCGAAGCCGAAGCAAAAGCGAAGGAAGAGGCGGCGCGTACGCAGGAGCAGGCAGCGGAACAGGAAGCAGTGTCCTCCGGCTCCGGATGGTTCGACAACGTGTTCAAGAAAACAAAGGAATGGTTCGAAGCTGAGCCTGACTCTGATTTCTAAGTCGCCAGCCGAATCAAATTTCGCCTGACGTAGTCGGCAGAGTTTTCATCTGCCGATTTTGGTGGAGATTCGGCTCAAGTCGACAGGCGAACTTTTTATCCGACTTCGTCAGGCTAAAAAGAATTCGACTGGCGACTTGAGGAACCTTGCTTTTCAACCTTCATTGCACCTGCGGCCCCGCCCAGATGCTTCATAACCCACAACAATAATCCAGCGGACTCACCCTTCGCTGTAGCCCACAAGACATCCGATATTTCTGGTTTTCAGAGGTGTGAACCATGCTGAGGATACGGGCAAATAAATCAAAGAACTATGAATTTCGATTTCCCACAGGGAGAATCTCCCATCATCAAAGTAATCGGCGTCGGTGGCGGCGGCTCCAATGCCGTGAACCACATGTACAGCCAGGGCATTATCGGTGTTGATTTTGCCATTTGTAATACAGATCACCAGGCCATGGAACTGAGCCCGGTGCCCACCAAGGTTCAGCTTGGCCCCAACCTTACAGAAGGCCGCGGAGCAGGGTCGAAACCTGACGTAGGAGCCCTTGCCTGCGAAGAGAGCATCGATGACGTTCGCAAGTACCTTAACAACAATTGCCGGATGCTCTTCGTGACCGCCGGTATGGGCGGTGGAACGGGAACGGGTGCCGCGCCGATCATCGCCAAGACTGCCCGCGAAATGGGCATCCTGACGGTTGGTATCGTAACCCTGCCCTTCACTTTTGAGGGCCGTCGTCGTGCAACCAACGGCATGGAAGGCCTGAACGAACTGAAGGAGAACGTTGATACGCTCATCATTGTTAGCAACGACAAACTTCGTCAGATTCACGGTAACCTGAACCTTAGCGAAGCATTCGCCAAGGCCGACAACATCCTGACGACCGCAGCCAAGGGCATCGCCGAAATCATCACCGTTCCCGGTTACGTGAACGTTGACTTCGAAGATGTGAACACGGTAATGCGCGAATCCGGGGTAGCCATCATGGGTACCGCAATGGCCGAAGGCGACGACCGCGCCCGCCAGGCTGTAGACCAGGCCCTCCACAGCCCGCTGCTGGAAGACAACGACATCCGTGGTGCCCGTCACATCCTCCTGAACATCACCTCCGGTACCCGCGAAGTGACGATGGACGAGATCTTTGAGATCACCGAATTCGTACAGGAAGAAGCCGGCTACGGCACCGACCTCATCTGGGGTAACTGCTACGACGAGAGTCTGGGCGATAACCTCAGCGTAACCGTAATCGCTACCGGGTTCAACGAAAAGAAGAACCTGGTTGCCGGCAAGGCAACCGATCGTCGGGTAGTTCACCTGGACGACCGCAAGGTCAATGACGACCAGCCAAAGGCGCAAACACGCGTTAGCCTGGAAGACATCACCGGCGAAGCCGACCCCGTTGGTTACAGCAAAGACAATAAAGGCACCACTACCTTCGAGTTCGAGGACCTGGAGGAAGCCAAGGCGCGTCTCCGTCCGCGCAGCCGTGGCGAAGAGCGCAGCTTTACGAACTCCTTTCTCCAGAACGAGGAAGAAGCCCGCCGTGAAGCCCTCCGTCTCGAGCAGATTGCCCGCGACGAAGAGCGTCGTGCCGCCCTCCGTAACCGGACCGAACTGCCCAAACTCAGCAACCCGAAAGTGGTGAACGAACTGGAAAGTCAGCCCGCCTACCTCCGTCGGAACATTCAACTCGACAACGTGGCCCCAAGCGACGAGCGCGAACTGAGCCGCTGGAGTATCTCTGACGACGAGGAGATGCCGCTGCGCCGGGATAACCGGTACCTGCACGATAATGTGGACTAGGAATTAGGAACTAGAAATTAGAAACTAGGAATTAGAAACTAGGAACTAGGAACTAGGAACTAGTTCCCTAGCTCCTAGCTCCCTAGTTCCCTAGTTCCTAGTTCCCTAGCTCCTAGCTCCTAGCTCCCTAGTTCCTAGTTCCCTAGCTCCTAGCTCCCTAGTTCCTAGTTCCCTAGCTCCTAGCTCCCTAGAATACTTCCGATAAAATTTAGATTTCAACCATGTTGAGTCTGGCGTCCGATTAGGCTCCAGCCTCAGCAATCACACCTTTTTTTTAGCTTTGGATGCGCATGCCGGGGGGTCAATCCTGGTGTGCGCTTTTTGTTTTTTTGAACGTTAATGTTTAATATTCTTTTGACTTTTTATTGCTTTGAAACTATCTTGCACATACAATATTCAATTATTGGAATTTTATTTCCACCTAATTAAACCTGAATTATGTTTCTCGTTTCTCGTTTCTCGCTTCTCGTATGCCTTTCTCTCTTAGCTCTAACGTATAGCTGTGTCGAGGAAAATAGTTTTGATCCTACAGCAATAACGTTTGATGAAATAGTCAGTGAATTTAACTTGATCAAAACTAGTTTAACCAATAGCCAAAGTAGTTTGAGGGACTATACTCAAACAGAGCTTGAATATATTTATAGCGAGCTTGCAGCTACTGAAAGTCTTCGGGGTGAACGGTTTATAATGACATCTGACCAGTTTATTGTTACCCTTAACGGTAAGGGGAAGGACCATACGGGTAAATTAAACGGATGTAATGATCCTTTCGCTATCCTTACTCCCGCTCATTGTGTTTCTGGTGGCCACGTTACAGCAAATCAACCAGCCGGTTATTGGGCACCCTATGGCTTTGCAATCGATTTCGATTATTCTGAACTACCCAATGGTACAATGAATCTAGGCTGGGAGGCTAGTAATATCACTTCTCACCTTTATGGGTTTTCAGGACCTCTAAATTGGAATCAGACTTCGACAAGTTCAAGTTGGGGAGTTGGAGGATTAGTTGTAAATGTTTATGGATACATTTCAGTTACCGGATCAGGCGGATACTCTACTGCAACCTATCACCTTCAACTAATTTTCGATCCATGGACCAGCGAATGGTCAATAACCATTGATTAAAAAAAATAACGCATGTTTTTTAAACCAAATCCCGGGCTTCTCTTCTGGGTTTCTTCATTCTTTATTTTTCTTGTAATCGCAATACTATGCCTTGTGCTTTATAAATTGTTAGTAAGGTCTAAATAAATAGAGTCGTTCTGTGGTGGAAATAGATATGGCCGCCAGATGCAGCCCTACTCCGGGAGATTTCACCAACTATTACTTCATAAATTGTTAAGTATGCTCCTTCGTGTAATTCTCTTTTCCTCGTTTTTCTGTCTGTCGTTTCTGGCTTTAGCGGGTAGCCTGTTTGCTCAAGATGTAGGCGGAACACCGCCAGGTTTAGCTGCTGTAGCTTCAGACTCCTGTGCCAAACGAATCGTCTCAGCCCTGTCCCGTGCAAGTACTTCACAGTTGGAGTATGATCAGGAAGAGGGCGTAATAATGTTTTATGAGTATGACTCAATAGCTCATGATTTTACTTCCAAGGGGTGGATTTTCGCGAAGGGAACCCCGAACGAGGAGCTACAGGAATTTATGAATCGTATTTCTTTTAGAAATGCGAAAAGGATCAGGGCATGGGAAGATTGTGTTGTTCAAGATAAAAGCGCAGTTTTCGTAGTTCCACTGTATTTTCCTCATCCTCTGGGCAGTGGCGGTACCGGTAGAAATATCTTCCAGGACAATGCGGAATACAAACAGATGATCATGCGATTTTACGATGTACCTGGATTCGTTTTGTTGCCTACAGTCACAATGAGTTGGTGAACTGTTGAATACATAACTGGCGAGCCAGCCAGGCCTCAACCATTCATTATTGTAAAGCTTCTATTTCGATCTCGGCTACGCGCCAAAACCCGTCCCCCGCAGCCATATCCTGTTGAAACCCTAATGATACGAACCCTTCCACTCGTGTCTCATCGAGCAAGCGAACTTCTACGCTGTAGCTTCCCGCCGGGAAGTTGGCGGGAACGTCGAAAAAGTAGTTGATCCAATTAACCAGATTGGCTTCGCCGACGGTGTTGAGCGATTTGTCTACGCGGTATATCTTAGTAGATGGGCCATTGAGCCGCATTTCAAGGTCGTAGCGTTTGCGCATATCGGCGGGGCCGACGGTGCGCCAGTCCATTTGGATTTCCAGTGTTTCACCGGCTGCGATGGATTCCGGCAGGGAGAGGGCATAGACGTAATGACCTACTCCGTCGGCGGGGTTGGCGATGGTTCGTTCGGTGAGGTCTATTTCCTGGCGGCCGGTGCCGGAGTTGCAGGCGGATAGGAGGGATAGTAGGAGGAGGAAGGAGAGGAAGTAGCGCATATTTGTCGGTAACGTAACTGGTTTGGGCGAGGTTTGGAAAGATTGACGCTATCGACTTATCGTTATGGTGAGACGCCCCATTACCCATATCTTTCCTTCGGTTCATAGAATGGATGGTGATACAATGGGAGGTGGGCTCGAACCTGGCTGCACATCAGGCACCATTCACCTGATTAAGCCGGTGGCAAATGAAGAAATTGTTCGGGAACCCACGGCCACTATTGAAATCAACCCCAATCCCGTAGAAAACTCACTCCACCTGGAAATTTCCGGAGTAAACTTACCGACTGGTCGGCTGACGTACACGATTGCAGGCAGTGATGGCCGTATATTACAATCAGGCTCGGTGACTGGTCATTCCATGGATATTGATGCAGGTAACTTACCCTCCGGCCTACACTTTTTCTCCATCACGAATGAGCATCGGCTACTGGCGGTGCGGCGGTTTTTTAAACGCTGAACCCGACTGGCGAGTCTGGTGCCAGAACTCGCCAGTCGAATCCTTTTTTGCTTATTGTCCTTACGGAATAAAATTATTGACACTACGAATCGAATTGCCTGAGGGGTAGAATTTACCATCTGAAGAGCAAAAAAGTTCGCCTGTCGAGTTCGATCTTAGAGCTTGTTGGGGAATTAAATTTGTCAAAACTAGCTTAAGCACTGCATGGTCATGCTGATATTAGCTAATTTGATGTGCGCTGCCGAACTTTCTACTGTATGCTCGTAGTCTATGGATAGAC
>NZ_VOXD01000011.1 GCF_008014675.1 Neolewinella aurantiaca | reverse complement strand
TCCAAAAAGCCTTATCATGTGTATCTTATCAGGCGGTACACGACTGGGAAACCCAGTACGTCTGCGAAAATCGATACGGGTTGGTCCGCCGTATGAATCGGGAGCTAAAATCAGCGGCGGCTTGAAGCTAACAGACGGAACACCCTAGGTATAGTAGAATTAAAACGAGTTGGCCTATCTTTCGACGAAACCTTTTCTCTTAGGAAAATGATGTCTCCACTCGCATTAGAATTTAGGCATGAACTTAATTGCCACAAATGGGACATGGAGATGTTTGAAACATCAATTTCAATATTACATCCATTTATCTGATCGCTTTTTGAAATCAAACGATACATTTTTTTCTCGGTATCGTAATAATGAATTGCATATCCAATCACGTCCTTTTTCGAAACCTGAACTGTTTCTGATGATGTGAAGAAGTTAGGTGAAAGAATGTAACTTATTGCAGAAATTGTTAGGTCATTGAGATGAGCATTCGAATGGCCTCGCTTACTTAACGATGATGCAATAAGGCGTAAATCATCTTGATGAAGGCTAGTTGACAAGAATTGGTTAGGTTCCTCACGCTCACCAAACAATCTTGTGTTGTCTGATGAGAACTCACCTGTATCTAAATCAATGATTAGAGTTGGCGTTTCGAATTTCGTTGGAGTACAGTTTCCAGACTCGCACAAATTTGTTTGAGAACATGAGGAAACAAGAAGCGCTAAGATAAGATTAGCAGATAAAAAGAATAGTCTCATAGTAATAGGTTTAAATAAGGTGAAGTAAATATGTAAAGCGTATATGATTCAACCACAAGTTAATTGACTACGAATCGCACGAAAAATGAGTCGCTCGCCTTAGAAAAGGCAAAACTTAGTGATAGTAAGTCATAAACACAGTGGCAAATATAATATTTTAAATGTTAAAGCAATCGAAATATGGATACATTTTTTAAATAATCATCTAATAATTAAACCCTTAGGGCTATTCTCAGCTAAATAATAACTGGACAAAATGCCTAAAAAGAGTCTAAGAGTCTATACCTTTTATTTTAATCGCACATAACGTTTGCAGCCCCGCAGCCCGCGCGTTCCACCAAAGGTAAGGCATAGCGCAAGATTGTCTCTCCCCCAAAACTTAGGCTCCGCCCCACTGGCGATCCGCGCGGGTTGACGGGGCTGCGGTGTTCTGCGCATTTTTTATGTTCATTGAATATAATTATATTCATTTGTCATCGGTTCAAATCCAATACCCTTTATAAATTGTACGTATCTCACTTCATTATTTTTGTCATTTCCATAAAGGCTTATAAACATTGTAGAATCCATATTTTCAATAGTGAATGCTTGGCCAGAATGCACAAAATTTTCTTCCAACAGTTTCGCAGATACTACCTCATGTATATATCTGAGTATAACTTTTGATTTGAAATTGGTGATTATTATTGAATCATTATTAATAACCTCCTCTCTTCTGTAATCGACTTCGTTCCCATTTATTGGAGGAGGTGGTGGACCACAGGACAAATCATATTGAATTAAATTCACTAAATATTTATTGTCCTCAATCTTGGAAACTAATACTTCTTCAAAGTGGTCTCCAAATTCGCCGCACTCGCTGAAATAAGCTGTAATTCTCAAAGGAGCAGGTTCAAATAAGCCATAACCTAAAAACTCATTTGAGAATACATCGACATCATTGATCTTATGATTATTAGCGTTCTCATCGCATGATGAAAATAACGATAAACTAAAAATACAGATTACGTAAATGAGTATAACCTTTCCCATTAATTCTTAATTAGATCGATTAGATTAGTTAGAATGAATTACAATCCTAATTTCTGTTATAATTAAGTTATCTTAATTATGTAACTTGATTTAATTTTATCCATCGTTAGTAAACATTAAATGACATGATACAAGAACTAATTAAATTTGTCTAGAATATCAATTAGTTCACGACTATTATTCTTAGACAACCAATACAAATCTGACCCCGTCACTTTTTGATAAGTTATACAATCACTACGTTTCAATAGTTGCAATGGAGTTCTTGGACCTGAAGTGCTATATATAATTGATTTAGGTAAAGCGTCAAAAATATATACAGAAATATAACCTGAAAACATAATTTCATCATTTAAAGCACTAACAGCATGTATGTCATTGACATCTGATAGAAAAATCCTCTTATGTTGACCATTTAATCCGTATGAAATAGAATTTACTTGTATAGTATCTCCACATTTAAGAGGAACCTCGATTCGATTGACACTTATTTGATTGCTCGCTGATTCACCTGAACATGAAATTAGTGAATATATAATAAACATGAAGGCAACTAGTAGTGAATTATATTTCATCAAGCAAAATTAAAACTTTATCTTCATTATGATAAACTCGATAGAAATTAGATCAATGTTTATTCGTTGCGCAGAACACAGTTGCACACGTATTGCGCGTATACCAGATATCTCCGCTATACACCAGTTGCGCTTTCCCCCCGCCAATATACCGTAAACACGCAACTCCACCAACTCCAAACAGGTAAAAGCCTGTTGCGTGTTTACTGCCAATATCCCGCAACTCAAATCCGGTCCAGTGGGCTGATTACACCTTGCTTCTCCGCCGTGGAAACGTGGGTGTATACCTCCGTAGTTGAGCTATTGGCGTGTCCAAGGAGTTCCTGGATGTGCCGAAGAGAGACACCAGATTCCAATAAATGCGTAGCGTAACTGTGGCGCAGAGTATGTACAGTACACAAAGGGTTGACGCCACTTTTGTCGACGGCTTTCCGCAAGATGGCCTGTACGGAGCGCTTGCTGTACTGTCCACCGGTCTGGCCCTCAAACAGCCAGTGTTGTGGCTGGTATTCACGGAAGTACTGCCGCAACTCCGTAAGGAATTTGGCGGATAGCGTCGTGTAGCGGTCTTTCTTACCCTTGCCGCCGTTGACAAATATTTGTAAGCGATCAGAATGAATATCCGCTATGCGAAGATTCACTACTTCACTCAGCCGCAGCCCTCCTCCGTAGATGATTTTCAGAATGCACCGGTGCTTCGTATTGCTGATGGCCCCAAACAAACGCCGGACCTCTTCAACACTTAACACCTTCGGCAGAATGGTCCGCTTTTTGGGCCGCAGATCAACAAATGCTTTTCCCCTCTCCCCCCGCCCTCAGGGCTAACGCATAGGCTAGTTAAGCCGTGTTAAACCCCCACCCCAACCCCTCCCCACGGGGGATGGGCTTGTGAAAACGCTAGGCGTTTTGGGTTGAAAGCTCTTAGGTGGTGACTATCATCTCGAGCTAAAAGCTTAAAATCGAATCCTATGCCTCAGCCCTGCCCCCCGCCCTCTCCAACAAGGTTTGCTTCTCGCAGTGCTTCGTGCTCGCCTAAGGCTCAGCGGAGAGGGAGCCAAAAATGCAGAGTAATGTGCCTTAAAACGTATGCTTGCGTTTATAAACGGCTAAGGCTCACATTTTCGGGATACTCCAGACTCCAGACTCCAAAATACGCCTTCGGCCTCCATCAGTCGGGACAACTTACGGATACGGGTGTATAACGGGCTTAGGTACGCATTAGCGATGGATGAATATAAGGATTTCAGGTCAGGTGGATTTAGATCAGAAGTTAAAAAATTACACAAATCCAGCAATACCTTCAACGAGGTTTTGCCGGGCGCAAGCCAGATTATCGCTCTCACCCTTTCCAGCCTCCCCACATCGGTACGCCGGGGAGGAGTAATCGTTACAATCTGGTTTGCGCCCGAAGGGACTTTGCTCACTACAGGCGACAACTTCAGTTGTCGTATAACAGATAGGACTTTGTGATTGAGGCGGGTTGGCGGATACACTACTCCCTGCTCTTAAGATAAAAAACCATCCATCGCTTTAAATAACCTCTTTCGTTTACGGTTTCAGAAGACACCCGCGAATTCACTTCAACGATTCTCCCTTCATCGAAAAGGAGCGTAACTTCGGGAAGATTATAATCTATATCGGCATCAGGCTCGTAGTAGATGGCTGGGTAGAGGTTCCATTCTCCGTGTCGCACACCGTCCTTGAAACTGCCGTCGAATGCCACGTACCGTTCCGCTTCAGTTCCAGGCAAAAGACTTAGTTGCTCACCGCATATCGCACCATCCCGGGCAGAAGACAACTCCCTTAGGATTTCTATTTCCGCTGCCCCTCGTCCATTAGTTAAGCGCGTTTTACGAGAGCATAACGATACGCCTATACTCTCTACACCGTTCTCGTTAGCGCGATTGTACAGATAGAGGATGTATCGCTCTCCTTTTCCTGGCTGCCATCCGCAACTTGGACCAAAAGGTGAGGTAGTCAGCGTAAGAGAATCTCCTTCAATATCTCCTTTAAAAACAGACTCCACCTTCACTCTGAACTCAATGCTGTTCATTGGTGGAGGGGGAGGTGGTGGGGGAATAGATTTCCCTCGTCTCCTGGCTTCCTCGATTTCAATTCGATAGGCTTCTCTGTCAAAAGACTTCCTTTTCACTGGCCTAGCGTATTCGGACCCCGTAATCTCTACAATTAGGTCGGCCGCATCGTAGTCCATCAGATTAAAAGAAGAAGTATGGCCTATGCAGGAACATGCATTTGCGGCGGCGAGCGACATTGTCGTTAGAAGAAGGCTTAGTAGATATCGTGACATGTTTGCTTGGATGCAAAAAGTAAGGCGGCTGGTGTATTCGTGCAGCCCAAAGGCTGCAGAAAATTACCCGAATACAGCGAAGACGAGGTAAACCCCAAAGAATACTACCCATGTGCCCTGATAAAAGCGGGCGATCGAAGCCTGATCTTTCAAATCGAGCCGGGAAGCGACGAAGCGGTAGCTGACCAGCAAGGCCGCGAGCCCGACGCCCAGGTACACCCACCCCACCCAAAACGAGTAGGCTGCAGCCAGAAACAATGTTACCGTCAGAAGCAATCCGCCCCGGTTGTACACCCACTCGCGGGATTGCAACAGCGTCAGCGTCTTGATGCCGTGTGCTTCGTCTCCCTCGGTATCAGGGAGGTCCTTAAACCAGGCAATAATGATTCCAAAAACGAAGATTACCGTAGTCAGCAGCCAAACCGTTCCCTGCACCTGCGGCCCCGCCCCCAAACTTGTTCTGAAATGAAGGTACAGCAATAGATTTACGATCAGCCCCCTCACCACAATGATGCAGAACGCGGCCCAGAAATGGTATTTCTTAAGCCGCACCGGCTCCACGCTGTAAGCCGTTCCGATCAGCAAACTGGACAGCACAGTCGCCGTCAGCCACGGCATGTACACCAGGCTGGTAGCTATCGCTAGAAAAAGGCAAACTCCCACAATCACTTTCCCTGTCCGCATCGAGTACGCTCCACTTGCCAGCGGAAGATACGGCTTGTTGATCCGGTCTATTTCTACGTCCGTCACCTGGTTCAGCCCCGTGATGTACACATTCGCCGCAAGGCAGGAGAACAGACTAATTCCGAACATCCACCAATCCTCCACTCCTGTATGACGGGCAGCCATCAGGTAAAGCGCCAGCAGGGAAAGCGTGGTTCCGATGAGGGTATGAGCACGACCGAAGCGAAGAAATGTAACCATTTTAATTAGTTGGTAGTGGGTAGTTGGTAGAATGTAGTGGGTAGTGCTGCCGCGCGTTGGAGGTGTGATATGCGTGGCTGGCGTTAGAACAGGCCGCAAACAAAGCTGCCGCGCGTCAAAGATGCAATATGCGTGGCTGGCGTTAGAACAGGCCGCAAACAAAGCTACCGCACGTTGGAGGTGCAATATGCGTGGCTGGCGTTAGAACAGGCCGCAAACAAAGCTGCCGAGCGTTCAAAGATGCAATATGCGTGGCTGGCGTTAGAACAAGCCGCAAACAAAGCTGCCGCACGTTGGAGATGCGATATGCGTGGCTGGCGTTAGAACAAGCCGCAAACAAAGCTGCGGCACGTTGGAGATGCAATATGCGTGGCTGGCGTTAGAACAAGCCGCAAACAAAGCTGCGGCACGTTGGAGATGCAATATGCGTGGCTGGCGTTAGAACAGGCCACAAACAAAGCTACTGCACGTTGGAGGTGCAATATGCGTGGCTGGCGTTAGAACAAGCCGCGAACAAAGCTGCCGCACGTTGGAGGTGCGATATGCATGGCAGATATTGAGACAGACTCCAAAAATAATGTCCGGAAAGTCCGGATTTGCCGGCAAAGCCTGTTCCCGGGCGCAAACCAGATTGTCGCGACTGCTCCTCCCAGCTTAGCGATGTGGGGAGGCTGGGAGGGAGTTGAGCGACAATGGTTTGCGCGTGCGGGCACTACCCACTACCCACTACCGTCTACCAACTACCCACTACTTACTCCCCCGCAAAACCCCGTACCGGATTGCTCCCGTGCGGAATCCTTCTTTCATGTACTTCATCGCCCACGCGCCTTTGATGGTGCTCATTCCCGCTCCGATCAGACCCGGCCAGTTGCGTGGATCAAGTCCGGAACTGATGACTGCCCCCCAGAAGGGCTCTACGGCGGCCGACCAGTCATCGGTCGCGACATCCCGGAAACCGGCTTTCTCGGCGGCTTGCCCGAGGGTTAGCACACTCACCAGCGGCGGCAGGTGGTAAAGTTCACAAATTTTGCTGAGTACCTTCTCGTCTCCCGCCGAAAGCGCCGGCGGTTCTTCGCGGTGGCACCAAGTAGCCATTACCAACTGACCGCCAGAACGCAGCAGGCTGTAGAACAGATCAAGCAGTGCCTGCTTGTCTTCCATATGCTCGGCCGACTCCATGCTGTAGATCAGGTCGAAAGGTCCGTCCTGCACCGGATCGAGGGTGTACACATCCTGAGCCCGAATCTCCAGCCGGTCATCAACCCCTGCTTCGCGGTTATAGCGCATTCCGTTTTCGGCCTGCACCGGGCTAAGGGTAACGCCGAGACCTTTGGCCCCGAGGTGCTTCAGGGCAAGATAGCGACTGCTGCCCCCTACCCCACAACCGGCATCGAGAAAATACGTCGGTTTGGCCGGCGACTGTCCCCAGCTGAGCAACTCATCGATCATGTCCAGTTGGGCCTGCTGGTGCGCTACTTTGCGCTTTCCGTCAGGACCATAAAAACCGTGGTGCATCTGCTCGCCCCAGGTGTTTAACCATAAGGGAGTAGAAGCATCGTAAAAGTCTTTGATTCGCGTATTGAGCGTTGCCATATTACCTGGGAGATTGTAGTCTTACCTGCGGCGCGTAAGCCGGTTGACGATCAGAACCGCGGCTACAACTCCTACGGTGGCCAATGCAACTTTCTGATGCGAATTCAGTGGTTCGGGCTCCTTGTCGATGCCCCGCATCGGAGCCGTAACGGAGGCAATCAGTGCCATTGGGATGAAGATAAAGCCCGCCGCAGAGCCAAGGATCACCCGACCTGCGAGCATAAGACCGCGGCCAAGGGTAACACCTTCATTATCTACCGCAACGAGCTGCCGCTCTTCGGCTACTGCTTCGTAATGGTTGGGGCTCTTGCCCGGCAGCGGTTTACGGCCTACGATAGCGATGCCGTAGCGATCGTTCTTCTGCCAATGGGGGCTGACGTAGGTATAGTCGATACGGTCAAAGCCGGCACGCTCCATGTAACGGAAGTAATCCTCCTCCGGCGGAAAGAGCATCCAGGTATTAGCCGCGAAGCGGCTGATGGGATTCACCGGTTCAAGGGGGCCGATCATCAACGCCCAGCCGCCCGGCTTGACAACGCGGTAAGCCTCGTTGAGGCCCCGCTGTGGATCGGGCCAGTATTCGATAGAACCCGCCGAAACGTAGCGATCGAATGAATCATCGTCAAAGGGCAGATTTTCTGCATCACCGAGTTGAAAAGTACAACCAGCAAGTTCGTGCTTCGCTTTGGCGTGGTTCATCTGGTGCGGGCTCTGGTCCACACAAGTAACGTTCGTGGAAGGTACCCTTTTTACGATTCCTTCGGTCGTGAAGCCTGTACCGGAGCCAACGTCGATTACCGAAAGCTCCTCGTCGTCGTCCCAATATCCAATATCAAGTGCTTTTTCTCTCATCCTGGCCGTCCAGAAAAGGGGATTAACCAGTTTGTCGTAAAAGACGGAAAGGTAGCGGTAGAACCAGTAGGCTTCGCGCTTGTGTTGCATTAATCTCATTTGGTAATATTTTCAGTTGGAGGTAAGCTACGGAAAAGTTGGTAGACGTGTTAAGGCGGAGGAATCAGGGTATGGGTAACAAGCTGCAGGAATCCACGCAAGGGTCGCTTATGTTCAGGGCCTGAGTCCGGTCTCTCGCGGCGTGGGGGATCACCCCTTTGTTTTTGTTGGTGCAACTTGTTATTCACACCGAATCAGGAGAGGCAGAACCGGGGACTCAAACATCCGGGCGGGCAGGCCGAAGGTCTGTCAACTATCAATAAGGGGCCTCGCCAATAGATTGACGGGCCCCTTTTCCTAGTTCCCTAGTTTCTATCTTCTGCGATCAATTCCTATTCCGGGATCTTCGTTGGGTCAAGGAGGTCGTAGAACTCATTCAGCTTAGGCAGCAGAATAATGCGGGTACGACGGTTGGTGCTGCGGCCTTCGGCAGTTGCGTTGTCGGCAAGTGCGTTGTATTCTCCGCGACCGGCTGCGATCAGGCGGTTAGGGTCAATACCGTAATCATTCTGGAGTGCTTTCACTACCGAAGTAGAGCGCAGTACAGAAAGGTCCCAGTTGTCTTTGATGCAGTTGGTATTGATGCTCACGTTGTCGGTGTAGCCTTCTACCATTAGCTCCAGGTTAGGGCGGCTCTTGGCAATCGTTGCGATTTTCTGCAGCACTTCTCCGGCACGATCGGTGATTTGGTAGCTACCGGATTTGTAGAGCATTTTGTCGGACAGGTTGATGTAAACAACCGTCTTGTCGACCTTGATGTCTACGTCTTGATCATCGATGCCATCCCGAAGTACCTGTTTGAGGTTAACGGCGAGTGCAAGGTTAATAGAGTCAGCTTTTGATTTAGCATTCTGGAGCAAGCGGATGTACTTGTCTTTGCCTTCCAGTTGCTTCAGGGTGTTGCCAATGTTCTGGTTCGCGCCCTGGCTGAGTACGGTAAGGTCACCTACCTGAGTCGCCTGCTGGTCGCGTTGCTTACGGAGGTCAGCAATCTGGTCGTTGGCCTGCTTCACCTGAGCCTGAGCGGCTTCTACGCGGGTGATCACCACGGCTTCACGGCGCTCACATTCGGCAAGGCGCTCGGCGTAACGGTTAATCTCCTGGTTGTGCTGAGACATTTTTTTCTGTGCTTCGTCCAGCTTGGCCTGTGTGCTCATCTGCAGTTCGTCGTACTGTTTCTTGCTCACGCAAGATGAGAAGCCCAGTGTCAGGGCAAGGCATAAAAGAATTAGCTTGTTCATGTTATAATGGTTGTTGGTTACACGACCGGCAGTCCGGCTTTGGCACATAAAACGTAGCAATGCAAAGGAGGTTCGCTGTTAGATTGTGCTTTTTTACACTTTGTAGCACCATTCTCATACGGCGCGATCGCAGGTGCAAAGAGGAGTTTCAAGGGCCGGTCTTCCGGTCAGGGCCCAAGCCTTTTAATCCTTAATTTCGAGGATCGACTGCCGGGTCCGGTCAATGGTGAGCTTCGTTACGTCCGGACGCGAATAGTGTCCGCTGGGGTCAAAATTCTGGCGTTCGCGCAGCACTTCGTTGGGGTCGATCTCGGCGAAGAGGAGAGCTTCCTTCCCCACTACTGGCTCGATGAGCCAGCTGCCATCCGGGTTGGCCAGGCAGGAGCCTCCGTCTGCCGGCATCGCTCCCATACTGCCGATGATCTCATCACGGAACGGGACTCCCTCCGGAACGTCTTCCGGCCGCATCAGCCCGCCAACGGAGACGCAGTAACTGCGTCCTTCCCGCGCCAGGAATCGGGTCAGCACTTCGGTGTTCCGCACGTTGCCGGGCCAGATGGCCACGTGAAGGGTCTCTCCCTGTCCGTACAGCGCCGCCCGCGGCAGGGGCATCCAGTTTTCCCAGCAGTTCAGGCCACCCAGGCGAAAGCCTTCGATCGGGAAGGTTCGTAAACCGTGTCCGTCTCCCGGGCTCCAGACGAGCCGCTCCTCGTAGGTGGGTTGCAACTTCCGGTGGACATTCCTGATGGCACCCGATTTATCTATATACACCAAAGAGCAATACACCGAGGTGCCGCCCCGGTCGAGCGGCCGCTCAACGATACCCACGATTACCGCGATGTTTAATTCATTGCACCGGCTACACAGTACATCGAGCATACCCTCTTCGATGCAAACTGCCTCAGTTGCGTAATGACGGAACAGTTCCTTCTGCATCGGATCGTTAAAACGGGCTCCGCCCGTTCCGTCCAGCCAGAAAGGGTACCCGGGCAGAATTGTCTCCCCGAACACAACCAGGTCGGCTCCTCCCTTTGCCGCATCCCCAACGTAAGCGGTGATCTTTGCCAGTGTAGCAGCCCGGTCTAACCAGACGGGCGCGATTTGAGCGATTGCTATTTTCATTTCAGCTTAGGAGCTTTAATTCCCGCCTTGATTAAGACGTCTAAAGAATTTTCATCCGGAGGTATAGGGCAAGAGTAACCATCAGTATAGGCGCAGTAAGGGTTGTAGCTTTTGTTGAAGTCTATAATCAATTCATTCCCAACCGGGATGTCCAGATTAATATAGCGTCCACCCCCGTAAGATTCATTCCCAGAGGTCAGGTCTCTGAACGGCAAAAACAAATAAGGCTCAGTAGGCTCGCCTGCGCCCGCAACCGGTTGATAAAGATCAAGAGAAAGCGATTTTCCTTCAAGCTCAAAAGCCGCCCGGCCGTAAACGCTGTACTGTTTTTCCCGGCCATCACTGGTTTGCAGCGTGATCGTCTTTTCGTGATTGCTTTCTTTCTCGACCTTTGCAGAAACCCTGAATTGGTCATCAGGCTCATAGAACTGATGCCCTCCACTGTTCTTGAATTTTGGAATTTCTTCTGCACTCAAAGGTGAAGTGAACTTCCCTGTGTACTGATCGTAAAGGCTCCACCTGAAAGCGGTAATATCATCCCGGTATGATGCAAAGCCGGTTCTTTTCAGTTCGTGTTTATCATAGCTCCCATCAAGAGACTTCCATATATATTTGTATTTGTCGCCTTCTATTTCATAGATATTAACGACGAGTTCATCTCCGAGACTTGCAGGGTTCCCGGGCATATCCTCGAGGGAGTACTTACTGTTGTTTATCCATTTAATCTTGAACCGGTAAACATCACCGTCTACAGTTTCCGTCTGAACGGTTTCGTCCCGCTCTACATCAACCCTCACGTTGTCAAACATCGAATCGACGTAGGCTCCATTCATAACTTCTCTCAGGTCATAGGGAAATTCTTTTTCGAAAAGGAGACTATCCCTGTACCTCAATCCGGCAATGCCGTCCTGAACCAGGTTGTTTACGTATTTAGCCAGGTCCCTTTCAATTTCTGAATTGTCCGTCATCAACATTTTACGGATCACGTCACCATAAGGTGACTGCATTACCGCAATCAGGCTGTCCACCTCGCTCTGGTTAAAATTCAACAATGCCCGGCCGACCATTTCTCCATACGTTGTTAGCGCAGATGAAGCCACCTCTTCGGTCAGAATCTCGACGAAGTAAGGATCCGTAGTTTGTCGAACGAACTCAGCGTTGTTATCCAGAGCATTTCCAAACCTGTTCTGAAAGTCCTCAACAGAGAACAGTAAATCAACCAACTGCTCAACATTTTTGAGTCCGGTACCGGACTCTGTTGTTTGTCCGGCTAATGTTCCAGCGTTGGTCAGTAGAAAAAGGGCAAAGAATATTGGTAGAAATCTGAAATATCGATCCATGAATAGGTATAAATGATTTTGATTCCGGAAGGTAGAGCTTACTTTCTGAATCACCGAACGATTATCCTCCCCTCAGCCACCCTGTCCCGTTCCGTAACCCGCACAAGGTAGGCTCCCGCAGCCAGACCGACTACGTTTACGTCGAGACGGATCGGATTCGTTCCCGTTCGCACGGCTTTCATGACACGAACCCGCCGCCCCAGGGCATCAAAGAGCTCCACCACGGCCCCGTCGCTGAACACGAGTGCATTCGTCTCTATCGTTACGTTGGTGGCCGCGGGGTTGGGGTACACTGACGTGATTTTAAAATCTTCCTGACTGCCGGCGTTGCAGTTTTCGGCCAGTAGTAGCTGCGCAGCAGCTACGTTGAGTGTCCCTCCGGTGGCCGTTCGGGTAGTGAGAGTACTGTTGGCGTCCGTGGCGTTCAGGATGGCATCACGAACCAGCAAAGCTGCTCCCGCCGGGTCGGTTTCGACCTGGTCCAGCAGCGACGGGCACGGCGTTGCGTACAGCAACGCGATGGCTCCGGTTACGTAGGGAGCCGCGGCACTCGTGCTCCCGAAGGAAGAGTAGGCATCGTCGGCGTTGGTCGAAAAACTGCCCTCGCCCGGTGCCGCAAGGTCAATACTTTCCCGGCCGAAACCGGACGAACGGTATAAAGCATCGTTCTCGCCTACGTTGGCCACCCCGATCAGATAATCGGTCGGGCAGTCGGTCGGCATATCGCCGAACATGTCCACATCCCAGTGGCGGTTGGCGGTGCTGGCGGCGGTCAGGATGCCCACCTGCCCCATCGCGTCGTACATATTTCCCCAGGCCGAGTTGTCAGCGCAGGTGCCTCCTTCTATGCCGAAGCTGGCGTTGGTGGCCACCACAAAGGCGCCCTCCTGTCCATCGGATTCATTGTAGCGTTTACGTTGCTCTCTTATGTATTCATAGGCTTCTACCACGTCAGAGCTCGAGGAAATGCTGAACAGCATCAGTTGTACATCCCAGTTCGATCCGGTTATCCCTACCCCATTGTCTCCTTTAGCGCCGATCAGGCCGATGACTTGCGTTCCGTGGCCGTTTACCGGCGGCCTGGCATCATCGTTAGTCATGTCCCAACCGAAGATATCATCGACGTATCCGTTGTTGTCGTTGTCGATACCGTCTCCGGGAATTTCCATCTGATTGTTCCACAGGTTTGCCCTTATGTCTTCGTGGGTGTAGTCGAAACCGGCGTCGAGGATGGCCACGACGATTTGCTTTCCGTTGGTGGTACGCCCACCGGCGGTGAGGTCCCATGCAGCCGTGAACCCTGTACGTTCGAAGTTGGTCCGCTGCTCGTTGTACAGCGGGTCGTTGGGGTCTACCCTGAATTCGACCGCCTGGTTGCGCTCTACCGACCATAAGCCGGTTTCATCCTTCAGCCTTTCCTCGGCCCTCTTCATGCTTTCCTGGCTGCCGAAGCGCAGCAGTTCGGTACTGGTGCTGCGCGACAACCATTTCCGTGCAGTAAGGTGGCCCGGCACTACTTTGGCCGCCTCCTTTTCGCTCTTCCATCGTACGATGAGTTCCCGGTCGGAAGTTTGTCCGCAAAGGTCGCTTCCCTGCAAAAGGAGAAGCTGGATGATAAGTATGAAAAGGTATTTCATCTTCCGCTGCTTGTTGATAATGAACAACTAAGGTAATCCCCGGAACGTGGCCGGAAACCAAATAGGTCGGGTATCGTCGGGTTGAGGACAAAGGGCGGTGGCCCTTTCCCTGCAGGCACGAACCTATTCTTCAAGCAGTAAGCGTTCTTTTAGCAATCGCGCCCGGTAGCTTACCCCGGCCATCCAGAAACCCATCAGCGTCCACCCGATGATGATCGGGTAAAAGACCATCCGCATGGTGTTGTCGAGGTCCTCGCCGCCGAAGGCGGGGTTGCCCGCTGCGCCGGGATGCAGGGAGTTGCCGGAAAGTCGTGGCAGGATGTAGATCAGCGGAATCAGGCAGGCAAAGGCAAAAATATTGTAAGCTGCCCCCAACCGGGCCCGCTGCTCGGGGTCCGGGAAACTGGCCCTGAGGACGAAGTAGCCCGCATAAATCAGCAGGGCGATCAGGGTGGTAAACTGTTTAATGTCCCAACTCCAGTAGCTTCCCCAGGTATATTTGGCCCATACCGCACCGGTCAGCAGGCCCAGAACACCGAAAAGCATCCCCACACTGGTGAACGCCACTGACCAGTAGTCGGCCTTGTCACGGAAAGACACGACCGAAACGCCTTCATTGCTGGCGTGGCGTGACCGCAGCAGGTACTTGATGGCGTACGTTACCGCAGCAACAAACACGAACATCATCGCAAACCACAGGCTTACGTGAAAGTAGGTGTTACGGATCGACTCCGCCAGGTGACCACGATACGGAAAGGTTGTCCGCGGCGTAGCCCTGAGTTCCCCCTTCTGAATGGACGAAGACCGCCAGGGCGTCTCGGCGCTCGTACGGTCAGGCGCTGAGGCCTCCTGGCGAATGAACAGTCCGACAGGATCCACAAAAGTTCCGTCGCCGGGGCTGTTGATGTAGATCGGGAGGGTAACCTTTTCGGTTTCCGGATCAGGCAGAAAGTCAGGCAATTTGAACGTTATCTGCGCCTGACGATCGTTGGTTACAACAATGTTTTCGGCCCGCAGACTCAAATCAGTACTGTCCCCTGCCACCAGCCATGCGTTCATTGCACCTGCGCCCTCGCCCGTAAAGAGCGTGTTGTAGCCCACCACATCGAGGGTGACGGTCTCGCCCAGCTTGGCGCTGCGCGGCGATACGGTCAGCAAATTCGGCTTCAGCGGTACCAGCAGGCCCGCTACCAGCCCGTAAAGCACCAGCAATACCGCCAACACTTTCCACCATGAGCGGTGAACGAAGCGGGTCATATCCCAGGTACGCGGATTATAAAAGCGGAATGGTCTGATGTTTTCCATGCGGTAAAATTAGGTACACAATATGTGGTTTGCGATGTCTGTAGCGCGAATATGGCAATTGTGTGATAGAATGCCGGCGCCAACAGCCATTCCGGCGCGGACGCAGGTGCGGGGCGAGGGTGGATTTGGGGCGTTTGTAATGGCGTTTGTGAAAAATAAGAAAACCCCGCTAAGCAAGGCTCAGCGGGGTCTTAAAGTGGTCTCGGATGGAATCGAACCATCATCGCAGGCTTCGGAAACCTGTATACTATCCGTTGTACTACGAGACCGGATATCTGGGCAACACTACGAAGAAGCTAAGAGGTTGCGTTGAAAGCGGGGCAAAAGTAGTTTAGTCGCGGGACGTGTGCAAGGAAACGACCTACTAGTTATTCATTAACCATCAATGATTTCACCTCGCCTGCCCCACCCTGGCAGAAAATAGCTGCTAATTCTCGTACGGTCTGGAGCCTGAACTGCGGATGTTGACCAGTTTTTTCAGCAAATCAAACCAGAAGGGAGCGCCCATGCTGATGGCCAGTGCCGTGAGGATAAAGCCCAGCACCTTCGTTACGAGGTCGAAAGTGGAGAGCTCGCGCAACGAGACGCCTTCCCACCCCATGCCGAGAGGGCGCCGTATTTCGGCGATTTCATTGTTCAGCAGGCCCTTAAGGTCTTCCAGGGATTCGCGAAAATCCTGCTCCGCAACGTCTTCGCCACTGTACAGGTAGGTAGCGGGTGCCGGGGCAGAAGGCTGGTAATCGGTGGAAGGTGCAGGCCCTCCCACGGGTACAGCCGCTGCGGAATCGTAAGGATTGACGGTGGTTTGACTGTCGAAGCCCGGTCCGGGGACGGAAGCGGGGGTATTAATGTCCTGGCCGGATCCTGGCGTGGTTTCTATCGGGCCGGCTTTGTCCCGGGCCTGTACGTACTGCTCTGCGGCTGCTACCAACTGCGTGAGCGTTTCCGGATCGTTGCTCAGACGATCGTAAAGCGCCACGGTATCGGCGTTGAAAACCACCGCAATTCCGAGGCCCATGAAGAGCAGAATCTTCTGGGTGTAGCGCTTGTACCAACCGGCTGCGCGGTCCATTACATTGTTGTACCAATTCTGAACTTCCAGCCGGAAGAGATCCAACTGCCCGTCACTCTCACGGAGCAACTGAGAAAGTACGTTGCGCAGATCGGCATCGGGTAAGCTTTCGATTCTCGATTTCAACTGATCGGTTCCTTCTCCTTTTAGGATCACATCGAACAGAATACTCTGAAAGGTTTCAGCACTCATGTAAGATGGCCCCGAAGTGCTGCTGCTTCCCTGCCGCCCGTACTGCTGCGTGAGGTGACGGTAGAGACTGTTGTTCTGGAACTCTTGCACCAGAATTTCATTCTCGTCCGAACTCGCCAGCATGTTGCGCAGCGCCTTGATGAGGTTTCTGCTGCGCAGGCTGAAAAAAGAAGACAACAGTTCCATCAGCGTTGTCGCCAACAGACTGAGTAGAAGCAGGACAAAAATGATGCCGATTACAACGGTTAGGATTTGCATAGGGCGAATATAGCCCTTCAGGCAGGATTTAGCATTTTGTGCTGTACTTTTTACCTTCAGGCACGACCGTTCGCCAGACGAACGGCCTGGGAATTATACTTAAGCCGAAGTAGTTGAGGAAATTCAGTGAGCAGGCAGTAGAGTGGCTGACGAGGTGAAAAACATAGGCAACACCTTAGTGCTGATGAGGCTTCTCAACGCAGTCAGACGCTTCAATGGCCAGCAATAAATTCCCGAACCACTTTGACTCAGGTATTAAGCTTACCGGGAGAGTTCGGTACGCATGAATTCGATCGTAAGGATCGCGCCCATCACAGCGTCGGGCGCATCGGAATCGGCCGAGAAAGTAAAGTAAAGCGGCTTACTTCCGACGCCAGCGCCGGAGACCGGCAGGATTACGTCGTTGACACCGTAGGTGGAAACGCCCTGCTTTATGGTTGCCTCCGCTACGACCTTGCCCGTTACCGGATGACCGGAGCGAACCTTGATGGTTCCGCCGGCGGTCATTTGGGGCACTAGGGCAACTTTGGCTTTTATGGCCTCAATACCGGTCAGGTCTACTGCTCCGTAGCTGGCCCACCCGCCTCCGTTGGCTACCAACAGGTCCATCTCTTCGTCGCCCATCGGGTTGTCTTTACCGTCTACATGGTAGGCCATCACTTTTTTGCCTTCCGTGAATTTATCGGCAGCAAGAACCGGCGCGCGCAGTACCACAACTTTCTTGGTCGTGAGTCTCGGCAGGCCGTCGGGGCCACCCTGATCGGTGTAGCTTGCCTGCAGGTAGTACCGGCCCGGCGTACCTTCTTTATGCTTATCGAGAGCGACGATGCCTTTGGCTGGCCGGCTTTCTGCGTTGGGCGCAGGTCCGGCGAGGCTGAGGATGTATTCGGCCATTTGCGCAGCATCGCCTTCGCTCAGGTCGGGGTGTGCGGCCATACTCTGCTCGCCCCAGACGCCACCACCGCCGGCGATGATTTTGCCCGACAGGTACTTCACGGCGTCTTTGTCTTTTCGGTACCGGTCCGCTACGCTCTGGTAGCTCGGGCCGATGCTGGATTCGTTGACTGCATGGCAGCTGGCGCAGTCGGAATCATCGATCAGCGACTTCCCGATTGCGTTAGCGGTTCCCTGTCCGGCCACCTGGTGGCCCTGCTCTATCTGCACGAGATCCTCCCCTTCCAGGTAGTCCAGACTAACGGTAATGGCCGCGGGGTCTATGGTTCCATCTTCCAGGTCAGACACTTCCACGTTATAGTCAAGTCGGTCTCCAGGCCAGAAAAACGAACTGTTGCCCGCAATTTCGATGGCCAGTTTGGGAATGCTGTTGCCCACTATGAGGGGCTTTTCGAGTTTGCTTTCGTTTCCTTCCTCGTCCTGTACCACCATCGTGAGGGTGTATTCTCCGTTCGCCGGTACTTCGTAGTTCAATTCAGCTTCGCTGCCGATCTTTTTACCGTCGAGTAGCCAGGTATAGCTCAGGTCGTCTCCGTCGTAATCGAGGCTGGCGCTGGCGTCGGCACGGAGCTGAAAAGGAGCGGTTCCGATGGTTTCTGCTATTTCGAGTTCAGGAACAGGGCGGCGGTTGCCGGCGTTGAACCGTATGCGCAGCAGACGGGCATCGTTGTTACGGGAGAACCACTTCCGGCCGTACTCAATAATGTACAGGTCTCCATCCGGGCTGAACATCATATCCATCGGATGGCGGAGGTCCTGATTGGGCAAAAACCGCTCGAAGTCGGTCACGTAGCCGGTTTCGTCGAGGTCGGCGGCCATGATGTGGTCGCGCATCCAGTCATAAAAGAAGAATTTACCGTCGTAATATTCGGGAAAGCGGGAATCGGAATCGTTGAAGTCATCGCGGTAAAAGACGGGGCCGGCCATGGCGTTGCGGCCACCGGTTCCCATCAGCGGCCACTCGGGGCTTTCGGCGTAAGGGTAATAGATCATGGCTGGTTGAGCCGGGGGTAGTTCCTTTGCTCCGGTGTTATAGGCCGAGTTATTGATCGGCTTTGCCGGGTCGAAGGCGTCTCCCAGTTCGCCGGTTTTAAAGTCACGGGCGTGGTAGCGTTTGTTGTCTCCGATGAAAAGCGGCCAACCAAAAAAGCCCGCTTCGCGGGCTACATTAACTTCATCGTGGCCGCGGGGACCAATGCCGGTGCTGTCTTTACCGGCATCGGGGCCGACGTCGCCCCAGTAAACGTTGCCATTGTGTTGGTCTACGTGTATCCGGAACGGGTTCCGCATCCCCATCGCGTAGATTTCGGGGCGGCCTACTTCGGGGTCTTTAAACAGGTTGCCTTCGGGGATGGTGTAGCTTCCGTCTTCTTCGACTTTAATGCGGACGATGCCGCCCCGGAGGTCCATCGTGTTGGCCGAAGACCGGCGCGCATCGAAGTTGGGTTCTTCACGGCTGTCGTCGATTGGCGCAAAACCGTCAGATTCGAAAGGGTTCGTGTTGTCACCGACAGAGAGGTGCAGCAAGCCTGTGCCCCCAAACTCAATACTGCCACCGGAGTGGCAGCATTTGTTGCGGTCGGTCGGTACATCCAGTATCTGTTGCTCGCTGTCCATCACGAGTTGGTTGTTGGAGAATTTGAACCGGCTGAGCCGGTTGACCGACTCTTCGGTATTGGGGCTGTAATAAAGGTATAGCCATTCGTTGTTTACGAAATCGGGGTCAACCGCTACGCCGAGCAGGCCGTCTTCAAATTCGGTCCAGACGTCGAGCTCAGCAACTTTGGCTGAGGTTTCGAAATCAGGGTCATAGACATGGATTTCACCCTGCCGGGTTACCCACAGCGGGCGGCCATCGGGCAGCAGTTCCATTTCCATCGGCTCGCGCATTCCGGTTACCAGCGCTTCTACTTCGAAGCGGTTCTCCTCGGGGGCAGATTTCACCTGCGAGTAGTCTACCGGCTTGCCGTCTCCCCAGGCGTATTCCATTCCGCCCCAGATATGAGCGATGAAATCGTGATCGGTATAGCTTTCCGGGGTGTGGCCCACGCCGGTGTAGAACGACCGGCCGTTTTCGACGTCGCGGTACCAGGCCATGGGGTGAAAGTCTCCGTTTTTGCCACCTTCGTAGCTGGTTTCATCAACGCGCATTACGGGAGTGATGCCTTCCTCGATGTTCTTGTAGTTGTACCATTCATCGAACCGCTTCCAGGTTTCGTTCAAATGCGCAACGGAAGGATGATTGGGCTCATCGATGATGATCGTGGCGTCCTGATGTTTGGGATGGTTCAGGAACCAGGCACCGCAAAGTTTATTGTACCAGGGCCATTTATACTCGGTGTCGGCAGCAGCATGGATGCCCATCCAGTTGCCTCCCGCTTTCATGAAACGTTCGAGTTCTGTCTGCTGCGCCTCGTTGAGAATGTCTCCCGTTGTACTCAGAAAAATGATCAGGTTGTACTTCGAGAGGTTTTCCTGGGTAAAAACGGAAGCATCTTCGGTAGTGTCTACCGAAAAACCCTTTTCCTCGGCCAGACGCAGAAACATTTTCTTGCCATCTTCGATAGAAGCGTGCCTGAACTTCGCCGTTTTCGAAAAAACCAGCGCACTGCGTACCTCTGGCTGACTACTCCCGCAGCCGTAGGCCAGAAACAGGAGGATTGAAACTAAGAAAAGCAGCACGGCTGGCTGCAATTGTGCTCGTGAATCGTTCATATTTTGTTTTGTATTTCCCTTTCTGGTGGCCAATGTAAGCATCGTGCCACCAAAATAATGCCTTTGAAAGACTAATTTTCACGCAAGTATTGTTAGGATAACGCCATAAAACGATACATCGTTTGAAATTAGAGACACTTAACCACTTTAAAAATCTGACGCCCCACCTTGTTTATCCAGGTAATTCCGGCATTCGGGGCGCGGTCGCAGGTGCAATAAAAGTTTTTTGGCGTCTCCTCTTCTCCTTACTATTCTTATCTGCGGCGTAACACCATATCAATTGCAGGGCAACCATACTCAAACCCACCGGCAGCGGATTTGCTCTGGAAATTCTGTTTGCCACGACTTATCTTACTATCTAAGTAAACAGTTGTCGTTCGTCGTATTTCCATCCCAATTCATCGACCAAAGTGGCATTAGCCGCTCAGCGGGCCGATTATTGGGGCATGAATGTAAACGGATACAGTTACAAAACGGTCCGGAAGTAAACACCCTTTAGATATCTTTAACACGCCCGTTCTCCGGGTCTGTTCATCAACAATTTATCCGAAGCCACATGGCTTCCCGTTTCGCCAGGCTTATGGCACGTTGAGCACAGACCAATCGGACAGCGGGCTTTTTTACGGACCTACCCCATCCTTCCAACCTGCTTTGCACCTGCGGCCGCGCCCATGCCTTAAATATACGTCGACACGGACCTTTATTGTTACAAAACCTGGCAGATAAAACTGACGCATCCCAACATCCACCCAAACAGTACGGTTTCAACTCTAAAATCTACTATGAAACTTAAACTCAAAAACCAGGTAGCAGTAGTTACCGGCTCAAGTACCGGCATTGGTGCTGCGTGTGCCATCGGGCTTGCACAGGAAGGCGTTAAAGTCGTCATCAATTACCACAGCAGTAAGGAGGAAGCCGAAGACGTAGTGAAAAAAATTAAAGGCGCAGGCGGAAGCGCTATCGCCGTGAAGGCTGATGTTTCGGACGAGAAAGATATCAAAAAACTCTTTAAAGCCTGCCTTAAAGAATACGGTCACCTCGATATTCTGGTGGCCAACGCCGGCATCCAGTCAGATTCGTCGTTTACGACCATGACCCTGAAAGAATGGAATAAAGTGATCGGGATCAACCTCACCGGTCAGTTCCTCGCCTGCCGCGAAGCGGCTAAAATCTTCCGTAAGCAGGGCGTGCACGATCGCAGCCGGGCGGCGGGCAAGATTATCTGCATGAGCTCGGTCCACGACGAAATCCCCTGGGCCGGACACGTCAACTACGCTACCGCCAAAGGCGGTATTAAAATGATGATGGAATCGATGGCCCAGGAGCTGGCCCCAGACAAAATAAGGGTGAACGCAATATCGCCCGGAGCCATCAAGACCGACATCAACGAGGATGCCTGGGACACACCGGAAGCACTCGAAAAATTACTCACCCTCGTTCCCTACGGCCGTATCGGCCAGGGGGAAGACATAGCAAATGTATGTGCCTTCCTCTGTTCGGATGCGGCGGACTATGTAACCGGAGCCACCCTATACGTTGACGGGGGGATGATGCTTTATCCTGGCTTTTCGGATAATGGATAAAAAAACCGGACGCTTGAAGACTTGCGGTAATTCCGCCTACGGCTACATTACCACAAGCGCTTCAAGATCCTTTTATTTGGAGGGTCTTGAAGCGTCTTCAAGCGCCCGGACACCACCGCCTACCGGTTAACAATAGCGTCCTGGTGATCGATACTCTCCTGGTGCACCGCACGCAGGTAAGATTTCATGAACTCCTCGCTCAAACCGTGTTTTGCACCGGCTTTTGCTGCTTCGGCCATGATGGCTTCCCAGCGGTCGCTCTGCAGAACGGCAATGTTGCGGGCAGCTTTGAACTCACCGATGGAGTCGGCCAGTTGCATGCGCTTACCGAGCATACCGATCAGGTCACTATCTACTTCATCGATCTGGCGGCGCAGTTCGATCAGGTCAGCCATTTCAACTTCGTCAGCGGTCGGCTTACGGAGGCGGAGGTTCTGGAGCATTTCCCCGAAGACTTCAGGAGTGATTTGCTGGGCGGCGTCAGACCATGCTTCGTCCGGGCGTGGGTGTACTTCGGTCATCAAACCGTCGTAGTTGAGGTTCAGAGCTTCCTGGGCAACTTCCTGGAGGGTATCCCGACGGCCGCAGATGTGGCTGTTGTCGACAAACATCTGCAGATCCGGGAACTTGCGCTTCATTTCGATGGCCATCTGCCAGCGCGGTACGTTGCGGTAAGAGGTTTTCCCGTGGTAGCTGAACCCGCGGTGAATAAGACCGATACGCGTGATACCGGCTTTGTAGATCCGCTCTACCGCACCTTGCCAGAGTCCCAGATCGGGATTGATCGGATTTTTGATCAGTACGGGAATATCCGTTCCGCTGAGTGCGTCGGCTACTTCCTGTACACTGAAGGGGTTTACGGTGGTACGGGCACCGAGCCACAGTACGTCGATTCCCGCCTTCAGGCAATCGTAAACGTGGGATGCTTTGGCCACCTCGGTGGTAGTACGCAGACCCGTTTCTTCTTTTACCCGCTTGAGCCACTGCAAGCCTTCTTTACCGACCCCCTCAAAACTTCCCGGGCGGGTACGGGGCTTCCAGATACCAGAACGGAAAAGATCCACCTGATTGAGCTTGGCAAGGTCTTTTGCACACTGCATTACCTGGCCTTCGGTTTCGGCACTACAGGGACCGGCGATTACGAGGCCACGGCCGGGAGTTGGGGTCAGTACCTTTTTAATGTTCATTTCCATTGTTAGACGGTTGTTGGTTGTCCGGAACTTCGTTGTCGGCGGCGTCAATACTGACAGCCAACGACGACAGGCCGGCAATTTATTTTAAAATTTTTGATATTTCGTTTGCGCGTTCGATACGTTCGTAGAAACCATCGAAGTCGCGTTTGATGAGTTGAGTTCTGAATTTTGAGAGTTGTTCGATATGCTCGTCGAGGACATCGAGGACATGGTCGCGGTTCTGGCGGAAGATGGGGATCCACATATCCGCCGAGGACTTCGCCAAGCGGACGGTAGAGCTGAAGCCGGAACTGGCCAGGTCGAATATCCGTTGTTCGTCGCGTTCTTTTTCCAGCACCGTAAGGGCCAGGGCAAAGCTGGCAATGTGGCTGATGTGTGAAACGTAAGCGCAGTGCAGATCGTGTGCTTTACGGTCCAGACGGCTGAAGTTCATCCCCGCACTTCTGAACAGACGCCGCGCAACCTCGAGCGCGTTATCGGCCGAGTCTTCTGCGTCGACGATCACGCAGACTTTATTCTCGAACAGGCGCGGAAGCGCAGCTTCCGGTCCGCTGAATTCCGTACCGGCCATGGGGTGACAGGCGACGTAGCGTTTTCGATTGGGGTGGTTGACGACTTCATCCAGAAGTTGCTCTTTAGTGGAGCCCACATCGATCACAGTTTGCTTGTCGCTTATTCTGTCCAGTATTTCCGGCAGGAGCTTGCGCATCACATCGACCGGAGTGGCGAGCACGATGACATCGGCTACTGCCACGCCTTCGGCGAGGCTCATTTCTTCGTCGATCAACCGTCGGCGGGTCGCCTTATGCAGGTTTTCCTCGCTGGCGTCGACGCCGATTACGCGCGTCGCGAATCCGTTTTCCTTCAGGGTTATGCCCAGGGAGCCACCGATCAGTCCAATTCCGATTATAGTAACGGTCAAGTGAGAATTATTAAGCTGGTTAAAAATTAGATTAGTACTGCGAACAGCAGCGCGTAACCCGATGGTTCCGGCGCGGCCGCGGGTGCAATGCCCATGTTGAAGAAGCGGGACTAGTTGGCCCTGAGTCTCGTCAGGGCTTCCGTGAGCCTTTCCTCCGATGAGCAGAGGCTGATGCGTACATAACCGTTGCCTTCATCTCCGAAGATCCCGCCGGGGGTGAGGAATACATCTTTGTCGTAGAGCGCTGCGTCGCTGATGGCGAAGCCATCGGTTCCGGCCGGGCACCTGGCCCAAACGAAAAGGCCTACCTGGTCGGTCCGGTACGTACAACCCAGTTCGTCCATGATGCTGAAGGCTATTTCACGGCGGCGGCGGTAGTGGCCATTCAGGCTTTCGTACCAATCAGGGCCAAGGTTGAGGGCTACGGCCGCTGCTTCCTGTACGGGGCGGAACGTCCCCGAGTCCATGTTGCTCTTGAACCGGATGATGCTCTGCAGGTATTCCTTTGCACCTGCGACCGCGCCCACCCGCCAGCCGGCCAGGTTCTGCGCCTTACTGAGCGAAGAGAGCTCCAGCGCGACCGCTTTTGCGCCCGGTACCGAAAGGAGGCTTTTCCGCGTCTCGGTCAGGATGAAGGCATAAGGATTGTCGTTGCAGAGCAGTATTTCGTTGCGCTGCGCGAACGCCACGAGGCGATCGTAAAATCCTTCCGGCGCGGCTGTTCCTGTAGGCATATGCGGGTAATTCACCCACATGATTTTGACTTTGCTGAGGTCAGAAGCTTCCAGCGCTTCGAGGTCCGGCAACCAGTTAGTGGCGTCGGAGAGCCGGTAATCGCGGATGACGCCACCGGCCAGTTCGGTCGCCGAACGGTAAGTCGGGTAACCGGGGTTGGGCACCAACACTTCATCACCCGGATTCAGGAAAGCCATGCTGATGTGCATGATGCCCTCTTTGGAGCCAATCAGGGGCAGAATCTCAGACCCGGCATCAAGGCTTACGTCAAAATACCGCTTGTACCAGCCGGCAAACGCTTCCCTCAGCACCGGCAGGCCGGCGTAAGGTTGATAGCCGTGGACATCGGGCCGCTGCGCGGTCTCCGTCAGGGCCGCCACAACCTCTGGTGCGGGCGGCATATCCGGGCTGCCGATGCCCAGGTTGATGATGTCTTTGCCCTGCGCACGCAGAGCCGCCAACTCCCGTAATTTGATACTGAAGTAGTACTCTTTTGTTTCGCCCAGGCGGGCGGCGGGTGAGATGATGGTTTTGTTATCTGTAATTGTCATTTTCTTAGCGTTTGGCCGGCGGGCCGAAAAGTTTTGGACCTTATTGTCGCTCAGGGTTTGTCGCCTTCGTTATAGACCCCCAGTACCCGCAGCTCGCGGGTAATCGGGCGGATAGCCTCTAGCGCCTGTTCGAGAGTGACATGGCCTTCCAGCAGAAAATCTACGTGGAAGCGGTACTCCCAGGGGCGTCCGACAATCGGTTTGCTCTGGATTTTGGTGAGGTTGATCTCATAGGCCGCCAGTACGTTGAGCACCTTGTGCAGAGAACCGCTCTCGTGGCTGGTGCTGAAGCTCAGGCTGACTTTATTGCCCTTGTCGCCGGAATGATCTCTCCCTTTTTCCAGCACCAGAAAGCGGGTATGATTGAGTTTGTTGGTTTCGATGCCCGGAGCGAGAATTTCCAGTCCGTAAAGCTCCGCTGCCGCGGAGCTGGCGATCGCACCGCGCGTAGGATCTTTCTTTTCCATCACCTCCCGGGCGCTGAGCGCCGTGTCCACGGCTTCGATCACCTCGATGCGTGGCCAGGCCTTGAAAAACTCCCGGCACTGCATCAAGGCAACGGGATGAGAATACACTTCCCGCAGTTGGCTCAGGTCCGTGCCGGGCAAAGCCATGAGGTTAAGGCGAATCCGCAGGTAGACCTCGGCGGTGATGCGCAGGTTGGCCGTTTGCAGGAGGTCGTAATTCGCCATCAGGCTGCCCGCCAGTGTATTCTCGATGGCCATGAGGCCAACATCGCTGCGGTCAGACTCCACCTGAGCCACCACATCGGAAAACGTATGGGCGGGTACCGTCACTACTTTCTGGTCGGTAAAATGAGCCCTGGCAGCAGCCTCATGAAAGGCTCCAGCGTAACCCTGAATGCTTACTTTTAATTCTTTGGTGGCGATGGTAGTTTCCATTGGATGGTTATAAAACAAAAAGTGGCCCCGATCTCTATCAGGGCCACTTTTCGCATTGTTATTTCTACAATAGTTTAGCGTCCCTTACCGGATGGGGTAAAAGTAAAAGCTAAAGTAAAAGTAGAAGTGACGATTAATCATGGTAATTCCGTTGTGCAAGTTGCTTGCCTGCGCTGCAAACCTACGGCGGGTATTCCGAACAACAAAATGTTGTTTTGGCAAGTATCGAAAGTTATTCTGACCAACAGCCCGTCCACCCGCCGGATCATCGAACCGGTGGCCGCATCACAGGCGGCTCAGCCCGAAGGATGAATGCCCGGGCAACCAACCCTACACTTCAGGGCTCTACTGAGAAAACAGGGACGACCCGCGACAGGCTTGCCCCCTCGGCGGACCTGTTCTGGTCCACTTGCCGGCTCCAAAAATAAAAACGCAATTGCTAGTAATTGCATGTACCAACGCCTAGCTTTAACCCAACCAAACACTCCATGCTATGGCACCCGTAAACTGGTGGCTCACTTTCCTGATTGCACTTCTTCCCCTTGTCGTCGGCTTCTTCTGGTACGGCCCGCTCTTGTTTCACAACACCTGGAAACATGAAGCCGGCATAACCGACGAGATGTTGGAAGGCGGAAACATGCTGAAGATTTTTGGTCTGACCTACTTTTATAGTTTTCTGGTTACATTGTTCCTGCACGTGATCGTGATGCACCAGTTTGGCCTCTCGGGCATGTTCGGCATGTTACCCGAATGGAACGACGCGGGCAGTGTATTGTGGCAAGACCTCAACGCGCTCGATACAAAATACGGGATGTACACAAGGCATCTTCATTTCGGGCACGGTGCGCTTCACGGAGGAGCGTTCGGGCTGGTGTTCGTGGGTGGTATCATCTGTATCAACTCCCTGTTCGAGCGTAAAAGCTGGAAGTACATGGCGCTGCATACCGGCTACTGGGTCATTTGCCTTGCGCTGATGGGGGGGCTGCTGTGTCAGTTTATGAAGTTGCCGCTTCCGATGCAGTAGACGCCCTGCTCCGGCCTTTGGGCTCTTTATCGGGTTGATGCACCTGCTTGTTTTCTTCGTCTTTTTCTATTTTCAACTCCTGTTTCAATGACTTACCGCTACGGGGCATATCCACGGGCACAGCGAATGGGGCTCGTCGTTTTTATTGCTGGCCTGATCATTCTCTGTCTCAGCGCAGACCGGATAATGTATGCTCCCGACAAGCCATCGGAGCGCATACTGGCAGAGGGTTTGAACTTGCGAACCACCACAAAAGCCGAAGAAAGGAGGAGCTTCCGGCCGCCGCCCAAGGCTTTCACATTTGATCCCAATACCGTCTCGGCGGCAGAACTGCAGGAACTGGGCCTCAGCAGCAAGCAGGCTGCGGGATGGTTGAAATTTCGTGGTACGAGAACGAATGCTTTTCGTAGGGCCGAAGACATCGGCAAGTTGTATGTGCTGAGCGACGACGACAAAGCACGCCTGATCCCGCTAGCCCGGGTTTCGGTTGCGGGGGCGAAGAATACGGCCCGGAGGCAGGTGCAAGGTTTTGCCTTTGACCCCAACACGGTCTCTGCGCAGGATCTCGAGCGGCTCGGGCTGAGCCCGAAGCAGGCGGCCGCTTTCATCGGCTACCGGAGTAAAGCCAAATACGGTCGTGCCTTCCGGAAACCGGAAGATATCCGCCGGATCAGGACCATGAGCGACGATCAGAAAGACCACCTCGTAGCCCTGGCCACTATCCCGCCGGAGGAAGAGAAAGCCAAAGCCCCCGCCCAACGCTTCACGTTTGACCCAAACACCATTACGAAGGATAGTTTTCAGCTGCTTGGGTTTCCGGAATGGCAGGCAAAAAGCCTGGTCCGCTACCGTGGAGACCGGGCAACAACCTTTCGGCGGGCAACGGATTTACGGCGAGTCGGGGCTTTGGATTCAGTGCTTGTCGAATCGATATTAGACCTTGTGCGCATTGCTCCTTCAACCTCCCCTGCACCTGCGGCCGCGCCCAAAACGTACGCCTACAAACCTAAAACTCCGCCTCCCCCACCCGCTTCGTTCGACATCAACAGCTCCGACACCACGGCCTGGCAATCCCTGCCGGGTATTGGTTCATACCGGGCAAAGCGAATTGTCCGTTTTCGGGATGCGATGGGCGGTTTTTCCTCCGTCAGCCAAGTCGCTGAAACACGGGGATTACCGGATTCTACGTTCCAACTGATCGAGCAATACCTCGCCCCAGGTAAGATTTACCGTCCACTGGTTATCAATCGCGCTACCTACGAAGAACTCAAAAAGCACCCCTATATCAGTCGGAACCTGGCCAATTCGATCGTAAAAAACCGGGAAAAATTTGGCCGTTTCAACGGGCCAGAAGATCTGTCGCGGCTCCGTCTCATCAATGATGAAAACAAGCCCCGGATTTTGCCTTACCTGAGTTTTGAGTGACAGACAACCCCTTAGCGGGCTAAGGCGTTAAGAGCGTGACTTCGGGCAACCGGACCTTCATCTTAACGCTACCACAGAACCAGATCTATGTCTAATTTATTCTCACTTATCGGTAATACTCCGCTTATTGACCTTTCAGACCTGTCCGACAACCCCGCCGTACAAATCTTCGGTAAACTGGAGGGCCAAAACCCTGGTGGCAGCGTAAAAGACCGGGCCGCACTGAGCATGATTCTGGGCGCCTGGGAGCGCGGCGACCTCGACGGAAAATCTATCGTTGAAGCCACCAGCGGCAACACCGGAATAGCAATGGCCATGATTGCCGCAAAGTTGCGGATTCCAATTACCCTTGTGATGCCCGAGAACTCAACGCCCGAACGTGTGGGTACTATGCGGGCATACGGCGCGGAAGTGATCCTCACCCCCGCCGAAAAAACCATCGAATACAGTCGCGAACTCGCCCAACGGATGGAAGATTCCGGAGAAGGTTACGTGCAGCTTAATCAGTTCAGCAACGAAGACAACTGGAAGGCACACTACCGCACTACCGGCCCTGAAATCTGGCGAGATACCGACGGCGAAATCACCCACTTCGTTTCCAGCATGGGGACCACGGGAACCATCACGGGAACAGGACGCTACCTGAAGGAACAATCGGATACTGTTCAGATCGTCGGTGTACAACCTACCGACGGTAGCAGCATCCCCGGCATCCGCAGGTGGAGCCCGGAGTTTCTGCCGAAGATTTACGACGACTCCGTGGTGAACCGTAAAATTGATGTGAGTCAGGACGAGGCCATCAAGACGATGCGGATACTCGCCCGCGAAGCGGGCGTTTTTGC
Organism: Neolewinella aurantiaca; assembly: GCF_008014675.1. GTDB lineage: Bacteria > Bacteroidota > Bacteroidia > Chitinophagales > Saprospiraceae > Neolewinella > Neolewinella aurantiaca. The sequence continues at coordinate 139,003 of NZ_VOXD01000011.1, read as the reverse complement.
GGGGATGTCTTCCGGCGGTTCAACCGCCGCCGCGCTCCGCCTCGCCGAAGAACTCGACGAAGGCCTCATCGTTTGCATCATCTGTGACCGCGGCGACCGGTATCTGAGTAGCGGTGCTTACTAGTGGACCAGCCACCGGGTTTACCCATTCGTTTTCTCGCCTGATTTGTTCCGGTCAGGCCCGATACCAAACAAAGAAGCCCGAATGAACGCTTGTTCATCCGGGCTTCTGATTTTGACTGGTGAAAGGGACCAGGTCTGCCAAATTAGCTTGTCGTAAATCTGGTTACGGGTTTTCGGTAAAGAAAACAATCCAACACTGAAGCTAAAGCGACATCAAGCCCAATAATAGCTGCAGCGCTCCTGCAACAACACGGTGCCCAACTGTGGCAGTTGGCCATCGGGGTGAAATTTGATGTCTTTCAGGCTTACGCTGTACCACTGGTCGATAGCGACAAAAGACCTCTTGGTCAATGGTCCTACTTTCCCAATGGGCAGGATGGCCCGGTATTTATGCTTCTTCTCTGAAGAAGTTATTGGTAACACTAATGCTTTCCCGTTGGCCCACATTTTTACGATGAGGCCGGGACGAAACTTATTCAATATTAAAGCATCCGTGGAATTTTCAAAGTTGCAGCTCACAATGGTGCCGGCAAAAGGACATTGGTTACGTCCGATCCGGGGAGCTAAAAGTGACCTTAACACAAAACTTAATCGCTTGCTGTCGGCGGTGGTCAGTTGTCCGCAGCTCTGTCTATTTAAACGTCGTTCGTCAATAGTGGCTATTCGGGTTAAATCATAATACTCCTTCCGGTTGGTGGAAGGGTTGGTAATAACAAAAAGAGACTTTTCGGCCAGCACATCCATCATCCCTACTTCTGGGACGATAACGTACTGAACTTCAGTCTCGTGAAAAACTATGCATTTTCTAATTTCCGGAGCACCGCCCTCGGCAGTCCTCCAGTAGGTATGGATTTTAAATTCCATGATTAAACAGTTTGAAGATGAATACGACAAACACAATCCGGTTTTTTCAAAGAACAATCACCAATCTGCGAGTCGTTTACTCGCGCAATAGTGTTGGATCACCCTAAAGTTAGGGGTTAATCACCTTAAAAGCAACAGGTTGCATTAATCAACCCGTTGAAAGCGCAGTTTATTTCTACAAACAACGAGTTGATACCGACGAACGGAAACCGTAAATGACGGGCAAATGATCCCTGGTCAAGGTAAACTAAGTGAATTGTTTAAACATTAGAGGTAGTTGTAGATCCTGGTGTGGTCTTCAACTCGGATATATCGACATGTCGGTTTTTCGACATGTCGACTTGTCGACATGTCGAAAAAACACCCCGAACCTCCTCCCCAAAAAACTCTCCTCCCAAATATTTTACCTTCGCCCCCATGACAGCCAAAACCGAAGCCTTCCAGCGTCTGCTTACTATTATGGACGAACTGCGCGAGCAGTGCCCGTGGGACCGAAAGCAAACATTCCTTTCTCTCCGCAAACTGACCATCGAGGAAACCTACGAGTTGGCCGATGAGCTCCTCAAGGAAGACCTCGACGGAATCAAGGAAGAAGTCGGAGATATTCTGCTCCACATGGTATTCTACGCTAAAATTGCCAGCGAACAGGGAGCGTGGGATATTGCAGACGCTCTGAACAGCGTATGCGACAAGCTGATTGAGCGGCATCCGCACATCTACGGTGATGTAGTAGCCGAGGACGAAGAAGCGGTAAAACAGAACTGGGAAAAGATCAAACTTAAAAGCGGGAAGGGCAAAAAAACGGTCCTTTCTGGTGTACCTACTGCGCTTCCGGCAATGGTAAAAGCGATGCGCATGCAGGAAAAAACCGCTCAATTTGGTTTCGACTGGGATAACGTAGACCAGGTATGGGATAAAGTCCGGGAAGAGTTGGAAGAGTTCCACCAGGCGGAAGACGACCGCCACAAGGAAGAGGAATTCGGAGACGTTCTTTTCAGCCTCATCAACTACGCCCGCTGGAAAGGAATTGATCCCGAAGCTGCCCTGGAACGCACCAACCTCAAGTTTCGCCAGCGCTTCGAGTCGGTCGAAAAAGCTGCCGGCGACGGCGGACTGGCAGAAATGTCGCTTGAAGACATGGAAGCTCTATGGCAGAAAGCGAAATTGGATCGTTAGTTCGTTGGTCTGTTGGTTCGTTACACCAAAGAACCAACGATCCAACAGACTAAAACACCAACGATCCTAAATGCCAACAGTCTACCGTACCTTCGCCTCCCTTTTTAAAAATTAAATATCCTACTCCATGAGCAATCCATCCAACTTCGGCCACCACGCCCCACGCCGCTGGCACGGCAATGTATCCGGCGAAGACAGCTGGACAATGTTCAAAGTCATCAGTGAATTCGTTGAAGGCTACGAAGTGATGAACAAGACCGGTCCCTGTGTTTCTATCTTTGGATCCGCCCGGACAAAGCCCGACCATAAATACTACAAGCTCGCTACCGAAATCGGTCGCGCACTCGTCCGCGAGGGTTACGGTGTTATCACCGGCGGAGGCCCGGGCATCATGGAAGCAGGCAATAAAGGCGCTCACCTCGAGCAAGGGGCCAGCATCGGTCTTAATATCGACCTGCCCTTCGAGACGAGTTCCAACCCCTTCGTCGATCCGGATAAAGACATCGATTTTCGTTACTTCTTCGTCCGTAAGGTTATGTTTGTGAAGTACGCACAGGCCTTCATCTGCTGCCCCGGCGGATTCGGAACAATGGACGAACTCTTCGAAGTACTAACCCTCATTCAGACCCGTAAAATCACAAAAGTGCCCGTCATCCTGATCGGTACGGAGTACTGGGGCGGCATGATCGACTGGATCAGAGAAACCATGGCCGAGAAAGAGAAGACCATCGCCATGGACGACATGTACCTCATCCCCGTTGTAGACTCTCCCGAAGAGGTGCTCGACATCATCAAGCGGTTCTACGACGAACAGGGGCATAACCTGGAACCGAACTATAAGCTCTAGTAGTGGACTGGACGTTGAAGCTTCGGGCGTGGCATTTGTTTTGTGTGGCGTTGATTCCTTCTGTACTTGTAGCATTGCTGGGGACTTGCGTTTTGGTGGCTGCTTATGGAACTAACTCCAGGTATGATGCAGCGGCAAGTCCGAACGAGTTTCTGATAGCCTTCCTATATACTGTTGCTGCTCTGCTCTTTGGTATTTCAGCCGTACAGATTATCTGGCAGTATAAAATTGGAACCGTTGTTGCTGGCAAATTACAGAAAAGTAAAAAGCAGCGTTTCCTTCTTTTTCGGGCCTCGGTGTTCCTACCACCATTGCTGCTTTTGTCTGTATGGGTAGCAGTCGCATCGTCTGCCCGAAATCAGGTTTCATTCCTGACGGAATATACAGTGATCGGCATCAGTGGTGAGTACCTGATTATGCTTTCTGTATTGATCTGGGGCATTTGTGAGGTGATTCGGCACGCCCATCTCGTATCGACCCTGAACCAAATCAAGCACCCGCGGATTCCGTACCATAATCGCTCCGCAATTCATTTGTTACTTCTCATCTTCTGGCCCGTCGGCATTTGGATACTGCAACCCCAAATCCGTGCGTTCTACGTGGGCAACGAAAGAGACAGCATTACTGACCACATGGTAGATTGAAGGAAGGTACGGCTTCAGTCCTTACCTCTAAAGTAACCGCCAGATACCACAAGTTGACGGCACAGCGCCCAAAATCTCAGATCAGAACCTTTAACCCGGTGCGGAAACGACTACAATGGCTCTGGCAAAAAGGAAGAAAGCCCGCTTTAGTGGTCTTCCTCGTGCTGTTCGTTTGGTGGCTGTTCTGTTTGCCCAAACCGCTCTTCAGGGCGCCGTTAGCGACCGAATTGCTTAGCAGCGACGGGGAGTTACTTAGTGCGCGAATTGCCGCCGACGGCCAGTGGCGGATGCCGGCAGCAGACAGTGTTTCGCCGAAACTCATTGCGGCGGTAATCAACTACGAAGACAAGACCTTCAGAAGCCACTGGGGTATTAGTGCACGTGGCTTTGTGCGTGCGTTGCTCGACAACTGGTCGGCTGGGCGGGTGGTTTCCGGTGGTTCTACGCTGACGATGCAGGTGGCCAGAATGGCGCGGGGCAATAAGGCGCGGACGCTGGTGCAAAAAGTGTTAGAAGCAACGGTTGCTACGCGCCTGGAAGCCGGATACTCGAAAGACGAAATTCTCCGCCTCTGGCTGGCCAACGCTCCCTTTGGCGGCAACGTAGTTGGTGCCGAGGCTGCAGCCCGCAGGTATTATGGCCGCTCTCCTGCGGCCTTGAGCTGGGCCGAGGCAGCCACCCTCGCAGTTTTACCCAATAGTCCTGCTCTGATCCACCCCGGCCGGTCGCGGGAGGAATTGCGCTTTAAGCGCAACCGCCTGCTCGACGACCTCGCCCGGAGCGAAGAAATCTCTTCCGCCGAAGCCGGGCTCGCAAAACTCGAGCCTCTGCCCGATGACCCACATCCCCTTCCCCGTGCCGGCGAGCACTTACTGGAGCGCCTGCGGCAGGCACACGGGCCGGGGCGCTACCGCAGTAGTCTCCATGCAGGGCTACAGACCGAAATCACTGAACTGGTCCGCCGTCATCAGTCTTTGCTCGCTGGGAACCAGGTACACAACACCGCCGCGATGGTCACCGAAGTCGCTACGGGTAAAGTGGTGGCCTACGTCGGTAATTCACCGGACCTTGCACCTGCGTTCGCGCCTGATGTCGACATCATCACAGCTCCTCGTTCGCCCGGCAGCCTGCTCAAACCTATGCTCTACGCACTGGCCCAGGAAGACGGAAAGCTTACGCCGCGGGGGTTGCTGGCTGATATCCCGACGAGATTCGATAATTTTCAGCCGGCAAACTTCTACCAGAACTACGACGGCGCAATCAGAGCAAACGAAGCCCTTGCCCGCTCGCTGAACATTCCCTTCGTTTACCTGCTCCAGGATTATGGTGTCCCCCGTTTTCATGCCGTAATGCGCGATTACGGTTTTGAGCAAATCAATCAACCATCCGGTCACTACGGCCTGTCGCTCATACTCGGTGGCGGCGAGATCACAATGGAAGAGATCAACGGCTGGTTCCTGGGGATGGCCCGGCAACTCCGCTATTTCTATGACCGTCAGGGGCAATACCAATCTTCCGACTTTGACCGCCCCACCCTGCTCGATTCTCGCACCAGGCCTCCCCTGCAAGAACTAAGCCCGACACCAGGAGCCATCGGAGCCGGCTCAGCTTACCTCACCTTCGAGGCCCTGACCGAACTCACCCGACCCGATGATACCGGTGCGGCGCGCCGGTTCACCTCCCGTCGCCGCATTGCCTGGAAGACAGGCACCAGTTTCGGTTTCCGCGACGCATGGGCGGTTGGCTCCACCCCCGCATACGTCGTCAGTGTCTGGTCGGGCAACGCCGACGGCGAAGGCCGCGAAGGACTCGTGGGGGTACGCGCCGCAGCACCACTTATGTTCAACATATTCCGCGCCCTGGAAGAGCACAGTACCGAAGCTCCGGCATGGTTTGAACCACCTTGGGATGATATGGTCGAGACGACCATATGCTCAGTATCCGGCCATCTGGCCGGGCCAGACTGCCCCCCCGAAGACCAGTGGGTGGCCTCTAACAGCGAACGAAGTAAGGTCTGCCCTCACCACAAAAAGATTTTCACCAACGAAGCAGCTACGTTCCGGGTTCGCCTCGATTGTGGCCCTACCCCGGCAACACCACATAACTGGTTTGTTCTGCCCGCCCGCCAGGCCTTCTATTACCGGCAACAGCACCCTGAATACCAACCAATGCCACCGCTACACCCTGATTGCGGCTCTGGCCATGAAGTTGCTCAAAGCCCTATGCAATTTATCTATCCCTACAAAAATGGGGTACTCAGTCCGGTCAAAAACTGGAAAGGAGAAACAGAGCCCATCTTCTTTGAACTGGCCCATCAGGACAAAGAGACAACCGTGTTCTGGCATCTGGACGGAAACTACCTCGGCGAAACAACACTTTTCCATAGCCTGACCGTAGATGTTGAAAAGGGCCGCCACTTACTTACTGTGGTAGACAAAGCCGGTAATCGCCTGGAAAGAAGGTTTACAGTAAACTGAGCCTGATTCCGCCGGAATTCACCTTTTTATTTGAAAACATTCTCTTCTTCGTCCCACCCTTCCCGCTTTGGACATAACAGATTACCCACAACGCTAAAACAAAGGCGTTGAAACAAACATCTAAAAATCGTTGTCCTTACTTTTATAGTTCCGAAAAAAATCAAAAATCAAAACTTAATTTCAATTTCACGAAACAGAAACACCCAAAACAGACTGACTGAGGATAACAATAAGCGGTGAACGTAACATTTGACAAAGTGAAAAGCGCATGTACATTTGGATTATCAATCGGGAAGGAATGATAATGATTGAAGGTTCAAGTCAGACCGTGTCGACTTAAACTACTCTCAAGTCTCCCCCGGTTCTTTCTTGCGGCATGATCGACTTTAAGCTTTTTTCAGCGGCCCTTATTTGGGGGCCGCTGTTTTTTTGTTTACAGACGTCCTGAAAGTAAAACCCGGACCTGTCCTAAAGTGTCGGCCGGCTACGACCTAATTAATTAATACGTGAATGCTGACAGTCTGTAGATACCTTTACGACAAACTAAGATCACGATAATGCGCAGCTTCATTCTATTATTTCTTGTTACCATCGCCACATCCCTCAGTGCCGGCCCCTGGCCCCGGGCTAAAGGAGACGGCTACCTTAAGTTGTACGAATTCTGGTTACGTTTCGATGAGCACTACACCAGTACGGGCGAGTTAGACCCAAACGCGACTCTTGGCCTTTACAATACTGCCATTTACGGCGAGTATGGCCTGACCGATCGTTTCACCGCCGTTGTCAACCTGCCGTTTTACAGCCGAAACGTAATCAACGAACAAGTTTCCGGGACCCGGGGCGATGTTCTTACGCCCGGAGAAGCCATTAGCGGTTTGGGCGATGCCGATATTGCTCTGCGTTACGGACTAAATAAGCCCGGAGCGAAATTCCCTGTCGCACTAACTCTAACGCTTGGTCTCCCCCTGGGAGAAGACCGGGGTGGTGAACTCAACAACCTGCAAACCGGAGATGGTGAATTTAATCAGATGCTGGAATTAAGCGCAGGGAGAAGTCTCGGCAATAATGCATACGCTACGGCTTCATTCGGGGTGAACAATCGCACAAACGGCTTTAGTGATGAACTCAGATTTGGCCTGGAGGCTGGTTATGCTTTAGCTGACCGAAGGGTCTGGCTAATCGGCCGGCTAACCGGTAGTGAGTCTTTCCAAAACGGAGAAACAGCAGCCACCTTCAGTTCAACCAGTGTATTCAGCAACAATGCCGAATACCTGAGCCTGGGAGGAGAGGTCAACGTTTACGTCACCGATAAAATAGGTTTGAGCGCCGGCGCAGCCACGGCGCTATCGGGAAGAATCATAGCGGCAGCACCGGCTTACTCAGCCGGTATATTTGTAGACCTGGGAAAGTGAGGTGAACAATAAGGACGACGCTCACCTTTCATGAGAGAAATCCTCTCCCCATCTGACCTATGCAACAACTTTATCGAAACATCCTCAGCTGGGGACGGACGGCCCTGCAAAGCCTTGCTTTTCTGCCGCTACCGATGATGTTCGCCTCCTTTTTTGCTGGTGCGGCGCTCTTTTACCTCGAATTGAACACTGACATCAGCCGTAAAATAACGGATCTGCTTCCTTCTGCGATTCTGAGCAGTCAGGAGACAGCCAGATCGGTACTTACCCTGATAATCGGAGGGCTCATTACCCTCACGGTCTTCACCTTTACCCAAATGATGACGCTGTTCAGCCAGGTGGCCAACAGCTACAGCCCCCGACTACTTCCCTATTTCACAGGAAGCAGGTCTTTGCAATTTGTGATGGGAACCTACCTCGCCGTTATCATCCTCAGTATTATTGTTTTGCTGAGCATCCGGGGAGACGACGAGGGCTACATCCCTAACCTTTCCGTTCTGTTGTGTTTGCTTCTCGGCGTAGGCTGCCTGATGCTCTTCCTGTATTTTGTTACCACTATCTCTAACAAAATACAGGTTTCGAACATCATTGAAGAGGTCTACAGGAAAGGAATAAACGCCATCGACGGCGCTCACGACAAAGCGGGATTTGCGGAACGTAGCCTTCCGGAGGGCTTAGCTGACTGGTACGCGATTCCATCTCCCATCGGAGGGTACATAGGGGTGGTGAACTATCATCAACTCTCTATGCTCGCAACAAAACACGACACCTCTTTTTACATAGGTACGGCCAGAGGAATGTTTGTTCCCCGCAACTATCCGCTCATTCAGAGCAGACATAAACTCGATCAGGAGGCAGTTAAAGAAGCCCTGCAAGCCGTTTCTCCTATCCGGCAAAAGTTTACCGACTGGAGGCTCCCCCCGGTCCGTCTGTTGACCGAAATCGCGGTCAAGGCTATGTCTCCTGGTATCAACGACCCCGGCACAGCCATCGATGTGATGGACCGCTTAACCGGACTGCTCCTAAGGTTGATGTATCTCCCCGAATACAACTTTTACCAGGCTGAAGATGAGGATGGTGGAGATGTATGGCTGGCAGGCCACCATTTTTCAGACGTGCTGGCAACGGTTATGCAACAACTACGGCAGTACTGTAAATCAGACACCACCGTGGTTCGCAGGCTATTTCAAATGCTGTTTCACCTCCTTGGAGCAGCGGGAGACAGCCTTGCCCACCAAAAAGCGATCCGCAGGGAATTGCGTGCCTTGTTGGATGACGCCCGGGACCATATCCTCAATTCTGCGGATCGAAAAGTCATCGCCAGCGAAATCAAAGCACACCGCGCTATGTTAAAGCAGTTGCTTGAGGACACTGACTTCCTGTTGGATCCTCACCTCGAAGAACCCGGCATCAATCCTTAGGTGGATTTTTCAGCGCCGGCTTGCGCTTATAAATCTTCATTGAACCGGTACCCGACTCCCCAGTTGGTGAGAATGTAAATAGGCTTGGCGGGATCGGGCTCTATTTTAGTACGCAAGCGATTGATGTGGGAGTTGACGGTGTGTTCGTACCCATCGAAGTCGTAGCCCCAAATAAGGCTCAGTAATTTTGACCGGTCGTAGCTTTTACCGGGATTAGCCGCCATCAGGCTCAATAATTCGAATTCTTTCGGGGAGAGATCAATTCTGGCACCCGCGCTGGTAACCCGACGTTTATCGAGATCGATCGTGAGGTCACCGTAGGTGTACACCGGATTCTCCGCGGTGGCGTCCTCTGCACCAGATCTTTCGACCCTGCGCATTAAGGCCTTCACTCTGGCGATGAATTCACGGATCGAAAATGGTTTGGTGATGTAATCATCCGCCCCCATCTCCAATCCCAGCACTTTATCGAATTCCTCGGATTTTGCGGTCAGCATCAGAACAGGAGCGGCAATATCCCTGCCCCGGAGACGCCGGCAGATTTCTGTTCCGTCCATTGAGGGAAGCATAATGTCGAGAATAATCAGGCTGTACTCTCCCTTCAGGGCCGCTGCGAGGCCCTTTTTGCCATCCTCTACTGCTTCAATCTCGTACCCCAGATCCGCAAGATGTATACGCAGGAGCTCTATTATGTCACGGTCGTCTTCTACCACCAGTACTCTGCCTTTCATCTTTTCGCTTGTTTTATCCTATTTCAAATTTAACAGCACAAATTTACAGCGAATGATTTTCTTAGGGGTGAAGTAAAACAAGTAAGTCAAACCATCGCTTTTCCCCTACCGGATTGTGTATTCCTAAGAAGCGCTTATAACGGCGGACATCTTCTATCAAAAGGCTTGCCTCACCAGCGTCACGCTGGATACAGTGTACTATCAGTCGTTGCTGAGCCGCGAAGCGGGTATGCTTATCGCTCCGCTCATCTCTGTACATTTCTGCACCTGCTGCCGAGCTATTCAGCGTCGCGGCAAATCAGGCAAGCTGTTTTCGAGGTATGGTGACGACGCGATAACAGCAGCATCACCGACCGGAAACAATTGCAGGTAGAGAAGGCCAGCCTGGCGGAAGCGAAAAGAATCAGGTGAGCGTAAAGAGACAAGGTGAGTTTATGAAATGGGTTGTTTCAAATCAAAGGTCTGGTGCTTTTATATTTCCCGTTACTGATTTTCGTTAAACACCAAACTGTTTATTGCATAGCCTGAATAATCGCCACCTCTGGCACACTCACCCCCAGGCATAAAACAACAAAAGCCCACTGAACAATTAAGTTCAGTGGGCTAATATTATCTTGAAGTCCCGAAGGGAATTCTTTGAATCATGAACCGCAAGACGATGTAAACATCAGCAGCTCTTCTCGCAGCAGGGGGAATTACTTACCCTCTACTTCTTCGAATTCAACGTCCTGTACGTCGTCGGCACCTCCGTCAGAAGCTCCTCCTGCGGTCGCGTCAGCTCCGGCTTCTCCACCGGCAGCCTGTTGGGCCTGGTAGATGTCCTGGCTGGCAGCGTTCCACGCTGCGGTCAGCGTTTCGGTAGCGGTTTCCACTTTAGCGAGGTCCTCAGATTTGTGGGCCTCCTTAAGCTCGGTCAGAGCCGTTTCGATAGCTTCCTTCTTGTCAGCAGGAATCTTCTCACCGTACTCCTTCACTTGCTTTTCGGTTTGGAAAACCAGCTGGTCGGCAGCATTGAGTTTTTCGACACGCTCTTTAGCTTCTGCATCGGCATCGGCATTTGCTTCAGCCTCAGCCTTCATGCGTGCGATGTCTTCTTCGCTCAGTCCGGTACCAGCTTCGATTTTGATGCTGGTTTCTTTACCAGTGCCTTTGTCTTTGGCCGATACCTCGAGCAGACCGTCGGCGTTCAGGTTGAAGGTTACTTCGATCTGAGGTGTACCACGCGGTGCGGGCGGGATGTCTCCGAGTACGAAGCGACCGATAGGACGGTTGTCCTTACTCATCGAGCGTTCACCCTGCAGCACGTGAATTTCCACGCTCGGCTGGTTGTCGGCGGCGGTAGAGTAAACCTTCGACTTCTTGGAAGGAATAGTAGTGTTTGCTTCGATCACTTTGTCGAACATACCACCCATCACTTCGATACCGAGGCTCAGAGGGGTTACGTCGAGGAGAAGGACGTCTTTCACGTCTCCGGAAAGGACACCACCCTGGATAGCGGCACCAATGGCTACTACTTCGTCGGGGTTTACACCTTTATTAGGCTTCTTATCGAAGAACTTCTCAACGGCTTCCTGGATGCGAGGGATTCGGGTAGAACCACCAACAAGGATTACTTCGTCGATGTCGGAATTGGTAAGGCCGGCATCTTTCAGTGCTTCAGCACAAGGTTTGAGGGTACGCTGAACGAGATCGTCGGCGAGTTGCTCGAACTTAGCACGGCTGATTTTCACGACAAGGTGCTTAGGCACACCGTCGACAGCAGTGATGTAAGGAAGGTTAACCTCCGTTTCTGTGCTGGAAGAAAGCTCGATCTTGGCTTTCTCCGCGGCTTCTTTGAGGCGCTGCAGTGCCATTGGGTCCTTCGTCAGGTCGATGTTTTCCTGGCTCTTGAATTCACCGGCAAGGAAATCGATCAGTACGCGGTCGAAGTCATCACCACCGAGGTGAGTATCACCGTTGGTTGATTTCACTTCGAAAACGCCGTCGCCGAGGTCGAGGATGGAAACGTCGAACGTACCACCACCGAGGTCATATACCACGATGGTCATGTCCTTAGAGCGCTTATCCAGACCGTAAGCCAGTGCTGCTGCGGTTGGCTCGTTGATGATACGACGAACTTTCAGTCCGGCGATCTCACCGGCTTCTTTCGTTGCCTGGCGCTGAGAGTCGTTAAAATAAGCCGGTACAGTTACTACTGCTTCGGTCACTTCGCTACCGAGAAAGTCTTCGGCAGTTTTCTTCATTTTCTGGAGCACCATTGCGCTGACCTCCTGCGGCGTGTAGAGACGGCCGTCGATGTCTACGCGGGCAACGCCGTTATCGCCTTTCACGACTTTGTAAGCCACGCGGCCTACGTCGTTCTTAGCTTCATCGAAACGCATACCCATAAAGCGCTTAATGGATGCTACGGTACGCGTCGGGTTGGTGATCGCCTGGCGTTTAGCGGGCTCGCCGATTTTGCGTTCGCCGCCGTCCAGAAAGGCTACGATAGAAGGGGTGGTGTTACGACCTTCTTCGTTATAGATCACGGTGGGCTCGCTGCCCTCCATTACCGCCACGCACGAGTTGGTTGTACCTAAATCGATACCAATTATCTTACTCATGTGGTTGTATATTTAATGGTTGTAAGTTGAAATTTTTGTCACCTAACTAAAGCAACTCCCGTGCCGTGTGCCAGCTTTACCACCTCAGGTGTCAGTTTTTCCGTCGGCTGTTGGCAAACCTGACGGTATTTACCGCGCCCCCCTGCCCTTGCGTCATTTTGTCAGACGTGGGCGCGGCCGCAGGTGCCGGGCCGGTTGATAGAATAACGCTCCTGCGGCAAGCAGGTAACCGGATTAATGAGGGAAGCAAGCCGTAAGTTTGCATGGCATCTCCAGCGGGCATTCATCGGAATACATTTCCTGTGCCGGGAGAAACTTCCCTCAAGCGAAATTCGTTATTTCCCAACCATGACACCAGATAAAGAACTACAAGATCTCCGGGACGCCCTTAAAGCAAGCCCGGAAAACGCCTATATACGCCGCCTGCTTATCAACAAGCTCCGGGGTTTATCCGGTTTCGAGCGTGAACTGGAACGCGAAATCAACACCCTGATGAAGCTGGAGCCGCACGACCTGGACCTGAAACAGGCCCTCATCGAAGTCTACCATGCTCAGGACAAAAATTCAGCCTGCCTCATCATCTTCGAGGAACTCGGTCATCCGGAACTGCTCACCCCGGAAACCCGCCTGATCATTGCCCGCTGCTACCTTAAAGACAACGATCTCGAGCGCGCGGGAATGCTTTACCGCAGTGCGATTGAAGACAACATCCTTCTTGCCGATAACGAGCTCGACCAGGCCTTCCGCCAACCTTCCACGTTTGAAGCCGACGATTTCAACTTCGAATTTGAGGACGACGATGAAGACGAGCGCTTGCTCAGCAAGCCCAATATGGACTTCAGCGATGTTGGTGGGATGGAAACCGTAAAACGGGAGATCGACCTTAAGATCATCCAACCTTTGCAACACGCAGAGCTCTACCGCAGCTACGGCAAAAAAGTAGGAGGAGGAATCCTTTTGTACGGCCCCCCGGGTTGTGGGAAAACGTTCATCGCCCGCGCTACCGCCGGGCAAATAGATGCCAATTTCATCAGCGTTGGCCTCAACGACATTCTGGACATGTGGGTTGGGAACAGCGAGAAACAACTGGCCAGCTACTTCGACCTCGCCCGCGAGAAGAAGCCGTGCGTTCTGTTCTTCGACGAAGTCGACGCCCTTGGCGCTAAGCGTTCGGACATGAAGCAAAGCGCAGGCCGCAACGTAATCAACCAGTTCCTTTCCGAACTGGACGGCATCAGTTCCAACAACGATGGCTTGCTCATCATTGGCGCAACCAACGTACCCTGGCACCTGGACACGGCCTTTCGCCGGCCCGGCCGTTTCGACCGGATCATCTTCGTTCCGCCGCCCGACGCAGCTGGCCGTGAGGCCATCCTGAAACTCAAGGTTGCCGACAAGCCAAACGAGAAAATTGATTTCGCCAAGGTAGCCAAGCGGACCAAAGACTTTTCGGGAGCAGATCTTAACGCTGTCGTCGATATTGCAGTAGAAGGTATCCTCGAAGAAGCCATCAAAACCGGAGTTCCCCGCCCCATCACAACAAAAGACCTCCTGCGGGGAGCCGACCAGCATCGTCCTTCCACTGCGGAGTGGTTCACGACCGCAAAGAATTACGCTATGTTTGCCAATAAAGGAGGGTTGTACGATGACATCCTCAAGTATTTAAAGTAACCGAAGGGGCTCGCCCCGTCCCCACCCCTGCACCTGCGGCCCCGCCCCTTACCTCCCTCGTTCCCCTTTTACTCTCCTCCATGCAACTAAACGCCCTGATCGAACGCCTCCACCTCCTCCAGTCCCAGGCCCGCTGGCCGGAGAGCAAGACGCTGCTGGAGACCTACCTGGCTGACCATCCGGACGAGCCCATCGCGCAGTTGTACTACGTAAACACACTCTCTAACATGGGGGAAAAGGAGCGCGCCCGGGAACTGGTCGGTCCGCTACTAAGTGAGCACCCCGACAACCCGATGGTGCTCCGCCTGGCCGCTATTATTGAACTGAACGACGGCAAACCGAAGATTGCCGAGCAGTTTGCCGGCCAGCTGATGGAAATGGACGCCGAAGACGACGATGCTTATACCCTGATGGCAAAAGCCAAGCTGGACCAGCGCAATTACGATGCGGCACTCCACTACGTTGACGAAGCACTCGCCGTAAACCCTCAGAACACCGAGGCGCTTAACATGAAGATTTACATCGGTGGTTTTCTTGGGAAAACCGATACCGACGACACCATCTCGGAGGCGCTGCACATCAACCCCGAAGACAGTTCGACCATCGCCAACCACGGATACCAGCTCCTGCGGAACGGCAAGGTAGACGAAGCGCTGGAGCGCCTCAAGTACGCCCTCAGCCTGAACCCTACCGACCAACTCGCCCGCTTCGCCATGCTGGAAGCGCTGAAGGCAAGGTTCTGGCCCTATCGGATGTACTTCAAGTACCAGGAGGCCATGTCGAAACTCTCCGGCGGAGCGAGTTTTGGCATCATGATCGGCCTGTGGTTCGGAGTGAACTTCCTCAACCGCCAGGCAGTCTCCAACCCCGAGTACGCTCCGTACATCATGCCGCTGGTTTACATCATGGTCTTCCTTTTTCTGCTGACCTGGATCATTGACCCGCTGATGAACTTTTACCTGCTGACCAATAAGTACGGCCGGCTGTTGCTCGACAAAGACGATAAACTCATGGCGAGCCTTGTTGGTGGATCGCTGGGGCTTGCCCTGCTATCGGGCATCGCCTGGCTCGCGACTGGTTTCTCCACCTTTCAGCTGTTCGCCGCAGCGTTCGTGATGCTGACCATCCCGCTGGGCAGCTTCTTGCGGCCGAAACGCAAACAACCACGGCTCCTCCTGACCATATATACAGCCGCTTTGGTGGGCTTTGCGCTGATTGGGATCCCTGCCGGTTCATCGCTGCTCATCAATCTGGCGCTTTTCGGCTTGCTTGCCTACCAGTTCATCATCAACGGAATGATGGCCCGGGAGCACGGCCGGACGTTCGGAGAGTAAGCCCTTTGGCTTCAGACTATTTTAGCCACCAGAAGCAAGGATTACGGTTTATTTGACTGCCTTGAAGAACGCTCCGGCAAGTTCGGCGAGCTCTTCGGGTAGGTTATAACAACCCGGAGAAACCCTGATGGCGTCGCCCCGGTAGCTGAGTGAAAGTCCGCGTCGTTCGAATTCAGCGGACAATACATCCCGATCGAAATCGTCGGTGAGCTTTAGCCCGACGAGGTGATGTGCCCGCTCCTCCGGCAGTTCAATGCCTACGTTCGCTAGTATTGGCGCTACTCCACTCCACAACTCGTTGCAGTACGCCTGAATGTTTTCCGCTCCCCACGCGTTGACCTGCTTCAGGCCTTCGAGCTGCATAGGCATCATGATGAAGTTAGATTGTTGCCCCACGCAGTAGCGACCGGCCAGTGGCCGGTATTCTTCGCGGTAATTGACGAGGTTACGAAAGTCCTCGCTCCCGGCGCGGTTGATCCAGTTTTCCTCCAGCGGAGTGCCGCCGTCCATCCGCTCGCCGAAGTAGGCGTAGCCACAACCGTAGGGGCCCATCAGCCATTTGTAACCGCCGGCGCAGAGCACGTCGGGTTTAAGGGCGGAGACATCGGTGGGAAAGGCTCCGACCGATTGCGTTGCGTCGATGATGAGCCAGGCGTCGACATCGTTCGTGCGGTCGCGGATCGCCGCTAGGTCAAACAAGCTGCCATCCGCCCAGTGCACCTGAGCGATGGCTACGGCGGCTGTTTTGTGATCGATGGCCGCAAGCACACGGTCAGACCAACTATCCGTTGCGCCCGGCTCGGGCCGGGCAACGACCCGAAGTTCGGCGCCCACTTCCTTGCAGCGCTCCAACCAGGAATAGTAGTTACTGGGGAACTGATCTTCGGCGACGATGATGTTCTGCCCCTGTTGCAGGGGCAGGTTTTTGGCAGCCGTAGCGATACCGTAGCTGGTGGACGGCAGCACCGCAATGCGATCGGGCTCGGCGCAATTGATCAGTTGGGCAAATTCCGCTTTCACCAGACTTACCGTCTCGAAGAAGGCAGGGATTGGCATTCCGGCGTTTTCCTCGCGCCACCAGATGGCGTGTCTTGCCGCGGCGGCAAGTGCTTTCAACTGAGGAGACCGGCTGGCACCGTTCAGGTAGCCGGAAACCGCTTTTTCGGGGAAAAGAAATCGTTGATTTGTGAGTTGTGTCATGATAAGGAGCCTGAGCTATTCCGGGTAATATCGTTAAAATGAACCAATGTAGAAAAATAGAGGTTTGAACTCGTGTGTAACAAGATGCACAACGAAAACGTAGGGACAGGGCCCCACGCTACAAGAAACGGACCTAAGCAATACATACAATTGCGGCAGATCGGGATATTCCTGTTGCCTTTACTTTAAGCAAAAAAATTGACTACTCACTTAGCGTTGATCTTACTCGCCGGCCTCGCCCTGATGGGAACCTTCCTGCTTCCGGGCCTCCTCCGCAATCGGCTGCTCAGCCTGCCGATCATTTACGTGTCGTTCGGCTTTCTTGTCTTCAACCTGCCGCTTGAGCTCCCGCTCATGAACCCGGAGGACAAACAGCTTGATCGTCAGTTCATGGAATATTTCACCGAGTTGATCGTCATCATCTCCCTGGCCGGAACGGGCTTAAAGATGAGGCGTTCGCCCGGATGGAAATCCTGGGCCAGCGGCGCTTACCTGTTGGGAATAGCCATGCCGATTACAATTGCAGCCATTGCAGTGATCGCCTGGGGTTGGATCGGGCTGGCTCCCGCTTCGGCCATTTTACTGGGCGCCGTAATGGCGCCGACCGACCCTGTTTTAGCCGCCAACGTACAGGTTGGACCACCAAAAGACGACGGTGCCGACGACGAGGTACGCTTCGGTCTCACGCTTGAAGCGGGACTGAACGACGGGCTGGCTTTTCCCTTCGTCTATCTGGCCATAGCACTCGTTACCGCAACCGACATAACGAGCTCGCTGACCACCTGGGCCTGGTGGGATTTTGGCTACCGGATAGTAGTCGGCACCCTGGTCGGCTACGTAATGGGAAAAGCATTGCTGAAATTATTCTCTTACTTCAGGAACCACATGGCCGCCAGGTACGACACGGAAGTAGAAGCTGGATTCTTCATTCTCGCGTCGGTACTGCTGACGTATGCCTGTGCTGAAGTAGTGGAGGGCTATGGTTTCCTGGCTGTCTTCGTCGCTGCTGCCACCAGCGTGCAGCAAAAAGAATCGGACGTTAAAGCCCAGCAGGCGAGCTACGAAGCCATCGATCAGGTAGAACAGGCAGCGTTAGGATTCTTCCTCATCGCCTTCGGAGGTATCATTGCGACCGGAGGACTTTCGGACCTGACCTGGCAGGGTACGCTGCTGGGCATCGTGATTATACTGGTCATCCGGCCACTGAGTGGCCTCATCGCCTTCATCCCCAGTAAGCTGAACCCGGTGGAAAAAGTAGCCATCAGCTACTTTGGCATCCGGGGAGTTGGCTCGTTGTACTATCTGGCCTACGCCCACAACAGCGACAATTTCCCCGAAATTGATACCGTATGGAGTATCGTGAATTTCACCATCCTGGTTTCTATTTTCCTGCATGGCCTCAGCGTCAAGCCCGTGCTCAACTGGGTCGACCGGAAAATGGGCAGGGTGTGAAATGAGCAGGCGCGGCCGGCAGGTGCAAAGTATGTTGCCCGGCACAGACTGAAGTAACGGCGGGTTGTGCTGCGGGGCAGATTCTCCCCCGCCCTTTTCGTTCAATCAGGTTCCCGACCAAAACACCAGGAGATCTTGCCGTTAAACCGTACCCTGCACCTGCGATTAGCGCCCAAAGAATCTATTTCCTGAAACAATTGCCCTTCAAATAAGTAACTTTGCGGTTTCTGATAAAAAAGCCGCAAAATGAAATCCCCTCTCGACCAGTTGATTCCCGAAAGCCGCATCTGGATTTATGGCTCGGAGCGTGCCCTCACGGATGCCGAAACAACGACCATAAAAGCCCGACTGCAGGAATTTGTAGCTGGCTGGGTAAGCCACCGCCGCGAACTCAAAGCCGCCGCCGACGTACTGCACAACCGCTTTTTAGTAGTAGGAGTAGATGAAAGCCAGGCCGAAGCATCCGGTTGCTCTATCGATGGGTCCGTTCGTTTCATTCAGGAACTGGGCGCTGAACTCGGGATAGACTTTTTCAACCGCATGCGCTTCAGCTACCGCGACGGAAACGGGAACATCCACACTGTTGGCCGCGAGGAATTCAAGGAACTCTACAAAAATGGCAGCCTCGAAAACGATACGATCGTCTTCGATCCGCTCGTTAAAGAACTCGGCGAATTACGCCAGATTTTCGAACGCCCACTGGAAGACAGCTGGCACTCCCGGATGGTGTAATACATTCTGCACAAGCCGGTCAGCGCCCAGCACCCCCGGATATGTTTAAGTCACGCCTCCAATTGTTGTCGGGTACCAGGTACAGCTTCGCGCCCCTCCAACAAAACAATTAGCGTCATATTTCAAGCTCCCCAAACATTTAGTACATTTGCGACTATGAACGAGCACCTCGATCCTAACGCTGAAAGATTGCAACCGGAAGACAACGCCATGGAGCGGGCCCTGCGCCCCGACTCGCTGGACGACTTCAGCGGTCAACCCAAGATCGTTGAGAACCTGAAGATTTTTATTCAGGCCGCCGTTCAGCGGGGCGACAGCCTCGACCACGTTCTGCTGCACGGCCCTCCGGGCCTCGGTAAAACAACCCTGAGTCACATCATCGCTAATGAACTCGGAGCCGAACTGAAGCTTACCTCCGGTCCGGTGCTCGAAAAAGCGGGTGACCTTGCCGGCCTGTTGACCAATCTTAACGAAGGCGACGTCCTCTTCATCGACGAGATCCACCGTCTCAATAACGTCGTGGAAGAGTACCTCTACTCCGCAATGGAGGATTACCGGATCGACATCATGATCGACAGCGGGCCAAACGCCCGCTCGGTTCAGATCAGCCTCGAGCCCTTCACCCTCGTTGGGGCAACCACCCGTATGGGGCTCCTCACCGCGCCCATGCGGGCGCGCTTTGGCATTAACTGTCTGCTTGATTATTACGATGTGCCTACGCTGGTGAAGATCATCAAACGAAGTTGCCAGATCATGGACGTGCCCGTTACCGAAGACGGCGCAATCGAAATTGCCCGGCGCAGCCGGGGCACCCCCCGTATCGCCAACGCACTGCTCCGTCGGATCCGCGATTTCGCTCAAATCAAAGGAAACGGGACCATCGACAAAAAGATCGCAGATTACGGGCTCTCCGCCCTCAACGTCGACGAAGGCGGCCTCGACGAAATGGACAACAAAATCCTGGACGCCATCATCAATAAGTTCAAAGGTGGCCCCGTCGGTGTGTCCACCATCGCTACGGCGGTAGGTGAGGATACTGGCACCATCGAAGAGGTCCATGAGCCTTTCCTGATTATGGAAGGCTACCTGCAGCGTACGCCCCGTGGCCGGCAGGCGACGGAGAAGGCTTACCACCACATTGGCGCTACGCCTCCGGGGGCAGCCGGGACGTTGTTTGAGTTTTAGCAGAAGGCATACTTGCTTGTAATTCAAGCAATTCCCTTCGTGCACCGACAGTGCGGAATGGCTAACTTTAAGAACCTGTTGCCCCCATCGGGCAATAGCCTGTCTTAATTTCAGGACTTCACCTCCACCACTTTAGTCTGTTCCATCATCTCGTTGCGCAGCGCAGTCTGCCGGGCAACGTTTTTAGCCACATTGAGCCAGGCTTCCCGGGTAACTTCGTCCTCTTTATTGAGGAACGCTGGCTTGCCGTCGTCGCCGCCTTCACGGATGCCCTGCACGAGCGGGATCTGACCGAGCAGCATCGAATTCGATTTCCGGGCAAGGCTCTTGCCACCGTCTTTACCGAAGAGGTAGTACTTATTGTCGGGCAGTTCTTTGGGCGTAAACCATGACATATTTTCGACGACGCCAAGAACGGGCACCTGAACGTCGGGCAGGAAGAACATATTCATTGCCTTGATGGCATCGGCTAAAGCAACTTGCTGGGGCGTAGTCACCAGGACGACACCGGTAACCGAAACCGTTTGCACGAGTGAAAGCTGTACATCGCCCGTCCCCGGAGGTAGATCGATGATGAGGTAATCCAGCGGCGGCCAGACACATTCTTCGAGGAACTGCTTGATGATTCCGCTCAGGCGGGGGCCACGCAGCACCACTGCCTGCTCCGGCTCGACGACGAAGCCCGTACTCATAACGGGAATACCGTAGGCAAAAAGCGGTTTGATTTTTGGTTTGCCATAAACCTTTTCCACCTTTGGCTTCTGCCCCTGAAGACCCAGCATAGTAGGCGCGCTGGGGCCGTAGACGTCGGCATCGAGAAGGCCAACGGCACCGCCAAGTTCCTGGAGGGCAAGGGCAAGGTTGACGGAAACAGTACTCTTCCCTACCCCACCTTTGCCACTGGCAACTGCGATGATGTTTTTTACGTGGGGCAGCGGATTGCCCTTTTGAGGTCCGCCACCGCCCTTGGCCTGGGGCGTAGCTCCCGGGTTCTGCATATGGACGTGCACGTTCGCTTCGGGGTAAACGCCCAGAATAGCCTCCTGACAAGCAAAATTCAGCTGTTGCTTGTAGTCGGCATCCAGTTTAGGCAACTGAAGCGTAAAAGATACATTAGGGGCTTCCACCTTCAGGTGCAATACCATATTGGCGGTAATCAGGTCCTGGCCGGTGTTGGGGTCCTGGACTGTGGCCAGGGCGCGTACGATTTTGCTTTCTTCCATCGTGGGAGCAAACATTATTGAGCAGCTTATGGTTTCGTGGCGCGGACGCAGGATGCAAAGAATTGGTTTTTGGGGCATGAATCAGCCGCTATGCGAACCTTTGCTCCTACGTTCTTACCTTGCACCCGCGTTTTCGCCCCTGCCTACTCCGGAAGCAGGGATGATATTGAAGATTGCTTTTGCCCCAACACGAATGAAAGTCCACTACCAGTTAGAAAATTTACCCCGTTTCAGGCGAGCGATCATCACGATCGGAAGCTTCGATGGCGTACACAAGGGCCACCAACAACTTCTGGCCCGCATCCGCCGGCTGGCAGAACGAAGAGGTGGTGAATCGGTAGTAATTACCTTCGACCCACACCCACGTTCTGTTCTCCGCCCCGAAGACGACACGCTTCGCTTGCTGACCACCACGCCCGAGAAAGCGGCTTGCTGCGAAGCCGCCGGCATCGATCACCTCGTCGTCGTTCCTTTTACAAAAGAGTTCAGTCGGCAAACCCCGGAAGATTACATCCGCAATTTTTTGGTCAAACACTTCAGTCCTGAACGTATCGTCATCGGTTACGATCACCGTTTCGGTAAAGACCGTAAGGGTGACCTCGCTTATTTGCGGCACCATGGTAAGGAACTCGGCTACGAAGTAATCGAGATTGACGCTCAGGAAGTGAACGACATAACGGTGAGCTCCACTAAGGTCCGCAACGCCCTGCTCAACGGCAGGGTAAAAGAAGCCGAAACCCTGCTCGGTAAGCCGTATGAAATAACCGGCACCGTCGTCGAAGGCAAGAAGATCGGACGGACCATCGGCTTCCCGACCGCCAATATCAAACCTTTCCACCGCCTTAAACTCATCCCTCAAAACGGCATCTATGCCGTTCGGGCAAAATGGTTGAACCGCGAACTGGAAGGAATGCTCTACATCGGAGACCGCCCCAGCCTTAACGATGGTCGCGGAGTCGTGATTGAACTCAACATCTTCGATTTTGACGAAGACATCTACGGACAGGCCATCACCGTTATTTTTGTAGACCATCTGCGCGGCGACAAAGAGCTCGCGAGCCTCGAAGACTTGCAGGCCCAACTGGCAATGGATGAAATTGCTGCCCGCCAGGCCCTGGCTGCACCTGCAGAAGTCCCCGATCCGAGCCTGAACTACGCGCCGGACACCGCCGTGGTTATCCTCAATTATAACGGACGAAGCTATCTCGAAGAGTACCTCCCGACCGTCATCACCAGTCTGCCGCCCTACGCCAGGGTGATTGTTGCCGACAACCTCAGTACCGATGATTCTGTCGAATGGATGAAGACAAACCATCCCGGCGTAGAACTGATCGAATTGCCCGAAAACTACGGGTTTGCCAATGGCTACAACATGGCCATGATGCAGGTCAAGGCGGATATTTACGTCCTCCTAAACAGCGACGTTCGGGTTGCTCCCGATTGGATCACGACCATCACTCGCCTCTTTCAGGATGAAACGATCGGGGCCATACAGCCCAAGGTTCTCGCCGAAGCGGACCACAATCGTTTTGAGTACGCCGGCGCAGCCGGCGGCTATCTCGACTACCTGGGTTACCCTTTCTGCCGGGGCCGCATCTTCACCCATACCGAACGGGACGAAGGACAATATGATGGCCGCAAAGAGATCTTCTGGGCTACCGGAGCAGCTTTCTTCTGCCGGGCCGATCTCTTCCACTCTTTGGGCGGTTTCGAACCGGAGTATTTCGCCCACGCCGAAGAAATCGACCTCTGCTGGCGGATGAAACGCGCCGGGTATAAGATCATGGTCGAGCCTTCCTCGGTGGTCTATCACGTTGGCGGCGGGACGCTCAATTACAATACCCCCCGGAAGACTTACCTCAACTTCCGCAATACGCTGACAACGAGTTTCAAGAACGAACCTTTCAGCCGCCTCGTGTGGTGGCTTCCTGTCCGGATGATCCTCGATGGCGTTGCCGGAGGGCTGTTCCTGACCCAGGGAAACTTCGCTCATATCGGCTCCATATTTTGGGCGCATATGCATTTCTATAAAAACCTGGGCCTCTGGATAAACAGACGGAAGGAACGCAAAGCCCAGATTCTTGCCGCAAAGATCGGGAAAGACCGTACAGAAGTCGGGCGCGTTGCCGACAGTATCATCCTGCATTATTACCTGCTCGGCCACCGCCGGTTTGCACAGATTTTCCGGGAGCAAATCAAGGAAGGGTAAACGCGTTACCTACAACTATGCCATCATCATGCTCAGGCATGATTACTCCGGTCGCGCTGCTGAGCTTGCTTTTCTGCGCCAAGAACTCAGATCACCCTCGAACTGCGCTCAAGCCGCTCTGTCAGGCGGGGCTTAAGGACGTCGGCAGCCTCCAGAATCAAAGATTCATCCGAAGGAAACTGAACGGGCTGGTTGCCAAGATAGCGCCGGGTATCCCGGCTAAGCGCACGGCGATCTCCCCGGAAAGTGCTCGCATAGTTTTCGAAAACTGCTTCTGCGGTCAGTTCGTCGCGGTCGACAACACGCTGGCTGCGCAGGTCAAAGAGTTCGAGGCTACCGGATACCAGCGCGGTTTTGGTCTGGAGGACCTCCAGTACATCGGCACGAACGACAACGAGGCGGGGACGGGTTATGTCATTCCCCAGGGTGTCCTTAGCCACGTTCCCGTTGGCATCGAGGACGTATTCAGTGCCATCGGTGATTTCCTTCTCGTCGGTATATGCGCGCTCGTTGACCCGCTCGGGGCTCACCTGGATGTTATCGATCACGATGCGCGCGGTGTAGTCGTACTCCTTGCCGGCAACTGGCGTGAAGTCGTAGAACCTCCAGTTATCGTCCAGTACCGGTCCTTCGGGGCGCAGCAATTCATGTTCGAAGTTACGGGGCAGATATCCGCCGGTTTCGTTGACCATTTGTACCGCGACGAAGACCTTACCCAGTTCGCGGGCCTCGGCCCGCAGGGCATCGGTATCGCGGTAGTTGGCACGGTATTCCTCCACCCTGCCAAAAGCGACGAAAGCCTTTCTGCCGGCGGATTTATTGCCGATGCGGGCTTCTGACAGCAGATTCAGCGCCTCGGTATAGTATTGCTGAGCGGCCTTTTCTTCGGCTTCGGAGATTAGTCCGTCCAGGCGGGCGAAACGGAATTCGGCCTGGTAACCATTTTTGTCTACCAAAGGAAGCAAAGGAGTGAGAGCATCCTGGCGGCGCTGGATATTGTCGTATACAGAAGCAATTTCGGCCCAGTTGGGGTTGCCCGATACCGTCATGCGGCGGGCGCGCTCCATATCCTGAGCGATCATTTTATTGAAAGCGGTCTCGAGGGCCAGTACGAATTTCGGATTTTTCTTTTGCTTACCGGTCAGGCGGTTTTGGGCCAGCCGCACGGCTTCTTCGTAGTGTCCGCTTTCGACAAGCTTCTCCACCGATCCGCAGGAAGTGACCAGCAGCGCAAGTAAAGCGAAGCAAAAAAAGATGGGGGTTTGAATCAGGCGTGTCATAACTAGATAATTAATCAGGTGATGCATGATCACCTTTCTTACTGCTAAACACGGCTTTTTCTCCCTTCCGGTTGCTTACGGTCGGGTTAAGAAGAATTAAGATTTGTTAAGACGGGACGACAGCGATGGGCACCTTTCGGCTAATGACGAGGCGAGCACGCAGGTGCAAAGCGCGGAATTTCAGGCCTGGGGAACGGTCTGATTATTCCCTTCCTTGCACCTGCGTACGCGCCGTATGATCTATCAACCTGGCCTACTATTGCATACTACTGGACATTTCGCTTCGCGGCTTCTTCGAGGTTTGGTTCCCTCTCCGCTGAGCCTTAGGCGAAGCTTGCTGGAGAGGGCGGAGGGTGAGGTGGAAAACCAAAAATGTCCAGTTGCATACTACTATTGTTGTTTATCTCCGGCTGCGCGCGCCACCTCCGATGAGGCCAAGGTCGAGCAAGACCGCAACGACCATTCCAATGGTGGGAATCATCGTCCAGTCTCCTCCGTAAAAGTATTGAACGATACCGTACCAAAGTAAAGTGATCGGTAAAAACAGGAACCCGAGAATCGGGAGGAGGTAGCCATCGAAAGCGTCACGGAACCACCCGGTAAAAAAGAAAAGAAACACAATAACGATGCGCGGAAAAAACACACCAAGCAGAAGCAACAGAATAGGCATAACTCTGGGGTTGAAGTGAAACGAAATTGAATCGGAGTAATAACCCCGATTATTCCACGTACGTTCACAATTACCTGCAAGTTTACAGCACTCTGTTGAAAACCATCGATTTACGACTCCCAAGGCTAGCAAATGGCGCAGCAAATGCCCACACCCCTGAAAAGAATGATGTTCTGCCGTACCCCGAAAGCCAGACATAAACGAACAACTAGCAAGCTAATACCCGAAGAACGGGTGCCATAAAAAGATTTTAGCAAAATACTTGCAATTTATATATTTCTTTATATCTTGCCAATCACGAGCCGCTTAATTACACTACCCAAAGCGTTGCTCGGCTATTTCCTACCCACTTCATTGACTAGCTCATACCAAGAGAACAAACCAACAATTCCTAAATAAAAATACTAATCTAGTAATCAATTACCGGCATCGTTGACCGGAGGGTTGATTGTATTGCACCGTCAGGAAGGCGCCGTCCTGATGAATGGTAGTACTATGCCCTTACCTACGGAAACCGGGGTTTCACATACTTGTTTTTTCAAACCATTTAATCATGAAATTCACATCATTTGCGATGGCCGCCTGCGGCCTCTTCGCCCTCTCGAGCTGTACCACAGACAATGCGATCACCGAACAGCTCGCTCCTACCACCGACCTTGCTTTCATCGTTGACGTCAACGAAGACGGCAATACAAATATGCCTGCCTACGAATTCGGCGATGCCATCGCGGAGCACGTTGAAGGCCATTCACTCGACTTCACTTCTATGGAGAAAGTCACGGAGACTCGTCCGGACGGAACTACAGAAACCATGTGGCGCCTCGACGGAGACGTTGACGTAACTGAAGAGCAACTCCGCGAGCTTCAGAGCATGGACGCCAACGGAGAGAAGCAATACCGCACGAACAACCTTGTTTCGGACAACTACATTACAGTTGTTGGCTACACCGGAAGCGGCTACAACCTTACCAGCAAAATGCGGACAGCGCTTCAGTGGGCAGTAAACAACTACAATGCATTGAACACGAACAAGACCTTCAGTCTCAGTTTTGCGGCGAGCACCAATGCCGACATTGTAGTGTACCGTAACGTAAGCAACAACGGTGCTGGTGGTGTGGCAGGTTTCCCGAGTGGAGGCCAGCCTTACAAGTGGGTCCAGATTTACAACGGCATGGAGAACTACAACACCAACACCAACGAGCACGTGATGACACACGAGATCGGACACTGTATGGGTTTACGCCATACGGATTGGTTCAGCCGTCAGTCTTGCGGTCAGTCGGGCGAAAGCGCTGGCTCCGATGGTGCGGTTCACATTCCGGGTACGCCAACCGGCTACGACGCTAACTCAATCATGCTCGCGTGCTTCAGTTCTAACGAAGATGGCGAGTTCGGTTACTACGACCGGGTAGCACTGGAATACATCTACTAGCAGGTTGCGATTCAGCACCAAATTATTTTTACGTAAAAATTTACCCGCTCCAGCTCAGGCTGGGGCGGGTTTTTACGTTATTGGGCCAAGTTGTAAAAGATAATTTATTTTACTGCTTTCTAAATCATAAACCCGTATCTTTGCGGCCTCTTAGCGCAGATTTTCCAGCCTGGAAGTAGTGGCTGAGTTAAAAAGTCTATATGAAGTCCATAAGAAACATTGCCATCATTGCTCACGTAGACCACGGTAAAACTACCCTGGTTGATAAAATGCTCCTCGCAGGTCAGTTATTCGGCGACCACGAGCGGCCCGGTGAGCTAATCATGGATAACAATGATCAGGAACGTGAGCGTGGCATCACTATCCTGGCCAAGAACGTCTCCATTAACTATAAGGGAACGAAGATCAACATTATTGATACCCCTGGTCACGCCGATTTCGGTGGTGAGGTTGAGCGCGTTCTCAACATGGCCGACGGTGTACTCTTGCTCGTTGATGCATTCGAAGGTCCTATGCCTCAGACCCGGTTCGTAATGGACAAGGCGCTGAAACTCGGCCTTAACCCACTCGTGGTAGTTAACAAGGTTGACAAGCCGAACTGTACGCCGGACGAAGTGCACGAAATGGTATTCGACCTGATGTTCAGCCTCGACGCTACCGAAGAGCAGCTCGACTTCCCTACCATCTACGGTTCTGCAAAGAACGGCTGGATGAGCACCGACTGGCGCAAAGAGACCGATTCGATCGTTCCCCTTCTCGATGCTATCCTCGAGCACGTTCCCGAGCACCAGGCAGAAGAAGGTAACACTCAGATGCTGGTTACCAGCATTGAGTTCAGCAAGTACATCGGACGGATGGCCATTGGTCGTCTCAACCGTGGCACCCTGAAACAAAACCAGTCGCTGACGCTCATTAACCGTGAAGGTGTTGAGACCCGCGCTAAAGCACGTAACCTTTACGTATACGAAGGTTTCGGCCGCGTAGAAGTGGAAGAAGTACAGACCGGAGATATCTGTGCTGTGTTCGGTGCCGAAGGTTTTGAAATCGGTGATACCATCGCTGATGCCGAGAACCCCGAAGCACTGCCTACCATCGCCATCGATGAGCCGACGCTGAGCATGACTTTCACCATCAATGACTCTCCTTTCTTCGGTAAAGAGGGTAAATTCGTAACGAGCCGTCATATTCACGATCGCCTGCAGGCCGAACTTGAGCGCAACCTCGCGCTGCGCGTAGAGAACACGGACAGCGCCGATACCTTCCGGGTTTACGGTCGTGGTGTAATGCACCTTTCCGTACTCATCGAAACGATGCGTCGCGAAGGATACGAACTCCAGATTGGCCAGCCACAGGTAATCATGAAAGAAATCGACGGCGTTAAGCATGAGCCCGTCGAAGAAATGACCATCGACCTTCCTGAGAGTATGTCTGGTACAGCCATCAACATGGTAACCCAGCGTAAGGGAATGATGCTGAGCATGACTCCAAAAGGCGACCGTGTTGTTCTTGAATTCGAAATCCCATCTCGTGGTATCATCGGTATGCGTTCCAATATGCTGACCGCTACTCAGGGTGAGGCTATCATGACGCACCGCTTCAAAGAATTCCAGCCGCACAAAGGAGAAATCCCGGGGCGTATGAACGGATCTTTGATTTCTATGGAACTCGGTAAAGCCATTCCTTTCTCTATTAACAACCTTCAGGATCGCGGCCGTTTCTTCGTAGATGCTGGTGAAGAGATTTACGAAGGTCAGGTAATCGGAGAAAACAACCGTGCCAACGACCTGGTAATCAACGTTACCAAGACTAAGAAGCTGACCAACATGCGTTCCTCCGGAGCGGACGATAAAGCCCGCATCGTTCCCCCACGGAAGTTCACGCTGGAAGAAGCGCTGGAATACATCCAGGGCGATGAATACGTAGAAGCTACTCCTGAATCTATCCGCTTGCGGAAGATTCTCCTTCGCGAAGCCGAGCGTAAGCGTGGACACAAAATCAACATGTAGCCATGTATGTGAGGCTTATGGTTTCACATTAAGTTGCTTATAGAACGGCCCGCTCTCCTTCTCGGAAAGCGGGCCGTTTTTGTTGGGGTTGGGTGGAAAGCACCTCAAGCAGTGGTTATTACGCCTGCTCCACTACCCTTTCAGTTTTTTTACCCTGCTCTCACGGATGAATTTTCGGATGTACCGGATAAACCAGGGTACCGAGTAGCCTCTCTTCGTCAGGTGGACAGCCCCAAGTTCGTACATGTTTTTGTCGCCTTTGATGCCGTGTCCGTCGAGCAGCCTGTTGTAAAAGTTGAATAAGGCCCCTACGCAAATAGCATCTTGAAGCCCCTTCTCGCTCCAGCCAGCAGCAAAGACGGCCTGAGCATCCTCTTCTACAATTTTACTGGGGCTCAGTGTCAGCTTCTTTATGTACTTGAGAAGTTGCAGAAATTCAGGAGATACATCTGCCTGGTCAATATTGGTGATCAGGTCTACAATAAGTCTTTCATCGATACCGAAATTCTTGGCGACTTCAGTGTGGATGCCCTGGCAGAAGTTGCACTCGTTGAGGCCGGAGACGTAAGCAGCAATTATTTCACGTTGGGATACGCTCAACGACGACTTGCCACGTAAAATCTGGTGGGAGAACTTATCCAGAGATGCAAACCTTTTTCGGTCGCGGAATGTGATATCAGTAATGTCTGAATACTCGTCCAGGTAGCTAAAAAACGGCATGTATTGTATGGGTTATGAAGGTCAGAGACGGAAATCAGGCAGCCAAAGGCTCCTGATTAACCTTTCAAAGATAGCTTCTCAAGGCCTGAATTGAAGGCCCGTCAGAAACCTTTCGACAACTCCTCAATAGAACATACAATTCACCGGACGCATCCTGGGGCAACAATTCGAAATAGAACTCACGAGATTGAGATTCCCCTTGCTACGGCCTACGCCCGTTAATGTCCCTTCTGGAAATTAGCGATCATCTCTTCAGGTGACAGATGAGGCCTGCCGGCAGCTGTAGAATAATCGGAGGCTACGTCGTTCACCCCCAGTTGAATCCCCTCGTAGATGCCCGCTATTACGCTTCCAATAAATTCGCCGAGGGCTGCCTTACGTTCTTTTGCGTAATCTGACACGGAAACGGGGTGATATGAGAGGTCTGATCCGTAAGCAGCATTGAGAAGTTCAGCCAATTCAGCCTGAGTAATCGATTTGCCTGCCAGATTGTAGATTTGTCCGTTATGCTTCTCTTCGAGAAGCATCTTGGTGTACGCATGCCCTAACTCCGGTCTACTCGTGTAAGCACACTTCCCGTCACCCGCACAGTTACGGATTTCACCTTCTGCCACATACTGATCAACATACTCCAGGTCCGGCTCTATATATATTCCATTGCGTCCGATGGACCACTGCAGGCCGGAAGCCTGAATATCTTTCTCCGTTTGTCGGTTGCTCCTGACGACCTCGCTAAACGATGTTTTGTTTTCGTCGCCTACAATACTGGTGTAAACGATTTTACTTACCCCGTTTTGCTTCGCGGCCTCAATCACATTCCGGTGTTGCTGAATCCTCTTCTGCGGATCGTCCATTCCGGAAACCAGAAGAACGGCATCAACTCCCTTTAACGCCTGGTTGAAGTGCTCCCGGCTGTTGTAGTCTCCCTCACGGGTTTCCACGCCAAAATGACTGGCTTTCGCGGGGGTCCGCGCAATGGCAATCACCTGGTCTTTTCCGATTTCGTCGATTAGTTCTTTAACGATGGCTCCGCCGAGCTGTCCGCTGGCTGATGTTACTGCGATTTTCATTTTATTGGTTGTTTTTCGATTTAATGGAAGCCAATTCTTGCTCCAGGGCCTCAGCCTTCTCTTTGAACTTCTGCATCGCTTTTTTGAGTTGTCCCACCTTCAGGATGACTTCGTCATCCTGAAGCGCTTCGTAAGTTAGGGTTCCATCCTTTTCTTTGATCTTTGATTTACTGCCACAAGTAGGGCAGGTTGCTATTTGACTCATATTATAATTGATTTAGGCCTGCGTTGCGGGTCTGCTCCGTTGTTCAGGCAAGAATAGTGATGATTACTACCTTCCCGTTGAATTCGGGTTGGAGGTGATATTTTTTGCTTTCAGCAATTGTCCTCAGAAAGGCTTTTGTATCCGCCATATCAGCGTTGTCTACGTACACGACAGTTCCCGACCTGAAATTACCTTCAAGTATTCTGAACAGGGGCAGGTACAATTCTTTCCAGCCATCGAGGAATAAGAGATCAATTGGCTCATTGAAGTCTCTTAAGGTTTCAAGGGCGTTACCAACTCTTACTTCAATTAAATCTTCGACTCCCGCATTCCGGAAATTCTCTTTGGCTTTGCTGGCCTTCGAAGCTATGAGCTCTGTGGTAACAATTCGTCCGCCCGTGCTGGAAACGCCCTTGGCGAGGTACAAGGTGGATATCCCGAAAGAGGTTCCGAATTCTACTACAGTACGCAAGTTTTTAGCCCTGATGAGCTCAGTCAGAGCTTCCCCCTGCTTTTTAGAGATAGAGAGATATGCATCTTTGAAGTCTTGCGGCTTCATAGGCCTGAACACACTCCGGCTTGCACCCTTTAGCATTTTGATATGGTCGAATCGAGCATCATGGTGAAGTTCCGTGAGGACGCTATCGATCTGAACTGATTTATTTACGGTCATGGTAATTGTCTTTGAATAAGGCAGCACAGCAAATGAGACCGAATTCCCCGATCAACTCGGGAAAAGATTACTATCCTCCTACCCTTACCGGGCTACCCGGGCTCCGGGATAAAATGACAGCTGCTGCACGATTCATTATTTCTTTGGTTATTTGGTACAGCAAAACTATGGGCTTTCTCCGCCTGAACTGCTATCAAAGCGACAGCAAAAATGGTAAAAGTGGAACCGTCTTGCTAAAATGGCCGTTGGTGTCTACGGATCAGAGTCACGTCCTGATCCGTAGTTACGCGCTCCCGGCAAGAACGCGTACAGGGCTTTGACGAGTTGAAATCAGACTGCTCTTCGAAACTTGAGTGGTGTGGTCTGCGCGTTCCTTTTGAAGAACTTAACCATGTTGGCCGAATCTTCAAACCCGGTTCTGTAGCTGATTTCTTTCACCGACAAAGAAGTAGAAACCAGATAACGCTTGATCTCCATGGTGACAAAGTCGTCGATAAATGCTTTTACAGTCTTGCCGGTCAATTGCTTAACTACATCGTTGAGGAATTTGTAGGAAATCAGCAGTTTAGAGGCATACGCTCTCGAGTTCCGGGTGAACTCATAGTCCGTTTCCAGTAAGTCCTTGAACGAATTGAAGATTTCCAACCATTGCTTTTTAGCACCGCGTCCGGAGTACATTTCTTTTGTTCTTTCAGCCTTTAGCAATAGAACGTGAAGCAATGTGCGCAGCATTTCAGCTTTTGCAAAGCTGTTCGGAAACTTGAATTCGCGGTACAAATGATCCGCAATTTCAGAAAAGACATTTTCCTCGGGCTCATTCGTTCGAATTACGGGAGATTCAATATGATAATTGAAAAGCCGGTTAAACTTCCGGTTACCGGACAAGAGGTAATACTCTTCCATGAAAGTGCTGCTGAAAATAATCCCGTAGCCTTCGGCTTCAGTTAGCTTTTCAGTAAAATGATGGACCTGGTTCTTCGCTATGAAAATAGCACTTCCCGGCGCTAACGCGTAGTCATTGAAATCGACAAAATGGGTGTAGCTGCCTTCGGTTACTACAAGAACCAGGTAAAACTCTATTTTATGCGGCGCGAACGGATTGTGGTCTTTCGATTGAGATATTTTCCTGAACAACTGCTCGAAAGTCATCACCTCAATCTGCAGCGACTGGCTTGTATTAAAAAGTATCTTCGGGATTTCTTCTTCCATTCCTCACCAGTTTCAAGACGTTAACCTTGCCCGGCATCCAATCATCCTGTTGCGAGGATACCTGAAGCACTGCTTTTGGTTGACTGGGGTATACGCTTTGCTGCTTGTTATTTGCCCGCATTTGGTTCCTACAGGAGCGCAGACGTCCGTCCACTCGTGCAAACTGTACGTATCGGTCACTTTAAATTACAGCCTGCCCACCAGATAACAAAACAAGAGTACTTTTCTGAAACGTATTAAAATTAATACGGCTCCATTCCTGGCTCTTTACTCCGGAGAATTTTGGCCTTTAACCGTGTTTCCGTAATACTTGTCGCGTAGCCAGAAAGAAACACGCACCAACAGAATCAGCGCCGGCACTTCTACGAGTGGACCAATCACTCCGGCAAAAGCCTGGCCTGAGTTAAGGCCGAATACCGCAATGGCGACTGCGATCGCCAATTCGAAGTTATTCCCGGCCGCAGTAAAGGCCACCGAAGCAGTTTTGTCGTATTCCGCTCCGGTTGCTTTGGTGAAGAAGAAGCCGATGATGAACATCAGCGTAAAGTAAATCAGCAGAGGAACAGCTATGATCAAAACGTCCATAGGGATCTTAACGATCAGTTCCCCCTTCAGAGAAAACATAACGACGATGGTAAAAAGCAGAGCTATTAGTGTTATGGGCGAAATGAATGGAATGAAAGTTTGAGTATACCACTCTTCTCCTTTGAGTCTCACCAGAATCAATCGGCTCAGGATACCCATCACAAACGGGATTCCGAGATAAATCGCAACGCTTTCTGCGATCGTAACCACCGAAATGTCTAGGATAGCCCCTTCGAAACCGAAGTAAGGGGGAAGAACAGTGATAAAAACCCATGCGTAGAAACTGTAGGCAAACACCTGAAAAATACTATTCAATGCCACCAAGCCCGCACCGTATTCGGTACTTCCTTCGGCCAGGTCATTCCACACCAGAACCATCGCAATACAACGGGCCAGACCGATAAGTATCAGCCCGACCATATATTCAGGATAGTCGCGCAGGAAGGTGATTGCCAGCAGAAACATTAACACAGGTCCTATTATCCAGTTCAGGATCAATGAAATTGAGAGAATCTTCACGTTTCTGAACACCTTGGGCAACAGCGAATAGTTGACCTTTGCCAGCGGTGGGTACATCATCAGAATCAAACCGATAGCGATTGGAATATTAGTCGTTCCGCTACTGAAAGAATCGATAATACTCGGGAAAGAAGGTATGAAATAACCTAGTCCAACGCCTATTGCCATCGCGACGAATATCCACAGCGTCAAATTCCTGTCGAGAAAGCTTAGCTTTTTAGTTGCCATGTTTATTTTTTAAAAGTCCGGTTGCAGCAAGATTATAAAAAAGACCAGGCGCGATAATCCTCCAGAATCAGAATTCCTGTCGCTCCTGCCTTATGTTTTTTTGCTTTGTTGAAAGCAACGTGAAAAGGCATTCATTGTTTCATTGCAATATTACAATCAATAATTGAAAGCTCAAAACGCTGTTCGACCAGAACGTGGGCGACAAGCTGTATCCGTTGGGTAGGGCGTCGGAATTTATGGTGGTTCATCGGGCGCGGTCGCAGGTGCAGACCTGCTTTTTGAGGAGCCGGCACCTCCCTCTACAAACAGAATTGTCGCTTTCCTTCCCGTAATTTACCATTCCAGGGAAGAAAAGCGACAATTCTCAGGTTCAGCTCCTTGTTTCGGGTCTAGTAGCCGTCATTCTGTGGGTAACCCGGGCCCAGGAGGTCCAGGTCAATTTGCGCGATCGGCCAGTTGATGTAGTGAGATCGCCAGTTGGTCCGTGGATCTTTCTCACCGAGGTTATCGGGGAAAAATTCTCCGTCTCCCGCAAAGCTGGTAATCTGCCGGTCAATGACCTCCTGCCCCATTCTTTTCAGGGTGAACCATCGTTGACCTTCAAAGGCGAGTTCCCGCGCACGTTCATCCAGAATGGCCTGTTCGTCCACAACTGTGAGGGGGGCAGCATTCGCCCGTTCTCTTACGGCATTGATGTAGGGCAACGGATCACCGGAAGACCTCATGATCGCCTCCGCAGCGATCAGGTAGGTTTCGGCCAACCTGTAAACCATGATGTTGCTCCGGTTAAGGTAAGAGTTGGGGTTATCGTCTTCCTGAGCAAATTTGATACAGGACGGATGCTGCCGCTGGTAATACCGGGCGAATGTCGGACTCGGATTGTCCAGATCAGTGATTGGCGCATAGTCATCTACTTGTTCACCAATCCGATCCCCGGATGTGTAGTAATATTTCAACCTGAAGTATGTGTTGTCGTCCCTCGTATCATTCGGGTCATCGGCCAGCAGTCCCTGAAGGTAAAGGTTCGGCAGAATACGCGAAAAACCGCGGCCACCCTGCTCTGCATTAGCTTCTATACCCGCAATCTGGAAGTATTGGGTTACGTAATTGGCATTGAGCATAGTATTGTTGCCACCGCCAAGCAGATCGTCCTGAGCCTGGATGACAAACAGGGCTTCGGAGTGGTTTCTGTCGCCGTCAAATACTGCCGCAGTACTGGAAACCAGACTGTGTGGACTGTCCGGACTTTCGATCACGTCCAGTGCCTGGCTCTTGGCTTCCTCCCAATCACCTTCCCACATCGCCACCTTGGCTTTGAGGTGTTTAGCTGTTCCTTTGGTGACACGGCCAAAAACGCCGGTCCACTCCAGGTGCTCGACGGCAAAGTCAAGGTCACTGTTCAACAGCGCAAATATCTCTTCCTCCGAAGACTTATCGTTTACGACATCGAACGCATTGTCTACCGTAACCGTCTCCGTCGTAACGTAAATGTTGTTGAACATCCGGTACAGGTAGAAGTAAGAGTTAGCCCTGAAGAACCGAGCCTCTGCCAGAATGGTATTTCTCGCATCTTCATCGATGTCTTCAATCGCCTCAGCAGCGTTGATGATTTCTGTAGCTTTATTGGTAATGTTGTAAAAGTGCTTCCAGAACAAAGAAGAGACAAAATTTGCCCCCTGGTCTACCGGCGAAACACCTCTTTGGTACCTGCCCATAAGACCTGTATAACCCGTCCGGCTGAAAGCAAGATCACTTCTGGACGACATCAGCGTAGCACCCATAAAATCTTCGGTGCTCTGATCATACCGGTCTCTGTTGAATTTGTACAAGCTTACTACACCAGATTTCAGGCCTTCCTCAGTAGTATAAATATAGTCTGAATCAATCAGCGTACTTGGTTGTTCCTCGAGGAAGCTCTCGCAGGAAGAAAGACTAATGACCAATGCCAGAGATAACACCAACAGGCCTTGGGTTCGCGCGCGATACATTAAAGTATTCATAATTTAATTATTTTAAAATTAAAATTTAGCTCTCAGGCCGACGGTAAAACTTTGAGCGTCAGGGTAGCCGGTGTCTGCACTGGAGAAGGTACTTCTGATATTTACCTCCGGGCTGTATCCAAGGTAGTCGGTGTCGGTGAACAGGTTGGTACCCGTCACGTATACTCTCAATTGCTCCATGCGCAGTTTTGAAGTGAGGGCATCCGGCAGGCTGTAGCCCAGGCTTACCGTTCGCAGACGTAAATACGAAGCGTCCTTAACCGCAAGTGAGTTAAGGTAAAGTGGCGTTGCGTCAAAGTTCGCTCTCGGGAACTCACTGGAGGGGTTCTCCGGAGTATAGTAGTCTACCCGAATACCATTCAACTTACCTGAAATGGTTCCTCCGTTATTGAAGTCGGATAAGAAAGGATTGACTTTCGTTGCGCCGCTTACTGCGTAGAAATCAACAAACAGATCGAAGCCTTTATAGGCTAAAGTGGTAGAGAAGGAACCGAACCAATCCGGGTTCGGATCAATAAATACCCGATCCTCAGGAGTGATTTTACCATCAGGTATGCCAGTTCGGTTTCCGTCCGCATCAACGCCGTTGGTGTCCTTGATTCTGATGTCACCCGGCCGCAGGTTCTCCTGCGTCAGGATAGATTCGGGGTTGGCCTGCGGAGCACCGTCGAAATCATCTCCTTCCTGGAAGATTCCGTCAAACTCATACTGGTAGATTGCGCCAACGGCCTGCCCAACGAAATAGTTATACGTATCGTCTTCCAGGATTGGGTTACCATCACCGTCGTCGTACAGTTCAAGAATCTTGTTCTTGTTGTTCGACCAGTTTGTGGACACTGACCAGCTGAAATCTTTTTTGTTGATGATGTTCGCCGTCAGGCTAAGCTCAACTCCCTTGTTCTGCAGTTCTCCTGCGTTGAAGAAGGTGTACTGATAGCCCGTCGTAGAGGGTACTCCGCGCCGCAGAAGCAAATCAGTTGTTCTGGCGTCGTAGTAGTTGATGTTACCCTCGACAAACCTCTTGAACAGCGAAAAGTCAAGCCCGACGTTGAATGTCGTTATCCGCTCAAACTTCAAGTCCGGATTGGGCAGAATCACCGAAGGAGAATAGCCGGATGCAGACTGTTGATCGAAGATGTAGTTTTGTCCCTGAGCTGTAAAGAGCGAAGTATAGGCGCGGCCCAAATCGTTTACGAGTGAACCATAGCTTGTCCTGAACTTCAATTCCTGAATAGCATCATTACCGTCTAAAAAATCTTCATTGTGCAGTTTCCAGGCAAATGAGCCGGCAGGGTTGATGCTCCACTTATTATCGGCAGAATTAACCGATGCTCCGTCCGCCCTGGCGGTGAACGTGAAGAGATACTTATTCATCAGGTTGTACCGCGCCCTTCCCATAAAGGACGCCAGTCGTTGTCTGTTTTTGTCGCGTACTACAGATACGTTTCCAATGGCGTTCGTAATTCCGTCGTAGCCCAGACTTTCGTTAGTGAAGCCCTGCCCTTCCGTAAATGTTCGGCTGAACTGGTTTTCCTGTGCAGACTGAACCAGGGTCAGGTTGACGATGTGGTTGTAGTTGAATTCTTTATTGTAGGTTAGGATATTTTCTACCAGGTAAGACTCTCTCAACTGGTTGTTAATTCTTGCAATCCCGTTCACATCATCGCCCGCAGAACTCAACGACGATTGGTATTGTCCACCTTCAATGTTCCGCCGGGTGAAGTTTGTCTTCAACTGGTACATAAGGTTTTTGGTGATTTGCCAATTAGGGGTAACATTAATCACAAAATCGTTCCCTTTGGTATCGTTCGACTGCTCTCTCAGGTTCCAGAGAGGGTTAATCGCCGAGAGCTCCTCTCCACTCGGAAACTGGGTCAGGTCACCGTTGGCGTCATAGGCAAGGCCCAAAGGAGAAGTAGTGATTACATTCACGTTTGCCGCCCTTTCCGTATCGTCATTCAACATGTTCAGGTCGAAGTTGACGGAGAACTTATCGTTCAACTGCTGGTCCACGTTCAGGCGCAATGTTTTGCGGGTGTAACTGGAAGTAGGAATAATTCCGTCCTCTTTAAAGTAGTTGAGGCTACCGAAGACCTTTGTCTTTTCTGAGCCCCCGCTGATACTGATCGCATGACTGTTTACCATGCCCTGATCAACCAATTCATCTTCCCAATCGACAAATTCATTGTTTGCGATAGACGCCAATTCCAGTTCCGAAAAGATGTCGGAATCCGGAGAGTAGACATCATCGGCATTGGTAGACCTTACTGCCTCGCGTCTCAGCTGTGCAAATTCCTGACCACTGTAAACGTCGAAGTTTCTTTCCAGCGACTTAGTGGAAAGGTAACCGTGGTAACTCACACTTACCTTACCTGCTTCACCGCGTTTGGTGGTGATCAAAACCACACCGTTAGCGCCCCGTGAACCGTAGATCGCCTGAGCCGAAGCATCTTTAAGAAACTCGATGGATTCGATATCGTCAGGGTCGATATCCTCAATGCCCCCGTCTCTGATGATACCGTCAACAACGTAAATAGCGCTCACATTGCCTTCAATGGAACCACGGCCTCTAAAGATGATATCCGACGTTCCGCCAGGCCGGAGGCTTCCGCCACCTACATCTACCTGGAGTCCGGCGATGCGCCCGCGCAGCATCTCGTTCACGTCCGAAGTCGGCGTTAAAACTGCCCGATCCATTTCCGCGGTAGCAACAGCATTGACGATGTCGCTCTTCTTCTGGGTACCGTATCCTACAACCGTTACGAGATCGAGTGTACGATCATCAGCGACCAAAGCAATGGTCAGCGGAGAAGAAGCACCCACAATTTCCTGCGTAATGTAGCCAATATAGGACACCTTGAGGGTTGCGCCATCTTCATTAAGACGTAGGGAAAAATTACCATCAACATCCGTTATTGTGCCGTTGGCAGCCCCTACTTCCTGTACGGTTGCTCCAATCAACGGGCCTCCGTCCTCTAAACCGACAACAGAACCCGTAACTATTGATTGTGCCTGCAGGTGAGAAATCCCCCCTGATAAAGCGAACAGGAACAAGGTTAAAACCCTGATCATTCTAAAAAGTGATCTTTGTTTCATGTTATATGTATCTAGTGTTTCGTTTCAGAAAATCAAGTGCCGTACACTAAGTACATGCTCGTATTTGAATTTTCGAACGCAACATTAAGGCCGCTGACACCACATTAGTACTATCAGCTTCCAGGAATTAATCAGTGGTCAATTTCGGTTAAAACAGTTAACATTGCCTTTAAAAAATATGTAATTTATTCTCTCACAATCCCTAGCTATTCCTAATAAGAAATAGCGCCGGTTAAATCAGAGGAATCATGCTCAATGTTAAATAACCTCTGATTTACATTGTGTTTACCCTGAAAATCCCCGTTGGCCACCATACGTCGGTCTCTTTCACCATCACGCTTCGCCCCCGGCTCAGCACAGAGAGAGGGCCTCCGACGCCAGAGAAGGAGACTAAAAAACCATCTTTGCATCCTGCGTCCGCGCCCGAAAACCCAACGTTTAACCAGTGCTTAGTGTTACTTCTTGCCGAGCAGGAACTCAAGCGGGATATCCAGACGCTTATTCCAGGCCCTTTCGGAGTGGTCTTCTCCGTCAAACTTCAGGGTCTTCCAGTTCGACGCGTTGTAACCACCTTTTGTCATGATAGAATCGGCCATGATTTGGTAAGGCTCGTACAGCGCATCGAGTGTTTCTGTTCCGTAGTCAAAATAGATTTTATGGTTTCCGGGATCGGGCAAATGCTTTTCCAAATAGTCGGAAAACAGGAGGGGAATGGGGTTGTTGAGAGTATCGAAAATCCCGACCCAATGTGTCGACAGGCAAGCGGCTCCGGAAAAGACGTCGGGATACTCGCAAATTGCATACATTGATATCAATCCTCCCATACTTGAGCCCGCAACGAAGGTATTTTCCATCCCGGGGTGCGTGGAATACGTGCTGTCAATGAAAGGCTTCAATTCCTCCACCAGAAACCTGAGGTAATTGTCAGAATAAACTTCACGCTTAAATAATGACGACGCCCCGTTTTCTCCACCAGAGCTCAAAAGAGAATCCTGATAAGTTTCGGGCAGGTTTTCGAAGGGCTCCTGCGGAAAGTATTCGGAATGCCGAAACTCAGTGTTCCATATTCCGACAACGATGGTCTCCCGGATTTCTCCCGTCTCAATGAGTTTCGCCATCGTTTCGTCGACGCCCCAGTCCTGCTTATTCCAGGTGGTTGTAGAGTCAAACAGCATTTGTCCGTCGTGCATATAGAGTACTGCGTATTGCCTGGTGTCTGAGTATTCTTCAGGCAACCATACGTCTACATTTCGCGCGGGAATAAATTTAGAGTTGAAGTCTTCAACTCTCTCGACCTTACCACTCGCCAGGCTAAGCCCTTCGGGAGCGACGTTGCGCTGTGAGCAACTCAGCATCATGAGGACACAGAGGACACAGAGGACAGAAAATTTTATCATCTTTCAATTATAAGGGTACACACTACTTAAATCACAAAGTAAGTAATCTCCTGATAAAATTGACCAAAACGTTAAATCGGGAACAGGCACTAAACCAAACCCGACTCAGGCAGTCTATTGGTCAGCATAAAGCTTCGTTCATGAATAAGCTCCTTCACTTATACCGACGCGCGGGCTTCGGTCTCAGCCCATCTGAATGGCAGGACAGGCGGAATTGGTCGCTGGATCAGGCTATCGATGATCTCTTCCTCCGCGCGCAGTCCCGGGCTCCATTGCCCGAAGGCGACCATCCGGAATACACCCGGGGAGGGATGATGGCCGCCGCCCGACGAAAGGAACTGCAAAAGATGGAGCGTCAGGCGATGATGAGCATCAACCACAACTGGCTCTCCCGGATGGCAGCCCCCGGGGAAAGCAGTTTGCTGGAGCGGATGTGCTTTTTCTGGCACGGCCATTTTGCCTGCGAAGTGAAAGCGGGCTTACTTGCCATCCGGCAGCTGAACACGTTGAGGGCACACGGACTGGGCAACTTCCGGGACCTCGTACTGGCCGTTGCCCGCGACCCGGCGATGATCCGCTACCTTAACAACCAGCAGAATCGGAAATTCTCGCCCAACGAAAACTTCGCCCGCGAACTGATGGAGCTCTTCACCATCGGGCGCGGCCATTATACCGAAATGGATGTGAAAGAAGCTGCCCGTGCCTTCACGGGCTGGTCTGGCAACCTTGCGGGAGAATACGTTTTCCGCGCGCGCCAACACGATAACGGCACAAAAACCTTCATGGGTAAAACCGGAAACTTCAACGGCGAAGACATCATCGACATCATCCTTGAACAGGAAGAAACTGCTCGTTTTATTTGCCGGAAAGTCTACCGTCATTTCGTGAACGATACGGTGGATGAAAGCCATGTAAATACGCTGGCGGCCGAGTTCCGCAGTTTGGATTACGACATTGCCGCGCTGATGCGGTCTGTTTTCTCGAGTGACTGGTTTTACGCATCTGAAAACACCGGCAACAAGATTAAATCTCCCGTAGAATTGCTCGCGGGAACGATGCGGCAGCTCGAAGTCAGCAACATCGCTACCCAGGGTCTCATCGGATTGCAATTTGCTCTCGGGCAGGTTTTATTTCGCCCGCCCAACGTCGCCGGGTGGCCCGGCGGCCGCACCTGGATCGACAACTCCACGCTGTTACTGCGCCTGAACCTTGCCGCTGCGCTTTTTCAGGCGGCCGATTTCAACTTCGAGCTGGCTCCGGAACTGGAGCAGGAAAATAAAAGGC
This sequence comes from Neolewinella aurantiaca, assembly GCF_008014675.1. Lineage (GTDB taxonomy): Bacteria > Bacteroidota > Bacteroidia > Chitinophagales > Saprospiraceae > Neolewinella > Neolewinella aurantiaca. The sequence continues at coordinate 97,325 of NZ_VOXD01000011.1, read as the reverse complement.
AGCTAAAACGACTGAACGCAGAGATCAATACGACTCCTTTAGCGGCGCTGGCGCAGGATGCAGGGCAGGTTGATGGAAAGCAAGGTGTTGCTTCTCTGGTTACGCTTCTGCTGGCTACTCCCCCACCCGACTTCAAAACCGGTCCCAAACCCAGTGCGGCACTGGTTGCCCTCCGGCTGATGTCGCTGCCCGAATACCAACTCTGTTGATCCGGATTATTCCGGGCGCAAACCAGATTGTCGTCCATTATTTCTCACCGGTCGTCCTTCAACCATCCAGATAAAAACCACGAGCATGAACCGCAGATCCTTCCTTCAGGCTTCCACGTTGGCCTCTACCGCAATGATGACTCCTGCCTTCCTGCGGAGCATGGCCTCAGCTTATACTACGGCTTCCCGATCCGGGAAAATCCTCATCGTTCTACAGTTGTCGGGCGGCAACGACGGATTGAATACGGTTGTTCCGTACGCCGACGATATTTACTACCAGAAGCGTCCGTCGCTGGCGATCAAGGCAAATGAGGTCATACGACTCAACGAAAAACAAGCTTTGCACCCTGCGCTCGCGCCGCTGCAAAACCTTTACGATCAGGGAGAGCTATGCATCGTCAATAGCGTCGGCTACCCGAATCCCGACCGGTCTCATTTCAGGTCGATGGACATCTGGCAAACGGGCAGCCCCGCCTCCGAGAACTGGTCGAGTGGCTGGATCGGTCGCTACCTTGACAGTGCCTGTGTCGGAAAGCCACCTTACCATGCCCTGGAAGTGAACGACGGGCTGAGCCTGGCGATGAAGGGAAAGATCAGCAACGGATTTGCCATGAGCGACGCCAAACGCTTGCGGCAGGCCGTCGACAATACCCGCCTGAAAAATCTGCAGGCTACCGGGGTTTCTCAAAGCGGAAACCTTGGCTATCTCTACAAAACCCTCACCGAAACTACCGATGCCGCAGCGTACCTCTACGAGCAATCGAGGGTACATAAAGCCACTGCCGATTACCCTAACGTAGCTTTTGGCAAAGACTTGAAGCAGATCGCCGAACTCATTACAGCCGACACGGCCACCCAGATTTACTACGCCAGCCTTAGTGGTTTCGATACCCACGCTGGTCAGAAAGGGCGCCAGCAAAGGCTTCTCGGTCAGTACGCACAAGGTGTTGCGGCGCTGGTCTCCGACCTGAAGGCCAACAACCTCTTCGACGATGTGCTCATCATGACCTTTTCGGAGTTCGGTCGCCGGTTGGCTCAAAACGGAAGCGGCGGAACCGATCACGGCACTGCCAACAACCTGTTCCTGATGGGAGGAAAACTTAAAAAAGCCGGGTTCTACAACGATGCCCCCAACCTTTCACGACTGCAGGACGCTGACCTTATTCACCAGGTAGACTTCCGGCAATGTTACGCCAGCATTATCGACGACTGGCTCGAAGGAGACAGCCAGGCGGTGCTGGGGCAGCAATTTGCAGGCATGGGAATATTCTGATCGGAAGCTGAGAAAACCCCTTTTCAGAATTTATCCCGGAAGCGTTGCTACAAAGAGCCTTCCTTTAGGATGCGGTCGGGGTAAAAAAAGTAGTGCCGTCCACAACGGACAGCACTACCCAAAAATTCATTTCCTTGTTTGAATTATTTACACCAATAAATCCGCCCCAGTCTCCAAAGTAATACGCTCCGTAGCCAGCAGCGTGCGCTTGTGCGCTGATACCTTGGGGAAGATGTAGTTGAAATAGAACCGTGCGGTAGCCACCTTGGACTTATAGAAGTTTGTATCATCCTGACCTTCTGCGGCGGGCAGAGTTTTGGCGGCTACGAGCGCCTCTTTGAGCCACAGCCATCCGATCACGTGGAGGCTGAAGTAGTCGAGGAAGATGGTTGCGTCGGCAAGGAAAACCTTAGGGTCTTCGGTTCTGGCGATCCCCATGAGGTGGTCCATTACTTGTTTTACGCCGCCGAGACTTTTGGCAAGGGTTTCGGCCAGCGGCCTGGTCGTTTCGTTAGCCATCGCCAGTTTGATCGTGCCCTGCACCTCCTGCATGAGGTATTCTACCGGTTTGCCGCCCTTCATCATCATTTTGCGGCCAAGCAGGTCGAGGCCATGGATGGTGGTTGTGCCCTCGTAAATAGAGTTAACGCGGATGTCGCGGAAGATTTGCTCCAGCGGGAAATCATCGCAGTAGCCGGCTCCGCCCAGTACCTGCATTCCGGTGCTGACCGATTCGTTGCCGTATTCGCTGGGGAAAGACTTTGCAATAGGCGTCAGCAGCTCGGTAAGCAGGTGAGCCCGTTCTTTTTCGGCCGGGTCTTCACTCACTTTACTGAGGTCTTCGTACAGAGACGACTGCAGCAGCAGGTGAACGCTTCCTTCCACGACGGCTTTCTGGAAAAGGAGCATCCGCCGCACGTCGGCGTGCTCAGCGATGAGGACCTGCGGTGCGTTGACGTCCTTATTTCCGGGGTGCCGCCCCTGCGGACGCTCCTTAGCGTAGTGCAGGCTGGCGTAGTACGCCGCCGACGCGGAGCCCGCGGCCATGATGCCCGTACCGATTCGGGCTTCGTTCATCATCTGGAACATGCAGTTCAGTCCGCGGAATTCTTCGCCGACCAGAAAGCCTTTCGTTGGTCCCTGCTCGCCGTACATGAGGTGAGCGGCCACGTAGCCTTTCTGGCCCATTTTGCCATAGATTCCGGCGGTGGTAACGTTGTTGTCCTTCAGGCCGTCGTCGGTCGGCAGGAATTTAGGGACTACAAAAAGGCTGACGCCCTTCATTCCTTTGGGGCCGCCTTTCTGGCGGGCAAGGAGAAGGTGAACAACGTTCTCGGTCGCGTTGTGGTCGCCACCCGAAATGTAGATCTTTTGTCCTTTGATGTTGTAGCTTCCATCTTCGTTCTCTTCGTAGTAGGTGGTGATGTCTGAGAGTGAAGAACCAGCCTGAGGCTCCGTAAGGGCCATAGTTCCCTGCCATTCGCCGGCGGCCATTTTGGCGAGGTACCTCTCCTTGAGCTCATCAGAGCCGAAGGTTCTGATGAGGTTGGCGGCTCCCGTAGTCAGGAAACTGTAGGCAGCCATGTTTCCGTTGGCTGCCTGGAAGATGAGTCCGGCGGCGTTACCGATCACGGATGGCATTTGCTGTCCGCCCTCGTCGTAGTTCCACAGGGCGCTGATCCATCCTCCCGCACCAAGCGTACGCATGCTCTCCCCTACTTCGGGAAGTACGTGTACCTCGCCGTCCTTATAGTAAGCCTTGTTTTTATCCATTTCCCGGTAAAAAGGGAAAAGATGCTGATCGGCCAACTGCTTGGCCGCATCCAGTGTCATTTCTGTGGCGTCGTGATCAAAAGCTTCATGAGCTTCGAAGCTGCGGATTTTAGAAAGATCGAGTACTTCGTTCAGGACAAAACGAAGGTTACGTGTGGAAATATATTGCATGATGATGATCGGTTATAGGGCGAATATAGAACATTTAGCGAAAATTCGCTACCCGGGAATGAAATACCTTCAATTAAGCCCCCTTTGCACCTGCGGTCGCGCAAACAGCTTGTCTGGATGTAATCCAAATAACGACACCCCCACTTGCGCACTAAGGCTCCGCAAGGCTACCTTTGCATTATTAAGACTTAGTTCAGATAAAAACAACCACTCCCCAAAACGAGACCACTAAATTTTTCAGATGAAGACTTCCCTCTACCTCTTTGCCGGACTGTTCCTGCTTTTTACCGTTGCCGCTTGTGACGACGATGACGACAATACCCCGGCGATCGATGTACCTGAGACGTATGAATTCTCCCGCGACGGTCAATCTACGGTTTCATTTTCTGGCCAGTCTCTTCGCATCGCAATGGCGGAAGAACTCACCGCTGCGATGCTGGACTTCGATAAAACGACCGAAGACCTCAATAATATGTTCACCAACGCTGAAGGCACCAATCCCTTCTCTGATGCGGAACTGAATGCCTCTACGAAATCCCTTCGCTCAAAAGTTGCGGCAAGCCGTGACCTCTACTCCGACAATTCCGTTGAAGCCGCTGAGGTAAAAGCTGAATTCGATCGTTGGATCTTCAATCAGGTAAATGAGGTATTCCCCAACCGCAACCAACTGGCCTCTGCTGGCCAGGCGGGTCAGATGGCCGATGGCAGTAGTGTTCGTTATGTTAGTTCCTGGGGGCTCGAGTACAACCAGGCGTTTGCGAAAGCCCTGATCGGAGCGATGATGTACGATCAGATTGCCAACCACTACCTCAGTTCCGACGTACTTTTCGAAGGGACCAACCAAGCCGATAACGATGCCGAAATCACCGTAGACGGAGAATCCTACACGACTATGGAACACTACTGGGACGAAGCTTTCGGCTACCTCTTCGGCGCTTCGGCTACCCCTGCGGAGCCTCTCACCGACGTAGGCGAAGCCGACAGTTTCCTCAACGAATACCTCGGCAGAGTAGCCGAGCAAGGCAGTTTCACCGCCATTACAACCATCACAGAACGCTCCTTCCGAACGGGTCGGGCGGCCATCGTAGCCGGCCGTTATGACGACATCGTACCACAACACGCCGTGATGATCCGGGCTGAACTCAACAAAGTTCTCGCGGCGCGGGCCAATTACTACCTCTGCTCTGCCATCGCTGATCTGGAAGCCATGCCAGCTAACCAGGGTGGTGCTTTCCATGCCCTTAGTGAGGCCTACGGCTTTATCTACGCGCTCCGCTTTATCGCTCAGAATTCCGGCAACTTCGTTCCGGCCGACATGGAGGTTATATCTGACTTCCTGCTCGAAGAACTGCGCAACGAAGATGGTTTCGGTTTCTGGGGGCTTAGTGCCGACGACATCCGGGTTATTAATAACGACCTTAAAGAAAGTGCTGTTATCGCCGGGATTTATCCTTCCAGCGCCTATTTCTGTGACTAAATCATTGAAATAAATTCAGGGAAGTTAGCGCGTGTCTGAAGATTTAGAAGACCTCGTAATCCGATACTTGCGTGTCACCGGCCAAAAGTCCTCAATCTCTTATTAAGACAATATCAAAATAAGGTTCCAAAAGCTTGCGCACCTCAATATCCTGACGTTACCTTTGCGCTATTAAGATTTAGTACAGATAAAAACAACCCCATCTTAAGGCTTCCGCTATGAAAACTTCACTTTACCTTTTTGCAGGTCTTTTTTTGCTTTTCTTCGCTACTTCCTGTGAGGACGATGATGACATTACCCCCAGCCTGGATGTACCGACCACGTACGCTTTCTCGCGTGATGGAGCGTCTACTGTATCCTTCTCCGGCCAGAGTGAACGTATTGCTATGGCGGAAGAACTCGTGAGTTCGTTTACAGACTTCAGCCAGACCACCGAGAGCCTCAACAATATGTTTACCAACGCTGAGGGGACTAACCCTTTCACTGATGCTGAACTGAATGCCTCTACAAAATCTATCCGTTCGAAAGTTGCTGCCAGCTCAGAGCTTTTTGCTGCCAACAGCGTGCTTTCAGCTGAGATCAAAGAAGACTTTGACGGCTGGATCAGCGCACAGGTAAACGAAGTATTCCCCGCTCAGAGCGAGGTGGCAGAAGCAGGAACCCCTGGTCAGATCGCTGATGGCAGTAGCGTACGTTACGTCAACGCATGGGGCCTCGAGTACAACCAGGCATTCGCGAAAAGCCTGATTGGCGGCCTTATGTACGATCAGATTGCCAACCACTACCTCAGCCCGCTACAACTCGATTCAGGCACCCGCCGCACCGACAACACTGCCGGAATCGTTGAAACCGACGAGTCTTACACCGCCATGGAGCACCGTTGGGATGAAGCTTACGGCTACCTCTTCGGTGCTTCTGAAGACGAAACGGGGCCGCTTACAGACCTCGGTTCCGCAGACAACTTCCTCAATAAGTACCTCGGGCGGGTAAACGATGATGAAGACTTCAGCGATACCGCTGCAAACATCGAGGCTGCTTTCCGTCGTGGCCGTGCGGCCATCGTTGCTGCCGACTATACTGAGCGTGACGCTCAGGCAAGTATCATCAAAGATGAGCTCTCTAAAGTGATTCGCGTACGTGCCGCTTACTACCTCATGCAGGGTAAAGCAGCGCTCGAAGACAGTAATATGGGTGGCGCATTCCACGACCTCAGCGAGGGGTACGGATTTGTCTACTCGCTTCGCTTCATTGACGGAACTGCCGGCGAAGATATTGCCGAAAGTTACCTAACAACACTGCGCAACGCTGATGGTAACGGCTTTTGGGACATCGACCCCGCAGCACTTGAAACCATCGCGTCTGAAATCGCTTCTAGCGGAGGATTCTCCCTCGAAGCAGCGGCCAACTAGGCCCTAACCATTCAACAATTGAAGGGGAAGCTTTCATCTTAAGCATGAACGCTTCCCCTTCAGGTGTTTAACATTCTTTCTTAAACCAAGCATCATGCAACGTTTACTTCTTTTGCCGATAGCAATTCTGTTCCTGACGATCGCAGCCTGCGACTCGAATAACGGAGGAACCGATGACGACGGGCCAATGCTTCCGTCTTTCGATCGCCAGGCGATGCTCACCGGGTGGGCCAACGATGTGATCGTTCCTGCCTATGACGAAGCAGGGGCAACCACAGAGCAGCTCACCACCTCAGCTTTCGACTTCGCCGCCGCCCCAACGGCCGAGGCATTCGACGCACTGCGTGCCGACTACCAGGCAGCTTACCTCGCGTGGCAGTCCGTGAGTCCGTTACTTATGGGCCGGGCTGAAGAGATCAACCTGCGCTTCCGGGCCAATACTTACCCCACCGATACTGAACTCATTGAGCAGAACATCGCAGCGGACGACTACAACCTCGACCTGCCCAGCCAAACCGTAGCGCAGGGCTTTCCGGCGCTGGATTACTTGCTGTACGCCAACTCCGGACTTCTGCTGGAAACAGGCCCCGCAGCAAGCGCGCGCCGCGAATACGTTGCCGCTCTCACCAGCACACTACGTGACCTCATCGCTAACGCAGCGAGCGAGTGGACCGATGCTTACGTGGCCTCTTATGGCCAGAACGATGGCAACTCCGCTACCGCCAGCGTAGACCGTACGGTGAACGACTATATTTTCCATTACGAGAAATTTCTCCGTGCGGGGAAAGTCGGCATTCCCGCTGGTGTATTCAGTGATATGCCACTGGCCGACCGGGCAGAAGCGCTTTACTCCGGCAACTCGAAAACTCTGTTCCTTGCCTCCCTTTCGGCTTCGGAAACCTTCTTCAATGATAACGGCCTGGCTGATTACCTCGACGCACTGAACGTAACGAGGGACGGTGAACTGCTGAGTGCAAAAATAGCTGATCAGTTTCTGGCTATCCGGTCCGCCTCCGCATCGGTTAGTGAAAGCTTCTCGGACCAGGTTGAATCCGACAACGTTGCTATGCTAACGCTCTACGATGAAATGCAACGCCTCGTCGTTCTGCTGAAGGTAGATATGCTGCAGGCACTAAGTATCAACGTAGATTACGTGGATGCCGATGGTGACTGATTTCCAAACGGCAAAGAGTCGGAGATAGAGGACTGGGGCTGCGCAATTCAAGATCCAATCTTAGTGCGCAGGGATCATGTTTAAAAAACCAATTACGGCAGGCCAGTGGCTTCAAATTACGCTTCGTCGACTTCGGCAGCACCGCTTGCCGTATTCCGAATAGGCTTTGGGTTCATGATGGCCCTTAGCCTTATTCGCTTTTGGTGGAATGGATGGATCGAGAAGCTCTACCTCGAACCTGATTATTTCTTTAGCTACCGCTACTTCGAATGGGTCAAGCCCCCTGGCAACTGGACATATCTGCTCTTTGTCATAGCTTTTGTTTCGGCAATAATGGTAATGATCGGGTGGAAATACCGCATCGCTATCGTACTCTTTTTCCTCAGCTTCACGTACATAGAGCTGATGGATAAAACCACCTATTTAAACCATTACTACTTCATTACGCTGCTCAGTTTTGTCCTGATTTGGCTCCCGGCTGCGAATTGTTACTCGGCAGATAAAGGAGTGAATAAGGCCGCAACTGTCCCCTCCTGGACGATAGACTGCCTCAAAGTCTTTGTCGGGGTCGTGTACTTCTACGCCGGGCTTGCCAAGCTGAATTCAGACTGGCTGATCGACGCCCAGCCGTTGTCGATCTGGTTGCCGGCCAAGTACGACATTCCGCTGCTGGGCGATCTGATGCAACAGGTTTGGGTCCACTATGCATTTTCGTGGGCTGGCGCAGCGTACGATCTCTTCATTGTCTTTTTCCTCCTTTGGCGCCCTACCCGTCCGCTTGCATTTGTCGCCGTAATCATTTTTCACGTGCTTACCCGTGTGCTCTTTCCCATCGGAATGTTCCCGTACATCATGATCGTCAGCGCACTGATATTCTTCCCCGCCAAGGTCCACCTCCGAATTCTAGAATGGCTGACGGCCATGTGGCCGGAGAGTAAAGCCCACAGCAAGGTTTCGGAGGCGCGGCCGCTGGATGCAAAGTGGGTTGATTGGAGCAAGGTAATTGTCGGGGTGGTGTTGGTGCTCCATCTTCTGCTTCCGTGGCGTTATCTCCTTCATCCCGGAGAACTCTTTTGGACCGAAGAAGGTTACCGCTTCAGCTGGCGGGTAATGCTGATGGAAAAAGCGGGCTACCTTACTTATAAAGTAGTAGACCCAGCTACGGGCAAACGTAAAATTGTTAACCCCGCCGACTACCTGACCACCTTCCAGAACAAGCAACTTGCGACACAACCGGACTTTATCCTTGAATTCGCTCATCATTTAGCTTCGCTGCATCAGGAAAAAGACGGACCTTTGCCTGCCGTTTACGCAGAGAGCTACGTAGCCCTGAACGGACGCGGCAGCCAGGTTTATGTGAACCCCGATATCAACCTGTCGGCAATAACCGAGGATACGCCCCGTACACAATGGCTGATGCCTTTTGAAGATACTATTTATGGATTGTAGACACAACGTCCCCGGCCCCCCTGCCCCTTTTCCTGTGGAAAAGAATAACACGATTGGTTTCTCCGGAGGCCGCTCCCTCTCAGGGTATAGTGTGGCAGGGATCAGCGGATCGTTGGTCTTGTACAAAAAGCCCGGGACAGCGCCATTACCCAAAATAAAAACTATGCTGTCGCCGCAACGATTTCCGGTGCTCCTAACCCTGCTCCTGACCTTTCTTTGCACCTGCGTCTGCGCCCAGAATACGCTTACGCTCACCATTCAGAATCAGGAAGACAATCAGCCTCTGCCGGCAGTCGAAATTTTTGCCGAAGAAACCGGGCAAGTGTACACGACCGACCGTAAAGGCATTGCAACGATCAGTAGCCAGTCTCCCGTACTCACCCTCACCATCCTCGGTACAGGTTTCAGTAGTCGTCAGGAAAGCATTGACTTTAGTCAGCCGGTTCAAGCGGTTACCATCCGGCTAGTACCGCTTCAACTCGACCTCGATGCCGTAACGGTACTTGCTGAAGGAAAGAAAAAAGCTTCCCTTTCGCGGCTCCGTGCGGTGGAGGGGACGGCCATCTACGCCGGGAAGAAAACGGAGGTTGTTCGCCTGGATGCACTCACGGTCAACCTGGCGAGTAACCAGGCGCGCCAGATTTACGCCGAGGTATCCGGGCTCAACATTTATGAATCAGACGATGCCGGCCTGCAGCTCAGCATCGGAGGCCGGGGCCTCGACCCCAACCGGTCGGCCAGCTTTAATACCCGTCAGAACGGCTACGACATTAGTGCCGATGTACTCGGCTACCCCGAAAGCTACTATACCCCGCCTGCCGAAGCATTAAGCGAGGTTCAGGTAATCCGGGGAGCGGCCAGTTTGCAGTATGGCACGCAGTTTGGCGGGCTGGTCAACTTCGTGTTTCGCAAGCCGAATCCCCGCAAAAAGATCGAACTCATCAGCCGACAAACAATTGGCTCCAACGGGCTTTTTACCAGCTTCAACTCCCTTAGTGGCACGGTCGGAAAACTCGGTTACTACGGATACTTCAACTACAAGCGGGGAGATGGCTTCCGGCCCAATTCAGGTTTCGACAGCCGCAACGCCTATCTGCATCTCGACTACGAGCTTGCCGAGAACAGCAAAATAAGTTTTGAGTACACCTACCTCGATTACCTCGCTCAGCAAGCCGGGGGGCTCACCGACGCCCAATTCTACGCAGATCCGTTGCAAAGCAACCGCACCCGCAACTGGTTTGAGGTAGACTGGGAACTCTACAACCTACGCTGGGACCACAAACTGAACGACCGGACAAATCTTTCGATCAGCGCTTTCGCGCTCGATGCGGCCCGCAGAGCTGTAGGCTTTCGGACGAACCGTGTTTCTCAGATAGACGACCTCTCCGCACCCCGCGACCTCATCGTTGGTGAGTTCAACAACTGGGGGGCAGAAGCGAGAATTCTTCACCGCTACAAACTGGGCAAGCGGTCCGCAGTATTCCTCCTGGGAGCCAAGTATTACCAGGCCGACAACAGTGCTTTACAGGGACCGGGTACCAACGGATCTGATGCTGACTTCATGCTGGCGACAAATGAATTTCCGGAATATCCCAATCAATCTGCCTTCACTTTCCCGAACCGTAATGTTGCGCTCTTCGGAGAGCATATTTTATACCTGACCGACAAACTAAGCATTACGCCCGGTGCCCGGTACGAATACATCAACACTCAATCAGAGGGCTCATTCCGCCGTATTGACTTTGATCTGGCGGGCAACCCAATCCGGGACACTGAGTTTACCGACGACCGCGACTTTGCCCGCAATAAAGTCCTTCTGGGCCTGGGTCTTAGTTACCTCCCTTCGGAACGGTTGGAGTTTTTCGCCAATGTGAGTCAGAATTACCGCTCGGTTACCTTCAACGACATTCGTACCGTAAACCCCAGTTTTCAGGTAGACCCGAACATCCGGGACGAGAGTGGCTTCACAGCAGATGCCGGAATCAGAGGCAGCATTTCCCGCTTTTCGTACACGGCTAACGTCTTTGGCCTGCGCTACAACGGTCGCCTCGGCGAAGTGCTCACCCCTGAAGTCCAGATCGATGCAACCGGTACAGAGCAACCTACCGGACGCATCATTCGTCTGCGGAGTAATATCGGAGACGCTTTCATCTATGGTCTCGAAACACTGATTGATTACAACCTGCTCAACACCAAAAATGAGGACGGCACCCCTTACACCCTAACGTTCTTCGCTAACACCAGCCTGACCCGCTCCGAGTACCTCTCCTCCGATATTGCCGGTGTAGCGGGCAATGAGGTTGAGTTTATACCGGTACTTAACCTTAAGACCGGGCTTCGCTTCGGCTACGGCAACCTACTGGGCTCGTTACAGTACGCTTATTTATCGGAGCAGTATACCGATGCTTCCAATGCACCACAGGATCAGGACGACAATCAATCGGGCATTGTTGGAGAGATTCCAGCCTATGGTGTGATGGACCTCTCTTTGAGCTACCGGTGGCGTAAGTTCAGTTTCGAAGGCGGCGTAAGTAATCTGCTGGACGAGGCTTACTTCACCCGGCGCGCGACCGGTTATCCGGGCCCCGGGATCATTCCCAGTGCGCCAAGAACCTTCTACGTTACGGTTGGGGTGATGTTGTAAAGTTCTTTACCATAACCAACGGTTTCGTGCCGTACCCGACATCCATCGAACCGGCGAGTGGTGACTTACCCGGCAACGCCGAGAACTCCTCCCAAAGGAACGCCAAGCCACGCTGGCCGCGAATTAAGCTCATATGCTACTTCATAGATGGCCTTTTCGAGCACGAAAAGGTCGAGCAGCGTTTTCCGGTCTGCTTCCGCAGCGGGGAGGAAAGTAGCTTCACCACAAGCGTCGAAATAGGCAGCGAGGTAGGCTGCTGAAACCGTTTCGTACCATTCATTTGCCCGGGCAGTAAGCACAGCCTGATCACGACCTGCGTAGGTTTCCGGATTCAGGAGAAGTTGAGCGTTGGCTGCATAGTGAAAAGAGCGGACCATTCCGGCAACATCTTTCAGTGCGGGCCGCCTGCGGCGGCGCTCTGGGATACTAAGCAGCGGCTCGCCTTCAAAATCGATGATAACAAAATCATCATCGGTAACCAGTACCTGCCCGAGGTGATAATCTGCGTGGATGCGAATGAGGTCGAGTTCCATTTCCTGTCCGGAGAGACTGGCGAGGCGCTCATTGAGCGCCGGTTCCAGGTCGAGGACACGTTGGGCGGCAGCCTTCATTTCAGGTTCCAGGCCAGAAGCTTTAGTGCGTAGTTCGGCGACCTGGCGGCTGAGGAGTTTTTGGGCGGCAAAGGTGATTTCGGACCTGTATTCGGCCGTGAGGGGTGCCGGCTTCAGCATATCTCCGGTTCCTTTAGTCAGAGCGTGGTGCATCTCGGCGGTACGCTGACCGAGGAGTCGGGCCCGGCGGATGGTCTCTTCGTCCACTTCGCCATCGCCAGCGAAGTAGCGCGCTGTGAGTTCCTGAAAGTATTCCCAGGCATCCCCCCGGTTGTCGACCTTCCCACTCAGCATCCCGAGGTTAAGGTAGTTGGGATCGGTCATTTTACCTACACCGAGGCTGCCTCCGTAGGGAGGACAGTTAGCAAAATCCGTTTTTTCGGACAGGTAACGGACGAGCTCGAGGTCGGGATTAAGGCCCGGGTCCAGTTTGCGGAAGAGTTTGAAGAAATACTTATCACCGTAGATGATAGCCGTATTGCTCGTATCGATGCTCGGCACGACACTGTCCATGGTTTCCGGCGCCCGTCGTAGTAGCTTACCGCATTCGCAGGTGATACCGTCGCTGGTGTCAACCCCGTTGCGAATCATCTCGTAGAGGGCCCGCCGGAAGGCGGGCAACGGTACAGCATCCACGATAATCGGCCCGCCGGGAACCCGGAGGAGGATCATTTTGGGCGTACACTTCAGGTACTTTTTCTGGTCCTCCACCCGATCTAGCTGAGCGAGTGGCATCTGGTAGAACTCCTTGCTCTTGTCAGCGAAATCGACCCGGATCACCACCAGCGCGGTGTCCTCCGAAACCGTATGCGAATCTTCGATGGAACACTTAACGATTTCTTTTCCCTTACTTGTAAACCAGCGCTGCCCGGCCAGGTATTCTGGTAACCTGTTAAGCATGGCGTGGGTAAAACGAGGGTCCTTGAAACGTTCGTCTAAGATTTGGGGGGCTTGCATACTGGTTGGTTTCTTATTGTAGCGCGGAAACGGGGAATTTGTTGGTTCTTCAGCCCGGTTTCCGGCAGATGCCGGTAAAGAAGTGTTGCAATGGTGGCCTGCCGGGCAGCGGCCGGCTACCTCAAATAACTGGCTCCGTTGATATCAAGCACAGCACCGGTGGTAAAACGTGCTTCGGGGCTGGCAAGGTAAAGGATGGCGCGTGCTACTTCATCGACCGTAGCGACCCGATTGAGAGGGCTTTGCGCCTTTACTGCTTCTCCGGCTTCGCCCTGTAGGTGAGGACGGGCCATCGCCGTTTCGATGAATCCCGGCGCTACGGCATGAACCGTGATGTTGTCTTTGCCCACGGCCTGAGCCAGTGATTGAGAAAGGGAATGCAGGCCGGCCTTTGCGGCCCCATACCCTACCTGGCCGGCCTCGCCGCGGAATGCACCGCGGCTACCCACGTTCACAATCGTACCGACGCCCTGCTTACGCATGATCTGAATAGCGGCGAAAGCCGCTGCCGCGGGACCGATGAGATTGGTATGGATGGTTTCGTGGAAAGTATCGAGCCACTGCTCAAAGCCCATGCTCCCATCGACGGGATGGGGCCGAAAGATGCCGGCGTTGTTCACCAGAATATCTAACCGTCCCATTTTCATGGCGGCGCTGTCCACCAATCGCTTTGCTTCTTTAGGTTTCGATAAATCTGCCTGTAAAAGGGTGTGTCCTGCTCCGGGGAGCGACGCCAGAACAGTCTTTGCACCTGCGACATCGCCCTTATAATGAACGCACACACGTGCGCCAGCCTGGGCCAGAATACGGGCAGTAGCTGCGCCCACCCCTTTGCTGCTGCCCGTAACCAGAGCAGTCTTGTTCGTAAAATCAACTGTTACCATTTTACAAATGTAACCGTCTGAGATATACTTTTCACGTCTCCGAAGCGTAATATATCTGAATCGAGTTCAAGCAGGCAGAACCTGCCACTTCAAGTATCCCCATGAAATCACTATTCTCTTTTTTCCTTAGCCTGCTTTGCACAGCAGCGCTCTTCTCTCAGGCCGGCCCATTGAGTCCGGCCGACAATTCTAACCTCCAGAAAGCTGAATCGGATTTGCTTCAGCTGTCATACATCATGCATACCGACAGCTCGGATGAGGCCCGCTTCCTTGCCTGTAAATCGCTGATAAAAGACCTCGTTGAAGCGCTCAAAACACCGAATAGCTTCAACTTCGACTTCTCCGGCCTCGAAGGAGTTAAAGTGATGATGGCACCCGACAGCAGCTTTCGCTTTTTCACCTGGGAGCTTCACGTCAACAGGGACGAATACCGCCACTACGGTGCGATCCAGTACAATTCCAGTGCGTTGAAGTTGATGCCCCTGATAGACCGGGGCGATCAACTGCGGCAAAATCCCGAAACAGCGATCACCAGTAATACGGACTGGCTGGGCTACGTGATTTACAACATCATCCCCGGAGGAACATACCAGGGCAAGCCTTATTATTTCCTTTTCGGATACAACCGCCATGCGGCCCTTAGCCGCCAAAAAGTCCTTGATGTTTTCTACCTTGACCCCGCCGGGAAGCCGGTGTTTGGCCTGCCTGTTTTCGCGGTTTATACTCCTGAAGGGCACCTCCTGGAAGACCATACCCGGCTCGTACTGGAATACAGTGCAGAGGCTAATGTTGCTATGCGCTTCGAGCCCGAATCTAAACGTATAATCTACGAAAACCTCATCATTGCTCAAGGGCCCGATGGTGGCCCGATCAGCCTTCCTGACGGTAGCTATCATGCTCTGGAATACGGTACCGACGGGCGCTGGCATGAAATCTCGAAAGTCTTTAACCACAAGTACGAAAAAGCGCCGGTAGAACGCGTGCTGCCGGAAGAGAAAAAAGACATCATGGGCCGGCCAAAAGGCCGGCTTTAAACTACTTACCCGTCAGGTCCGCTGATGCTTTAGGAGCATTCTTGCTGCGGACCTGACGGGTAAGAACAATGATTGTGTCTGTTGTCTGTTAGCCTACTTACTTGCAGTAGTAACGGGGAAAGCAACCACGAGGTCATCCCACATCATTTGGATGTCATTACCATCGAGAGCAAAGTCCATACGTTCTGCTCTTTCCGGAGCTGGCATCGATTCAGCCTTTACGCGGGCTGCGTCTGAAGATTCTTCATAATCGTAAGCTCCCCACTGGTCGGCTACTTTATTGAAAATGATCGTCCAGTCGTCTTTGCTGCTTGGCAGACTGAAAAGAGCGTAGGTACCTGCCGTCAGTTTGGTGTTGCTTTTGCCCACCATCACGTCGCGCTGGAAAGTGATCCGGGTTGCTTCGTTGGCTCCGGTACGCCAAACTTTGTTGTAGGGAACCAGGTCGCCGTAAATTACACGGTCGTTGACCGCCGGGCTACCGTAATTGATCACAACAGGAACCTCACCAATCTTACCAACAAGCTCCTTGCGTGGGCTCTTGATGGTACCATCCACGATGTTCAACTTGTAGCCATCTTTGGTTTCATCCATAGATTGACCACCATCGGTGGGAACTGCGCTCAGCGCAGTGGTGTCCGGCTCCGAAGTGTCCACAGTGTCTTGGGATGTGTCAGTGTTCGCGCAACTCGCAAAAATCATCAGAGCGGCGGCGAAGAGCATTACGTTTTTCAACATGTCAGGTTACTTGGTTTATTGGAGGAACAATTTTACGCACAAAAGGTCGATTTCATTGCTTTAATTTACACGTAAAAATTCTATTTTTTAAATCGGCCGACATTTTTCTCCTTTTCGGGCGCATACGCAGGTGCATTGCACGCCCGGAGGACGAACCGGATCAGTCGAGCACCTGCAACTTAGCAAATCGCAGCATAATTCTCTTTTCCGGCTGGGCCAATCCGCTGAAATGGATTGTTGCAATCCGATTGTCTGCTCCTCCGTCGATTTTCACCACCCTGCCCTCTCCAAACTTGAGGTGCATGACGTTTTGCCCCTCTTCAATCTCCGCAGGAGGATTGGGTTTAAACTTAGAGGGATCCATTTTAGGCTTCGTGAATTTGGCGGTCCCCCGCTTACGGATCGGGACGATCCCCGAAACTTTGGCCCGCTGACGCTCCAACGGGTCGTACTCGGACTTTTCCGAGCGCCGGCTGTAACTCGTGTTTTCCACGGCTTCGGCCGGGATTTCCGTCAGGAAGACGCTCGGTTCGTTCATCTTCATTTTACCGTAGCGGTAACGCGTATTGGCGTAGCTAAGGGTGAGGAACTGCTCGGCCCGGGTAATGGCGACGTAGAAAAGGCGTCGCTCTTCGTCCATGCCTTCAATTGTGCCCATACTCATGAAACTGGGAAACAACTCTTTCTCCAGCCCCACAACGAACACAGATTTAAATTCAAGCCCTTTGGCTGCGTGCACCGACATCAGCGTAATCACGTCGGTATTATTCTTTTCTTCGTTGCTGTCGAAATCCGTTAGCAGAGCGATGTTCTGGAGGTAACTCGCCAGGGTTTTGTCCGGCAGGGTGTCCGTATCGATCAGGGTGTCTTCCTCGACGAATGACTTAATGCCGTCGAGTAGGGCCTGGAAATTTTCAAGGCGGGCCATACCTTCGATGGAGACATCCTTGCGCAGGTTGTCCAGCAAGCCGGATTTGCGGGCTACGGTTTCGGCCAGTTCGTAGGCGTTGGCGGTATCGGCCTTGGCGCGGGCTTTGGTGATCAGCTCGATAAAGCCATCGGCGGCGTGGCGGGTACGTTTTGGCAATGCAACGTGCTTAAGGGCTTCAAAGAGCGTAATACCCTGCTGGCCGGCGAGGCTGGCGACTTTTTCCAGACTGGTCCCCCCAATTCCGCGTTTGGGGTTATTGATGCTGCGGCGGAAAGCCTCTTCGTCGTTCGGGTTCACTACCAACCTCAGGTAAGCAACGAGATCTTTTACTTCTTTACGCTGGTAGAAACTCAGACCACCGTAGACCCGGTAAGGCAGGTTGAACTTCCGCAGGTATTCCTCGAAGATACGAGACTGTGCGTTGGTCCGGTAAAGGATTGCAATGTCTTCGTTCTTGAGGTGGTAACGGCTTTTCTGCTCCACAATCGTATCAGCAACCCGGCGGCCTTCGCCGGTATCATCCATCTCGCGGATAATTTTGATCTTCTGCCCTTCACCCTTGTGGCTCCAGATGTTCTTCTGGATTTGCCGGCGGTTGTGGCTGATCACCGCATTCGCCGCCTGAACGATGTGCTCGGTACTGCGGTAATTCTGTTCCAGTTTGAAAGTCTGGATACCGTGGTCGGCAAAGTCCCGCTCAAAGTCGAGAATGTTCTGAATGGTTGCTCCCCGGAAGGCATAGATGGACTGAGCATCGTCTCCGACTACACAGATATTGCGCGGGCTCTTGGGGTACAAGACCAGCTTTTTCACAATAGCGTACTGAAGTGTATTCGTATCCTGGAACTCGTCTACAAGTACGTATTTAAACTTACGGCGGTACTTTTTCGCCACATCGGGGTGATTCTGCAGCAACTCAAAGAGACGGTAGAGCAGATCGTCGAAATCCATCGCTCCGGCCTTTTTACAACGACTCACGTAAGCGGCGTAAATCTTATGAACCAAAGGCATTTTAGCCTGCTTATCTTGCGTCAGTAGCTCCGCATTGTTCATGTAGAGTTTCGGCGTGATCAGGCTCGATTTTGCGCTGGAAATCCGGTTTTTGATCGCGTTAGCCTGGTATACAGTCTTATCGAGGTTGAGCTCCTTGATGATCGAATTGATCAGGCTCTTGGTATCGTCGGTGTCGTAGATAGTAAAGTTGCTCGGGTAGCCGATGTGCTTTGCCTCTACGCGCAGAATACGGGCAAAAAGGCTGTGAAAGGTGCCCGCCCAGATGTCTGAAGCCTTCTGCCCTACAACCTTCACGATCCGTTCCTTCATCTCACGGGCCGACTTGTTGGTAAAGGTCAGCGCTAATATCTCCCACGGTGCGGTTCCTTTTTCGATCAGGTGAGCAATGCGGTAGGTAAGCACCCGTGTTT
Source organism: Neolewinella aurantiaca (assembly GCF_008014675.1). Classification (GTDB taxonomy): domain Bacteria; phylum Bacteroidota; class Bacteroidia; order Chitinophagales; family Saprospiraceae; genus Neolewinella; species Neolewinella aurantiaca. The sequence goes on along the minus strand of NZ_VOXD01000011.1, from coordinate 79,167 downwards.
TGCCCGAACCGGGACCAGCAATGACAAGCACAGGGCCTTCCGTCGCCGTAGCTGCCTGGCGTTGTACTTCGTTAAGTTCATCAAGGTAGTGGGGCGGCCGCTGGCTTACGGAATCGGACATTTGTGCTGTTTTCTGAATCGGCGAATATACGATGCTCCGCTTACCCGACCCAACACAAAGTCGGATATTTGTTTACAAATTACAGCAGTACTAATTATTTGTGTTTTCTGGGCGCGGTCGCAGGTGCAGTGAACGGTAGACGGACTGGTAGCTCCGGGAGGCATCAATGCTTCTCCGCCCGTGATCGAATGCCCAGCTATTCGTTACCGAACGATGCCCTTCAACTTCCATTGCACCTGCGCACCGCCGCCCTATCGGCCGGCTCATCAAAGGCAGACTGCTACCGCAAAACCGGTATCCGTAAGTCGATCTCGGTGTCTTTGTACCGCTGACCATCAACGGTGATTTCCTTCCCGTTGCGGTACGAGGTTCTGGGCAGGGCCTCGTCAGTAACCACCACCCGCAGCGGTACCGTGACGACCAAAGTATCGTTACCAGACGTACGCACCGGCAGGTAATTCTGGTTTGCGCAGCCACCATCAACCACCAGATAAGGTGCAGTTGAATGCAAGGAAATGTCGCCTTCAATCAGAGTCTGCTCCGGTGTGTGCAAACGGTAACGATTCCCGGTGACGCTAAGCCTGAGATTTTCTGCCTCAAAGTCATTTGCCGTCCGGAAATCTTCGAAATCTTTTTGACTGGATGTAAACCGGAGGATAGCCCGAGACATGGAATCAGGAACATACAACTCGGTGACTATTGTTCCTGCAGGATCAAGTCTCCCCAGCATATCAGCGATCGTCTCGTACTCGTAACCCGTCGCATTGGGCACAAACCGCTGCCGGCGCTCAGGGCCGTTGGGCGAATTATTATTTACCATTACTCCTGATATGCCGGAAGCCATAGACACCGAATCTACCAGCATCACAGAGTGTTGAACATTGCCCGTCGTCATCAGCAGCAGTGGCTGCCGGAACCGATGATCGATCCGCCAGTAACCATCTTTAATCAAGGACACCTGTGGGAAGTCATAGATATCAAAATAGCCCCGCGAGAGGTAGCAGTTTTGGTCTGTACCCGGTGTATTCTCAAACAAGTACGACCGATTGCTCCCCAAAAAGCCCGACGAAAAATCGCGACCAACCAACAGAGAATCAGGTACCGAGTCACGCTCGACGAGTTGCCTCAGGTAATAATTGTTGTTCTTTAGTGAGTCGTGGAGGATGATCGAATCCTGGCTGTGGCGGATCATCCGCCAGCGTTCCTCTTTCCCATAAATAATACTGTCTTCGATGCGGTAATCGATCGCCACGTTGGGAGCTCCGAGCGGGTAAACAGTCAGGCTGCTGTCGCGCAGACGAACAACATTCGCCATATCCAGAAACTCGTTGCGCAGGCCGCGATCGTTGCCAACGACAATCCATTCAGATGGCGGCAAAGGCGTTTCTATCGAGTCAGAGGAGCAGCCGAAAAAGCTGGCCAGCGCCAGGGTAAACAACAGTATAATAGGTTTCATGTAATGTTAATTGGGCGTATACGTGCCCGCAAGATGCTACATGTTCTTGTTTTGGTGGGCAGGAGCTAAAAATAGAGGTAATTCCGCCCCCAACTACGTTGCCACAAGCACAATAGACTTATGGCTTTTGCCTACACACTTGTCGGAAGCTCTTCGTCTTCATCGGAAGGCAACCAGTGGCCATTCAGGCGCAGGGTTCTTTCAATCACGTCGCGGACTGCGCCGCCACCGCCGTTGGCGTTGCTGACGTAGCTGGCGATAGAAAGAATTTCCGGGCAGGCATCCTTCGGGCAGGTAGGGAACCCGACAAGGCGCATTACGTCGTAATCCGGCACATCATCGCCCATATAGAGGACGTTTTCGTCGGAAATTTCGTCATCGTAGAGATACATGAACTCCCGGTAGGCTTCAACTTTATCGCGGATACCGTAGTAGATATCCACCACGCCCAGCCCTTGCAGGCGTTTTACCACGCCTTCGCTTTTACCACCGGTGATGATGGCAACTTTATAGCCCATATCAATGGCCCGTTTGATGGCGTAGCCATCGCGGACACTCATCTGGCGCAGGAGTTTTCCGTTTTCCAACACCAGCAACTGCGAGTTGGTAAGCACTCCGTCGACGTCGAAGATGAAGGTGTTTATCGGTTCGAATCGTTCGAGTTCATTCATAGCTTAAATGGTAGAAAACTGAAATCAGGGTCAGGAAACAGATGGCCTGCGAATCAGGAAACAGCAATCTGCGCTGAGCGCCATGATTGCTGTTCCCCGACCATAGGGTCTCAACCTACTGGTTCTCCCGCCATTCGTAAACCCACTTTGCCTGAATTTGCTCCAGGTGCTCTTCGGTGGAACCTTCTTTAGTACCCGTAAAATTGGGTATTTCGAGAATCCACGTCAGGAGATCAGTGAAGCGGATACGGTAAATTTTTCCCTGGTCCATTTCGTCACCGAAGCGATCGTAGAGGGCCATTGCAATATCTTCGTGGTCGGCCCAGCCGAAGGGGAAATTGTCGAAATCTTTAAAACTCATGTTGGTATTTTAGTTCGTTGCTTCTTTGGTTCGTTAGCAATTTGGGCGGGCCGTTGTGAAAGGCCTGCCAGTCAAAATGCCGTAATACCAATTTAGTGTTCGTGTCCGATGATTTGCTTCTGATCGGGGATTTCCACCTCGATTACAGCGTCTTCATCAATGATAACGGCCTGGCAACCCAGGCGGCTTTCGATGCGGGGATTGATGGCCCGGTCAATGAAATCTTCTTCTTTATCGCTGATTTCTTCCAGGGCGTCTTCGCCTTTGTGTACGTAGATGTGGCAGGTGCTGCAGGCACAAACTTCACCACAGTTATGGTTAAGGTGGATATCGTTCTCTTCGGTCACTTCAAGAATACTGATGTCCGCAGGAACGTTTTCAACCGTTTTGGGATCAATGCTTTTATCCTCGAAGGTAAATTTTACGGTGGCCATGTAGTAGTTTAAATTTTAAGGGCGCAAAGCTAAACACTTATTGCTGATCATGAAAAGTTAACCCGCCAGTTAGGTAAAGCGTTTAGCATGCCCGGAAATAAGCTTCAATATTTCGCCATACGTCATTACCAGCAGGCGCGGCCGCAGGTGCAATTAAGGTTTACGGGGCACTCTCCTACTCCCGGTCGGTTCTGAAAGAACCGGACCAAGCTTTGTGCGTACCCTCGGTCAGGGACATAAAAAAGCCGTCGTCAACCTAAGTCAACGACGGCTAATAGTAGCGGGGACAGGACTCGAACCTGTGACCTTCGGGTTATGAGCCCGACGAGCTACCAACTGCTCCACCCCGCGATGTTACCATTTTTGCTGTGTTAAAAGCAAAGCCCCTACGTTAAGGGACCGCAAAGATACAAACGTTTTTGAAACCGCAAAAGTTTATTTCACTTTTCTAAAAGAAAATTTCAAAACCTTCTGCTTATTCCTCCGCTTCGGGGGCCAATTGTACCCTCAGGCCATCCAGTTCGTCGGTGATGCGTAACTGACAACCTAGGCGTGAATTATCTTCAACGAAGAAAGCCTGATCCAGCATGTCTTCTTCGTCTTCCCCCATTTCGGGCAATTCAGTTTCCGAAAGAACATAACAGTGGCAGGTACTGCACAGCGCCATACCACCGCAGGTTCCCTGCACAGGTAGCTCATAAGCTTTACAAACTTCCATGAGGTTCATGTTCATATCAGTCGGAGCTTCCAGTTCGTGGGCTTCGCCTTGTCGGTCGACTACAGTTATGAGTACGTTTCCGTCTTCTGTCATTTGGACTATGCTTTGGGGAGCGCAAAGATAGCAAGACCATCTGAATAAGATCGTTTGGATACTTGAATGGATGCCATCGGGAAATGAGCGATTACAGCCTTCGTCCTGGCTGCCGTGGCTCTCCATCGAAGAACGGCCACCAGAAGAGACTACAGAACGGGACTACTCCCGCACAAAGAAACGCTTACGCCCGTCGCGCCGGTCACGGAGCACCAATTCATCCCGGTCGCTGAACACAATAGTATAAGGTATTCTTTGACTGTAAGCACGCCGCGAACCACGATTGTAGCGGTAAGGGCTGGCCGAGACCCTCCGCGGAGCATCAACCGTGAGGGTGAGGTGGCCCAGGCGATAGTCCGCATCCCAGCGACCAATGAAACGCCGGTCATCGGCATAGCGGTTGGTTCCGGGACGAATTTCCTCAAAGTAGCCATCCGGTTCCAGAAAGAGAGTAGTTCGCTTGGGTTGCCGTTCCACGGGCAGCGGCTGCCCGTAGCGGTCCAGGCTGGTCTCCAACCAAACGCCGTCGAGCGCCGGGCCGCGGCCACGCTGGGCGGATACAGGTAGAAAAAGAAGAGTCAGTAACGAAGCAAGCAGAATTTGGCGCATCATGAATCAGCATTTGGTTACTGTAATAACCACAGTGCGACAGAATTCATCCGGACTGAAACACGCTTTAAACCAATTTTAACCCCTTTTAAGAATTTGCTCAGTTTCCGGGTTTCAGACAAGAAACCGCTCATCGTACAGTACCTGCTTTACCTTTTCGTTGAGGCGGGTACGGCCTTCAATATCCAATTTCCCGGACCGATGGTACTCTTCTTGCAGGATGTACTGCTTGAAGCTGTCTCCCGGGCGCGGGATATGAATCAGTTCGGTTATACCCTGCTGCCGGAAGTACTTCATTTCCCGGGCAAGGATGTTCCAGGGCAATCCCGTCGCAACCATCAGGTCGTGTGGGCTCACCTTGTAATCGTAGGCGATAAAGATCTCCTGCAGATCTTCGATGGTCAGGAACGGTTCCCCCGACAATTGGATACCGGGACGCTCCTCGAGCGGAGCCGACAATTCATAGAACTGCTTCATGCCCGAAGGGTTAGAGCCTACGAGAAGTAAGCCGCCGTGAGCCAGGCCCGACAGCCGGGATGAAGCCTCGGCTGCAGTCAGGCCCGTTTTATCAGCAACCATCTTTGCGGACAAAATCCCCCCGGGCTGGCGCTCGAAGAGGCGCAACAACTCAAGATCAGTGATGATTCGTTGCGTATCCCGCAACGTTTTGTTGTGGCGAGCCTGGTATAAGATGCCCCAAACAATCATGGCTAACCCGATCAGAATTAAACTGACAATTATGATTACATCTTTGTCCATAAAGCTAAATTAAAGCAAAAGGTATTTAAACTGAAATTCTTTGTACCTACCGTACCAGGTACAGTTCTGTTTGTCGTCCGTCGATGTACCGGAACTTTTCTCCGTCCCAGAAACCATCCTCTTCCATCATCATTCTGATGTCCTTATCCCATGCGTCGATTCTGACTTTAGTGTTCAGCTCGATGCTGTAGGCGGTATTGGGGTGCAGGGGGTAATCTCCTCGTACGGGTACTCCTTCCTGTTGGTCCCAAAGACCGACAGTAGGGCCTGCACCGTGACCATGATAGCCGATCGGGTGGGTGTAGATGGTTGGTCTGAGGCCCTCATCCTTTCCCTGCACCAGCGCCCGCGCCAGAAGTTCGTTGCCCGTCCGACCGTTCTCAAACTGCTCGGTCAGGATGTCCATCGTACGCATTCCTTTTCCGAACGCCCGCACGAGGTAATCGGGGGCTTCGGTCTCGCCTGGTTTCAGGACGTAGGCATTGTGCTGAGTGTCGGTATTGAGGCCACAGTACGTGATTCCGTAGTCGCAGTGCAACAGATCTCCCGGCATAATCACCGTAGCATCGGGCCGGCCGCTAAAGGCGTACAATTCCTGGTTTTCGGCGCGTTGTACATCCACCGTTGGGTGAAACCATATCCCCAGGCCAAGTTTATTGGCCCGTTCACGCATATACCACACTACGTCATCGGTCGTGGTCACGCCCGGTGTGATGACTTTATTGCTGAAGGCTTCAGCGATGATGGTGTGCGCCACGCCCATCACCTGGCGGTACACGGTCATTTCCGACGGCAGGCGGGTTTCCAACCAGCCGATGGCCAGCTTCTCGCCGCTGATCAGGCGCGAACGCAGGTGCTCAGGAAGGGTCTCCCGGAGCTTGTCGTAATGCCATGAACTGATGCCATCCGCCAGGCCGAAGTCTTCGCTCCGGTTCACGGCTATTCGGTCCGGGTTACGTTCTTCGATGATCTCCCGCAGCGCAGCCCACTGATCGGGCTGCTTTTCGGGGTCCCATGCCTTCTTGAAAACATCACCGACGTCGTAGCGGGCGCAGGCCAGGGTTTCGAGCTCACTACCCTCTCCGTCGTCGTAGATCACCAGCATCGTAGTCCGCCGTGCCCCCATCCATTTACTGGGCAGCATCGTCTTCAGAACCGGGTCTTCGTTGTACTCGCGGCTGATGATGATCCACATAGCAACACCCTCTCTGCTCATCAGCATCGGCAGAACGGTTTTTGCCCGCTCGCTCAACCAACTATCGTGGAGCTTCCCCTGCTGCTCAAGCGAGAGGATGGCCGGCATCTCCGGTTGAGCGGAAGAGGTGAGGAAGGGGGTGAGAGCAAAAAAGAGGATCAACAAGTATTTCAATTTGAGAAAATTTTAGATGAGTAAAATAATTAGAAACAGACCATGAACAGCTAAAGGTTATCCGTTTAGAAGTTCAGGCCCGGCAGTAAAGGAAGGACAAAGTAGCAAGCGATTGAAATGACAAGGATGGAGATCAGGTTCATCCAGAGACCTGCTTTTGCCATATCAGGAATTGTCAGGTATCCGGACCCGAAGACCACAGCATTGGGCGGAGTTGCGACGGGCAACATAAAAGCACAGGTTGCAGCAAGGGTTGCCGGAATCATGAGCGAAGCGGCCGAGACACCGAGCGGACCTGCCGCCAGGGCAAGTACCGGCAACAGCATCGAAGTGGTCGCAACATTACTGGTAATTTCGGTCAGGAAGTTAACCGCTGCGACTACCATCAGCATAACGAGGAGCAGGCTGACTCCTTCGGGAACGCTGAGGTGGTTCCCGACGTATTCGCCCAGTCCGCCGGCTTCGAATCCGGATGCTAAAGCGAATCCTCCCCCAAGCAACAGCACCACCCCCCACGGCAGCCTTACGGCCTCTTGCCAGGTCAGCAACGGGGTGCCTTTTTCTTTGCCGGGAATAAGGAATAAAGCAGTAGCTCCCATCATGGCGATAACGGTGTCGTTGATTCCCGGAACCAGCGGAGCGAGCAGCGATTTCCGAAACACCCAGGCTGCTGCCGTTACGGAGAACACCAAAAGCACCTTCATTTCTTCGCGGCTCATAGGGCCGAGTTCCTTTTGGAGCCGTCTGATCTCAGCACGCCCTCCGGCAAATGAGTCCCTCTCAAAGGTGAAGGCAACCCGCGTCAGATACCACCAGCAAATCAGCAACAAGACAACCGAAACGGGCAGACCGATCCGCATCCATTCCATAAAGCCAACCTGAATTCCGAATACTTCCTGCACCTGGCCGGCCAGTACGAAATTTACCGGCGTTCCGATCAGGGAAGCCATGCCACCAATCGAAGCCGAATAGGCAACCGCCAGCATCAGTGCCTTGCCGAAAGTACTGTTTTCGTTCACCTCCGTTGATGGGTCGTCGTCCATCTGTTGGGCGATCGCCATCGCGATCGGTAACATCATCACCGAAGTTGCGGTGTTGGATATCCACATCGACAAAAAGGCGGTAGCAACCATCGCTCCCAGAATTACCATCTTCAGGTTAGAGCCGATGAGATTGATGATGCCCAGGGCGATTCGCCGGTGCAAATTCCATCGTTCTACGGCCATCGCGATGATGAACCCGCCCAGAAACAGAAACACGAGGTAATGGCCGTACGGCTTGGTTATCTCGCTCACGCTCTGCACTCCGGTCAGCGGGAAAAGGATGATCGGCAGCATTGCCGTTACGGCAATCGCGATGACTTCGGTGGTCCACCAGATTGCCATCCAGGCGGTGGTTGCCAGCACCGCCGTGCCGGTGAAGGGCAGGCCTTCGGGGCGCAAAAAGACGAGGATCAAAGCAAAGGATAGAGGGCCCAAAACGAGGCCGGCCAATTTTTTTGTTGTCATTCGTAGATGATTACCATTGCTCCTGATCGCTGGGCATTTACCGGTAATATTACAAAATTTTCAATTGTTCCGCTTCCTCTGCTCCTTTTTACAACCGGAAGAACCACCGCTGGTGCAGGGCGGTACAAGCCACTGAAATTTTCATTTTGGGCTACCCTACCCTCTTCGGGTCAATCGTCCAGTATCGGCTGGCCCAGTACTACCCGCACTTCCGGAGAAATCCGAACGACAATTTTCAGGATCAAGGGATCTCGCAGCGGAGCCTGGGTTTTCTTTTGTAGCCGATAAGCGGTACGGATGGTCGAAAGTACGGTGGTAATGGAGTGCTCACCTTTGTGATCGGCCAGACGTTTGGCGATCGCTTCGTCAGACCAGTCTTCGTGCTTGCCCAGCAATTCCACGTTCAGGCTCGGGCTAATGGCCAGGCCCATGCTGAAACTGGTAATTTCCAACCCGTATTCGGCCAGTTGAGGGAAAATTTCCAACCAATCCTCGATCAGGGCCAGACTCTTTTCTCTGGCGCCTTCGCCAACTGATCCGGCAAGATCATTCATTCCTTTCAAAGTAGCATTCCAAATATCTCCGAGCATGTCTGGCTTTGTTTTGATGGCAATTTAAGTGTTTTTAGATTTGGGCGCGGCCGCGGGTGCAAAGAAGGTTGTTGGAAGACCGGTATCGCTTGCGGAGCAGCATGCTGTTGTCCGTCTACTGCACCTGCGTCTGCGCCCAAATCAGGAAAATGACAGCAGGCATCAGCCTGCCGGTAGAGCGTATAGCACCAACGGCGCATCTTAAAATAGTGTATGTACCTTTGAAATTCTCCGGGTAAATCAATTAATTGGGTTATAATCCACACTACTGGACATTTCGCTTCGCGGCTTCTTCGAGGTTTGGTTCCCTCTCCGCTGAGCCTTAGGCAAACCTTGCTGAAAAGGACGGAGGGTGAGGTGGAAAATCAAAAATGTCCAGTAGTATAGTTATAATCTTAAAGTCGATCACCATATTATGAAGTTATTGCAATTCCTTCTGGTCCTTCTGACGACCACCACCCTTACCGCGCAACTGACTCCCTTTGAAGCCCTGGAAGGTATGGGGCGGGGCATCAACCTCGGCAACACTCTGGAGCCGCCGCAGGAAAGCGCGTGGAACAACGGCCCTGCCCAGGAAGCTTACTTCGACGCATACGTCGCAGCGGGATTCACGAATGTCCGGGTTCCTGTTCGCTGGGACGAACACACCATGAACACCCCTCCGTATACAATCGATGCCGACTGGATGGACCGGGTAGAAGAAGTTGTTGACTGGGGCCTGGACCGGGGGCTGTACATTACCCTTAACGGCCACCACGAAGACTGGCTGAAACAGAACTATACGACGGAAAACAAAGCCAGGTACGACTCCATCTGGCGGCAGATCGTTGTCCGTTTTCAGGACAAACCGGACAAGTTACTCTATGAAATCATCAATGAGCCGTTTGGTCTTACCGTAGCTCAGGTCGATGACCTGAACGCCCGGATACTCGGAATAATCCGTGAACAGGAACCTACCAGAATAGTGATCTTTGGCGGCAACCAGTACTCCAACGCAGAAGAACTTTTCAGAGCTGAAATTCCGGACGATGATTACATCATGGGGTATTACCATTCCTACGATCCGTGGAATTTTGCGGGCCTCTCTCAGGGCACCTGGGGCACACCGGCGGATTACGCAGGAATGGCCAACAAATTCCAGGCAGCAAAAGACTGGTCCGATCAGTATGGCATTCCGGTTCACATCAGCGAATACGGCGCAAAAGTAAATGCCGACTTCAACTCACGTATGCGTTGGTACGGCGAGTACCTCGGACTCGCAGACTTACACGGCTTCGCCACCTCCACCTGGGACGATGGTGGCGACTTCAGGGTGTTGAACAGATCCGACCAGACCTGGCCTGAAGTAAAAGATGTCCTCATTCACTATTATCAGGATTCGCCCAATGAGATCGTCGTTACTTCGACACAGGATGACCAGGGAAACCCGGTTGTGATGTTGGACTGGAACAACCGACTTACAGACAACGACAGCATAGTGGTAGAACGTGCCGAGGGCGTAAATGGAACCTTTGCTGAAGTGGGCAGACTGGCCCCTTCGGCCATGTCTTTTCTTGATACCGACGTCTACAGCAACGGTGTTTTCACTTACCGGCTGTACACCCACGATGCGACTGGCCGCCTGACGCACGGGTATCCGCAGCGGTTAACGCTTTCCTCAGACGTCCAGTCGCCCTACAACAATACCCCCCAGGCGATTCCCGGCAAAATAGAAGTAGAGGATTACGACAACGGCGGTCAGGACGTTGCCTATAACGATAACGATTCCGCCAATCAGGGCGGCGGATACCGCCTCTCGGAAGGAGTCGACATCGGAGGAGGTCCGGATGATGGCTATGTACTCGGTTACGTCTCGGCGGGAGAATGGATTGAATATACCGTCGATGTGGAAACTGCCGGAAACTACAGGGTTGACGCTCGGATCGCCTCCGACGACGCAGCCAGTGCCTTTACGCTGAACTTCCCTGCTGACGCAACCGTAAATTTCGTTACGCCAGTAACGGCAGGCTGGAATGATTATCAGGAAATAAGTGCCGAAGGCCCAGTAATGCTGGAAGCCGGCCAGCAGGTGATGCGCCTGAATATTACCGGAGGAGCAGCGTTCAACATCGACTGGATAATCTTCACCCTTGAATCAAATGCAACCGGAGAAGAACAGGACAACCAACTTATAGTCTCCCCCAATCCGGCCGACGATCAGGTAAGAGTTGCGTTCCCGGCCAGCCTTCAGTCCGCCACCGGCACGGTACAACTTTACGGTGCCTCGAGAGGCAAAATTGCTGAATACAAGGTAGCTGGTAATACGGCTACGATCAATGTTTCAGACCTCCCTTCCGGAACTTATTTGTTGCGGCTGACGGATGGCAGCAAAAATTTCGTCCGGCGGATCCTAATCCACTAACCCTTGTAGTCATGTAACAATACATCTACAACCCCATGCCCCCGGGGCCACAGATGTTTTTTCACTGTTTGCACAACTAATCCCGCAAAAGTGCCGTTTAAAGGAAAATATTTCAGACTTTACCCACTGTTTATTGCCCTTGCACGGGCCATTTTATCTGTAGTAACATTCCTTTCCGTTCAGCACAATAATGACCTATTAGTTTCTGCACATCACTTCACCGTGATCGTGTGCAGATATTTTGTGAACTGACCATTTTTTAATCCCAGCATAGCATACTCCTTGTAAATAACGGTTTCGCCAACGGGCGAGATCCGCTACTTCATATCATTTATTCAAACCAACATCGCTATCATGCGCTTTATTACTTTCTGTCTGGCAGTGCTTTGCACCAGCCTGCTGGCAACCGGGCTAACCGCCCAAAATCTTCGTCCTTCTGCCCTCGTTGAGCAGGCTACAGCTACCCAAAGCAGCGAGGAAACTTTCGACATATTCACTTCCGCAAAGAGCAGTTCGTTCGTTAAAGCCCTCGATGAGGTGGGTGCAGACTATACTGTTTTCGAACTTTCCGAAACCGGAATGAACGACTTGCGCAAGAGCGCTCCTGACCGTCTGGAATTAACCATTCCCGGCGGTATCGGAAAAGTGGACCTTGTGCGGGCCGACATCTTCGCCGACGGCTTTCGGGTGACCGAAAGTGGAAGCAACAGCTACAATAAATCGCCGCTCGGACTTCATTACCGGGGCATTGTGTCTGATGACAAAACAAGTCTGGTTGCAGTGTCCATTTTCGAAGATGAGCTCAGTGGTATGATCGCTACCAATGCGGGCAATTTCGTACTGGGTAAGATGTCTGGCAAAGACGAAGTTCGTCACGTCATTTACAACGATCATGACCTGCCTGCTCCCGACCTGGGCGTCTGTGAAACTCCGGACTCTAATATCCCTTATTCGCCCAAGGACCTTATCGACCTTGATCCGAGTCAGAAAGACGCCAACAACTGCGTCAACCTTTACCTGGAAGCCGATTATTCTATCTTCCAGCAACGCGGCAGCGTTGCCAACGTTACGAGCTTCCTGACCGGGCTGTTCAACCAGGTTGCGGTACTCTACGCCAACGAAAACATCAACCTCGTTCTCAGTGAGCTGTACGTCTGGTCAAGTCAGGATCCTTTCAATGCCAACAGCAGCAGCGACAACCTTAGTGCTTTCCGCTCCACCCGTACAAATTTCAACGGAGACATCGCTCACCTTGTGTCGTTTCAGGCGAGTGGAGGTGTGGCTTACGTCAATGTTTTGTGTGCTCCGAGCTATGCGTACGGCTTTAGCTCTATCGACAACAACTACAACGCCGTTCCGAGCTACAGCTGGTCGGTCAACGTTTTGGCCCATGAGCTTGGCCACAACTTTGGTTCACAACACACCCACGCCTGTGTTTGGAACAACAATAACACGGCCATCGACGGTTGTTACGCAACCGAAGGAGGTTGCTCCAGTTCGGTTGGTCTGCCCAGCGGCGGCGGTACTATTATGAGCTATTGCCACCTGACGAGTGCAGGAGTGAACCTCAACAACGGTTTCGGTACGCAGCCCGGCAACCTTATCCGTAACCGGGCCTATAGCGGCAGTTGCCTGACCAGCTGCAGCACCGGTGGCGGTGGCGATAACGGCGGCGGCGACAACGGAACGAACTGTACCGAAAACGAAGTAACGGTTACCATCCGCACCGACAACTACCCCGGTGAAACAGCCTGGACGCTCACTAATTCTGCCGGAAGCACTGTTGCATCAGGCGGTGGTTACAGCCAAAGAAACACCAGCTATACGGAGGAATTCTGCCTCGAAGACGATTGCTACACCTTTACCATTACCGATACTTACGGCGACGGTATTTGCTGCTCTTACGGAAACGGTGCCTATACCATTAACCTGAACGGCACGGACGTTGCTACAGGTGGCAATTTTACCACCTCAACCACAGAACAATTCTGTGCCAACACTAGCGACGACGGAGGAGGCTCCGGTGGTGGCGGAGGAGATACCTCCTGTGACGCTCTTGATTTTCAGGTCAACGTGCCCACTACCTACGGAGGCAATCAGGACAAGGGTAACGTTACCGTCCTGAGTAACTCGACGGGAATATCAATACAGAACAACGCCTGGAAAGACGTAATGATTGACTACACCGTTACGCCAAACACCGTACTTGAATTTGAGTTTGGTTCTTCCCGGCAAGGAGAAATACATGGCATTGGTTTCGATAACAACAATACCATCAGCTCCAATTATGCTTTCCAGCTTTTCGGAACCCAAACCTGGGGCTACGGAGACTTCAAAGATTATAATACCATCGGGAACTGGAAAGCTTACTCGATCCCTGTAGGTCAGTACTACACGGGTACATTCGACCGGATTTTCTTCGTGTGTGACCACGATGGTGCGCCCCGAAACGGAAATTCTTACTTCCGCAACATCCGAATTTACGAAGGAGCTGCCTGCGTAGCGCTGATCCCCGGCAACGAACCGATTATCCCGCAGGAGGAAACACTGGTTCCTGCTGCTGAATCTCTCGATGTATTCCCTAACCCAGCTTCGAGCATTGTGAATCTGAACTTAGCGATGGTGGAAGCCACTGTCGCCACCGTACAGGTAATCGACATGACTGGCCGTACTGTACGAAATATGGAGGTAAGCCTTGTGGCCGGAGAGCAGCGCGTTGCGCTGCCCGTGAATGACTTCCCTGCAGGAACGTACTTCGTTCGTTTAAACGCAGCGTCAGGATATTCCGCAACCACAAAATTCACGGTTGCGAGGTAATTGCATAAAGTGTTGCATTAGTACCTATACTCAACTGCCCCGTCGGACTATGTGTCCGGCGGGGCTTTTTTACCAGGGCAGGTACTGATGTCCGGCTTTCTGCCCTCACACGGATAGCAATTAAAAATGGCGGGAGCAAGGCTGTTGCCCCACTTCCACCATTGTAAATCACACACATTCAATTGGGGAAGAACCAGCGGCAAAACAAGGAGTTAGCCATTGTACCGGTTCTACTATTCTTCGTTACCAGCTGAAACCAAAACGTGCTTCAGCCTGGATGATAGCACCCGAAACATCATCGGCCGTAACAAGTTCATTATCGATGCCGGAAGCGAAGCGGTAACCACCGTCGATGCCCAACCGGAACCACTGGAAAAGATTGAGTTCCAGACCAATTGTGGCCTGACCGGCGAGGAAGCGATCGTCGCGTTCGCCGGTGAATCCGGGGACCGAGTCGTCAAGAATCTCAAACCGGCCGGGACCGAAAACAGTAGTGATTCGCGGATGAATAGCGTTGTAAGCAAAGGGTGAGTAGGCGATGATGAGGCCGCTGTGCTTGTAGTCGAACTTCGGGGAGAGACTCGTCGGGTTATCGACGGTGTGCTCTTCGCGGCTTTTCCAGCCGCCGTAGCCGATGAAGAGTTCATCCGAGAACTCCAATCCACCGAAGCCACCACGCAGCAGCGCCCAATCGTCTCCGGTAGCGGAGTAATTGTAAGTAGGGCCACCCCATGCACCACTCAGGTCGAGGTCACCAAGTAGAGTGCGTTCGCGACCGGTTAAGGCATAAGATGCATTGATGTTGGTGGTTTGGGTCTCGGTCTTGTACGCCAGGACGGGTCCATCGGCATCCACACTCACCGATTGAGCGGAAAGTGCCGTAAAAGCGAATACACAGATGAGTAAAGTAAAGAGTCTCATAGATATCATGTTTAGGTAAGTGAAAGGTGAATAAACCGGAAAGACTACGTGTTCCTTTCCAGAGATTGAATTTACTATAAGGGCGTTTGTCGCTTTACGAAGGTTGCACTTTGAAATCTTAAATTTTGCGATTGATATACTAAAGAGAGGTTAAGATCTACCAACGGAGCACCTCTTCTCTCCAACCCCACCCTGCACCTGCGCGCCGGCGCCCGAAAAAAATACAGATCGACGGTTGATTGCAGTGGCTCCAGGACAGCCTGGCCGTCGGTTGAGTTAAAGCAACAGCGACTCAACCGCCGATTCATTAACTTGCGCGAAAATTCAGACACTATGCGCAAGGGAACCATTCTAATTAAAGGCGGCACGATCGTCAACCGGGGAAAACGATTTACCGGAGACATCTTCGTTAAAAACGGATTTATCGAAGCCGTTGGCTCTTCCATAGACCGGCATGCCGATCAAGAGATCAACGCCGAAGGCTGTCTTGTTCTTCCGGGCATCATCGACGATCAGGTTCATTTCCGGGAGCCGGGCCTTACGCATAAGGCGACCATAAAAACAGAAAGTCGCGCTGCCGTGGCCGGAGGCACCACTACCTTCATGGAGATGCCAAATACAAAGCCGGCTGCGCTGACGCAGGAACTGCTGCAAGCGAAGTACGACAAGGCTGCTCAGGTGAGCCCTGCCAATTACAGTTTTTACATGGGTGCCTCGAACGACAACCGCGAAGAAGCGCTACGCACCGACCCTAAAACCGTCTGCGGACTAAAGATTTTCATGGGTAGCAGTACCGGAAATATGCTGGTCGATGACCGCCAGGTACTGGATGCACTATTCGCTGATTGTCCGCTCCTGATAGCGACCCACTGCGAAGATGAAGCCACCATCCGGAGCAACGCAGCGGCGGCTAAAGAGAAATACGGAGACGACATCCCGGTCACGGAACATCCCAACATCCGCTCAGCTGCCGGCTGTTATAAATCCAGCAGCCTCGCCGTGGAACTGGCCAAAAAACACAATACCCGTCTCCACATCCTTCATATAAGCACTGAAGATGAAATTGCCCTGTTCCGCAACGACATCCCGCTGGAAGAAAAGAGAATCACCGCCGAAGTGTGTGTTCACCACCTTACCTTCAACGCCGACGATTACCTGAGGCTTGGTAATAAAATAAAGTGCAACCCGGCCATCAAAGCGGAGCACCACCGGAAAGCGCTCTTGCCGGCGCTGCTCGACAACCGCTTCGATGTGATCGCTACCGATCACGCTCCTCATACTGCAGAGGAGAAGGCCCGCAGTGATTACTTCAAAGCCCCCGGTGGACTTCCTTTGGTGCAGCATTCGCTGGATATGATGATGCGGCTCGTACAGAAAGGAGACATAACTCTGGAGCGCGTGATCGAAAAAATGTGTCATGCCCCGGCCATTTGTTTTGAGGTGGACCGCCGTGGCTTTCTTGACGAAGGGATGTACGCCGACATCATCATTTATGACCCCAAAGAAGACTGGACCGTTGCCCAAGACAACATTTTCTACAAAGTGGGATGGTCTCCGCTGGAAGGAGAATCGTTTGAAGGTCGCGTCCGGCAAACAATCGTTTCGGGGCACCTGGCCTATGACCGGGGCTTATTCTTCGAAGAAGTTAAAGGGATGCGCCTCGACTTTACCAGAGACTAACGCGTATAGCAATACTATCAGGACAACGGACTTAGAACCAACAGGAGTGCCATCGTCAATACCAACGATGGCACTTCTTGTGTTTCAGCCAGATTCAGTACTGCCACATATCGATAAGCGACTGAAACACCTTCACGGTGTTTTTAGCATCGGTAAGAGCCCGGTGCTGCTCGCCCTCCCACTCATAGCCCTCGTGCTTAACGGCAGATTTGAGACCGCGTTTCTTGGGGAGCCCCTTGATGTCCTGATACTGTGCCTTTAGGTTGATGTGCTCGTCGAGCCAGTAGTCATCCATTTTGTGCAAACGGCAATCGGCTGCCAACTGCTGAGGGTCAAACTTCCCCCAACTTGCAAGAATATATTCGGAATCGTGCACACCGATCCAATCCTGAAAATCTTCGATGACACGGTTGAAGCCCTGGGCACGATTGAGCTCTACCTGATCAATTTTGGTCAGGTTCCGGCAAAAATGGCTGATGGTCGGATGGAGGACCGGGCGAACCAAACGGCTGAAATAATCCTGAATGCGACCAAACCGGTCGAGTTCGCAAGCTCCTATTTCAATGGTTTCCTGAACCATTCCGGGAGGGCGACCTTCCCAGCAGGTGGCTTCGATGTCGTAGATAATAAACTTCACATTTTAAGAATGCGGAAAGGGGGGCATAAAGTTCAGCAAAGGGCAGGTTCAGCAAAAAAAAATCCGGTAACACTCTAGAGTGTTACCGGAAGAATTGGTCTATTAAACTCCTTTTTGGAAAAATGAGAAGCACATTTGAAACACGTTTCCTTACAACCGGGGCATCCGGCTTTTGATTTCTGCGTGGTACGCCTTACCCATTTTCACCTCGTAGCCACCAACGCTGATGGTACCATTGGCAAAACTGATTTTGTTGACGCGGGCAAAGTTGACAAGGATGCCGCGGCTGGCACGAACGAAGTCGGGAGCTTCGAGCTCTTCTGTGATGGCCGCCAGAGACCGCTTAACGGCGAAGCGCTTGTCTTCGGTCTGCAGGTAAGCATAATTTCCGTCAGCTTGAATATACTCGATGTTCGAGAGCGGAATTTTTACGTATGTTGTCCCCTCGCGTAAGAAGAGGTGATCCGGATATTGGTTCAGTTTATTCATAGTGAATCGAGTGAAAGCATGTTTATGATAGCCGGCAATGAACAACTGAGTGTATCAGTACCGTTAATACCGTTGATTTTGCTTTTTGACGGAAGTTCTTAAAAAAAGTAACAGTCTTTCCGAATTTAGTTCATCGTAAACCTGTGAATAATTACATCTAAGCCCCCTTCTTCATTACTTACAGCCCTCCAAAACAGACTAATGCACAACTTACCCATCTATCAGGTAGACGCCTTCGCCGACAAAGTTTTCAGCGGCAATCCCGCGGCCGTGGTTCCCGTACCGGAGTTCCCTTCTGATGAACTGATGCAAAACATCGCCACAGAGAACAACCTTTCTGAAACCGCTTTTGTGACCATCAATGGGCCTGGAAAATTTAACATCAGATGGTTCACCCCGGCAATGGAAGTAAGGCTCTGCGGGCACGCCACTCTTGCAGCTGCTCACATCCTGTACAAATCGGGAGGGGAAACGCTGAACAAAATGAGGTTCAAAACCCGCGAAGCGGGTACCATCGTAGTCGTTCCGAATGATGATGGATCGTACAGCATGGACTTCCCCGTCGACAAACCAGAGAAAATCAGATCACCCAAAGGATTAAGAGGTATTCTGGGTGGAATTAAACCACTCGAGGTCTACGCCGGGATCGATGACCTGATCGTTGTTCTGAAGAACCAGTCACAGGTAGAGAAACTCAACCCCAATTTCCCCATGCTTGCCGCATTGAAAAAACGGCGCGGCCTTTTGGTGACGGCTCCTGGAAAGAAACATGACTTTGTGAGCAGGTGTTTTTTCCCTGCGTACGGCATCGACGAAGACCCCGTTACGGGTTCGGCTCATACGGTCCTTACACCGCTGTGGGCCGGTAAGCTTGGAAAGAAAAAACTAAAGGCCCGCCAGATCTCCACCAGAGGCGGAGACATTGATTGCCAACTGAGAGGGAAAAAGGTCAGACTGACCGGCCAGGCAATCACTTACATGACCGGTCAGATTGTTCTGCAGCCAAAGGCGTAATCCTTTGGTTAGTCAACACTAAGGTTAATCAGTTTAAGGCCGGCGTTCGTTGCAAGAGAGTCTGACTTCGTCAGAATATCGGCAAAAGGCTGATTGGTAAGGAAAGCACTTTCGTAAGCCCCGTCCTGAAAGATAGCTACGTAGCGGATGTGGTTTCCGGTACGGAAACGGTCGAAGTCGATCAACTCCACGTCGCTTCCCTTACGCTCATTATATTCCTTCTCGAACTCCTCCATGGTGTCGGCGAAGTAAAGGAAGTTGAAGCGATCGATCGGGGAGAAATGGTAAAGTACAACGAAAGACGGCTCACCGTTGGGAACGTCGATGACATGAACACGCTTGATCTTAAAGCGCGACTTGGCCATGTCTTTTGTTTTCTTCTCGATGGTCTCACGGCTGTCCAGCAACCAGACCTTATGGATAGTTGGATTGTCCTCCTTGACCCAAACGCCGTAGAAGTTAACGTCGGATTCGTTGAGGGTCACCGCGGCAATGTCGATCATGGTGAAGCCCTCCTTCACTTTTTTGCGCTTCAGCTTGATGAAAGCCGTCCAGCCCTCGGCCATTTCGACTACGCCCTCGAGCGGGCTTTTGGTGTAGGTACCGATGAAGCTGCGGTCGTCGCCCCCTTCTTTGAAGGTTTCCAGGTCGGTAAGCCGGAAGCCCTTTTGGGTCATCGAATTGGTTTCAGCCAGAAAATTCTCCCACCCCATCTTGGTTATGGTATGCACCTCAGCGTCTGAAGGCTGAAAAATCGCGGAGAAATTTTGGGCGAAGGAAGGAATGGTGAAAGCAACGAGCAGCGTTGCGAAAATCAATTTAAGCATGTGAGTGTTTGAATCTGTAGTGTTGATGTACTTGCAAGCATAACGGATTTTACGGTAGCGAATGTTGCCTCCCGATACGTTACCGTCAACTTAAAATGTAAAAACCGGCTTTTGGGCCAGTTTGGGCACACCACCAACTCTGATTACTTTTTGCTGAGGCCCAGCATAGTCTGCCAGGCTTCGTCAAAATTCAGGGCGTACAGCTTCGAGGCAGGCTTTCTATCCTTCTTTATAAGCGTCATAAACGCTTTCTGGCGGGGGCTCAGGAAACGCCCGAGGTCTTCTCCCCTGCCGTAGGCAGCGTTCATTTTGGTTTTTTGTACTTCCGTCAAGGGTAGATAAACGTAATCGGTTTGCTGCAGCTGGTAGTAGTGATCCTTTGCCGCAATGCGGTAGCCGGCATTGCCTTTGACCTGTTTGATGTCTTTCTGTGCAGCGTACTGAGCCAGTTGCGCCTCGTTGGCTTTAGCGGGATCGTACTTCACCTTAACTACTTCGTGGCCATTCAGGAAGCCTGGCTCGGTGGTCAGCACGGCATCGTTGTTACCTAGGTGGTGCTCTCCGCTCCAAAAACAATACATCTGGTAGTAGGCTTCCTTCACCGGCGCAGCGGAAGCGGAAAGCTCAAGGCCCAATACTTCCATATAACCGGGAATCGTCTTTTGTCGGCTGATCAGTGTTTGCGCCATCGCTGCGTACAGACCCTGCGGAGAGTAGTTCCCCGCCACCCGGTCAACGAGATTTTTGCCCTTCTCGTCCACGATCCGCACCACAGGGTTGTTCCAACTGGGCTCTCCAAACTTTGCCAGCACCCGCGCATCGTCGCCCCCTTTATTATTGAAGATTGCCAACGGAATAAATTCGTTCTCTATGGCTTCCACCATGAGCGGATGGCTGAGCGTAGACGTGCCGTAGCGCTGGCAGGTGGCACAACCTGGCACCTCCTGAAACAAAATCAATACCGGCTTACCGCTTTTTTCGGCCAGCGCAAGCGCCTGATCGTAGTTGCGGTACCAGCTAACTTTACCCAGTTCAGCGCGCTGGCCTTCAACTTCAGTACGGCCCTGGGCGGAAAGACCGGTGGTAAAAATAATAGCCAGCAGGAGGAGGAGATAGTTCTTCATTACGATTTATTTGCCTCAATAATGTTTTTGCTGAGGCCGCTGTTGTACCGCCGGGCAAGAAAGTAAGTTGAGGGTCTTTTCACGACACCAGACATTCTCCGGCGCGGACGCGGGTGCAAAGGCAGTTTCTCAGAAAAAACAGATCCCTGATTAATAGTCTTCTTCGTCCCTCTGATGGTAGGGGTGTTTCGCATCATCCTCTTCCGACTGTTCGTCTACATCTTCGAAGAGCACCGAGTTGTAACTGCGATCGGAGATTTCCTGTAAGGAAACAACCGTGTTGTAGCTGTGAACCTCAGTACACTCTACTGTATAAAGTTCTCCGGCCGTCAGTCCTTGCGGGTCAATGGTCGGCCAGCCGTTGCTAGGTGGCGGTAATGGATCAACCGCCCGTACCCGGTGGCCCTTCAAAGCAAAAATATTCATCAGTTAACGTCTTTTAGTAATTCCGCGATGGCACGCTCCAGTTGCTCGTCGCGCCCCTGGTCAACGACTCCTGGCATGTTTTTGACCTTGATCATCGGTTCCGTCTGGTTATTTTCCATCCAGTTGCCGTTGATGTCTTTGGCCGAAACAGGAACTACTCCCCATACCGATCCGTCGGGCAGGCGCTCCCACCCGGCGAAGGAGCAGGTACCCGGCGTAGGCATTCCAACCGTTTTACCGATTTTGAGGTCGGTGTAACCACAAGCGAAGCAGTGTCCGTCGGAGTATTGTGCTTCGTTGATCAGAGCCAGCGTAGGCTTAGTCCAGCGGGAGGTAGGCTCTCCGCCAACAACCTTGGCTTCGGTTGCGTAGGTAATGAAAGGTGTACCGGTGAAGAACATCGCAAGGTCGGCCACCAGGTCTCCGCCGCCGTTGAAGCGTGTGTCGACGATCATGGCCTTGCGGTTGAAGTATTTGCCCATCATGTCCTGATAGATACTGCGGTAAGGCCCGTCGCCCATTCCCGGAATGTGGACGTAACCAAGCGTTCCGCCGCTTTTTTCGTCGACCTCTTTTTCGTTCATCTTCACCCAGCGCTTGTAAAGCAGGCCGTTCTCTTCGCCGAGAGAAATAGGTTTCATGGTGATGGTGTCCCGTTTTTTGGTAGCGGGATCAACTAACTCCAGCAGGGTAAACTCCCCTTCTTTGCGGTTGAGGTAAGACGCTACGTCGCGGTTAGCGAGGATGGTTTCCCCGTTGATGGCTTCGATGATCATGCCTGGTTTTACATTAAAAGCGGCTTTATCGAGAGGCCCGCCCGCAAGTACCTCGTCGATCAGGATTCCGTTTCCTTTATGATCGTAATTCATGAAAATGCCCAACGATGCCGTCTTGTCAGGATTGGTAAAACCGCTGCTGCGGTAGCGGGCACCGGCGTGAGAAACATTGAGTTCGCCCAGCATTTCGGAGAGCATTTCGGTCAGCTCGAATGAGTTGCCGATGGATGGCAGGTACTTCTGGTATTCGGTCCGCATCATGTTCCAATCGATGCCGTGGAAGGTGGGTTCGTAGAATACGGCGTTGGTCCGGATCCAGACGTGATCAAACATGGCCTGGCGTTCTGCCTCTACGTCGTAAGCCATTTCGCCACTGATCTTTACGGTTTCCTTCTTGCTCTTGGCAACGTCGATCTTGGATATCCGCCCTCCACTGAGGAGGTAGAGGTTTTTCATGTCTTTGTCCCACTCCAGACGGCCGTTAGAGCCGATTTTCATCTCCATTTTGGTGGCCTTGGTGCGGAGGTTGGTGCTCCAGAGGTTAGCTCCTTTTTCGAAGGTGGACAGGTAGTAGAGTTTCTCGCCGTCTTTGGAGAGCACAGCATCGCCCAGGCGGGAAGAATGGATGGTGAGGCGCTTGGTGCGTTCGTCCATATTGTCCCAGTCGAAGGCCAGTTTTTCGACCTTCTTCTCATCATCCTTTTTGTCGTCGTCTTTCTTATCGTCGTCTTTTTTGTCTTTGTCTTTTTTGTCTTTCTTATCTTTTTTCTCCGCCTCTTTTACGGCTTTCATGAGTTTGAACTCTTCATCGGAAAGGTTGAAATTATCCCAGCCTTCCTGGGTGAAGAACATGGCGTAAACATCCTGCTCTGACCGGCCGCTGGTGGCGTAGGATTTAAGTCCGTCACGGTTGGTAAACCAGATCATTTGCTTACCTCCGTTTACCCATTTCGGGCGGGAGTCGTAGTAGCCGCTTTCGTTGAGGTTGACACGTTTAGAGCCATCGGCCTTCATGAGCAGGACTTCGCTGTTGTTCAGGAGAACATCCCATTCGATCAGCAGCCATTCGGAGTCGGGGCTCCAGGTGAAGTACTTGTCTCCGTCGCCCATGTGGAAGAGTTCGGAGGAATCCATCAGTACTGTTTCACTTCCGGAGGCGACGTCGCGCACGACAATACTGCGGCGACCTTTTACGTAGGCCATCTTCTTGCCATCGGGTGAGAACTGTGCGAGGTAGTTGTCCGACTCGTTCTCGAGAACCGGGGTTTCGTTGATTAGTGTGGCGGCGTAGAAAAAAGGTTCTTCTCCGCGGACCTTCTTTGTTTCGAAGATGCTCCACTTGCCGTCGCGTTCGGAACTGTAGACGACGGATTTCCCGTCGGGCCCCCAGGTAACGAAGCGCTCCTGCTCGGGGGTATTGGTAAGGCGTTTGGTAAATGACTCGCCGACGGAGGTAACGAAAACCTCTCCCCGGGCGATGAAGGCGATTTCTTTGCCGCTGGGCGAGACTTCCATCTCGCTGACACCGCCGCTGATGGAAATGAACTTGTCGGTGTTGGCTTTGTCCTGGGTGATGATGGAGACGGCAACTTTTTGGGGTTCCCCACCCTCTTTCATGGTGTACAGCTCTCCGTCGTAACCAAAGCACAGTGTTCCGCCACCAATGCTGAGGAAGCGAACCGGATGTTTTGAAAACTTACTCAGCTGCTCCGCCCGCGCCGGATCATTGACCGGCATTTTGAAAACATTAAACGAGCCGCTTCGCTCACTGAGGAAATAAAGCGTTTTTTCGTCGGCGCTGAGTACGGGCTGACGATCTTCGGCGGTGTTGGTGGTAAGCTGGGTATGCTTCCCGGTCTTGGTGTCGTAACGCCAAAGATCACGCGTGATGGATGAATTTTGGTGCTTGCGGTATTCGTCTTCGCCACCTTTTTTGTCGTGGTAAAAAATGGTTTTTCCATCCTTGGTGGCCTGCACGAATTCGGCGGGGACAGTCATAACCTGGCTGACCCGGCCCGCATCGACTGGTACACTATAAAGTTCTGATTGCGAGCGATGGGGATACTGGCGGTGCCGGACATCATCCTGACGCAAAGCACCGAAGTAAACCGACTTGCCATCCGGCGCAAAGCTATACGGCACTTCGGCGTTGGAATGGAAGGTAAGCCGGCGCGCCTGCCCGCCGGTGGCGGGCATAACAAACACGTCAAAATTCCCGTATCGCTCGGAGGCAAAAGCCAACTGTTTGCCGTCTTTACTCCAGGTGGCCATGTAGTCATGGGCGTCGTGGAAAGTGAGTTGGGTCGCAGTGCCACCGGCAGCGGGCACTTTGTACAAATCCCCCTTATAGGTAAAAGCGATCTGGCTACCGTCAGGAGAAATAGCTGCGTGGCGTAGCCAGTTGGGTGCCGTCTGGCCGTAAGAACTGAAGGAGACGATAGCGCAGAATAATAAAAGGAGGTTTTTCACTGGTTGTTTGGTTTGGGTGGCTTGAAGGTAGAAATAAATATGATTACTACAAATGTCTTTTGGCAATCGCTGCCGTTCGCCACTCAATATATACAAGCACTGAAATCACGATAATCTCAGCCGTAAAATAGGCTGCTCCTAAATTGGTGACTGAATGCCGATTGATTAACAACACTGTAGTCGTCAGACAGCAATACGCGAAATTGGCAATTGCAATTCCGGCCAGGAATGGTTGAAAATGAACTGGTCGGAGGTAGTAGCACGCTAGTGAATAGGCGGCAAAAACCACCGGCAGCACTGCCAGCAAGTACAGCGAAGTTGATGGAAGTCCGATGTACTCGTTGAAATACGGCAGGATGAATCCTAAAGAAACTGCAGACAAGATGGCTCCAAGGCCATCGATGAGAAACAACCGGTAAGGAGATCGTTGCATAATAAACCTGGGGCAAAGTGGTAAGGCACACTACCGGACATTTTCAGGTTCCCTCTCCGCTGAGCCTTAAGGCGAAGTTTGCCGGAGGGTGAAGTGGAAAATCAAAAATGTCCGGCAGTATGGCAGCAACCGACCTTTTTCAACTTCGACAAAGTGAATCAATCAGTTGGTTCGAAGCGAATCCATCCAGCTAATTCCGTCCAGGCATTATTGCCGGGACGGAACTATATGCTCAATGTTGTTGACTGAGATCTTAGCCGCTGAAAAACACGCGTCGTCTGAAGCGTGCCTTTTGAAAGGTCCCTGCCTGATTCAAAGACCAATGGTGGCGTCTGGTGCCTCGCGATCAAGGATTTATTTCCCGTCTATCTTACTTTCTTTCCGGGGCAGCATTTCGTCGCGCATCGCAGTATGGAACACGAAAGAGGCGATAATCGTAGCCGCCTGCGAGAGGTCTTCTCCGGACAGGTGATCAAAGTTATCCATATTCGAGTGGTGGGTACGGGCAAAGTAGGCCATCGGCTCCTGAATGAACTGAAAGCCGGGTATGCCTACGGCATCGAAAGTGAGGTGATCGGTGCCTCCGGTATTGCCGAGGCTCACCGTGCTGGCGTCGAGGTCTTTGAAAGGTTGCAGCCAGGCACGGAAGATGGGTGCAACCGCCTCGTTGCCCTGCAGGTAAATACCCCGAACTTTTCCGGTTCCGTTATCCAGATTATAGTAAGCAGAGATTTTTTCCTGCTCAGGTTTCAGGCTTTGGGGCGTGTAGCTGTCGGGAGGGAAAACGGCAAAATGGTCTTTGGCGTACCCGCGCGAGCCCAGCAGGCCCTGCTCTTCGCCGGTCCAGAGCGCGAGGCGGAGGGTACGGCGGGGTTGTACACCGCTTTCCTTGATCGTTTCCAGCAGGATACGGGCCGCTTCCATCATGACGGTAGAGCCGGCCCCGTTGTCGGTTGCACCAGTAGCGGTATGCCATGAGTCGAAGTGAGCGCCGAACATGACTACCTCGTCTTTAAGGTCGGTTCCGGGGATTTCGGCGATGATGTTGTGCTCCATTTCGTCCGGGTTGGTATACTCGGCCTTCATGTCGATGCTCAGTTTCACATCGATCCCACGCTGCAGGTTACGGAGGATGCGGTTGTAGTGTTCCACCGCAACGGTCACCTGTGGGACTACCTTTTTGTCTTTGTCGCGAGACCGGCCTTCGGCCGTTCGTGCACTGGAAACAAACACTGTTCCGTGGTCGCCTTTATAACTGCGGTCCAGAATTGCCAGCGGTTTTTCTTCTTCCATAAGTTCCCACAGTGCTGTCCGGAAACCGCGGGCCCCCAGGTTGTAGTTACGGCGTGGTCGTGGAGTCGGCATTGGAGCATTCGCCATGTCCAACAGGCTTTCCGCATCGTGCCGTTTAGCGTTGGGCTCCCAGATTTCTTTGACCTCCCGGATGGTATCGAGCAGGACGAACTTCCCCTTCAGTTTGCCTTTGTACTGCGCGAGGTCTTCGACCGTTTCGGCGGCCATGTAGATGACGCTTCCCGTTCCCTTCACGGATGGCGACCAGGCCTTTGGGTAGGCGATCAATGGCCAATAACTCGGGCTGGAAGCATGCATTTCGAAGTGAGACATTTCCCAACCGGTACCGAAAGGGCCCCATTCTTCGAGGTGGACGTTCTTCATTCCCCACTCGTTCAGCGTTTTTTGCGCCCAGTCGGTGGCCTTGTCCAGCATTGGCGATCCGGTGAGGCGGGGGCCGTAAACGTCGGTCATCCAGCCGGCGATTTCCATGGCCTGGCTCTGTTCCAAGCCGTGCTTACGGATGATGGTGTTGATGTCTTCGTTAACGGCTTCCTGGGCATCCAGGCGGGCGAGGCCGCAGGTGCAGAGTAAAGCTATTAAAAGTGTGGTAATTCTCATTTGTGTTTGGTTTAAAGTATGTATGCGAAAAAACTGTGCTGCCAAACTAATAAAAAAACCAAACAGGTATTTCAGTAATCGTTGAAATGACAGGTCCGTTGCTAAGCCCGCAGACGTTAGCGTTCTCCCCTAATAAAAAAGCGTTCAGCATTCAGGCCACCATTGAAGATGGCCCGAATGCTGAACGCTGAAAACTGATGTTTAAGCACTGAAGTTATACTTCCAGAGCCATTTTACCTGCGTCCTTCCCTTCCAGTACGGACTCACCGCCGGTAAGGAAAGCATCGACTGAGCGGGCGCATTCGCGTCCTTCGGAGATAGCCCAGACCACGAGGCTTTGGCCGCGGCGCATATCACCGGCAGCGAAGACCTTCGGCACGCTGGTTTGGTAGCCGTGCTGCGGATCGGCAGCAACGTTGCGGCGCGGATCGAGGCCAACCCCGAGCTTGCTCAGCAAGCCCTCGTGCTGCGGGTGCATGAAGCCGGCCGCAATCAGTAGTAGTTCACATGGTAGTTCACGCTCCGTACCGGGCACCTTGACGAAAGTGTTGCGCCCGGTGGCGTCTTTCGCCCAACGGATCTGAACCGTTTTGATCGCTTTCAGGTTTCCGTCTTCGTCGCCCAGGAAGGCTTCGGTAAGGATGGCCCACTCACGTTCACAGCCTTCTTCGTGGCTGGTGGAGGTACGTAAGATCATTGGCCAGTTGGGCCAGTTATCAGGGTTACGCTCGGTTGGTGGTTTCCCCATAATTTCGATCTGGGTCACTGAAGCAGCACCATGACGATTGCTGGTACCTACGCAATCCGCACCGGTATCTCCTCCGCCGATTACGACAACATTCTTGCCTTTGGCATGAATTTCTTCCTGATCCGAGAGGTCGTCGCCCGCAACACGTTTGTTGTTTTGCTCAAGGAAAGACATGGCAAAATGAATTCCCTTCATCTCCCGGCCGGGAGAAGGAATATCGCGCGGAATGGTGCTTCCACCAGCCAGAACGACAGCGTCACTTTCTCTGACAAGTTGCTTTGCATCTACGTTCCCGCCCACATTGGCATTAACCTCAAAACGGATGCCTTCCGCTTCCATTAGCGCAACCCGCCGGTCGATGACCGTTTTTTCCATTTTGAAATCAGGAATACCGTACCGCAGCAGGCCTCCAATGCGGGTGTTTCGTTCGTAAACCGTGACCGTGTGTCCTGCTTTGTTGAGCTGGGCGGCGGCGGCCAGCCCTGCCGGTCCTGATCCAATTACCGAGACTTTCTTTCCCGTCCGGGAATTAGGCGGATTCGGGCGTGCGTACCCTCTTGAGAACGCCTCTTCAGCAATACTTTTTTCGATGTGCTCGATGGCTACGGGCGGCTGATTGATCCCCAGCACGCAAGCGCTTTCGCAGGGTGCGGGGCAGATACGGCCGGTAAATTCAGGGAAATTGTTGGTCTCACTGAGGATATTCCAGGCTTCGCGCCAATCTTCCTGATAAACAGCATCGTTGAATTCAGGAATGATGTTGCCCAACGGGCAACCGCTGTGGCAAAAAGGTACGCCGCAATCCATGCAGCGGCTTGCCTGCTTGATCGTTTTCTCTTCGGCCATTGGCTCGTAGAGTTCTTTCCAGTCTTTTTTTCTTTCTTCTACCGGGCGCTTCGCGGGTAGTTCTCTTGTTGTTTCCAGGAAGCCTTTTGGGTCTGCCATTATTTTATTCTTTTGGGCCAGATGGCCTATTCTTTAATTTGACGGGCATCCTCGCCGAAGAGGTTGCACCATAATCACCTTTGGGGGAAATTGTCTCCCTGTCGATCAAACAGGCACAGCCACTTTAACGTCGATATTGGGCTTGATCGATTTTTCCTCCAGCACACGCTTATAATCTCTTGGCATCACTTTCAGGAAATTACCCAGTTCCTTGTCCCAGTTTTCAATCAGGTGCTTAGCCATTCTTGAGCTGGTGTAGGTAAGGTGATTGTTAATCATCAGTTTGAGCACGTCTTTATCGAAATCATCCAGTGCTTCGATGTCTGCCATGTCTCCGTTGAGTTTGGACTCAAAGGTTTTGTTGACATCGTAGATGTAGGCCATTCCGCCCGACATACCCGCGCCGAAGTTTTTGCCCACCTCGCCGAGGATGACCGCAAGACCACCGGTCATGTATTCGCAACCGTGGTCGCCCACGCCTTCCACGACGGTCTTCACGCCCGAGTTCCGAACACAGAAGCGTTCACCTGCAGTTCCTTTGATGTATGCTTCGCCGGAAGTAGCACCGTAAAAGGCAACATTACCGATGATGATGTTTTCGTGGGGATCAAACTTGGAGATCCGGTCCGGAACCACAATCAATCGTCCTCCGGAGAGCCCTTTACCGAAGTAATCATTGGATTCACCCTCAAGCAGGAATTCTATTCCCTTGGCGCCAAAGGCGCCGAAACTTTGCCCTGCAGATCCGCGGAAGTTGAATTTAATGGCACCATCAGGTAAGCCTTCTCCGTGGAAGCGGCGGCTTATTTCATTCGAGAGCATAGTTCCTGTAGCTCTGTCAGTGTTCTTGATGGCAAATTCACCAACGACAGACTCCACGTTTTCCAGAGCCGGTTTTGCGGCATCGAGCAGGCGGCGGTCAAGGACTTCGTTCAGGCCGTGATCCTGAACAGTTTTGTTGTACAGGCCCACGGTTTCGTCCGCAATTTCCTTATGGAGGATGGGGCTGAGGTCGAGGGCTTTGTATTTCCAGTGCTCAGCGTCCTTATTTCCTTTGAGATGTTCCACTTTACCGACCATTTCGTTGACAGTCTTAAAGCCAAGCTCAGCCATGATGGAGCGCATATCTTCGGCAAGAAAGCGGAAGAAGTTGATAACGTGCTCTGGGTCACCAGTGAAGCGGGCGCGGAGGTCGGGGTTTTGGGTTGCTATGCCGACCGGGCAGGTATTCACGTGACACTTACGCATCATGATACAGCCTTCCACGACCAACGCTGCGGTAGCAACGCCATACTCTTCGGCACCAAGCAGGGTGGCAATAACGAGATCGCGGCCCGTACGTATCTGGCCATCGGTTTGTAGCACAACACGGTCACGCAGCTTGTTGCGCACAAGCGTCTGGTGCGACTCGGCGAGACCCAACTCCCAGGGAAGTCCTGCGTGGCGAATACTGGAAAGTGGCGAAGCACCGGTTCCACCGTCGTGGCCGGCAATCAGGATTGCATCGGCTTTTGCCTTTGCAACGCCGGAGGCGATGACGCCCACCCCTGCTTTCGACACCAGCTTGACGTTGATGCGTGCACGGCGATTGGCGTTCTTGAGGTCGAAGATCAGCTGGGCCAGATCTTCGATAGAGTAAATATCGTGGTGCGGCGGAGGAGAGATAAGATCCACTCCCGGCGTAGAGTTACGGACACGGCCAATCCAGTCATTCACTTTATGGCCAGGCAGCTGACCGCCTTCACCTGGCTTGGCCCCCTGGGCCATTTTAATCTGGAGTTCGTCGGCATTTGTGAGGTAATGGCTCGTCACTCCGAACCGGCCAGAAGCGATCTGCTTGATTGCAGAACGCATATTTTCTCCTTTCTCGTTGATTTCGAAGCGCACTTCATCTTCGCCTCCCTCTCCGGAATTTGACTTGGCGCCAATCTTATTCATTGCAATGGCAAGCGTAGTGTGCGCTTCCCAACTGATCGAACCAAAAGACATCGCTCCGGTAGCGAAGCGCTTCATGATCTCACTCGCTGGTTCCACCTCTTCGATGTCGATAGGATCACCTTTACGGAAAGCGAGCAGACCACGCAGCGTGAGGGCTTTTTCCGTTTGGTGGTTGATTTCGTCCCGGTACTTCTCGTACGCTTCTTTATCGTTCTTGCGCGCAGCGATCTGTAGGTAATGAATGCTCTTGGGATTGAACATATGGGCTTCGCCCCGGCGCTTCCATTGGAATACGCCTCCAACTTCAAGTTGAGGGTTTGGTACTGCCTTCACCGGGTAAGCCAGCTTATGACGTACAAGAACTTCCTTTGCGATGCCATCGTACCCCATTCCTTCGATGCGGCTGATAGAGCCTCGGAAACATTCGTTTACTACTTTGTGGTTGATGCCCAGCACTTCGAAAATCTGAGCTCCCTGGTAAGACTGCAAGGTGGAGATGCCGATTTTAGACATGATCTTGAGCAAGCCCTTGCCAATTGCCTTTTTGTAAATTTTCAGCACTTCATCGCGGGAGATATCCTGGTCATCGAAAACACCCGATTTGTACAGATTAGACAGCGCAGCGTACGCCATGTACGGATTCACGGCCGATGCGCCGTAGCCGACAAGAGTGGCGAAGTGGTGGGTTTCGCGCACATCTCCGGCTTCGATCACCAGGCTCGTTTTAGCGCGCAGGCCAAGTTCTACCAAATGATGGTGAACGGCTCCGGTAGCGAGAAGACTCGGGACGGGGGCGTTGAAACTGTCGGAAGTCCGATCGCTAATGACCAGAATATTGTATCCGCTGCGGACCAGGCTCTCTGCCTGAGCCTTAATGTGTTCAATCGCTGCACTGAGACGACCGGCCTGATTGTCGGCACGGAATACGGACAGAATCACGCCCGCTTTGAAGTCTTTATGGTGCAATTCCTTGATCCGGGTGATGTCGTCGTTGCTCAGCACCGGTGAATCCAGGTGGATGTTCTGGGCGTTGCCGGGTTTCATCTCCATGATGTTGTCAGTGCTACCGAGCATAGCGTAGAGCGACATGACACTGCGTTCCCGGATCGGATCGATCGGAGGGTTCGTTACCTGAGCGAAGAGTTGTTTGAAGTAGTTGGCGAGGTGCTGGCTCTGCAGACTCAAGGCCGCAAGCGGCGTATCTGCACCCATAGAACCAATCGGATCTTTACCGCCTTTGATCATTGGCTCGAGGAGGAAGTTGAGGTCTTCCTTTGTGTAGCCGAACAACTGGAGACGCTGGAAAAGCGTCTTCTGATCCATACTAATGTCGGCTTTGCGCTTCAGGGGCAGATCATCGAGCCGGATGCGGTGCTCATCTAACCATTCCCGGTAAGGAAGCCGCTTGCAGATTACCTCTTTAAGTTCCTCATCGCCGATTACCCGGTGTTCGTCGAGATCTGCAACGAGAATACGCCCGGGAGAAAGACGGCCTTTCTGGATCACTGTGGACTGATCAACGGGCAATGCACCTGCTTCCGAGGCTACAATAAGAACGTTATCTTCAGTGAGACACCAGCGGCTGGGGCGTAAACCATTACGATCGAGCGTAGCTCCGACGAGAACGCCGTCGGTAAAGCAAATGCTTGCGGGGCCATCCCATGGCTCCATCAGCCCCTTGGCATACTCGTAGAATGCGCGCTTGTAATCGGGCATTTGCTCATCATCCTGCCATGCTTCCGGGATCATCATCATCAGGGCGTGCGGAATACTGATGCCATTCAGCGTCAGGAATTCAAGGACGTTGTCGAAGTTAGCTGAGTCCGAGAGTCCGGAACCACAAACCGGGTAGATTTTATCCAACTCTTCTTCCGTGAAGTGAGCCGTTTCCCGGATCAGACTCTCCTTTGATTTCCACCAGTTTACATTACCCTGGATGGTGTTGATTTCTCCGTTGTGAGCGACCATACGGAAAGGCTGCGCCAGTTTCCACTTAGGGACAGTATTGGTGGAAAAGCGGCTATGAACCAGCGCGATGGCCGATTTGAAATCCTGGCTTTGCAGGTCGCTGAAGTAACCGGGCAGCTGCCAGGTGGTGAGCTGACCTTTGTAAGCAATGGTCTTATAACTGAAACTGGCGAGGTAGAACTGGTCGCGGGTTTCGGGGTAAGTAGAATGGATTTTGTGGGTCGCGTACTTGCGCAGAACGTACAGTTTACGCTCCAGGTCTTTCGGGTCGAGTTCTACGCGCGGCTTTACGAATACCTGCTGAAAGCGTGGTTCTACGCTTTTGCTGGTAACACCCAGTTCTTCGTGATCGGTTGGTACTTTCCGGTAGTGAATGAGGTCGAAGCCCATTTCATCGGCGTAATCCTCAAAGAGATACTGGCAGCGTTCCAACAGTTGCTTTTCGGCCGGCAGAAACATCATGCCCACCCCATACTTTCCTTTCTCAGGTAGTTCTTTTCCTTTTTCAGCCAGTTTACGGGCAAAAAATTCGTGAGGAACCTGCACCAGAATACCTGCTCCGTCACCGCTGTTCGGTTCGCAACCACAAGCGCCACGGTGCTCCATATTAATAAGCATCGTGAGTGCATCCGTCACCAGCTTGTGGGAAGGGTCTCCAGTAAGATTAGCAATAAACCCGGTGCCACAGGCATCGGATTCGGTATGGGGGGTATAAAGTCCTTTCTGACAGGGGGTCTCGGCCTGATAGCGCATGTGAATTCAGTATGTTGGTTGACCTTTGCAGCCATAGTACACGGCCACTTGGGTTAAATCAGCGGTAGTTATTCAGTCAGGCTCATCAGTATTGGGAACGATTATGTGGTGGAGTTCTCCAGTACCTGTTATTCCGCAAGGTAGGAAAGTGACATCGCTAAATCAACCTTTAAAACTGCATGTAAAGTCCGTTTTACCAGCCGCTAATTGTTATTTAGGATTCGTCTTAACAAAAATATCGAAATTTAAGACAGGAAGAAACACAACGACCAAATTTTAATTTCCACTACGGCAAAAAACACCAAATTCCATTTACAAAGCCTATTTCCTGGCCTCTCATTCGGGTGTTTTCCCTAAAGTGCACCGACGTCTCCGTATTTTGATGTGTTACGACCTGCAATACAGCGTTTTTAAGTGTTGCGCGGACGCAGGTGCAAAATATAACTTCAGGAAAAGCCCGCTCTAACAAACAGTTAACACCTTCTTCACGTTAATTGTACGCGTCAGTCTTCACCTGGCGCAAGATTTTCACTCAGGGTTATACTCCTACAGCACGTCGATTTTGCAAAAGCTACTCCTCATCCTCTCCCTCTTACTGCCCATAATGTGCAGTGCTCAGTCAGACATACGATACGCTGACGGACCTTACCTTATTTACGACACCCTGGGGCAGTTGCAGGCGTACTGGGCGTGGCCCGAAGACAAAAAATCCGGTTCAGCATACTGGTCCGAGGATATTTCCGAAAGCCTTCCGGCTTTCCGGTCTTTCCGGCCGGAAACCATCGCGGCTTCGGGGCATTTTGACCGCGACCGCCAGGTTTCGTTCGATGGTGTGGATAAAGTTGCGGTCGTGAGTGACATCCACGGCCAGTTCGATGTAATTCGTAAGGTACTCATCAGTCATGGTATCATCGACGATGATCTGCACTGGGCCTACGGAGACGGGCATTTTGTTATTGTGGGTGATGTATTCGATCGTGGAGGTCAGGTAACGGAAGTACTCTGGTTGCTCCACAATCTTCAGATAGAAGCAAAAGCTGCGGGTGGCCGGGTTCACTTCCTGCTGGGCAACCACGAAACAATGGTGATGGACCGTGACGTACGGTACGTCAACAAGCGTTACATGATTACATCCGGACTGTTGCGGGCACCGTATTACGAGCTCTTCGGGCTTGACTCCTACCTTGGCCGTTGGCTGCGCTCGCTCCCGCTTACCATACGGATCAACGACATGGTTTTCGTCCACGGAGGCTTCAGCAAAGACCTTCTAAGAGAGGTCTCAGACCTCGGTAAGATCAACGATCTTTACCATATGAACCTAATCGACGCAGAGCCCGGTTTAACCCTAAGCAAGACTGAGCGACTGGGTATCCTGAAGGGAAGAAACGGGCCACTGTGGTACCGCGGTTATTTTCTCGACCGTGATTTTGAAGAGAAAGATATCGACCGCATCCTGAAACGAGTGAAAGCCAATCGGATGGTTGTGGGGCACACTTCGTTTCAGGCAATCCGCTCCTTTTTCGGGGGTAAAGTTCTTGCGGTCGACTCCAGCATGAAGTTCGGCTCTATGGGTGAAGTGTTGCTGATTGAAGAAGGCAAATTCATCAGAGGCGGTATGCTGGGAGAGCGAATGGACCTCTTTGCTGAGGGTAAGTAAGCCACTACATTACCGCCAGGGTCTTCCTCCTTGCTTTCTTCCCAAATGGTAAGAAGCGGGTTTTTACTGACGGGTTCCCCTCTCGGGTTTTACGCTATAAAGGTAACGATCAGCAGCATTGAGATGCAGGCGAACAGAATGCCTGCGGTAATCTTAAATACAGGTCGCTGAGCGACCTCACCCCGGAAACTGCGGTAAAGGCTGTAGCCAAACAGCCCCAAAACTACACCCAACGCGGGAAGGGTCAGGAGCTCCGTAATCACGCCAATCAGTATAAAGTCCCACTGAAAGTGGGACACAGCTATCATGAACAGGAAGTACACCAGAAGGCCAATGCTGATGAGAACGGGCGTGTAATTATTCTTGATTGCGTTTGTCATGGGAAGAAAGTTGCCGGATGCGAGTTGAGGTCACAAGCTAATAACCAAAGACCTAACGGTAATTGCTCCGGGTAGGGCAATCGCTTTTGCCGTACATGGGTTTCCATACCGCCGAAAGCACTGTCCGGCAGTCTTTAGGCCACTAATTATCATGCTTTAGCGTGATAAAATAACGATCAGGTCGATCTAATCTTTCCTCCATCAATCTTCCGGGCTAAAGTCCGGGAAACGGCAACATGAAGTCTGCCCGAACAGCACTGTCAAGGTAATAATCCCTAAAAGCGAATGTCTTTAGTGTCCGTGCTCTACCGTGTGAGTATCCCTGTTAGCGATTCTCTGGCCAGCTGGTAATATTTTGCCTTTGCCAGCGCACAACAGGCTGATTTGGCGGTTTCACCTGAAATGTCGAGTTTTGCCCTACTCAGTTTATTCCGGGTTGGTTTGCATTAGGTAATCAGTAGTGTGTATGAGCCTTCTGAATTATGCTTCCAGACACAACCGGGGACTCATTCCACGGATAGCTGAGCTCACCGTGTTTATCATGCACAATACGGCGAAGTCCGATCATCAAGCAAGGTTCACCAATCTGTTTATGCCAACGGTGACCGGCTTCGACACCTCACCCTGCACCTGCGTCCGCGCCTGATCGGGGAACTTGACAAGACCGAACTGTGGCCGGGGGAGAAAGCCGAAAGGTGCCACTACCCCGCCGCCATAATTCTGTGCCAGAGAGAAAGCCGAAAGGTGCCACTGCTCTGGCTGTACTTCGATGGTCTCCTGCCCTTTACGGCCGTTCGAAGACTACTTTTATCCTCCTGCCGGGGGATAACGAGGTGAACTGGTATTCGGGAAACCAAAGCGCTGCCGCAGCGAATTCCCGCTCTTAAATTACATGCTAAAATGATTTTAATGCAAACCAATTCTGAAATGAAGCTTCACCGCATCTTCATCAAAAACGAACTGCCCGCTGCACTTGAACCGCTCACCCGACTGGCCAACAACATCTGGTGGTCGTGGAACGCCAGTGCTCAGGAGCTATTCAGCTCAATTGATCCGGATAAATTTGTAGAACTGAACTACAACCCCGTTGCCCTGCTGGAAACGCTGGATCCCTCACGGGCACAGGAACTGGCTAAAGACAAAAAATTCCTCAGCCAACTCAAGGCCGTCGAAAAAAGCTTCGATGCCTACCTGGCTGAGCCCCTCAAGCGCAAGAGTCCTAAAATTGCTTACTTCAGTATGGAGTACGGTCTGCACATCAGCCTCAAACTGTACAGTGGCGGACTAGGAGTACTTGCCGGAGACTACCTCAAAGAAGCGTCAGACTCCAACGTAAACCTTTTTGGTATGGGGCTGCTCTACCGCTACGGTTACTTTAACCAGGGGCTGAGCATCAACGGTGACCAGATCCATAAATACCCGGCGCAGAAGTTCACCCAGCTGCCCGTTGAGCCTGTCCGCAACGAAGACGGATCGTGGCTCAAGATCACCGTTCCTGTTCAGGGGCGGATGGTCGTCGCCAAAGTGTGGAAACTCCCCATCGGACGCATCAACCTGTACCTCCTCGATACCGATCACGAAGACAACCAGCAGGACGACCGCGCCCTTACACATATGCTTTACGGCGGCGACAACGAGCACCGCCTGAAACAGGAAATTCTGCTCGGTATTGGTGGCGTCCGCGCCATCGAGGCAATGGGGCTGGAGCCGGAAGTGTACCACCTCAACGAAGGCCACGCCGGCTTCCTGAGCATCGAGCGCCTGAAGAACCACGTACAGCAAGACGGGATGAACTTCAACGAAGCCGTCGAAGCTGTGCGGGCCAGCAGCCTCTACACTACCCACACGCCAGTTCCCGCCGGGCACGATCACTTCCCGGAGCACATGCTACGCAACTACCTCTACAACTACGCTGCGGATCTGGGCATCGACTGGAAGGAGTTCGTAGCTCTCGGTCGTCTCAACCCCGACGACGAGGGAGAAGACTTCAACATGTCTAAACTGTCTATCCGCCTGAGTCAGCGCGTCAACGGTGTCTCCAAACTACACGGCGAAGTGAGCCAGGAAATGTTCACGAGCCTTTACCCCGGCTACACTACCGAGGAGGTTCACATCGGATACGTTACCAATTCGGTACACTACCCTACCTGGATCGCAAACGACCTGCACGAACTTTACTCCACTCAATTCGGAAAAAACTGGCTGCGCGACCAAAGCAATAAAGACGTTTGGCGCAAAGTCCACAAAATTGACGACAAGAAACTGTTCGACGTACGCCACACCCTTAAGGTTCGCCTGCTGGAGTACGTTCGCGAAAAGCTGGAAGTGGATATGCGGCGGCGCGGAGAACGCCCCAAGGCGATCATCGACATCGTGAACAACATCAACGACAACGCCCTCGTCTTCGGTTTTGCGCGGCGCTTTGCGACTTACAAGCGTGCCACTCTGTTGTTCAAAAACGAGGAGCGGCTCATGGAGCTCGTCAACGATGCGGACCGCCCGGTCATCTTCCTCTTTGCCGGTAAGGCTCACCCAGCCGATCAGGGCGGACAGGACCTCATCCGCCACATCATCCACGTCAGTAAGAAGCCTGAGTTTGCCGGCAAGGTGATCTTTTTGGAAGACTACAACATGGAGATGGCCAAACTCCTCACCCAGGGTGTAGACGTATGGCTGAACACACCGACCCGTCCGCTGGAAGCTTCCGGAACCTCCGGGATGAAAGCAGCCCTGAACGGCTCGGTGAACTTTTCCGTTCTCGACGGTTGGTGGGCCGAAGGTTACCGCCCCGATGCCGGGTGGGCACTCCCGCTGGAGCGTACCTATGAGGAGCAGTACCTGCAGGACGAACTGGATGCTGAAACCATCTACGCCATCCTTGAAGACGAAATCATCCCGACCTTCTACCGCCGCGACGAAAACGGCATCAGTAAAGACTGGATGGGCTTCGTGAAGCAAATCATTGCCGAAGTAGCCCCGACCTTCACGATGAAGCGGATGATGGACGATTACTACGACCGCTTTTACCTGCCCCTCGGCAAAAGCCAAACGGCTGCCAGCAAGAGCAAATGGAAGCCTGCGCGCGAATTCGCCGCGTGGAAACAGGACGTTTCCGAGAAATGGTCTGGTATCCACGTTGTGGACAACAACTCATTCGACAGCGTCAATGAGTCGCTCACGATGTCAAGCAAGTTCAACGCCGAAGTGGTGATCGATACCAACGGCATCGATGCCAAGGGGCTTGTACTCGAATACTGCGCTTACCGCCGCCTCAGTGAAGAGAAACTGGAACTCATCCGGACCGAGCCGTTCAAACTTGCGGGTCAGAAAGACGGGAAGGCAACATTTACCATTTCCTTCGATCCTCAATACACAGGTGTATTTGAGTATGGCTTCCGTTTGCGCCCGACGCATAAACTAATGCCCCACGCACAGGACCTCAACCTGATTTTCTGGGTATAGAACATCAAGGTTCATACTGACCGAAACAGAAGCCCGCAGCCACGATTAGTGACTGCGGGCTTTTCAATCTACTGCTCAAGAGGAATTATATAGTTGCCTCGGCCATCCCAGATGGTTTTTAGCGGCCGCTTTTACCATCCGGCTTCACCGCCGAGTTTTGCCGTAGCTACGGCTATGCTTTCAACTTGTCAGTTCGCCGGATAATAAAATCACCTTGCCAAAATTTCACCTTTGATGACTGAGGTAACTACAGTTCCTGTTGTGTGCTCCTTACCTTTGCCTCCCTACATATTACTTTCAATTACTTACCAATGGATACCGCCGCTACCGTCCAAATGCTCAACCTTAAGCTCCCCACCGATCCCCGTTGGGTGAACTTAGCAGAAATGGACCTCGAAGAAATCCTGACCGATCACGCCTATTGCGAACAGAAAGCCACCACGAGTTGCATCTCGCTCATCCAGGGCTACCCGGATTACCCGGAGATTGTGGCGGAGGTAGCGCCAATCGTAACCGAGGAGTGGGGCCACTTCCGGATGGTGCTGCACGAACTGGAGAAACGTGGATTGAAACTGGGTCGTCAGCGCAAAGACGAATACGTGAACGGGCTCATGAAATGCCTCAAAAAAGGTGGGGGCCGCGAAGCGGCCCTGATGGAAAAACTGTTGCTCTGCGCCCTGATAGAGGCGCGTAGCTGTGAGCGCTTCCGGCTGCTCAGCCTCTACTGCTCGGACGAAGACCTGCGTGCTTTCTACCACAAATTTATGGTCGCCGAAGCTGGACACTACGTGTTATTCATAGAGCTGGCGCGCAAATATTTCGACCGTGAGAAAGTAGATGCGCGCTGGGCAGAATTCCTGGCCTTCGAAAAAGACCTTTTGGAAAACATGGAAGTTCGCGGAGACCGAATGCATTAGGGCCGGAGGTCCGTCTCTTGTGGCGATGGGGTTCACCCCATCGAAATTGTTAGATATTTGATTCTCGATTCTCGATATATTACACTCAATTTCGCTGCCGCACGAGCAAAATATGCGATTGGCGATTGGCGATACTTGATATGCGACTTCGCTGCTACACAAGCAAAATATGCAATTGGCGATATGCGGTTTCGCTGCCGTACGAGCAAAATATGCGATTGGCGATTGGCGATATTTGATATGCGACTTCGCTGCCGCACAAGCAAAATATGCGATATGCGATTGGCGATATTGATATGCGACTTCGCTGCCGCACAAGCAAAATATGCGATATGCGATTGGCGATATTGATATGCGACTTCGCTGCTACACAAGCAAAATATGCGATTGGCGATTGGCGATATGCGACTTCGCTGCCGCACAAGCAAAGTATGCGATTGGCGATGTTTGATATGCGACTTCGCTGCCGCACAAGAAAAATATGCGATATGCAATTGGCGATATTGATATGCGACTTCGCTGCCGCACAAGCAAAATATGCGATATGCGATTGGCGATACTTGATATGCGACTTCGCTGCCACACAAGCAAAATATGGGGTATGCAATTGGCGATACTTGATATGCGACTTCGCTTCCGCAAGGCCCCGGCGGCACAACTGAAAAACTATGACGGATTTAGTTACGACATTTCGGGAATTTGTTGAGCGTGAGCAACTGTTTACGAAGACGGACAAGCTTTTGCTGGCTTGTAGCGGCGGGCTGGACAGTACCGTACTAGCGCACTTGCTGCACGCCGAAGGTTACGATTTTGCTATTGCGCACATGAACTTCCAGTTGCGGGGCGAAGCCTCCAACGAAGATGCTGCCTTTGTCGAGGATCTGGCGCGGACGCTGGGAGCAAAGTTTTTCCTTAAGGCAGTGGACGCTAAAAAAGAAGCACTCCCGGGCGAGAGTACGCAGATGGTTGCCCGGCGATTGCGGTACCAGTGGTTTGACGAAATCGTTATTGAGCAAGACTGCAGCATGTTACATTTAGTAATAGCTCATCATTTAGAAGACAACTTTGAAACCGTCCTGATGAATCTAATCAGAGGTACAGGCTTCAGGGGAATTAGTGGAATAGAGCCAAAATCTGAATCTATTTACGGACTGATTCCCCATACCAAAGTACGTCCGTTACTTAATAGCAGTAGAGCCTCCATCCTAGCTTACGCCCGGGCAAAAAACCTCAATTGGAGAGAAGACGAAAGTAACGCTTCAGACAATTACCTACGCAACAGAATCCGTCATCATTTAGCCCCCGTGTTCTACGATGAATTTGGCATGTCGATCAATACCTGGGCAAATACCGCAAACAACCTCCGGGCTGATGAGAGGATTTATCGACATGGATTCAGCGCTGTTTTTAAAGAAGTAGTAATTAATGACTGGGGCACTGGAGAAATGCTGGTTATTGACCGCACCGCTTTCCCTAAAGGTATCGATCAACTGGCTTTCTTACGATCACTCCCGCTACGAGAAAATAGTTTTACGAACGAAGAATTCAAGCAAATCATCACTGTCCCCGGCCAACGCACCATTGAGGGTAAGAACATGATAGCTTATGTAACACCCAAAACCTGGTCTTTCGACTTTAAGACCTATGGAGATAAATCACTCCCCGCTACAGAAATCAAGCAACTCCCGTGTTCACTTAAGGGAGGCCACCATAAACTAACCATTGAGCTCGTCCCTCGGCCTGAAGTGCTTAATACCTCCAGTCCGTTATTCCTCGCTCCTCTACCCCTCCCCCTGCACCTGCGGCCGCGCCGAAAAGGAGACCGCTTCCAACCACTAGGAATGGGCGGTAAAAGTAAGAAGGTGAAGGACTACATGATCGACGAGAAAGTCCCCGTTTGGCTGCGTGATCAAATCTACCTGCTGTGTAACGCCGACGACGAGATCATGGCCATCACCGGCTACTGTATCTCAGAGAAATTCAAGGTACTACCTCACCATACCGAAGTACTACGGATATCCACGGCAGATTAAAATCCCCTGAAACGACAACCTCTGCTTTTTCTCCGACAAATTGGTCAACCAATTTTGTACCTTAGCAATCTTACCAAGCTATTTACTTTGAAAAACAAACTACAAGTCGTTCAATTTTCCTTCATTTTCCTACTGTTCACAACTTCGATTACTGCCAATACCGTATTTGTCGATTCCCAGGAAACCTTCGATGCTGCGCACGATCAGTCCTCTGCAAACGATACGATTATCTGGACCGACGGCACCTACGCCGACATCTTTATGGACATCGTGAAAAACTCGCTGACCATAATTTCTGAAACTCCCGGCGGTACCGTTTTCAACGGCGCATCACGGGCAGAGATCGACGGAGACAACATCCATTTCAGCGGTTTTCAGTACGTTGGTGGCAACATCGGCACCTCGGATGTCGTGAACATCAGGGGCAGCAACATTACGTTTACCCAGGTCAACATCCGGGCCTACACCTGTTACAAATACCTGCGGGTACGGGAAGAGAGTCAGTACGTTGACATTACCTACTGCAACTTCGAGAACCGGCTGAATACTGCGGACCAAAACATCCTTTCCATTCTTGTTGATGACAATCAACCGGGCTACCACAAAATCCGCTACTGCTCGTTCAAGAACTTCCCCGGTGGCGGTAACGATGAAGGCGTAGAGCCCATCCGTATCGGGGTAAGTACCCAGGCTGACTTCATCAGCCGGACGCTGGTGGAATACTGTTATTTCTCGCAGTGCGACGGCGACGGAGAGCTTATCTCCAGCAAGGCCACCCAAAATGTTTACCGTTTCAATACATTCGAAGACAATACCAAGGCAGAGTTAGTGCTGCGGCACGGCTCCGAAATCATCGTTTACGGCAATTTCTTTCTGAGGGGCAAGGGTGGCGTCCGGGTGCGGGAAGGCCAGGATCACTACATCTACAACAACTATTTCTTCGATCTCGACGACCGGGCTATTTTCCTGCAGAACGAAGCCTCTGACCCGCTCGACAACATCAACATCGCTTTCAACACCATCATCGACTGCGACGACGTTCGCCTGGGCGGCGACGGCGACGACAACCCGCCTGCGAACGTTACCTTCGCTAACAACATCTTTGCCGACCCTAAAGACGACCTGTTCCGCAACGCCACAGGAAACGAAACCTGGATCGGTAACATCACCTCCGGAAGCCTTGGTATCAGCCGCCCCTCCTCGGGCCTTCTCGGGGTTGCTCTTCAGCTCGAAGAAAATGCAGATGGCTTCTTCGGTCTGGGTGCCAGCAGTCCCGCTATCAATGCTGCGCTTCCCGGTTTTGCTGCGTTGCCACAGTTTCCCGGCATGGATCCAATCGACAGCGAAGTTCTCTTCGACCTGATGAATCAGCCACGACCAGCAGAAGTAGAGGATAAGGATGTAGGGGCCAGCGAGTTCCCGCACAACGTTACCATCGGGCCAATCGCTACCGAAGAAAATACCGGGCCAGACTACGAGACCTCCTTCCTGTCTACCCTCCGGAACGACCGTCTGGTAGTTACGGATGTACTTCGTGTATTTCCTAACCCTGCCGACGAGAGAATCACCGTTACTATCGCAGCAGGTGCGGGAACGGACATTACGGTTGACCTACTCGA
This sequence comes from Neolewinella aurantiaca, assembly GCF_008014675.1. Taxonomy (GTDB): domain Bacteria; phylum Bacteroidota; class Bacteroidia; order Chitinophagales; family Saprospiraceae; genus Neolewinella; species Neolewinella aurantiaca. The sequence continues at coordinate 36,130 of NZ_VOXD01000011.1, read as the reverse complement.
CATCAGCGGACAAAAACTGCGTACCATCTCCCGGTCGCTTGAAGCGACCGCTACAACGACCTTTAACCAATCACTGGACAGTCTTCCATCAGGTATGTACGCACTCCGCGCCACCGGCCGCAATTCGGAGACAGCCTGGATACAGACGGTTCGGTTTGTGAAACGGTAGGGTAAAATGACATTACAGCCCTTCGGCCGAGGCAACTTTAGAGATTCCCCGGCATTGATCAGGCCTCTAAATAGGTGAACCAGCGAAGGATACCCGCTACGCTCATCCCCGGAGGATTTGCGGCGCGGTAAGCGCCGATCACTTCGTCGGTGACACCGTTGGTGCGTAAATCTGCTTCTACGAACTCAGTAAAACCAGCCGTCATTTCCTCTTCAGATTGCCCGGTCTTTCGAGCTTCTCCAACCCAGGCAACGTAGCTGTCCAGGCGTTGAGAGAGCTGATCGAGGTGATTGCTCTGAGCGTCAACAGGGCCATAGTGCGTGAGGTAGAACTTCTCGGCCCGGAGGCTCCGCAGCCGGCTGATGGATTCGCGCCACTGAGAAATATTGATATCCGGTGGCGGCAGCGGTGGCACAACCGGACCTCCTTTAATCTTCACTCCGCCGACATCGCCGGTAAAGACATTCTTGCCCAGTTGCCAGGCAATATGGTGGCTGGCGTGGCCGGGCGTATGATGTGCAACCCAGGTATTACCGCCAATCGTGAGACGGTTCCGATCGGTTACGGCCGCTATGTCGTATTCGTTGATTTCTTCCATTCTGCCCCACAGTTTCTCCATGTTCTCCTCTCCGTAAATCCGGGCGGCCGAGCCGTAAAGCCGACCTGGGTTTATCATGTGCTTCAGCCCTTTGGGGTGCACATAAACCTTGGCGCCGCGCTTTGCCCACCACCAGGCAGCGCCCGCGTGATCGAAATGAATGTGGGTGAGCAACAGGGTGTGTACATCTCCGGGGCTGATGCCTTTTGCTTTCAAACCAGCAATCAGATTGTCGTGGGTAGAGAAAGGTCCGCATTCCACAAGGGTATAACCTCCGGAGTCTTCGATTGCAAAAGCCGCGATGGCTTCCGGCTCGTTGAGGAATTGAAGGTCGATAGTATGAATGATTACAGACATGGCAAATTCGTTGATTAGAAATCAGTTTTTCAGGCACAAACAATAGTTCCTCCTAAACATACAGGTCGATCGCCTATTGCCGAAAAGAAAAAAGGGCTTGGAATCAGTGAACAAAGCCCCTATGGGTAAAGGTTTAAACGTAACACTAATCAAAGCCACACACTTGATCGTCTTTCGCATTTTAGCCTACTTACTTGGCGCCTTCGGGATGATCGGGACATTACTTCCTTTCCTGCCATACGATGACTACTGGATCAGGGGATTCGACTACCCCCGCCTGCAACTCATCTTCGTACTGGCGGCTGCAACGGCCCTGTGGTTGCTGACTAATACGGATTGGGATGGCTACGATTACGTGATCGCCGGCTTTATGTTGGCATGCATGACTTACCAGGCTTACCGGATTTTACCCTACACTCCGTTATGGCAAAAACAATCCCACGACGCGCGGCAACCAGATAATCCTGACAGTCAGCTGAGCATCATGGTCTCCAATGTCCTGCAGACCAACACGCACTACGACAAGGTTGTAAATCTCGTTCTTGAAAATGACCCTGACATTTTCGTGTCCCTGGAATCTAACCACACCTGGGGCGAGGCACTGCACAGGGGCCTCGATCATGAGTACCCCCACCATGTCGATGTACCGCTCGAGAACCTGTACGGAATGCATGTTTTCAGCCGTATCGACCTCCAAAACCCTACCGTCAAGTACAGAATAAAAGATGACATCCCGAGTGTTGATGCAACTGTCACGCTCGGCAACGGTGAAGAGGTAGATCTTTATTTCCTGCATCCGATGCCGCCCAGCCCTACCGAGGACTACGCCAGTACCGGACGCGATGCCGAACTCGCCCTGGTTGGCCTTGAAGTCGAGGAAAAAAGAAGAAATGCCATTGTTGCGGGAGATATGAATGATGTAGCCTGGTCGCATTCTTCCCGGTTATTTCAGCGTCTCAGTGGGTTACTCGACCCCCGTCGGGGCCGGGGCCTCTTCGCAACTTTCCACGCCAAACACTGGTTCATGCGCTGGCCGCTCGACCATGTGTTCCACTCCGAAGACCTCGCCGTCATCGACCTGCATCGCCTCGGAGACGTGGGCTCAGATCATTTCCCAGTTTTCATCTCCTTCAACTTTGAAAAAAGCAAAGGCCCCAGCCAACAACACGACCGCCATGACGATGACATGGAGGAAGCCGAAGAGGTGATCAACCACGGCAAGAACGGTAAGGATGATGTCCTCATCCCGGAAGAGAAATAGTCCGTTGAGCACACCAGCTTTTGGTGGGCCGGGAGGGAGTAAAATCCCACGAAGGAAAAATCAGCAAATTGCTGCAAAAAATCAAGACCGTAACTAGGAAGTTAACGCACAATGCGCGTACCTTTGGTGCTCTTATAACCGGATTAACGTCAAACCAACACTTTTATGAATAACGTCGTCTCCCAGCGCTTCATCAAATGCCACAATAAACTCAGGGAGGAAAAACGGGTACGTTCCAGCAGGCAATTTGCCCTTTCGCTGGAGTATTTACCACAATCTCTTTCTGAGATTCTTAAGGGCCGACGTGATGTAACCATTGAACTGCTGCGCAAGGCTATTGCAAAATACAAAATGAATCCGGTTTACATCATGACGGGAGATGGCCCGATGTTTATGACCGAGGAAACCAACCAGAGCTTCCGGGTACTCACCACCATACAATCGCCTAACGACGAAGAACTTATAGTTCACGTACCGCTTCCGGCACAGTCTGTTTACTCCGCTGAATTAGGCGATCCGTCTTTTGTGCAGGATCTTCCTACGTTCAGCCTCCCCGACTACAAATACAAGGTGGGTACACACCGCAGTTTCGATGTCCCGGGCGACAGTATGGAGCCTACCCTCTTCGAAGGAGATAAGGTGGTTTGCTCGTTTCTGGAGCCTACTTTGTGGGCCTCCGGCATCAAGGACAACTATGCCTACGTCATCGTTACGCGCAGCGATGTAGCGGTCCGGCGGGTAAAAAACCTGATTGAAGAAAGCAAAGAGCTTGAGCTTATTCCTGATAATAAGTTCTACGAGTCTTACCGTGTATCAATGGCCGACCTGCGGGAAATATGGTACGTTCGGGCCCGCATTACGCCGTTCCTTCCTTCTCCGCAGAACATTCAGCGCTACGTCCACGACGAAATGTTGGGACTGAAGGAGACCATCGACAAGCAGGGCAAGATGATCAACCGCCTGTCGGCTGCAATCGACCGGTTGGGCAACTAGTGCCCGTCCGGCAATTTCAGGCCGCATTAGCCCAGGATTCTTTAAAAGACAGAGGGCGCGGCCGCAGGTGCAAAGCTTGTTTAACGGGTCCGCTCTTTGGGGGCGGGCAACCTGTATTTCAACCATTGGAAACCGTATGCGACAGCATCGTCTTCCGGTTCCCGCACAAAGTTCAGCTTGGTCAATACCCGTTGGCTGCCCAGGTTTCCTGCAGCAGCTTGTGCTACTATCTGGGCAAGTTTTCCTTCGTTGAATCCGTACTCCAACCATCTCTGCCCCGACTCGGTGGCATAGCCCTGTCCCCAGTACTCCCGCAGGAAGCGGAAGCCCAGGTCGACTTCGCCCTTCTCCACTTCGCGCAAGCCGCACCAACCCAGTTTCTTCTGGTCGGATTTCCGGAGCACGGTCCAACGCGAGAATTGCCAATCCTGAGCCTTGCGGATGTATTGGTCCAAAAAATCTGCGGCCTGCTCTTCGGAGGTATAGACTTCGTCTTTGGGCAGGAACTTCATGACCTCGGGGTCAGCATTCAACGCAAAAATCAGCGGTGCATCAGCGAAGAGGAACGGGCGCAGAATGAGGCGTTCAGTTTCCAGGTATTCTTTCATAGCAATGGTAGTATTCTTTGATCTGAGGGTTTGAGAAAGCGCTATTGCTGGCAACAGTATTTCCCCACCGAAAAGTTACCGCTCCTGGCGCTAAACCGACAGTAGTATCAGCTCCGGCTACGATACCAAACAAGAGATGGCCGGTCACCCGAAGGCGCCGACCATCAAAATAACCTACTTCAAAGGTTTAAGCGTTTAGCGTACGATGACGCGTTGTATCTGACGGGTTTTGCCGTCGTTCATCCTCAACTGGTAAATACCGGCAGGAACACCCGCCAGGTCGATCGTTGAGGAAGTTCCCGGGCGTTGCTGCCAGTTTTTAATCAGACGACCACTGGCTCCGAAGAGTTGACCGTTAACGGTTTCAGCTGACCAGTCACCACTCAGCCGTACCGAGAGATGGTTTGTTGCCGGGTTAGGTGAAACAATCATTGCACCTGCGTCTGCGCCCTTAAAATCGATCAGGAGAACGGAGGAAAAGCTGAAGTCTCCGTCTGCATCGATCTGGCGCAAACGGTAATAATTGAGGCCCTCCGCGGGAGTGCGGTCAATGAACTCGTAGCTGGTAGCAACTTCGGAATCTCCGGCTGCTGCGACCCTGCCTACTTCTTCGAAATCACTTCCTGAATTGGAGCGCTCGACGGCAAAAAAATCGTTTCCGCTTTCCGTGGCTGTGACCCAGTCCAGTTCGATTGACTTCTCGGCTTGCTGGCCGGTAAAAGCAGCGAAGGAAACGGGCAGAGGCAGAAAGAAATCCTCAAAATTCATGGTAGCACTGCTGACATCAGCATCCTCAGTATTTGCTCCGCTTACGGCCTCCGTTGCACCGTAGCCATCAACGATACCATCGCCGAACGTGCCGTCGCCGTTATCATTCACATCAACAAAAAGAAACTCTAACGGTGAACCAGGGTTTGAGGTGTTTTCCAGTTGGTAGTACAACTGGGTAGAAACATCGTAATAGAAAACCTGAAACGTTTCACAGTTGTCACAGGCTGGTGTAGCTGCACAATTCAGTGCCTCCGGCACTGTGTTTCCGCATTCAAAATTGATTTGCATGTTACCAATTGCGACGGATCCGTTGGACGATACCGGACCGCAACCAACGACATTGCCTTCGGCGGTAGTAACGGCAAAGTAATCCAACTCACCATTTCCAGAATCCGGCAGGGGCAAGCCTGAGATTTGAAGTGCAAATTGTTTTGAGTCGTCAATAGGCGGGGGACCAGGGGTAAAGCCAAACGCGGGGAATGCTCCTCCGGCGCCGTTGCACTGAGCTGCGGCTCCCAGGGAACACAAACAGAACAGAAATGTATAGAAAATTTTCATGTGTAAGGTTTAAAGTATGGAGCGCCATCCTTTTTAGGAGGCTGGCGCTCCATTATGAAATTATGAAGTTTACTGCTGGCGGATCATACGTTCGTTAAACATAATGACTCCATCAATTTCAACTTGAAGTAGGTAAGTACCGGAAGGTAATTGTAGGTTATCGAGGCTTCTCTGGAAGTTTCCGGCGGGAACATTTACTTCCGAGATAAGCGACTTCACGTTTTTACCGGCGATGTCCATGATGCTCACCTCCAGATTTCCTGCAACAGGAAGGTTGATGGTGATGTCAATCTGCTCAACGAACGGATTAGGCGAAACGGATAACAGGTAGTCGCCAACGATTTCCTCTTCCGTATCGGACAGTAGCTCGAAGTCAACGTACTCGAGGAACACCCGACCGTCTCCTACGAATGGCTGTGACACCTCTACCCTGCTTTCACCGAATTGGTAGTACAGCACGGTGCCTTCCTGAACACCGACAGTTTCGTTGTGAGTATCGTCACCGTAGATGGTAGTAGTCATCAGATAGCCACCAGGGATCACTTCCGTAATTCCGTGGACGTTGCCTGCTTCGTCGACAATCAGTACTTGTTCGCCAACGGCATCTTCGCCCAGGTTGGAAATACCGGCGAAAACCATGTAAGTATCGGTGAACCTGTTTCCGTTGGAGCGCCCGGCAGATACCGTTACCGGCTCACCGAAGTAAGTACCTCCGGAAACGGCCGCGGTCGTCTTGACTTCATATCCGAAGCCATTACGCAGACTGTCGAGTCCGTTCAGTCCGGGGAAGCTCGCGAATGCAGGATCGTAGGTAACAGTGGTGCCGTTCTCACGGGTGAGTACCCGTGCGAGTACGCCGCTCGGCAGGTCTGCGAAGTAATCGCTGATCGCCATTGGGCTTTCGGGAACGAAACCAATCAGGCTGGTACCATTTGGCAGCGCCCGGCGGAAGCCTGGGTCAAGGCTCGTGCCACAAACGCTTACGGTAACTTCTGCCTCACCGGTGTACCGGACGATGTAGCCATCGTAAGGAGCGAAATCTTCCAGTTGGTTAAGGCCGGGGAAGTTGGCAAAGGCGGGGTTGAAGGTGATAACCTGACCATTTGCGTTACGACCCTGTACGTAGCTGATATCGCTAAGAACCGAAGCCAGCACCGTCGCGATGGATGGATCAGCAGGCGCCACATCGATACTAATGTAATTGATTCCTGGAACCAACGTGATTTCATCACACGTTGGGGTTGGAACGAAGGCTACAGTAACATCCTTACAAAGCTCATCCATTCCGCAATCGCCATCAATAGTGAGGCATACATTGTACGTGCCGCTGAACGGGAAGCTAAAGGTCGGGTTTTGAGCAGTGCTCGTGCCCTGTCCGTCGAAGTCCCACAACCAGCTGTTGGCCTGATCTGATGCATCGGTAAAGTCGACAGAAAGGCCGTTATCGGAGCTTACCACAAAACTGAACTCGGCGTTTACATCCAGGATATTCACGTCATATGTGGTCTGTATGCTACAGTTGGCAGAGCTCTGGGTCAGGGTCAGTGTGTGCGGGCCTCCTTCGAAGTTAGCCCATGCCACAGTAACGGAAGACTGAGCGCTGGAACTGATGATCTGACCTCCGGAAGAAAGCGCCCAGCTGTACGTAACGTTCGGATCGTTCACAACAGAGTATGTTTCCTGAGCTCCCGGGCAAACTTCATTGTCACCTACAATCTCCTGAGCAGATGGTGCGGCGATTACGGTGTAAGTCTGGAAGAAAGGATCAGAAGTACAATTGTTGTCATCGGTGATGACTAGTTGTACCCTTACGGTTCCCTGACCGGTTCCCATGAATTCAGTCGTTTGAGCAGACGGATCACTGAAGCTGCCTTCGGCGGTTCCGGTCGTGCTTACGATGGTGTATTCAAATTCGAACGGAGACTGTCCGCCGTCTGCACTACCGACCAGCGTGATGGAGCTGCCGTCACAGACGGTGGTACCGTCAACTGGCAGGATCTGAGCGTTTACATCACCGAAGAGGGTAACGACAACGTGGAAAAGCTCTCCCTCACAATCGCCAGAAGCGGAAGTTGGGATTACTGCATAGGTAACCGTTTGCGGCTGCGTTGAGAAGTTGATCAGTTCGTCATCGATCACCGAAGACGTATTCGGAGCTGCTTCGGTTCCGCTGAATCCAGTCACGAAGGTGTTACCGTTCACCATGGTCACCGACTCGGTGTACCACTCGAACGAACTCACGACATTGTTGCCGATGAGCGCCTGAAGATCAACGCTGAGATCAAATTCGGCACAACCGCTGAGTGCCTCGTCGGTACCTACTGGTTCAGGATTAACCGTCACGGAGAAGGCTTCCTGATCACCGTTACAGATACCACTTACCGCGTCCACCGTGAAACTGATCGTAACCGGATCACTGCTGACGTTGGAGAAAGACAGCTCGTTGATGTTGCCGTCCCCAGACGTCATACTGGCGGTTACTCCTTCGGGAAGAGTCGTAGTGATCTCCCAACTGAAGGTCGCTCCACCTGCGATACCGCTCGTCTCGGTAAAGTTGACGAATACATCATCGCCGGAGCAGATGACCGGAGTAACGACTTCAACACCTATGACTGGTTCGGGGTCTACGGTTACGGAGAACGCTACCGGATCGCTGTCACAATCGGGAGTACTTGCTACCACCTCAAAGTTGATGGTTTGCGCTGTACCACTTTCATTAGTGATGCTCATGTCGGAGATGTCCCCCGTCATCGCCCCACTGTTGATGGTTACATCAGCGGGTAGTGGATCGGTGGTGACGCTCCAGCTGAAGGTTGCGTCAGCAACACCGGTTGTTTCGGTGAAGTCGACATCGAACTCTTCATCAGAGCAGACAGCTTCTTCGAAACTGGCAGCTGCGGTAACGACCGGTTCCGGATCGAGAGTAATCGAGAAGGTTACCGGTGTTCCGGCACATTCACCTTCAGGGGTTCCCAGCGGGAAGCCTTCTTCGTCGGTGCTAATTTCAGACTCGAAGTATGGCGTAATGGTTCCGGTAATGGTTACCGGCGCACCAGTCATGTTCTCCAGAATACTGTTGAAGCTGAAGCTTCCTGCCGGAGCGTAGAGTGTACTGGTTCCAGGACCGAAGCCAAGAGCATTGATAGGATCGTTAACAATGACCTCAATCCAAAGTGGTCCGGCACTACCAGTGGTAGTGCTTGATGCGTCCGTTGCGGTGAAGACCGTGCCTCCACAGAACGTTGCGGTATAATCGGTATTCTCAGCATCCAACGTCACTGCATCCGGAGCGGTAATGTTCAGGCTGTAGTCGATCTCAGGCTCTACCGTAATGGTGAAGCTGATCGGGTCGCCGTCACATTCCTGACCACCAGCCGTAAAGCTTGGTACAACGGTGATGGTCGCCGTAAGCGCAGTCATTCCAGTGTTCACCGGAATAAATGCCTCTATATCGCCATCTCCATCTTCAAGGCCAATATCATCACCGGTTACAGTATAGGTAAAGGTTGCTCCTTCCACATTACTCGTAAAGGTGACAGCATCAGTCATTGCACCGAAACACACCGTTTGATCAGCGACAGGATCCGCTACAGGGACAGGATTCACAACTACCGTACGGGTCACTTCAATTGCGTCGTTTCCGCAGCCATCGTTGACGTTGTAGGTCAACTCGTAGCTTCCCGGAGTCGTCATGTCAAGGGCAGAGTCATCGAAAACAATCACACCGGTAAGGTCACCGGCGCAGTTATCTGAAGCGGTAGCACCTGCATCTGTATAAGCGCCATCCTGGCAAACGTAGACGGTCTCATCTCCGCTGATGGTAATCATCGGAATGGTGTTGTCTGTGATCGTGAATACCTGGTCTTCATCTACCTCATTACCAGCAGCATCCGTTGCTGTCCAGGTGACGGTGATGATACGGTCACAGCCTTCATCTTCCACTGCGATGCAGCATACAGTTACCGTGGCTTCACAGTTATCCATCGCTGCGGGAGAGGTGTACGTAATACCTGCGACTGTGAATTCAGTTCCACTCGCGTAGACCTGATTAATGACAAGGTCAGTACCAGCTTCAGCAGGACAATCGGATTCAATTTCGGTGGTTACTTCTTCGTCATCAATCTGGGCGAAGGTTGGCATTTCATCATCAGTCACTACAACGGTGAAGGAACATTCGGCCGTCAGCTCGCTCGCGTCGGTAACCGTGAAGGTTACCATCGTCGAACCTACATCGAAGGTGGAGCCGCTTACGGGGCCGGCAGTTTGTGCAACCATAAAGCCGGTACAATTGTCAGCACCGTCGGGAGTGGCGAAGGTTACTACCGCTCCACAAACGCCGGGGTCGGTGGTAACGGGTGCAACTTCGGGACAGACGATAGTCGGCGCTTCGGTGTCCGCCACTACAACGATGAAGGAACATTCGGCCGTCAGCTCGCTCGCGTCGGTAACCGTGAAGGTTACCATCGTGGAACCTACATCGAAAGTGGAGCCGCTTACGGGGCCGGCAGTTTGTGCGACCATGAAGCCGGTACAGTTATCAGCACCGTCGGGAGTGGCGAAGGTTACTACCGCACCACAAACGCCGGGGTCGGTGGTAACGGGTGCAACTTCGGGACAGACAATGGTCGGCGCTTCGTCATCCGCTACTTCAACGGTGAAGGAACATTCGGCCGTCAGCTCGCTCGCGTCGGTAACCGTGAAAGTTACCGTTGTCATACCTACATCGAAGGTAGAACCGCTTACGGGGCCGGCAGTTTGTGCGACCATGAAGCCGGTACAGTTATCAGCACCGTCGGGAGTGGCGAAGGTTACTACCGCACCACAAACGCCGGGGTCGGTGGTAACGGGCGCAACTTCGGGACAGACAATGGTCGGCGCTTCGTCATCCGCTACTTCAACGGTGAAGGAACATTCGGCCGTCAGCTCGCTCGCGTCGGTAACCGTGAAGGTTACCATCGTGGAACCTACATCGAAGGTGGAGCCGCTTACGGGGCCGGCAGTTTGTGCGACCATGAAGCCGGTACAGTTGTCAGCACCGTCGGGAGTGGCGAAGGTTACTACCGCACCACAAACGCCGGGGTCGGTGGTAACGGGTGCAACTTCGGGACAGACAATGGTCGGCGCTTCGGTGTCATTTACAGTGATCATGACACTGCAAATATCAACGTTGCCCGCGAGATCAGTAGCGGTAAAGCCAACAACAGTCTCTCCAATCGGGAAAGCAGAACCGCTGACCATGCCACCTGCATCAAGGCTTACGGTTGCGCCACAGTTATCTGTGGCGGCTGCATCGGCGTAAGCAACTACTGCGGTACACAATCCTGCGTCGGCAACAACTGTAATGTCATCCGGGCAAGTAATCACGGGGTTTTCGTCATCAGTAACCTCAACGTCGAACGTACAAGTATTTGTGAGGCCTGTATCATCGGTAGCCGTTGCGGTTACCGTGGTGATTCCCGTTGGGAGGTCGTAACCGGAGGTAATTTCAACCGGTGATTCATCAACGACAATCGTGTAGACGATGTCTACATCTGTATCACAGTTGTCAGTTGCCGTAGCTTCAAAGGTTACACTTGCGGTACACAGACCTTCATCGGTTCCTGCTGTAAGTGGACCGACCGGGCAGCTCACCATCGGCGCTTCAGTGTCAGTTACAATCACAACGAAGGTGCAGGAGCTTGTGATGCCTCCATCGTCGGTAGCCGTTGCGGTTACCGTGGTCGTACCCGTTGGGAAGTCGTAACCGGAGACAATTTCAACCGGCGATTCATCAACAAAGATCGTGTAGACGATGTCGACTTCTGTATCACAGTTGTCGGTAGCTGTAGCTTCGAAGGCTATGCTTGCGGTACATAGACCTGCATCGGTTCCGGCAGTAAGTGGTCCGACCGGACAGCTCACCATCGGTGCTTCATCGTCAGTTACGGTAACATCAAATGCACACGTGCTAGTGAGGCCTTCGTCATCAGTAGCCGTAGCGGTTACGGTGGTGGTTCCGATCGGAAAATCGTACCCTGAGGTGATTACAGCCGGTATTTCACTAACAAAGATTGTGTAGACGATGTCAACTTCTGTATCACAGTTGTCGGTCGCTGTAGCTTCGAAGGCTACGCTTGCGGCACATTGACCTGCATCGGTTCCGGTAGTAAGTGGTCCGGCCGGACAGCTTACCATTGGTGCCTCGGTGTCGGTCACTGTAACGGTGAACGAAGAAGTAGCAGAATTACCAGCGGCATCTTCAATCAGGACCGAAACGGTAGTAGCACCAACCGGGAAGATTGCAGGAGAAGTAATCTCCATATCCGTAGCCATAGCGACTGGAATGGTGTAAGTTACCGTAATTCCGCTTTCAGGGTAACAATTATCAGTTACTTCGGTAACACCGAAGCTTACTTCCGCGGAGCAGTTGTCCGGGTCGTTAGATACATCAATATCATCCTGTGCTACAAAGTCTGGTGCATCCAGGTCCTGAACGGTAATCTCTACCATATCGGACACCGCAGGGCAAGGTCCTTCCGGATCTTCAGAAGTGAAGGTCAGCGTCACCGTTGTGTTCAGGCGACTTGCGTCTGGGGTGAAGGTTGCGGCAGGATCATTCTCATCGGAGAGTTCTCCTGCATTGGCGCCGGTCCAGGTGCCACCGGTGGCTGAGCCACCGATCGTGGCCGCTAGCGTAGCGGTAGCATTCGGACAGATCGTCTGGTCTGCGCCCGCATCTACGGTCGCTCCTTCGTTCACCGTGATCGTAAACTCTTGAGTCGGTCCGTCACAGCTTATGCCACCGTCGGTAAAGGTCGGGGTAACCGTTATGGTAGCCGTTCCGGTAGCAGTAGGTTCAAAGGCAACAATAGTCCCGGAGTTGTCATCTGCAGGCACACCAATCATATCACCGGCAACGGTGTAAGAATAGGTTGTCGCAGGGTTGGTGTCGTCACCATCCGCAACGAAAGTCACTTCTGTTGTCATCGTTCCTTCGCAGACTACTTGATCCGCAGGATCAGCAACGGTAGGTACAGGATTGATGGTGATGTTGACCTGAATGGCTTGTCCGACGCATTTGCCTGGAGCGAAACCGGGATCCAACGGAGTGGTTTCGTAGTACGGGGCGATAGCGAAAGTCAGCGTGATAGGTTCGGTGCCGGAATTGACCAGCATTTCATCAAAACCAAATGGCTCCATGCCTCCTTCTCCGTCAGGAACGAAAGCCGGAGCAACGAAGAACGAGCTGGCTCCGAATCCGAACTGTTCTTCCGGATCGGTAAGCGCAATTGCCAGGAAGAGAGGATCTCCCTGACTAGAGAACGGAGTGGTCGTCGCAAGTGCTCCCGTGAAAGCGGTACCGTTGCATACCGTTGACTCGTATGAATTTTCGGCGTCAATGGTTGCAGCTGCCGGAGCGGTAAGTTCAACGGAAATAGTAGGAACCGCCTCGACGTTCAGGGTGACGATGTCGAACTGTCCACCAACACAAGGACCAGCGTCGTCAGGGTCGTTAGCAGTGTAAGTGAAGGTCACCAGGCTGCCGGCATCTGCCTCTCCGGCGGTATAAACCGGGCTTGGAGAAGTCGGATCGTCCAGACTGCCTGTTCCATCGGTGGTCCAGATTCCTGTTCCTGCGGCACCACTGGCCAGCAGGATTTCACCGCTAAGCGTTACGGTAGTGGGTCCGTTAAATTCATAGCAAACAGCCGTAGCTTCGCCGGCGTTGATGCTTGCAACAGCATCGTTGACCGTAATGTCAATTCCGTCGGTAACCTCGCTACATGGCCCGGCGGTTCCGTCGGGGTCCTGAGCGACAAAGGTGAGGGTTACCACCGTTCCGGCTTCGGATACGTCGGGTGTGTAAGTTGCCGAAGGATCGTTGCGATCGGGGCTGAACGTTCCCGTTCCACCTTCCCATGCACCTGCGGTCGCGCCTCCTCCAAACGTTCCGTTCAGTGAAGCTGATTCGCCGAAGCAGATCGTCTGATCTTCGCCCGCATCCGCAGTAGCGACTTCGTTGAAGTTGACGGTAACGGTGATGCTGGCGCTGGTCTGGCAGGGATCGGTTGAGGATACGATGTAGGCAAACTGGTAGCCAGCTCCTGGCGTCGCCATAGAGGCGTCAATCAGGGCGTTGTTGTCGCCGTAAAGTACCGCTCCGCTGTTGGTCAGTTCGGTCCAGGTTCCGCCGTCGTCTTCACCCGAAAGAAGGGTGAAGAGGTCGAAGGAAAGATCATTGGTACAAACGCTGTTCTGCGCTTCCGGATTGAGCGTACCTGCATCAGGAGCCGGCTGAATACCCAGCTGAATGATCTCAACATCACTTCCTGCCGCACAAGCGCCACTACCGTTTACGGTATAGGTAAAACGGACAAAAACGACGTCGCTGCCATCCAGATTCCCTGGGTTGTAGCTACTACCAATCAGGGTTCCCGGAGCGCCGGTGTCGGCAAACGCAAATGCTCCGCCGCCGGTCTGGGTTCCGTCCAGCAGGTTGTTGAGGTCTATGGTTCCGAAGTCGGAACAGATGTCTACTTCGGTATTGCCATCAGCAAAACCAGCCGTTGCGTTACCGGCATCGGCAGCGCCATCGATCTGGATGGAAACGTTGCTTATTGCATCGTCACACTCACCACCGGCAACGGTGTACTGGAACGTGAAAGTTCCGGGCGTTGCTCCGGTTGGGTCAAACAGGCCACCCGTCAGGGTTCCTCCCGTTCCGCTTACTTTGATGAAGGTTCCACCTTCATCTTCGTCGTCTAGTAGTGTTGTCAGGTCGAAGTCGGCCGCATCGGTACAGATAGCTGCGGTTGATGCATTGAAGGTACCTGCATTTGGCTCGGGGTCTACCGTGAAGGTGATGTCTTCAGAATCGGGCACACATCCGTCGTCACCAACGGTGTACGTGAAGGTGAAGGTCCCTTCGGCACCGCTTGTATTGAAGGTCGATCCGGTCAGGGTTCCTCCCGTTCCGTCACCTCCATTGCGGACAAATGAACCACCGGCGTTCTCGCCGTCGAGCAGAGAGAAGAGGTCAACATTGCCTTCGTCTTCACAGAAGGCTTCGCTCGGTGAAATAGCGGTTCCGGCCGTTGCGGTTGCGTTGAACACCACCTGGAAAACGGGACTGTCTGAAGCACATCCCAGGTCACTGTCGGTTACCTGAAGCGTGAAGATGGCGTTTCCTGCAGAAGCAAAACCAGCGTCGATCACCAACTCTTCGGTGGTGTACGTTTGGCCAGCGGAAACAAAGCCTCCGTTGATCGTGAAGCCGGAGGCGGAGCCGCCGCCGTACGTCCATAAGTAAGAAGCGATTGTCGTTCCTGCCTCATTATTTGCCCCGACCATTGCGTTGCCGGAAATGGTTTCGCTTGAGCCGATACAAATACTCAGCAGCGTTGGATCGGTCACCGGCTTGCCACGCACTTCAACGGTGCGCTCGATACTCGTGCTGTTGCCACAGATATCGGTCGCGGTGTAGGTGATTACATAGGTTCCTACCGCTGTTTCATCGACACCACCAAGGACAGCAACCGGCCCCTCGCCCAGGCCGTCATCGTAGGTGTAGGTCTCTTCGACCGAAATTTTCAGATCGTCGGTGCATTCATCCGTAACGGTTACTCCCGGCTCGGTGTAAGTTCCGTCTTCACAAAGTTCAATCAGGGCGTCACCGATCAGGTTCAGCACCGGATCGGTGTTGTCCTCAATGGTGTACACCTGGGTTGCTGCCGTTTGATTTGTACCGTCGTTCAGCGTCCAGCTCAGGGTGAAAGTTCGGGAACAGTTATCAGCATCGGCTGCTTCCACAACACCAACCGTCATGGTTGTATTGTCGGAACAGTTGTCGGTAAATTCAGGAGCATTCCGGGTAAGGCCGGCAATTGTAAACGATTCGCCAGCGTCAACTACATCACCATCGGTGAGCGATACAAGGGCTTCTCCCGGACATGAGGCGAGGCCATCTGTCGTCAGTATTTCGTCAGCAGGTTCAGGCGCGAACGCAGGTGCAAGGAGATCGGTAACGATGACCGTTGCGTCGCACGTAGAACTGTTTCCGTTGACGTCATTAACCGTTAAGGTCACTGTATTAGCACCAACTTCTGAACACGTAAAGCTGGCCGGAGAAACGCTTAAGGAGGAGATTGCACAGTTGTCCGTCGAGCCGTTGTTTACATCACCTGCGGATATTGAGGCATTTCCGGATGCATCCAGACTTACGCTAATATCCTGGCACATGGCGTCGGGTTCGATCAGGTCACGAACAGTAACCATTTGTTCGCACTCATTGGAGTTGCCGTTGACGTCAGTGACGGTAAGGGTTACCATCACCTGTCCAACGTCGTTACAGCCAAAGTCACTCTGGCTGAGTACCCGGGTGGCAATACCACAGGCGTCAGACGAGCCATCGTCGATGTCATCGACCGTAATGCTTCCCATACCCGTACCGTCAAGATCGACCATCGCGTCCATGCAGACCATCGTCGGTGGCGTGATGTCGTTCACAGTTACCTGGGCGGTACAGGTGCTTGAGTTGCCGTAGGCGTCCTCTACTGTGAGCACTACCGGGGCGAGTGTCCCTGCGTCGGAGCAATCGAAACTGCTGTCATCGATTGCAAGAATGAGGTCTCCTTCAAGCGTGCAGTTGTCTGTGGAGCCTCCGTTTACATCAGCGGGGGCAATAGCAGTATTGCCCGAAGCATCCAAGTTTATCGAGATGTTCTGGCAGAGGGCAGTAGGGTCGATTTCATCGAGCACCGTGACGGAAGCGGTACAAGTGGCTTCGTTCAGGGAAGCATCGATTACCGTCAGGGTAACTGTAACCGGGGAGCCAATATCAGCACAACTGAATGCGGTACGATCAAGCATCAACGTGAGATCCCCGGAGGCTGTACAGTTGTCAGAAGACCCCAGGTTGATTGCCTCAGCTGTAGTACTGACGTTCCCGCTTTCGTCAACGAAGACATCAATGTCCTGACAACCAGCGATTGGCATTTCTGTGTCGTTGACCGTCACGTCGAATGAGGAGGAGACTTCAGCTCCACATTCGGTGGTCGCAGTATAAGTTACGGTCTCTGTACCTACGTTAAAGGACGCTCCACTGGCGTGGGTACTGGTCAGGTCAATATTGATTTTGTGCGACTTTTGCACGTTGTCGACAGGAATACCATTCTGGGCGGATATCACCGTGAACCACATATAACGATTCCCACCAATCTCTGTTGCAATTGCATCACCGGCGTTGCTACTGGTTTCGGTAAATAACTGCGTTCCTGCATCGTCCGATACGTTCATATCAACAGCAAGGGTTCCGGTGCCGTTGTCATAGAAGATCCATTCAAAAGTGTACCAGCCTGTTGCTGTAATTTCGGCTTTAGTATCGAAAGCATTTGATGAGGTTGTCGATTGGATTGAGAACGTGGTACCATTACTGGCACCAACAAATGCCTGCCCTGCGGCATCAACAGAGCTTACGTGAAACACGAAATCACGCTGATGGACACCATCCGCCCCGTTTGCAGCTACTGACAAGTCAAAACCATAGGTGCCTGCAGCTACTTGAGCATCCGTTAAATCAATATAAATCTTTGATTCCACCCTGTATCCGTTTCCGAATTCAGAAGAGTATCCGCCCAACCGGCCGAAAGGTCCTGTATTGCCCTGATTAGCGACACCATGGAAGCCTCCCTCAAACGAAGTAACGCCATTGGTCCCGGAGGCAGTTATGGTCATGGTTCCACCATCATAGTCGATAAAGCTGTTCTCAGTCCCTTCAAAATTTTCCAGGTAGTCTACAGCTTCAACCATGGGTTCAGTCCAGGTAGCAGTGGCGGAACAAAGACCTGCTTCATTCGAAAGAGTTATGTCCCCTGGCGTCATTACGATGATGGGGAGAATATCTTCCACCAAAACATTGGCGACACAAGTACTTGATTCAGTGTCACTGTTTCCGGCAGCATCGGTAACTGTAAGCGTAACTGCAACCGAACCGATGTCTGTACAGTCGAAAGATGTCTGACTGGCAGCAAAAGTGACGGTTCCGCAGTTATCAGCGGAGCCATCGTCAAGGTCGGACGGCTCTATTGTAGCCGTGCCGTTCTCTCCAAGGGTTACAGTTATGTCCTGACAGGTAGCAGTAGGAGCGGTGTTGTCTACGATTGTTATCGTAGTTGTGCACATTGAAGTATTACCCGAACCATCTTCAGCTGTAAAGGTGATCGTAGTGGCTCCTAAGCTCAGTACTTCTCCTGATACGCTGGCGCCGGCATTGAGGCTGTTGGTGATACCCGCTACAGAACAGTTGTCCGCAGCCGTAGCGTCATAGCCAGTTCCTGTCAATGTAAGGTTACAATCAGTGGAAGCACCAATAGTAACATCCGGAGCACACACAATCGATGGTGCTTCGTTGTCAATAACAGTGATGACCTGTGTACACGTCGTGTTCGCACTGTTGACGTCTCCGTCATCAGCCGTAAAAGTAACAGTAGTGCTGCCCAAGCCAAGGGTGGTCGGAGCATCATTCGTGATTGTTACCGTGCCCGCGCAATTGTCAGTTCCCGTAGCGTTGCCGGTGTTTTCCGTGGCGAAGGCTGCTCCACAGATACCTTCATCAACGTTAATAGTTGTAGCAGCAGGACACACTATCGACGGTGCTTCATCATCCAGTACCGTAACCATGAAACTCATATCTGAGCTTGAGTTTGGTACGCTTGCACCGTCCTCCACAACAAAGGTTACCGTCGTTACGCCTATAGGGAAGGTTACTTGCGTAAACATCTCACCTGAGACAAAGCCGGTGGGTACTCCTGCTGGCATTGTCTGATCGTAGGTAATCATCCCTGTTACGGGGAAACAACCTCCGGACATTGTAGGAGCCGTGAAGTCAACCACACCAAAACAATCCGAATCAGGATTGTTTGAGGATGTACCCACAGAGATGTCATCCGGAAGGTCACTTAGTAAAGGAGTTGTTGCGATATGTACGGTAACCGTAAATGGATCCCCAACACACGCATTGTCTGATTCTGAGCTAACCGGAACGACGGTATATTCAACCACTGCATCAGCACCAGATGTGTTAATGAAAACATCATCCGCTAAATCTGATGCTGAAAGGCCGGAACCAGTATAATCTCCCTGGGGAGTAGCGGATCCCGAGACAACGTTTACTTCCGTAACATTGTAGGTTGCTGCGGTTGCAGTACTCGTGGAAGGTGAGAAATTAACCCCGACCGGATCGCCACTACAGATTGGTCCGGTCACTACCTGATCAACGACAACGGGGAGTGGCTGGATGTTGATCGTTACCGTGATTTTGTCACCGGTACACTCACTTGGGTCCAGAATGCCGTTATCATTGGCGTCATTGTACACGTAAGACTCGTACACTACCTGACCTGCCAATAGCGGATCAGCAAGACGATAAGTTCCAGGATTAGGAAGAAATTCTGTCCCCAGTACACTATTGAAAGTATTGACCTTAAAGTCCTGGTCAGCGGGTGTTCCACCCGCAATATTTGTAGTGGTGGCGTAAAAAACCGTCATTCCAACATTAGCTACATCAGGAGTGATTGTGGACAATTCCACGTTCCCGTCTTCGTCGCAGACCGTAATGGTTACATTTTCGGAGTCATTGACCGAACCATCGTTGGTGTTACCAATTGTAGTACCGTTTATGGTGTAGGAAATTTCGGCGTTCAGGTAAGAGTTTATTCCTGCCAGGTCTGTCGTTACGCGTGGTGCAGTGGGGCTTGAAACATCGTTGATGGAAAGGCGGTAATCAGTGCCGTTTCCAGACATGGTATTTGCACCGAGGCCTTCCACACTACAGATTACCGGCGAATTACCCCGACCGAAGTACATAGGAGAATCACCAGGATTCTGGCTGCCAGACCCTGCATCATTCATCACGTACATCGCATTGGCGTGTCCTCCACCCTGCAGTTGGATTCCGATATCGTTGCCTGAGAGTATGTTTCCTGAGACAACATGGTTCGCTCCCTCCACTACGATTCCGAACCCTTCATCTCCGGAAGACTGGGTGTAGCCAGTAACGGTATTGCCCGTTACGGTTACTCCGTTAGGTACATCAGCGTATCCTGCGGGGTTACCCGCAGTGAAGTCTCTTCTCATGATGGCGATACCCGCTCTGTCCCGTACATCAGCGTTCATCACAGTGAGTTCCACTGAATTGCCCGACACAGTTATGCCTCCATCAGGATTCTTGATCTCGATTCCAAATCGTCCTCCCCCGGTAATGGTGTTGCCATTGATGAAATTGGGGCCGGTGCTTGGATTCATCCCAAGAGCCGCAATCGCATTGTCCCCTATTCCGATATCAATAGTGTTGTTCGAAATATTTACGGCAGATGAGGTACCATCCTGCAACTCGATTCCACAACAGTTATTGTTCGCCAACGTATTGTTAGTGATGGTGATGTTTTCCTTAAAGCCACCCCAGATAACAATCCCACGGGCACTGGTGGTATGGCCAGAGACCATACTGTTACTGACTGTAACGCCGTCAACCGGTCCGTTTGCGTAGAAACCAGAGCCGCCAACATTGTCCAGAAGAGCAACATTATTTACGGTGAGGTTGTGGTTGTTACGGTTAGCGTAAATCCCCGCATGAGAGTTACCGTTTGTACCCGAAAAATTCTGAACGGTCAGGTTCTCGATCGTGACGTTTTCAACGCCTGTCTCGATGAAAATACCGCTTCCTTCTCCTGCAAGCGAAGAACCATCAATAACGTATTCACCCTTTGCGGTTGATGCGCCCTGGATGGTAAGTTCTTTCGAAATGGTTACCCTTTCGGCGTAAGTACCTGGAGAGAGTTGGATGACATCTCCATTAACAGTAGTAACCGCATCAATTGCGTCCTGAATGGTACAGTGGTAGGTTTCTTGAGTAGTATTGTATACTGAGGCAACGGACGATCCGGTACCTGACACATCATCCAACCAGGGACAGTACGTTAAGTCAATGCTTATTTTGTCACCTGCTCCCACAGCAACTTCACCCGGACCAGTGGCGTCTCCCCACCAGTTATTAGAAGCATCTATGTCAACTCCTGTAGTGTTGTCCACTCCAATTATGGTGTTGCCTGTAATGTTGTTGTTGTTCACTGTTCCTGTACCTCCGTTTTGGAAACGTACACCAATGATATTGTTCGCAATGGTATTGTCGGTAATATCAGCCGTACCTGCGTCAACTAAAACACCGATGTTGTTACCGCTGATAGTAGCCAGGTTATCATGAATGTTGGCGCTTGCATCAGCGCCTTCAATCTGGATCCCGATTCCGTCCGTGGTGTTGGTTGCGACATCTGTATTTCCTTTGATCTCTGCACCAACATTTGATCCATTCGTGTTATCCGGACTATCCTTCACCAGAATACCAATTTTCACATTGTCTGTCAAAGTCGCTCCGTCAATAACCGCGGCTGTATTGCCGGCATTGGTACCGTAACCCTCGAAGTTGTTTACGAAAACACCGATATCCACATTTTTTGCGATACAGTCTTGGATATTGACCGGACTGGAAGTCCTGACATTCCAAACGTTGTAGCCAAGAGATTGCACTACCGTTCCTTCGACTCCGGCTCCATCTACTACGTTGTTCAGAACCTGACCAATAGCATCTGTAAGGCTGCTGAGTTTAATCCCATCCCATTTGGTCTCATGTGCGTCAGCAAGTCCAGTAACTGTGTTATTGGAAAATGTGAGCGCTTCTACGTCACCTCCAGTATGCAAGTTGTAGAACACACCTAATCTTCTGGCTTCAATAGTATTATTGTCAATCACCTGAAAGGAAGGATCACCAGGGTTCTCATCATGAAAATTACCAGTCTGAATGCCAAGTCTTACGTTGGTCATTACATTATTTGTAATCCGTGCATAGTTGTCGTTGTAGAGCAGTACACCCCCTCCCCAGGAATCGGTAGCTCCGTCTGACTCATACGTTCCTAAGTTCCGGAACAGGTTATTTTCTACCAGGTGGCCAGAAGTGGAAGGGTTGGAATAGTTATGCCAACCGAAGATATCGACGGCAAAGAATCCCAGGTTTTGAAAGATATTGTTCTGGACTCTCAGGCTATTCACCACTATCACGTTGTTTGGGTCAGCAACATATATACCATCGTAAGCATCTATGTCTGCGCCGTTTGTTCCCGTCCATCCAGTCGTAATTTCGGGATTGTCTCCATCGATGATGAATCCGTCGATCACAACATTATCAGCTTCGACAGCAATCACATCAGTCTCAGATGCCGCAGGAACAATAATAGCTTCCGTTATCCGCGCGCCGCCATTTGGAGAAACGCCCGCATTGGGACCATTCAGAATTACTTCTTTATCAATAGTGAGATTCTCAGCGTAGATACCAGCACAAACTATAATCGTTTCTCCATCCTGCGCGGCAGTAATAGCCTCCTGAATAGTAGCAAAAAACGTATGTGCAGTAGTATTCTCTACCGGTAAATACTCGACCGTAGCAGTAGTTATATCCGTAGAGCCATAAGAATCAGTTACAGTGATACCGTATGCTCCTGTTTCCAGGTTCGGGATAGTGTGCGTACTGGTAACGTTATTCACAGAACCGGTAGCATCACCGTCCCACGCAATACTGTAAGGGCCTGTTCCTCCACTAAAAGAAAGCTCAATCCAGCCCGTAGTTTCACACAGCTCATCCTGAATCTCTACCAGATCAATTACCACCGGAGTTCCGGTACAACTCTCTGTAGGTTGAAATCCAATGCCTGCACCATCACCACCTCCTACGAGATAAGGAGAGAAATTGGTTTCGCAATCATCTTTATTAAACAGCAGACCAGTGAAGGTTGCATTGTCTTTAATCTCATCGGCATTCGCCACCGAGAACCAGTTACAGTTCAACGTAAGGACACCGCCTTCAGTTACTGGAACGTAGTTTGAAACGGCGTAGCCTTTCCCTGGAGACACACTATGACTAAAGGTGTTTACCGCGAAGCTATTGTTCATTACGGTACAAGTAGACACATAGCGATTGGACTCAAACTTAACAGCGCTTAAGTCATAGCCTCCACCGCTACGATTACCAGAAAATTTACTTCCCGAAAGGTTGGTCACGATGTTGTTGCTGATTTCAGCATTCTCTGTATTTCCTTCCATGCCGATACCTGTAGAGATAAATCCGGACAAGCCAGCTATTTCATTGCTGCTGATTACTGCATTCACCACCTTTCCCGTTGATGTGGTATAGCCGTTACTTCCTACGTTTATCAAAACACCGTATGCTATTTTACCGGTAGGCCAGGAACCGGTATTTACATTTACGTTACTGATAGTGTTTTTATCAATAGCAAGATTTGTGAGCACTCCCGAAGAAATTGATTGCAGCACAGCTATTGCGCTGGCACTGAACCCACTCAACGTACTACTACTGATGTTATTCAAACAGTTATTGGTGACAGACAGGTTTGCCGAGTTTTCGGAACCAAGATTGTACACGATTGCATGAACGTTCTGCCCACCAGACAGATTTGTCCCAATGTCATGAATGTTGTTAAACGTCATGGTTGTATTTGATACGCCTCCCACTACAACGGCGTTGTATGCATCCGGAGCTGTAATTTCAAAACCATTCAACGTTACGTCATCTGCTGTAATAGAAACAGGTGTTCCGGTTGCGGGAGCAATTAAAGATTCAGCGTTGGTTCCACAAGCGACATCAGCATTTGCGCCTTTTAGAGTAAGTGCTTTGTCTATTACTACGTTCTCATCATAGAAACCACCTGACACGTTCAGCACATCACCCGCCTCAGCAGCCTCGATGGCACTTTGTATTGTACAGTAAGTCGTAGAAGTACGCATATTCGTTACCCCGTCATTTTCGCCTGTACCCTCCTCGATAATTACTGTCTGTTGCTGGGTACTTACGTTCCCATTCCCATCGTCGTAACTCCAGTTTATGGTGTATGTACCCTGTCCGGTGTACGTTGTCGGGTCGGTTGTGGTACCAACCACTTCGCCTACACATACATCAGTAGCCGTAGGAGCATCAACGGTAATAGAACATTGTGCAATGGCATCAGCAAGCATAGCCTCATCCGGAACCGGTGCAATTACATCGTCCTCTACCGTGATGGTCACTGTATTCGTTGAGAACGCGCTTTCACAGCTTGGCGCAGGATCTCCTCCATTATCATTAATGGTGTAACGACGGAACATTGTCGTTCCGGCCAGTGGACCGGGGCTCAGCCCCGCGTCGGTAGCCCCCGAAATTGTTTGCCAGTTGGCATCCCCCGTCTCTTTTTTCTCCCAACGGTAAGAAATAACTCCTGCCCCGGAACCGTTCGACACGCTCATAATCGGATCTGGAGTTTGTACAGAACATACACTCTGATCTCCGCCGATACTGCCTGATGTGGGAAGGTTCAGCACCCTGAAACCAAAGACTTCTTTCACATTCTCACATCCCGGAGTTGCTATATCGAACGTGACCGATTTATCTCCCGCGCCACTGTCCCATATTCTTTCGACGCCGCTAATTGATGCGTTCGAGAATTTATTCGGGTTAGCTCCTGAAGGTCCGCCCAGTAAACCATTGTGCGCGCCCCACAAGAAGCTATAGCTACCATGGTCCGGTTCATCTCCTTCGCTCAAGCCGGAAAGATACTGAGAGGTGGTTCCCAGGCACACATTACCGACAGGATCAGCCGTAAATGAAACCACCGGAAGGGTGTTTACCGCAAGGGTATAACTTTCAAATGCAGAACATCCGCCTTCTACGTTATAAACTCTGGCTACAACTACCATTTCGTTCGTGAGCCCGGTGATGTCAGCAATAGTTGACTCCGCTCCTCTCGAGAGGATGACTCTCTCACCAGCATCAAATACTTCGTTCTCATTCTCATCTACAAATATCTCGTACTCAAGCGTATACCCCGTAGAGACTGAAGCTGTAATTGAAAAATCAATATCATCGCCAAAACAAGTAACCTCCCCGAAGGCGTCATGCCCATCTTGATCCATTGCGGTGAATGCTGAAATCACCGGAGTACATGCCGCAATAACACTTGCCTCATTGCCTGAGCAATTTCCGCCAGGCTTATTCGAACTAAAGTCCCGGGTTCCGGTAACATCAACGCTGCAGGGAAAAACACAGCAACTGCCTAAAACATCATTTTGGATTACCTGAACGTTACCTTCAACCGTTTCAAGGTCAGAAAGCACACCTTCTGCATCGAGTGTTGTCAGGAGGTCTGCATTTTTGATGATCAGGTTACCACCTACAGAAGTCAGGCCAGTGGTGAGCGTACTAAGGTGTACATTCTCGATAACGGAGAAGTACTCTCCTACCGAAAGGTCCGTTCCGCTTTCACCCGCCACAATTGACCCGGCTATACCTTGCACAAGAAAATATCCGCTTACGGAGGTCAGTTCAGGCAGCAATACATCTGCATCACTTACGGGCTCGCCCAAACCCTGCAGGCGTAGGCGCCCACCGGTAATGGTTTCAAGCGAGGAGAAATCTATGGTAGATACATTTCCTCCTCTGATTCCCGAAACGTCAAGGTTCCCACCGGTAGAAACAAGATTGGGAATTTCCACTGATTCGAGAAAGCTTGCGGGAGTACTGCTACCAGTAATGCTTATAAAACTTGTTATCGTCAGGGAGCCGGAAGCTTCCGTACCGATAGCGATGCTTTCAGTATGGGTAAGGTTTGCCAGGTTAATCGAAGCTGTTGTCCCTTCAAGAAAAGGAAGGGAAATACCGTTTACAAAACTGTTGCTGTTTGCGACCTGAATAGCACCATCAACACTCGAAAGGCTGGTCAGCTCGCCCAGTGGATCTCCCGTGGAACTCAGGGCGGCAGCCTCATCCCAGTTTGCCAGATTAAGCACTCCGGTTACAGAACTGATCATCGATAAATTACAAAAATCAGTAATGGGATTTTCGCCAACTGGAACGTTACCACTTATAGACAAGCTACCATCAATCTCCGTGTACTTATTGTTTGTACCGGGCTCAATGAAGGCATCGAGATCATCCTGAGATGCGATGGTTACGTTACCTGTGTAGGTGACCACACCTCCTGTTTCAATACCACACTCGCCATTGCCTGTCTTCAGGTTGTCCCAGATCGCATCATAATTCGATGTAGGTGGTGTATCCTGAATTTCAGGCGCTAGATTGGAATCGTAAAAATTAAAGGCCTGGAGGATAATGTTTGAAAAATGATCGCTGCCGTTTGCAGCTATACTCCCAACAATTTCCCCATTTATGTAGAACAATGCATTAGTGCCACGAATTTCGGTCCTCAAATTGTAAGACTGGTTGTAGGTGACACTTACATTACAATCAATCCAACCAACGTTTCCGTCAAAATAAAAGAAACCAGGACTAGAACCATCTTCGTTTCTGAAGGCAATAATCGGATAAAGCGATATTTCATCTGTTTCATTAACAGCAGTTGCCCATAAGCCACTTCGCCGATGATTCGTTTCCCATTCCGCTGGAACATACAGGTCCGCCTGAACATATGAAAGACAGTTCCCTTGGTTTATCTTTCGCCCCTGTGTATTGTAAAAACCACCAGACCTTCCGCCTCGAGATTGAGCGCCATCTGCTTCATTAATCGAAATTGTCAATTGACTACCGTTTGAGACAAAGGCATATGGCGCGTAACGGTCAGGATACCAGGCACCGTCAATCGCTGTTTCGGAAAGGATTGGATTTGTGCTGAAATCGTCATCGATTCCAGGCACGCATTGTGCCATCATTCCTGTTACAGTCAGGAAGCTGAACACCACCACCAGCATTGCTGCCAACAAAAACCGGGGTGAAGCAGATGGGGTAATCTTTGTAGAAGTAGTAAGCATGTGTATGGATTGTAGGCATGAAGCAGTGTTCACGATCTGGGCGCGATCGCGGGGTGCAAGGTGAGTTGAAAGGAGGGTCTCCCAGAGGTGGAGAGAGGTCTTATCCGTGGTGTCCAGACGCACAAATGGCTGCTCAACGATCTTGCTGAGAGGCTTGATAATCTGGAGGTTAGTTGTCTCCAGTACGGATCTAAGAGAAAACATGGGTTCGTCTGGTTTCAATGTGTTGTAGGTTCTGGTATAATCAGCCGTCGAGCAGCAGAGGTCGCTTTCGGGCATTGGAATAGTGCTCCGTGCCAGGCACGGAAAATAAAGGTTGACCGTGCGAACACGGTACGACGCCGCCCATCGCATGAGGGATGCAACGAGTGGTTAATGGTGAAGTGTCAAGGTGTTATTTCAAAACAAAAAAAGATGGGGTACTGATTCGCCCGCAACCAGAAAGGCGCGGGAAGGGTGTACCAATTAAAGATATATGTGTATGTGTGTGTTTCCGATGCTCAGCACCGGTGAAGTAGGTAAAAACCCATCAACCACAGATTAAAGTTTGGTGGATGATGTCTATGAATCAGTTAAAAGACATGCACAAATATAATGAGAAGGCGTAAGAAATACAACTTAATTCTATTTTAACCGAACCAAACAGGCAACTGCTTTTAGGCTATTCACCCCCTACACCCTAGTAAATACTTGCTTTTGAGGAAAAGAACCACCTGAAAAACAGGTAAAACTACGTACCTCAAAATGAGTACGATTTATGAAGTAATTATCCCCGCTGTTCCCGAGAGCGCACCCTGCACCTGCGGCCCCGCCTGAAAACAGAAAAGCCTGTCGGAGAAATTTATCTCCGACAGGCTTTTTCTGAAGCGACAACCGACAGGTTAATGCGCAGGTAGAATCACTATTCCCCGACTACTTTGTAGTCCCAGGTTATCTCGACGCCACCGGCTTTCAGCATCAGGCTCACCGAACACATTTTTTCCATACTTAGGCGGCAGGCACGTTCGGCTTTCTTCTCGTCGATATCTCCAACAAGCGTATAAGCCACGTGAATTGCCGTGAAGATGCGCGGCTCCTCGTCGCGGCGGGTGCCGGTAACGGCGATCCGGATGTCTTTCAGGTCCTGCCGTTGTTTTTGCAGCAACATGATAACATCGATACTCGAACAACCGCCTACGGCCGAAAGCAATACCTGCATCGGGCGCATGCCCGCATCGTGCCCGCCGGTAGCAGGACCGGCGTCCGTTTCGACCGTCCGGCCGTTTTCGTTGGTGGCCTGTAGGTGAAAAGAATCGTCGAGGCGTTGAAGATTTACAGTCATTTCAGAAATTTTGTTGACCAGGAGCTGGAAAAAGAGAGCTCGTGCCAGCTCCTGGTAACGGGCGTTTAAACTCTACTACATGCCGAATGCATCGGCAACTGGCTGGTAAACGATCTCACCGCGCACAACGTTGAGGCCTTTCTTGAGTCCGGCGTTGTCTTCGCATGCTTTCTCCCAGCCCTTTTCCGCAATCTGCAGCAGGTAGGGGAAAGTGGCATTCGTAAGAGCAAGGGTGGAAGTGTAAGGCACTGCACCCGGCATGTTGGCCACACAGTAATGCAGAACGCCATCCACCACAAAGGTCGGGTCAGCGTGGGTGGTCGGCTTACAGGTTTCGATACAGCCGCCCTGGTCAACAGCAACGTCTACTACAACCGAGCCGTCACGCATTTCGCTGAGCATTTCGCGGGTGATGAGGTGAGGAGCTTTTGCGCCGGGAATGAGTACTGCTCCAACAATAAGATCTACCGTGGAGAGCTCTTTGCGGATGTTGTATTCGCTGGAGTAAACGGTACGGACATTTGCCGGAAGTACGTCGGCCAGGTAACGCAGACGATCGAGATTGATGTCCATCAGGATGACCTGAGCACCAAGGCCCGCCGCCATCTTGGCCGCCTGGATACCAACGACTCCGCCGCCGAGAACGACAACTTTGGCCGGTTTAACACCGGGCACACCGCCGAGAAGAATACCAATTCCGCCTTTTGGCTTTTCCAGGTAATTCGCGCCCTGCTGAATCGCCATCCGGCCAGCAACTTCACTCATTGGTACCAGCAGCGGCAGGCTACCGTTGGGTGCCTCAACCGTTTCGTACGCCAGACAAATGGATTTGCTTTTAATCATAGCTTCGGTCAGCGGCTTAGAGCTGGCGAAGTGGAAGTAGGTAAAGACGAACTGGTCTTCACGAATCAGGTCGTATTCGCTCGCGATCGGCTCTTTGACCTTTACGATGGTTTCGGACTTCGCGTATACGTCTTCGATGGTAGGAAGGATAACGGCACCCGACTCAACGTAGGCGTCATCATCGTACCCGGAACCAACGCCGGCTCCGGTCTGAACGTAAACGGTATGGCCTCTGCGAACCAGTTCGAGACAGCCACCCGGGGTAAGGGCGACACGGTTCTCATTGTTCTTAATCTCTTTCGGACAACCTATAATCATGTGGTGGTAGTAATTTGGTTGGTTGGTAATTTATTGGGGTAATACGGATGTACTATAATCCTTTGATGAGATTAAAAATCCGTGGTTATTCTTTTGCTGTTTAATTACAATCATTGCATCCCGCGGCCGCGCCGGGGAATGCTCTCACGCGCTCATCATCCTGGTATTGGTGGCTTTGCTAGTCTTAATTGCCCGCAACGATCGCAATTTTATCGAAGCCGTTGGATTCGATCCGGGAAATATTCTTAATCCCGTAAAACCGGAGGTCCACAACTTCTTTCCAAACCGGATTGCGAATGGGGTCGAAGCGATAAATCTTCGAGCCTCCGCCCATTAGGTAACTTCCGTCGCGGAGAATGGCAAAGTCTTCAGAGCCGTTAATACAGGTTGTAACCGGACGTGGGGCATCCGTGAGGCGGTACAGGTTCTGCTCTACCAGCGTCCAGCTCGCAGTTTCTTTGCTGACGTAAGCAAGGTTGCCGTTCGGCAACCGCTTAAAACAACGGCCAACGTTGTTGGCCAGGGTTCGTGGCCGGTCTGTATCGGCGCTGGCAAGCGCCAACGTATTCGGCGTTCCGACGATAAATAAGGCTAACTGAGTACTGTTCAGCCATTCGTAGTATCCGATACCATTGATGTACTTGAATACCGGCCGGCCGTTGTCCTGGAGGTTTGTAGGGAATTCCCAAAGCCTTAACACGGTGTCCCGGCCGATGTATTCCTGGCGGATAGCACTGAATTTGCGCCCGTCTCCCATACTTTTGGGGCTGTATTCTCCGGAAACCGTACGGGTCATCCGTGTCTTACTCTTCGCGTTCAAATCGAAGCTGAAAATATCCGGCTGCTGCATTTCCGGCTGTTGTACCGAGAGCAACAAAACATTCCGGTCCTGCCAGTAAGGCTGGTTGTTGTAACCCTGCTGGTTAAAGCCGGTTATGTACTGGGGGTTGCTGAACGTGACGGTGCTGTCCCCTTCCTCGATATCAAACACATAAACCTGGGTAGCAGGCAGCTGTGCAGCTAGGCTAAGGGAGCAAACGATACAGGCAAGAAGGCTAAAAAAGATGCGCATACAGGTGGGTTGGTTGTGGCGTGCGGGGCGAAGATAATGGTTAGGAGCTTAGCACATAAGACTTTTATGTCCCGGTGCTCAGTCCTTCGTTTTCAGCAAGTCTTTCATCGTGAACACTCCCCGTTTACCCACCAGCCAGCGGGCCGCCGTTAGGGCGCCTTTTGCGAAGCCCTCCCGGGAGTGTGCGGTATGTTTCAGGCTTAGTGTATCCACTTGGCTTGCCAGCTCGAAAATATGCGTACCCGGAACTTCAGGTTCCCGGACAGAAGTAATGGGAACCGGCAATTTACCCGCTTTGGGCGCAGACGCAGGTGCAATTTTAGTTTGTGGTACATCGGACCGGACCTCAGACAGGGCCCAGGAATCATAAGCATCTAGTTGTGCGGCAACCTCCTCCGCCAGGGTAATTCCCGTTCCGGAAGGCGCGTCCAGCTTCTGTACGTGATGGATTTCTTCCACCGAGGCTTCATAGCCACCGTACTGATTGGCCAGTGCTGCAGCCCTCGCCGCTACCTCGAAAAACACGTTGACACCGATACTGAAGTTACTCGCCCAGAACAGTGCTCCGTCTGATGCATCAACCTTGTCGGATATTTCGGGAAGCTTCGCCAGCCACCCGGTAGTTCCTACCACAATAGGCACTCCGGCTTCCAAAGCCAGCTCTATGTTAGGTATAGCCGATTCGGGCCGCGTAAACTCAATAATCACGTCTGCAACGGCCAGGTCTGTCGCTTTCACCGATGTGCGGTTGTTCTCATCTACGATCAGTACAATATCATCTCCTGCGGTTTTGGCAAGGCCTTCTATGAATCGACCCATTTTACCGTGGCCAAATAGTGCTATCTTCATAAGGCGAAGGTACATAATTCATCAAATCCGGACTCACTGTTGGGCATAACGAGTTTCGGACGCTGCTCAGGCTGTGCCCCTCCACGTCAACCTGTACACCCAACAGCCTCTCGACCAGAAAAATCAGCGATCCTGATACATGCTTAGGCCGCCGAGAACATTCTGCTTCCTTCCAGTTCTGTGAATTTAACCGGCAGTACTCCACTACCCTGCTGTTCGTTGGTAAAGACTCCGTAAATGGTGTCCACCGCCTCCATGGTCAGCTTATTGTGCGTCACGATGATGAACTGACTGTCCTTGGAGAACTTCTTGATGATCTTGTTGAACTTCGCGATGTTGGCGTCGTCCAGCGGAGCATCGACCTCGTCGAAAATACAGAAAGGCGCAGGCTTGAGCAGGTACAAAGCGAAGAGCAGAGCAGTCGCCGTCAGGGTTTTCTCTCCACCGGAGAGCTGACTGATGGTTGTTGGCCGCTTACCTTTCGGCTTGGCGATGATCTCGATTTTTGATTCCAGCGGGTCTTCCGGAGTTTCCAGGATCAGGTCACAGTTGTCGTCTTCGGTGAACAGGCTTCTGAACACTTCAATGAAGTGTGTCCGCACTGTTTCGAATGCGTTCAGGAACTGAACCGTAGCGGTAGTCTCAATCTCTTTGATTGTTTTGATCAGTGTGGCCTTGGCTTCTGTAATATCATCCCGTTGCTTGGTGATGGTATCGTGGCGTTCCTTCATCTCATCATAGGCCTCAACCGCCATCGGGTTGATTTCACCGTAATTGCCAATCCGGCCGCGCAGGCGGTCGACTTTAACTTCGAGGTCGCCTACTGAGCCTACCCATTCTTCAATCTCCAGACCGTTGAGCCCTTCCAGTCCGATATTGAATTCGATCTTCAACCTTTCCGCCAGGCCATTGATCTTGAATTTGATGTCAGTAAACTTCTCCTTGAGCTGATTCACCAACACCTGCCCATCCTGCCGGCGACGGTTTTCACGCCGCAAATCGTCCTCCATCGCGTTGATAGCGGTGCGCGCACTAAAATAATCCTGCTCCGCAGCGTTCAGCGTCGTTTGGTATTCTGTACGATTAGCGTACATAGTTTCCAGGTTCTTAGCCTGAAGACTCTCTTGTTCTTCGAACTGACGCGACTCTTTGGCCAGTTTCTCCAGTTGCTCCTTATTGCTCAGGTCCTGATCACCCAACTCTTTCAGCCTGTTTCTCCGGAACGCTATTTCTCGTTCGAGCGTCTCTACCTGATTCTGCTGCTGAATAAAGCTGATGTTGTGCTGGTTGTAACCAGCACTTGCTTCAGAAAGCTGTTCACTCAACTGACGGTAATTCCCGTCGGTACCGGCCAGTTGCTCACGCATGGTTTCCACTTTCTGCTGACTCGTCTCCAGGTCACGAACAATAACAGAATTCGTTTTGATGATCTCAGCTACCTGCTTGGCAAGGTTCTCGTTTTTGGCCTCGGTTTCGGAAAAATAATTCTGGAAACTATCAACCCTTGCCCGTAATCCGGCACGTTTTTGCTGCAAACGACTGAGCTCACGCTGCTTTTCCTGAATGTCTTTATCTACCCGTCGCTGTCGAAGTTCATTGAGTTTGTTACGCTCCTGGTACAATTCCTTCTCAATCACCCTTGCTTTCGCTTCGGCTTCTGTGATTGCTTTTTCCAGAACTTCAAGGTTCTTCTTTCGGCCAATCTTCTTACCCTCGAACAGGCCTACCGAACCGCCACTAACTGAGAATGGCCGTCGGATAAACCGTCCGCTCTGGCTGAGAATGGATATGCCCTCCGGAGGCTGCTCCGGCAAAGCATCGGTCGTCGTCACCAGGACATTATGCAACAGGTGATCCAACAGCGGCTGAAACTGCTTGTCTACTTTCACCACATCCGTGGCAAGTTGGGTACCTGGTGGCAGTAATGCAGGTCCGCCCTGATAAGGAGGAATGGCATCGAGCAGAAAGAAATTGGCTTTCCCTTTCTGACTTTTGCTAAGTAAAGCGATGGCTTGCTTCGCCTCTTCCGCGTCGGCAACAACGTAGTAATTGAGGAAGCTTTCGAGGTAGTTCTCAATCGCAACGCGGTAGTCCTGGTCTACCAAAACCAGGTCGGACAGCAGCTGAGGATCTTCCTTCCATTGCTTACTCTGGCTGAGAAAGCGAATGGATTCAGGAAAGCCCTCAAGACTGTCAATCATGCTCTTAGTAAGCTTGAATTCGTTCCGCCGGGCATCGAGGCCGCGATTGATCTTGCTCTGCTCGTTTTGCAAACGGTCTACAGCCTCAGTAGCAGCATCCATCGCTTCCCGGCGGTCTGTCTCCGCCTGCTCGAGTTTCTCAATCGCCTTGAGCTGTTTCTCTTCCTCTGCCTCGAGTTCTTTCAACGAATTTTCAAGGCTCTCTTTTTCACTCCGGCGGTCATCCATTTCGCCGGCATTGCGCTCAATCTGGTATTTATAGTTGTCAACCTGGTTTGCGTTGATGGCTTTTCGCTTCTCCAGTTCGAAAATCTTACGCTCTTCTTCCTGCTGGGCTTTAAGCCCTTCGTCCAGCCTTCCTTTCAACGACTCATGTCCGGCACGGATTTCCTTGAGCGCCTCTTCGGCTGCATCAAGCGCAGTTTTTCGCTCAACGGCCACCGCCTTTTCGGCTTCAAGGCGCTTATCCATTTCTTCGATCTGGCTCACGTAGTCCGTCAGCTGACCCGAAGCAGTCGCGATATCCTGTTGTAGCTTTTCAGTTTGCCGGCGAACAAAAGCTTTGCGCTGAGCCAGCATCTGTTTCTCGTTCTCCAGCCCCCGAAGTTCGTTGACCAGTTCGTTGAGCTTCTTTTGGCGCTCACCGAGCAGTTTTTCCTTGTCGATGTGCTTTGCACGTTCTGCCTCAAGCGTAGCTTCCAGCTTACGGATGGTTACGTCTACGTTACGGTAATCGTCTTCGGCTTTGGCTATTTCCCCCTTCAACTTACCGTAGTCTTCACGTAAAGCGGATACCTTCACCTGGGTCAGCTGCAGGCTTTGCTGCTTGTATTGCTCCTTTATCTCCAGGTAGCGACGCGCACGACGTGCCTGTTTTTCAAGGCTGACAAGGTTATTGTTTATTTCGTGCAACAGATCCTCAATCCTATCGAGATCGCCCTCTGTGTTTTTGAGCTTATTCAGCGTTTCACGCTTTCTCGCCTTATACTTGCTCACACCCGCAGCCTGCTCGAACATCTTCCTGCGACTATTGTCCTTGTCGCTCAGGATGTCGTCAACCATTCCCAGCGCGATTATCGCGTAAGAGTTTGACCCAATCCCGGTATCGAGTAGTAACGATGTAATATCCTTCAAACGGCACTGAACTCCATTTAGACGGTACTCCGAATCTCCCGAACGGTACAGCATCCGGGTTATCGTTACCGTGTTGTACTCGGTCGGTAACAGCCCTTTGTCGTTATCGAAGGTCAGGCTAACCGAAGCAAGACTACCTGGCTTCTTCTTTTTTGTTCCGTTGAAAATGACGGAGCTCATCTTATCCAGCCGGAGCTCTTTCCCTTTTTGCTCTCCCAACACCCAGCGGATAGCATCAACTATATTGGATTTTCCCGAACCATTTGGTCCGACAATCCCGATAACGTCCTCGTCGAAATTGACGATCGTCTGGTTGGCAAAGCTTTTAAAGCCCTTAATTTCAAGTTGGCGTAAACGCATAGAGGGCGAAGGTAGATAGTTAGTTCATTTGCTTGTTAGTACGTACACCGCTTAGTTTTCCCCGCAATTTCCACAGGGTTTTACACATTTTGGATGCGGGGCCGCAGGTGCAAAGAAGGTTGACAAATATACTGTTGCTCAATACCTTAGCCAAGGCAGACTCGTTTTCCGACTTTCCTTCTCCCCTACTCACACTTACTGAAAAACAAAAACCCCGCCACTCATCTCTGAGTGGCGGGGCTCTGTTCCGCAGCCTTCAGGCTGCGTTTCACGGGCGTTAACCCGTAACGATTACTGTACGATCATCTGCTTGGTAGCAGTGAAGTCGCCAGAAGTCAGCGTGTAAGAGTAAACACCAGCGGCGCCGATGTTCTCCAGCTCAACGCGATTCAGACCAGCAACACCGTCGATTTCAACAGTTTTAACCAGGCGACCAGCTACGTCCTGAACAGTCAGGGTAGCAGCACCGGCAGTTGCCAGTTCGAAGCTTACAGAAGTAACGTCAACCACTGGGTTAGGCGTGTTCTGGAAGAGTACGTTCTGTGCAGTTGCACCTGCGAAGTCAGCGTTGAAGGCAAGCTCGAGACCGTTGCTCGTGCCGTTCAGCGCTACACCTTCACGAACCACTACGGCGTCGCTCAGGCTGATCAGCTCGCTCACCAGACCAGAAGTCGTTGCGCGAACCTCAAGGCTCACAGCACCAGCTTCACGAACCAGTACAGCGACCATACCTTCACCAGCGTGGTTCAGGTTCAGACCACCTTCACCGATGATCTCAGCAGAGATCAGCTCGAGGCCGGCAGCCAGCTCAATCGTACCCTGGAAGCCCGCCATCTGCGCGCCGTCAAGGATGATCGTGCGGAGCTGTCCGCTTTCCAGTTGTACGTCGTCTACGTTCAGAAGCTGAGCCGTACGACCGGTGGCACCGGTCAGGTTCATCTTCTCTACTGCTACGAAGTCAGCAGTTACGCTGCCCTGCAGGTCGTTGGCGTTGAATACCTCGGGGAAAGCCACCGCGTAAGGGTTGCTCATGTTGATGCTCGTTCCGGCTTCCACCATGAACCAGTTGCCACCGGCAAAGCCGTTGTCAAGGCCAAGGATGGCACGCTGACCGGCAAGGATATCGAATACGTCGAAGGAACCGTCCTGAGTAACATCACCAGCTACGAACTGGTAAGCACTGGTGAATGGTGCAGTACCGAGGATCTGGCCGATACCCGCTACGAGGTCGGATGCACGTACGTTCTGTGCGTTGAATGCAGCGTCGAATACTGGCTGTACGGTGTAGTCAGCGTCCAGTGGCAGGCCACTGAAGGTGTACGTTCCGTTAGCAGCAGTAGTAGTGGTCTCGTCCATACCGGCAGAGCTGGTCAGGTTGATCTCAACTCCGGCAATAACTTCATTGTCCTGTGTAGCGATCAGACCGGAAAGGTTGCCGGTAGAACCGTCACACCAGCCCATGTTGTCCTGTACTTCTACGATTACCTCACAGTAGTCAGGCGTAGAACCGTTGTCGTCGAAGGCGTATACACGTACGTTTACCGTACCGTTGTCGAAGTCATCACAGTCGATGTCGTCGATACCAAGAACACCAGCTACCGGTGTGAAGCCAGCAGTGCCAGCTTCGCTGGAGCGGTAGAGGCTGTACTTGTCTACTACGTTACCGAAGCAGTCTTCGATCGGAGAAGCGATGAAGTCAGATGCCCAGATCGCAGCCATGCCGCCACCGTTGCCGTCGTTCATCAGCGTAACGGTCAGGGTCTGGATACAGATCGGAGTAGGCGACTTGTCAGCAGTTACACAGAACTCGATGATCTGAACGTCGAAGTTACCACAGCCGTCAGATGCGCGAACGCGGATAGCGTGGTCACCAACC
>NZ_VOXD01000104.1 GCF_008014675.1 Neolewinella aurantiaca | reverse complement strand
ACGTCTAGTATCCAATGAAGTCGATTCTCTATGCTCCAGTGTCCGCGAACTTTACTCGCCAAGTCCTCCACAGAGCTATCAAGGCTGGTAATGTAGTAGTGAACCTCTAGGCTTGGCTCGGTTGCTTTGCGAGTAATTCTTCGCTCGCGCGTTACTTCGACGAGCTGCGATAAACGGCAATAGCTAGCGGTAACATCCAATGGCAAGGCGGTAACGGAGATGCTGCGGTAAGTACGTTTCTCCTCGCGACCATGTCCTGTTTCTTCTGTGACATGAACGGATTTAACCACTGATTCATCAGCGAAAGCATCTTGAGCAGCTTGGTGCAAAATGGGACTTTTCCCCTTCAGGGCCATGAGGTAATCAGCCCTCTTATCGATGATGAGTTCAAGGAAATCACGACCACAAAAATTGGCATCACCACTAATGCAACACCCTTCAACTGACAGATCTTCAAGGAGTTGTTTCGCCCCTTTGATCTCACTGAGTTTACTTGATACATCGCATTGCCCCATAACAATCCCGCTACCGGCAGCAAAAGCATTGACAACCAACTTGGCATATTTACCGCCTTCATCTTTCTTCTTGGATTGATCCATTCTGTTGGCGCTACCCGCTAGTCGCTTACCATCAAAATTTATAAGTTCTTTGGCGTCTAGGTCAAACGTCTGGGCAACCCAAGTCATGAACCATCGCTCAAAGGCACGCCGCTCGATCAGGCTCAAAACCCTACCCAAAGTATCATGAGATGGAGCTCCATATTTGTACGGATAGTACTTGCGAAGCCATTCTAATTTTTCTTCTCCGAAAAGGGCCATCTCGGTAAGTTTGTCGCAGTAGCTGACCGAAGCGGCAACGACTAGAAACAGTACCTCGGGAAGTGGATGGTGAACCAAACAAGCGTTTCTTGGGTCAGGAATCTGATCGACTCCAGGTAATGGATCAAGGGGGAGATTGGTCGTTTCCTTATTTTGCATGACTCAATAACGGAAAACAATCCC
>NZ_VOXD01000103.1 GCF_008014675.1 Neolewinella aurantiaca | reverse complement strand
GAACCACGAAGAATGGCGCAAGGCCGAGGGATATAACGGGGCCTACTTCCGTTCCTGGGCACGCAAAATCGGTCCCGCTACCGAATGGGCGATCAGCAAAATCCTGTTGACCAAAATCCACGAGCCACAGACCTATCGCAGTTGCCAGGGAGTACTTTCCCTCGCCAGGAAATACGGTGATGAACGCCTCGAAAATGCCTCGCTCCGCTGCCAGACTGCTGGCCAGGCGACCTACAACATGCTCAAAAACATCTTGGACAAAGGTCTCGACCTCCAGGCTACTCAACCCGATTTGTTCACCCCTCCGGCTCACGAAAACATCCGTGGTCCGCAGGCTTATCAATAACCTTTTCTATGACTACCTCTTCTTTATCCTCGCTCCGGGAACTCAAGTTGGCCGGAATGGCTTCTGCTTACGAAGCTATCCTCTCCACCCCGATGGACAAGCACCCCGAGGCCCACGAGCTCATCGCCCGACTTGTAGATGCAGAACGCCAAAACCGCACTCATCGTCGGATGGAAATGTATCTTCGGCTCAGCAAACTCCGCTACGCGGTCACCTTACAGGACGTTGACTGTTCCCCCACACGAAACTTCTCAAAACAACAGTTGAGCGTGCTATCTGATATCGCCTGGATCGGTCGCGGCGAAAACGTTCTGATCACGGGATCAACCGGCTGCGGCAAGTCACACCTGGCTTGTGCACTCGGCAATCACGCCTGTACCATGGGCCAGCGAACTTTGTACTTCAACATGAACCGTTTTTGCGAACAGATCGCCGTGGCCAAGGCCGAAGGAAGCGTCATTAAATGGTTGGATCGACTCAAAAAAGCTCGACTTCTAATCCTCGACGACTTTGGCTTGCAGCCCATCACTCATCCAGTAAAACTCCTACTTCTTCAAATCCTGGAAGATCGCTATGAACGTGCCGCCACCATCATCGTCTCCCAGCTTCCCGTCGGTAAATGGCATGAGTATATTGATGAGCCAACCGTAGCTGATGCCATCCTGGACAGGATCATCCCGAAGGCTCATCGGGTCGAACTCAAAGGAAAAAGTCTGAGGAAACGATCTGAAAACTTATCTTCGTAACCCTAACAAGCGCGAGTTATCCACATGGGGG
>NZ_VOXD01000102.1 GCF_008014675.1 Neolewinella aurantiaca | reverse complement strand
CATCTAGGTGCTTAGTAATGCGATCGCCGTAAGTCTTGATCAGATCACGCATAATGGTTTTCCATCCATAAGCATTCTTCTTCCATGATTTCTCGTTGTGCATCAGGCTGAGGTATACCTGCTTCATCAGCGCCGTATCAGATACCCAGGCCGCTTTCCCCTTTATCAACTTTCGCACAATGCGGTGCAAAGCCTCTACGGGATTAGTCGTGTAAATCATTTTGCGCATTCCCGGCGGGAAGTCCAGAAAAGCCATCAGTTCATCCCAGTCCCGTTCCCAACTCTCGATGAGTAAAGGGTACTTATTGCCCCAAGTGACCTTGAATGCAGCAAAGGCTGTTAAGGCAGCAGACAGGTTCTCCGAAGTATATACAGACCTCAAGTCAGCATTAACCTTTTTCAAATCGCTGTCGTTGACAAATCGAGTGCTGTTACGCACTTTATGAACGATACATTTCTGAATAATCGTAGCTGGGTAAACGTCGGCCATAGCCTCGCTAAAGCCAGCAAGGTTGTCCGTACAGAAGACAAGAACATCTTCTACACCTCGGCGACGAAGGTCTTGCAGGACCATCCCCCAGCGGTTAGCTCCTTCACTTTCAGCAACATACATACCCAATAAGTCTCGCTTGCCATCAACATCAATAGAATAAACAGTATAAAAGGCTCGCACGGAGTACTTGCCTTCATGCCTGACTTTGAAGTGAATCGCGTCCATGTAAATAATGCTGTAAAAAGCCTGTAGCCGACGGGTGCGCCACTCTTGAAGTACGGGTAAAATCTGATCGGTGATCGTCGAAATTTTGCCCGCAGAAATATCTACGCTGAACATCTGTGCGAGTAAGCGACGAACGTCTTCAATAGAGTTCCCCTGAGCATACAAGGCCAATATCTGCTTGTCAAGACCACTCGATAACTCTCGTTGGCGCTTAGGTATCAACTCCGGTTCAAAATCGCCATTACGATCTCGTGGCGTGCGAATCGATAGTTGGCCTGCATCAGAAACTACGGTTTTGTCGGTGTAGCCATTGAGCTTATTCGATATACCCTCCAAGCGGTCCTCTGCGATATGCGCAGCAGCTTCGCCTTGAAGAGTAGCATTAACCATCGCCTGGAGCATCTCAGCGAATCCACCGCCACGCTCTAAAATCGGTTTGCCGGAGTAGAGGTG
>NZ_VOXD01000101.1 GCF_008014675.1 Neolewinella aurantiaca | reverse complement strand
GATCAGAACGGCGATCCACAAGTGGACGACGATTCTACGCCAGACGACATGAACGACGAAGATGTTGTAGACAACGACGACATCGACGGCAACGGCATGGAAGGTGGTGACGAGGATGACCACGACATCGAAACGGTAACGATCCAGACGTTCGACCTTGCGCTGACAAAAACCTTGTCTCCTGATCAGTCTTCCGACGTACGCCCGGGTGACACGATCGCTTACACGATCACAGTGATCAACCAGGGAGATATCGCTGCGGACAACGTTCTGGTGACAGACTACCTGCCTGCGGACATGAGCCTGATCTACGAAGGTGGAGTTATGGGCAACGATGACGCCGGCTGGGCAGTAGCTGCTGCCGGTATCCAGCGCACGCTGACGGTTGCTGACGGTGACCTTCCTGCGGGTGGTCTTGCTCCCGGAACGACTGCTTCAGTAGAGGTGTTCCTGACGCTTGCGAGCCCGCTTCCTGCCGGTTCCACAGTTGATAACTTTGCTGAGATCAGTGAGGCAACCGACGAGAACGGAGACGAGCAGGTAGACGAAGACTCTACGCCAGACGACATGAACGACGAAGATGTTGTAGACAACGACGACATCGACGGCAACGGCATGGAAGGTGGTGACGAGGATGACCACGATATCGAGACGGTAACGATCCAGACGTTCGACCTTGCACTGACGAAGACACTGTCTCCCGGACAGTCTGTTGATGTACGCCCAGGTGATACGATCGCTTACACGATCACGGTGATCAACCAGGGAGATATCGCTGCGGACAACGTTCTGCTGACAGACTACCTGCCTGCGGACATGAGCCTGATCTACGAAGGTGGAGTCATGGGCAACGATGATGCCGGCTGGGCAGTAGCTGCTGCTGGTATCCAGCGGACGCTGACGGTTATTGACGGTGACCTTCCTGCGGGCGGTCTTGCTCCCGGCGCGACTGCATCTGCCGAGATCTTCCTGACGCTTGCGAACCCGCTTCCTGCTGGCTCAACGATCAGCAACTTTGCTGAGATCAGTGAGGCCACCGACGAGAACGGTGACCCGCAGGTGGACGAAGACTCCACGCCGGATGACATGAACGATGAGGACGTTGTCAACGACGACGAAATCGACGGCAACGGCATGGAAGGCGGTGACGAAGACGACCACGATGTGGCGGACGTCATGGTACAG
>NZ_VOXD01000100.1 GCF_008014675.1 Neolewinella aurantiaca | reverse complement strand
CCCTTTAAGTTTGTGCTGAGGCAATCGGCCTATACATAGAGAAAGCAAAAATGTGTAACTTGAATTGATGAGCCGCCGCCGTTAGGAGGATGGCGGTCATCAATCAAGCTACACATTCGTAAACGACACCAGAAGCGGAGAGGGTAAAAAGAGAGCGGCCGTCGGGAGAGAAACCCATCCTGCGATTTAAGACCTTCTCCGTTATCTGAGATACAAGTTCATATAGCAATCTTGGGAGGAAAACCCGGTAAAGGGATTAGAACCGTCTCAAATACTCTGGTGTACAAATTCAGTTAAAGGTATGAATACCTATCAATATTATTTCGGCTGGGACATTTCCCAGCTTACGCTGAACTGGTGTCTATATGATCGGACAGGGCAGATCGTATCAGAAGGTCAAATCAGCAATCGCCGTCCAGCGATCCGATCTTTTTTGACATCCACTCTTTCCAAGTATGGAATACCCGCCCGTGAGGTTTTCTGTTTAATTGAGCAAACGGGGCTGTACGGCACCCGGCTAGCTCATGAAGCTCATCTGTTAGGTTTGATTACCTGTGTAGAGGATGCGCTGAAGATCAACAAGGATAATCGGCGCCAGTTGGACAAGAGCGACCCGATGGATGCCCGCTTTATTGGCCGATATGCCCTGGAGAAAGCCTACCGGCTCACCCAGTGGGAGCCGGATAGTACACCGTTGCAACGTATCAAAGGTCTTCAGCGTCGTCGTCGTAATTTGATCAGGGCAAAGCAATCTATTGCCACCTCCTACCGGTACAGTCTGGACTGGGACGAGATCGTCTTAGCGGCAGATATTGGCCATCGTATTGAAGAGCATGTCGCACAGATCAATCAGACAATCGATCTGATTGATGAGCGAATCACTCAAATCATTTTAGCAGAACCCGAGTTGGCTGAAATTTACCACCGGGTTCGCTCTGTCGTTGGCTTTGGCCCAAAGAATACCATCGTGTTTTTATTGGAAACCATGTTTTTACAGAAAGTAAAGACAGCTAAAGCTTGTGCCAATTATGCCGGTTTGAGGCCAACTGAAAAGTCTTCAGGCACCTCGCTTAATAAACGCAAGCGAACGCCTAAGCAAGTTAATGTTGCGCTGAAAACAGCTTTTCACATCGCTGCTTTTGCGGCTATCAAGACTAAATACCTCAGAGAATACTATGATCGTAAACGAGCAGAGAACAAGACACACTT
>NZ_VOXD01000010.1 GCF_008014675.1 Neolewinella aurantiaca | reverse complement strand
TTTGCAATATTTGGGCAGCGAGAGTTTCGATTTTCGTCGGGTAGGTCATTCTTGGTAGGTGTGAGAATCACCAAGTTAAGGGCCTACCCTTTTTTAGAAGCCTAAAATCGTAGCGGACCATTGACCTAACGCACACTTCACCACAATCATACGGGTTGGAAACAAGTGCGGCCATCGTCAGAGATCACGCCTGCTATCAGGAGCTAAGCCCGTAAACCTTTTCATTGCACCTGCGGCCGCGCCGGAAAACTGTAAACGGGAGGTTTGCCAGCTTCTGAGGGGAAGAGGACAACCGTAGAGGCATAAAAAAGGAGCGTGAGTTTCCTCACGCTCCAACTTATTTTACCGATTAAAGGTAGTAGAACTGCAGCTTCAAGGCTGCCGAATTACTCGCCGGTGCCGATCATATATGGCGCACCTGCTGCCTTCAGCTGCTGCTGAAGGGCAGGTAGCTTAGCGGTCAGGGCTTCGATTTTGGGCATGATCTTCTCGATCATCTCCTTTGCGATGCCAAGACTGCGTTCCATGTTTGGTGTTGGGCCGTAGGTAGTGGAAAGACCGCGGTAGCCGGCAAAGAAATGATCGCCTGCTGTGGGCGGTGCTTTCTCACCAACTTCATCACGGGCGGGGCTACCTTCCATCATACGGCTCAGGGTGCGGACCTCATCCTGCAGAGAATAAATCTCTTCGTTGAGTTTGCCCGGTGCAATGGAGGACCGTTCGAGAGCAGTCTCCAGAGATTGGACCTGTTTCTTGAGATCACCCAGTTTTTCCTGACTCATAGCCATCATATCCTGTACTTCTTTGACTTTTCCTCGGTAAGCGATGAGCTTCTCTGCGTTTGCGCCTTCCAGGGTCGGCTTGTGCAGAGGCTTGACATTGAAACTCACCGGGCCGTCAAGCTGGGTGATTTTTCCTTCAACTTCCTTGCTCAAGGTGACGGAGTATTTCCCGGGAGGGGCCATTGAGCCACCGCTTCGGCGGCCGCGGCCACGACCACCGCCCTGGCCGGGGCTGATGGCCCAGGTAGAAGGGTAGCGGAGGTCCCACGCTACGCGCTGGATTCCTTTTTTCAGTGGTTGGCTGATTTTACGGACGATGTTACCGTCGGCATCCTTTACGGTGAGCCATACCTTCGGTTTGCGCTCGTCGTTTTCGGCATCAATGGCATCGTAGCCGACGAACGTGAGGGGCTTACCTTCTTTTTTGGCTTCCTTCTCCATCTCTTTGCGCATGGCCTTCTTACTCTTGAACTCGGTGTTGAGGTTGTACGTGAATACGGCTCCGAATTCGGGGTTGTCGGCAAAGTATTTTCCTGCACCAACGCCGGGATCGTTATTGCGGGGAGTGTACCACCAGGCATCACGGACGGAGAAAAGTGCTCCTTCCTGATCTTCCATTGCTCCAACGGTCATTTCGCGCATCGGGCTGTAGTCGTCCAGTACCCAGAAGCTCCGGCCGAAGCTGGCGCCGACGAGGTCGTTCTCCCGTTTCTGAATAGCGAGGTCGCGGAAAGGGATGGTTGGAGAACCGGCCAGTTTT
Organism: Neolewinella aurantiaca; assembly: GCF_008014675.1. Lineage (GTDB taxonomy): Bacteria > Bacteroidota > Bacteroidia > Chitinophagales > Saprospiraceae > Neolewinella > Neolewinella aurantiaca. Next base: position 175,225 of record NZ_VOXD01000010.1, on the reverse strand, counting down.
TTCCAGTCGTTGCCACCGTTCATGGTTACGTAGATGCCGTTCTCGGTGCCGAGGAAAAGAAGATCTTTGCTTACGTGATCCTGAACCATACGCCATACGAGGGTACGGTCGGGCAGGTTGGCGCGCAGCGAGGTCCAGCTTTTACCCAGGTTGGTGCTTTTGAAGATGTAAGGTGTGAAGTCACCTTCTTTGTGGTTGTCGAGCGAAACGTAGACAGTGTTGGCGTCGTACTTGTCGGCTTTTACGTCGTTGATGAAGGCACGCTCCGGCACGCCGGGCATATCGGAAACCATCATTTTTTTCCAGTTCTCACCACCGTCGGTGGTGACTTGGATGATGCCGTCGTCGGTGCCGGCCCAGACGATGCTTTCGTCTACTTCGGATTCTGCCAGGGAGGTGATGGTGGAGTAGTTGGACATGGCGTAGATGTCCCACGGGTTGTCCCAGCTTTGCACGGCGCCCATGATGGGGCGGGCGATGCGCTCTTCGCTGCGGGTCAGGTCTCCGGAGATGGGTTCCCAGTCGTCGCCGCGGGAGTCGGAACGCCAAACGCGGTAGCTGGCGAAGTAAAGGCGCTTAGGGTCGTGGCTGGAAACCACGATGGGAGCATCCCAGTTGAACCGTTCGTGAGGGTCGCCGGCACGGGCCTGCGGCTGTACCATTACGGCTTCGCCGGTTTTCAGGTCGATGCGGTTGAGGCCACCTTGCTGGCTCTCAGCGTAAATGATGTCGGGGTTACCCGGCTCGGTAGCCGATTGGTGACCATCGGCACCGAGGGTTTTGTACCAGTCGCCGTTGCGGATGCCGGCGCGGGAATCGGTCCGGCTGGGTCCGCCATGAGAACCGTTGTCCTGCGTACCACCAAAGATGTGGTAGAAAGGCTCGCGGTCGTCTACGGCAACCTTATAGTACTGCGTCAGGGGCATGTTGTCGATGAAGCGCCAGTTCTCAGCGAGGTCGAAGGTTTCGTAGACACCGGCATCGGTACCGACCAGCAAGTAGTCGGGGTCATCGGCGCGGAAAGCAATGGAGTGGTTGTCGGAGTGTTTCTGACGCTCCCGAAGCTGGCGGAAACTTGCGCCTCCGTCTTCAGAAACCTGAATGCGTACATCCATCAGGTAGAGGCGATCGAAGGCGTGGGGGCTGGCGTAGAGTTCCTGGTAGTAGTGGGGGCCGGTGCCTCCGGAAACGGTATTGGACATTTTGGTCCACCGTGATCCCTGGTTGGCGGAGCGGTAAATTCCTCCTGTACGGCGATCCAGCGTAACGGCAGCATACACCACGTCGGGGTCTTGCGGGCTGATGGCGAGGCCAATCTTACCGAGGTTGGAGCGGGGAATACCGGATTCGATTTTCTCCCAGGTTTCGCCGCCGTCGCGGCTGCGGTGGATGCCGGAGCCGGGGCCTCCGCCGAGGTAGGCAGCAACGGTGCGGTGGCGGTCCCAGGTGGCGGCGTAGAGCAGGTCGGGGTCACGCGGGTCGATGATGAGGTCGGTTGCGCCGGTCCACTCGTCGTCGCCGAGGGTTTTCTTCCAGTTTTTACCGCCGTCGATGGTTTTGTAGAGGCCACGGTCGCCGCCTTTACTCCACAGGGGGCCTTGTACGGCTACCCAAACGACGTCGCTGTCGTCGGGGTGAACGATGATTTTGGAGATGTGCTCGGAGTTGGGCAAGCCCATGTTTTTCCAGCTCGCGCCTGCGTCGTCGGAGCGGTAAATGCCATCGCCGAAGGCGATGTGGCGGCCACCGACGTTTTCGCCTGTCCCGACCCAAACGGTGGCGGGGTTGCGCTCATCGATGGTGATACAGCCGATGGCGAAGGATTTCTGGTTGTCGAAGATGGGATCCCAGGTGATTCCTGCGTTCTTCGTTTTCCAAACGCCGCCGGAGGCAGCACCTACGTACCAGGTGTTTTCGTGTTTAGGGTGTACGGCTATGTCGGAAATCCGGCCGGACACGAATGCGGGCCCCACGTTACGGAGTTTGAAACCGCCGAGGGTTTCGGTGGGTGGTACTCCGTTTCCGGGAGCATCCTTTTTCCTCTGGGCCGCAAGCGGAAGAGCCAGTAAAAGGACGAGAAAAGATAGAAGCGTTCTCATGAATGTAATTTGATGGGGTGTGGAATTCGGGCATAAGATACTACATCTGTTGTACTTCAGAGTTTCGGTGGCAGATTCGATTCAGGATTACGCTGTTTTTGGGGCGCGGTCGCGGGTGCGGGGGTGGCTTTGAGGGCAGAGAATTGCTGCGTTTGGTGTCGGGTTAATTTGCTGGCATATATCGTTGTGGCTGAACAGAGATGGTGAAAGCGAGGTAAATGCCGGTCAGTATTCGTAATATTATGGTCGTTAACCACATTGATAAAACGTTGATTTGCCCGGTGATTCAGCCATAGCATTGAAAACTGATTTTTGCGAGCCGTGGCGGCGGAGAGGCCAGCCACGTTCTTTGCGGTGGAACCCTATCCGTAAGGCAAGCGAAATAGACGAACATCAAATTCGATGACCCACCATATATTCGAACCACATAAGGATCTGGCTCCATTCGTTAAATGTTACTGGACGCTGGAAGCGCCCAGAGAGGATACGCCAACGCGTAATACCATTGTCCCCGATGGCTGTATGAAGATGATTTTTCACTACGGTGCTCCGTACAAACACTATGATGAGCAAGGAACTGGTACGCTCCTTCCGAAAAGCTTTGTGATTGGACAATTGACCAGACCGTATGAAGTAGAGCCGGTTGGCGCTACCGGTACGTTTTTCGTGTGTTTTCATCCTAGCGGTTTTCAACCGTTTGCCACGAGACCGATAAAGAAAATGGAGAATACAGCCGTCTCATTGGAGGAATTATTCGGGGAGGACGGCCAGGAAATCGGGCAGAAGGTCTTGCAGGCTGAATTAACTTCAGAAAGAATCAGCCTTGTCGAAGCTTTTCTGCTTGGCCGGCTGGCGAATACAGAAACGATAGACCAGATAGTGCAGAGTACCGTAGAAACCATTCTGACTGCTAACGGGCAACTCTCCGTCGGAGAGCTGTCTCAACAAAATAATACCAACCGAAGGCAGTTAGCACGCAAGTTTTCGTCAGACATTGGTATAAGTCCCAAGCAGCTTTCTAAAACGGTAAGGCTTCAGGCTGCGCTGAAGATATTACTGAACAAGGATGTTGCCAGCCTTACCGACCTGGCTTACGAGCATGAATACTACGATCAGGCACACTTCATTAAGGACTTCAAGGAGTTTACCGGGCTCACGCCTAAAGAGTTTTATGGTGATCACCTGAAGATGTCTTTGGTCTTTGAAGGTGTGGATTAAACTGCATTCGAAGAATTAAGGTCAATGCACGAACGGCTGTTTTTTGCTCGAAATCGCAGACCAGAAATTCGACCAGGTAAAGTAATAACCCGGGTTTGTCCCATTTTTACAATTTTAGGTTTCGTTGCCGCCCCAACTTTGCATCGAACTTAAAATACAGTACAAATGAAAAGTGTAAATCCTGTTGGTTGGTTTGATATTCACGTGTCGAACATGGACCGCGCAAAGAAATTCTACGAAACCGTATTCAGCACCCAGCTTGTGGACTTCCCCATCGAGTGGGGCAGACAAGCAGCGTTCCCTTCAGACCACGGAGGCCTGAACATTTCAGGCGCTCTGGTGGAAAAGGAGGGCATGGCTGCAGGCGGAAATAACACTGTGGTCTACTTCGTTTCCGAAGACTGCTCCACGGAAGAAAACCGGGTTGAGGAAGCAGGAGGTAAAGTCGTCAGGCCCAAAATGTCGATTGGCGAATTCGGCTTTGTGTCCATACTCCAGGATACGGAGGGGAATATCATCGGGCTTCACTCGAGGAAATAACCAGACGGATCGCTGTCGTGCAGCAATCGATAAAGATTGCTGCACGACAATAATCCGGCGCACAGATAAAGGCCGTTGTGAACGAATTCGCAGACTTTACGAAACCGCCGGCTTTATTTGGTATGCTTTGCTTGGTATGAGTAGCGATTAAGGAGGGGCGTAACGCTCTGAACCGAAGGCGATTCAGAGTGTTACGCACCACCTCATGGTACAGGATTGTTATCGGTTTAGATCCCGAAAATTTCCAGCTGCTTTTCAATAATTTTTTTGACGTACAGCTTATCGTCAGCTACGATTATCTTACCGTAACCCGTAACACCTTCGTCGTTATTCGATCTCAACACTACCGCTGCTTCGTCTGGCTGCTGCAGGTCTTTAGCGTAGAGTTTATTGTCGCCCAACTGGGTAAAGTAAACGACGTCGTCTTTGATGTCGAATCCAATTATGTCTTCATATTCGTTGTCGTCTCCTGTGCCAGGAACGGTGTAAAGGAGTACAGATTCTTCGGTTGAACTACTCAGGTCGAATCGACGGACTTCGTTTTTAGATGAGAAGTAGAGGTAGTTGTCAATTACCCGCATATTTGCAGGGTGGATGAAGTCGTCGGTTGCAATCAATCGATCTGGAGATGATTGGCTGAATTCGTAGAAGTTATTAATGGGTGAATACGCATCAATACTTGAAGTGTAATACAATTTGCCCGAATCTTTAGACAACTGCGACCGTGAAATACCTACAATGGAGTGGGTGGATTGAACCCCCGCAGAAACATTATTCAGGTCCACAACTTTGATGTCCTGGGATTGTGCCCAGGAGTCGCCCTGATAGTATAAGGTGCTGCCTATGACTTTGAGTGTGTTGGGCCAATCCGTAGAATCTTCTATGACGAGTTCTGCGGTGTTTGTGCCTGAGTTCAGGTCTATACTGTAAATGGCCTGGTCGTAAATGAAGTAAAGGAATCCGTTCTCGACGTCGAAATCCTGAATTTCAGATGTTTCGTTTATTGAAGCAGAGAAATCTAGATTTTCGATGTACTGAGGGCCTGTTGTTTCTCCTGGGGCCGGGGTGATTGGATCATCGTCGTCGTTGCAGCTGGTACAAAGGAAAAGGAGGCAAAGGATGAATAAAAAATGGTTTTTCATTGCTTGGTTTTTTGGTAGCCTTATTCAGGCTTAGGAAAATGGATTTGGAAGGGGTGAAAATGACTATCAGTATACTGAATCTGGGTTTGGTGAGCAGTACCTGTGATATACCGGAACCAAAGTGGTTTGGGACTTTATCGCTTGTTATCGCGGCGTCTGGCGGCGTTGCTGAAAACCTTACCTAGCTCAGGCTAGGCGCGGCTTTCAGCGCCTAACCAGCCACCACGCTAACGGCGCGCTAATTGTCCCAAACCACTTCGTTTCCGGTATAACTGTAATATTTACGGTTGCAAATCTATCGCATTGAATCTCTCATAAAGAAAGTAATGAAGGAACGTAACAGTTATTTAAAGGAAAGAGGGTAGGAGGTTTTTCTCTGTTACTGTTTTTAACACAAAAGGGTAAAGGGACTGTAAAGTGCAGATTAACGCCCTCATGTTTGCCTCAATTTGGCCGAATGGCTTCCTGACGACCGAACTGCCCGGAGTTAAATGAAATTACGGTACTTCAGGGCACGAGAGCAGTATCTGGCCCGGAGTTCGGTTTTGAGAAATTGAGTGGAAGGCTGGTAAAGGGAACCCCGGGCTGGTTTAGTAGATAACGCCCTATCTTACCATCCCAAACCCCAGCTAAAATGATGAAAACGGTCTTTCTTTTACTTTGCTCATTAACCATTCTGCCCTGCACCAGCGTCCGCGCCCAAAAAACAACGCCAAAGAAACCGCCTGCAATTGAGGCGAAAACCGAAGGCCTCCAAAAAATGGATGGCTATTTCGACTTTTGGTACAGCGACGACGAGGGGAAGATTTACCTCGAGGTAGAGCGGATGGACGAAGAATTCCTCTACGTAAACAGCCTGGCCGCCGGCCTGGGGAGCAACGATATCGGACTGGACCGCAACCAACTCGGTAATACCCGGGTAGTAAGTTTTCACCGCGTTGGCCCTAAGGTGCTTTTGAAGCAACGTAACCTGGACTACCGCGCCATGAGCGATAACCCCGACGAAGTAGCCAGCGTCCGTGATGCTTTCGCGCAGTCTACCATTGCCGGTTTCAAGGTTGTCGCTAAAACCGGAGACGCGGTCCTGATTGACCTCACGCCGCTGCTGCTCTCCGACGCCCACGGCGTCGTATCCAAGCTGAAGCGCAGCAAGCAAGGCAACTACAAAGTGGATGCCAATCGCAGTGCTGTCTACCTCGACCGCACCAAAAATTTTCCGAAAAACAGCGAATTCGAAGCGAGCCTGACCTTCACGGGAGAGGCAACGGGAAGACAACTGCGCAGTGTTACCCCCACCAGCGGAGCCTTTACCCTGCGGATGCACCACAGCTTTGTGGAATTGCCCGACGAGAACTACACCCCCCGGACGTTCGACCCCCGCTCGGGCTATTACGCCCGCAGCTACGCCGATTACGCCACGCCGATTGACCAGCCGCTCGTAAAACGCTTCATTACCCGCCACCGCCTGGAGAAAAAAGACCCCTCTGCTAAAATGAGTGAGCCGGTAGAACCCATCGTTTATTACCTCGACCGCGGCGCTCCGGAACCCGTAAAATCAGCCCTGCTGGAAGGCGCCAGCTGGTGGAACCAGGCCTACGAAGCAGCAGGCTACAAAAATGCGTTTCAGGTAAAAGTCTTACCCGAAGGCGCCGACCCGATGGACGTGCGCTACAACGTCATCAACTGGGTGCACCGCAGTACCCGGGGGTGGAGCTACGGCAGCTCGGTTACGGATCCCCGCACCGGCGAAATCATAAAAGGGCACGTACTACTCGGTTCTTTGCGTGTGCGTCAGGATTTCCTGCTCGCACAGGGCCTCATCCCGGCTTACGCCGATGGTGTTACCCCTGACCCACGACTCGAAGAAATGGCGCTGGCGCGTCTGCGCCAGCTCAGTGCCCATGAAGTCGGTCACACCATTGGCCTCGCCCACAACTTTGCTGCGAGCACGAACGACCGGGCTTCGGTGATGGATTACCCGCATCCCTATATTACCCTGAAAAACGGTGAAGTAGACTTCAGCCAGGCTTACGCAGTCGGCATCGGAGAGTGGGACAAGCGGGCGATCATGTACGGTTACACGGATTTTCCGGAAGGGACGGACGAAAGTGCTGCGCTCGACCAAATTCTGAACGAAAATGATCGTCTGGGCCTGAAGTACATCTCTGATTCCGATGCCCGCCCGGCGGGCAGTATGCAACCCGATGCTCACCTGTGGGAAAACGGCACTGACCCAATCGAGGAAATGGACCGCCTGATGGACCTGCGGGAACACGCCCTCAATAACTTCGGGATGGACAACATCCCCGACGGAATGCCCGTATCTGAGCTCGAAAAAGTACTCGTGCCGGTTTACCTGATGCACCGCTACCAGGTGGAGGCCCTCGCTAAGCAAATCGGAGGCTACCACTATACCTACGCGGTAAAAACAAAAGGCCAGGGAAACAGCGTACGTCCCGTTGCCGCTGACCGGCAAAAGGCGGCAGTAGACATGTTGCTCAAATCAATGTCGCCCGCAGCACTCGCGCTGAACGAAAAACTACTGGGCCTGATTCCACCATCAGCGATGGGCTACTCGCGCGATCGCGAGTTGTTCAAGACCCACAACGGAGGAGCCTTCGATCCCCTGGCCATGGCGGAAACGGCCGCAGACAATAACCTCAAATTTTTGCTGCACCACCACCGTTTGGCCCGTATCGCAGAACAGCATGCGCTTTTCCCCGACTTTAGTGACGACGATAAATCGCTTTCGAAATACCTGGAATATGCTGGCGAAAGAATTCACGCCCAGCTCAAAGCGACCGGAGCCGGAAGCTACCCCAATCAGGTCGCTCAGATTGTCGAGAAACGTTACGTTGCTCACCTGTTGCAAGCCGCGGCTAATACAGGAGCCAGCGAACAGGTTCGTGCTGCAGCGCTGGGGGAACTGCTCAGGTTGAAGAATATTTTCAATGACTGGAAAGACCCCAAAGGTGCTAACGGCGCGCACTACGTTTACCTTACTCAGCAAATCGACCAATTCATCACTGACCCGGCAAGTGTGAAGATTACGCAGGCTCCGGCTCTGCCCGATGGTTCCCCGATCGGGTGTGGGGGGCTGCATTAAGGATCGGTTTCGGGTCGGAGAGCCGGCAGGAGCTCCGACCCGGAACGTTTTGTGCCGGTCTGTTCCGGAATATCCCTGCGGTAAAAGCAGGTCTGTATTAGTCTCTCTTCAAGAAAAACTCCTGTCATGTTACTCTACGTTCGCGGGATTACGCTATTGAATACGATACTTAGTGTCGGAGTTTTTTTGGGTGTCTCGCTGACGATTTTCTTGTTGTTCCGACAGTCGTACAAGAGTTATGCTAACATCTTTCTCGCGCTGGTGGTCTGCTGTTGCACAATGTGCATTTTGCCGGGGTACTTATACGGTGCCCGGCTTTTGCAGTACATCCCGCAATTTTCTAACGTCGGGATCATCCTCTTTCCAGTGCTTGGTCCTCTTATTTACCTGTACACCAAGGCGAGTACGCAACGCTCTTTCAGGCTGGAAGCACGCGATCTTTTTCACCTTGTTCCGTTTTTGCTGTTTTTTCTGCTCGACTGGAAGCTTTTGGTATCGTCCGACGTTAAGGTTTTTACCGACCATATAAGGATGCTGGAAGAAGGCATTTACCCTATTCCCGTATGGGAGCGCGCGCTGAAAATGCTGATAACCTTAGCTTATTTCCTGCTTTCGGTAAGGCGCGTCTTTCGCTACCAACAGCACCTTTCGGATACTTCGGTTCATATCGATCGTTCTTATGCGCAGTGGCTGCTGCTGTTCAGTTCAGTTTTGTTGATGCCGCTGGTAGCCATCGGCCTGGTGGTGTTTACCCAGTACCGGTTGGTTTCTGCTACGCTGCTTGCGGTGTCCTTCGTCAGCTTTATCCTGATGGTGTACCTGGCGGCTTTGCTGAAGCCGGCCCTGTTTCATAAGTTTCCCAACAGAATCGAAAAGGAGAGTGCAGCAGAGGTTGCCCGGAAGAAGTACGAAAGTTCTAACCTGCGGAGTGATCAGAAGAAAGCGATGGCGCAGAAGGTGTTGAGCTTCGTTGTCAACGAAAAACCGTACCTGGAGCCGGAGCTTACGCTGGGGCAACTGGCCGGGAAGGTTGGCATCCCATCTCACTATCTGTCGCAGGTAATCAATGAGGAAATTGAGCAATCTTTTGGCGATTTCATAAACGGTTACCGGGTCGAGAGGGCTAAGGCTATGCTTGCCGACGATGATTTTAGTCATTTCACCATCATCGCTATGGCTTACGAGGCCGGGTTCAACTCCAAAACTGCTTTTTATGAAGCGTTCAGGAAGTTCACGGGAACAACCCCGGGTAAATACCGTAAGTCTCTTTAGATCAGTGTGTTGAGTTGGTTTTAACGCATCCTGATTTGTAAATCAGGACATCCGGGATTTTAAATTTATAAGTCAGGAAGTACGCATTTATCTATCCGAACGCATCGGGTGAGAGGGGGCTATACATTTGCCATGTCTACAAAACAAACACTTGAACAGATTTATACTTTTATCCCATTATTTAACCCATTCCTTCAAAAAACACCCAGTCATGAATGTCCTTAAACAAGCCTTGATTATCGTTTTAGCCACCGGCTTTTCTTTTCTCTTAGCAGGGCCGGTTTCGGCCCAGTCCGTAGCGATGAGTTCTGCCGCTCCGGCTATTTTGCCGCTCAATGCCGGCAACATCGACATCGATGAAGTAGCGTTGTCAGCCCGTGAGCTGGAGAGCTACGGCGCGGGTTATCCCGGTGGCGCGGAGCAGCTGGAGACTTTTCTGAGGTCGAATGTTGTCTACCCGGAGTTGGCAAAAGAAAACAACTTCGAGGGCACGACCATCGTCCGCTTTAAAGTACTCGAAGACGGAAGCCTGAGTGAGTACAGCGTTCAGCAGTCTACCCACGAGATCTGTGACCAGGAGGTAATCGCCGCTCTTCGTGACATGAAAAAGTGGGTGCCCGCAAAAATCCGGGGCAAAAACGTCGCCACTTGGTGCAGTGTGGCCGTTAATTTTAAAATGACCTTTTGAGTATGCGCATTCGATTAAGTGCGTGATGAGCGTGTCCCTTATTGGGGATTTAGTGGCGCGATCGCAGGTGCAAAAGACGTTGAAGAACAAGGTATGTTCGTTCTCAACGCTCTTTGCATCCTGCGGTCGCGCCTTATTTTGTGCGCATGAATTTGCAACGTACCACAAATACTAATGAAGACTTTCGTGCCCTCGTACAACTCCTCGACGCCCATCTTGCGGTAACGGACGAAGACGAGCACGACTTTTACCATCAGTACAACGGCCTCGAGGATATCAAACACGTAGTAATCCTCTACGAACAAAACGTACCGTTGGCTTGCGGAGCTTTCAAGCACTACAACCCGGAGACGGTTGAAATCAAAAGGATGTTCACCGCCGAAACAGCGCGGGGCCGCGGACTGGCCGTGCGGGTGCTCGGTGAACTGGAAGCCTGGGCCGCCGAGGAAGGCTACCAAACGGCAATCCTCGAAACCGGAATACGGCAACCCTACGCCATTCGCCTCTACGAAAAACAAGGCTACCTGCGAATGACGGAGAACTACGGACAGTACGCTGGTGTTGAAAACAGCATCTGTATGAAGAAAAACCTCGGCTGAGTCAACATTCAGGACAGTTGTAAATTCTCAACAGACCAACGAATCAAAACACAAATCTCTCTTGATCCAGGAAGCTACCATAGAACGCATACTCGCCCGCTTAGAATCCGGTACCGATGATTTCAACGTCGAAATTCAGGACTTTGCCGAAGCGCAACCCAACCTCGCTGCTTACCTCACCAACGAGGACAGTGAAACACTGAACGAAGACGAACGGACACTGCTCTTGTTTGGCGCTATTGTCATCTACCAGTCCGTAATGGATGAGCGTATCGTCCGGGACGTTATCTCCGAAGAAATAATCGGGCAACTGGAAGAAGATAATTACGCCCTGATGCCGGCCAAGGGAGCCTTCCGGGACCGCCTTACACCTTTCTTCGAAGAGAGCGAAGAAGAAGAGCTGCTGGCTTTCGCCGAGGATCTCATCGTTGCGGAAGCCGACGAAGACGGCATCACTAAAGAAGCCCGCGAGCCGATGTTTATCGCCCTCAAAACAGTTATCGATTGCCTGCTCATTTGACGGGCGGAAAACCGGGTAAGAATATACGCCTGACCACTTTGACTTAGGTATAACCGTGCCTGCTGGCGCTACAATTCTACATCTCGTCTATATCCTCACCTATGCGGACGGGGCCTTCCTGTTGGCGATCGGCCACCTGATCGAGGGTTCCGTCTTCGAGGTGCATGCTCAACCAGGAACGACATTCTTTGAATGTCTCGAAGGAGTACTTCTCGTCGATGAGGCCGGGGATGAGGTTGATGCGCTCCATCATACTGCGGATCTGGGGATTCATGCCGACAAAGACAACCGCAATGCCACGACTCTGAAGGTCGAGTATAGCATCCTCCAACGCGTAAAGCCCCGATTGGTCAATGTACGGTACCTGGCCCATTCGCATGATGATGACTTCTACCGTTGGCAGGTTCTGGATGATGGCCTGGAATGAAGAAACGAAGCCGAAGAAAAGCGGACCGTCGAGGTGTTTAATGAACACCCGGTCGCCGACGCGCTTTACGAGGTCGCCTTCGTCTTCCCAGGGCTTGTCGCGGCTGAACTCTTTGAAACTGCCCGTAGAGGAGCCTTCCTCGACGGTGTCGGCAGTCTTCTTCATAAAGAGCATTGCCGCGAGAACCATGCCAATGGCGACGGCCTCGAGGAGACCGACGAAGACGGTGAGCACCAGTACCAGCAGCATCACTACGGCGTCACCTACCGGAATGGCCTTGAGGTGGCGGAACCCCTTATAATCGATGATGCCGATACCAACGGTAATCAGGATGCCCGCCAGTACACCGTTGGGGATGTACTGTACGATACCGCTGAGCCCCAGCAGAACCGCCAGCAGAAATACTCCCGCGATGATACCGGAAATTTTAGTCTTGCCTCCCGAATTCACATTAATCACCGTTCGCATGGTTGCTCCTGCACCGGGAAGTCCGCCAATGAAGGCCGCTCCCATGTTGCCGAGGCCCTGACCAATTAGCTCCTGATCGGGGTCGTGCTTGGTCTTTGTGATATTATCGGCCACTACCGAAGTAAGCAGCGAGTCGATAGCGCCGAGCGCTGCAAGCGTAAACGCAAATTCAATGATGCGCAGAAGGTAGTTGGTGTTAGAAAACTCACTGAAAAAGCCGAAATAAAAAGGAGGTAAGCCTTTTTCCACTTCCCCGATGACCGGGATCGCCCCCGGCTCGATGAAGAAGAATGCAACAATGGTAAAGGCGACGAGCGCGACCAGACTGGATGGTACCGCCGTCGTTATTCGTTTGAAACCATAAATGACAATTATCGTCCCGATGGCCAGCAAAAAGTTTAACCAATTGATGCCGTTGGTCTGGAAAGGGCGCAGGATGTTCTTCAGGGTACCAACGGTACCGCTTGCCTGGCGCTTGGCCTGGCGTTTGGCTTCATTCAGGATTTCCTCGTTCGTTACGTTGGAAAACGCTTCGTTGGTGGCCGCAATTACGGTGCCGTCCATTACTCCCTTCAGGATGCCTCTTTGTTCTTCTTCACGAATGATTCCTTCAAGAATCTGTTCCTCGGCGTGGACCATGCGCGATTCTACCAATGCAGTGTCTTCCTGTGGGTTGTATCCCAGTAAAGGAAACAACTGAGTGATGACAATGATGACCCCGATTCCACTCATAAATCCTGACACAACGGGGTAGGGAATGTACTTTATGTAACGCCCTAGTTTTATGATGCCAAAGATCATCTCAATCAGACCCGCAAGGAAGAAGGTCGCCAAAATCAAAGGCAGAGCTTCCTGAACCGTTTCTGCACCGGTCTCTACCATCGCATTGGCGATGATCGCGGCCGACACAACGGTCATCGGGGCCGTAGGGCCGGATACCTGGGTGGCGGTTCCCCCAAACATAGCGGCGATGATAGCGATCGCAATTGCACCATACAGACCAGCCATCGGCCCAAGCGCGGTCTGGGCTCCGAACGCAAGTGCGAGCGGAAGCGCTACGATACCTGCCGTAAGGCCCCCCAGAAAATCTCCCTTCAGGTTGCTGAAATCAAAGGTGAAAGGGTTTGTCATGATTAGGATTAAATTGAAGACTTGTTCGTCAAGCTTCTAAAGAAGAACGAAAGCAATCTTGATAGGTTTACTTGCATAGAAAGAATGATTGCTCTCACTCGTTTGTGTCGAATGACTTTATCCGGGCGCTAACGCAGGTGCAATGAACGGTTGAATGCATGGTTGCTACGCTGGGTGGGCGTTCCTGATAAAGCTTTGAATTTGAGCTAAATGTACAAAAAAATCGGCGCGGCCGAAACCCGTGACGATTTGGTTAGCTACAAAGCCTTATTACCCTCCTCACCTCCTTCATCGCTGAAACGACAACCACGCTGTGAGCCTGAATTATTGGCATGCCTCCGGCTGGTTGCTACCGGAGGCATCGGTCTTAATTCACGATAATTATGGGCAGGGTGCCCGATATGACGGGGTCTTTTACCGGTTGTGATGCGTAAAAAAAGTGATTTAATAACCGAACCATACTTGCCTTTTACAACTTACACCTTAAGCACGGCGTTGTTTTCTACTATACGAGTAACCATTTTACCTCCAGCTTTGACATCCGCTGAATTAAAAGACTATCTAAAACCTGAGAACGACCTGGAGGCCTCCTTCCTGGAAGATGCTGAATTTTGCAGAGGACTACAATGGGGAGTACCGCGTTTTGGCCACCCCGAAGGGTCCATCATGGCCCACATCTTAGAAGTAAATGCCAACATCGACCGTTTGCCCATTGATGCGGAAACCCGCAGACTGCTACGGATCATCTGCTGGGTACACGATACGTTCAAACACATCGAAGACAAAGGAAACCCCCGCGACTGGAGCAAGCACCACGCGGTTTATGCGCGCAACTTCCTCGCCCGCTACCTGTCTGATCCGCTATTGCTCAACGTTGTGGAGTTGCACGATGATGCCTACTACGCCTGGCGACTGGCACACCTTTACCACAAACTGGGCGAATGCGATGACCGTATCGAAATGGTAAAAGAAAAGGTCGGTAGCTACTGGCAACTCTTCTACCTCTTCTTTAAGTGCGATACCAGCACGGGAGACAAGAATCCCGCACCCCTCATCTGGTTCGAAAACACAATGGAGGATATTGAGGTCGTCGATTTTATCGACGAACCCAAAGGCGGAAGTGCTTAAAACCACAACGCTGAAAGGCCGAAGGCCTTACCTTCGCGCCCATGACTTCGGAAAGAATCATTATTGCCGTACTATTCGCCTGGACTCTCCTGGCCGTATTCTCTCACCTGGGCGATGTCCAGCTGGAGTTTTACGACGAAGCACGCCGTGGCGTCAGCGCATTAGAGATGTCGCGCGGCGAAGCACCTTCGCTGCTAACGCCGCCTTACTACGGCGCGCCAGACCACTGGGGAACCAAGCCACCTTTACTGGTCTGGTGCCAGGCCATCTGGATGAAGATTATCGGCCCGGGAGAACTGGCCGTACGGATGCCTTCTGCGCTGGCTACAATTGCGTTGTTCTGGCTTCTCACCTGGTGGGGGAAGCGCGACTGGGGCAGCCCGTTGGTGGGTAGCCTCGCCGCCGTTGCTGTACTTGGTAACTGGCTTTACATCAGTAACCACGGCGCAAGATCGGGAGATTTCGACGCGATGCTGATCCTGTTCCTTACCGCTCAGGTTGTTTTTTTCTACCGCTGGGTTACAAACGGCGAAAGCCGTTGGATCTGGTTGGCCGGCCTGTCCGTCTTTCTGGCCGGAATGACCAAAGGCGTCGCCGGCGGTTTTCTCCTGCCCGGCATTGGCGTCTGGTTGCTGCTCGACCCGGAGGGGCGAAAGAAACTGCTTAAGCCCGGCACATGGCTTATTCCCGGCGGAGCCATCGCTCTGGTCCTGTGCTATTACTTCCTCCGCGAACAAGTGGATCCCGGTTACCTGCAAATGGTCTTCGATAACGAGCTCGGGGGGCGCTTCGATGAAACCAACGAAGGCCATAAACACCCCTTTTATTACTACCTCCAACTGCTGGTCTCCGATTTTGGCTGGAGGCACTTGCTGCCGCTCCTGATTCCGGCTTTGGTTTACCTGTTCCTGTCCGAATACCGAAGGGTGACGTTGCTCCTCACCATCACAACGGTTTTATTTCTGGTGGTTGTCTCCGGCGCAGCGACCAAGCTGGTCTGGTACCACGCGCCCGCGCTCCCCCTGCTGGGGATGCTCATCGGTGCGGGGATGTTTCACCTCGGCAAATTGCTGTCGGAAAAAATCGGCGGACAAAAAGGAACCTTTATTGGCATTGCCCTGATGACCAGCCTCTTTATGGCTCCAATGATTCTCACAACCCACCACGTTCTGAACCGTAACCGCTACCCGGTAATGCATGAGTCGAAAAGCTCGCTGAAAGACTTCATGAGCCGACCCGAGGTGAAACCACCTTACTCGGTCGTGATAAAAGACTATCAGCCCAATTTCCGGTTCTACGTAGAACTGGCCCGGGGGCGCGGTGAAGCCGTAGAACTAAAACGCATCCAACGCCTGCGACCTTTCCTCTCCGCCGAGGTGCAACCCGTCTCCGAATTCGAGCCCGGAGAGCGCGTCGTTATCTGCCACGGCGAAACCTGGGAATACCTGTTCGACCGGTTCCAACTGAAACCCAAGTATAAGGACGGACGGTGCCAACTGGTGTTGCTGGGGGAGAGGAGATAGTGGGTAGAATGTAGTGGGTAGAGCGTAGTGCTGCCGCACAGGGGAGTTTGTAGAAAAAAGAGCGAAGTTGGTAGTGTTGCCGTGTTGAGGATGTGTACCAGGTATTTCACGATATAATTGTGCCACAGCGGGATAGCAAGAACTTCCCGAGACCAGTAAGTCGTACGTGTACTTGCACGAGCGAAGCGAGCATCCCCACTAAAACGTGCGGCAGCACTACCCACTACGCTCTACCGACTACCCACTAGAGTTCCTTCCTCAGTCGCGCTACCGGAAGGCCCAGTTGTTCCCGGTACTTGGCCACGGTTCGCCGGGCGATTTCGTAACCGGCTTCGGCGAGGGCTTTCTGGAGCTTGCCGTCGGCAAGCGGTTTGCGCTTATCTTCGTCGGCGATAATTTCGGAGAGCACCTTTTTGATCTGGGTGGTACTCACCTCCTCGCCTTCCTGGTTGGTCATCCCTTCGCTGAAGAACTCCCGCAGGGAGAAAGTCCCGAAGTCGGTCTGGATGTATTTGCTGTTGGCAACGCGGCTGATGGTACTGATGTCGAGCTCCGTCACTTCGGCAATATCCTTCAGGATCATCGGGCGGAGCATGGCGGTGTCTCCGGTTTTAAAGTAGCCTTCCTGATAGCGGAGAATAGCGTGCATCACACTAAAAAGTGTCTGCTGCCGCTGCTGAATAGCCTCGATAAACCAAGTAGCGGAATCGATATTCTGGCGGATGAACCCGGCAGCCTGTTTTTGGGCGGTGGAGAGTTTTCCGGCTTCCTTTTGTTTGCGGCGGTAATCGGCCAGCATTTGCTGATAATGATCGTTAACCCTGAGATCCGGAGCGTTACGGGCGGTGAGTTGAAGGCGGAATTTACCGTCTACGGTATTGAGGATGAAATCCGGCACTACCGCCTGGGCGGCCCGGCCTCCGGCGGCTCCGATGAGGCCTGAGGCTGGTTTGGGGTTAAGGCGGAGAATCTCGCCGAGTGCATCGCGAAGCTCGTCTTCGTCCACCTCCAGTTTCTCCCGGAGCTTGTCGTAGTGTTTTTTGGTGAAAAGCTCGAAGTGTTCCCGGATGATGGTCTGGGCAAGAATCAGGTCGGCATAAACCATGATGTCGAGGTCTTCGCCGTCTTCGATTTTGCTTTCCAATTGAAGCAGGAGGCATTCCCTGAGGTCGCGGGCAGCGAGCCCTGCGGGCTCGAGGGTCTGCACGATCTTGAGGACCCGCTCTATTTCCGATTTTGGAACGTCGAGGTGATAATTGATCAGCAGGTCATCGGAAATTGCGCTGAGGGTACGGCCCAGGTAGCCGTCATCATTGAGGTTTCCGATGATCTGCTTGCCGATCAGGATTTCCTGATGGCTCTCAAACTCGAGACTCATCAGCTGGTCCATCAGGTACTCGAAGAAGGAGGTCTCATCGGCGGTATAGCTGCCGGGGGCAACGTAGTCGTCGGTATCGGCACCGGCTTTTTGCTGGTAGCTGCCGGGGTCGTCGTCCATGTACTGCTGAAAATAATCGTCGTCGTATTCCGAGTTGCGCTCATCGGAGCCTTTGGCTTCGAACTCTTCCTGGCGGTCGGGGACTTCGCTTTCGTCATGACGGGCCTCTTCCAGAGTCGGGTTTTTTTCCAGTTCCTCTTTGATGCGTTGCTCCAACTCCATCACGGGCAGCTGTAACAGCTGCATGAGCTGAATTTGTCGTGGGCTGAAAACCTGGCCTTGCGAGATGTTTTGGGACTGTCCGAGCATGAAACTTATGGGTACTTGCTACGAAGAACAAACCGCAGGTAGTAAGGTTGGTGTTTTGGCCCGGTTTTTGCAGTAGCTTTTTTTTGGCGCAACCGCAGGTGCAAAGTCTCGCTTTAAAATCGGTAGATCATTAATACTCCTTCCAGAGCTTAAAGTCGAGTTTCGCCTGCAGCTTACCTCCGTCAACGGACGTAGCAATTTCCTCGAACTGAGGCTCTTTCCACTTAGAAACGGGTGGCCGTACAAAACCATAAGGCTCCTTCGGGATTCCCATCATGTTGAAGTCGAGCTTGCCGTTGCCGTTCAGGTCGTGGTATCCGGATATGACGTAATCGCCCGCGCTCGGGAGGTCAATTTCAAAACCAACAACATCGTCGTTGCACGCTTTTACCGCGCCCACAAGGGGGCGGCGTGCTTCGTAGTCGGCCGCGCTGGCGTATACCGCAAGGTGGAAATCTCCTTTGGCCGCAGCGGTAGAGCTTACCTGCAGGCTTACGTTTTGGGGAGAAGTAACAATAAAGAGGACGGACAGCAGAAAATGCATCAGCACAAAAGTGGGAGTTGGTTTACTAGGTAAACGCAAATAACTGCGGGCTTGTATGGGCGGAGGATGTTATTTTACCGTTAACGGGCCAGCCGGAAAACGGAGAGGGGTTAGGGGCAGTGCCACCGCAGGTGCTGGCAAGCGCACTCGTTTTGCTCATAAGCAAAAACGAGCAGGCTTCCCTTCAGGTGCGGTAGCACTGCCTTTCACACTAAGACTTCTAGCAGTAACGGTCGAAAGCCATTTTCAGGTTTTCGGCAATGATCTCTGCCGAGCGGCCTTCGATGTGGTGACGCTCAAGGAAGTGAACGAGTTTACCATCTTTGAACAGACCGATTGCCGGGCTGCTGGGAGGGTAGGGCAGCAGGTGCTCACGGGCGGTAGCCACCGCTTCGCGGTCTACACCAGCAAAAACGGTGTAGAGGTTGTCCGGCGCCTTCTCGTTCTGCGTGGCCATCTTAGCGCCCGGGCGGGCGTTGGCTGCTGCACATCCGCATACAGAGTTGACAACCAGCAGCGCCGTGCCTTCGGTGGCGCCCAGGGCTGCGTTGACTTCGTCAGCGTTTGTGAGGCTGGTGAAGCCAAAGGAAGTAAGGTCCTTCGCCATTGGAATCGTTAGTTCGACGGGGTACATATTTTCGTTTTTTTCGTTGAGGTAAATGGCTGACAACACAAATCGGTAGGAACGCCGTAAATTTGCGGCCCGGCTTGCTGTTCAGCTGTCCATATCTACAATTCAGCCACCTGTTTGGTTGGCCGCTTACTTTTAAAGGCACGTTTCTTATGCGAAATATTTGGTTGTTCTGTCTTCTGATCTGTGCCGTATTGTGCTTCGACGCTTGTACCAAAGATGCCCTGGCTGAACCCGTAGCCGTTACCTGCGAAGACGATACACCAACCTACGAAGACGATATCCGGGAGATTGTGGAGCGGACCTGCGCCTACAGTGGCTGCCACCTGGGCGGCGCTCCCGGAATCTACGACAGCTACGACGGCCTTCTTAATCACCTCGAAAACGGTCGCTTCCGTCAGCGGGTGATTTCCAGCAGGAGCGACCCTACCCTCGGTATGCCGCCGGATTACTCGCCAGACGGGCGGGCGACCAGCCTCACTCCCGACGAATTACTAATCATTACCTGCTGGCTAGATGCTGGCTTCCCTGAGTAGCAATCTGGTTTTTACTTGCCTTGCTCTGTATTCAAACTAACTTTGTACCTGCGGCCGCGCCCCGGTTTGTATTTCTGTACGGCAGTCTTCACCTTTTTTTGAAATTGCTGCACTCTGGATTTTCCCAAAACTACCCTTCAAATGAAAAATGTTTTACTCCTTTTGCTGGTCTGTTCCTGCACGCTCTCCGCTCAGCGTGAGCGCATTTACAGGACGTTCAAAGACACCCGCGTAGTGAATGTGCATAGTGTGGAGACACTACCGAAGGGGAAACTGGACATCCGGATCAGCCACCGGTTCGGGGATATGTTCGGAGACGATGGTGGCTTCAAAACGTTCTACGGCCTCGAAACCGCAGAGGACGTCGCCATCGGCGGCGAATATGGATTTACCGACAACTTCAACGTAGGGATTTACCGTGCCAAAGGCTCCGGCCGGACCCCGGAGAGCAACTCAGGCTTGCGCCAGAATCTGAATCTGGTAACCAAAATACGCTTCCTGCATCAGGAAAATGAAGGCTTCCCGTTTTCTGCCGCCCTGGTGGGAACAGCAACCGTCAGTACCGCCCAAAAGATCGAGGACAACGTGGACCTCATTCAGAGTTTTCCGAAATTTGCCCACCGTATGGCCTTCAACGGCAGCCTGGTGCTGGCCCGGAAAATGAACGGCCTGAGCCTGCAGATCATCCCTGGCGTAACGCACCGTAACCTCGTGCCATTCGCCGGCGAGAACACCATCTTCAGCCTCGGTGGCGCTGCGCGCTACCAGGTCTCGCGCGTTATGGCTCTGGTCGCCGACGTAACGGTACCGTTTAGCAATACCATTACTGCCGACAACGGTTACAGCGTTCCGGTTGGGGTCGGGCTCGAGTGGGACACGGGCGGCCACGTATTCCAACTCAACTTTACCAATGCTACCGGCCTTTTCGAATCGGACTACATCCCTTACACCATCACCAGCTGGGGCGAAGGAGAATTCCGGATGGGTTTCACGATCTCCCGCTGGTTTAACCTGTAACGGGTTACTGCAATGCCGGAAGCCGTTCTGCGCGGGCACCGTCCGATTTCGTAAAAGTTAATTAAGAGCAATGAAATATCTTCTTCCATTAATCATACTGGCCGGACTGGCCCTCACCAGCCGGCCCAACACCTTGCCCGTAGTTGACGGCGAAACGTCGCTCTACGAAGTGATGCGCGCCCTGGGCGCGCCGGAACGGGCGGACATTATGGTCCGGCCGGAAGAAGGCGCCTCTGAAGAGCTCGGCCGGGAGATCGTTCTGGAAGGCCGCCTCTCCGAAGGAGGAATGCAGTCGGCTCACTTCAAGTGTACAAGTTGCCACAACATCGTACGGGAAGATCCCGTATTGGCCGTCATGGACCCCACCGCCCGGCTTGCCTACGCCGAAGCTAACGATTTACCTTTCCTGCCCGGTACCACCCTGTGGGGCGCGGTCAACCGTGAGAGCTACTACAACGGAGATTACGACAAAAAATACGGCGATCTGGTAAAACCCGCCCGCCACGACCTGCGGGGAGCCATTCAGCTCTGTGCGACGGAGTGCGCCCAGGGCGAACCGCTCAATGAAGTGGAGATGGAATCTGTTATGGCTTACCTCCATACCATCGGTCTGAAAGTGAACGATCTACCCGAAGGAGCGCCGACCGTGAAACGGATCAACGACGCAATTTCGGAAAAAACCGCAGCGCCGGGGGTGGTGGAAGACCTTAAGGCGAGCTACCTGCTTGCCAGCCCGGCAACGTTTGTTCTGCCTCCCGAAGACCGTAAAGCCGGCTTTCCGGTGGCCGGCACACCCGACCCGGCCAACGGCCGGGCCATCTACATACGCGGATGCCTGCATTGCCACGAAAAACAGCGTTACAGCTTTTTCGAACTCGACGATTCCGAAAACCACTGGGCGTTCCTCACCAAGCACTTCCCGCGCTACGACCGCTATTCCACCTATCAGGTGGTTCGCTACGGTACCAGCCCGATTCCCGGCAAGCGGGCTTATATGCCTCACTACACAAAAGAACGGATGACGGATTTGCAGATAGAGGCACTCCGTGCCTACCTCGCTACGGGCAGTGCACGCTAACGCAGGGTGAAAAAACGGCTGTTGCAACCCGTAAAACTAAAAACCTGAGCATAATTGTCAGGAAATAACCCACAATGCCCCGCCTCACCGTACCTTTGCGTACGTTTTCGCGGACGACCCCGGAATTCCCCGGAACCTCCGCATAAAGCCAACACACAATGGCCGTAGACGTACTCTTAGGTCTCCAGTGGGGAGACGAAGGCAAGGGCAAGATCGTAGATGTTCTTGCTCCCCAATACGATATCATCGCCCGTTTCCAGGGCGGCCCTAACGCAGGGCACACACTCATCTTCGACGGTAAAAAGTTTGTCCTCCATACGGTGCCTTCAGGCATCTTTCGCCCGGGGCTGAAAAACATTATCGGTAATGGTGTAGTCATCGATCCCATCACGCTGAGCAAAGAGTTGGATAAGCTCGATGACGCAGGAATCGATTACGCCGGTCGACTGTTCGTTGCCCGGAAAGCTCACCTCATCCTGCCCAGCCATCGCCTGCTCGACGCAGCGCGGGAAAACGCCAAAGGCGACCGTAAGATTGGCTCGACGCTCAAGGGAATCGGACCTACTTACATGGATAAGACCGGCCGCAACGGACTCCGCGTAGGCAACCTCGAAGCACCCGACTTCCGGGAACGCTACGAAGAGCTGAAGGAAAAGCACAAGCAACTCGTTGGCCTGTACCCCTTTATCCAGTTCGACCTGGCTAAGGAAGAAGAGGCTTGGTTCAAAGCAATCGAACGGTTGCAGAAGCTTGAGTTCGTTGACGGCGAATACTGGATCAACGACGCCATCAAGCGCGGAGAAAAGATTCTGGCCGAAGGTGCTCAGGGTTCTATGCTCGACATCGACTTTGGTACTTACCCCTTCGTAACGAGCTCCAACACCATCACGGCCGGAGTTTGTACCGGCCTTGGCATTGCGCCGCAGCAAATCGGAGAAGTGATTGGTATTACCAAGGCTTACTGTACCCGCGTGGGGGGTGGGCCTTTCCCGACAGAACTGCTGGATGAAACCGGAGAGTTCCTGCGCCAGGAAGGCGGAGAGTTCGGCGCAACCACCGGGCGCCCCCGTCGCTGTGGCTGGATCGATTTGGTGCAACTCCGTTACACCATCATGCTAAGTGGCGTTACCCAGCTCGTTGTGACCAAAGTAGATGTACTCAACAACTTCGAAACCCTGCAGGTAGCCGATGCCTACGATGTGGAAGGCACCGTTACCGAAACCCTGCCCTTCGATTTGGTACGTGAGAACTTCAAACCGGTCTATACGCCGGTACCCGGCTGGAACTCTAACCTCACGAGCGTGAAGGAAGAGGCGAACCTGCCCGCCGCATGCATCGATTACGTTAAGTTTCTCGAAGAAAAACTCGGAACCCGCGTTAGCATGGTGTCTACCGGTCCTGACCGCGAGGAACTGGTGATGAGAGGATAGACGACCGTACTTGATGGTTTTCAGCAGGCGCGGCCGCAGGTGCAATGAGCGTTTTTAAGGAGCAAAGACAAGCCTTTAAAACTTTCATTGCACCGGCGGCCGCGCCTCTTTGTTCTTACATTTACCCCGTTAAAACCTGGTCGGCCCAGTATCACCTGCGGTGAACAGGCCGGGCAAAACCAAATTCATTCACAAACGGACGCTACCCCGGCTGGCGCCCGGCCCTCTATTCCTTTTAATGAAAGCATACATCCTTACCATCGGCGATGAAATCCTCATCGGGCAGGTGACCGACACCAACGCAACCTACATGGCCGAAGCACTTAGTGTGGAAGGTTACGAAGTAGTGGAGCACCTCAGTGTGGCCGATACCCGGGACGGAATCCGTAATGGCCTCGATCGTGCCCTGGCGGCAGCCGATATTGTACTCATGACCGGTGGTCTTGGCCCTACAAAAGACGACATCACTAAAAAAGTACTGGCTGAATACGTAGGAACTGAAATGGCTTTCCATCAGGAAAGCTGGGAGCGCCTGGTTAAAATTTACGCGGGCTTTGGGAAGGAAGCCGGACCGCACCACCGGGAACAGTGTGAATTGCCCGCCTCGGCAACGGTAATTACAAATAAAGCAGGTACCGCTCCCGGAATGTGGTTCGAGCACAAGGGAAAGATTATCGTCTCGATGCCCGGTGTGCCTTACGAAATGCGCTACCTCGTCAGCAAGGAGATAATTCCCCGGCTCGTTGCCGGTAACGTAGACCAGAGCCGGCAGCGCTCACTTACCATCCTGACCGCAGGCCTGGGAGAGAGTACCCTGGCCGAAGCCATCGAGGCGGTAGAAGATGCCCTGCCCCGGCACATCTCCCTCGCGTACCTGCCCAACCTTGGTACGGTGCGGCTGCGCCTCACTACCCGCGGCACGGACGAAACTGCGATGCAGGCCGAGCTGACCAAGTATAAAGATGAGATTGAAGCCATCGTTGGCCAGTACGTCTACGGCTACGGCAAGGAAGACCTCGCCCTGGCGGTACAGAAAAAGATGCAACAGGATAACCTCACGCTGGCAACAGCCGAAAGCTGTACCGGAGGGTCAATTGCACGCATGATTACCGGCCACGCCGGCTCCAGTGGCCACTTCCGGGGAAGTGTGGTTGCCTACGACAATGACGTTAAGAGTAGTGTCCTTGGCGTATCTACTGAACTCCTGGCACAGCACGGAGCGGTGAGTAAAGAAGTAGTGGAAGCGATGGCACAAAATGCCCGGCAGGTGCTGAAGTCAGACTATGCAGTAGCTACTTCCGGCATCGCAGGCCCGGGCGGGGGCTCCGATGAAAAACCGGTTGGGACCATCTGGATTGCAGTTGCAGGGCCGGATGGCGTGAAGTCCAAACTACTCAGTTCAGGCAAAGACCGGAAGCGGAACATCACTTACACCGTGCACATGGCGCTCAATCTGCTGATGGGGCAATTGCAAGGGAAATGATGCAACCTCCCGCAATACCCGAGGCAACTATAACCTCACTCGTTGTACCTTCCCATGACAAAATAACTTCTCCAATGCGACTTTCCTTTTTGTTTGCCTTTGTTTGCCTGACGCTTGCCTTCGGGTGCAGTAAAAAAACCAGCCCCTCAAATTGTGAAGCTACCGTTAGCGGAGTAGTAAAAACGGTGGCTTATGATGAAGTTGTCGACCTGGCGCCAGGCGAGACAGCTCAGGTGGGAAAATCTCAGGCAGCCATTACTTTCGTTGGCGTTGATTCCGATAGCCGGTGCCCGCGTGGTGTAAGTTGCATCTCGGAAGGAGAGGCGTTCGTGATCGTCTCCCGCGGAAGTGCCTACGCCAACGAAAAAGTTCGCATCGATGTAGATACCAAGAAAAGAAGCCGACTGACCACGGTAGGGGCAACCATCGAGATTATGGACCTGAGCCCTTACCCCGAAGCACGCGTAAAAATAGACCCGGCACAACGCCGTCTGCGCGTGCGTTTCAAGAAGTCGGCCAAAATGTAAGCACTTTGCTTTGACAAAGCGGTGCTGCGATTTTTTTCTTCTGGAGACAGTTCTATGGGTTGACTGTTCTTTCGGGCGGTTACCTTGCGGATACTCCACGTCTATTCAAATCCGGGCCTGATCAGGCTTCCACTTTACCATCAACTATCTCTCACTATGTTTTTTCCTATCGGAGATGATCAGGTTCATCAGGGCCATACGCCGTATTTCGCTTATGGCTTCATTGCGCTCAACGTCATCATCTATATCGCGCAACATTTTCTGGGTATTCCCGGAGTGATGGAGTATGGTTGCATCCCGGCTGATATTGAGGCTGGTCAGAATTACCATACCCTGATAACGAGCACCTTTTTGCACGGCAGTTGGATGCACCTGATCGGCAACATGCTTTACATGTGGATCTTTGCGGACAACATCGAAGCGAGCATCGGCAACTGGCCCTTTGCCGTTTTCTACCTGCTTGGCGGACTGGCAGCCGGAGGCTGCCATATCTACTTCAATCAGGGAAGCCCCATTCCTGCGGTAGGGGCCAGCGGCGCCCTCTCGGCGGTGATGGGGGCGTACATCGTAATGTTCCCGAAGTCCAATATCAGAGGCTACCTCGTGTTTTTCCGACTCAGCGTCCCGGCTTTTATCTTCCTTGGTTTCTGGTTTTTTCAGCAGTCGCAAGCGGGCTACGCCAGCCTGGGCGATACCAGTGGAGGTATTGCCTGGTGGGCGCACATTGGCGGTTTTGTGTTCGGGGTGGTATGCGGTTTTCTTTTCCGGACCTGGTACGAGATGCCGGGGCTGGTAGCCGGGGAAGGATCGTACGGAAACCGACGCCGGGGCCCCTTCGGATAACGGATAGAGCAGTAGCCCGCAAGCCTGCGACCCTGAACGTGCTTGCGAACGCCTGAATGTTACTTTACCCGGACCTTATACTGGAAAGTGTTACCTGCGGATTTACCATCGAAGTGTATGCTGATGATGTGTCCCTTCACGCCCTTCAGGGTGTGCTGACGGGATTCCCGTTTGTTGCTCTTCTGAGAATTGACCTCATTGAACCATCCGGTTTTGAGTTTTGTGTACCGGCCATCTTTGTCCACCTTACAAATCACGTAACTGGTTTTGCCTTTTCCGTCGAGTTCCTTGATGTCTACCGTCATGGTCGATTTATTGGCAGGAACACAAGAGATGTACATCCGGCCGCCGGTGCTGACGATCCGACCGTTTTCGTAGTTGCCGAAGTCGAGGCGGCGGGGGCCGATGGTTGCCCAGTTGCTGCTGCGCCCGTTCCAGTACTTAACCATCTCCTTCGTCAGGTGCAGATAAGTAGTTGGGTTGGTGAGGCAGGTGGGGAAGTTAGAAGGGGCGCACCCCCTGGTCTTCAGTATCTTGGATATCTGACGGTTGAGGTCGGAGACCACGGAAGGTGCAGATTTGCAACTCTGAGCACTGACGGAGGCGCAAAACGCAAACAGGAAAAGGAATGAGGTAAATAAACGCATGGTTATTATGGATTTGGTGGTGTACAATGGGCAGGACTGACGCATAGGATTCGATTTTAAGCTTTTAGCTCGAGATCATAATCACCGTTTAAGAGCTTGCAACCCAAAACGCGTAGCGTTTTCACTGGCCTATCCCCGTGGGCTGGGGGTTTAACACGGCTTAACTAGCCTATGCGTTAGCCCTGTGTGCAATAGGATGAAAAAACAGGAGGTTAAAGAAAGCGGTGGCACTCAGTTCTTTCCTTTTTCTGCACGGTTTCGTCGGCGTTTTTCGAGGAGGGGATAGGCCACATCGTCAAGCAGGAGGTCGAGCCAACTGCTTTTCTGAGGAGCAACCATATTTGGGTTGCTGCCCCGGCGAACGGTACCATTTCTGGCTCTTTTCTGTTTCAGAAGTTGGCGTTGGTCGGGAGTAAGGAGCTTGCTGACGGCGGCGCGTAGTGCGCGGCGAACTTCAGGGCTTGCTCCCGTCTGGTTTTCCGGGTGTTGGAAGAAGTCCTGCAACAGCGTTTCTACCTGCGGGACCTGTTCTTCGGAGAGTTGTAGTTTCCGGGAGATCTTGTCGAGCATGGTTTCTACCAAAGCAGGAGTCTCCGTTGTTGGGGACGGGGATGATCCGTTGTAGTCTTCCTGAGCCCGAAGGCCCAGGAAGGAACTACATACGATCAATATTAAGAAAGCCTTAAGCACGGGTTACGACTTCTTCTTGCGGATGACGATCACCTCGTCACCAAACTCGTCGATGAAAGCCTGGAGAATGTCCCGGCGGTTTTTTTCGTCACGTTGGTCGCGGTAATGCGAGACGACTTTTTTGCGCTGGCCCGCGTCGAGGCAGGAGAGGATGGCTTTACGAAAGGCCGCCAGTCGTTTGTCGCGCTGGGCTTTACTGGTAGGAGGGTTCTGTTTGTTGCTGTCGCAAAACTTCACGGCTTTTTCCTTGAGGCACTTCATCTGGCCGTAATCGAGGTCGAGGTGTTGGTCGAGGGTGGAAAGGTGTTTTTTTGCCAGGTCAGCACAGGTTGAGTTGCCCGATTGGGCGGATGCAATGCCTGCGAAAGAGCAAACAATCAGTAACGAAAAGAGAAAACGAATAATCATGATGGGATGAATTTTAGATGTGCCGGATTGCCAGCCCGGCGGTGAATGAATTTCGGATTAGGGACGTACCAATTGCCGGGATTCCATAAAGGCGACGAAATTTTCTTTAAATTCGTCGGTGACAACACGCTTGTCGGGCGCATCCGGTCCCTCTGCCGCCCGTCCCGGCAAAGCGAAACAGCAAGACACATTATGGACTCAGCCACGGATCTTGAGCTGGTAACCGCTTTCTGCCAGAAAGACGAAAAGCGGGCGTTAGGTATCCTTTACCAGCGCTACGGTCATTTGGTCGTGGGCCTTTGCCTCGATTACCTGAAAGACCGCGAAGCGGCCCGTGATGCCACGATGGATGTTTTTGAAAAGGTTACCCTTAAGGTCTGCAATCAGCCCATCGAGAGCTTCCGGGCGTGGCTTTTTTACACCAGCCGCAACTACTGCATCGACTTACTGCGCAAGAAGATCCGTGAGCGGGAGAAAGCCGGAAAAAATAGTACTGACGCGGTTGTGGAATTCGACGAGGGCGAACGTCCTCTTAGCGAAATCCGGCTTGCGCAACTACCAGGGGCGCTGGCTGCGCTTTCGGCAGAGCAAGCCAGTTGTATCCGGCTGTTTTACCTCCGAGGGCTGTCTTACGCCCAGGTTTGCGAGCAAACCGGTTACGACCTGAAAAAAGTGAAAAGTTACCTGCAGAACGGCCGCCGTAATCTGCGCATCAAACTAGAAAAAATGGCTCATGAGTGAACCGACAAAAGAAGACTGGCTGCGGGGAGACGCCCCCTCCGGGGAGCAGGACGAGTTTGCCCGCCACGCTGCGCGTGGCCGGGAGGAACTGGGGTCTGAAGAAGAGGCCCGGGACCTGATGAACGAGTTGGATAGCCTGTTTGCTGAGCGGTTTGGGGTGCCCGGAGAAAGTGTGGAGGCAACAGATTTGCCTTCAGTGTCAGAAGGCTCGGCAGCAGGTGCAGAGCAGGTTTTCGGAAAGAGCAAAGACGGGGCAAAAGTGCGTCGCCTTGGCTGGTACTACGCTGCTGCCGCAGTCATTTTGTTGCTCGTTGCGGCGGGGAGCTGGTGGGCGTCTCAACGAGACGCTTTTAACCCCGAAACGCTGTACGCCGAGGCCTTCAGCCCCTACGCCAATGACCTCAGCGAACGGACAATGGGCAGCGACGAACCCGCTGTTGCCACGATGCTCGACGAAGCACTACTGGCTTACGACCGCAGAGACTACGCCGCCGCTGCGGAGGGCCTCGGTCGTCACCTCGCCCAGCCAACGAATCCCGTACCTGCGGCCGCGCCCACCAAAGTTCGCCTCTACTACGGCATCAGCCTCCTGGCCGACAACCAGCCCGCAGCGGCAATCACCGAACTGGAGGGGCTGATGAACGATCCGGCAACCGGGCCTCCCGCTGCCTGGTACCACGCCCTCGCTCAACTGCGGCTGGGCCGCACCACCGAAGCCCGCGCTGAACTGACCCGGATTGCGACCGGTGAAAATGCTGCTTTCCGTGAAAGGGCAAAAGCTCTCCTGCCCAGGATTCCTCTTTGATTTGACCCTTTGTTTCATCCCTTCAATTTTACTCTGTTATGCGCTTTTTCCTCTTTCTGCTTCTTTCACTTTGCAGTGCTGCAACGCTGATCGCTCAGCCCGTACCGACGCAAAATGATCCTCCGATTACCAACGATGATTACCAGGAAATCTACAACAGGATACAGTCCCGCCTGACGGAACTGGGGTACCCTGCCGGTCGTGCTGGCAACGCCGCCTGGGCCCGGGGCCAGTACACCTTGCGCTACGAAGGAGCCAGTGCTGCGAGTGACTTTTCGGCGGACCTCACGAAACTCAGAAACCTGTACGGAGCAGGTAACGTGTCCGTACTGGGAGAATGCGGTTGTTCGGATGATTTCAGGATTTACAACATTCACGTAACTCCGCTGGGCGGCGAAGAAAAGGGCAAAGGCGGAAGCCGGAAAGTAGCCCAGGCAATCGGTCAGGAGGAAGTGGAACCGAACTACTACATAATTCCGGGACTCAACCAGTTGGAGGCCAACACTCCGTTCAATAACCTGCCACCCAATTTTGCCGTCGTACCGAGTGGCAAGCCGGCTTTGCCGGTGACCGTAGCCGTATTGGATACGGGTATCGACCCTTACTTTCAGCACCCCCAAACCACGAAAGGTCATGGACCGCTTTATTTATGGGAAAACAATTCTCCTGACGACCCCAACGATCCCTTTTGCCTCGATGGAGATCTGTTTGGATGGGACTTCATCAACAATGACAATGCTCCCCTCGATGATCATTCGCACGGTACGCACGTCGCCAGTGGTATTGCGAGTCAGTTGACCAGCTACGCCCCCGACGTAAACTACCGCTTTATGGCGGTGAAAATGCTGGACCAGGCGGGCGTAGGTACTACCTTCCACGCGTCCTGCGCAGTAGCGTACGCCGCTTACCACAAGGCTGACGTCATCAACGCCAGCTGGGGCTTCTACGGGGAACGTGATGCTATTCTTCAGAAAGCTTTCGCTTATGCCCAGGCCAGAGGAGTTGCAACGGTTACCTCTGCGGGTAATTTCAGGAAGGAGCTCTCCACTACAAAGCATTATCCCAGTGAGTTTGCGCTGGAGACGAATCCATTGCGCAGTATCCTCTTTGTCTCTGCTTCCCAAACAGGTAGTGGAACTAATCTCTGGCGCAGAACAAATTTTCGCTCAGCTCCGCTGGTGCCGGGTATGGACTTTGTGGCGGCAAGAGGAACCAACGTTACCGCACTGGTGCCGAGTTATTTCAATATTCCGAATAACGTGGGGCGAAAAACAGGAACTTCCGTAGCAGCGCCTTTAGCTACCGCTTTAGCAGCCCACTACAGGCACCTTCACCCCGGAGACGGCCCTGTAATACTACGAACCAACTTACTCAACGAGATCAATGCGCAGGGGGCCGCTGCTAGTGTGGCTTACCTGGGGACGATGGTGCCCTACCGGGTTTTTAACTGGATTGTTTTGCCGTAGAGCCCCCGTAATTTCTGGGTGTTTCCCTTTTCCTGAGTAACTTTCCCTGCCGGAGATTACCGGGGAAAGTCCATCACCTATGAAATTCACCTTGCTGAGACCAGCCCTGCTCGGGCTGTGCTTGCTTTGTACTGTAATGCTAACCGCCCAGGAAGAATGGGAAGATCCGCTAGCCAGGACGGAATACGACTCGCTGTTGCGGTTGGCGGAAAACTATCCTAATGATTCTGTAAGCAGGAAGTCTTATCTTCTCCACCAGGCGGGACGCCGGGCGTATGCCGGAGGCGTCTACCAACTGGCGGTAGACGCAACCAGGCAGGCGCTGATGTTGCGGCAAACGGACGAGCAGGTGCATATGGATGGTTTGCTGGTATCCGCGTTCAACATTGGGAGTTACCTCAGCACGATGGGTAACTACAGCGAAGCCAATGATTACTACACCATGGTGATTGACCGTGCACCTAACCGGAAGGAAGGGGTTGCGCTGTTTCAACTTGCGTCTAATTACGGTGCCATGGGGCGCTTCCCCGCCGGGGAACGGGCGTTCAGTGCCGCAGCGAAGTTGCCACCCTTCAACGACGACGGCTACTCCGCCGCAATGCTGAAGCAGGGAGCGGCGCTGTTGCAGCTGGATAAAAACAGCCAGGAAGGTGCCCGGGCCGCTATCGGCTTACTGGAAGAGGCCGTCTCTTTATTCGAAGAGTACGACGATACCGACGCCCAGATAATGCAGGCCCTTTACCAAAGCGGCTGGGCTTACAGCGATGTTGGTAACTACGAGGCTTCCATTCATCAGTTGAAAAAGGCAGAAGTGATTGCGGATCAGCTGGGCGTAGAAGGATGGGAACGGGCACCAATTCTGACCAACCTGGGCCTGACCTACCGCCGAATGGGGCAACCCGAACGGGCACTCGCATATTACCGCAGCGCACTGGCGGCAGAAGAAGTGGAAGAACTTGTCCCTCCCGATAAAGCAGTTGCTACCGACTACGACAACATCTCAACCCTGATGCTCTCTCTGGGGAAGCCGGACTCGGCACTTCATTACGCCAGCAAAGCCCTGTCCTGGCGCCTGCCGGATTTCAAACCGGCATCGGCGCTGGTTAACCCCTCCGTCGGGCAAATGACGGAAGGCCACCTCGACCTGCTGATCTATCTGAGCGATAAAGCCCGGGCGCACCGGGCTATTGCTGAGCGCGGGGACACCGAACACTACGAATACGCGCTGGCAACTTACCGCCGCGCCGACGAACTGCTGGACCGAATGCGCCAGAATCAGTTACTGGAAGATACCCGCACATACTGGAGAGCCGATGCACGAAAACTCTACGAGGAAGCCATTGATATAGCTAAAGCAGCGGGTGACCCCGTCTCCATGTTCTACTTTCTCGAGAAGGCCCGTGCCCGCCTGTTGCTGGATGAACTCAGCGCTACCCGCGCTGAAGACCACTTGCCGGAAGATGTTTTGGAACGACTGCAGGCCGCCGTCGCCAGTTCCCGTCGTCCGGGCAGTAGCACAGCCGAAAGCCTGCGCTTTCGTAGTTTGCAGGATAGCGTATTTGCGGCTTTTCCCGCTTATGCTGCGGCCCGGGTCGGGAGTCCGCCGCCAGATCCGGCCCAATTGGGATACATCATCGGGAACCGTACCCTGATTGAGTTCTTCGTTGGCAAAGACCAAACTGTAGCCCTTGTATGGGCTGCTGATCGTGGGCTGGAATTTATAGAGCTGGCTCCGCCATCGGCCTGGGAAGAAGACCTCCGGCTGTTTCGCGCCAGTTTGCTGACACCAGGGGAGGATTTTTCTGCACAAAGTGCATCCAACCTCTACCAGCAGTTGGTCGTTCCGCTTGAGTTGCCGGCCAACGGTGCACTTACCATTGTGCCCGACGGCGACCTTTACCTGTTGCCATTCGGTGCTTTGCTCAGAGAGGCTCCATCACCGGGAGACAGCTACCAGTACTGGCCCTGGCTTGCGCGTTCCTACGACATTCACTATGCTTTCTCTGTTCAACTGCTCGACGTAGCGAAGCAGCAACGGGGCCGGGGCAATGGCCGTGCGTTGGCGCTTGCGCCGGTTGCTCATCTAACCGGAGGGGATGTTTTGCCCCGCAAGCTGGAGCTTCCGGCAACGCTGCGTACCCTTCGGCACCTTGCCGGTGTTTTCCCGACCGATACGCTGGTAAACGCAGCTGCCAACGCAGCTGCCTTCCGGGAAAAAGTAGACGATTATAGCCTGATCCATCTGGGGACACACGCATACCTCGACGAAGGGGGGAGCTTCCTGCTGCACGATGCTGTCAACCCCAGGTACTCAGCCGAACAGCTTACGGCACATAATTTCAGCGCAGACCTGGTGGTGGTGGGGGCCTGCGAGACGGGTCTGGGCGAGGCGCTCTACGGAGAAGGCGTGGCCAGCCTCGGCCGGGGCTTCGCCCGGCGCGGAGCGCCGGGTATTGCAATGAGCCTGTGGTCGATCAACGACGGAGCGACCGCCGATCTGCTCAACGGGATGTACGATGAACTGGCCGCAGGCAAGGGCCCTTCGGCGGCGCTCAGCGCAGCCGGTACCCGGTACCGGGACGAGGTGACCAACCCCGCTTTCGGGCATCCGTATTATTGGGCAGGGCTGGTATATTATGGCCCGGACATGGCCATCGATCTCGGTCGCAGGGCCGGTGTGCGGTGGCCCTGGGCCCTTGGTGTGCTTGGCCTGGGCGCTGTTTTACTATTTCTGCGGAGGGGCCGCCAGTTGGCGTAGCACCCGCCAGTAGTTTCCGTGCTCAAGGCGTAGCACCCGTTTGGCGATCTTCTCCGGAGTGTCTTCCGGGTCGAGCCGCACGGCTGCCTGGAAAACGTAATCGCCCTCGTCGTAAGCTTCGTTGACGTAATGAATGGTTATGCCGCTTTCCAGCTCTCCGTTGGCCTTTACGGCTTTATGAACATTGGCGCCGTACATGCCCTTCCCGCCGTAGGCTGGGAGTAGGGCGGGATGGATGTTCAGCATCCGGTTTGGGAAGGCCCGCACGAGGTACGGCGGGATGAGCCATAGGAAACCGGCCAGGGCGATGAAGTCTACCTTGAAAGCTTCGAGGTCCGCCAGCAGCTCTTCGGATTCGTAAAAGGAATTGCGCTTCACGACCAGAGTGGGAACGTCGCGTTCGGCGGCCATCATCAGTGCGCTAGCCTTCGCTTTGTTGCTTACGAGAAGAACGACCTCTACCCCGTATTCGGGGTTGGCCTGGAAACGATCAATGATGGTGCGGGCGTTGGAGCCGCCGCCGGAGACGAAGATGGCGAGTTTCATGTAACTGGTTGAAATTGGTATTCCGGGCGTAAAGATGGGGATTTCGGGATAGGGTGAAGGGAATAGTCTGGCCCTTAGGAAAAAGATTGAAGCCCGCTAACGCTTACTGCACCTGCGTACGCGCCTGAGATTCCTCCCTCCTGTTGATCTTGACCCGTACCGACTTACTAATCGGCGTATTACTCTTCCGCGCCGTCCGCGTAATCGGGACCAGTGTATTTGCCTCCGGGAAGTAGGTTGCAATGTTGCCGGAGGGGACAGAATACGGGACAACCTGGAAGAGACGGGCGTGGCGAACCTCTCCGTCGTACTCACTCGTCAGGTCTACCTTGTCGCCGGTCTTCAGGCCGGCTTTTGCCATGTCTGTTTCGTTCATCATCACTACGCGGCGTTCGTTGTGGATGCCGCGGTAGCGATCGTGCATGCCGTAGATCGTGGTGTTGTACTGATCGTGGCTGCGGACGGTCATCATCAGGTATTCACCAGTTTCTAAACGGTGGTTACTGAGAGCCGATACGGTGAAGTGTGCTTTGCCATCTGCGGTGCCGAAGTTACGGTTGCGGGGCCCGTTGGGAAGGTAAAAACCTGCGGGTTCGCGGACTTTTTCGTTGTACCGCTCAAAGCCCTTTACACAACTTGCGATGGCGTCACGGATAGTATCGTAGTCATTAGCCATAGCTGTCCAGTCTACGGTGCTTTTATCGCCTAGTGTTGCTGCGGCAACGCCGCAGATAATGGCGACCTCGCTGCGCAGGTGCGGGCTCTTCGGTTCCAGTATGCCCTTGCTCATCTGCACTACGCCCATCGAGTTTTCGCAACTCACGAATTGCTCGCCCGTGGCGCGGATGTCTTTCTCCGTACGGCCCAGACACGGCAGGATCAACGCCCTTTTGCCGTGTACAACGTGGCTTCGGTTGGGCTTGGTACTGATGTGAACGGTCAGGTTGCACTGCCGTAAACCATCGGCTGTATAGGTTGTGTCGGGTGTTGCAGAAACAAAGTTCCCGCCGAGGCCGAAGAACACCTTTACCTTGCCTTTGTGCATTGCTTTGATGCTGTTGACGACGTCGTAACCGTCTTCTGCCGGAGGTTCGAAGTTGAAGTTGGCTTTCAGTGCATCCCGGAGTTCAGGCTTCAGTTTTTCCCAAACGCCAACGGTACGGTCGCCCTGTACGTTGGAGTGGCCCCGGACGGGGCAGATGCCCGCGCCTGTTTTTCCGATGCTTCCCTTGAGGAGGAGCAGGTTAATCATTTCTTTGATGACGTCAACGGAGTTCTCGTGCTGCGTTAACCCCATTGCGTAGCAGAGCACGATTTTTTGGGAGCCGTGGATCATTCCTGCGGCTTCGTAAACCTCGGCGGCAGAAACACCACTGGCGTCGATGCATTCCGTGAGGTTGGTGTCGTCAAGCATTTTTGTCCAGTCGGCGTAGCCGGCGGTGTGTGTTTCGATGAATTCCTGATCGAAAACGGTACCTGGTGCTTTCTTTTCTTCTTCCCAGAGGATCTTGCAGATGGCGCGCACGAGGCTCATGTCTTCGTTGATCCTGACTTGCAGGAAAAGGTCGGTGAGCGAAGTGCCCCGTTTGAGGATCTCCAGTGGGTTTTGCGGATCGATGAAGCGCATCAGCCCCGCTTCCGGAAGGGGGTTGATGCTGATGATGCGCCCTCCGTTCTTCTTGCATTTCTCGAGCGCAGAAAGTTGCCGGGGGTGATTAGTGCCCGGGTTCTGGCCAACTACGATAATGAGGTCGGCCTCGTGGAGGTCTTCCAGCGTAGTGGTGCCTTTACCGATTCCGATCACTTCGCTCAGGGCAGTTCCGGTGCTTTCGTGGCACATGTTGGAGCAATCGGGAAGGTTGTTGGTGCCGTACTGACGCACGAAGAGCTGGTAGAGGAAGGCCGCTTCGTTGCTGGCGCGGCCGGAGGTGTAAAAAGTGGCTTCGTCCGGCGAATCGAGCCCGTTGAGTTCTTCGGCGATGGTTTTGAACGCGTCGTCCCAGCTCACGGGTGCGTAGTGGGTTGCGCCGGGGGCGAGGTACATCGGTTGGGTGATGCGGCCGGATTTTCCCAGATCGAAATCAGTCATTGCTCCCATCTCGTCGATGGAGTGCCGGGCGAACCATTCCGGCGTAACGCGCATATTGGTAGCTTCTTCAGCGATGGCCTTTGCGCCGTTTTCGCAGTATTCAGCGACTGGGCTTCGGCGTCCATCTGGGTCTGGCCAGGCGCAGCCGGGACAGTCGAATCCGCTTTTTTGATTCAATTTGAGCAAAGTACGCATGCCTTCACCGAAGTGCATATACTCTTCTACGTGCTGCATGCTGATTTTTACGGCTTCCAGGCCTGCAGCGTATTCTTTCCTTTCGCGGATTTCGAGGTCGAAAAGACGTTCGGGGGTGAGCTCATTCATTGAATCATCAGGTTTGAGGGACGATAGTCAGAAATGGCTATCGAACATTTAGGAAGGCTTGCAAAGAGAAGTTGTTGCCAGGCATTTATGTTCAATTTCCGGCGCGGCCGCAGGTGCAATAATGTGAATAAAGCATGATTGCCGACAAGAGGCTGGCCAAATACTTTTCAGCGATCACAACCTTAATGCGATTCTAACCCAGGCTTAACACTTGACGGTGATCTTTGCAGCAGTGAATTGTTAACCAGAATAGATAGCTTCATTCCCTGGTCATTTAAAACCAATTTTATCTCCTGAGTATTTTGTAGCCCTTTTGTGTCCACTGGCCGTGCTTTTAGTACGGCCTGTTTTTTTTTGGGGGGACTTGTTGCTCTTTTAGAAGAGTCTGTATCCCTGGGTTATTTTACCCTGAAGCTTTCAAGTATCGCCTCAATGTCTGCCTGCGCCTGAGTTGAGCCGGTGAGATAAGTTGCGAGGAAAATGAAATAGCCACCCTCTTTTCTGAAGAGTATCGTCAGGTGAGCAGTCTCTTCCTTATCAGCTCCTGTGGCAAAAATCTCATAGCCGCTCATACCTGCCAGTTCGACTTTACGTGGGTATTCCTCAGATGCAGCCTTGTATTTCCCGGGCAGGGTGGCCAGCCGTAACGTCGTGAAGGCTTCTTTATCTTCTATCTCCTGAGTGTTATAAGAACGATCAATGATTAGTGTCGCACGGTCTTCGCTTTCGGTCTGGACCTTCCCGTCTCGGGTAAGTAACAGGCTGTTGCCAATAACCGATGCAAACTGCAGGTTCCCCGCCGACTCATCCACCGTGAAGGAGAGCCGCGACTGTGGGTCTGCACTGGTTACGTCGCCAATTACAGCGGAGCGTACACTCTCCCGGATGCTGGCGCCGAGGGCAACTGAATCTTTTACCGAAACGCCGTTTATCAGAGTTGTTTCAGTAGCGTCTCCGTAAATAAGTATTGCCTTAGTGAAAGTCAGCCCCTGAGAGTATTGATCTAATTCTACGTAGAGTGCACCTATTCCGGCAACGGTCGCTTCTTGTTTTTTATTTAGCGTCATTCCTCTACTGGCCAGCATTTCTTTCGTGAAGCCCGCCGAAATCTGATCGAATGGTCCGGGTATGGATGTCACCATAATCATGGCGGTTGGGTCTTCCGGGTTTTGAAAGCCAGTGAAGTTCTCGCTTACCGAAAAGTCGGTAGGGGGGATGAGGTAAATATTCGTTCCGGCAACGAGTTGGTGCGCGCTGGTGGGGGAAGAGTAGTTGTTTATCGGCTGGGCGAACAGGGCGGTGCTTAGACCGAAAAAGATGACTAAAAACGAGATGAATTTCATTGGTAGATTTTGAGCCTGCTGTTTCTTGCTTCATCCATAACGACTAAAAAATCCCAGTCATAATCAGGCCGGTAGTTCCCACGCGCACGAGAACCAAAGAGGATGATCTCTGCGTATGGGACGATGTTTAGAATTGCATTCTTAACTCTCGGCAGGATGTCTGCTAAAGCGTCAGTAGAAGATATAATAGGATGTTTATTGGTGAACGGTTTGATGTCCGAATCAGTTGCCAGCCTTAGAAT
Source organism: Neolewinella aurantiaca (assembly GCF_008014675.1). GTDB lineage: Bacteria > Bacteroidota > Bacteroidia > Chitinophagales > Saprospiraceae > Neolewinella > Neolewinella aurantiaca. The sequence continues at coordinate 137,469 of NZ_VOXD01000010.1, read as the reverse complement.
CTAAACTCGCCAGTCGAATCCTTTTTCGCTCGAACAAATGATGATACAACTTACAGAAAACGACATTACTAACTCTTAGTACAAGTCGCTGTCTTAGCTAAAGCGAAAAAGTTCGCCTGTCGAGTTTAGTAGTAAGCAATCAAAATCAATTGCTACCCCTTTCTTGCCATCCCACCTCTTTCTCAAAAATCCACACCCCAAACCGTACCTTAGCCCCATGTCCGATACCAACGATAAAAAACTATTCCTTCTCGACGGCCACGCGCTCGTCTACCGTGCTCACTTTGCATTCATTAACCGGCCCATGATCAATGGTAAGGGGGTGAACACATCGGCTATGTTCGGATTTACCCGGACGCTGTGGGACCTGATGAAAAACCAGAACCCCACTCACCTCGCGGTAGTGTTCGACCCGAGTGGACCGACCTTTCGTAACGAAATAGCTTCAGACTATAAGGCCAACCGCGAAGAAACTCCGGACGACATTGTAGTGGCCTTCCCGTATGTCCACCAGATTCTGCAGGGGTTCAATATCCCGATCATCATCATCGATAATTACGAAGCAGACGACGTGATCGGAACGCTGGCCAAGCAGGCCGCCCGCGAAGGCTTCGAGGTTTACATGGTTACCCCCGATAAGGACTACGGCCAGTTGGTAGAGGAGGACATTTATATGTACAAGCCCAGTCGGATGGGCAACGGGATTGACATCCTCGGCGTAGAAGAAATCAAGGCCAAATGGGGCATCGAACATCCTGAGCAGGTCATCGATATGCTCGGCCTGATCGGGGATAAAGTAGACAACATCCCCGGTGTACCCGGCATCGGGCCAAAGACGGCTGAGAAATTCATCAAACAGTTCGGTAGCATGGAAGTACTGCTGGACAGTACGGATGAGATAAAGGGCAAAAACCAGGAGCGCCTGCGGGAGTTCAGGGAGCAGGCTCTCCAGAGTAAAAAACTGGCTACCATCATTACGGACGTACCGGGAGTAACCTTCCACGAAGAAGCCTACCGGATCGAGAACTTCGACCGGGAGCACCTGACCGATATCTTCCGCGAACTCGAATTCCGCAGTATCGCCAACGATATTCTGGGGGTGAAAGACGAACCCGCCAGCAAGGCTGGTGCTCAGGGGAACCTCTTTGCTCCATCAGCCGACCCGGCACCCGCGGCCGCGCCCACCTCCGCAGGAAGCCGCGCAGCGAAAAAGGGAAGCCGCTACGCTAAACCCGCCGCTCACGCCCTGGCCGACAATCACATCGGTAACACCGAGCAGGTCTACAAAAAAATAGAAACCCCCGAAGAACGTGCAGCACTGATTGCGGAGTTGAAGCAGCAAAAACTATACGCTTTCGATACCGAAACAACAAGTGTAGATGCCACCTCGGCCGAGTTGGTGGGCCTGAGCTTCAGCTGGAAAGAGGGAGAAGCTTACTATGTTCCCGTGCCGGCCGACCGGCCCGGTGCCGAAGCCATCGTAGCTGAATTCGCCGAATTGCTCGCTGATGAAAACACCGAGAAAGTGGGCCAGAACATCAAGTACGATCTCACGATGTTGGAGCGCTACGGGGCTCCGGTGAAGGGGAAGTTGCTGGACACGATGGTGATGCACTACTTGCTACACCCCGATAAGCGCCACAAAATGGACCTCCTCAGCGAGGAGTACCTGAACTACAAGCCCGTCCCGATCGAGACCCTGATCGGTAAGGGGAAAAAGCAACTTACGATGCGCGATGTGTCCGTCGATAAAGTAGTGGACTACGCTTGCGAAGACGCGGACATAACCCTGCGCCTCTACAAAGCATTATGGCCGGAACTGGAAGAAGAAGGACTGGTGGAACTCTACGAAACCATCGAGGCTCCGCTCATCCCCGTGCTTAAAAATATCGAGCTGAACGGTGTGAAACTCAATGTGCCTTTCCTGGAAGAGTACAGCAAAACGTTGAGCGGAGAAATCCAGGGTCTGCAAAACGAGATCTACGACGAAGCCGGGTCTCCTTTCAACATCGGCTCGCCGAAGCAGATCGGAGAGATCCTGTTCGGACGCATGGAGCTGCCGTACAAAGGCAAGAAAACTGCCACCGGGCAGTTTAAAACTGATGAAGCTACTTTACTGGATCTCGCGGGAGAAGCCCCGATCGTACAAAAAATTCTTCGTTACCGGAGTTTGACTAAACTGCTGAGCACTTATGTAGACGCTTTGCCTCTGCTGGTCAATAAAGAAACCGACCGTGTTCACTCCAGCTTTAACCAAACGGTAGCTGCAACGGGGCGTCTTTCGAGCTCAAACCCGAACCTGCAGAACATCCCGATGCGTACTCCGCAGGGCGCTGAAATACGGAAAGCCTTTGTGCCGACCGACGAGAACCATACGCTCATCGCTTCCGATTACAGCCAGATTGAGCTACGCCTGGTCGCCGCTTTAAGCGGCGATAAGGGTATGGTAGATGCCTTCCAGGAAGGTCGTGATATCCACACCGCCACCGCTGCACTCGTCTTCGACGTTCCGTTTGAGGAAGTAACCCGTCACCAGCGTAACCAGGCCAAAACGATCAACTTTGCCATTCTCTACGGGGCCGGGGCTACCCGCCTGATGCAGCAGTTGGAAATAACGCGAAAAGAGGCTTCGGAGCTGATCAAGAATTACTACGAACGCTTCCCCGGCCTGAAGCAATTCATGGCCACCAGCGTGGAAACTGCCCGCGAAGAAGGCTACGCCATGACGCTGCTGGGGCGTAAACGTGGTCTGCGCGACATCAACTCCAAGAGCGGCCTGACCCGCTCCATCGCTGAGCGGATGGCAATGAACACGCCTATTCAGGGAACGGCCGCAGATATGATCAAGGTGGCCATGATCCGGATCGATAAAGCACTGAAGGAAGGAGCGTTTAAAACCAAGATGATTATGCAGGTGCACGATGAATTGGTGTTCGATGCGCCCAAAGACGAAGTCGACCGCGTTGTGCCGATCATCGAACAACTCATGCGTGAAGCAATCCCTGACCTCTCCGTTCCAATCGTTGTGGAAACGGATATGGGAGACAACTGGCTCGAAGCCCACTAGCAAATGGGAAGGACGGACCAGGGAACTTTACCCTGGCCCGCAGCCGTTAGAATAGTGACGATGTTTTCCGGAGCCGGAAAGCAAACAAACTTCTGATCCTTCAATAATTCGCTTCAAAGTGCCGCGCAAAGGGAAAAATTATACCAACAACCTGAAAGGTCCGGCGGGCCAATGCGAACTATGCGCCAGGGAGAAGCCTCTGACGGAGCACCACTTGATTCCGCGGGCCGTGCACGGAAAGAAATACTTCCGCAAGCTTTTTACGAAGGAGGAAATGGTGCACCGCCGGATCAGCGTTTGCCGAACGTGCCATAAGGGTATCCACCGGATCATACCGGACGAAAAAGAGTTGGCCCGCAATTTCAATACCCGGGAAGCCCTGCTGGCGGACGATCGAATTGCGCGACACATAAAGTGGGCGGCAAGGCAGAGGTAATAAGAAGTTTGAAGGGGCGCGTACGCAGGTGCAAAGCAGGTTTCATGAGAAGGGGATGGCCTTCAACAAAAAAGGCAAGCCAGCTTAGCTGACTTGCCCGAACATTAACCAAAAACCCAGCAAAAGACATGACCTTAGATCTTGAGCTTACCGACGAATCAGTAAAAACGCTCGTGATTATGGTGTGTCACTCGAGGGGTAACTGTTCTAAAATGAACGCTACCTCGGTTTCACTGAAGGTTGGCAATTTCGTTTTAGAACCGGCGATGGAAGATGGTTTATAAGGCTTCGCATCTGAATATCTTACCTGCAGTTTCGTACAACTGACTTACGTAGATATAAGGTAGGGCGGTTTCGAATTGTTCGCTTATTGCAGGATTTGCCTCCGGTTGGTACAGCTTGTGCGAACATCAAACATCAGATGGGGCGTTTACGTATTATCGACAGGCTGCGAAGCCTGAATCATTAATATTTATCGGGTATACACGGAACTCCACAGGAGAAGTAACTACCCAACTCAACAACCAATCTATTATGTCAACCGCCGAAAAAGCCTCAACAAAGAAAGCCATCATTGCTCACCTGCTGGAAGAAAAGGAAGCCTCCTATAAAAACATGATGGCTATGCAGGAATCTGAAGTCGAAAGTGCCGAACAATCGAATGAAAACGGAGATGGTCAGTTCCAGGGCGGTAAAACCGGTCAGGCCCTCAACCGGGTGGAAGCACGGGCCTCTGTAGTCGAAGCGTTACAACGGGATATCAATATTCTTACGGGACTGGACTCGATCGAGCCAACGGTGGAAGTACAACTGGGTGATGTAATCGAAACGGATCAGGGCAACTTTTTTGTTGCCGTACCTGCCGATGAGTTCACCGTAGAAGGTAAGTCTTACCGTGGAATTTCTACCCAAAGCCCGCTGTTCCAGGCCCTGAAGGGAAAAAAAGATGGAGATACGGTGTCGTTGAACAATAATGAATTCAAGTTGATAAGCAGCTATTAAGCGGATGTAAAACGACAAAAAGGCCCCACCGGAACCATAATCCGGAGGGGCTACATCATAATCTCACGAAAATTCTTAGTTCGAGGTTTGCATCGTACGTTAAAACGACCTACCTTCGGAACATCTTTAGTGCTTTTTGTTTTGATCCCATGAATGTATACAGCCGGTGCCCCCGTTGGGCCCGGCTTTTTTTGTGGGTGTTCTCTAAGCGTGTGAGTGTGTAGCTCGAAAAAAGGGTCGTCGTCCCAACTCAACTGCCAGGACGACGCCACTTATAAATCATAATCCCATGAACATATTTCTTATCGGATTTTGGGAGCTTTCTCCCTCCGATGATACAAATATGCAGCAGGAATTGAGCGAAATGAAAAACATATTTGCTTATTTGTGAATCACATTTTTATGTAAAATGATGTTTAGTTACTGATTGTAAGTCATTTGTGTTTTTAAAATGTGAAAATTATTTAAGCATTTTGCTCTTTAGTCTCTTCAGTTTTTTGTGAGAAAGCTTCAATTTTATCAGGAAAGAGGTGCTAAGGCGGGGCAGAAGTCGGGAAAACCCGACCTTGCTTCTGCAAAAAAACAGAAAAAGAGCATGGAATTATCGGAAGCCCAGCGAATCGTTGACCAGTGGATCACAACCATCGGTGTGAAGTATTACGGAGAGCTTACGAACACGGCGATTCTGATGGAGGAAACGGGAGAAGTAGCCCGCCTGATGGCGCGTATGTACGGAGAGCAGTCTTTTAAGAACCCCAAGGATGCGGATACTGCAAAGGATGACCTTGCAGATGAATTTGCGGATGTACTCTTCGTTTTGATTTGTCTCGCAAACCAAACCGGCGTTGACCTGACCGATGCTTTGCGCAAAAACCTGGACAAAAAGACCAGAAGGGATGCTACGCGGCACAAGAACAACCCGAAGTTACGGGACTGAACAGCCCTCAAAAAAGCGGGTAGCACTGTCTGCTCACATGAAGTGATTGTCGACAACGCTACCCGCCGGGGTGGTTACTTGAAAAAGCCGAGCTTGCTGCTGTAGAGTCGTCCGTTTACTTCGAGGCTAACGATGTAAACCCCGGAAGACCAGCCAACACTGCTCATTGCTACCCGTTGCGACTGCTGTCCTGCCGGACGGCGCCCCTGGAAGGGAGAACTGAGTTTTCGGCCGGAAACGTCGAAGAAGTGAATCCCTACGTTAGTGGCTGCGGGCAGGTCGTAGTCGATGACAACGTCGCCACCGCTCAAATAAGCTTTCATGCCGATGGTGGTGGCAGGGTCTGGCGTCCGGGTATTGGTAACCCCCTGGCAGTAAAGGCCAAGGTCTTCCATTCTTTCGAACCGCTGCCCCATGACGCTGTCAACGAGGTCGGCGTCAATGCAGAGCCAATTGCTCAGTACAGTAGCGTAAACGGACCTGAAGTCTACCTCGAAGTTCAGGTTTCCGTTGTTTGCATTCTGCAGGTTGGCAAGGCCGCCCGTTGCGCCGTTTCCGTTGAGACCTTTGCCGAACAGCATAAGCGGTGCTGCGGCACCATGATCGGTTCCTTGCGAGCCGTTTTGGTATACTCTGCGGCCAAATTCACTGAAGGTCATACTGAGTACCCTTTCGTCGATTCCCCCGTCGCTGAGATCGTCGTAGAAGGCCGCCACGTTTTTGCTGAGACTGTTCATCAGGTTGGCGTGGGCGTTGGTCTGGCCCGCATGGGTGTCGAATCCGTCGAGTTCGACTACAAAAAGGCGGGTGCCGAGTTGGCCACGTAGGAGGCGGGCAACGAGGGCGAGTTGGTCGCCCAGTCGGTCGTTTTCGTATTCGGCAGAGTTCTCTCCCGCGTCAAAAGCTTCTGCGAGTACGCCCGCATAACGGAAGGTGGTATTGGCTACCGCCCGTATGTAGCTTAGTTGCTCGCCGTAGGAGCACTCAGGTACATCCTCAACGTCGTAGAGCTGGCCGGTACGGGCAATTTCGTACAACTGGGTCGGGTTCTCCGTTGAAATGGCGTAGTTGAAATTATCGGAATTGTTGAACAACAGATTGCCAACGCCACCAATCTGGATGGCCGGAGGTGTCTCCGGCGGAGCACTCAGGAAGTCTGGGTAAAGATCGTTGAGATAGCGGCCAAATACCCCGCTGCTCACCGTCTCGCTGGCGTCGGAAGTTGTTGCCCAGATATCGGATGAGCGGAAGTGGCTAAGGCTTTGGTCGGGGTAACCTACGTTTTGTACTACCCGCATCTGGCCATCATTCCACAGAGTACTGAGCGGCTCGAGTTGGGGGTGAACAGAAAGGGTAGAGGTGAGGTCTACCGCATCGGCCCGGGGAATATGGATGTCGGGGCGTAAGCTTTGGTAAGTCCCGAAATCGTGGATGGGGATGATGGTGTTGAGGCCGTCGTTGCCGCCCTTTAGCCGGATCAGGACCAGCACCCGGCTCTCGTCACCGTCTGCCAGGGCAGCGGTGAGAGGTGACATCGCGAGCGAGTTTACCGGGAGTTTATTGAGTAAAAAACCGGATGTGCCCAAGATACCCAGGTTGCGCAGGAAGTTCCTGCGGCTGTGGTCCTGGTCGTGAGCAAGGCCGTCGGACAGTTTTGCGCCCTTACGACTGCCGGAAGAGATGTTGTTTTTGTGTCCCATGTTTGGACTATAATTTACGGCTTCGCCCTGAGGGCTTTGGCCGGATGGATCGAAATGAGTGTAACGTTAGCTCCGGCTTTCTGCCGGCGCGAAGTCCTAGTTGAGTTGGGCTTCGGGCATGCGGCCGATGTGGCGCAGCAGCAGGGTAATCTGCCAGGACGCAGTGTCCCAGTAAAGATTCCATTCACCGGTGTCGTAATAGTTGGAGGGGATGTCCCATTTCAAGACGCCAATTGCGGTTTCGTACGCCATTTCACTGACTAAGCCGCGGGGGACAAAGTAATCTACAATGGTACGGGCGATAACTTCCGGCGAATTACTGTCGGAGGTTAGGAGGCGGGCAAAGTTGGGGTATGTTGTTGGGTCGGCATTATGAACAGCCCAGGAGAAGCCGTCGATAAAGTCCCAACGCAGGGTGAGCCGGTTTGAGTCGATCCAGGCGCGGTCTCCGGCCCATCCGGCCACGTCGGTAGGGTGGCCAACGTACTGGCCCATGTTGGCAACCGCCCACAGCCCCCAGCCCCTGCGGTCCTGGAAATCTCCGAAGTCTCCTTGCCGGAGGAAAGAAACCATCAATTCCATCGGGCTCTTGATGAGTACTCCTACGTTTACTGCTTCGAAAAAGTGAGCGCTGGAGAAGAGTTCCCGCAGTACGGGAGCTATCTGGAAGTTGTTGGCGATGAATGTTTGGGCCATGGCTTCCACCACGTCTTCGTTGGTGGCTGTATTGACGTAGTAGTTGTAAAGCTTACCGCAGATAAACCGGGCGATCAGTTGTCCGCGTTCTTCGAAGAGTACGTCGATGAGGGTGCTGTAATTAAAATTGCCGGTACGGCCAAAGACCGTTTTGTCGGAATCATCGAAGCCCCAGTCTGCCCATTCCACGCCGCCGCAGTAGCTTGTCCATCCGTTCCAGCCCGTCAGGGCGCGGCTGGCTTCCACGATGTCTTCCTGTGTATAGCCGTTGTTTTCGCCCAGGGTGAAGAGCTCGAAGAGTTCGCGGGCGTAGTTTTCGTTGGGGTTGTTTTTGGTGTTTTCGAAGCCATTGAGGAAGAAGAGCATGGCGGGGGTCTTCGTCATCTCCTTCACGAATTCCCGGTAATCCCCAAAGCCGTACTGGTCGATCAGTTTCAGGTATTCTACTTGATAGGTTGGGCAGCTGTGAGATTCGTAAATAGCAACGAGATGATTCTGCCAGAACAGGGAGAGTTTTTCGCGTACTCCGTAAGCGATGGCGTCGTCGATCCAGTCTAAGTAAATAGAGATGAAGCTCTCGAATACGTCGACTTCGTTAGCGGTGAAATCATCGTAATCCCAATCTGCCCAGACGGGGTCGGGGCGGCTTTCGCGCGTGATGGCGGTCTCGAGGAGCCGGTTAACGGTAGCAGCGGGGCCGTCGGTAAGGGCCTGGACAATATCGTCGGGGCGGGCGCCGAAGCCCGCACGCCGGTAGAGGTGCTGGACGCGGCCCACATTCCAGGGGGCTTCTTCGGAAGGGACATAAGCTTCCAGCCCAAGCGTGGCGCAGTTCATCATGATGTATAAATTATGGGGTCCGTTTCGGTTGGTTAAGGTAGTTGAAATCAGGTGGATTTCAGGGATGTATACCTGCCTTTAACGTTAAGAGGGAGCGTTTAATGTTCTGCCAGGCTCTGCTTGCCGTCTTTTCGGGCGAGCAGAGCAGCTGCGTTCGGAAGTAACCGTCCCAACCGGAATGTTGAAAACCGACCACATAGATGTAACCGGAGCAAAAACATTCCCTGCACCTGCGCCCGCGCCTTAATCATGTGAAAATGTACGCTTAATTGTTCGGGTAATCCAGTATCTTGCAGCATGCGGGAAACCGATTTCATAGAAAAGAATAAAGACAAGTGGAAACGTTACGAACGGGCATTGGAGCGTGACGAACAGGACCCTGAGTTGCTGAAACAACTCTATATCCATACTACAGATGACCTGTCTTATTCCCGCACTTTTTACCCCAACCGTTCGGTGAGGGTGTACCTCAATACGCTTGCTCAGCGTACTTTCTTACAGATATATCGTGGCAGAAGGGGAGAGGCGGGGCGTTTTTTCACGTTCTGGACCGATGAATTACCCCGTGTGGTGTACAACCAGCGGCGATCACTGCTTATTTCGCTGGTCACCTTCGTGATAGCGATGCTGATCGGCATCATCAGTTACCGGATCGACCCCGGCTTTGCCGAAACGATCATGGGCGAGGCGTACATGAATATGACGCAGGAGAACATTGCCAAGGGAGACCCGATGGCGGTGTACAAACAGACCTCGCCGTTTTCGATGTCTTTGCGGATTACGCTCAACAACATCATGGTGGCACTGGTAACTTTTGTATCTGGTGCATTTTTTGCCGTCGGGGCCATTGTTCAACTGATCCGCAACGGCGTGATGCTGGGGGTCTTTCAGTATTTCTTTTACGATCAGGGCATCTTTCAGGAGAGCTTCCTGACGATCTGGATCCACGGCGCGCTGGAGATCAGTAGCATCGTGATCGCCGGCGGAGCGGGGCTGGCCATGGGGCGCGGTTTGTTGTTTCCCGGTACGCTTTCCCGCTTCGAGGCGTTCAAAGAATCTGCCCGTGACGGGCTCAAGATCATGCTGGGTACCGTTCCGCTGTTCATCATTGCCGGTTTTCTGGAGGGGTATCTCACCCGGCATACCGAGTTGCCCGATGCCATCAGGGGCCTGTTTATCCTGCTGTGTTTTGCTTTCATTTTGTGGTACTATGTGATGTACCCCAGAGCGGTGGCGGCAAGGCCGTTTCGGCCCACAACCGAAGCACTCAGAACCCGGGATATTACTGAGAAAAAAATAAGGCTGGGCTTCATCCGGAATGCGGGAGAAAACATGACCGATGTGTTCAGGATTCTGCGCCAAAACACAGGCTTGCTCTTCGGCGGCCTGGCCGGTATTACGCTGCTGTTCACCCTGTTTTCTTTCCTCTTTTACAACTCGGCTCCGTCTACCCGCTATGTGTTCGACGGAGAATTCTGGGGCGATTTCCACAACGCCCACGAATTACTGACCACATTTTCACGGAACAGGGGGCTGCTTTATCTTCTCTTGGTAGCCGGTGGGCTCTACGGCTTTCTCCGTCTTGCTTTCGAGGTGTTCTGGAGAGCCTCCGACATTGAACTCTTGCCGGCCAACTGGCGCTCTGAGGCATTTCTTTACCTCGTTTGCCTCGGTATTTCCGTATCTATGGCTTTTGGTGGAGAGGTGGCAGGGTTACTCGCTTTTCTGGCGCTTCCCTTTGCTCTGACCTTCGCGTACACAGGGTATTCCGGGCAGGCAGACATCCGGCAGACCTTCCGTTTCGTGTACACCAATCTGGTGAGAAGTTACGACAGCTTTATCATGATTCTAATCATGGCTATCCCTACTATGTGGCTGATCGATACGGCCATCGGGAGCCTCTTGTTTTCTTTCTTCGACTGGGTGTTTTACGCCGATGCCATTACGATCGATAACGCCAATGTGGTGCTGCAATCGGTGCTTTACTTCTTTCTGGTCGGGACGCTGTTCGTCATCTGGGGGGTGTCTTTCGCACTCAACTTTTATACCCTACGCGAGATTGAGCAGGCCAATAGTTTGCTGGAGGAAATCGAGGCTTTCAACACAAAGCGGCGTTTGCGGGGCATCGAGCTGGAACGATGAGGCGCTAACGCAGGTGCAGGGCTACGTTTGCAATAAAACCGGATGCTCCCCTCTGAGGTCAACACTAAAGGACGCGCCGCTCGAACCACAGCAAAACAAGACAGAGGACGCCGTAGATCACCAGAATACTGAGCCAGGTTTCAAGCCCTAACCTGAAACCGTAACTGAACACGATCGGCGCCGCCGCCGAAGCAAGGACCACCAGAAGGCGAACCGTACTCTTGATGCTGCCCAGAAAACGGGGCCCGTAGCGCTCGGCCCAAAGGGCCGGCATCAGAACTGATTCCGTACCTGCGGTCATGCCCCCAAGGGCAAAAAAGATCAGGACCGAAGCCGAGCCTTTGATAAAGAGCAGGCATACAAGCCCGAGTAGTAGTGGCCCGTAGGCCAGCGGGAGCAGGTTGGCGGGGCCGTACCGGTCCGATATTCCGCCTGCACCCAGTAAAAAGACCACCCGCGAGGCGCCGTAGGTGCTCAGCCCGATGGCCATCAGCTCAGCCGTATAGCCACGCAGCTCCGCAATTACCGACTGGTTGAAAACCAGACCCGTAAACACAAAGGGCAGGAAGATGAAAACCGGGATCAGTAACTGAAACCGGCGGTCACGGAGCACTTCGCCCCGCGTCCAGGAAGTGAGCCCGGCGGCGGCCGGGTCGGCCTTCGCCTGCTCTTCGGCAACCGTGTCTCCCCGCTGGAAATTATCGTAACGGGGGATCAACAGCCAAACGGCAGGAATGAAAACCACCAGCAACAAGGCGGCCATTCCCATCCATACCGGTCCGTATCCGTATTGGCTCATCACGTACACGGCCAGCGAGGGGATGGTTACTTCGGCCAGCGAAATACCGAGAATAGCGGCAGACAATGCCTTGCCGCGCCCCTGCGTGAAGTAGCGCCCCGTAACCGTAGACCCGATCAGCGTCATCACCCCCTGACCGCCCAAGCGGACGAAAAACAGGGCTACGATGAATACGTAAACGTTGGCGGTAGAAGCAATAGCAATACAGGCAAGAATAAGCAGTACTGCCACCGTAGTGCTCACGTACCTGATCCGTAACCGGTCTACCTGAGTCCCGATCGAGGGCAGCGTAAAAGCTGCCGCCAGCGTCGCACCGGAGTAGAGTGCAGCAAAGGTGCCTTCTTCCCAGCCCATGCGGGCCGTTACGCTTACCACAAAAAGGCTGATGAAGAATGTCTGGCCTACTGAACTGAAAAAGAAGTGCAGAAAGCCGTAACTGAGGTAGCGCGGGTGGGTTCGGATCAGTTGAAGTATCGTCATGGCGATGCTAACACCTAAAGGCAGCGGAAGTGGACCTGAAACGTTAATTTTTTAGTGGCGGACACCATTCCAGCGTGATTACCTGTCTTTTACGCACACTCACGAATTATGAAACACCTACTTGCCCTTTCTTTTTTGCTGCCATTCTACCTGAGCGGACAGTGCTACGGATCATTCGAAGTTTTTGGTGCGCACGGACGCTCAAACGAGCCGAATACCTTTCTCCGCGAGCTCGGTTTGGAGGAAAATTACAGCCCGGTAAACGTAAATCGGTTCGGTTTTGGTGCCAGCTTCAGGCTGGGCCGGCAAACCTACGCCCGGGTTGCCATGCAGTTCTCTCAGTATGGCTTCGGGTGGAGCAGTAACGATCTCCGGTGGGGAACCCAACATGACGGCGACGGCGGCTTCGACCCCAACCTTGACCCTGATCTTTCCAGTTCTGTGAAAGTAGAGAACCGTGATTATTACGGCGAAGGTGTCCTTGCTCTTGGCTATCAGCTCAGAACCAGATCGTCATGGAAACCATTCGCGGAAATTGGCGGTGGAATAGGTAAATACATCGCCAGCGGTAGCCGGACGGAATACAATTTTATACCAAATGACGGAGGAGAGGGCCTGCAAATCGAGGCAGTTGATTGGTACCGTTCCGTCGGCTACGTTGGCCGGGCGGGCCTTGGCACAAATTATGTGTTCAACGATCACTTCGCGGTGTACGGGATGGCGGTTTTTCAACAACACCTGCGCACGATAAACCGAACGGGCTCAGCGAAGATTCATCCCTGGCAAGCTACCCTGGAACTCGGCGTGCGCGTATTCGTAGATCCGAGATAATTCAGGGGCGCGGCCGCGGGTGCAAGGAAAGGGTGGAGCAACATCGCTCGTCCCGGCCTCCGACTGTGGTTTATAGCGTAAAAACTCGGAACGACTGCTCATAACCGGGCGGCGGGAGCCGCAACTTTTCTTCAGCCTCATTGCATTCTCAACGTATGCTTACCACCAGTTTTATCACTACCCGCTTGAGCGAAGTCGCCGTTGAGCGAGGCATTACAATTCGGCACGCCAACGAATCCGGTAGCCGCGCCTGGGGGTTGGAAAGCACTGATTCGGACTACGATGTTCGTTTCATCTATCAGCACCCAAAAGAATGGTACCTCCGCCTTGATCGACCCAAAGATATGATTGGCCCCATTATGGAACTGGACGGAGAGCTTGACCTTGCAGGGTGGGATCTCCGTAAAGTACTCAGTCATATTGCTGGCAGTAATGCCGGAGTGATTGAGTGGCTTTATTCGCCGGTCGTTTACCACCTGGAGGAAGGCTTTCTGGTGCAACTCAGAGCCCTGTCGGCGAATTACTTCCAGCCAGCGAAAGTAGCCGCCCATTACCTCGGTATTGCCCGCAGTGCGAAACTAGCCGGTTACGACGAGGCTTCAGACAATTGGAATTTGAAGAAATATTTCTACTTCCTCCGGCCTATTCTCGCCGCCGACTACGTTCTCCGCGAAGGGCATAACCCGCCCGTTACCTTTGCCGAGCTACTGGCGCGCATCAAGTCCACAGAGATTAGAAATGTGCTGGATGAACTCATCGCTCACAAAGTTACCGTAGGCGAAAGCCACCGTATAGTCGTTCCGCAGCTGCTGACCGATTACTTCGATACCTTCCGGGAAACAACCAGTACATTGCTGGACGAAACCCCACGCAGAACCACCGAACGTACCGAAGCCGACGCCCTGTTCCGCGACCTGATCGGCTATTGAACACTGCTTAGGTCGAGCGTTTGTAGCCCGATCTCGCAGCGTTTACCGCGCTACAAGCGCTCAACCACTGAAAGAGATATGAAGGTAGAAAACCTCCTCCTGAATTGTCGCTCCGGCTCCCATGCCTACGGCCTTGCCACCGAAACATCGGACGAAGATTTCCGGGGTGTGTTTTACGCAGCCAAACATGACTTCTATGCAGGCGCCGCCCCCGAGCAGGTTGCCGACGCGAATAATGACCGGGTCTACTACGAACTCGGTCGCTTCGTTGAACTGCTCACAAAGGCCAACCCGACGGCCCTCGAACTACTCGCCAGCCCGGCGGAGGCCATTCTCTACCGCCACCCGGTTATGGAACAACTGCGGATCGAAGACTTCCTGACCAAAGCGTGCAAAAACACCTTCGCCGGTTACGCAATTACCCAAATCCGGAAGGCGCGCGGACTGAACAAAAAAGTCCACAACCCGATGCCGAAGGAGCGTAAACCGGTAGAACACTTCTGTTATGTACTCACCGACGGCAAAAGCATACCTCTGCTTACCTGGCTCTCAAAAACCTCCTTTGCATCCTGCGATCTCGCCCTCGTACGCATCGATCATACCAGAGGCGTTTACGCTGTTTACCACGATCCTGGCGGTACCTGGGCCGAAGGAATCACCAGCGGGCCGAATGCAAACGACGTACACCTGAGTAGTGTCCCCAAAGGCCAGAAGTGTCTCACCTATCTCTCCTTCAATCACGATGGCTACTCGGTCTACTGCCGAAACCACCGCGAATACTGGCAGTGGGTCGGTGCCCGCAACGATGTCCGCTACGAGTCTACTCTGAGCCACGGCCAGGGCTACGACTCTAAAAATATGATGCACACGATCCGGCTTCTCGACATGGCCATCGAAATTTTTCGCGATGGCCAGTTGAACGTCCTACGGCCAGACCGCGACTTTCTGCTGCGGGTAAAAGCGGGCGCTTTCCCCCTGGATACGGTGCTTGAAATGGCAGAAAGCAGGCTGGCAGCGCTCGAAGCGTACGCCGCTAAAAGCAACTTGCCCGCTACCGTCGACAAGGCGATGGCAGCGGGCAGGCTGGTGGGGATGCGGGAAGAGTTGTACTGACCCAAAGGTTCTTACAACAGTTGCGGCTTCAGCCGCTGACTTCTAAAGCAGTAAAACAAAGGCTTAGTACCCCGGATTCTGCTCTAATGCCCCTTCACTGAGGTCTACCTCTCCCTGTGGGATGGGGAACAGTTCGTGCTTTCCTTCGATGAAGGGCTTGCCCAGTGCCTGCATGATCGATGCGGCCCGGTTCGTCCGCACGAGATCGAACCAGCGGTGTTGCTCGAGGGCCAGTTCGACCCTGCGTTCGCGGAGGATCGCTGTTCGCAGTTCTTCTTGATTGGTGGTGGTTACGTCCGGGAGGATATTGGGATTGTTGCCACGTGCCCGGGCGCGTACCTGGTTCAGGTAAGGAAGTGCTTCGTTGCTGCGACCCAGTTCGTTCAGCGCTTCGGCGGCGATGAGCAGCAGGTCTGCGTAGCGATAGATGCGGATGTTGCCCGGTCCGTTTCCGTTGCCGCCGGGGTGATCTACCACGAACGCTTTTTGGTTGAAGCGTTCCCCAACGATGTTGTCGTCTCCAATTACTATATCGGAACCGTCAGGGAGTACTTCGCCGACGTACAGAATGGTGGCTTCCCGCCGGGGATCGCCCGGCTCAAAAGCTGAAATCAAGTCATCGCTGGGACTGTTGAAGCCCCAACCCAGGTTCGGGGTTCCACGCACACCCTGAACTTCGTTGTACTGAGTGCCACCGCCGCCAATCTCGTAGGCGGCCGCCTGTACTTCAAAAATGCTGCCGGGGCCGTTCTCTCCCGCCTGCGAGAAAATGCTGGTATAGGAGGAGCTCAGGCTGTACTCGTTGCTGCTGATGACCGACTGCGCGTAATCCAGTGCAGACTGGTAATTGCCCCGGGTAAGTTCTACTTTGGCGAGCAAGGCCTCGGCGGTTCCTTTCGTTACCCGGCCCAGGTCTGCGGCAGGATAGGCTGATTTGGTGGGGAGCACAGAAGCACCGGCTTCGAGGTCAGCAATGATCTGAGCGTAGACTGCGTCTTTGCCGGTACGCGGAATCGCGAAATCTGCCGGGAAGGGTTCCAGGATCATTGGGACATCACCAAACCAGCGTACGAGGTTAAAGTAGAAGTAAGCACGGAGTACTCTGGCTTCGCCCAGCAGGCGCTCCCGCAGTTCTTCGTCCATCTCCGGTACCGTCGGGATGCGCTCGATGGCGAGGTTCGCACGGAAGATGCCATCGTAGTAGCCCGCCCAAACTGAGGCCGGGGCTGTATTGGACGCGGTAAACTCAAAGTCTTCAACTTCCTGAAGGAAAAAACCATCGCTGGGGAAGCTGCCTTTTTCTGAATCGTCGCTGACGATGTCAGTCATGCCGATGAAGCTGAAAACGTGGACCTGCCATTCGCGCAACTGGCTGTAGATCGCGTTGACGGATTGAACCGCCTGATCTTCTGTTTGGAAGTAATTATCGAGGGTGAACTCTCCCTGGGGTGTCCGGTCAAGCACTTCGGTACAGGAAACTGCCGCAAAAAACAAGGTGAGGGAGAGAATGTATTTCAAGAATTTCATGTGGATAGGTTTACTAAGCTTAAAATTGGATGTCGAGGCCAGCCGTGATGGTTTTGGCGATGGGGTAGATATCTCCCCTGTCGATACCGTTGTCGAAAACGGAGCCGTTGTAAATCTCCGGGTTGTAACCGGAGTAATCCGTTGACGTCCACAAGTTGGTGCCGCTGAGGTAAAGCCGGAACGATTGCATCCGCAAGCGGTCGGTTACGGCCTTGGGTAAGGTGTAGCCTACGGTCAGGTTTCTCAGGCGGATGTAAGAGCCGTCTTCCACAAAACGGGAAGAAAGGGTTTCGATGTTCTGCCCGGCCAGGGTAACTCGTGGCTCGGTGTCGCTGGTGCCTTCGCCGTTCCAGCGGTCCAGGAAACTGACTTCATAGTTGTAAGCGCCGAAGCGGGACATCTTCTTTGCGTTGATGATTTCGTTTCCGAACTGACCGGTGAAGTCGAAGGTGAGGTCAAAACCACTGATGGCAACCGAGCCGTTCAGGCCCAGGATCGCGTCGGGAATAGCAGAGCCGAGCACCACACGGTCTTCGTCCGGAGTGATTACACCGTCACCATTCTGATCCTTGAAGCGCAGATCGCCCGGCCGTTGGGTGCCCAGGGTGGCAAACTGATCGACTTCCTCCTGGTTCTGGAAGACGCCGTCGATCTCGTAGCCCCAGAAAGAACCGGCGGCAAATCCCGCCCGGGAGTTGGTGCCCAACTGCCCGCCGATGCCGAGGCCTCCGGCGAAGAAATCGTTCTGTTCGCCGTCAAGTTTAAGTACTTCGTTGTGTACCAGGCTGAGGTTCCCCCCCAGCGAGTAGCTGAGCGCGCCCCGGACTTCCCGCCACTCCAGCTTGAGGTCGAGGCCACGGTTCAGTACCTCCGCGATGTTACGGACGGCTGCTCCGGCACCGATGTAGTCGGGGATGGGAGCATTGAACAGTACGCCGCTGGTTACTTTGCGGTAAGCATCGGCTTCCAGCTGAAGACGATTGTCGAGCAAACCGAGCTCGATACCAAAATCCGTTTGGGTGGTGGTCTCCCACTTCAGGTCAGGGTTGGAATGCGTTTGGAGGGTGGCACCCGGCAGCAGAATTTCATCGACTCCGAATACGGCATTGACGCCGCTGCTGACCAGCGGTGTGTAACCAAAGTCTCCGATCCGGTCGTTGCCGGTTTGCCCCCAGCTCGCCCGCAGTTTGAGCCGGCTTATTGCTCCGCTGGCGTTCCAGAATTCTTCCTGGCTGACGTTCCAGCCCAGCCCGACGGAAGGGAAGAAGCCGTAACGGTTGTTGTCTCCGAAGCGGGAAGAACCGTCAACCCGCCCCGAAACCGTAAGGAGGTAACGACTGTCGTAGGTGTAGTTGATCCGCCCCAGGTAAGAGAGCAGGCCCCAGTTACCACCAAAGGTACCGTTGCTGTTGGTAGCGGTCGTTACGTCTCCGGCATTGAGGTAGAACAGCGAAGGGTCTTCGCCAATCAGCCGCTGCCGGCCACCACTGATGAATTCTCCGAAGTTGTCCTGCGAGGTAACTCCCACCAGACCGTCTACGTTGTGTTTGCCGAAGGATTGATTGTAGGTGAGTGTGTTCTCCCACAACCAGTTTCTGCGGTAGGCATTGAAGACGCTGATGTTGTTCTCTTCGTTCTGCTGGCTGGCTGATACAAAGAATACGGGAGTGAACGCACGGTTTTTGGCGTAAGTGAAATCGAGCCCGAAGCTGGTCCGGAAGGTAAAGTGCTCGCCCAGGCTCGCGCTGGCAAATGCATTACCAACTGCCCGGTAATCCTGGCTTTTGTTGTTGTTGAATTCGATGGTGGCAAGCGGGTTGCCGGTGTTGCCCCGGATGGCCGTGTTGCCGAAATTACCCAACGAGTCGCGCGGAGCAGTAATGGGGTCGGCCCGGTAAGCATTCAGCAAAATACCGCCCGAATTTACGTTGTCGGAGGAACCGAGAATGAGCCCGATGTTGGTGCCCAGCTGCAGCCAGCTTTTTACTTTGCGGGTGGTATTGATGCGGGCTGTGAACCGCTCAAAATCGGAGCCTTTGATGATGCCTTCCTGCTTGAAGTAATTAGCGCTAAGGTTGAACGACGAAACATCGTTGCCTGCAGCAAAACTCGCCTGAATATTCTGAATAGGAGCGGTCTGGAAGATCTCATCCTGCCAGTTGGTACCCTCGCCGTACTGCTCGGGGTTGGCGTACCGGGCCGGCCGGCCTTCGTTGATGTCCGCTTCGTTGATGAGGGTGGCGTATTCGGTTGCGTTCGCCACGTCAATGGTTTTAACGACTTCCTGCGTGCCGGTGTAAGCACTCACCGAGATGCGCCCTGCACCCGCGTCCGCGCCCTGCTTGGTCGTCACGATGATTACACCGTTCGCACCGCGAGCTCCGTAAATTGCCGTTGCGGAAGCGTCTTTAAGTACCGATACACTCTCCACATCGCGAGGATTGAGGAAGGATATATCGCTCAGAATCATCCCGTCGACCACGAAGAGAGGGTCCGCATTGTTCAGCGTACCCACGCCCCGGATGCGGAAGATGGCATCGGCTCCCGGCGTACCGGAGCCGGGGATGATCTGCAGGCCGGAGACTTTGCCCTGAAGCGCCTGGCCAAGTGATTGGGTAGGAACGTCTACAAGGTCTTCGGTGGAAACGACAGAGACCGACCCGGTGAGGTCATCTTTTTTCTGAACACCGTAGCCGATCACGACCACTTCGCTCAGTAATTCGGATGCTTCGGACAGCTCAATATCAATGATGCTGCGGTTGTTGACGGCTTCGGCGCGCGGCGCGAAACCGATGTAAGTGAAATAGAGGCTGTCGCTGCCAGCTGGCAGGGAGAGCTCGTACCTTCCGTCGAGATCGGTTACGGCTCCGGAGGAGCTGTTATTGGCCCGTACACTCACGCCAATCAGCGGATCTCCGTCGCCGGTCACGATTCCGCTTACCGTTGTTTGGGCGCTGACGCTGGTGCAAAGGAAGGTAAAAAGAGCAAGGAAGAACAGGATACGTTGTCGCATGATCTTTGGTTTTATTTGATAGTTTACTTAAAGGTTATGGTTACGGATTTCTCCGCACGGGAATCGCCACCGACGAATACCTGGTACTCGCCTGCCTCCGGACCGAACGTCATGTCACGACGGTAAAAAGACAGGTCTTCTGCCGTAAGCTCGAAGCTTACAGTTTTGCTTTCACCCGCCGATAATTCGACGCGCTGAAAGGCTTTCAACTCCCGTAGTGGCCGGGTTACACTGCCGGCAAGGTCGCGTACGTACAACTGGACTACTTCGGTGCCGGTACGCTTTCCTGTGTTCGTCACGGTGGTAAGGATTTTTACTTTACCGTTCCTGTTCATTTCTGTTTTGTCGGCAACAGGATCTCCGTAGGAGAAAGTGGTGTACGTAAGACCGTAGCCGAACGGGTAGAGCGGGGAGTTTTCCTCGTCCAGGTACTTACTGGTGTATTTCTCGTTGGGGTTTCTGGGCCGGCCGGTGTTCTTGGCAGCGTAAAAGACGGGGACCTGACCGACGGAGCGGGGAAAGGTGAGGGGAACCTTCGCCGAAGGTGCATCGTCGCCGAAAAGTAAGTCCGCAATGGCATGGCCGGCCTCGGTGCCGGGGAACCAGGCCTCCAGAATGGCGGCGGCCTTTTTGTCGAGTTCGGGGATAGCGAGCGGCCGTCCGTTGAACAGCACGGCAACGAAAGGCTTGCCCGTTTGGCTGAGTTCTTCCACGAGTTGGTCCTGTACGCCCGGTAGGCCAATGTCTGCTCTGCTGGCGGCTTCGCCGCTCATCTCCCACGTTTCGCCGAGGGCCAGGATGACCGCGTCGGCGGAGCGGGCCGCTTTCAGTGCCTCGTCGAAGCCTTTTCGGTCGGTCCCTTTGATGGCGTCCACGTCGACGAAGTCGACTTTAACAGCGGAGCCGAGGGCCTCTTTCAGTCCGGTCAGTAGAGTAACTACGTCTTCGGCCCGTCCGTCGGCGTGCCAGGCTCCGATCATGTCGGCTCCGGAATCAGCCAGGCTGCCGATGACGGCAATCCGCTTGAGGTTCTTGCTGAGGGGCAGGGTTTCGTTATCGTTCTTGAGCAGGATCATGCTCTCGCGCGCGATACGGCGGGCAGCTTCCCGGTGGGCCGGAGTGAGGATGTTGGCTTTCTCGCGTTCTGAATCCGAGTATCGGTAAGGATCATCGAAGAGCCCCAGCGCAAACTTCATGCGCAGCACACGACGCACCGCATCGTCGATCATCTTCATGGCTACCTCTCCGTTTTCAACCTGCTTGCGGAGGTTATTGTAAAAGACGGCCCCTTGCATATCCATGTCTACGCCTGCATTTACGGCGAGCAGTCCTGCTTCCGCTTCGTCTTTTGCGATACCGTGTGGGATCATTTCGTTGATGCTGGTGTAATCGGTTACCACAAAGCCCATAAAGCCCCAGTCTTCCCGCAGGATTTCGGTGAGAAGGTGTTCGTTCGCCGTTGCGGGTACACCATCGAGCTCGTTGAAGCTGGTCATGAAGGTGGCTGCTCCGGCATCAAGGACTGCCTTAAATGGAGGAAGGTAAATATCGTGCAGTACCCGCTCAGAGATGTCTACAGTATGGTAGTCCCGGCCAGCCTGAGCTGCGCCGTAGGCGGCAAAGTGCTTGGCGCACGCCAGCAGGGTGAAGGGGTCGGCAAGGTCGTCGCCCTGAAAGCCACGGACCCGCGCTGCACCCATTACGTTGCCCAGGTAAACGTCCTCTCCGGCACCTTCCATTACCCGGCCCCAACGGGGGTCGCGGGCAATATCCACCATCGGTGCAAAGGTCCAGTGCAGCCCAGCCGCTGCCGATTCGCGGGCAGCAATGCGGGCCGATTCCTCCGCCGCAGCAGGGTTGAAACTCCCCGCTTCTGCCAGTGGAATCGGGAAGATGGTTCGGTAACCATGGATTACATCGTATCCAAACAGTAAGGGAATTCCCAGGCGGGTTTCCTCCACGGCAATTTTCTGAAGCCTGCGGTTGTAATCTGCCGTATGAGCATTGAAAATAGCTCCCAGACGACCAGATTTGATGTCGGCCTCGTACCCTTTACGGATGGTTGGTCCCGTTACGTCCCAGTCGCTGGTGAACAGCGTCATCTGGCCTACTTTCTCTTCCAGCGTCATTTTGTCTAACAGCTTGTCAATCTCAACTTCGTGGACCTGATTGTACCAGGCTGGCACTACGGTTTGAGCCTGAATACCGGCTACTGTAAGAATAAACAGCAGGACGAAAGACACTTTTGTTGAATGAGAGAAGTGGTTTGCTGCTCCGAGGTTTTGCATGATGTTTACGCACATATTTTTTTGTTTTTTACGCGGCTTCCGAAAGTTCAGTGAAACCTGAGAAGGGTTCGGAAGTGTCTTCAGGTATGTTGTCTTATTACTGCTGGCTGCCTTTCGGCAGGTGTATCAAACCATTGTCTCGGCTCCCTTCGAGGTGCCGGCCAGCTACTTGGCCATCCATCCTCCCGTGAAACCGGACCTTTCCAGCCCTTTCCGGATGTATTTGTTCTTTTTCATCAGTTTCCAAATCAGCCCTGAACGGTGGTTCTCGATCTGGATCAGAATCGGACCCTGATCGATCCCGAGATAATCAATGTCGAACCATCCCTCTGGTCTGTTTGGGTCGGGGTAGGTGAGGTTAAAGGCATCTTTGAAACCGTAGGGGCCAACGAGGCTGTCGTAGTGGGTTGTCCACATGTGGTTCAGCGCAGCGATGGTTTCGTCGGGGGCAAAGGGTACCGAGCCTCCGGCTGCGGTGGGGGAGATCGTTCCGTCGTCTACGATATGGCGGGCCGAAGCCCCGCGGGCGCGGTAGCTGAAGAATTTCAGCTGCTTTCCGTTGATTACCGTATCGAGTTCTCCCGGGCCGTCACAAGCGGTTAGTCCCCACTGGTCAGGGCCGTATCCTGCAAATCCGCCGGGGTTCTGGATACAGTATTCCCGGTTGGTCAGCGTGGCGACCTGACTGTTCGTAAAGTAATCGCTGTCGTGGGCCCGCATGTAATCATCCTGAATGCCCCGAAAGTCGATGTACATCTGACTGTACTGGTGGCCGAAGAGAGGGCTGAAGTTGAGGTGATTCCTGCCCTGGAAATCAGACCATTCGTAGGTGGCACTCCAGCGTTCCCAGGCGTCGTCGGGCAGGGGGTGGGCTGGTGATCCCATTCCGAGTATCAGCAAGATCATTGCTTCGTTGTAGCCGCTCCAGTCGTGCTCGATGAAGCCTTTGTCTGGTCGCCAGCCCATACTGAGGCGTCCCTGTTCGTTGAGCGCCCAGTCCCATTCTACCCGGAGGTAGAGGCTGTCGGCCAGTGATCGAATACGGCGTTCATCGTCGGTGTCGCCGTCGAAGTAAGACTGGGAGGAAAGTACGCCGGCCATTAGTAGCCCGCTATCGATGGTGGAAAGTTCCACATCTTTGTAGCGAAGGGCTTTATCGTTGGTCAGGAAGTGGTAAAACAGTCCCTTATGTCCGGCAACACCCGCCATGGCTGGTCCCTGGGGGAGCGACCATAGTTTTTCGAGTGTAAGTCTGGTTCGTTTGGCGGCGTCGGCGCGGCTGACGTAGCCGCGTTCTGCCCCAACGAGATAAGAGGTAAGGCCGAATCCGGTGGCGGCGATGGAGCTGAAGCGCTTCGTTGGCCAACGGTCGGGGATCTGGTAGTTGTCCGGCAGAGCGGTTTCCCAGAAGAAGTTGAAGGTTCGCTCCTGAAGTTCGTCCAGGCTGAATTGACGTTCCAGCTCAGTCGGGTTCGTTGCAGCCTCCCCCGCCGGCCCGCCCACAGGGGTGGGCGCGACGGGGGTGCCGGAACAGGCCGCCATTATGGCGGCCAACAGGAACAGCGGTAAATATTTTACCACCACCTTATTCGTGAATGATCATGGTGCGGGCAACGGGCATTCCGTTCGCCGAGCGGGCGGTCAGTACGTAGGTTCCAACGGGCAGTTCATTAACGTCCCATTGCACCTGCGTTTGCGCCCTATCAACGCTAAGGCGCTTCGCATTCTGACCAAGCATGTTAGTGAGTTCAAAGGAAACGGCACCTTCGGGCTTGTCGATTGTCAGTACAGTACGCACAGGGTTGGGGAAAACACGGAGATCGTCGATTACCACAGGTGTGAAAATGGAAGTAGCGATGCAGGAGCCGTTACCTACCGCGATATCATCGAAGTAGAAAGTCAGCGTCTCTGCCGGGATTACACCGAAATTAGGAATCAAGGTGAGGCGGGTGTAAGGGGCGTCGTCGGGTACTACACTCATGTCAAAGGTCAGTTCCTGCCACTCGCCGGGGGTAGTGTACTGAGCAAAAATGTCTCCGGATTGTGGTAGCTCTTCGGGGCCGCCCTCCAGTTTCAGTACTACGTCTCCGGCTACAGGCATCAGCATTTTCATCTTCACCACTTTATTACTGGTGGGTAGGATGATCGGTGCTTTCGTGTCAGCAAACATACCGGCGAATTCCTCGCCGTCTGCAGCTTCTTCGAAAGTACCCACTTTAGCACTTGTGTTGATGCCGGAAGCATTCGGGTTGTCGGAAATGATGAACTCATTGCCCTCCAGCGCACCGTTGGCGAAGTAAGCCCAGCTGCTGATGGTTTCGTCTTCGTTCTCGAAGGTGACTACGCAATCGTTTACGTAAGGAGCACGGGAAAACTGCAGGTCGTCAATGTAGTAAATGTTGTTTTCCGTGTTTTCTCCACCTGCACCAAAGAAGATCACTAATCGGGTATGGCCCTGGCCGGCAGCGCCACTGAAGTCGATTTCGTATTCGACCCATTCGTTGGCAACGGGGATGTCAGCAAAAAATTCAACCGCTGGGTTGTCTCCACCTTCCAGTTTGAAGAGAATCTGACCGGTAACCGGAGCCCATACTTTCGCCTGTAGACGGTTCTTTACCTCGAAGTCGAAGGCGTCGACGTTGTCGTGCACCAAGGCGTTGAAGCTACCGGGAGGATCCGTTACTTCTCCTACTTTAGCGCTGGAGTTGGTCGGGGTAATGTCGGGGTTGTTGACCGGCACTACGGTTACGTCGCAGCAGGTGTAGTTGGCGTTCCGCTGACACTCGAAGTCGTCCAAGATGTCCAGGTCCGGCTCAACGTCAGCACAAACATCTACGGTACTTGCGCCCTGTACAAGGTTATCGAAGTAGTACTGTCCGGTACCGGTGGTCATGGGGTCGAACTGAAGTTGGATTTCGCCAAAATCGGTTACGTCAGCAACACCTTCGAAGTTGAAATTCAGGGTCTCCCAGCTGCCAGGGGTGGTAACGTCGGCGTTTACACTCGTGGCACCGTTGAGGGCGCTGATGAGGTTCATCGTAACGGTCGTCGCTCCGGCAGGGGCGAGTACATCGATATTCAATTGGGGGTTGCCGCTAAGATCGATACCTTCCAGCAGCGAAGAGGTGAGGGTGGCAAAGTTGGAAGATCCGCGCACGTAGCTTCCTACGTTGTCGCTGGTGTTGATGCCCGTGGCATCGGGGTTGGCCACCACAGCAAAGGTGCCGTGCAGGGCGTTATTATCGTTCAGCGGGTTCCAGGCAAGGCTGGCACCGTCCTCAAAATCTTCAATGGCTTCGGCGGCAGGAGCTGGCGTCAGGGTGATGTCGTCGAGGTAGTAAATGTCACCGGTGCCGTCCTGGCCGGCGTTGAGGAATAAGGTGAACTGGCCGTAATCACCACCAGCTTGTGCACTAAAATCCTGGCAGACTTCCACCCAGGTTTCGGTTTCCGTAATGGTCTGTGCCATTTCAAAAGCAGCGGAAGCACCTCCTTCGATTTTGAAGAGCAAATCACCCGCAACCGGAGCCCATACTTTGAGACAAAGCTGGTTGTTCACGCTAAGATCGATCGCGCCGTTGTAATCTATCACCAATGCGTGGAACGCGCCTTCCTGATCGGTGTACTGGCCAACGGTGGTACTGGTGTTGATGCCGGAAGGATCAGGATTGGCAATGGCGGTGATGTCGTCGAATCCGGGTACGCCGTAGCTGGCGTTGCGCTGGCATTCGAAGTCGTCGAGGATGGTTGGGTCTGCCTCCGTGCCCGCGCAGTCGCCGGCTGGACTGGCGATCAGGTTGTCGAACAGGTAAGTGTCGGTACTGGTCTCTACTCCGGGATCGAAGAAGAGGATGATGTCCGTCATGCCGGTAAAGCCAGCGGCAGCACTGAAGTCGAAGGTGTAGGTTCTCCAGACGTTTGGGGTGGGGATGTTGACAATCTTTTCGATGCTGTTGCCCCCGCCTTCAAGCTTCATCAGCAACTGGGTTGCCGCACCGGCATTGATCTGGATGGAGTACTGGTTGTTGACGCTCAGGTCAAGCGGGTCGGCGAGTTGAGCGACGAAGTAGCTGTAGGCACGGTCGCCGGCTTTGGTGTACGATCCGACCCATTCGCTGGGGTTGATGCCAGTAGTGTCTTCCGGGTTCAGGACGGGACCATCGTAGGTGCCCTCAAAGGCATTCCAGGGCAGGTCGGCGATGCCGCCTTCGAAGTCTTCGAGCACCACCTGGGCACTCAGGGTGCCGCAGAAAAAGGCAACCATTAAGAAAAATAAAACTCTTTGCATGATACAGTTGATTTTGGGTTAAGCGAAATACAGATAGCTAGTCGGCGAGAATGATCGGCAGTATAGCCGATCCTCCCGGACCGTTAATTCTTAAGTAGTAGAGGCCGTTCTTCAGGCGCGGTCGCAGGTGCAAGGTGAGTTGATGAGAGCCCGGTTGTAGCAGACCCGGCTCGAGGACAAGCCCGTGGTTGTGGCCGTCGGCCCCAAACAGATTAACTGTTATTGCCCCTGCCCGATCCAGCGCAAGGGTTAGCGTGGTGGTACCCCTGACCGGATTGGGTGAAATACTTGGAGGTGAGGTTAGGAACTGAGGTATTTCTTCATTGCTTACAATAGTTGAGTCAGTCGTAAAACCTATGGCTTCCAGGGCAGGTTCGATCTCCGGATTACGCATGAATAAGTCCCAGAGTAAACCGCTGCGGTGGTTCTCGATCATACAAATAATGGGACCCTGATCGATGGCCAGGTAAGAGTTGGCGTACCAATTTCGGTCTGCGTTGAAGGCGTCATAGAAACCATACGGACCCCACATTTCGTCGCCCAATTCACGGTAGAAATACTTGAGGGCGTCCATGCTTTTTTCCGGGGTGTAGGGCATTGAACTCAGCGCTGCGGTGGGGCTGATGGTTCCGTTGTCGGTTTGGCGGCTGTCGGGCGCGTGGGCCAGATAACCATCGGGGTCGTCACTCGCGGTGAGACCCCAACTATTAGGGCCGTAGCCTTCCCAGTTGTAAGGGTTGTCTACACAGTGCTCGTAGTTGATGAGCGTGTGGTTGCGGTTGGCTACAAAATAGTTGGCGTACTGGTCCTTGATTCCCCGCGGGTCAAAGCCGAGATAGCTGTAGTGGGTAAAAAACAGCGGACCTCCTTTTCCCCTGCCGACAATCAGGGGAATGCCGTAGTAGCCAAGAGAATTCTCGTAAGCACCACCAGCCCAACCAGTATGATAAAGCGACGCCGGGATGCTGTGCTCGGCATTCGGGGCAGCAATACCCAGGATGTAGGCGATGTGGGTTTCGTTGAAACCCCGCAGCTGCAGGTTGATGGAGAAGTTGTTCGTCGGCGACCAGTGCCAGTACAGCACATCCTCGTTGCTTTCTTTACGGTACCAATCCCAGTTCACGTCCTCCCAGAGCTGGGTGATGTTCTCGCGCAACGCAATCTCTTCTGCGGAGTCTCCGGTGTAGTACTGTCGGGCAGTGAGCAGGCCTTGCATAAGGAAGGCGGTTTCCACCAGGTCTCCACCGTCGTCGGGCGGACTGAAGGGAATCACCGCTCCCGTAGCACCGTTCATCCAGTGGGAAAAGGCTCCTTTGAAGCGGGGAACCGTCAGGAGGAAGTCGACAATCTTACTCGTCCGCACCCGCGCTTGCTCGTAGGTGATAAAACCACGTTCTGCGCCGACAATCAATGCCATTATTCCGAAGCCGCTGCCACCGGAGGTTACCGTTGCGGTGGTGTTTCGCTCTCTTGCCAGGCCCGAAGTAGGGTGGCCGAAGTCGTAGAAGTACCGAAAGGTATAGGCTTGTACCATGTCCAGCAACATCGAATCGTTCATCTCGAATGTTGTCGCCGTTACGGTGTCAGATGGAGTTCCCAGCTGACCTCCGGATCCCACCGCACGCAGATAGTAGCTGCTGGTTACATCGAAGTCACCGACGAAGTCTACATAGTTGAACGTTACGCTGTTCACGCTGCCGAGCAGCGTATACTCAGCACCGTCTATCGAGCCATACACCCGCATTGTGTTGACGGAAGGATTTGGGTGCTGATCCCAGTTTAGCTCTATATGGTGATCGTAAGCCGTAGCTGTTACACCCGTTGCAGCCTCTGGCTGGGCGAGCAATTGGCTACTCTGGCTTACGATCATTACATAAAATACTGTCCAAGAAAATACCTTAAATGCTTGCATGAAATACTTTAAAATCGATTAAACACTGTTGTTCATAATGTCTCTTAAGTGTATTCCAAATATCGGGGTGTCGCACCTCTTAAACCTAAAAAAACACTTCACCACGACTACGCCATTGCCGTATTTTTTGATGCGGTGTACCGTTTTGAGTGGCGCATTGGTTGTGTGTATGTTGTTGTAGTTCAGTATTTTATCGTGCTTGTTTCCGTTTTGAAGGAAATGGAGGGTTGGGGAACGGACCTCACCTCTCTTTTGATTGGCTCGGTGGGCAATGCTGCGGGCCGGGGTCACCTGTTCTTACGAGTTGGAGTAGGCGAAGGGCAGCATTTCGGTGGTAATTTCCTCTGTCAGGAAACGGAAAGCACCAAGGCCAGGCGGGGTGGAGGTGGCCGAATTAAAAAGCGGGTTACCGATCTCAAGCCGGGAAGGCAAGTGATCGGTAACCCGCTAAGGAAAACCGGTAAATAGCTTAACGGAAAGTCAGAGGGATGATGCTGCGCCGCAGACCATCGCTACTCTTCAGGGTGACAACGCAGAACATTTGCCGGGCACCCGGAATTTTCAATTCGGGGTTTATGCCAACAACCTGGTCCTGCCCTGCGGGCAGGAAGTGGCGCCGCTGAAAGTGCTCCCGGCCGAGTGCGTCGACCAAAGAGACGGTCATGTCGGCGGAGGTCTCGGTACTGACTTGTACCTGGAACTCGCCTCCGGTCGGGTTTGGGAAGATGCGGGCACCCGCATCCTGTAACGCCCGGCCCGGTTCACTCAGGGCGGTGGTCAGTGAGCAGTTAAGGGTGTCTATCCTCAGGTCACGAACCCTCTCGAAAATCAGGCGGTGTCCGGTATTGTTCACGTGTACGCCGTCACCGGAGTCTAAATCCGGATCAATGAATCCTTCGTCGGTGGCGAGGTCATTCCAGAAGTCGATCGCGTATTCACCGTAAATGGAAAAGATGGAATCTCTGACCTCCCGCTGGAGGTCGACCTGAGCGGGGTTGCTGAAGTTGCGGGGTTGGGTGGTGGCCACCCAAACACGAACGCCCTGGCTGGCGGCCGCTTCCACAATCTGGCGGAAGTTGGCAAGTTGGTCCGCTACCGAGAAGTTGTTGGCCGCATCGTTGGACGGCATGTTGATGATGATGGCGAAGGGATCCAGCTCGAGGGCACGGGTTATGTTGCGCGTTTGGTCAACGCTGATGTTTACCCCTGCCGGGATGGAAGTACCGGTAGGAAGAATGTGGTAAGTCGTGTAGCCACCACGGCCAAGATTGGTCACCTCATAGCGGGAGTCGCCCGCCAGGTACTGACTGAACCGGTTGACCCAGGAACTATCCGGTGAAGAAGCACCCGCACCTTCCGCAGTGGAAGAACCGAGCACTACAATGTTACACGAAGTGGAATCGAGGGAAATCTCAAAGACGTCGTCGCTGGTATCCGTAAGCGTGTCTGCGGTAATCCGAATCAGACCTTCTGTGGTGGCAGTAGCCGGGATGGTCCAATTGTACGATTGCCCGATGGCGGGTACCGTCTCAATTGGCGACCAGTTGGCGCCCGCATCTGCGGAGTATTCTAGGTCGACACTGAACAGGTTACGGCTTTCCCAGCGGATGTCTGTGGTTTTACCGGCTTGCAGGAATTCGCCTCCGTTCGGAGCAAGCAACGCCAGAGAGGTGCCTCCGGCAGGGGCTTCGTTTTCGTACACCAAGCGGAGGGCTCCGAGGTAGTAGAAGCTGAAGGAGTTGACGTTGTTCGGGCCAGCCGTTGCGGTCACGACGATGGTCCCGTCGGTCGCAGGAAGCATTGTCGTAGTAGCCAGCATATCCGAATTGGACGCTACGTTGAGGTAGACGGTGTCGGTGGTAAGGCCCTCTACCACGTACTGTGTCTCTCTGTTTTCACTGGTTGTGCGCGAGGCGAAAATATCGAGGGTGTACGCTTTGTCTACTGTAAGGTTGGTCAGGGTAACCGCTGCGGTGGGCTGAACCTGTCCACCGAAATCGACTGAGTTGCCAAAGAAACTATCGCCGGTGGCGGTAGCAGGGAAGCCAAGCTCTGCAGCCGGATTGATGGTGCCGTCGGTGTTGATGTTGTTGAAGGCGTCCGTCATCTCAAGACCGTAACCGGTCTGGAAACCGCTGGTGTTAGACAGGTCGCCGATGATGCCCGCTACGGGGTCGGTGACGTTGTTCCACGGGGCTGGAGACACGGTAGTACCACCAAAATCGACGAGGACGGTATCGAAGGGCGAAACTGCGGGCTCAGACTCGAAGCCTACCTTGATCGCCCCGAGGTAGTAAAAGCCAGAGCTGTTGTCGTTGTTCGGGCCGGGGCCTGCGGTGATCCGGACGGTGCCATCTTCTCCGGGGTAAGCAATAATGGTCGCTGCGCTATCGTCGTTAGAGGCTGCATCCAGGTAGACGGTGTCGGTGTTCATCCCTTGTACGATGTACTGGGCTTCCCGGTTGTCAGACGCGCTGCGGGAAGCGAAGAGGCTGAAGAAGTAAGGCGTTTCCGGGTTCATGTTGGCCAACTCGACCCCGCCGGTAGGCTGGGTTTGACCGGTAAAGGGCGTCACGTTGCCGAAGAAACTGTCTCCCGTAGCCGTGGCCGGAAGGCCAAGCGCTGAAGAAGGAGACACCGTCCCGTTGCGGTTGATGCTGTTGAAGGAATCAATCACGGTGAGGCTGATCGCGCTCAGGCTGCCGTCGGCGAGCAAGAGTTGGATTGTGGTATCCGATGCAGGGTCGGTAACGTTGTTCCAGGGCGTGGGGGAGAGGATGTCGCCGAAGTCAATCAACAAAGTATCTCCGCCATTGTCCACTACTGGAGGACGCTCCTCAGCGTCGTAGTTTATGCTCAGGGCTCCGAGGTAGTAGAATCCGGATCCGTTGTCGTTGTTCGGGCCGGTGGCCGCAGTGATGGTTATTGTGCTGTCTGCGGCAGGGAAGAGGGTCGTCGTAACGGTCATTCCCGTATTGTCGGAGGCATTGAGCAACAGCGTGTCTGCTGAAGCGCCTGCGAGAACGTACTGCGCCTCCCGGTTGTCGGCAGCGTCACGGGAAGCAAAGAGGGTGATGGTGTAAGACTTCTCCGGGCGAAGCTCACGAAGATGAAAGCCTCCCGTTGGCTCCGTCAGGCCACTAAATTCGGTTACGCTACCGAAGAAGCTGTCTCCGGTAACAGAGGCAGGGTAACCCAACTCTTCGTCTGGTGTCTGGGTGCCTCCGGTGTTAATACCGTTGAACCGGTCAACGACGACGATGTCGTAGGATGAAGCAAAGCCTGCGGTGTTGGCGAGGTTGCGGATGTTGCCCGTTACTTGATCCGACATATTGTTCCAGGGAGCGGGGCTGATCACGCTGCCGAAATCCACCAGTATTGTATCCTGCGGCAGCGCCACCTCTTCGTGTTCGTAAATAACCTTCATGGCGCCCAGGTAGTAAAAACCAGCCGAGTTGGTATTGTTGGGGCCAGGACCTGCGGTTACCGTAATGGAACCATCGGCGTCGGGTCGTACCGTTGTGGAAACTGTTACTGAAGTATTGCTCGCCGCATCCAGCAGGAGGGTTTCTGTGGTGCTGCCGGACACCACGTACTGTGCCTCGCGGTTGTCGGTTGCTTCGCGGGAGGCAAATAAGGTAATGGTGTAGTCCTTTTCCGGAATGAGCCCAACGAGGGTTACCCCGCCGGTAGGCTGAATCTGACCGCCGAAGTCCGTTACGCTCCCGAAGAAGCTGTCTCCGGTTGCGGTAGCCGGGAAGCCAAGGCCCTCATCCGGGGTTTGGGTGCCTCCCGTGTTGATGTTGTTGAAGGGATCCGAAACGGAAAGGCCATAGGTAGTAGTGAAGCCCGCCGAGTTAGCGAGCGTGATGGTGTCCGGTACCGCCGGATCGGTGACGTTATTCCACGGTGCGGGAGAAAGGTTGTTGCCGAAATCGATCAGAAGGGTGTCGTTGGCCGGGACCTGAGCCGCAAGGGTATAAGGCAGGGCCAACAGGAAAATTCCTGAAAGGAGGCGAAGAAAAGTCTGGGTGTGTTGCATGATCGAAACTGAATTATTTACCAGAACAATGTCCCGTTATAACTCTCCTCAACCAAAAAAAAGACCTCACCACGACTACACCGTTTCCGATGTTTAACGTGTTTTTTGGGGTGCTGCGATACAATTGTTTGGTGCTTCCGCTAAAATTCCAATAAATATCGGTTTAGGTCGTCTCCGCTTTCCAGGCCGATTTTTTTGCGCAGGCGGTACCTTTTATTCTCCACGCCACGCAAAGAGATGTGCAGTAGCGGAGCAATTTCCTTCGAGCTCAGGTCCATGCGCAGGTAGGCGGCCAGTTTGAGGTCGCCTGCTGTTAATTCCGGGTGTCGCTTCCGCAACCGCTTGAGGAATGCTTCGTGCACTTCGTTGAAGTGCGATTCAAAAATAGACCAGTCTTCCTCGTTGTTGAGGTTCCGGTCAATGAGTTTGTCTACTTTCCGGTGGTCAATCGTGCCGGAGGGGTTGCGCTTGCCTTTCGCCAGTTCTTCCTTGAGGGCGAGGAGCATTTCGTTCTTCTTGGCCAGCGTCAGGGTGGTGTTGGCCAGCTCCCTGCTTTTTCGTTTCAGGTTTGCGTTCAGTTCCCGGTTGCGGGCAACGATTCGCTCGCGCTGGACTTCGCGCTGACGAATCACTTCCATCCGGCGTGCCTGGTTGCGCAGCCGCTGCAAATGGAGTTGGTACAACACCCAAAGTGCAACACAGAGTGCCAGTGCGTAGAGTACGTAAGCCAGGCGCGAACGATACCAGGGTGGGAGGATGGTAAAAGCGAGAGTCTCACGCTTCCCGAACCAATTGGCTTCTACCTCGAATAAGTAGTCTCCTTCGGGGAGGTTCGTAAATCCGCGCTCACCGGATTTTGACCAGGCCGACCACTCGTTTGCGTATCCGTTAAGGCGACTGCGGTAGCTGGTCGTTCGGTCAAATACCGGCAAGGCTGCGGAGAACCGCAGGTCGTTGTTTCTGAATGCTATCCTGGGGCGGGTAGCTTTATCGCTGAAGGGCCTCCACTTTGCGCCTGAACGCAGAGACGCCCGCAGGATCATGGGAGGAGCATCGGTCGTCTCGGAGCCTGGCTTTACCGTAGCGTAGCCTTCGTCCAGCAGGAAAAGACGTTGGCCGTCCGTCCATGGAATGATTCCGGGGTAAGGGAAGCGCAATCGCATAGGTAGCTCCGCGACCATTTTTTCTTTCCGGTAAATCTTCACCCGGTCGGCCCCGGCAATGAACCAGGGAGCATCATCCTGACCGCCGATAAAGTACTCTCCCGGCATAAGCGGCACATTGTGCACGGCTTCGAAGGCGAGCAATGAGTCGTTCCGAAAGAGGCGGCGGCCCTGGGCGCTTTGCAGCAGGATACCTTCGGAGGTGCGTAGGGAGCTGGTCTTACTGAGGATGTCGTCGGTAAGGGTGTCTATTTTCTCAATTTGCCGGGCATCATCACTCATGGTGAGCAGGAAAGCGCCCTGAGAACTGTGCAGGGCCAGCAGTCGGTGTTGATCGACCCACTCCAGCTGGCGAATGGGCGCCGAGAGCCCGGCAATTCCACTCACCAAAACATCTTCGCCCGCCCATTCCAGTAGTTGCAGGCCGGTATAGGTTGCCTGAAGCAACTTCTCCGGACTGCCCGGAACGGGCACAGTCATCCAACCTCCCGAACGGGCAGATATTTTACGGGCAACGTTATTCCGGACAAGAAAGGTGCCGTCGTTGTGTCCGCACAGTAATCCCACGTCGGTCTCCCGGAGTTCCCACACCTGACCTGAGGTGCCGGGCACCAGGGTGTACGTAAAACCGGTAGCGGTTTCCTGTTGGAGATACAAACCCTGGTTGGTGCCAAAGTAGGCTTTCCCATCATAATAAGCAGCCGTGTAAACAGTACCCGGCGGGCGGCTTTTACCGGTAACGAAACTGACGTGCGACGAACGGACCATCAGGTCGAGGCCGCGGTCCAGCCCCAGCCATAAGTTGCCGTTTTTGCTTTCGTTCAGCGCCAGAATGGTGTTATTCCTCAGCCCGGAGGCCTCGTCGAGAAACAGCGTTTTGCCCTGGCTGGGACCAAAAAGAATCAACCCTCCGCCGATGGTGCCAACGGCCAGCGAACTGTCTTGCAGCAGCGCGAGACGGTTTATTTTTGTACCGGCAAGCTGTTCGTTCAACCGGTGGTCCCACGAGGTCAGTTGCCCGTCTTTAAATCCCAGTACCGAATCTGCAGTGCCCAGGATCAACTGGTCTGGGGCGGGGATTATACTTACCACTTCGCGATCGCCGAGTGCTGCACTGCCGGGCAATAGCCTGAACCCCTCCGCAACTCTCCAGCTGAATACTCCCCGCCCGGTTACTGGTACGAGCAAATCAGGGCCGGCAGCTACGGCGAACATCATTACTCCCGGAGGAACAACAGTGGTCGTCTGCGTTCCGTCATACACGAATAAACGGCCGAAAGATTGAAAAACGACTTCGCCGGTTTCCAGAACTTCAATGTTCCAGATCTCTTCTTCCCGGTCTGGCGATTTTAGAGAAGCAGACAAAGAAACCCAGGCGGAAGGCTCGTCTCCTGCAATTTGAAAGTAACCGAATTCTCCGTAGCCTCCGGCGTAAAGCCGGTCACCAACGGCAGCTAAGGCTCGAACGGTCGGCCCGCCGGGAAGGTAGAGCTCTGTCCATATGGCTCCGTCATAACGCAGGACACCGCTTGCGTTGGCCAGGTACATTATCCCTTTTTCGTCGGTGGCGATGTCCCAAATCTGCCCTTCGCCGCTGTACTCGGCCCGGGGAAAGGAAACAATCTTCGGCAATGAAAAACCAGGCGTTTCCTCCGGTTGAGAATAAAGCGTGCCTACGCCGTACAGCAGCTGGAAAATAAACAACAGGGCTATATGTGAATGGCGGTGCCTCAGATCGGTTGGCTTGATTGAAGCAGCAATTTAGGTGTTTTTTGCGGGGGCGCGGGTGCAGGGGAGGTTGAGGGGACGGTGAAATGGCAAAGTCCTCTCTGCCTTGCGACAACTGAAGTTGCCGCCTGTATTGAGCAAAGTCCCTTCAGGACTATCAAAAATAAAACTCACGAATTTGCAATTGCTCTGGGTTGAAGCTAGTCAACGATGACCACAAAAGAAGCTGGTAGCCTTCTGTACTATGTTGGCCAGCGTCACAGAAGATAAGGAAAGCCAAATGAGATACTATAAAGCAGCAGAAAAATTGTGGTTCGAACTGAATCAGCAATTTCCTGACTATAAAGAATTCGAGAATAACCTGAAGTGGGTTAAAGAGCGTATGGCAGAGTTATAATGGTTGAGACGCTGTGCGTCGAACTGGCGCCAGTTCGACGCACAGCGTCTCAACCGCTACAACTTCCCAAATAACGACAAGTCCGCCGCCTCAACCTCCCGCCGGAAGGCAGAGAAGTCGCCGCTGATGAAGCCTTCAACTTCCTTGATGAAGTCTTCTGCTCCTTCCTGGAACTGACTGAGAGTAACGGTTGCCATCTGCGAGGCCTTGCCTTCTACCTGGCCGATGTACCGCCGGGCGGTGAACATCTGTGCCTGCAGGTTGGTCGGGTTACGCTGGATGCCCTTCAGCCCCTCTTTTTCGGTGTAGATTTCCTCGATCCGTGCAATCTCCTTTTTGAGGTCCTTGATGTCGGCGCTAAGAGAATCTTTCACCGCTTCGGGAGCATCCTTCAGGAGGCCCTGTACGCGGGTAAGCGACTTGCCGGCCGCCTGCAGGTCGTCCCAGGCAGTGGTGAGGTGGACGACGGTGGTGTCGTACTTGGCGGTGAGTTCTTCGCGGGCAGCAAAAGCGTTGGGGACGGGCTCTTCGCGCGGATCGGGATGGATGGTCAGCATGGTTTTGCCTACGTGGCCATTGAAGGTCATCACGACTTCATAAACGCCAGGAGGGACCTGAGCTCCGCTCGGGGTACCGGCATCGGGGCGGGGAGCGCGGCGGCTGGGGAAGGAGATCCCGTCGCGGCGCATGTTCCAACTGGTGCGGTTCATACCGTACTTGGGCGTTGTTTTGTAGGTCCGGATCGTGTCGCCCGACTGAACATCAACCACCTGGATGGTCATCTTCTTTTTGTTGCGCATTGGCGCGTTGGGGTCCTTGTCGTCGGCAGTAAGCATTTCGGCTTCCGCAGGGTCTTCGGTAACGGAGTAGCGGAGCAGACGACTTACATCCGGGCCCTGCTCTTTTTCAACTTCCATTGCACCAGCGGCCTCGCCCTTCTTGCCTTTTTTGCGCTTGCCTTTGCCAGCCATTTCTTCCTTAGTAGCGTCGGCTTTCATGCCTTTCCCTTTGCCGCCTTTTTTGCCTTCCTCGGGCAGTACCCAGTAGGTGAGCATAGCGCCACGGCGGCGGTCCTGCCCCTGAAACTGTCCCTGCGCGTAGAAACGCACACCCTGGTAAGAGCGGGTCTCCCACTGGTACGCATCCGGCGCGGGGAAAACGGCGAAGGTGTCTTTCAGCATCTTCGTACCCTGCTTAGCGATCTCGCGTAGCGGACGGATGTCGTCCATAATCCAGACTGCACGCCCGAAAGTACCGATGATGAGGTCGTGCTCACGCGGGTGAATCTTCATGTCGCGGGTAGAAACGTGCGGGTAGTTCTGATCGTAATGTGTCCATTTGGCTCCTTTGTCGAAGCTGATGAACAGCCCCTGATCGGTGCCCAGAAAGAGCAGGTTTGGCTCGACAGGATCCTGAACGATGGCGAGGGTATGACCAACAACGGCTCCGTCGGATTTGATGATCTGGCGGAATGTTTGTCCATAATCCGTAGTGTGGTAAACGTAAGGCTTAGTGTCTCCTCTCCGGAAATCGTTGACGATGACCCATGCTTCCGCAGGGTTGTGTTCTGATGCTTCTACGTAAGGAATCCAGGCACCTTCTTTCATGCCAGGCAGATTTTTGGAGAGGTCGTTCCAGGTTCCCCCGTCGTTGGGGCTGAAGTGCAGTTTTCCATCGTCGGAGCTTACCCACAGGCCACGCCCTTCGGGCGTGTTGCTCTTGGTCGGTACGATGGCGAGCAGGGTCGTGTGGTTTTCCGCCTGGGTAGCATCGATGGTGAGACCTCCGGAGATCATGGACCGTTGGCGGAGGCTGTCGTTGGTGGTCAGGTCGGGGCTGATGATGGTCCAGTTGTCGCCACAGTCGGTGGATTTGTGTACGAACTGGCTGCCCATGTAGATGGTACAGTCGCTCTCGGTACTCTGTGCAATCGGTGCGTTCCAGTTGAAGCGCAGGAAGGTCCCGTCGGGGTGAACAGGCTTGATGCCGATGGTTTTGCCGGTTTCGCGGTTCACGCGGCCCAGGGCTCCGCCCTGGCTGGCGGCGTAGACCATTTTTTTGCTGCCGGGCTTGAAGATCAGGTCGAACCCATCACCGAAGTAGACTTCCTGCCAGTCGGAATCGGTGATGCCGCCTGATTTAAGTCCCTGGCTGGGGCCTACCCACGAGCCGTTGTCCTGCATGCCTCCACCAACGAGGTAGGGGAAGCTCATGTCGTAGTTGATGTGGTAGAGCTGGGCCAGTGGCAGGTTGGCGGCGAAGCGCCAGGTGTCTCCGCCGTCGTGGCTGATGTTGAGGCCACCGTCGTTGCCGTCAATGATGTATTCGGGGTCGTTGGGGTCGATCCAGAAGGCGTGGTGATCGGGGTGAACGCCGTTGCCGTAACCGGCAATCTGACGGAAGGATTTGCCGCCGTCTTCAGATTTGTCGATGTAGGTATGGACGTTGTAGATCCGGTTCTCGTTCTGCGGGTCTACGTACAGTTCTGCGTAGTAGAAAGGACGGCCACCGATGTTTTTGGTGCTGACCAGTTTCCAGTTCGCACCGCCGTCAGTGGATTTGTAGAGGCCGTTTTCTTTGGCTTCCACGAGGGCGTACAGGATGTTGGGTTTGTTGGTGCCGATGGTAAGACCGATGCGACCGAGATCTCCTTTCGGCAGTCCGTGCTTGGCAGTTTTACGCTCCCAGCTGTCGCCGCCGTCGTGTGTGATCCAGATGCCGGAGCCGGGGCCGCCGGAGTTGAAGTAATCGGGGTCGCGGTCAAACGTCCACGTTGCTGCAATGATCTTGTTCGGGTTGCTGGGGTCGATGATCATATCGGCGATGCCGGTACCGTCATCGACGTAAAGGATTTTCTCCCAGGTTTTACCGCCGTCTTTTGTGCGGAACACACCGCGTTCCTCGTTGGGGTACCACATGTTGCCCATTGCGCCAACGTAAACCACGTCGGGGTTGGTAGGGTGTACGATTACGCGGTGGATGTGACGGGTAGCTTCCAGGCCCATCATTTTCCAGGTTTTTCCACCGTCGAGGCTTTTGTAAATGCCACCGCCGTAGTTAGCCGAGTTACGCGGGTTCCCTTCGCCGGTTCCTACCCAAATCACGTTGGGGTTGGCATCGGAAACGGCAACGGCACCGATGCCGAGGTACTTCTGGTCGTCGAAGATGGGTTCGAAGCTGATGCCACCGTTGCGGCTCATCCAGACACCGCCGGAGGCGGTGCCGACGTAGATGTGGTCGCGGTCGGTCGGGTTTACGTCAATGGCCGTTACCCGGCCAGACATGCCCGCAGGGCCGATGTTGCGGGGTGAAAGAGCCTCCCAGTATTTCAGGTCGATCTGGGCACCGATTTGGGCGGGGACGCAGGTGCCAAGAAAGGCTAAAAGAGCAAGGAGGGGTATATGATGTAGTCTCATGAATATTTGGTTAGTGCTTTGGGAACGGGAATATACGACAGTTGTAGGATTTGGAGGTTGCCGGCCACGACCTGCTTTATATTCTGGTGTATGTTTAAAGAGGGATATATATAAACGCAAAAAGCAATTAACCGCCTGAGTCATTGCTGACCCTAAGGTTAATTGCTGATTTTTAAACTGCTCTCTTTTCAGGAGCAAACAGTTCGTTCGGTGATGCCAGACAAGTGCCGCTGGCGGGCAAACCTGCTGAGCAGGTTCAGGTAGATCAGGCGTTGCTGAGCGACTTGGTAAACATTCTTCCCTTTGCGCAGCCCATCACCATTCGGTTGCCATTTTCTGCGATGTACTCGAAATGGTATTCCCTGAGGCTGGTTTTACGTTTGATGATGCGAACCGGACGGAAGCCGTTGACTGCACTCTCCGGAAGTGGAAAATCTGCATTACGCAACTGGCTACAGAAGGATGAGATGTGTTTCTCTTCCCAGGAAGAAAGGTTCAAAACGCTGCTCGGAGAGGAGCTGAAAGCCTGCCCCTGATTCGCTAACAACGGCCCGGCCATGATTCCCATGCCTACGCCACCCAGCGTTTTTAAAAATCTTTTTCTACTTGCTACCATAATGCTTAGTTTCTGGATGGAAAGGTTCCCTGGAGGGCGATGATTGAGTTGATCGCAAGGTATGGTGCACGGGTGTAAACTGGTTGTGAGCCACCGGTATTTGTGGTCATGCCACCACCTTGAAGGTTCACCAGGTTCGCACCGCTGGGGGTGAAGTCGTTGTCGCCACGGCCCGACTCTGCCAGGTAACTATCAGCAGGGCTGGTAGTCGTACCAGGGTCTCCACTGGCTTTCAGGATGATTGAGTGGTTGTGGCTGGGCAGGTTGGTAACGTTGAGAGTAACTTGTTCTGTGCCTCCTTTTTGGCCGATGCTGATGGAGCTAAGCCCCGGGCCGGTGCCTTCAGACACCGGAGCGCGGCCTCTCAGGTCGGGCAGGGCAAAAGTTGTCCGTCCATCTCCTCCGTATATAGTACCGAGAATGGCAAAAAGGGCTTGGTTTGAAGCGATGGGTAACAATTGGCCATGGCAAAACGCCCAGCCACGGGGGGCGAAGTTGCCAGCGAAGAAGATAATCTGGCCTAAGAATGGGTCCATGTTTGGTATTGTTGAATATGCTACCGGTTCTTGAATTCTCACTCTTAATCACCAGCCGGAGCCGGAACAGAGGTAAAGCCAAGACACCCGGTAGCATAATTGCTGTTTTGGCTGAAGAGATGGTTGTGCTCCCTGGTTTCTTCCGCTTTGGAACCCGGGGGACATGTAGCATTCTACGACAGTTTCCAGCAGGTAAGAGCAGGGGGTTAAGACCGCGAATTAGTTACGGGAAGGGTAGACTCCCTGAAGTGCGATGATTGCGTTGACCGCCAGAAACGGGTCGCGAATGTTGAATGGTGCCGAGTTTCCGGTATATGTTGTCATCCCACCACCCTGAAGGTTGACCAGGTTCGAAGCACCAGGGGTGAAGTCGTTGTCACCCCGGCCAGATTCGGCTAAGTAGCTGTCTGCCGGACTGGTAACAGTACCGGGGTCGGCACTGGCTTTCAGGTTAAGGGAGTGATTGTGGCTGGGCAGGTTGTTTATGTTGAGGTGAGCTTGTTCGGCACCTCCTTTCTGGCCTAAGCTCAAAGAAGTAAGCCCAGGACCACTTCCCGGAGTCACCGGAGCGCGGCCTCTCAGGTCCGGCAGTCCGAAACTTGTCCGTCCGTCTCCTCCGTACGTCGTTCCGAGGATAGAGAAAAGGGCAGAGTTGCTGTTTATTGCGAGAAGCTGTCCTTCGCACAGCGCCCAGCCACGGGGAGCGAAGTTTCCTGCGAAGTATATGACTTGTCCGATAAATGGTTCCATTGTTGTCTGTTTATGGGTTTGCGGGAATAGCCCCGTTGTTGTTATTTGGTAGTGGAAATCCGGGTTGTGAGTTGCGTTTCTTTGTTCTGGAAACGCACGAAGTAGGTCCCGGCGGGAAGTTCTGTGACGGAGATAGCGCTTCCGGGGGTGTAAGAGAGGTGTTGCTGTAAGACCTGGCCGGCAGTGGAAAACAGGGTGACGTCGCCCGCTTCT
This sequence comes from Neolewinella aurantiaca, assembly GCF_008014675.1. Taxonomy (GTDB): domain Bacteria; phylum Bacteroidota; class Bacteroidia; order Chitinophagales; family Saprospiraceae; genus Neolewinella; species Neolewinella aurantiaca. The sequence continues at coordinate 96,608 of NZ_VOXD01000010.1, read as the reverse complement.
GTCGGGCCCTGCAAAGTGAAGGATTGGACCGTCGGGTTAGGGTAGGCGTACAAGCCCTCGGCGAGGTAGTAAAACCCAATGTTTACAATGCTGGAGAATGAATAGTAACCCGTCAGATCTTCCTGGCGGAGACGGTAAGTATTTTCTCCGCTGCGGGGAGAAATGTCTTTGAATTCGTAACTGTTGACGGAGTAGCCATTGCCAAGGGTCTCTACGTAGCCTATCGTCTCCCAATCGTTTCCACCAACAAGACGTTGGACCGAAAAGCCAGCGTTCTGATCTTCAGAAGAGGTCTGCCATTCCAGCAGAACAGATTTTTTTTCTACGGCCCGGCCGTTGAAGGAAAGCCAGTTGACCGGTAAGGCACTTGCTCCGCCTACCGTCAGTGCGGCGTTAGACGGGCAATCGCCGGAATGGGACCAGGCAGCAAGTGACGAGGAAGGTGGATACGTTGTGTCTTCCGCAATAACATACAGGAATGCACCTCCGTCACCTACTACGACCCACTCATTGTAGGGGGCGGGATCCCAATAGATCTGAATGAGGGCATAGAAATAACCATCGTAGGTGCCAGAGCCAGCAAAGGCCGGTTTTCCGTTGATTGGAGCAGCGTCCTCGGTCAGAACAATTGTACCCGAAAAACAGCCACCAGATAGTTCTATCTGAGCGGATAAAGTAAAACAGGTCATCATTGCCAGGAGAGAGAGTAGGAGTTTTTTCATGACACAAGTATAATTAACTGGGCTTACTTGTCACCTGTTTATCGCCGTTTTTACCATCTAATGTGCAAAAAACGCGTATAAACACGTATGTTTATACGTGGTTATACGTGCTCTTGGCAGAGGTAATACGAGACTGAACCAACTTGTGCCAACTCAGGCCTGCCCCCTTCAACCTGCTTTGCACCCGCGCCCGCGCCAGACTTGCCTGTACAGAAGGTGCACCAAAATGCCAAAACAATGACGAAGCCAATCAGGTAAGCTTCTACCTTTGCGTTTCTGGAGTTTTTCCTCTGCGCTGTGTTTTCTCAACACCCGCAAAAACTAATGAACCAACAGACCTAAAGACTATGCTAAGTCGCCCCCGCCGCAACCGCCAATCCGCCGCCATTCGCGCTCAGATTCGCGAGACCGAACTTACCCCAGGCCATCTTGTACAGCCCATTTTTCTGATGCCCGAGCCCAACGCACGCCTGCCGATCGTGAGCCTGCCGGGAACCTTTCGCCTCGGTATCGAAGAGGTTGTGCGGGAAGTAGGTGAGTGCCGGAAGTTGGGCATTTACAGCTTCATTATGTTCCCCGCTGTACCCGAAGAGCACAAAGACAAAACCGGCACCTACGCCACCAGCGAGGAGAATTTCTACCTCCACGCCGCCACCCGCCTGAAAACGGAATACCCCGATATCTGCCTCATCTCCGATGTAGCGCTCGATCCTTACAGCACCGACGGCCACGACGGTTTGGTGGTGAACGGCAAAATCGATAATGACCAAACCCTGCCCCTGGTCGACGCTATGGCCGTCGCCCAGGCACGTGCTGGCTTCGACGTCATCGGACCCAGCGAAATGATGGACGGCCGCATCGAATCCATCCGTCGCGCGCTCGATAAGGAAGGCTTCACCGATACCTCCATCATGAGCTATTGCGCCAAATACGCCAGCGCCTTCTACGGCCCTTTCCGCGATGCGCTCGACTCTGCTCCCCGCCAGCTCGAAGACGTACCTACCGACAAAAAAACCTACCAGATGGACCCGGCCAACCGTAAGGAGGCCCTCCGCGAAGCCGCGCTGGACGCCGCCGAAGGCGCCGATTACCTGATGGTGAAGCCCGCCATCAATTACCTGGATATCATCCGCGAGCTGACCAACGAGCACCATCTCCCCATCGCAGCTTACCACGTTTCCGGCGAATGCGCCATGCTCCTCGCCGCCGCTGAGCGCGGCTGGCTGGATTACCAAACGGCCGCCAGCGAAGCACTGCTTTCCATCCGCCGCGCCGGAGCGAGCGTGATCATTAGTTACTTCGCTAAAGATTTTGCCACCTGGTACGGCCAGTAATTGTGTTCAACAGCCTTCAGGCTATCTCCGAATAGCCCGCAGTTCAAAAGCTACTCAACAAATCAACCGGCACCTCGCCGTCAAAAACCACGACGCGGTAGCGGGCGAGGTAAGTCTGTCCCGGCGCGATGAAAGCTGCTTTTTCCGTGATTGGCGATACCGAAAAGTAGGGTAGGTCCGGGTGTACCCGTACACCCACCGGCCAGCGGAAATTTTCGGGATGGGGAATCACTGCCATTCCTGCTTTGCCGCCGGGCAGGTCGCCGTAAATAGCGGTCCACTCCGGGTGGGTATGGTTGGCGGAGTCGCGGGTGAGGCCGTCGCTGGTCAGGAAATCGGCGAGGCCCATAAAGTTGGTGGTGTCCTTCGCGTTCCAGTATTTGCTGCCCCGGACGCCAAGGCCGCCGTAAAGGTGCTTGTTCAGGATGAGGGTGTCTTCCGTAATGTTGGTCTGCTCACTGCGGACATCCCAGACGAAAACGTCGTCCCGGTCGTGAACACGAACGGTAAGTTCTTCGGCGAGTATGAGCCCGTGGGCGTTGCTCAGGTGGTCGATCCTTGCCTTGAAGCCAATGATGCCGTCCTCCTTGACGGTTTCAACAATTTCCTGGTTCCTCAATGTCGCTAACTCTTTATGCGTGTTCCAGAAATCGACGAAGCTGTCCCGGAAGGTCGTGTTCGTCCAGGCACTGAAAAAACCATTCTGGTGGGCGTAGCCTGCGGGGAAGCCGTCGCTAACAACCTGACCGGATGGGCTGTGAATCGGGTGAATGAACCCGCTGCGGGTGTAATGTTCGGGCAGCCCGTCGGGCAACTGCGGCGTCAGCCAGTAGTTCAGCACGGGTTGGTCGCCGTTCATGATGCGGAGGTAATCTGTCGTTTGTTCAAGGTGCAAAGTACCTGTACTCTCTTCCCCTTTATTCTCTTGGGCGGGGCCGCAGGATGCAAGGAAAAGGATGAAGGAGCAAAGAAAGATATAGCGGTGGATCATGCTGTAATGTACGGTCTCCGGATGAGTTTTGCGACGGGGCTTTAACTCGTGGCAAAGTAGAGACATCAAATGTCAAATAGGGTAGGCCCGGCTTCAGCGGGAGGCCAATTTAGCCTCCGGCTGAAGCCGGACCTACTGAAAGAATTCAATGTGTCCCGCTTTCTCCGGTATTGCTGTGGTAACAAAAAAGTAGAGTGCAAAGCGGTTAAGCCTTACACTCTACTTAAGTCGCCTCAGGAAATTATTAGAGGCCACGTTTCATTCAGCATACATGCCGAAGAACAGATTAGTTGCCTCCGCCGAGGATGAGGGGCAGGCCTCCGTTGTCGCTGCCACCCACAACGATTACTTTGCTGTTGGGCGACTTGGAAAGCTCGAGGGTAGCCTCGATGCCTTTATCCTGCAGAATCTTGTCGGATAGACTGGCGGACAGGATTCGGTTGGCATCAGCTTTGGCCTGCGCCTCGATGAGGCGCCGCTCTGCTTCCTGCTTTTCGCGGGTGAGGATGTATTCGTACTTGAGTGAGCCCTGCTCTGCCTCCAGTTTCTCTTCGATGGCGGTCCGAACCTTTTCGGGCAGCTCGATGTCGCGGATCAGGATGGCCCGCAGGTCAATGTAGTTCTTGGCCAAAACATTGGTTAGTTCCTCGGTGATGAGTGTTTGCACCTCATCGCGCTTGGTAGAGTAGAGTTCCTCCGGCGTGAACTTGCCAATCACCTGCCGCACAGCAGAGCGTACCTCCGGACGAACGAGACGGTCCATATATTCTCTTCCGAACGTCTCATGGATGTCTCCGATCTGGCCGTAATTAGGCCGGATCCGGGCGGTCACGTCTACCTTAATGTTCAGGCCGTTGCTGGAAAGTACTTCCATCTCTTCTTCCAATTGGGCTTCGCGGACGTCATACACATACATTGTATTCCAGGGAGCAACCATGTGGAACCCTGGCTGGTAGATATTGCTTTTATCGAGACCATCACCAAAAGTTCGAAACAGGACTCCTCGTTCTCCCGCTTCTATTGTCAGGAATGTAGCGTTGCTGAACATGATGATGGCGATGAGGAGGAAGAAACCCACGATGCCGAGGGTCATATATTTTTTCTGGTTCATATTAGTTTGATCTTGGCTAAGTTAACGGTAAGGTAATCATTTTGGTTTATGCCCGTTGTCGGGGCACTGCACTGTGTGTATCACAATGGTCCGCTACAATTTTAGGTGTCTCTGGCGCTCTACATCTTTACCCCCCTCATCACTGCTTACATTTTAGGTGTGTACCCAGGAAAAGCTATGGTCCGGCCGCCTTCATCTCCGGTGAACAGCGGGGGTGAGCGGCCTCTGGTCGCGTAATTGGCACGTACGAGGTTTAATCGGAGTGAGACTCCTCCGCCGACACTTTCGACTATTTTCATTGCGAAGTTACTTCGGCCTTGGCTCCGGCCACTGATTCGGTTGCTGATGGCCGTTAAAAAAAGCAAACTGTATGAGCCAAAACGGAGTGGCTGCATTTCCGAAAGGCTATTAAATCCGACGGTTCCAAAGCTTCGAAAGACAAGTTTGATGGCGAGTTTTTGCTTTTTAGGCCAGCAGTGACCGGATTAGTGATTAGCCGGAGACACAGCCTGAGGGGTTTGCTTCTTTGCCCCGACAAAGAAGGCCGCCGGCAGGCAAGGTGAGACGGGCGGGAACGCGGAGTGATTGTTTCCTCCCAAAAGACTTCGTTTCTTTTCGTTTTGCCCGTTCATTTTTTCTTGATAAAAAACGAACCAAAAAATCAAGGCTGTGCCACCGGCTGATCGTGGAATCCAGTTCTTGAAGCCTAAAATGGAAAAACTCGCGTTAGCGTTGGTCAGGTTGCTTCTAAACCCATCGGTTCGTTGAAATCTGGGTAGCTGCGTCCTGGGCCTTGAGAACGCTCAGACAGTTTCCATTTTTAAACGGCTTCAAAAACTGGATTCCACTGCCGGTGCCAAGGCCGAGGCCGGAGTATCGGAGCTCTGTGCTTTGCTTTCAATTACGGAACTTAGAGCATTCAGGAAAAGCTATGGTCCGGTCGCCTTCACCTCTGGTGAACAGCGGGGATGAGCGGCCTCAGGTTGCGTAACAGACATGCTAGACAAGATGTATGACGAGATATGACGCCGTTACGCTCCTGCAAAGACTGGCCGCACGGAAGTAAAGTCATCTCTTTAGCTATAAACCGTAGCGGACCATTGTGCAACAAATTGCACAAACAACCTTTCTTGGGTGGTGTTGCTTAAGACCGGAGGTCCGCCTCTTGTAGCGTGGGGGGCTGTCCCTCCCCGTTTTCGTTGTGCGTTTGGTGATACACGCCACCACCACCAAAACCCATCGACGCGCAGGCCATCCACCCTAACTGATCCGTCCCCAGCCTTTGACCCCGAGCATGTGCTTGTCCATATGAGCTTTCAGGTTGGCGAATTCCGGGCCTTCAAGTTTCGGGTCGCGCTCCAGGATGTCCTTCGCCCGGTCACGGGCGACGGCGAGGATGCGCCCGTCGTTGGCCAGGTCGGCGATGCGCATTTGCAGTACGCCGGATTGCTGGGTGCCGTCGAGCATGCCCGGGCCACGCAGCCGAAGGTCTGCCTCCGCAATTTTGAAACCGTCGGTGGTCTCCACCATAGTTCGGATGCGCTCCTTGCTTTCTCGGCTCAATTTTACGCTGGAGAGCAGGATACAGTAAGACTCTTCGGCTCCCCGGCCCACCCGACCACGCAATTGGTGCAACTGACTAAGACCAAAACGCTCGGTATGAACGATGACCATAATGGTTGCATTCGGGACGTTTACACCAACCTCAATTACGGTGGTCGCCATCATGATGTTGGTCTCGCCGCGCTTGAAGCGCTGCATCTCGGCGTCTTTCACGTCGGGCTTCATCTTGCCGTGCACGATGCTGATCTGATATTCCGGTGGAGGAAACTTGAACCGCATTTCGTCGTAAGCCTCTTCAAGCGCGAGGAGGTCCAGCTTTTCGTTTTCTTCGATGAGCGGATAAACAATGTAGGCCTGCCGTCCTTTAGCGATCTCCTCCCGGATACGGCCGAATACCCGCTGCCGGCGGTGCTCGGTAAAGTGGACGGTCTGGATGGGCGTCCGGCCAGGCGGAAGCTCGTCGATGACAGAAACGTCGAGGTCTCCGTAAGCGGTCATGGCCAGCGTCCGGGGAATCGGGGTGGCGGTCATCAGGAGCACGTGGGGAGGGTAGGGTTTGTTCTTCACCCACAACTTTGCCCGTTGCTTTACACCGAAGCGGTGCTGCTCATCGATAATAGCCAGGCCAAGATTCTTGAATTCCACCCAGGGCTCGATCAGGGCGTGGGTGCCGAGCAGAATGTCTATCTCGCCGTTAATGAGTTCTTCCAGGATTTTTTTGCGGGCTTTCCCCTTGATGCTGCCGGAGAGAAAAGCAACGTTAATATCAAGTCCTTCGACGTATTCGGAGATGCCTTCGTAATGCTGATAGGCCAGGATTTCCGTTGGTGCCATCATGCAGGCCTGAAATCCGTTGTCGAGCGCCATGAGCATCGACATCAGCCCGACCATCGTTTTGCCCGAACCAACGTCGCCCTGCAGCAGGCGGTTCATCTGCACACCCCGGCCGAGATCGGCCCGGATTTCTTTCAGCACCCGCTTCTGCGCTCCGGTGAGCTCGAAGGGGAGCTTGGTGCTGAAGAATTTATTGAAGATGGTGCCGATGCTTTCGAACTTATAACCGGCCACCTGCCCTTCGCGTTTCACTTTAAGCTGGAGCAGGCGCATTTGCAGGAGAAATAACTCTTCGAATTTCATCCGCCGCCGGGCACCGTCCAACTGTGCCTGATTGGGTGGAAGATGAATAGTGTAGAGCGCCTTTGCGCGGGGCATTAGGCGGAGTTCCTTCATCAGGTAGTTGGGGATGATTTCCGGAAGGTCCTCTGCTTTAAGCTCATCAAACAGGGCGCGGATCAGCTTGCGGCGGCCGCGATGATCGAGACCCCGACGGTTGAGTTTCTCGGTGCTGGAGTAAACCGGCTCAAAAACGGAAGAATCCGCAGGAGCCCGCTTTGCGAGTTCCATTTCCGGATGGGTGATGCTCAGCTTACCGTTAAATTCGAGCACCGGGCCGTAGCAGATGTATTCTTCACCAACCACAAACATGTTCTGCAATACATTGATGCCACGAAACCAGACGAGTTCAAGTGCTGCGCCTGACTCGTCTCTCAGGCGGCCTACCAGGCGTTTTGCCCGGCCTTCCCCCTTCACGCTCAGGATTTTCAGGACTCCTTTTACCTGCACCGAGCCCTCATTCGGGATGATGTCAATGATGCGGTGGAACTTAGTTCGATCAACGTACCGGAAAGGATAGGCGTGCAGAAGGTCGTTGAGGGTATGAATGTGCAACTCCTCGCCCAAGAGGTTGGCCTTGGCCGGGCCGATGCCCTTGAGGTGGGCTACCGAGCGATCGAGAATGGCGGGTTTGTTGCTGTTTTCTGGCACCTTGTTGCTGTTTCAAACAAATTTGGGTAAATGTACGAAATTGGTTTGTAATGGTTGTCTGCAACAGTGCTGCGCAGACTATATACGTGAGCGGTTGTAAGTGAGTGCTTCAGGCCCAGGGTTCGCTATCTTAGAGCCATGAAAATTTTGTTAACTGTAATTACCTGGGCCGGTTTTCTGTCTTTTGCGTTAGCTCAACCGACTGAGAACCCTCTTGCTGAAATCATAGCACGGGGAAAAGACACTTTTGGGCTCTGGGCGAATAACCCTGATAAGTACGAAATTCAGGTGCTCTACACTGAGATCGACCGTAAGGAAGATGGCAGGCCAGTACTGAAGACTCACTGGTGGGGCTCGGATTCAACACAATATTTTTATCCGGCCAGTACGGTTAAGATGCCTGCAGCCATCCTTGCCTTACAATGGATTAATGAGCGTGGCATCAGAGGCCTGAATCCTCAAACCCTGCTTTTCCATGGAGCGGGCACGGCACCTGCGGCCGCGCCCCAAACACCAGCGACATCAGATACTACCAGCGCATCCGGTTACCCTTCCCTCGAACACTATATTCGTAAAATATTCCTGGTCTCCGATAATGACGCTTACAACCGAATTTTTGAATTGCTGGGGCCTACTTATATGAACCACGCATTGCAGCGTGCCGGAATTCGGGGCGGAAGAATTCAGCACCGCGTAGGTGTCGGGGGCTTTGATGCCGAAACCCACGCATGGCTGAACCCGGTCCGCTTCGTCAACGGTATGGAAACGCCCTACCAGATCGGAGAACGACACGACGGTTATTACGATCCGTTGACCAACGTGAAGAAACAGCAGCGCGGTGCGGGGTACCTCGCCGGTAACGGTGAAATGATCAACTCCCCATTCGATTTTAGCCACAAAAACTACCTCTCCATCCGTAATCTGCATGATATTCTTGTGCGGGTAGTTTTGCCGGAAACCGTGCCTGCAGGGCAACGCTTCAACCTGAAAGAACACGACCATAAACTTCTGCTCAGTGCTATGGGCCAACGCCCACGGGAAAGTAATTCACCCCGTTACGATAAGCCCGACAACTACGTGAAGTTCTGGATTTACGGCGACGAGCCTGAAACAACCAGAATCCCCGATGGGCTCCGCATTTATAATAAGGTAGGATGGGCCTACGGCTTTCTGATCGATGTGGCGTATATCACTGATACCGCATCGGGCCGGGAGTTTATACTGGCAGGAACCATACACGTCAACGAAAATAAAGTCTTCAATGATGGAATGTACGAGTACGAAACCATAGGTCTGCCGTTTTTCGGAGAGTTAGGCCGGGCGGTTTTGGCGCATGAACGAAGCAGGTGAGATACAGAAAACAGAGGTGGTATGGTAACGGAAGAGCTACAGTTGAATCTGCTCGTTAGGCCGGCAATGAAATCTGTAGTCTGATTACTCCTCTTTTACCAACTCGTTAAGAAAAGTGACCAGATAGCTGTTATTTGGTCATAAGATCGTTTAAAGCTTCCGGGAACCAACCAACAAATGGATGGTTTCCTGCTTTCTATTGACACGAATCAAAAACCAACAAGTATGAAATACCTCAATGGCCGCTTCTCGGCGCTTATTCTTTTTATGTCTCTTTTCCTGATTCAGGGATGCCAGGTGAACCCGGTAACGGGTAAGCGACAGCTTGCTTTTATGTCTGAAGAAAAGGAAATTGCCCTCGGCCAATCTTACGATCCGCAGGTAGTTGCAGAAATGGGAAAGTACGAGAACCCTAAACTGGCTCAGTTCCTGACGGAAAAGGGCAATGCGATGGCGGCTATTTCTGAGCGGCCTAACCTGCCGTGGAAATTCACGCTTATCGACTCCGACGTTGTGAACGCCTTTGCCGTTCCCGGCGGCTTTGTCTACTTTACCCGTGGTATCATGGCGCACTTCAACAACGAAGCGCAGTTTGCCGGTGTACTCGGCCACGAAATCGGCCACGTAACCGCGCGCCATACCGTAACACAGCAAGCCCGCCAAACCGTAGGTCAGATCGGCCTTATCGGTGGCATGATCCTGAGCCCCGAATTGGCCAGCCAGGGAGAGTCACTGATGCAGAGTATGCAGCTGCTCTTTCTGAAGTATGGCCGCGATGCCGAGAGCCAGTCGGATGAGCTGGGCGTTAAATACAGCACCCAGATTGGCTACGACGCTAAGGAAATGGCCGGTTTCTTCGGTACTCTCGACCGCCTCACCGGAGGTTCGGAGAACCGCGTTCCTGAATTCCAGAGTACTCACCCCGACCCGGCCAACCGCAAGGTCCGCGTAGGTGAGCTTGCCGCAGAAGCTCAGGCTGCCGCGCCCGGACAAAAGTTCGAGGTTGACCGCGACGGCTACCTCCGTCTCATCGACGGAATGATTTACGGCGAAGACCCAGCACAGGGTTTTGTGGAAGGTGGCTCTTTCTACCACCCCGGACTGGCCTTTCAGTTTAAAGTTCCCGGCCAGTGGCAACTCATCAACTCTCCCAGCCAGGTACAGATGGTGAGCTCCGACCAAAAGTCGGTAATGATCATGAAACTGGCCGCAGGCACCGATCAGAACGCTGCCGCACAGTCTTTCGTTGAAGAAACGGGGATCGTTGTTGCTACTTCCAACCAGAACGCGATCAATGGTAACCCCGCCACTACGATCTACGGTGACATCACCCAGCAGGCTACCGAGCAGGGCCAAACTGCACAGTCTACCCGGGTAAAAGCAAGCTTCATCAGCTACGGAGGAAATGTTTACATGCTCGCAGGCCTTTCACTGCCAGCAGACTTCACCCGTTACCAAAACGACATTGACTACACTCTGACGTCTTTCGCACGCCTTACCGATCAGAGTAAGCTCAACAAAAAGGCGGAGACGATTAAGATCGTTACCAACTCCCGCAGCCAGTCTCTGGGGCAGGCACTCATCAGCGCTGGTGTTCCGCAGGGACGGGTGGAAGAACTCGCCATCCTGAACGGAATGGAGGTGAACCAGACCATCCCGGCCGGAATGCTTTTCAAAGCTTTAGGTGGTGATATTCGCCAGCAGAAGTAAAAAGCTAATTCTAATTGAAGCAAACAGGCTGTCGCGATTTTTTCGCGGCAGCCTGTTTGCTTTGTACCAACTGCAGGTGGCTTTTTTCCGGCGCGGTCGCAGGTGAAGGGAAGGGTAATTGAAAAACCCGCTTTGCACCTGCGGCCCCGCTTGCTAAACCGCTGTTGGCTTAACCAGCAAAGCGTCTGTTTTCTCCAGAAGCTCCTTCTGGAGCACAGCCATTTCCTCCCGGTGCGTAAAGTAAAGTACCAGGGTGATCGCTGTGAGGTCGAGTTCGGGCAGCCCGATGTATTCTTTAAGTTTCACTTCCGTGAAGCCGGAAAGTTTCGCGATCGACGGGTAATCCAGTGCAAAAGCATCCAGTTTAGCCCGGAGCTCTGGTTCGAGGTTCATCATGGCCCGGCCGAATTCGTAAAGCCCCAGATGGAGGTACTTTTTTGGCTCTATGCAAGAGCGTAGAAACGCGGCGAAGGTCCAGATGATGGCGCCGTCCGGTGGGTACAGTTCCGAACAGTGCAGTACCTCATGCTCCGGGGTCGGGAAGAAGTGACGGTAAAAAACGATGGTCTCGTAATCGCCCAGCAGGAAGTCTTCCCGGTGAAAGCCTGCAGTAGCGGCCGAGGCTGCGACCATAATTTCTACATCGGCCGGAATCTCTTCGATCGCCTCACCCCGAAAGTGAAAACGCTCCTTGAGCAGGAAGGTCCGCCGACGGAACTCTCTCTTGCCCTCCAGGTCCAGCCGGCGGTAGAGATCGAAGCGCTCCAGGAGTGGAGCCAGCTCTACGGGAAGGTCCGGTGCGTGTTTCAGCCAGTACCGCCAGCGCAGCTGCGGCGCCAGAGCCAGAGCTGCTCCGATAGCAATGACAGGAATGATCATCAGGACATCGTAGGCACTACTGCTGGTGGTATAGCGCAAAATAGCACCGATGGAAAAAAGGCAAAGGCCGGAAATCGAAATAGCGCGTACAGGATCCAATAGAGCGGAGGTTAGAGGGTTGACAGTTGCCCGGCAGCAGGCTGTTGAGCCGGGCAAATTTGCTTGTTAAGGGAGTAGAAAACGAAGAAAGAGAATGTTTTTTAGAAAAACATTCAGGTTCTTTTCTGAGTAACGCCGGCAAGGTAAGCCTTAGTAAGTCAGGGAGTAACCTTAAATTCAGAACTTCCCGAAAGTAACCTCAATTGCTCTGTTGTGTAAAATAATTTGCCGGATGCTTGCCTAAGTCCGTTGAACGAACGTAACTTTGCGTCGCTCTAGCAGGAATGCCTGTGGTTGCAGATCATATTTCACGGTTTGATTTTCAACAAGAGCATATTCAATAGGGTGCAGTAGCTCAGTTGGTAGAGCAATGGACTGAAAATCCATGTGTCGGCGGTTCGATTCCGCCCTACACCACCCAAAGAACAGAACGGAAACTGGCAGTGCTGGTTTCCGTTCTTTCATTTCAGATAAACAGTAATGTTCAACTTCAACCATCATCATCACGCAGACTTCTCTTGCCACACCGGCGAGCGGTAATTGTGTGAATGACATTGAACATTCTTTAGAATTACTTCTTAAAGGTCCGTTGGCAAGTTGCCAACGGACCTTTTTTCATTTATATCCTGATTTTTTTTGTTCAGCCTCCATTCACCGTTTTGAATGTCACGAATGAAAGCTGAACGCGCCCCCTTGAAAATAACAATATGAGTACTCCTTCTCCACTTCGCATTGCTGTCCAGAAAAAGGGCCGCCTCCTCGATGAATCCATTCAGCTGCTGAAAGAGTGCGGCATCAAGATCGACAACGGCCGTGACCAGCTCAAAGCCGCCGCGCGCAACTTCCCCATCGAAGTCCTTTACCTCCGCAATTCAGACATCCCTCAGTACATTCAGGATGGTGTGGCCGACATCGGTATCATCGGTGAGAACACGATCATCGAGAAGAAGAAGGAAGTCGAAGTGGTTAAAAAGCTCGGCTTCAGCAAATGTCGCCTCTCGCTGGCGACCCCGAAGGATATGCCCTACAACGGCGTAAAAGACCTCGACGGCAAACGCATTGCTACCAGCTACCCCGTAAGCCTTCAGCTTTTCCTGGACCGGAACAACATCAAAGCCGACATCCACGAGATCAGCGGATCGGTAGAGATTGCTCCCAATATCGGCCTGGCCGATGCTATCTGCGACCTCGTTTCTACGGGGTCAACGCTCTTTAAGAACGGCCTCGAAGAACAAGACATCGTTCTCAAGTCTGAAGCAGTCATCGCTGCCAGCCCTAAAATGGACGACGAGCGCCGGGCAATTCTGGACCGACTGCTCTTCCGCGTCAATGCTGTTCTGGAAGCCCGCAACAAAAAATACCTGCTGATGAACGTCCCGACCAACAAAGTGAAAGCAGTAACAGCTTTACTGCCGGGTATGCGTTCCCCCACGGTTCTTCCGCTTGCCGAAGACGGTTGGAGCAGCGTCCACACCGTAATTGAAGAAGGGCGTTTCTGGGAGATTATCGATGAACTGCGCGCCAACGGTGCAGAGGGGATTCTGATCGTTCCTATCGACAAAATGATCCTCTAGTACGGGATGGAGGGCTTTTGGCCCGATTTTTACCCCTTCACAATGTGTGTCACCAAATGCACTATTATCACGAATTTGCCGCCTGTCACTTCTCCCCTCTCCCGGGGAGAGGGGCCGGGGGAGAGGGAAATCCGTGCATCTCGTGATACACACCTTCACAATTGCCTCAATCCAGCCACAGATGAAAATTTACAACAACCCATCCCGCGCCAACTGGCCATCACTCCTTCAGCGCCCCGCCAAAGACCTGAGTAATCTTCGTGCCTCGGTCAGTAGTATTATGCAGTCAGTGAAGGAAGGAGGAGACGCAACGCTAAGAGAACTCACCGCCCGTTTCGACAAAGTGGAGCTCGGTGACCTGGCGGTGGATGCCGAAACCATTGCTGCTGCCTCAGATCAGCTCTCGCCGGAATTGCGCAAGGCCATCACGCTGGCGAAGCAAAATATTGAACGCTTCCACCTGGCGCAGCAAACGAAACCGGAGGAAATCGAAACCATGCCGGGTGTTACCTGCTGGCGCGAAGCACGGGGCATCGAAAAGGTGGGGCTGTACATCCCCGGCGGCACTGCGCCATTGTTCAGTACTGTTTTGATGCTGGCGACTCCGGCGGCGATTGCGGGTTGCGGAGAGGTCGTGCTTTGCTCGCCGCCCAACCGGGAAACGGGCGAGATTCATCCTGCTGTTCTCTATGCCGCCAGCCTCTGTGGCGTAACTAAAATCTTCCGCGTTGGTGGCGCGCAGGCGATTGCAGCAATGGCTTACGGCACCGAATCAGTGCCGGCGGTGTACAAACTGTTCGGGCCGGGTAATGCTTACGTCACCGTTGCCAAGCAATTGGCGCAACTCGATGGCCTGGCCATCGATATGCCAGCAGGGCCAAGCGAGGTTCTGGTGGGCGCGGACGCAGGTGCAAAGGCAAGTTGGATTGCCGCCGATCTCCTGGCGCAGGCCGAGCACGGCGCTGACAGCCAGGTTGTCCTCGTGGTAGACAACGAGGAGCAAGCCGAAGAAGTGAAAACTGAGGTAGAGCGGCAACTGGCCGAACTGCCCCGCAGGGAAATGGCCGGAGCGAGTATTGCTAATTCCATGATTTTGATCTTGCCCGAAAGGAAAGACCAGTTGGACTACATCAACGCCTACGCCCCCGAGCACCTCATCCTTAGTATGGAAGACGCCCGCGCTTTCGCCCACGGCATCCAGAACGCAGGCTCCATATTTCTTGGGTATCATACCCCCGAGAGCGTGGGCGACTATGCGTCGGGCACCAACCACACCCTGCCCACGTACGGTTACGCACGCAACTACTCGGGTGTGAGCCTGGACAGCTTCGTGAAGAAAATCACGTTTCAGGAACTCACCGAAGAAGGCTTGCGTAAGCTAGGGCCTGCCGTGGAGACGATGGCGGAGGCAGAAGAGTTGAAAGGCCACGCGCTGGCGGTAACGGTACGACTGGCAGACCTGAATTAAATCTCAGGATTCAAGAAAACCCTTAGGCCATTGCTACTAAAAAACGATCTTTGCACCCGCGCAAGCGCCCAAAAGAATTTTAGGTAAATGATTAATTCCGTTCGTCAAACTTCACCCGCCGGTCGCCCGGAGATGTTCGCCAAGGTGTTGGTGGATAAAGGTAAATAGCAGCGCGCACGTTCGATCCCCAAACTATTTCCTTATCCTGAAATTACAACCAATGACTACTACGAAGATTAACTGGACGACCGAAAAAATCGAAGCTCTCGTTCGCCCCAACCTTCTTTCCCTGAAAGCATACTCCAGCGCCCGGGCGGAGTTCAAAGGCCGCGCCGATGTACTGCTGGACGCCAACGAAAGCCCCTGGCCCACCGGCCGTAACCGCTACCCGGATCCATCATCCACCGAGTTGCGCCTTGCGCTGGGCAAGCTCAAAAACTTCAATCCCGATCAAATCGTCTTCGGGAATGGCTCCGATGAGCTGGTAGATCAGATCACCCGCATCTTCTGCAAAGAGAACGACGCTGTTCATGCGTTGCCTCCGACCTTCGGGATGTACAAAGTGGCCGCCGGCATCGCCGGCGCGGAGTTTCGCGATACCAACCTCACGCCCGAATTCACCATCCCGGTGGATGAACTGAAGGCTACCTGGGACGACCGCAGCAAAATCCTCTGGCTCTGTAGCCCAAACAACCCGAGCGGAAACGCCATGGACCCCGCTGTGCTGGAAGACCTCATCCATACGTTTCCGGGCATCGTGGTGCTCGACGAGGCGTACATCGACTTCGTTCCGGAGTTGAGCTTCCTTGGCCGACTCGACGAATTCCCTAACCTCATCATCACTCAAACGCTGAGCAAAGGCTGGGGCATGGCCGGTATCCGTTGTGGTGCGGCCTTTGCTTCGCCGTTCATCATCCGGATGCTCAATACCATCAAGATGCCGTACAACATCAACGTCCTTACGACCGGGGTCGCACTGGATGCACTCGGGAAAAAAGAGGAGATGCAGGCCAAAGTAGACACCCTCATCAGCGAACGGAAGCGGCTGGAAGCAGAACTGGCTAAGCTGGACTGCGTGGACTATATCTTTCCGTCGGTGACCAATTTCCTTCTGGTCCGGTTCAAGGATTCTTCCACCGTTTACCAAAACCTGCTGGACAACGCCATTGTGGTACGCAACCAGGCCTACCAGCCGAACGCGGAGAACTGTCTGCGCATCACGGCAGGACTTGCGGAAGAAAACGATCGCTTGCTGGCGGCGCTGAAAGCGCTGTAAATGTTGTCCCCTGCTGCAGGCGCTGAGAATGCTGGAGGAGCAGAGGTGTTATAGGCAGGGTTGTGTCCGCGTCCGGGAATAAGGTCGCAGGCTTGTATTTGTTAAATCTTATTGCCCAAATGGCGTAACCTTGCCTGATCGCAGGGTTTTTAAAATCAGTTATATGTCCAAAAGAGTACTTTTCCTTGACCGCGACGGCACCCTCATCCTCGAACCGGCAGATTATCAGGTAGACCACATTGACAAGCTCAATTTCTACCCCGGTGTCTTCCGCTGGCTGGGCCGCATCGTGCGTGAGCTCGATTACGAACTGGTGATGGTAACGAACCAGGACGGACTGGGAACGGAGAGCTACCCCGAGGAAAATTTCTGGCCAACCCACAACGCCATGCTCCGCGCGCTGGAAGCCGAAGGCATCACCTTCTCTGAACAGGTGATTGACCGGACTTTTGCGGCCGATAACCAGCCCACCCGCAAGCCAGGAACCAAGTTGGTAGAGCACTACATGACCGGTGATCACGATCTGGCCAACAGCTACGTAGTAGGTGATCGCCTGACCGATATTCAGTTGGCCAAGAATATGGGGGCGAAGGGCATTTGGATCGCCACCGATCCGGAGCTGGGCGCAGAGGAACTGGACGTGGACCAACTCGCAAGCCTGAACGATACAATTGCCCTGACGACCACCAGCTGGGAAGAGATTTACCGCTTGCTTCGTCTTGCGTCCAGAACGGCCTCCATTCACCGTAAGACGAAGGAGACCGACATTAAAATCGAACTGGACCTTGACGGGACAGGGAAAACGGACATGAACACCGGTCTTGGCTTCTTCGATCACATGCTCGATCAGTTGGGCCGTCATTCAGGCTGCGACCTCAGTGTCGCCGTAGATGGCGATCTCCACATCGACGAACACCACACCATCGAGGATACCGCTATTGCTCTGGGCGAAGCTTTCGGGCAGGCACTCGGAGATAAGCTGGGCATAGAGCGCTATGGGTTTAACCTGGTAATGGACGAGTCTACGGTGGACGTACGCCTCGACTTTGGCGGCCGGCCCTGGTTGGTGTGGGACTGTAGCTACAAGCGTGAGAAGATCGGGGATATGCCTACTGAGATGTTCCATCACTTCTTCAAATCTTTCAGTGACGGGGCGAAATGTAATTTGGCGATCAAGGCCGAAGGGCAAAATGAGCACCACATGATTGAGGCTACCTTTAAGGCACTCGCCAAATCCATCAAAGCTGCAAAGCGGCGGGATGTAGACAACATGCGGTTACCGTCTACGAAAGGGATGCTTTAGTAGTCTGTCAAAACTTAAATCGGTGGTAGATTGCTGGCAGGTTTTTGAGCCTGGCAAGGGACTCGATCCGGAGTTCAACAAGGATTTGAGCGACGCAGTCAGAATTGAAAAGATGCCGCGGGCTGCTACCATATTCAGGTCTGACGGGCCGTTGGGTTCAGTTGTAGCTGTAACAAAATAATGGCCATCCAGTCATCGGATGGCCATACAATCAACGTCTCTCATAAAGTCTGTTCATAGTGTAATCGCTAACGTATAAGGCGTGTCGTTCATGATATAAAGAACGAGTTTGCCTTTGTCATTTACCGTTCCGGATTCACTGGAGGCACAAATGAATTCACGGAATGGATAGATAAAGCTATATTAGGGCATTCATAAGTTGACTAACAGATCAATGAATTTAGATGTCTCTCATTAAAACAGACTTGCGTAAACGAAGGTTATTACCTGGTTTTTTTGTTTTGCCTGGTGTGGTGATCTTGCTGTTTTTTCTTTTGGGGTGCGAGTCTGAAGGTGCAGAAGATCAGGTTGTGTCTAGTGGAGGCCCCTCGTTTGATCAGGAGGTTACCAGGAAGATACCCGTAGAATTTTTAACGGACACTGCTGGTTACGGAGAGAAGGTCAGAGAGCTGATGCCGGTTCTGCGTTCTGATCCGGCTACAAGAGAGTTGGAGGTTTGGTATGACCGTAAAGATTCGTTGATTACCGAGATGGGAGGCATGGAAGAGTTCGCTGACTATATCAACGGGCTGGCCAGCATTGCGCTGGATAACAAGGATTTTGAAGATGCTGCAAAACTGAAAAACGCTCTGGCCCGCATTATTTACCTCAAGGGAGATTATCCCGAAGCACTGCAACTGTATAACGATGCTTTTGAAATAGCGAAGTCGCAGGGAGACTCAAAAATGATGTGCTGGAATTTGTTGGGACAGGCAAATACACTCATCCGATTTCATGATTTTGATCAGGCTGTTATCCATTTTGACCAGGCAGAGAAGCTTGTCAATAAGCTTAAAGAGCCAAGTATATCGTCTCACCTTTTGCTGACGGGCGCTATTCTGGAATTCAGCACCGGGACGGTAGACTCCGCAATTTACTTTGCAGAGGGTGCTCTGCGTCTGGCCCGCGAAGAAAAGCTGGGGGAGTTAGAAAAGTATTCGTTGTCGAACTTGTCTTACCTCTACATAAGTCAGAAGAAGTACGAACAGGCAATTGAACTATTGGTGGAGCGAGAATTGCCTGCTTCTGATGAGTTGACGATCAGCACCGCTATGATCAACTTTAACCTTTACGAGGCTTACCTGGGGAAGAAAAACTATACCAAAGCTTACGCTTGTTTGATGGAAGGGTGTCAGGTTTCGGATTCACTTCGATTTGCTTTCGGCATTTCGTTCTGCCGGAAGAGTTTGTCTGAGTATTATGAAGAAGTGGGGGATAATGAGAAGGCTCTTGCGTATTTCAAGGAGTATCACACCATCAACGAAGAACAAACGGGGTTGAAAGCCAAAAGTGAAATTCAATCCATACGCGCAAAACAAGCTTTGCGGGAAAAGGACTGGGAGATAGAGCGCCTTCTGCTGGTAGAAGAAGAACAGAAGCAGACATTGCTGAACCGGAGGCGGGCGATGTACAATGTAGTGATTGGCCTTGTAGTTTTTTTTGGTATCCTCTTTTTACTTATCAGTGCCAGGAGCCGCGTCAATATTGCCAATAAAAACCGGGTTATTGCAGAAACGAAAGTGCGCTTACTTAAGTCACAGATGAATCCGCACTTTCTCTTTAATGCGATCACCGGTATCCAGAATTTCATCCTCAAGTCAAAGAAGATGGACGCGTACAACTACCTGGGGAAGTTTTCAGACCTTCTCCGGACAATCGCACAATCTTCTACTACGGGTAGTATAGCACTGAACAAAGAAATAGGGCTTATAGAAACATACCTGGAACTTGAAAAACTGCGCTTCAGAGACAGTTTTGTTTTCGAATTGAACGTGGCCGACTCCTTACGTGATTTAGACGTAGAAATACCCAGTATGATGGTTCAACCTATTGTGGAGAATGCTATTCAGCATGGCCTTACGGGACTCTCCTATCAAGGAGTATTAACCGTAAGTTTTAAGCCTTTCGAAAACTGTATTGAATGCGTCGTGGAAGACAATGGGAGAGGACGCGCAGCTGCTGGTGGTGCTCGCTTACAAGCGGGGCGCCACCTATCCATTTCAACGAGCAATACCCAGGAAACTCTGAAATACCTTCAAGCCCTTGGTTACACAAGCGCGAGACTTTTTATCGAAGACTTGCACCATCCGGATGGAACGGCTGCGGGAACACGGGCCAGGATTTACCTCCCTTTCCTAAACTGATTCTTACCAAACGCCAGACCAATGAGAAAAGAAAAGTTGAAATCCATTGTCGTTGATGATGAAGCCAGCAGCCGTGAAAATATTTTGATCCTGCTGGAAGAATTTTGCCCCGACGTTAATGTTGCAGGTGTTGCTTCAAGCGTGAAAAAGGCAGCAGAACTTATTGAAGACGAGAACCCCCAATTGGTGTTTCTGGATATTCAACTTGGTACAGAAACTGCCTTTACCCTGCTGGAGCAATTGAACGAAATATCTTTCGAGATCATATTCGTGACGGCATACGATCGGTTCGCTATCAGAGCATTTGAGTTCATGGCAATCTCTTATCTGCTCAAACCCATTGATGTCGATAAACTTACTCAGGCGGTGGATAGCGCGGTGAAGAGAGTTGGGGTAAAGTCGTTTCATGTGTCGATGGAAGAGATGGTACAGCAAGTACGTAACTTCAACCGCAAACAACACAAAATTGCTCTGTCTACTGAAAAAGGGTACGAGATGGTTCACATTAACGAGATCACTTATTGTGTCGCGAATGGTAGTTACACCAACTTTCACTTCAAATCAGGCAGCACCATTACAGTCTCTAAAAATCTCAAGTATTACGAAAGGTTATTGGAGGATTATGATTTCTTTCGCAGCCATACCACTGCTCTTATCAATCTTCTTTATGTGAAACGAATAGATCGTTCTGATGGAGGAAGCCTGGTGATGGAAGATGATTGCATGCTGCCCGTCTCAAAAGCAAGGAGAAAAGAACTGGAAGCTCTAATCAAAGAGAAGCGGCGACTGATCTAAAAATCAGGTGATGTGTTGTTTTTTAATCCATGAAGTCGGAAAAGGCGATATTTGTCAGCCTTTATCGATAAAACGAACTATTCTTTCACGTGATAGCAGTAATAGACTACAACGCCGGCAATATTCGATCCGTTCTTTACGCCCTGGAGCGAATCGGCGTAGAGCACGTGCTCACCAGTGACCACGACGTAATCCGGGCAGCCGATAAGGTTATCTTCCCCGGGGTGGGCGCAGCGGAGAGCACCATGAAGCACCTGAACGAGACGGGACTAACCGAGCTGATTCGTTCACTGAAACAACCAGTTTTTGGCATCTGTGTAGGGATGCAACTGTTATGCAGCCATAGTGAAGAGGGGGACGTTCCCTGTATCGGCGTTTTCCCCGAAAGGGTGAAGCGCTTCCGGCCAGTCAATGGTGACAAAGTACCGCACATGGGCTGGAACAACGTCAAACTATCCGCAAACAACAACTGGGTGAGCAAGGAGGTGGATAATGACTTCTGTTACTACGTCCACAGTTACTACGTTGAAACCGGCGCTGATACCGTAGCGACTACTGAATACTGTGGTGTTGAATACGCAGCAATGCTGCAAAAAGACAACTTCTACGCAGCGCAGTTTCACCCCGAGAAGTCGGCGGCTGTAGGGGAGCAGATCATCCGCGATTTTTTAGCGGTGGATAACTGAATCCCCGGTTGATGCGTTTACTTATTATTATGAAACGAGCCCTCGCCTCCTTGCTCTTTGTCCTTTCCCTTGCAACCTGCGGCCGCGCCCAGAATGTGCCCGCCCGCCTGCAAACGGGATACGATCAGCTGGACCAGAAACTAGAGAAACTCATATCTGCCGACGAACTGGCCGTTAGCGCCAAAGAAGCTGCATCTCTGGACAATGTACTGTTTCTGGACGCCAGGGAATCTTTTGAGTACGACGTTAGTCATCTGCCCGGAGCAATTAATATTGGCTACGATAACCTCAACCTCAAAACGGTGAAAGACGTCGATAAGTCACGGCCCGTTGTGGTGTACTGCACCGTCGGCTACCGCAGCGAACGCGCCGCCAAAAAGCTTCGGAAACGAGGCTTTACGAATGTGTACAATCTCTACGGGAGCCTGTACGCCTGGAAACTGGCCGGTCTTCCGCTGGAAGACGCTAACGGGAAACCTACGGAACGTTTACATACCTACAACGAAAAGTGGGGTAGCTTCGTGCCGGACAGCATCGGCGAAAAAGTGTGGGAGTAGGCTCATGCCGGGAGGATTCAATACCTCATCACAATTTGAAACCTACCCACAGGATGAGTAGAAGTAACACCAGGGATACAAGATGAATCGGCCAGGGCACGGAGGACGGTGCATCAGCCGGTGTTTTCTCTACCGAATTACTCCAGGCAATAAACGCATCCGCAATTGGTAGTTGGCCGAAAACATAGCGTTTCTTCCCGAACCAGGTGAATCCGAAGCCGAAGGCTTCGATGCTGTTCCGCAGACCTTTATACAACTCATAATCGCCGTTGACGTAAGCGGCCCGTTGGCCCACCACCGAGGCTGCTCCGCCGATGCCCCAGATCACCGGGCCGGAGTCGATGTCGCCCGTACCCTCCATCCCTTTCGGGTACTCCCGGATGCCGGGGAGGCCCAGACGCTGGCCGACAAAGTATTGCTGGTACAAAGCGAATTGTTCTGCTGCGAATGCGGAATCGATTTCCGGCAGGAGGCTCAGCATCAGGCTTTGTGAGCTGCCCCGCGCGCCCTGCGGCGGCGCGCCTTCGTAAACAACGTGGGGGATGAGCCCGGTGGCGGGATCTAGTGCTTTCTTGACTTTGGCGAGCCACCCTTCAATGAGAGGCTGGTACCGGAGGGTGTCGAAATAACGGTCGTATGAGGCAAGGGAAGCGATGGCCAGTAGGTTATCGGCCGGCCAGATACCGCCGTGGTAGGACTGCAGGTAAGGGCTTTCTGCTTCCGCGTAGGCCTTTGCAATGTCCTGGCAATTGAGCCTGAAGTTTTCCTCATGCAGTCCGGTAATCTCCTGAGAAATAATGTCCGCTTCAAGTCTTTTTCCGGTGAGGTAATTGGTCCATCCCCGATAGAAGGCGCCGTAGGGCAGGGGGAGGTCTTCGTTGAAAATGCGGCGGCCGGTTTCCGAATTCATTTCTGCCAGGGCCCAGTCGATTTCGTTCAGGGCTTCATCTCCGGCTTCGTTGTTCAATTCGGTCCAGGTCAGGCCGTAGAGTGCGTTCATGAAGAGGTGCCCTTCGGGGAAGAGGTGCTGCATGTTTTCCGCCGCTCCTGCGTGGATTTTCTTCTTCAGGTAGGTCAACTGATGGTGTACATCTTTATTCGGGCAGCATCCTTCATCAGACCGGACATCCGGTGAGAAGTAAAATCCTGCATTGAAAAAGAGAACAACTGCTGCAAGCAGCAAAAGGAAGAGTTGGCAACAGCGTTTCAGGAGTTTGTACATGGTTTTCGGATGGTGTGGCTTTTGACCTCTTTAAGTAAACGGGGCCTCATAAATTTTATGTTGCGAACTTGATAAGTAGACCAGCTCTGATAGCTCCGGGGTAAAACGGTCATTCGCACAACGAACAAGGTTTTGTCAACTTTCCCTGCACCCGCGTCTGCGCCCCTGGAAAACTTGACGCTCTACCGACGCTAAGCAGCTGCAAACATTTCGCGCCTACTCTACGGAATTCTTATCTTTGCGCGATCAAAAGCGAAAGCAAATGAAAGATCTTTTCGAAAAGTTCAACCATAAAGGCCCTCTGGGGCAGTACCAGGACGTAGCTCACGGCTACTTCTCTTTCCCGAAGCTGGAAGGAGAACTAGGCCCGCGCATGCAGTTCCGTGGCAAGGAGTATATCATCTGGAGCATCAACTCTTACCTGGGGCTTACCAATCACCCCGAAGTGCGCAAGGCAGATGCCGAAGCTGCAGCTGAGTTCGGTATGGCTTACCCGATGGGGGCCCGCATCATGAGTGGTGAAACGGATGCTCACCTCCAACTTGAAAAAGAACTCGCTGAGTTCACCCAAAAGGAAGAGTGTGTGCTCCTCAACTTTGGCTACCAGGGCATCATGTCCGTAGTCGATGCTTGTCTCAGCCGCCACGATGTGGTGGTTTACGACCGCGACGACCACGCCTGTATCATGGATGGTATCCGGATGCACACTGGCCCCAAGTATGCCTTCAAGCACAACGACATCGAGCACTTCGAAGTCCGCCTCAAGCAGGCCAAGGCTGAAGCCGAAAAACGCAATTCCGGTATCCTCGTGATTTCCGAAGGCGTCTTCGGTATGCGCGGTGAGCAGGGTATCCTGAAAGAAATCTGTGAGTTCAAAGAAGAGTACGGTTTCCGCCTCCTCGTTGACGACGCACACGGCTTCGGTACCCTCGGCGAAACCGGCATGGGTGCTGGTGAAGCACAGGGTTGCCAGGATCAGATCGATATCTACTTCTCCACTTTTGCTAAGGCAATGTCTGGCTTCGGTGCCTTCATTTCCGGAGACAAGGACATCATGGAGTTCTTCCGCTACAACCTGCGGAGCCAGCTGTTCGCTAAGAGCCTCTGTATGCCGATGGTAAAAGGAGCGCTCACGCGCCTCCGCCTGCTGCGTACCATGCCCGAACTACGCGAAAAACTGTGGCGTAACGTAAACCACCTGCAGAATGGTCTTAAAGAGGCTGGCTTTGACATCGGAAATACCGGTGCCTGCGTAACACCCGTGTACATGCACGGTAACGAGTACGAAGCCGGTGCCCTTATCTACGACATGCGCGAGAACTACGGCATCTTCTGCTCCATCGTACTGCCGCCGATGATCCCGAGAGGCCAGATTCTGCTTCGTATGATCCCGACTGCCGAGCACACGCCGGAAGACATCCAGACTACGCTCGACGCCTTCAAGGCCGTTCGTACCAAACTGGAAGACGGAACTTACGCCAAAATGGGTGAAGAACTGTCTAAAGGTGCCCTCGCGGGTGTCTTGGAATAGAAACCGGATCAAACCCGATCGTTCTGACAAAGAGGGATGTTGCCACTGCGGCAGCATCCCTCTTCGCTTTTGGGGGCAAAGGGAATAATTGACATCTGTCTGTGGAAAATTGGTACTTGCTACCCCCGCAAGCCTCCTAACTTTGCAGTGTAAATTGATAACCTCTAAAATTATTTCAAGATGCAAGCCATCACATCCAATAAACAATTCAACGATCTGGTCGCCGGCGGGAAGCCTTTTGTTATTGATTTCTACGCCGATTGGTGCGGACCTTGTCAGGCGCTGTTACCAACGGTAGAAAAACTGGCCGAAGAGTACCACGGCGAAGTAGATATAGTAAAGGTTAACATTGACGAACAACGCGCGCTGGCCGAAAAATTTGGTGTACGCAGCATCCCGTCTTTGTTTTTCCTCGAAGGCAATCAAATCAAAGACAGCCTGAAGGGTATGACGTCTGAGCACGAATTACGCAAGCGAATCAGCAAATTAGTTGCTTAGAGCAACAGACACTTTATGAACAGCATTGAGAGGTTGCTGCACACACCAAGTGCAGCAACCTCATTTTTTTAGGGCGCAAACGCAGGTGCCGGGGGAGGTTAACGATTCGGTTCTCCGCCCGGAGATTTCAACCGGTAACGGACTACGAGAGCTCTGGGTACCGGCACAAGAAAACGCCCGAGATGAGCTTCGAGGCCAACCACGAAGCGATCGTTAAGTTGGTAATTGATACCGGCCAGCAAGTCAAGATCAAAATCAAAAATGGTGTTGACACGGAAGCGTTCAACAACGTTTTCTATCGAACCAACTTCCTGGTTAAGGCCAGGAAATATCTGCGAAAGCCGAATCCCCTCGGTGTGTCTCACCCCAAAGCGGCCCTGCAGACCGACGTAAGGCCGCAGGCGCTTCCCTTTACGCAGGTGATAGTTGAAGTCGGCCATCAAACCACCGTAGGTCTCCTTGGTCCCCCATGAAGAATAGTAGAAATCGTCGGGGAGGTCTTCGAACGGGTCTTCCGTTATTTCCTCGTCGTTGAAAGTAGGAAGGAAGAAGAAACCGGCGGAAATTTCCAGTCGCTCGTCCACTCGGTAGTGGAAACGAATGCTGGCCAGGAGATTATAGATTATCTGCTCCCGCTCTGCTTTGCGCCGAAGATTGGGTTCCTCGTAATAAAGGGTTTCGTCTCCGTCAAGAGGGGAGGTCACGCCGAAACGGGGATATGGATTGTAAACAGTCCCTGTGCTGCGGGGCAGGGTGTCGTTGGCTGTGACGTAGGGAGTTAGAATAAACTTTGAATCGACTTCCGGCTGAAGCATCAGGCTCAGATACCAGCCCTTGCCAAAAATACTGATATCGTTTTGTTGGGCGGTGAGGCAAACGGGCAGGAACAGAAAAAGGATGATAATACGGTGCATACAGGGTGCTTTAGGTTGTAGGTGAACCACAAGATATAAAACCTCTTTAAAGCCTGTTTCTTGGTGGAACGCTCCCGATTGAGGGCCGGAGGTCCGTCTCTTGTGGCGATGGGTGTAGCCCGTCGTTTTCGCTGATGGGTGCGTTCGGGGAAAAGGGTTGAGTCATTCAACGAGATTGATCGGCTTTGGTGGTGGGTGTTTCGGTGCGCTGCTCCGTTCCTCCCGGCCATTCCGAATCGATAGCTGATCCGCGGAACGCTCGCGGCTGAGGGCCGGAGGTCCGTCTCACGTGGCGATGGGTGCAGCCCGTCGTTTTCGCTGATGGGTGCGTTCGGGGAAAAGGGTTGAGTCATTCAATGATAACGATCGACTCTGGCTGAGCTTTCGGGCGCTGCTCCGCTCATCACGAGGCGAGTCGGCTACAGGCGCTCATTCACAACTCCCGCCGAATCTGCATCCCCACCAAACCCGGTCCCAGGACCGGGGTACTCGTAACGTTAAGCCCAACCGACCAGGCATCACTAATTCGAAAAAGTAAGCCTGCGGTAGCAACGAAATCCAGGTTGATCTGACTGTTTGTCAAATCAGGAACAGGTGTGCTCAGGGGCAAAATTTCAACGGTCTCTCCGATATAGGCCCGGCCGAAGGGGCGCTGGTTTCGATGGGTATGGTAAACATTGATACCCATCCCGAAATATGGGTGTAACCGGCGCTCGGGCAAGAGGTGATAGTTGCCGCGCAAGGTCAGGCCAACGGAGCGGAGCTCAACCTCCTCGAGGTTGAAGAGAATGGGCGCGCTGGTGTTGACGATACCTCCCTGGATAATTTCGTCGTCAACGCCGGTAGTGTATCCTGCTTGGTTGAAGAACATCCCTGCGGAAAAGTCAAAGTTGGTCCCGATACGACGATGGGCAGTAATGGTTGCGCCGAACCAGAAGTCGGAATCTGCCGGAGAACTCTTCTGCCCGTAGACGTAATCTCCGCTGAAAATACGGTCCTGTCCCGCAATGTTGATGGTATCGTAAACGCCATTTTGCGGCCGCTGACTGACCGGGATGTCATTCGGATCGGTTTCGAACTGGACGCCATTGAGCAGGGGACGCTTACTCAGTTCCGGCGCAAAACTCGCGCTGATCTCCCAGCCGTTGGAAGATTTGTTTTCGCGTTGAGCATGGAGGGAAAGGCCCGCCAGAAGGCAGATTAAGAGGGATAGGTAACGCATAATTCGGTGTCATTGATTCATTGATAGAATGACAAGCCGGTAAGTCTTTGTGCCGGAAGGTTGGACTTTAACGCTTTTCAAGGCCGGAAAAACGGGCGTCCTAAAACGGATTCCGGCACCTGCGTCAGCGCACCTGTCTAATTTGCCACTAAAAACACAACCTCGACGCCCGTAAAGTGTTACCACAACAGGCACGGGTAACCCATTCATCGTCAATGAGCAGTAAGGATAAAAAAAAGGTATCTCTCCCGGAGGAGCTAACGTCAGGCTACGGCCAGACCCAAACCGAAACGCTTGCTGTGCAGCATAAGCAGGAATCTTTATATATCGGTATCCCCAAAGAAATTACGCTGCAGGAAAAACGTGTTGCCCTGGTACCCAGTGGCGTTGCCAACCTAAGCAGCCGCGGCCACCGCGTCCTGATTGAAACGAAGGCTGGCGCAGCCAGCAATTTCACCGACCATGCCTACAGCGAAAGTGGAGGAGAAATAGCTTACTCCGCTCAGGAAGTCTACCGAAAAGCCCAGGTTATCCTGAAGGTAGCTCCGCCTACGCTGGAGGAAATCGACATGATGCAGCCCAACACGGTGCTCATCAGTCCGTTGCAGTTGCCAACCATCAGTGCCGAGTACCTCTACCGCCTCAAGCATAAGCGTATCATCGCGCTGGCGATGGAGTACCTGCAGGACGAAGAGGGCTGCTTTCCGCTTGTTCGCATTATGAGCGAAATGGCGGGCATTTCCGCTATTCAGACCGCGGCACATTTGCTGTCCTCCGCCCAAGGAGGACCCGGCGTTCTGTTAGGCGGCGTCTCCGGAGTGCCCAGTGCGAAAGTTGTTATCCTAGGAGGAGGAGTTGTAGCTGAATACGCCACCCGCGCCGCCTTGGGCATGGGCGCCGAAGTTCGCATCTTCGATGATAACATCCATAAACTGATGCGCCTCCAAAACAGTGTTGGCCGCCAGTTGTACACCAGCGCCATCAACCCCCTCTATCTGCGCCGCGAACTCGTTACCGCCGAAGTCGCAATTGGTGCTATTCACGCCGAAAACGGCCGCGCACCGGTAATGGTAAGCGAAGAAATGGTGAGCCAGATGCGCCCCGGCTCCGTCATTATAGACGTGAGCATCGATCAGGGTGGCTGTTTCGCCACCAGCGAACTCACCAGCCTGGATAAGCCCACCTTCGTAAAGCATGACGTAATCCACTGCTGCGTCCCCAACCTCGCCAGCAGGGTAGGGCGTACGGCCAGTATTGCGGTCAGCAACGTCCTTGTTCCCATGCTCCTCAAAGCCGACGGAGCCAGGTCTTTCGAGCACTTCATCCTGCACCGGGCGGGTATGCGGCACGGCGTTTATACCTTCCGCGGCTGCCTCACGAACGACTACCTCGGTAAACGGTTCGAGATGCGTTGCACCGATATCGACTTGCTGATGACGAGTGGAATGTAGAAGGTGAAAAATTGTGCAGTAGCACTACCCACTACGTTCTACCCGCTACGATTTCGACAGCTATCCCGTGCGGTAGCACTACCCTCTACCAACTTCTACTCCGATGCCTATCCCGTGCAGGAGCACTACCCACTACATTCTACCTTCTACCAACTACCTTTGCAGAATGCAATCCACTATCCGCAAAAACCTGCAAAACGCAATAGACCTCAAACAGCAACTGCTGTCTGATGAATTTACGGTGAACCTCATTGTAGAAATGACCGAAGCGATCGTGAGGGCTTACCGCAACGGACGCAAAGTCTTCTTTTGCGGAAACGGCGGATCGGCGGCCGATGCCCAGCACCTCGCGGCCGAACTCTCGGGGCGTTACTACTACGACCGGCCGGCACTTTTTGCCGAAGCACTGCACGTAAATACCTCATACATCACGGCGGTAGCGAACGATTATTCGTTCGATGATGTGTACGCCCGCTGGATCACCGCCATCGGCCAGGAAGGAGATGTTCTGATCGCGATGTCTACTTCCGGCAATTCGCCGAACGTGGTAAAAGCCGTTGCGCAAGCTAACGAAAACGGTATGGTAACCATCGGTTTTACCGGAGCGGATGGCGGAGCTCTGAAGGAAGCTTGCGACCTCATTCTTCGGGTGCCTTCAACGGATACGCCGCGCATTCAGGAGTGCCATATGCACATCGGGCACACCCTGTGCGAAATCGTAGAGGCCACCATTTTTCCCCGTTAAATCACCCGTCCATGAACCGTTTGCCCGTAACGCTCACCGCCGCAGGTGAGCGCGCCCTTAAATCCGGTCATCCGTGGCTGTTCGATGGCGCAATAGCCAAAATCAAAGGCGAAGGCAAAGCCGGCGACCTCGCGGTGATCTTCAGCTTCAAGAAAAACAAATTCATCGGTGTCGGGCTCTACGACCCCGATTCACCGATCCGGATTCGGGTGTTACACCAGGGTAGCCCGGCGCAGATCAACAACGATTTCTTTCGGGCGCGGACGCAGGATGCAAAGAAGGTTCGGGAGGCATTGCTTGCAACGGACACGAACGGATACCGCCTGCTGCACGGCGAGAACGATGGCTTCCCCGGCCTGGTCGTCGATGTCTACGCCGGCGTCGCCGTCATCAAGGTCTATTCTCCCGTCTGGTTCCCCTGGCTCTCCGGTCTCATCCCGGTCATCGTTGAAGCCGCCGCGGCCGAAACGGCCGTCTTCCGTTGCGCCCGCAACGTAGAAAAAGCCGCCGCGGCTTTGGGCTTTATCGACGGACAGGTCATCCACGGTGAGCTGGCGGACGAAGACGTTGTCTTCCGGGAGCACGGCTTATCTTTTGTCGCCAACGTAGTGCATGGCCATAAAACGGGTTTCTTCCTCGATCACCGCGCCAACCGGCGGCGGATAGGCCAACTGGCAAAAGGTCACGACGTGCTCGACGTCTTCAGCTATGCCGGCGGCTTCAGCGTTCATGCGCTCGGCGGCGGAGCCCGCCGCGTTGTCAGTCTGGACATCAGCGCCCCGGCCCTTGCCATGGCCCGCCGCAACGTCGTCCTGAACTTCGGCGAAGAGCGCCGCCACGAAACCCTGGCCGAAGATGCCTTCGTTGCCCTGGAGCGGATGCAAAAAAAAGGAGAAACCTTCGGCGTCGTCATCGTTGATCCGCCCAGCTTCGCTAAGCGCGAAAAGGAAGTCCCCGGTGCGCTGGATGCTTACCGCCGGATCAATAAACTGGCCGTTCCGCTGGTCGAACCGGGTGGGATTCTGCTCGCTGCCTCCTGTTCGGCGCGGGTGCCTGCAGAGGATTTCTTCCGGGTGGTGGAGGCAGTTCTTACGGCCTCAGGCCGTAAATGGACACTGCTGGAAAAAACTGCGCACGACGACGACCACCCCATCGGGTTCCCCGAAGGAGCTTACCTGAAATCCGGTTATTATCGCCTTAATTAGGCGCCGGGCTAATCCGGAGACTTTATCGTTTTCGTACCTTACGGCATTAGTGCTCCGTCAGGTCGATTATGCCGCAGGCTACTACCACGTTTAGGTTTGACAGAGCACTAGGTTGATCTTAATTCTGATATGCGTTTACACGTTATTACTCCTGCCCTTAACGAAGCAGAAAATCTTCGCTCTTTACTCCCCGTTTTACTCTCAGGTTTACCCCCAGGTAGCCAGATAACCATCGCGGACGGTGGAAGTACGGATGATACCGCAAAGGTGCTCAGTCAGTTCCCCACGGTCAATCATCTG
The DNA here is from genome assembly GCF_008014675.1 of Neolewinella aurantiaca. GTDB lineage: Bacteria > Bacteroidota > Bacteroidia > Chitinophagales > Saprospiraceae > Neolewinella > Neolewinella aurantiaca. The sequence goes on along the minus strand of NZ_VOXD01000010.1, from coordinate 65,915 downwards.
CACTGCAACCGCTGTGGGCGGGCGCAGCAGATGAACGAAGCTGCCCGCCTGAACCAGGACCGCTTCGACGCGGTGTACTTTATCCATGCCGACACCCGGCCCCCCGAAGGTTTCTACGAAGACATCAAAAAGGCAATCTCCGAAGGTTATCCCGTAGGCTGTTACCGCTTCAAGTTCGATATGTGGCACCCCCTGCTTTGGATCAATGCTTATTGTACCCGTTTCAACGGACTGGCCTGCAGGGGCGGCGACCAATCGCTTTACCTGTCGATGCAGACTTTTCAGGAACTTGAAGGTTTCAGGGATATGCGCATTATGGAGGATTATGATATCATCGAGCGAATCTGGGAAAAAGGAATTCCCTTTCGGGTTATTCCCCGCTCGGTAACCGTTTCGGCCCGGAAGTACCGGGCCAACGGATGGTACAAAGTACAAATGGCCAACCTCAAAGTGTTTCGGATGTACAAAGCCGGTGCGCCGGAGGAGGAAATGATCAGCAGGTATCGAACCATGCTCAAGCCATGGTAATAAAAGAAACGATTCATTGCCTCCCCAAAACCCACTTTGCACCTGCGTTTGCGCCCCAATAACCGGAAGATACCAGAAGCCACAAAGTGACACTTCAATTATTTATTATCAAATAAGTAATGTTTTTGCAACAATTCAACTATTTGCTACTAAATGCGTATCTTTGGTAATATCCCTACTGAATACTAAAGTACAGCATTAATGATCGAGCACATCGACGCAACCAAAGTCCTCTTTCTTGACATCGAAACCGTGAGTGGTCGCGCTACTTACAGTGACCTCGACGAAACCTTCCAGTACCTCTGGGGCCTGAAAGCCCCCGGAGTGCTCAAGCGGTACGGCGAAGAACTGACCGAAGAGGAAAACGCAAGCAGTTATATCGATAAAGCCGCTATTTATGCTGAGTTCGGTAAGATCGTCTGCATCAGTGTGGGGGCTGTTTACCGCGATAAAGACAAACGGTTGAAAATTCGACTCAAGTCCTTCGCTGATCGTGACGAAAAAGTACTGTTGCAGGAGTTCAGCGCCATGCTCGACCAGTACTACGGTAATATTCATACCCAGTTCATCTGTGGGCATAACATCAAGGAATTCGACGTGCCGTACATGTGCCGGCGGTTGATCGCTAACCAGCTCCCGCTGCCGAAAATGCTCGACATTGCCGGTAAAAAGCCATGGGAAACCAAGCACCTCCTGGATACAATGGAGCTTTGGAAATTCGGCGATTACAAGTCCTATACTTCCCTGAAACTCCTGGCGGGCGTCCTGGGCTTTCCTACCCCGAAGGACGACATCGACGGCAGTCAGGTTGGCCGCGTGTTCTGGGAGGAAGACGATTTGGAGCGCATTGCTACTTACTGCGAAAAAGACGTGCTGGCCACGGCCCAGCTGTTTTTCCGCTACCAGCTCAAGCCGTTGCTGGAAGATGACCAGGTGCAGGTAGCGGATTAACCGTCCCGCCGGCCTTGAGGCTAAAGCTACCGAACCGAAGCCTGCAGGTTGCCGGACAGTGCCCGGTGGTACCGGTCTAAAGGCACCACAGCATAATCGTACGATACTGCTGCATCCGCAGTTGTATCGTAGTAATGGAGTCGGTGGCACCCCTGGCCATAAGGAGTTATGTGCAGTAGCGTGGTGGGAGTTCCTCCGCCGGAACGATAGACTGCGTAGTAGTACGGTACTTCTTCTTTTGGCAGTTTTTTGTCTACTTCCCACACCAGGAGCATCCCTTTTTCTGTGCGTTTGGGTTTGTAAACTTTCACCTTGCGCATCGTAACGGGGGAGGGGGCAATTCTTTCGGGGAGTAAAGCGGGAGCGGGGTAGACGTCGGCCATACGCTGGGCAAGCCCGAAGGGATTGAGGAGGATGGATTTGGAACTGAAGAAAACGCTGCCACTTACTGCCGGCAGGTTGCGGTTGTAGGCAACTTGATTAGGTAGCTCTTCGAGGGTGTTCCAGGCGTCGGGGTCGGCGGGGTCGGTGCCTACTTTATAGGCTGCGTGGCCGGTGTAGAGCGCAACACTGGCGGGGGTGTTGGCGGCCCACCAGTCGGCGAGCACTTTATAACCGGCCGGAGCGTAGTTCATGCTCCAGTAAAGCTGGGGCAGCAGATAATCGACCGTACCGTTGTTGGCCCAGTGGAGGGCGTCGCCGTAGAGGTCGTCATAGCTGCTGACCGAAGCGCGCGTAGCGCTGCCTCGGACGGGGTCCTGACTTTGGTTGCGCCATACACCGTAAGGGCTGATGCCGAAGTGAATCCAGGGTTTCTTCGCTTTGATTCTGCGGTGGGTTTCTGCGATGAAGGTATTCACGTTGCCGCGGCGCCAGTCGGCCAGTTGCTGGCTACGCCTGTAACGGGCGAAGGTTTCCCGATCAGGGAAGGGCTGCCCGGCGGCGGGGTAGGGGTAGAAGTAATCATCGAAATGGATACCATCGAGGTCATAATTACTGATCAGTTCGTCGATCACTTCGCCGAGATGAGCGCGCACTTCGGGCAGGCCGGGATCCAGGTAGCGCCGGCCATTGTAGGCGCGGACCCATTCGGGGTGGGTGTTCAGCAGGTGGTTGGGGGCTTTGTCGAGACTGTCCATCGTCATCGCAACGCGGTAGGGGTTCACCCATGCGTGCAGTTCGATGCCCTGCGCATGGGCAGTTTTGATCATGTAGGCCAGAGGGTCGAAATCGCTGACCGGGGCTTTGCCCTGTACGCCGGTGAGCCATTCGCTCCAGGGGGCCAGACTGCTGGGGTAAATCGCATCTCCGGCGGGGCGAACTTGTACAAAAATTGCGTTCATGCCCGCCTGACGCAGCCGGTAGAGCTGGCTTTTAAAATCAGCCTGCAGGGTTGCAGCACTCGGGGTAGGGTTTTGTGGGTAATCAATGTTCAGGACGGTAGCCATCCAAACTGCCCGGAGTTCGCGGTCGGCAGTTTCGTTTTGCAGTATTGTATGCTGGGCGCGGCCGCAGGTGCAGAGAAAGGCTATGAAAAGCAAGGTAAAGAGGCATCGCCGGCTGATTAAAGTGTCTTCCATACTCCGAAGTACCGACAAATATTTAACATTTTCTCATTCCGGCTATTATATGGATAGTTGGTGCAACAATCATTTCTTAGCTTTGGGAGCCAATTCACATAATATTTCACTGTTCAAATCTAGTATGAAAAGAATATTAACTTCCGTTCTCCTACTCTTGCTGGGAGCAACCACTACCCTCATTGCTCAGGCTGATGGCAAAATTGCCCTCGATTACCTCCAGAAAGAGTACGCCTCCTTCGGCCTCGAAGCGGCCGACATCGATGATCTCCGGATCACCGACAACTACGTCAGCCCCAGTGGCACCCGGCACATCTACGTCGTGCAGCAACTGCACGGCTTGCCGCTGCTTAACGCTCAGGCTTCGCTTCACTTCCGTAACGATAAGCTGGTGCACCGCACGAGCGATCTCGCTACCGGCCTTGCCGCAGTTCCTTACCCTGCACCGGCGTTGAGCGCCCAAGCAGCTATCGCAACGGCGGTAAATGCGGTGACTCCTGCCTTCGGGAACCCCGTAGCAATAGGAGCCGACGGTGATGAGGCTCTGTTCAGCTGGACTGCTGCCAGCCCGGAACCCATCCGGGCCAAGACCGCTTATTACGTGACCAAAGCCGGCCTCCGCCTCGCTTACCGCGTGATGATCGATCGGCATGCTGCCGATTCCGACATCTGGTACGTAGTGATCGATGCTGAAACCGGTGATGTCCTGCAACGGGCGAATCAGGTGCTGAAGTGTGACTTCGGAACCCCGAATCATCAGCACAACTACGACAATGCCTGCGCCAACGTAACCGCAAAAGCACTGCCCGTAAGCGAGCAGATGTTCGAAAGCGCCGTAGCCGAAGAAAGCCGCTACCACGTTTTTCGGTTCGGTGTTGAATCGCCACTGCACGGTGTGCGGACGCAAGAGAAAAGCCCCGCTGACCCGGTTGCATCTCCCTTCGGATGGCACGATACCAACGGCGTTGATGGCCCTGAATACACCACCACTCGGGGTAACAATACTTATGCTTATCCGGATACAGACGGCGACGATGTAGTGGAAACCGATGTAGTTGCCGACGGCGGAGACAGCCTCGTTTTCGATTTCTTTTTTGCTGACGAGATTGCGGATGATAATATCGATACCCTCCTGCCCGCTGCGATGGTACAGACCTTCTACCTGACCAACAAGATGCACGACTGGATGTATCACGCAGGATTCAACGAAGACGCTGGTAACTTCCAGCGCACTAACTACACGGGAGAAGGCCTTGACCGCGACGAGGTTCGGGTTGAAGTTCAGGACGGTTCCGGAACCAACAACGCCAACTTCTCTACTCCTTCCGACGGAAGCAGTGGAACTATGCAAATGTTTCTTTGGACGGCCGGAGCCAGCAGAATGCAGGTGAATACGCCCGCTACAATTGCTGGGCCGTACACTACTGGTGAGGCGCTGTTCGGTACGGCAATCGGGTCTATCCCGGTAACCGGCCAGGTTGCTATTTCTGACCCCGCCATTGGTTGTACTGAAATTACGAATGACCTGACGGGCAAAATCGCTCTGATTACCCGGGGAGAGTGTAACTTCTCCCTCAAGGTGTACAACGCCCAGGAGGCAGGTGCCATCGGTGTGATTATTTGTAACGATGCCATGGCCGGTGAAGAGCGGGGTGGAATCATCAATATGAGTGACGGTAACCCTGAGCTCACCATCAATATCCCGAGTGTATTCATCACTTTCGAGGACTGCGTGAACCTGCGCAACACCGTTGCCGCAGGCGACAGTGTTTCGGTAACGTTTCAATTTTTGCCTCCTCCCCCGCGTGACGGAGATTTCGATAATGGTATTGTTGCCCACGAAATGGGGCACGGCGTTTCTACCCGTTTGGTAGGAGGACCTAATAACGTTACCTGTCTTTTCAACGACGAGCAGATGGGAGAAGGCTGGTCTGATTTCTTTAGTCTCTCTTCTACTCCACGGACCATTGAGGATATGCCCGACGGCACCGAGGCGCGCGGTATCGGTAACTACGCCACCCGTGGAGCAATCACTGGCCTTGGTATTCGTAACCAACCGTACTCTACCGACTTCGCTGTGAATAACCATACACTAGACGATATTATCATTACGGGGACGAGTGTCCACGATCTCGGCGAGATATGGGGGACCATGCTCTGGGATCTGTGGTGGGCCATGACCGACGAGTATGGCTACGACGACGACCTCATTACCGGAACCGGCGGCAACAACCTTGCCGTTGAATTGGTGGTTGAAGGGATGAAACTGACCAAATGCCGCCCGGGACTGATCGACGGTCGCGACGGTATTCTGGCCGCAGACTTAGACCTCAACGATGGTGCTAACCAGTGTTTGATCTGGGAAGTATTTGCCCGCCGTGGCGTTGGGTTCTCTGCCCGCCAGGGAGACACCAACAACCGTACCGATGGCCGGGAGGCTTTCGATCTCAATCCCGCTTGTACTGGGGGAATGAATCTGGTAAAGACCGTAGACGAAAACACCGTTAACGCTGGCGAAGGAGTTACCTACACCCTTGCTGCAACCAGTTACCGCGTTGAGGATACCGAGGATATTGTGATCACCGATGTTGTTCCTGACGGAATGATAATCGATCCTGCTTCCGTTCGTGGCGCCGATGACTTCACCATCGATGGCCAAACGATCACCTTCAATCTGGGAACAATGAGTTTCGAAGACGAAGAGATTATCCGCTACTCTGTTTCTACCGATCCTTCCGTTGGTTCGGTCCAGACTTACTTCGATGGTGCCGAAAACGGTGACGACGATTGGTTTGCACTCAGCCTCAACGATGACCCGACCATCATTGAGTTTTTCTGGGAACAAACCGATACGACTCCTTTCATGGGAGACCTTGCCTACTACGTTGCCAATACAGGGACAACCCAGGATCAGGTGCTTACATCCGCTGAGCCTTTTGCTGTGACGGGTGAAAACCCCGTCATGCGCTTCTTTACCAAGTACGATACTGAAGCAGGATGGGATGCCGGAATCATTGAGGTGAGCACCGACAATACAAACTGGGAAGTTGTAGGAGACCAGATCGTTCGTGGTTACTACCGGGGAGACGTTAGCCCGAATGGCTCCGCCGCCCTGCTGAATACTGAATCTTTTTGGGGTTTCAGCGGAGATGAGCCGGATGCCACAACTGGTGACTACCGTGAAATCATTGTTGACCTGAGTGAATTTGTTGGTCAGGATGTTTCTGTTCGCTACCGTTTCATCTCTGATGCCGAAGTGAGTGGAACTGGTTGGTGGATCGATGATATCGAAATGCTGAACGCGAAAAACTACGAAAGCACTGCCACCCTTACTTCAAGCGCTGGAGACAACCTCACGGCCGAAGTTGGTGACTACGGCGTACTCGTTCTGAACGCAGTCATTGACGACGTGAACGACCCGGCACTGGGAGAAACGAAAGTAAACGTATACCCGAACCCCGCCAAGGAGTTCGTGACGGTAAACGTAACCAGCGAGCGCGCTGGCTCCGCCACCGTTCAACTCCTCACTATCGACGGGCGCGTACTGCGCAACGAACAGATGAACCTTATCGCAGGCGGAGGACGTACCACAATCAATACAGCTGACGTTCCGGCAGGTATCTACGTAGTGCAGGTGACCGGTGCTAACCGGGTCAGCACAACGAAAGTTACGATCAACTAAGAGACCACCGGTCGCCGCTCACTCCGTGAGTAAGCGGTTGCCGTGCTCTCCGAGCACGGGGCCTGCCTTTTGACCTGATCGAATTCGAGACAGCTCTACCGGAAGCCGGTAGAGCTGTCTTGTTTTTTATAGAGGATAGAAGAGTCGCATCCGGAGGCTGCTCTTACCGCTTGCACACGGCGTGTGCATCGACCGGGGGACTACCCAGGGCTGACGCATAGGATTCGATTTTAAGCTTTTGGCTCGAGATCATAGTTGAAGCCTAAGAGCTTACAACCCAAAACGCGTAGCGTTTTCACTAGCCCATCCCCCGTGGGGAGGGGTTGGGGTGGGGGTTTAACACGGCTTAACTAGCCTATGCGTCAGCCCTGGGGGGACTACCCCAGTACCCGATGCCCACTTGCTGTAACCACCACATTGTCCTCTAACCGGATGCCGCCGAAATTGCGGTAAGCATCGAGGGCTGCGAAGTTGATGAAGTCGGCGCAGGTACCGTCTGCCGCCCAGCGGTCGATAAGGGCCGGGATGAAGTAAATACCAGGCTCTACGGTAAGTGCGTAGCCCTCCTGAAGCTCTTTGCCCAGCCGCAGGCTGCGGGTGCCGAACTGGGTGCTGCGCTTCACCTTATCGTCGTAGCCAACGAGGTCTTCGCCGAGGTCCTCCATGTCGTGAACGTCAAGGCCGATCATGTGGCCGAGGCCGTGGGGCATAAACAAGGCGTGAGCTCCGGCGGCAACTGCTTCGTCGACGTCGCCTTTCATCAGGCCCACCTCTTTGAGGCCGGAGGCGATGATGCGGCCAGCGTTAAGGTGAACAGATTGGTAAGTAATCCCCGGCTGAAGCGCGGCGGTGCTGTCCGTGAGGGCCTTCTGCACGATGTCGTAAATATCCTGCTGTTGGGTGGTCATGTCTGCCCCGACGGCGAAGGTGCGGGTGATGTCTCCGGCGTAGCCGGAAGGCGTTTCGGCTCCGGCATCGATGAGCAGGAGGTCTCCTTTTTGCAGGGTGTTGCCGTGGTAATGGTTGTGGAGAACGTGACCGTTGCGGGTCACGATTGCGGGGTAGGAGAGACGTCCGTCGGCGGAGATGGCGATGCCTTCGATGATACCTGCGACTTCGGCTTCGAGCTGGCCGGGCGCGGCGTGAGCCCGCGCGGCGGCGTGCATCTTCATGCTGGTCATTACCGCAAGGTCCATTTGTACCAGTTCCTCGGCGGATTTAACGGAGCGCAGCGCAATCACTGCTCTTATCAATCCCTCGTCTGCACCTGCTGCCGAGCCCAAATGTTCGGCGATGAAGGTCTTGCGCTCGGCCCGGTAAGGAGGCAGGAAGCGTACTTCTTTGGCGTGTTTCTTCAGCAGGGTGGATAGCTCCGCCTGGGTTCCTCCTCGCGTCGCGCCGATGCGCTCAGCGAGTTCTGCAATGCTCGGCTGCGCACCCATCCAAACTACATGATCGAGGCTGATGTCATCGCCCCACAACTTGCTTTCGCCCGATGCTCCGTCGATGGTGAGCGCCAGATCAGGAATATTGTGGCCGGCGAAGTACCGGAAACTGCTGTCCTGGCGAAAGGGATACGTGTTGTCCGCACAGTTCATGGGGGCTTCCCGGTTGCCGGGAAGAAAAATGAGGCCGGAGGGAATGAGTGCAGCCAGATCGTGGCGGCGTTGCTGGTAGGTTTGGGCTGGGAACATGCTATTGTTTTCGGTGGAGGAGTTTTACTCCGACTTTATCTCGTAAAGGTATGTTTTCGGTGGAGGAATTGTATTCCGACTCTACCTCGTAAAGGTATTGACCTTTGAGTTTTCGGGTATTAGAAGCAGGAGTTGTTGGGGTACAACTCCTCCGCCATTAACCAATCACCTGCCGACGCAGCTCAAAGTTCTTACCCAAATACACCTTGCGGACCATCTCGTCGGCCGCCAGTTCTTCGGCGGTTCCTGCTTTCAGGATGGCCCCTTCAAACATGAGGTAGGCGCGGTCGGTGATGTTGAGCGTGGCCTGCACGTCGTGGTCGGTAATCAGGATGCCGATGTTTTTGGTTCGCAGTTTCGCGACGATGCTCTGGATGTCTTCCACCGCAATTGGGTCGATGCCCGCGAAGGGTTCGTCCAGCAGAATGAAGCTGGGATCGGTGGCCAGCGCGCGGGCAATCTCGGTGCGGCGGCGCTCGCCGCCGGAAAGGGTGTCACCGTTACTGCGGCGTACTTTCTCGAGACTGAATTCTTCGATCAACCCTTCGAGTTTGGCTTCGCGTTCGGCCTTGTTCAGGTTGGTCATTTCCAGTACGGCGTAAATGTTGTCCTCAACGGCCAGCTTACGGAATACGGACGCTTCCTGGGGCAGGTAACCGATGCCGAGTTGCGCCCGTTTGTACATCGGCATTTTGGTGATGTCGCGCTCGTCGAGGTAAACATTGCCCTGGTTGGGTTTTATGAAGCCCACTGTCATGTAAAAAGTAGTCGTCTTACCTGCGCCGTTAGGTCCCAATAAGCCTACAATTTCTCCACGATCGACGTAAAGAGAGACGTCTTTTACCACCGTTCTGGAACCGTATTTTTTGTAGAGATTTTTGCTGCTTAGGCGCATATGAAAAAGGATTGAGTAACTAAATAATAGCTGGCGCGGCTTACGTTGATGTTGCCGGGCTGAACGTTGGCCCGGTTTGCTTTTAGCGACGAGTGCTTTCAGTCGATTAAAGGAACGACGACTTCAACTTCGGATCCGTTCCTTACTACGGTCAACTTTAACGTTTCTCCCACTCTGGCCCGACCGATGAGCTCGGTTAATTCGGGTAAGTCGCGGATGGTTCGTTTACCGACCCGCACGATCAGGTCGTCGACTTTCAGCCCTGCCGCGGCGGCGGAGCCGCCGGCAAAGATAGCGTCGATCACGACACCTTCGGTACGGTTGTTGAGGCCAAGGCGCTGCTGGTCTGAATTAGTGAAGGTGGAAATCTCGACACCGAGAAACGCACGGCGGTAGCTGCCGTAGGCAATGATGTCGTCGGCAATGCGCTGCACCAGATTACTGGGAATCGCAAAGCTGTAGCCCTGAAACTTTCCGGTTTGCGAAGCGATCGCGGTGTTGATGCCAGCCAGTTTGCCATCGGCGGTTACCAAGGCTCCGCCGGAATTTCCGGGGTTCACGGCTGCGTCGGTTTGCAGGAAACTTTCGATGGCGTCGAGGTCGGAGAGCAGGTTAATACTCCGGCCACGAGCACTGACGATACCTGCCGTGACGGTGCTGGTAAGACCAAAAGGATTGCCGACGGCCAGCACCCATGCGCCGGGCTCTACGGCGTCGGAATCAGCTAATTTCAGGTACGGAAGGTCTTTGCCGTCGATGCGTAGAACGGCCAGGTCCGATTTTGGATCTTCGCCAACCAGACTGGCGGGGTAGGTCTTGCGGTCGGTTGTGGTTACGGTGATGTCCGTGGCGTTGGCCACGACGTGGTGGTTGGTAACGATGTAGCCGCCAGACGTGTAAATAACCCCGGAGCCCTCTCCTTCGCGCGGCTTACGGCTGGGTGGTTTTTCGCTGAAGAGGGCTTTAACCGCCTCCCGCTGACGGTCTTTTGTGAAAGCCTTTATGTGTACAACTGCGGGGATGGCCAGGCGGGCGGCGGGGCGGAGGTCCAACGGGGCGGGTAATTCTTCCGCTGGGCTTCCTTGTGCTACCAATAAGGGCGCGGCCGCAGGTGCAATGGAAGCTTGAGAAGCGAGGGCCGGTCGGCCATCATTCAAACCAACGACCAAAGCCGCAGCCGCAACGCCACCGATCAATGCCGCCAGAAAAAGATGGAAAAACTGTTTCATTGAAACGCTTGAAGGTGCGGAAGTGTCTCCGGTTCAGAGTTCAGTAAAGACAACGCAGGGGGCAGCGAAGAGGTTGTGAATACACGGCCTGGTAGCGTCTCCCGCCTGATTCCCGCACTCTCGACTTACAACACCTTGATGTCGTACGACATCACGTAGCTCTCGTTTGCGGCCAGTTCGATGATGCCTTCTTTATTCTTGAATACCCCGTCGGAATCCTCAAAATCCGCCAGGCCGATCCACGGCTCGATGCAGACGAAGTTGCCGTTGGGTTTGGCCCATACGCCGAGGTGTGTCCAGCCGGCATAGTCTACCTTGAGGAGCGGACCATTGATTTTGCTTTCCAGAACGACACTGCGGGAGTTGAGGTCGCGAAAGACGAGAGCGTCGTTGGCAAACAGCTCGTGGCTGAGGGGTAATATGTTGCCCTTCTCCCAGGGGACGGGGCGGGTCGCTGTGGTAAGCGTACCATCCTCTTTCACGATGTGGGAGGCTGAAGTCTCGTCGTGCTCAAACCGGAGGAAATGTGCGTCGTACGGATCGTGATCGTGTAAGGGTACGCGAAAAGCAGGGTGCCCGCCCAGGCAGAAGTACATCGGCTCGGTACCCAGGTTCTGAACCTCATGGTAAATGATCACATGCTCGTTCCTTACCCGGAAGGTAATCCGGAAGTCGAAGTCATATGGGTACTCCTCTTTTGTTTTTTCGCTCGAAGAAAGCCGGAAGGTAATCCGGTCGTCAGACTGGGAATAAAGCTCGAGGTTTTCGTTGTTGCGGATGATACCGTGCTTGGTGATGGCAAATTGCTCGCCATTAATTTCGGTTGTCCCGTTTTTGAGTTTTCCGATTATTGGAAAGAGAACAGGAGCATGGCTGCCCCACACGGCGGGGTCGGCTTGCCACATGTATTCTTTTCCTGAATCAAGGTTAACGAGACTTGAGAGTTCCGCACCGACCTGATCGACGGTTATACGGATACGGTGATTTTCTACGGAGTGGCGCATAGTACCAATTCTTGGTTTTTTGGTGTTAACACATGAAGAGGCGAAATGTCAGTTGAGCGGGCTATCTTTCGGATATTACCTTGAAGTTATCCTGATTTGCGCGTATTCGCCCGTTTGATTTTGCTGGTTCTGCTGAGTTGTTGCTTCGTGCCCGGTCGAAGTACCCTCCGGGCGCGAGCGGTGCCAACACTCTCCGAATGGGAGCCTGGATTGGAGGGCGATGCTGTTTCTCGGTCAGCTCGCAGCCAGAGGCTGCTTCGACCGGGGGCTGGTTTTTACGCCCGCTCCGTGACCGTTACTTTGCCGGATAGGGTTCGGTATACACTGGATGGGAGTACGCCGACCAAGGCCTCTTTGCTCTCTGAGGGAGAAATAACTATCAGGAAAACGACTGTCCTTCGCTACGCCGCGTTTAACGCGGATGGCAAGCGGACCTCTCCGGTTGCGGGCGCAACCTATTTCATCGGCGAGCCCCGCAGCCGTTTGCTTACCCTCAGTATAGGAATCGACCCATGGCGACTATTCGATCCCGCCAACGGCTGGTTCAAGCCCGGATATGGTGCGGACCCCGGTCACTGGAAGCAACCCGGAGCAAACTGGTGGACAAGCAGGGAGCACCCTGCCCATCTCGATCTTATCGAACCGGAAGGAGCCAACAACGAAAGAAGTGTCTTCAGCGGAACCACGGGCTTCCGGATGTTTGGAGGGATGAGTCGTCTGCACCCGCAAAAGTCTTTCTCCATATCAGCCCGGAAAAAATACGGCGAAAAGCGGATCAGGCACCAGCTCTTCGGCAAAAACGGAGCCGATTCTTTCAAGTTTCTCGTGGCCCGCAACGCGGGCTCAGACTGGAACCGGTCTTATATCCGGGATGTACTACTGACCGGTCTGCTGCAGGACGAAAGCTGGGACCTGGAACGCCAGGCCGGACGCCCGGTGCAGGTGTACATCAACGGAGAATACTGGGGCATTTACCATCTGCGGGAAAAAATCAACGCCCGCTTCCTGTCTGACCGCCACCCGGAAGTGGACAAAGACAAACTCGATCTGATTGAACACGAGCATACCGTAAAGCAGGGAAGCATCGGTGAATACCAGAAACTTCGATCTTTCGTAGAGAGTAAAGACCTTAGTAATCCGGAAAATTACCGCCGCCTGGGAAGAATGATGGATATCGATAATTACCAGCGCCTGCAGATTGCTCAGACTTATTTCGATAACCGGGACGCCGGCGGTAACATCAGGTACTGGAAACCGAAGACAGCCGGAAGCCGTTGGCGCTGGATACTCTACGATGTGGACCAGGGTTTCGGACTCCATCAGGAGGAGGGGTACTTGCGGAATACCCTGGAGTTCTACACCGAAGCCAACGGTCCCGCCTGGCCCAACCCACCGTGGAGCACCCTGTTTCAACGAAAGCTGTTAGCCAACACCGAATACCGCCGCTACTTCGTGAACAGGACGCTCGACTATTTACATACCGATTTCGCTCCGGTTACCGTTGCGGCTGCCATTGAGCGCAGGGTTGCCGCCCTGGAGCACGATATGCCCCGGCAATTGAAGCGTTGGAAGGGTAAGGAGAAAAACTGGCGGATTCACCTCGATCGCATCCGTGCCTTTGGGGAAAACAGACCAGCTCACCTGCGGGAGCACCTCCGTGAATACTTCGGTGCCGGAGGCGACCGGATGGTAACCATCGTTGCAACGCCTGGTGGTTACATTGAAGTCAACAAGAACATCAGGGTGGACGAGGAGCGGTACAAAGGGACGTACTTCCAAAACTTCCCCTTGCACCTGCGCACCGTCGCCCATAATGGCTTTCGGTTAAGCGAGGCGAACAGCCAGGTCGTGAAACGATCGGCCGGCCCGGAAGGGTACGCGCTGGACCTGAACGCAGAGCGCAGTTATCACTTCGAAGCTGCCTTCGAACCCTATGACCACCCGTTGATCGATCAGGTGATCTTCAATGAGGTATGCCCGCGAAGCAAAGCCAGCGGAGACTGGGTAGAGCTCTACAACCGTACTGAAGAAACGGTGGACCTGACCGGCTGGCGGCTCACCGATCATCACCACGAAACACGTCTGCCCTCTGCCCGCATAGATCCGGGAGACTACCTTGTCGTCTGCCGCGATATAGCCCGTTTCAGGGAAACATACCCCTTCGCCCATAACGTGATTGAAGGACTTCCCTTCGGGATCGACAAAAAGAGAGAAAAGCTTGCATTGTACAGCTCGCAAGGAGCCTATGTAAACGCAATTGCTTTTGAAGTCGAAGAACCTGATACGGCCTACGTTCAGGCACTTGTTCTGCCCGGACTGGACAATACGGATGTCCGGCACTGGGCCTTGCAAAGCGGAGAAGGGACACCCTGTGCCGCCAACCCGGAATACCTGGAAACGGCCGTCATTTCCCGCCAGGGATACTGGCTGCGGATCGGCGTTGGGGTGGGCGTACTGCTGCTGGTCGGGCTCGTCCGCGGAATGCGGGGAGAGTAAAATGCAGGAAGAAAACTGCAAAATGTGTGCGTCACAAGACGGACTGCTGGACTGAACTCGTTCGCAGGTTCAGTATTCTAACTTCTGCACTCTGCTCTCTGCATTCTGCACTCTGTCTCCTGCCCTCTATACTTCCAGGTAATTCATCAGGGAATCAAACCGCTCACGCAAAGAGTCGCTGAGTTGTTTTTCGTTGTAACTGGCCTGAACAACATAGTTGTAGCGTTCGAAGGTGGCCAGGGTCGCAGCGATACTCTGGCTGTTGACTTTTATGGTGACCTCCAGCCGGTTGGAGCCCTCGAAGGAGCGGACGAATGAGCTCAAAATGATGGCACCTTCGCTTTCTACGATACGGGATATTTCAGAAAGGCTGTAATCCTGCCGCAGTACCTCGAGGACAACGATTGATCCCTGACTTGAAAACGTGCTGGATTCACCGAAAATCCGAAGCAGGTCCTCGTTGGTGATCATGCCGATGTAAGTCCCCTCGCGGTTGATGACGGGTACGACGGTGAGTTTATACTCGGTCAGGATCCGCATTACATCGTAAAGGTGATCGTCGGGGAAAACTGAAGGCGGCTGTACGGGGAGCCGGTAGCTGCTGACGGGCTGCAAGGCATCGGCGTCAAGGATGTCGTCTTCGGAGACGACAGCTTTGAGCTCTCCTTCTTCGACCACGGGAAGATGACGGATGTAAAATTCGTTCATTACGCCGAGGGCCTCCTCGCCGGTATCGGCAGGGTTGAGAGGAACAATCGCGTCGGAGATTAAGGATTCAGCAGTCATTTGTGATAGGTATAGAAGGTAATGGAAGGAAACGCAGTTTGGGGGGCGGGAGTTAATGCCCGCCGGCTCCTGGCTACCTCATCACCCCAACAGTCTTTTCTTTTGGGTGGCAAATTCGCCTTCGGTCAGTAAGCCCTTTTCCTTTAGTGTGGCGAGGCGCTGAAGTTGCTCCAGCAGGTCGTCGTTGATTTCGGGAAGCTCAACGAGGGCTTCGTCTTTGATGGGGTTTTCCAGCACCACTTCTTCGGCGCTGAGATCCGGCGCCAGCCGGTAGCCGTTTTCTTCGAAAGACTGAAAGCCTGGCTGAACCCGCAGAAACGCCAGACTGTCGTGGGTCCGGATGCGCTCGAAGTCGGCAAACCCGAGGGCAATAGCACGGTCGAGGTGATAGAAGGCCTTATCGGCTTCCTCTTCGCAACTGTACGAGCAGGCAATGTTGAAATGAGAAGCTACGTCTCGTGGGTTTTTCTCCAGGGCTCGTTCGAAAGCGATGATGGCGCGGTCGTACTCGAAATCCTTGAAGTAACGCAGACCGGCCTTACGCTCGGCCTGGCCGTTGGGCGTATTGACCGGTGCGGTGCGGGAGGTACGCTGCGGAACTGAGTTGGAGCGGCGGGTAGCACGCTGATCAGAACGCATCTGCTCCCGGCGGGCACGCTCCTGCTGGCGCTGTTGGTGGCGTTTTTCACGGTCTGTCAGTTGGCGCCCGCTGCGGGTGGGTTGGGTGGGGTTATACTGTTCCTTATTGTATTTGGCATCGAAAGTACTCTGGTCCATGCTCAGAAAAGAGATGGCATCGATAACACCCAACAGTAAAGAGAGCGGGGGGATGAAAAAGTACAGGATGCCCAGTCCTACCTGCCCCAAATAGAAGCGGTGTAGCCCAACAGCTCCTCCGAAAAATGCCAATACGGCCGCTAAGTTTTTATCCTTCATAGTCACACGAATTAACGATTAAAAGAGCACTTTCGTTCTGATGGAGGGGTAATTTCGACAGAGTGAGGCTTTTCGTTGGCAAACGGAGCGCTCCCCGGGATCAGAATAACCATTTTCTGACCAAGAGAACTATGTGGCGCGCACGCCGGTGCAAGGAAGGTTGAAGGGCAACAATCACACCAGTAATACGCTCGTTTAACTGGTAATTGCATTATTCGTAATTTGCGGTTCGTTTCCTGAAAGGGGCCAACGAACCAAAAAACCAACGAACCAAGACATGGAAACCACCGAACTTCTGAAGCGCGTCCGCCGAATCGAGATCAAGACCAAAGGTCTGAGCCGCCAGATCTTTAGTGGCGAGTACCAAAGTGCCTTCAAGGGCCGGGGTATGTCGTTCTCCGAAGTTCGCGGTTATCAGTACGGAGACGATGTTCGTAATATCGACTGGAACGTGACCGCCCGCAGCAACGAACCCTACGTAAAGGTCTTCGAAGAAGAACGGGAACTTACCGTGATGCTGCTGGTGGACATCAGCAAGTCCAGCTTCTTTGGTACTACCAAGCAACTAAAGAACGAGCTGATCACGGAGATCTGCGCAGTGCTCGCCTTCTCCGCCACGAACAACAACGATAAGGTCGGCCTTCTGCTCTTCAGCGACAAGGTTGAGAAATTTCTGCCGCCGAAGAAAGGCCGCGGTCACATCCTCCGCATCATCCGCGAATTGCTCGACACTCGCCCAACCGGTACGGGTACGGACATCGGTATGGCCCTCACCTACTTCACCAACATGGTGAAAAAACGAAGCATCTGCTTCCTCCTGTCTGACTTCTTAACCGACGGCTACGAAAAGCCCCTCCGCCTCGCCGCCCGCCGCCACGATCTGATCGGTATGCACCTTTACGACCCGCGCGAACGCGAACTCCCCGCCGTCGGCCTCATCCACGCCCGCGACGCCGAAACCGGACAAATGCAGTGGGTCGACACCGACAGCCGCCGTGTCCGCAAGCACTACGCCGACTGGTATAACAACAATATGAAGTACCAGAAAAGCGCCTTCCAAAAGTCTGGTGCCGACAGCATGAGTGTAGAGACTACGGAAGACTATACTAAGGCACTGTTGCGGTTTTTTAAGGGGCGGTGAAGATTTTTCTTGTTTCGTACCACATAATTTATCAGGTTGACAATTTTTGGCGGTGTATCAAATGTAAGGATAGGAATCTAGGTTTCGTTGCCACAAGAAATATCGGATTGCTGCGACATGATTGCTGAGGTCTTTCGAGAAGCTGAGCGTCTTTCGGACGAGCCTGCTAACTCGCGCCCTTACACCGGTAAAGTAGCCCTCTATATAGTAGGTGAAGGCTTTTCCCGGCTTGTGCTGCTCTGGAGGGATTAGTTGGTTGTTGGCTACAAATTGGCGATTGCAGTCTATGCATTTATGATTCTGCTTTCCGCAGTAAGTCCTGCCATTCTTGACTATCTTACCACTTGTGCAGTTGGGGCAGATGAGCATGTTTTGAGAGTTTTGTCACTATCAAGATAGTGATTTTGCTCCACTGCATTTTTTATGTTTATCCACCCTTGCATTTGATACACCGCCAATTCACCGCCCCAACCGCTCCCGCAACACCTTCCAGTGCGCCCCAAAGAAAAACGCCCGAAACAAACGAATATCCGGCCCTTCCGCCTGCGAAACGATCAGGCCCCCTTCACTTTCTTCCACGTTCGTTACATCAAAAAGAGGAACGTATCTGGACGTAAAAAAGCCACTCTTGGATTCCAGGCCAACGCTGTCCAGCCGCACGTAGAACAGGTTATTTACCACGAGCCACAAAAACACGGGAACCAACAGCGTATTGGCTGCGCCGAGGGTAGTCCCCGTCACCATACCGTAGATGCCCATTGCCGGCAGGGCAATAAAGCTGAGGCAAACAATGAAAAAGGTGAGGTTGCGTACGGGGAAGAGGTAGCCGGCAGCGTAGTCTTTGTACAGGCGGTAAACCTCTAACGCAAACATCAGAAGGACGGCGACGGAACAAAAGACCAGGAAACCAAGAACAGCAGGGTGAAACTGCCCGCTGGCGAATTGAGATACGCAAAAGACCCCGATCACTACCGCGAAGGCACTAACCCAGCCAATCGTTTTGTACGGAGCAGGTTTTTTCTTTTCAGGAGCGGAGTTGGTGGTCATTCGGTAAGTTATACGTTACAGATGTTGATGCCTTCGGCCAGGGCTTTGATCTTGTCGTCGTAGGTAGGAATGAACTCCTGGGCTACGAAGCCGGTAAAGCCCGTCTCGTGAATAGCGCGGATGATGGCCGGATAGTTCAGTTCCTGGCTATCGTTGATTTCGTTGCGGCCGGGTACACCGCCGGTATGATAGTGGCCGATGTATTTGTGGTACTTCCTGATGGTGTTGATGATGTCGCCTTCCATAATCTGCATGTGGTAGATATCGTACAGCAGCTGGAAGTTCGGCGAGCCGATCATCTCCGCGAGCGCCGCGCCCCAGGGGGTGGTGTCGCACATGTAGTCGGGGTGATTCACCTTGCTGTTCAGAAGCTCCATTTGCAGGGTTACTCCGGCTTCTTCGGCCAGTTTTGCCATCGGCCTGAGGCCGATAGCGCAGTTGATCATGCCGTCTACATCGGAAATGCGACGGCGGTTGCCGCTCATCACGATCACGTTTTTGACGCCGTGATCGGCGGCATCGCGGATCACTTTTTTGTACTGCGTTTGCAGCATTTCGTGGTTCTTCAGGTCGTTCCAGCCATTCTCGATGCTGAAGTCTTTGTGGGTGCCCATGGCGCAGGTCATGCCGTATTTCTTCAGGGTCGGCCAGTCTTCTACGGTAAGGAGTTCGATACTCTGCAGGCCGATGTCCTGACCGCGTTCGCAGAGCTCCTCCAGGGGGATGCTGTTGTAGCACCACTTACAGGTACTGTGGTTGGTTTTGTACTTCGCACCGGCGAGCTTATCGGCGGCTTCGGTAGCGCCGATGGCGCTTGCGATGGAGGCGGCACCCAGGGTCAGTGCGGCTGATTGTATGGCTTTGCGACGGGTCATGATCGGAAATCGGTTTATTGTGAGGGTTCAAGGTAAGAAAAATACGACGCGGTCGCAGGTGCAAAGAAGGTTCGTAAAATGGCCGACTTAAACTGTCCCGCTCTTCCGGCTGCATGGGGTACTGCTCTTAAACCATGATGTCTACACATTTAACGAAAAGTATTATTACCGTTCCTCTGCACCTGCGTCCGCGCCCCCGGGTATTTAAAGTGGTAACGCCCAAAGTCGCTCGGTTATTTGTAGAAGGTGGGTAAGCGCAGTACTGAGCGGTTCCCGACGCTATACCTTTCGATTCACTACCGAACCACCGTCACGTCCCCCGCATACTCCTGCACCGTTCCGTTGATGAACCGCACCGAAGCGGACCAGACAAAAACGGCCGGGTTCACTTTTTTGCCATCCACCAGCCCGTCCCAGCCGAGGCTGGGCTCGTTGGGCATGAAATTTGTGTTCTCGAACTGGAGCCCGCCCCACCGGTCGTAAACGCGGAGGTACTCGATTTCCTCTACCGCCCGGCCACCGAAGATGGTGAAGCCGTCGTTGGCTCCGTCTCCGTTCGGGCTGAAGGCATTAGGGATGTAAAGCGGCAGGTCTTCGACTACGAGCAATTCCAGCGAAGCTGTATCCGTACACCCCGCCGGATTGGTGCCCACTACGGTGTATATGGTGGTCTCTACCGGCCCGGCACGGACGATGGAGCAATCGGGATTGGTACACTCAAAAGCATCAGGCCCCCACTCGTAAGTTACCGGGCTGTAGTTGCTCACCACCCGCAGGAGGGTGTCGAACCCAAGAAAGATCTGAGCGTCGCCACCGGGGTCGACAATAAACTCACGGGGCTGGGTGAGGGAGCCGTTCAATGAGTCGACGCAGCCGTTAGCGTCCATTACGTAAATGGTGTAGTCGCCCGCCAGAAGGCCGGAAAGAAGTGAATCCTGCTGGAATACACGATCGTCGGTAGCGTAGGTGTAGCCCGGCGTGCCGCCGGTGGCAGTGAGGCGGAAGGATCCGGTGGCCGCGTCGAAGCAGGTCAGGTCATTCTCTTCCAGCAGGACGGGAAATATCTCGTTGGGCTCAGTAATTACTTCGGTGACGGAGCGCACGCAGCCAGTCGCATCGGTAAGCTGAACGGTGTAAGTGCCGGGGACGAGGCCGGTCTGCACAGTATCTGTGACAGACTGCCCATTGAGCGTATAGGTGTAGCCCGGCCGGCCGCCACCAGAGAGGACAATAATCTGCCCGTCGTCCGTCCCAAAACAGGTACTCCCGGTTCCCTGGGCGGCGAGCGTAATGACGGGAGGTTCGGTGAGCTCCACCTGAAACACCCCGGTACAACCGTCGGCATCGAGGGCGGTAACATTGTAAATGCCTGCCGCAAGACCGTTCCGAACGTTGCTGCTCTGAAAACCGTCGCCCAGCCCGAAGTCGTAGCTGAAGTCAGGCTGGCCGTTGGCCAGCTCGATCTGGATGCTTCCGGTGGCATCACCGGCACAAACAGGCTCGGTGAAAACATCTACGCCCTGAACCAAACCAAGCTGAAGCTCATCGACGAAAATATCCTGCTCTACGAAACAGCCGTTCCCATCCTGAACGCGGACATTTACCGTTGATACACCAATGCTGCTGATCTGATTGTTTGTCCCGAAGGGGCCGCCGTTGAGGCTGTATTCATAGGGGGCAAGGCCGCCACTCAGAATAGTGAACTCCAGGGCGCCATCCTGCCCGCCGGCGCAGGAAGGCATGGTGATCAAGGTGTCGAAAACGAAAGGGTCTGGTCCGCCAACGGTAAAGGAATAAACGTCTTCGCAGCCGGAAACATCACTGACGGTAACGGTATAATCTCCCGTGCCAAGTCCGCTGATGTCTTCCGTCGTTTCTCCGTTGCTCCAGGCGTAGGTAAGGGTGGCGGGAGAGAAGCTACTCGTGGCCGTCAGGTTGATGACGCCGCTGGAATCGTTGGGGCAAAGCACATCACTCGTGGTGGCACTGCCGGTAAACTGACCCTGACAGCAAATCACATTCACTTCCTGCTGACTGAGGATTTCACGGCACTCGCGGCTGGTGGTAACGATGAGCTCGACCGCTGGCGTACCCGCTTCGCCAAAGACGACGGAGTGGGGGCCGGGGCCGGAAGCGGTTTGAGGTGTTGCGGTAGGGCCGAAATTCCACTCCCGGCTAACGATCTGATCTACGGAGGTGGACTGGTCCTGAAACGTCAGGGCTTCGCCAACGCAAACCTCGCTGTCTGAAAACGTAAACTCCGGCTGTGGGCCAAGGAAGGTGCCCGTTCCGTTGAACTCCATATCGAAGCCATCGCCCGAGGCGGAAAAGTTGAAAACGACCAGTGCGTAACTTCGTCCCGCCACCATGTCGATGGCTGCGGCGAAGTTGTTGTTACCAGTTTGGCAACCACAGCTTTCTCCCGTATCGGTATCGTTAACGCTCAGTCCGGTAGCGCCCAGACAGGGGAGGTTGAGTTCGTCGGGGTTCCCACTCGTCTCGCCGGAATACATACAACGGAGGGTCTGGCGGCCCGAGCAATCATCCACTCCGTTGGGGAGTTCGTACACGGCGAAGTCGATGTCTTCGTTTGCCGCGGTGCCCAGCGGCGTGATGGTGAAGCCCAGGGTTCCGGACTGATCACAGGTCCATTTGTACCAGGCGGAGTTGTCTTCGGTAGGGTTACAGTCGTTTGCTACGCAGCCGTCGGCCTGCAGGTCTTCACGAATAAGGCCGTTCCCCGAAAGGAACTGTACGCTGAAGGGCGATTTATCGCAGAGCACTACGCCCGTGGGGCAATCCGCATCGGGCTCGGGGACGGCGTCGAACTGGTTTACACACAACTCGAAGGTGCCTTCTTTGCCTTCATGAGCACCTACGAGTATGTAGTAGGTTTCGCCAACTATGAGGTTAGGAACAATTGCGTTTACACCGTGAATGTTGTTGAGGGGCGACTTACAGATCAATGCTTCGTTTCGGGTGAGGCCGCCGTCGCAACCTCCTTCGTAGACGGTCATCTGGGGCTCCCGCAGGCTGCCCCGTTCGTTACCGATGATGCGGCCATCGACCGTGATCCGGGCGGAGTTTTCGAGGGCGACGAAGGCGAACCATACATCTTTCATCTCATCGGGGTCGCTGATACAGACGTCGTACTGGTTTGCATCGGCGAACGAGCGGGTGGCGCCGATGTTGGTGGCACCGGCGTTGCCGGTGCAAAACTCCCTTTCCATGGGCAACATGATGGCGTTTGTACATTCGTCATTCGCTGGTTGGGCCCAGGCAATGACGGGAGACAGGAAACAAAGCAGGAGAAACGGGTAAAGTAATTTCATTGAGGGGAGGACTGGCTGGTACTGCAAAGATCGGAACAACTCATTAACAACATAAACGACCTGTTCATTACGTGGATTCGTTGGTCGTTTGGTGCCTGATCACTGAGTTTAGGATTTTGATAACACAATGACCAGCAAAATGATGCGCACTGCGTCTCATTACGAAGCAAACTGGTGAATCCCCGCTGTGCGGTAAGGCAACTTTGTAATTGTGTTACCGCCGAACCGTTTATAGCATGAGATGCACTACTCTCACGAATTTGCTGCCTGTCACGTCTCCCCTCTCCCGAGGAGAGGGACCGGGGGCAGGGCTGACGCATAGGATTCGATTTTAAGCTTTTAGCTCGAGATCATAGTCACCACCTAAGAGCTTTCAACCCAAAACGCGTAGCGTTTTCACGAGCCCATCCCCCGTGGGGAGGGGCTGGGGTGGGGGTTTAACACGGCTTAACTAGCCTATGCGTTAGCCCTGGGGACCCGAGGAGAGGGAGATCCGTGCATCTCGTAATACACTCCCGCCGAACCCGATTCCGTGCGTTGTAATTTCCATCCTGTAACTTTGCACCGTGAAGCTAAAGTCTCAAATACCCAACGCAATTACCCTGC
The DNA here is from genome assembly GCF_008014675.1 of Neolewinella aurantiaca. GTDB lineage: Bacteria > Bacteroidota > Bacteroidia > Chitinophagales > Saprospiraceae > Neolewinella > Neolewinella aurantiaca. The sequence continues at coordinate 43,133 of NZ_VOXD01000010.1, read as the reverse complement.
TCAACCTCTTCTGTGGTTGCGCGGCAATCATCTGTATCCTCGATCACCGTTTTATTGCGGCTTTCTGGTTTCTGTTCGCCGCCGGATGGTTCGACTTTGCGGACGGGCTGGTAGCCCGCCTGCTGAACGTATCCAGCGAGCACGGCAAAGAACTCGACAGCCTGGCAGATATGGTTTCCTTCGGGGCGGTACCGGGCATGATTTATTACACCTTGCTATTCATCGGTCAGGATGCTGCACCTGCGTCCGCGCCGGATATTACCTGGTCCTGGTACGCTGCACCAGGTTTGTTGGTGACCCTCTTCAGCGCCCTGCGCCTGGCCAAATTCAATCTGGACACCCGACAGACCGAAAATTTCATGGGTGTTGCCACGCCAACGAGTACCGTTTTCGCCACCGGTTTGATGCTCATTTATGCGCTCGACCCCTTCGGCTGGGCGGCCTGGGCGCTCAGTCCGTTTGTTCTTTACCCGGCCATTGTCGCGTTCTCCTACCTGCTCATCAGTGAACACCCGATGTTTTCTTTCAAGATCAAAGGCATGAAGTGGGAGGGCAACGAGACGCGAATTATCTTTGCGGTTCTTGCCATCGTTTTATTAGCAACTTTGCAAACGGCGGCTTTTCCTTTCATCGTTGGCGTTTACCTGATTATTAATCTGGTTTCGCCCCCGACTGCTTCCGCGGAAGCCTGATAAAATTATCTCCAAACATGAAGTTTCTCGCCCACATCAACGTAATGCCTAAGGCCGAACTGCTCGATCCTCAGGGCAAAGTGGTCGTCAAGAATCTCCCTAATATCGGTATCGAAGGAGTAGACGATGTTCGTATCGGTAAGCACGTCACCATCAGCCTCGAGGCTAAAGACGAATCCGAAGCACACGACAAAGTCGAGAACGCCTGCAAGAAATTGCTCGCCAACGTAATCATGGAAAGCTACGATTTCGTAGTGGAAGAGGTCTAGTACGCTGTCAAGCTCAGATTTTCGGGTTAGCGGCTGGCTTCGTTACTCAAGTCCTCACTTAGCTACGGCTAAGCTCCGGTTTGAGCGCCTCGCCAGCCACCAAAATCTACCAGCACCCAATCCGGAAATTGAACATTGACAGAGCACTGGAGCCTCGTTTTAAGTAAAGGGATTACGCGGCAGTCACCGGTTTGCTTATACGGTGGTTTGGCTGCGGGCGCACGCGCAGGTGCAATGAACGCTGAAGGAGCCCGGCTCTCCTCAGGCGCAACCCGTTCGCGCGTGGTAACGGCTGCCCGCCCCAAATGATAATGCAGAACCGACAGGATCGCTTGTGCGTTATTCATGGTATGAAAACTCCAGAAAATTATAATCCCCTTACCCCTCAGGAAGAATACGTGATCGTCAATAAAGGCACCGAGATGCCTTTTACGAACGAGTATAATAACTTCAAACTCGACGGTGTCTTCGTTTGCCGGCGTTGCGATGCCCCTCTGTACGACAGTAAGGATAAGTTCAGCTCCGGCTGTGGATGGCCCAGTTTCGACGATGAGGTGCCCGGTGCCATCAAGAAAGTCCGCGATGCCGATGGCCGCAGGATCGAGATTGTTTGTAACAACTGCGATGGTCACCTCGGTCACGTCTTCGAGGGCGAACGCTTTACCGAAAAGAACACCCGGCACTGTGTCAATAGTCTGTCTATCCGGTTCATCCCCCGCGAGAAGTTCGAAGAAGCTCAGGCTGAAGACGAAGCCTGAAAGGCAACAATATATCTGGCCAGCGGCTGCTTTTGGGGCCGGGAGTTTCACTTCCGGCAATTGAACGGCGTGCTGAGCACCCGTACCGGTTTCATGGGCGGAGTGCTTCCGAACCCGACCTACGAACAGGTTTGTACCGATAAGACCGGCCACGCCGAAACGGTAGAGGTCGTCTATGATATCCGGAAACTTACGACGAGGCAACTACTCACCGAGTTCTTTCTCCTCCATGATTTTACCCGGGACCGTAGCGGTCAAGGCGGTCAGTACCGGTCTGTTATTTTCATTCCTGCTGCCGGGCCGCAGGCCCCGGAGCAACACGAAACAGCCGCAGACATAATCTCTTTGCTTAACGCCAATGGCTATCCGCCTGCCACAAAAGTGCAGACAGGATGCCGCTTCTATGCCGCTGCTAACCGGCACCAACAATACTGCTCCGCGAAGGGAATTCACCCCAAAAAGCGTGAAAATGAAGAAGTTAGCGAAATTTTAACATTTTAATTTCCGCCAATTCTTTCTCGGATTTCCGGTAATCTGAATGAAAGATTATTCCGTGGGCACCTATCGGACCGACGAAAAAAGTGCATTTGTTCCGTTTTACGGTTGTTTTTGTCGCTAAGGCTGTGCCTGTCCAAAATTCTGAAATGCACTTAAGTCAGCCCTTATCTGTTGAATAACAAACCGTTAGAACGGAAAAGCTTGCGCCATGGTGCTTGCTGACCGTATCTTTGCGGCCGCTTAGGGCGAGGCGTAAGTCGAGCCCACTTTTTATCCCCCAGAAAAGCCACCTCATTTATTTAAAGGTGGCACGAAATGCTTACCGAAGAGCCATCCCCATGAACTAGTGGCATTGAGGCGGTAAGTGATTGTTGAACGAAATTATCTTAAATGAGCAAGCTCTTAAAGTGCTTGAACATCGCCGCAATGCTGGTGATGTCCGTAATGGCACAGGCTAACTCGAATCACACCTCGTTATCCCGTAACTCCGACGCCCTTAATTGTGACGCTTCCTCTTTCAGCAGCCAGCTGGACGAGATGGACCTCGAGCTATCCACCTCTGCGTGTGATGCTCACCTACAAAGAAAACTAAGAGATTACCTCGGCCAGGGATCTCACAGCACCGAACGGATGCTGGGGCGCGCCAACCAGTACTTCCCCATCTTTGAATACTATCTGGCCCGGCATAACATGCCCGAGAGCCTCAAGTACCTGGCCGTAGCAGAATCTATGCTTTTCCCCGGCGCTGTTTCTTCGGCCCGGGCCGCCGGCCTTTGGCAGCTCATGCCAGCCACCGCCCGTTCTATGGGCCTCCGGGTTGATGGCACCGTAGATGAACGCCTGGATATGTACCGCTCCACCGAGGCAGCCGTCATTATGCTTAAGGGCCTTTACAACCAGTTTGGCGACTGGCACCTCGCCCTTGCTGCTTACAACTGTGGTCCGGGCCGGGTACGTCGTGCTATCCGCGCAGCGGGTGGTCACACTAACTACAGCAAGGTTAAACGATTCCTCCCCCGCGAATCTCAAAAATACGTAGCCGCTTACGTGGCTGCTGCCTACACCGTCACTTACTACGACGAGTACGGCCTCACCCCCGCTGATCATACCATGGAGGACAGCATCGCCAGCCTGGTCGTTTATCGCCACCTCAATCTCAACCGCCTTGCGGACGCGTGCGGTTTGCCCGTCAGTACAGTTCGCAAGATGAACCCCGGTTACATCCGCGGCTTCATTCCGCGCAATAAAATCGGCTACCGCCTGCGGGTTCCGCTCTTAAGCAAATGGAGCGCCCAGCAATTCGTCTGGGGCAGAAATAACCTCATCGCTCTGGACGAAGATCCGGAACTGGAACTGGCTGGTCAGTTTGCTGCTGACCTTGGCTTCGCTGCCCGGCAGTGGTTTCTGGGGTGCAAGCCCGGTAACTTGCTCAACGAGCCTTCCATTGCTCAGCGCAACGCCGAGGATAATCTTAACTTCGAGTTCTTCTCGGCCTACCAGGCCCTGGCTATGAACTAACAGGATTCAGACCGGCGGTCTGCATACCATGATAAATTGCCGGTTAGGGGCGATTCGCTGCACAGCGGGTCGCCCCGCTTTTTTATACGGGGCATTTTAAAGGGGCAAGAGACGCTAATGCTTCCGGGTAATTTCTACCGCATCGCGTAATCGTAACCCTGCCGGAGCAAGTCAACGATTTCAGGAGTCACTTCTCCCGGACCGCTGAGCCGGATGGAATGGCGAAACTTCGTTGTGCTATTCATGTTCGGTCCTGATTTGTGGATTGCAGCGTTGGTAAGGATTCCGTCGGTATAGAAACTCAACTCAAGGAGCTTACTCATAGGCCTGACGATGAGCCACGCTCTTTTGTTCGTGAAAACGACAGTCTTCACTGCTGCGCCGGCTTCATTGGGCTGCCAGTCTGCTATTGCTACCAGAACATCATCGAAGGCCAGTTGAAGATCATCGGGTTTGCCCGCGAAGATGTCCTCAACGGTAAGATTGTTGCAGATGTGAGACTGATTCGTGGAAGGGAAGGAGCGCTTACAGTTGGGGCAAGTCCACATTAGGGGAAGGTGTTTTACAGGTTCTTCAAAGCACGGTCGAGCGCGCGCTTGTTGTCCTTGGCCTTAATGCTGTCTCGTTTGTCGTGTACCTTTTTACCCTGTACTAATGCAATCTCGAGCTTACAGATGCCCCGCTCGTTGAGGTAAAGACGGTAAGGGACAATGGTGTAGCCTTTCTCTTTTACTTTCTTTTGCCACTTGTTGAGTTCCTGACGCTTCAGCAAAAGTTTGCGTGGGCGACGCTCTTCGTGGTTATGCACGTTACCCTGTTTGTACTCGCCGATAAAAATGGAACGGCACCACATCTCTTCCCCAAGAAAAAGGCAGTAGGCATCGCGCAGGTTCACGTGTCCGTTACGGATACTTTTGATCTCGGTGCCGGTCAGCTTTATACCTGCTTCTACTGTTTCCAGGAAATGATATTCGTACTTCGCTTTGCGGTTTACGAATTCGATTTTTTTCGGAGAATGTTTGGCCATAGTTGGTTCAGTAAAGGTGGGTTTTATCTAATGCGTTTACGGAGGGTAAAGTTCGCCCCCGCAAGGTACACCCAACGGATACTTTGTTCATTAAAACGCTCTTCGGAACAAGCTACTGTGCCCGCGAGGTATTCTTCCGGGCGGCGCAAACGCAGGTGCAGGCAATTGGTACAAACTGGTTAGCTCCCCGAAATCACTACGCGGACGGAGGCACTGCCCTCCTGGCCACGGAGCCGAACGAAGTAGACACCTGGCCGGAAACCACTGCCTGCTACTTCCAAAGGAAACAGGTTATGGCCCGCAGCGGCGTCAAAATCACGGGCGGTGACTACCCGCCCGGCAGCATCGATAAGCTCAAAACGGAGCGCTTCGCGTTCCGGCCAGTTGAAGGAGAGCATACTGCGGGCAAAAACAGGGTTGGGGTACACGTTCAGGCCTGGGTTGAAGTCACGGGCAGTGGTCGTCAGCCGCAACCCTGCGGGCCAACCAGCATTGTGGTACGCCTCGGGTGCAAGCCTGGCCAGGCGTTCGGCTGCAAATTGCGGCTGCTCATTTCCGGGGAGGTCGAACTCCAGTAAAAGTTCTTCGGGATGCAGGCGCCGGCCATCCTCAGGAACGTAGCTCACGCTGAGGATGTCTTCCTGATCTACCGCCCAGAAGTCGGCAGCAATGCCTCCAACAATTTTTGCACCTGCGGGCAGCGCCAGACTGAACTGAATGCCCGTAAGTGAAGCTGCATCGGGGGCCAGAAGAGCCCAGGTGCCGTCGGTCTGTTGCTGCAGTTCAAGCGTGAACGTTTCGTTCGTGCGGCTGTACGAATTGTAATTGCCCGGCCCGAAGTTCTGGGTTGGGGTGGCAGAGCCATTCACGTCTCCGACTTTAACCGCCACGAAGTCTGCGGAACGAGCGCCGGTCAGATTAGTGATTACGGTCATTTCGGGGAACTGTTCCTGCCAGGGGTTGCCAGGGTTGGGGAAGTCGTAGTCCGCCGGCACAAACCGCCAGCTCGTGTTGTTGTCGAAACCATCGTTAATGCCGAGTAGGATCTCCCGGATCTCGATAAGGTCGAGGATCGTGATGGCCCGGCTGTTGTTGGCATCGGCCGCAATCAACTGGTAGGGGCTCAGTTCGGTATCTTCGTTCTGCGTCAGATAGTCGCTGACGAGCGAAATGTCGAAGGTGGACAGGCCGTTGACCGGATCATCGTTGTGGTAAGGGCGGATGGTGTAATCTGCTCCTTCGGCCAGCCCGTCGAAACGGTAATAGCCATCGCTTTCGGTCGTAATGGCTATTTGCTGCCCGTCCGTCGCCGCAAAGACTTCAACGCCGGCCATGGGCGCTCCTGTTTCGGTGAGCACGTACCCGTCGATGATGCCGAGCCGTCCGGCACAGATGTCATTGTCAGAGGTCACATTTACGCTGATGTTGCAATAGTCGTGGCGCCCCGTCCCTTCTGCAATTGCATAAACCCTGAGCAGATTTTGGCCCAGGTCGCTACAGTCCAGTTGGAGTTGTGATTCGCCCGGTTGCGGAACGAACCCGGCCTGAGCCGCGGTTTCTTCCCGGTAAAGCGAGTAGGTGATTGGGGTTTCTGTGCAAACTGTTGCCGGCCCGCGGATGAAGTCAGAGGCAACCATTGCCGCTACTCCCCCGAAAGCAGGATCTGGAGTCAGCATTACATTGTTCACGACCGAACAGTCAGGGGTAGGAGCTCTGGCGTCTTCTACCTCCAGCTTTACGAAACGGTCGACGTGGTTGCCGCAGTTATCGGTGGTACTAAGGCGGGCGAGGTGACTACCGATCGGCAAGAAACGGATACTCACTTCTACGCTTCCGTCGGGCTGTACGGTGAAACGACTGGGGCTTATGTCGCGGTCTTGCAGGAAATCCGGTTGCGTAATGGTATCGTCTCCGTTCCTGTCGACTACATCGACGTCGATTGCTATTGTTGTTTCCGGGTTGGCACAATCATCGGTAGCACTGAAGCTCAGCAGGATGCTGCCCAGGCAGTCAGCTGTAATTGCCTGCCCGTTGTCGGGCGCAGGGATGTCAACCACAGGAACGGTATTGTCGGTAACGTTGACGAGTTGAACGTACCGAAAATGGCCACGCTGTGCGGAGCTGCCGTAAAGATCGGAAAGGACTCCGATCTCATTTCCGTTGTTGTCGATGATGTCGCGGTCAAGTATTGCTTTGTCGTCCGTGAGGCTGGCATCGCTGACGGGGTCGATGTTGAGGTAGAAAGCAGTCCGTAGGTTACCGTCGTTGTCGGCATCGCGGGGTATCGTCAGTGGGGCAGAGCCTCCGTCGTACTCGCACCAATTAATGAAAGTATGGGTAAGCCTGAGTTGGTAGCAAGCCGTACCGTCGTTGGGCAAGGTATCCGTTTCGGTAGTTACGGTAAGGAGGTCACAGCCCGTGTCTCGCAGCAGGAGATCATCGGAGGAAGGGAGCTCGGAACAACTGTCGTAATCCTGATCGCCGGGCAGCCGGAGGCTGTACTCGGTGTAAGGCCTGATGGTGATGGTTTGCTGGCAAAGCTGGACTTGCGTAAATCCGGTTTGATCGTTGACCACAAAACTGCGGATGAATTGACCGTTACCGCATTCCGACAGCCCCCCGGTAAGGGATTGGCGGAACCGCAGAGAATCACAATTGTCTGACCCTCTTGCTGCACCAAAGGTGGCATCTAACAGGCTGGCGGTTCCTGTGGGATCGGTGGTAAAAACCTCACGGAGGTTTACTGGAAGGTTGTCCGCAAAGTCCCGGCAGGTGATGCTGACAGATTGGGGAGGAGAACAGGTGGGGCGTTGAGGGTCGGTTACTGTCACCTCTGCTGTACATTCTGATCGGTTCCGCCCGGTTTCATCGGTCACCCGAAGGGTGGCCGTGGTTGTTCCGAAGTCTTCGCAGCCCAGGGTGAGGCTTCCGCGGTAGATGTTGGATCCGCCGCGCGCTATCGTGAAGTTTACTGCGCCGCAGTCGTCAAAGCTTTCCCGGTTCAAATCGGCAGCATTAAGAGTCGCGAATCCGTTTTCGTCGAGATCAACGCTGACCGATTGCTGGCAGACGGCGGTTGGTTGACCCTGGTCTGTTACTTCAAAGTCGATATCCAAAATCGTCTCTGCGCCGTAAGAATCCTGGCCAAGGTAACGGATGATATGCCGGCCAATGGGTATAGGGTCGGTGAAGTTCTGTGATTCGCTGGAACTGAAAACTCGATAAGGACCGAGAGGTGTACTGTTCAGTTGGCTGTTGACGAAAACATAGGCGTCTAACCTGCTGCTGCCGTCGCAGATGTCGGCAATGGTAAGCCCGGTCAGGCGGGTATCAATGATTGCGGCGCAGTTGATGTTTGTGCCGAACATCAGCGGGTTCTGGACCAGAACCGGTGGTGAGTTGACGGTGGTTTGCTGGTCACCTACCCGTACCACCTGAGAGAAAACACGGTTTTCATCGGCGCATTCGTCGGTTATGCTGAAGGCCCGTACAAAGGTGAAGTTGTTGCCACAACCAGTGTCCCGTTCGCCGTCCTGGTAAGTGACCGTATAACCACAGGAGCTGACCGAAAGGTGTTGTCCGCTGCTGGTCATCGGGTAGTCTTCCGGTCGGGGGGACGGGTTTTCCGCCATGCCGTTGCCGTCGTCGGGGAAGTAGAAAACGACGTTTTCAACGCTGGCCACGCTTTCGAGATCGGGGCGGAGGAAAACGATGGTTTGGGCGAAGGACGCGGGTGCATTGGAGGCTTCAGGAGCAGTGTTTCGGGCCGTGAAGGTCCGGTTGATGCGCACCGAATCGGTACAATCTGCGACTGTTCCGGCTGAGAACCCGGACAAGCAAATCTCTACCTCATCGGAGCAGGAGGAGGTGGCCTTCGGCAGGTCGCCGCCAGCGACCAGCGCGGCTTGCAGCCGCGCGTCTATACTCCCGGGGATGATCGTACCGTCCGTTGCGTCGACCCGGTAGCACCGGTTGACGTTGCCGGGCAGAGCTGTGAAATCAGCACTATCGTAAAAGTGGCACAACCGCTCAATTTCTGTTGCCGCACCGCTGAAAAAAGGCACTTCGTTGCATTGTGCCTTAAGCCCGGCGGTGCTCGCAAATACGAGCAGCAGGCAAAGCCGGAGCTTTTTCAGGTCGATACAAAGGCGGTCGTTCATTTTTTGGTACGTAGAAGGCTTAGACGCTGCAAGTTACGGATTAACACTTTAGGGTGAGGTTAAGGTACCTTTAAAAGGAAGGTGCGTTGCAAAATACCTTTTATTATTTGTCTTTGGAGCAATCTCCCTGAACCATACTGTTCGGCAGCCTTCAGGCTGCCCTGTTCCGGACAGTGCTTCCCGTCGTAAGGAAGCCCGTGAACGGCAAAAATGATTGTCCTGGAAAACTACTACTATTCTGGAAGGCGAAAAGCACCCTTCTCTCCGGTTATGTGCAGCTTCCAGCCAGACTGTGCTGCGCGGCCATGCCATTCTTCCCAACGATAAAACGGGATGCTCCCGTCGAGGACGATGAGAAAGTCCTGATTTGCGGTCAGGTCGGGCATGTCCTTTGTCCGCAGGTCGTTAATGACCAGAAGGTGCGTGAACCCGGATAAATCCGGCTCGGAGAGGCGCTCGGATTTGCCATCAAGTACGAGCCAACGGCTGTCGGCAAAGTCAAAACAGGGATAACGGAGGCGGATGCCTGTGGGCAGCAGCGTGTCCGTTGCGGGATCAAGCGCAAAGGTCGTTTCCGGTGTATAGCCGAGGCTCTTACGCAACGGCCCGGCACTGAAGTCGAGGTCTTTAACCTGAGGCTGTTCCCCCAGCGACCACGCCCGACTACCGGAGGAGAAGTCGATCAAGGTACCCCGGGAGACGTGGAATACGGTCATCTCGTTGCCTTCGTCCGTTCCCGGCACCTGCGTCTGCGCCCAAATGAGCATCAGAACAAGTAAACCACCGCTTGAAGTCAGGAAGAAAAGCTTGCCCCAGCGGAGATACGCCCCGAGGGAAGCAATACTCAGGGCAAGCAAAAGGCTCGATAAACCGTCGAAGAAGCGCAGCTCTATGAGAGCGCCGGGAAGCTTACGGAAGAAAAATATCAGTGCGTTTTGCAGCTCCACCACAAAGGAGAGCAAGAAGCCGGTACCACCGGCAAGCACCGGAATCTGTAGCATACCGGCCACAAAACCATGCAGCAGACCTAAAAACATCGTTGCGAAAGCAAAAACGATCACAAGCGTACCGCTGACCATGAAGTAAGCCGGAAATTGCCTGAAGTAGAGCAACGACAAAGGTAGGGTGCCCAACTGCGCGCCGGTCGATGCCGAAATAGCTGACCACGATTTACGCGCCACGATTCCGGGCAGGTATACAAGTCGATCAAGGTAGTTGGTAAAGGCTACGATCCCGATTATGGCCATGAAGGACAACTGAAAACCGACGTGAAAAAGTTGAACGGGCTGGTAGATAAGCATCACCAGAGCCGCAACCGAGAGCGTATTGAATACGTGGATTTTGCGGAAAGCAATACGGCCAACGGCAAGCAACGAAAACATGATCGCAGCCCGCTGAACCGAAGCACTAAGCCCGGATACGAGCGCAAAAGCCCAGATACAAACCACGCTGATCAGGATGATGGCTACGCGCCCGAAATTGGTCCGGTTGAGCCGCAGAACCCGTTCCAGAAAAAATGTAAGGATCATGAAAATGATTCCCACGTGCAGCCCCGATACCGCGAGTACGTGTACTGCTCCGGTATCGGTATAGGCCGATTTTACCTCTTCGATAATCAGGTCCCGCTGACCAATGACGAGGGCAGAGGCAACGGCAAGTTCGTCTCCGGTAAGATGGTCCTGAAAGGTTTTGAACCACGCCCTCCGCCAATTCTGAGCTATGGTGTAGATGCCTCCTCCGGACTGTCTGGCTACCCGCCAATCGGCGGCAGAACGCAGAAAAACCTGATGGTGAATACCCCGGCGGGCTGCGTAGGCCCGGAAGTCGAAAACTTCAGGATTGAGCGGCCCGGAAATCTCGGATGGCTCGGCGTTGAGTACAATTTCATCGCCGGCCTTTAACTGAGCGGTCTGTTCGTCGGGTGGGAGGTAAACCAGTAACTTCCCACTCACCGGAACATGCCGGCCGGAGTCCCTTAAAATATGGCTGAGCTTTACTTCCGCCCGCATCCTGCTCCGGCCTGGCTTCAGATTTTCCACTTTGCCGGACAAAAAGTCGCCCTGCTCGAGATGATGAGCAAAGAAACTGTCCTGAGCGGGAAGGTAGCCGGTGTTGAACCGCCATGCTCCGAAACTGAATACGGAAAGCAGGATCAATCCACTGCCAAGCACTGCCCACCACCGGGTGGGAGAACGACGAATGACGGTGATCAGGCCGCCAAGGCAGGTTGTTGAGGCAATAATGAGCCAGGGCAGAGTGAGCGGCTGGTTTAGCCAGTCGGCGGTGAGTATTCCAGCAATAAGCGCCAGCACAACGGGGACCATTGGTACGGTGCCCCAGGCGGCAGGCGCATGTTTATTTAGCTGACTCACAAGGGCAAGCTAGGCAAAATTTGAGAATTATGGGCGAGCGTACGGCATCCTTTTACTTTTACCGACCTGATGGTAATTGTCGAGCCCGGCCACGCTCATCGTCTGCAAGAGTTCATGGTTTACGTGTCCGGTGGTGGCTACGGCCTCGTCCGGCAAAAAGATTTCCCTCACCCGGCCCACGATAAAGTAGGTTTCGATACCGCTGATTTTGTGCTCTTCCTCGAAGGTAAGGCCAATCCGGATTTTGCTCTCCGCAACGTAAGGCGCTTTGCACTCGTCGCTGTACTCTGGCGTCAGGCCGGTAGCGGCAAACTCAGATTCGTCGTGGGCGTAATTGGCGCTTGTCTGGTGGGCCTGTTTCAGAAAATCGGGGTGAAGGGTATTGATGGTAAACCACTTGCCAGACTTGATATTATGGTAAGTATCGCGCGGCACGGTCAGCGGACGCATGATGAAGCCCAGCAGGGGGGGAGAACTTGCGCTGATGTGAACAAAGGAACTGAAGACACCGATGTTCTCGGTTCCCCGGTAGCTTTTGGTACCAACGAGGTGCACGCCGCGCGGCCCCGGCAGAGAATTCATGAAATGGCGGCGGTACATAGATTCCTGAGCAAGGATGTCTTCTAACTTTAAATGCATTTTGAGGCTGTTTTCTGGTGTAACGCCAACCTGAGAGAAAGGTTACCGAAAAAAGTCGGGCCGGTATGCGGAACCGAAACAGCACTATAGCACGACCTCACCCGAAGGAGTGTTCAGAACCACTTTGATCATTGTCTCTTTGGCGGGCAAAGCAACTACTTCAACGCCAAGTTGCTCCAAAACGGGCTGAACGTTTTCCGGCTCCGGACTGTAAAGCTGAACTTCGACGATGCGGCACCCCATGTCGGGCAGGGCATCGTGGGGATGAATGTCGGACGTGCTCCAGTCTACCATAAACGGGATTACATCAACTTCAGGCAGGGCAGCAGGCAATACCAGTTCCCACCGCAGGGTGCTGCCGTCGGGGCGCTGGCGGGAGCCAGCGCTGATCTTTCCCAACTCCGGATTGTGGGCGAGAAGGATTTTTGCGTCAGACCGGAGATCGTCGGATTTTATGGCCCAGCGGGTTACCCGCGGCCGGGAAAGCACATCGACGCCCATCCACCGGGGTGGCGGAATGACCGTATTCGTATCATCGGCGGCAAGAATTTCGAGGTAAGCCCCGTCGCTGAGATTAACCAGCGCATTTTTGGTTCCCTGGGTTTCGTGCCGGCCGCCAATAAGAGGCTTTACCCCCAGAAGGGTTTCTAATCTGGTCACCGCTGCGTCGAGGTCCGGGACAGTGTAAACGATATGGTCTGTTTTGCGCATCACTTGGGTTTGTACCTCGCACCAGAAAGTATAGCTTGCCCGTCGGTAAGCGCCAGCAGTTCCGGCATGGTAACTTTTGGGTTTGCTTTCACGTAGTCTTCTACTATCCGTTTTCCGAGGAAGTTAACGGCCCCGCCCGGAGATTCGGCGGGCATTCCCTGCGAGGACGGAGCAGGCAGGGTCATCTTTTTGATCATGGTCGCATCGGTGCTGTAAAGCATCTTTTCCTTCTGGAGATGAGCGTAAATAGCAATCTCACTGTTGATGAGCCAATCCATCTGTTCGGCGGAGACTTCGTGAATTATGCTGTCCGGAGTGTAGGGCAAGACCTTTTCCAGCAGGTACAGCTTTTTGCCTTCGTAGACGAGGTGATCGATCAGGCGGCCACCGTGCGGCGAAGGAACTTCTTCCTGAATGAGGGTCCGCATCAGTTTTGCCGTCATATGCGCCGGGGTGTAGGTGCGGGCGAGGTAAGCTGAAAAAATGGTTTCCCGCGGATCGACCTGTTGGTAGTTGTAGTCAGGCCCGAGGAAAAATTCCAACCCGACGGCGATGTCGTTTTCCCCGTACAGTGCTGCAGCAACTTCAAACTGGGAGAAAAACGTCAAAAGGGTATCTGGCCGCTCAGCTTCGGGAAGGTAATAACGATAATACCGCAGGGCCTGCTCGAAAGCGGCCCGTTGTTCTTCGAGGGTTTCGGCGGAGAAGCGCTGCTGAATGATGGAGTCGACTTCGGTAATCAGCGGGAAGGTCAGGAAGGCTTTCAGCATCAGGTTTTGTTCCTCAGGGCTGAAGTCTCCCCGCCGGATTGGAAGAATAAAGCGCAGGTAGGTATCCGTAAAATCCGGATACTCTTCCTCTAGTTCCGCCAGGTCGGCGGCCAGGTCGGCAGTATCGAGAGCCATCAGCCCCCGGTCGAAGCGAACCAGTGTTACGGGAGATTGCAAACCGCTGATGTCGGGCGGAGGGAGCTCATCTTCTCCACAAGACCAGAGGATTAATAGTGATAAGAGGCTAAGGAGGCTTAATTTTACGTTCACTTTCATGGAAATGGCAAACACCGGCCTGGCCGGTCTGTTTAGAAAAGACAATTAACCAACGACTCCAATGACCAAAAATTTCACCTTCTACCGTCCGTTTATGCTAGCGGTGGCTCTCCTCCTGCTTCCGGCTGTCGCTTTCGCACAGTTCCCGGGAGATCTCAAATTCGGCATTCAGGCCAGTCCTACCTTCAGCGGTATGACCACCGACGACAATCTGATCAACCGTGATGGAACCAACCTGGGTCTTAAGCTCGGCCTGATTGGCGAGTATTACTTCCGTGAGAACTACAGCTTTCACACCGGAATCGGTTTCCACTTTAACGCCGGAGGCACACTTTTCTACGAAGATCAGTTTACCCAGGCCGACATCTGGAGAGAATCATTAGACAATACCCTCGCTGCTGGTGTACTGCCTGATACTCTCTCCGGAGGCCTCGGCTTCAAGTACGACCTGCAGTTCGTGGAAATCCCCCTCGGCCTCACCCTGCGTACCCGGGAGTTCGGTTACATGAGCTACTACGTGCGCCCGGCGCTGCATCTCGGATTCGTGACAAAATCACAGGGTAGTGTACAAAACGCCGGCTTCATCAGTGAAGACGAAAGTTTTGACATCGGTAAGGAAGTTAACGCAATCAACCTGGGCTGGAGCATCGGTGCCGGAGTTGAGTACAGCGTTTCGGAGAGTACGGCACTCATCGGTGGCCTTGCCTTTCAATCAGGTTTTGCCGACCTGACTACCGACAAAGGAACCACACTGAAACGAGAAGGTCGCGATGCCAGAGAGGACGACTCCAAAGGAAAGTTAAACTCTATCGTAATTACGCTGGGGGTGATGTTCTAAGCGCTCCGACAAGCTGACCTGAGGAACACGGCACATTACAGGTTCTCATCCTGAAGTGCCACTCCACAAAAAAAAGCGTTCAGAATTCATGCAGCCATTTCCGGTAGCATGAATTCTGAACGCTTTTTTTGTGGAATCAGCGGTATAGCCTGTAGTTCGCGTCAGGCCAATACACGGAACACTCCGTCAATTAAAATCCGCGGAAGCCAACCGTTACGAGGCCGGTAATTCTGCTGCGGTTTGTATCGACGACTTGGCCGTCGAAAGCAAAAGTACTGTAGGGCGAGTAGTAAGAATTAACGTCCTCGAGCCGCAGCGCTCCATCGATGAAAAATTTTCCGGAGCTGTAGCCCAAGCCTCCGGATAGACTAAGGAAAGCTTCGTCTTCGTCGTTTCGAAGGTTAACAACCGGGTTCTGACGGTAACCTACACCGGCACGAACCTGAAAGGGCTTGAGATTGAGCTCGCCGCCCACCCGTACGCCGAGCATACCTTTCAGTTCGCGGTCTACATCGGCGTTAGACGCCTCGTCCACCGTAGCGAAATCATCGAAGCTGAAGGAGGTGCCGGCAAGATTGCTGTAGTCGAGGTCTACAGACAAGAAGCCCTTGTCGCGGAAGAGGTAACCACCACCCACATAGAATTTCCAGGGGGTACGTAGATTGTAAGTCGATTCGCTGCGGGGGCTCAATTCAGTACCGCCCAGGCCTACACCATTGTCTGTGTAATTGTACTCGAAAGTTGTTTCGTACACTTCATCGACGGTCCAGAATGTAGGGGAGTGGACGGCTGCACTAAGGCGGATATTATCCGTCGGACGGCCGATTACCCCGAGTTTAAAGTTGACCCCGGAACCCGAAAGCTCCAGCAGTTCGTCGAAGCCGGCATTGTCGAAGAAAGTGATTTCATCCTGATCGTCTATTTCGTCGTAGATCTTGGTTTCGGTGAAATCAATCACGGGAATGCCGATAGTGAATCCCCAAAGCACTTTTTCCATATAGTTGCCGCCAAAGCCAAGTGCTATCTCATTGAGGCTTCCCGTACGCTCAACCCTTCCTTGCCGACGGACCTCCCCGCCAAGACTGCTCTCAAGGTCGAAGTCGGAGAAAAAACCAAGGTCGTCTTCCTGAATGACACCCGGAATTCGTTCCGCAAGTCCGGCGCGGAAATCGTCAAAAATTCCGTCATTCAGGTCTTCAACGATAGCATCGATGATGCCACCCTCGCTACGGCCAGAGTACTCGATGGTTTCGTTAAAGTCAGCCAGGCGGGTATAACTGATGCCGAAGTTAAAAGTAGACCAGTTGATAGAGCGGGTGTCGCTGGCCCATACGATGTTGGCGCTGGGTACAACGAAGGTACCTTTGGTTTCATCGGTGTCTTCGTTGCCGGTTCCATTGCGCAGGCGTGCGGTAAGGTTATTGAGGGCGAAGCCGGGAGTGATCTGGGCGGCACTGAAACGATTCCAGCCAATGCCCGCCGGGTTGGTATGTAGCGTTGAACCATCCACCCCGATGGCGGTCATTGAACCGCCGGTGCCGAAGAAACGTGCACTCCCGAAAACATCGGTTTGTCCAAAACGCAGCGCATCGGTTACCCGCACCGGAAGCGTACGGGGCTCTGTCTGGGCGCGGACGCTGGTGCAAAGGAAGGTTAAAAAGAGCAAGGATGTAAGGAGGAGTCTGGTCATGGCTTAAGCGTAAATCGTTATAACAGTTATTAAGGTATTCAACGCGCTGAGGTTCATTGAGCCAGGCCCCGGAGGGCAAATGATAAGAGGATTTTAACGGCAAACACGCGCGTACCCCAAAAACGGCCCCCTCCTGAAAACAAAAATCAGAGCGCAGGACGGGCCTGGCTCTGATTTTCGAAATCTGTGATTTTAATTATTTGTCCGAAGCTTACTGCTTCACGAACCTCAGGGTTTCGGTACCTGCAGCGTTCTCTACCCGGAGGAGGTAGGTGCCGGGAGCAAGGCGATCGGTAGCAACACCGTTTCCGGAAACAGCGGTACGGCTTAGTACGCGACCGTTGAGGTCAATTACGCTAACCTGAGTAGCTTCGTTTGCTCCGCTCACGAAGAGACGATCGCTAACGGGGTTCGGGTAAGCAGTGATGCCTTCTCCGTCGAAAGAAACGAGAACAGGACCGAACAGCGCAGATGCACCGGTAAGGTCTACCTGACGAAGACGGTAGTAGTTGGCGCCGATGGCCGGCGCCTGGTCAACGAAGTCGTAGTTGATCGTGCCGTTGCTATCGCCGGCACCGTTCACACGGCCAACCTCAGCGAAGGTGCGGCCGTCGAGGCTGCGCTCCACAACAAAGTGGCTGTTACCAGACTCAGTAGCTGTAGCCCACTTTACCATAGCGGTTTTACCCATGCGCTCAGCAGCGAGCGTAGAGAGGGTGACGGGGAGGATACTTACGATGTCGACGGTGATGTCGTCAACAGCGAATTCGTCACGGGAGCCGCTGCCAGTATCGTCGTCGCCGATAAAGCGAATGTAAAACGGAGCACCTGCGGGAACGCTGATCCCTGTAATTGTAGTCATGCGGGAGGTTGCAACCCAAGCTGGGGTAGCATCGGCCGCAGCCGGAGAAGTGTAGTCGAGTGCAGGCACATCCGTAAAGGCTGAGCCATCGGTCGAATAGGCAAAATTGAAGGAGTTGCCACGACTCTGGTCGTTGAAGTTGTAGACGGTGTAGCTTACGTCTATCATGTCCGTAGGAGCAATTGCGGCACCAGATTGGTTGTAGAGCTCAAGCTGAAAGTAACCATCGGTAAAATCATTTCCCCCTGGCTGAACACCCAAGGCGACGTTGCCGGCAGCGACCTCGAAAGCGTATACACCACCGGTTGTTTCTCCGCCGGTAGACTCGCCACGAGTTAAGTCATCAGCAGCGCTAAAACCATCAACTGAAAAGACCGCGCCATTGAGTTGACCGCCAACAATAGCCTCCCCATTTGGAGTGGGAGCCGAAATCCCGGAGCCGTCAAAGCCGGTGAAGTCGATCGAGGTTTGCGCCGTCAGCGCAATCGTGAGGCAAACAAAAAATAAGAGTAAAGCTAAACGCATAGTAAGGTATTTTGAGCAGGTTAATCCCCTGAGCCAATAGAGTTTGGTCAGAATTTTGAGGTTATGATTGTTTCCGATGAAGGGAAATGAAACCCCTTCTTCATCGGCAATAGAAGTGTAAATTTATCGAAAACGTTTGGTCGTTAGCGCATTAGCTTCCATGAATTTACCTAAACTTAATGTTCCTGAGCTTAAGCTACTGCCCTGATCCTACTGGCAGCCCAGATAGCTAGCATACTCATCACCATCGTAAAGTAGCCCAGTAGCTCGTAGTGTTCGAGCTTACCATCCGGGCCTTCGGTGATGATGAACCCGGCGATCAGGGTGCTGGCGAAGAGCGCCATTTCGTTGATGGACTGGCGGATGCTCATGAACCCGCCCCGGTTCTCCGGCCTGACAACAGAGGTGATCATCGTAGTGGCGGGTACATTGCGCCCGCTGGCGACCACGAAGAACGAAGAGGTAGTCAGCAAAGCCAGGTAAATCGAATCGGTGTCGAGGTTGGTCAGCGAATAGATGCTGGCCAGGGCGAAAACGGACGCAGTGGCAAATACCCGCATCCGACCGTAACGGTCAGACAGTTTCCCGAAGAAAGGCAGCAACACAACGGTCAGCAAACCTCCGATGAGGTAGATCAGACTCACCTGCTTATCGCCAAAACCGATGTTGATCTGCATGTAAGGAGCAATGAAGGGGATCACGGTGAAGTGCCCAAGCATGAGAGTCATGGTGAAGAGCAGGGCAGCCCGCTGGTTGGCGTCGGAAAAGATGCGAACGAAGGGATCGACAACTTTGCGTAAGCCGCGCTTTGGCGCGAGGGCGAGCCCGGCCGGTGGCAGATCGGCTGCCCGCCGGGCAGCGGTATCGATTATGTCTTCCATTGCTTCCCGTCCAGCTCTTTGCACCTGCGGCCCCGCCTGATCCGTCGTCTCTTGTGGCGCAAGGTGGCTGCGCAGCGAAGGAACAAAGAAGTAAGCCATCACCACAAAGAGAGCCGAAACCGCGGCTGTTGCCACAAACGGGGAGTGCCAGCCATACTCGGCCGCAATCCAAATGCCAGACGGGACACCGACTACACTAGCTACCGAAAATGCCGTCATTACCCAACCCATCGCAGCGCCCCGCCGCTCCAGCGGAATTACGTCGCCAACAATGGCCAGTACCAATGCGCCCAGGGTTCCGCCGAAAATACCGGTCGAGGCCCGGAAAATGAGCAGCGAACTGTACGTTGGTGCAAAAGCACAGGCCAGTGTGCCAATGGTGAAGCCACAGAATAGAAACAGCAGGGCGGTACGCCGGTCGAACCGATCAATAAACGCAGTACTGATCAGGTTGCCAGTGAGGGCCGCACCAGCGTAGGCAGATACCACCCAGGCAAACTGACCCGGAGAAATATCGAAAACCCCCATGATCGTTTTACCCAGTGGCATGATGATCATGAAATCGATGATGTGACAAAACTGGACGGCCGCCAGGATCAGAAGTAGGCGTTTTTCTTGGTTCATACATTGCCACCGACGGGAAAGCCGATACTGTTGCACGACCTAAGCGTCGTGCGATTTACTAAAGTAGAATGGTTGTTCTTTATTTCTCAGAAATAAAGCGATCGCCCCCGCAACGGACAACTTTAACTGCCCGGAGCGGCTAACCGGAAAAAAACGTTCTAAATACCCGCTTTCCGGAAGATGCCAAAGAGCTCTTTACCCATACGGGGGGCAATGGAATTGGTGGCCGGCGCGAACGATTCGGTCTCGAAATAAGGCGCGAAGTAACCGAGGTATTCGGCCTGGCTGCCACCGAAGGGGCGTTTTTCGAGGTCGCCGGTCAGGGGGAAGTTGAACCAGAGGCCAACCAGTTTTCCGCCGGGCGCCAACAGCGCGTTCATTTTCTCGGCGTAAGCGCTGCGGGTTGCCGGCAGGGGAGGGAAGGAGCAGAAAAAAGTTTGTTCCAGAATGAGGTCATACTGACCTACGTGCTCGAAGAAGTCGCCTTCGATCAATTGTGTGCGGGGAAAGTCCGGTACGCGGAGCGCGAATGTCTTCAGGGGTTGTTTGGCTACGTCCATCACGAATACATTCGTGAAACCGAGTTTCCAGGCGTATTCTGCTTCGTAGGCGTTGCCGGCCCCGGGGATGAGGATGCGCAGCGATTTGTCGGCAATCTGATCCAGGTAATCGGTAATGGGCGGAGAGGGGTAGCCAATGTCCCAACCGGTGCTGCCTTCGTTGTACCTGCTTTCCCAGTAATCAGCGGGGGGGACGGTAGTGGGGATGCTCTGGCAAATCTCGACCAGTACACCGTTGGTGCTTTTGGGGTGGAGGAAGCAGACCAGCTTATTGTCGGCTCCCTTAGTGGGTTTTTCCTGCAAAAGCTCAAATCCGTCGGCGGCCAGGCGCTTCATCTCTGCTTCGATGTCGTCTACCTCGAAGGCGAGGTGATGAATACCGGGGCCACGCTTATCGACGTACTTCTGGATCGGGCCTTGGCCGCCTTCGGCGGCAACGAGCTCCAGCTTGGAGGCTGTGTCTCCCGAAGTAAAGAAACTGGTGGTAACGTGTTGGTCGGCTACCGTCTCCCGCTTGTAAGACTTACGTCCGAGCAAGCGGGTCATGAGTTCTTCGGCGGCGGTAAGGTCGGCTACGGCTATGCCAATGTGGTCGAGGCGCATTGCTTTATGAATTGAGTTGTCGGTCTGTATATGAGGAACAGACACAGGAACGGAAAGTTAACCGCTAATAAGCCTGTTTGTGCTGTTCTGCCCGGAGTAATACGCAAAAACAGGGTAATAACGATATCAGGCTGCTTTCTAACCAAGAGTTACATCGGTGCAATAAAGGATGCCTTAAACTTGTGCCTATGGAAACAAGTATCAGCGCATTAACGGCAGTGGCCGACGGTCAGGGAAGTTTTACCATCGGCCAGACCCAGGTGAGCCCGCCGGCTGTTGGCGAGGTGGTCGTAAAAATGAAGGCGGCCGGTCTTTGCCACACCGACCATGACTCCCTGAACTGGGGAAAGCTCATCGTGATGGGCCACGAAGGTGCCGGCGAAGTACACGCAGTGGGAGAGGGGGTGACGGATTTTGAGCCCGGCGACCAGGTTGTTCTCAACTGGGCAACGCCCTGTTACCATTGTTTTCAGTGCAAACGGGGCAACGAGCACATCTGTGAGGAGAACTCTCCAGTCGTTGCCGGTGGCAACGGCTTCACGCCCGGCCACGCCCATCTGGAAGGAACGCTCTGGCGGGGCAAGCCCATTGAGCGCTCTTTCAACCTCGGTACCCTGGCCGAATACGCGCTGGTGAAAGCATCAGCCCTGGTGAAGATGACAACAGATATACCCTTTGCCTCCGCCAGTATTGTGAGTTGTGGGGTGATGACGGGCGTCGGCTCGGTCATCAATGTTATCGATGGAGGTTCGGAAGATTCCGCCGCCGTCCTCGGAACCGGAGGCGTTGGCCTCAACGTAATCCAGGGCCTCAAAATCGCCGGCGTAGGGAAAATCATCGCCGTAGACATCAATCCGGAGCGGCTCACCATGGCCAAAGTATTCGGCGCCACACATACCGTGCTCGCCCGGCGCGAAGACACCGGCCTGTTACAGGCCGCCGAAACGGTGAAAACGATGACCAACGGCCGGGGCGCTGACTACGCCTTCGAGTGTACCGCCATCCCTGCGCTGGGCGCGGCCCCGCTGGCCATGATCCGAAACGCAGGCACCGCCGTTCAGGTGAGCGGAATCGAACAGGAAATCAACATCGACATGAATCTCTTCGAGTGGGATAAAATCTACCTCAACCCGCTCTACGGGAAGTGCTCCCCCCGGCGCGATTTTCCCAAACTGATGGATTGGTACGCCGACGGCAAGCTCCTGCTCGACGAAATGATCACCCGCACCTATCCGCTTACCGATCTCCAGCAGGGTTTAGACGATATGCTGGCCGGGCGAAACGCCAAGGGCGTAATCGTTTTTGACTAAACCGCACCAACTCCTTCTCCATGCCCCGTTTCCGTACCACTGAACTGTCTGACCCACGCTTCGAATCCGATAACCTCCGGTTCATTACGGTGAAAACCCCCAACCTGAAAGGGCGGGGAGACATCTGCGTGTTCGTTCCTCAGGATGTCATGAACGACGACCTGCCGGTCGTCATTTTACTGCACGGAGTCTACGGCTCGGCCTGGGCCTGGGCTAGGAAAGGCGGAGCGCACCGAACGGCAACGGGACTGATAGCGGCGGGCAAAATCCCGCCCTGCATCCTGGCGATGCCTTCCGACGGGCTTTTTGCCGATGGTTCGGCCTATCTGCGACACAGCGGTTACAATTTTGAACGCTGGATCACGGAAGACGTAATCGATGCGGTACGGCTGAATATCCCGCAGGCCAAAGCATCGACTACAACGTACATCGCCGGCCTATCTATGGGAGGCTACGGAGCACTGCGGCTCGGCGCGGCGTATCCGGAATTATTCAGGGGCATTTCGGGGCACAGTTCCATTACCCGGCTCGAAGAAATGTCCCTGTTCGTGGAAGAAAACATCAGCGTGTACCGCCAGCCCGTTGCGGGGCGGGAAAACGTCGTTGACCTGATACTTGAGAACCAGGATCGTTTGCCGCCACTGCGCTTCGATTGCGGGACGGAGGACGAACTGATCGATGGCAACCGGGCGCTGCATCGGCAGTTGACGGAAGCCGGCGTCGATCATGTTTATCAGGAGTTTGCAGGAGGGCACGAATGGGCCTACTGGGAGGAGCATTTGGGGGATACGCTGCTCTTCTTTCTGGGGGATGCCGGCCCGAAAAAGTAAACACAAGAGATAGCGGAGGTGGCGCGGACGCAGGTGCACGGATGGTTTTTGGGAAAAGTCCGCTCCTGCCGGGATTCTATCGCCGCTGACTACCCCGCAAGAAACGCCGAAACCTCTGCGAACAGTTCATCCGGTTTTTCGGCGTGTACCCAGTGGCCCGCTCCTGCGATGGTCTTAACGGTGGCCTGGGGGAAAAGGATATCGATCAGTTCCACGTCATCGTTCTGCACGTAGCCACTATTGCCGCCACGGATAAAGAGCGCCGGCTCCTCGTACACGTCACCAAGGTTACCAACGGGGCCAATCAGTTTGTCGTAGCTGGCTTTGATTACCGGGAGGTTCATCCGCCATTTGTATCCGCCTTCCGGGTTTCTGGCCAGGTTTTTGAGTAAGAAAAGCTGAACGCCGGGGATGGGCATGTACTGATCCATAAGGCGGCCGGCCTCTTTCCGGTCCGATACCTTGCCGGGGTCGAAGGCTTCGAGGGCTGCAAAAACGTCGTTGTGTCCCGGCCGGTATTTGCGGGGGGTGATGTCTACAACAATCAGTTTTTCGACAAGGTCGGGGTAAGAGAGGGCCGTTTGCATCGCTACTTTGCCGCCCATGCTGTGCCCCATCAGGTAGCACTGGTCGATGCCTTGCTCTTCCAGAAGGGCCGCAATGTCTTCGGCCATCAGTTCGTAGCTCATCTCATCGCTGTGGAAACTGCGACCGTGATTGCGCAGGTCTACGAGGGTTACGGTGTAGGTTTCTGCCCACCGGCGGGCGAGGGTGCTCCAGTTATCCAGCATCCCGAAGAGGCCGTGGAGAATAACAAGGTCAGGGCCTGAGCCGTAGGTTTTGTGGTTTAGCATGGGGCAGAAAGTCGTCAGTTAAATAGTTGGATCGGGCCGGTAAGGTAAAGCCTCAATCCGGAACCTCCTCGATGTCGGTTCCATCCTCTGTTTCGGGTGGGGTGGGCGCAGCGCCAACCTGGGGTAGTCCTCCCCGGATCCACAGGTCGCGTTGCGGAAACGGAATTTCGATGTTTCGTGCCCGGAAGGCTGCATCGATGGATAAGCGAATATCGCTCTTGGTATCCTC
Source organism: Neolewinella aurantiaca (assembly GCF_008014675.1). Lineage (GTDB taxonomy): Bacteria > Bacteroidota > Bacteroidia > Chitinophagales > Saprospiraceae > Neolewinella > Neolewinella aurantiaca. The sequence goes on along the minus strand of NZ_VOXD01000010.1, from coordinate 19,637 downwards.
TACGCGCATCAGGTCGCGGGTCCAGAAGATGACGTCGAAGTCGAGCGAGGAGTCTCCAAAATCGAGAAACCGGACAAAAGGCGGAGGGGAGTCGAGAACGCGGTTGTGGTCCTTGGCTGCTTTGATCATGAGCTCTTTCACCAGGCTGGTGTCGGAGCCGTAGGCTACCCCTACCTTAACGTGAAAGCGGGCTTTGCGCTCTACCTGACTCCAGTTCCGGACGTTTTCACCGATGAGTTTGGAGTTAGGTACGAAGATGATGATGTCGTCTCTGGTTTCCAGAATGCTGGTCCGTGTACCGATTTTACGAACAGTCCCGACTTCGTGGCCGCTCAGCTCAATCACGTCGCCAACTTTCACGGACCGCTCGAAGAGCATGATGATACCGCAAATAAGATCGTTGAAGGTTTGCTGAAGACCAATACCAATACCCACCAAAAGTGCCGCAGCACCGGTCCAGATACCGATCAGGTTGAAACCGGCCGCCTGAATAACCAGAAGGACACCAATCAGGTAAGCGAAGTAGGTAAGCAGGCGATTGATCGCAAACTGGCTTCCTGTATCAATCTTGTTGCGGTCATAGTAACCTTTCAGCAGGAAGGATATAAAAAAACTAAGCAGCAGGTTGACCAGCAAAAATACCAGGGTTGCCTTCAGCATCTTACCGATAGTGAGGTCTATTCCACCCGTTCCATCTGCATTTGTCGGGATGGTGAAGGGATGGTAGAACGCCAATCCGGTCTCCGTAGCGAAGAACATGATGACCAGTGTGATGAGGACCGGGCGCAACCATCTGATTCGGCTGGGTTCGTTACCGGCAATGGTTGTACCCTTTTTCCGGGCTACGGTACGAATGCGGTGAAACCTCTGGGTGATGATTTCGCCCAGCACGAGGTCCAGTATGTTCGCAACGATGTATGCGATCAAAACCTTAACCAGTGTACTGATCCGGACGATGAACCGCAGGCCTGAGCCGTCGTTGGCAGCCTCCGGGTTCTCCATCTCAATACGCTTCAGCTCCTCCGGTGATAGTTGCTCCAGGACAATGTTTATCAGTTCCTCATCGAGGTTGAGCGTTCTGAGGATTACCACTACAATGAAGCCAAAAGCCGTGAAGCGGACGGCTCTGCGCATCCGGCCACGATTGACCTCCGAGGTGGAGTCCATCCCGTAGTACCAGGGGAATAGCTTATACTCGATCAACCAGTACACGAAGAGCAGGATGCCCGCAAAAAAGCCGATAACGGCCAGTTGCGCCATATTCACGGTGAATTCACCGAGGTTGAGAAGTTCTATGTTCCGTAGTTGTTCCATAATGGCTTCTGCGAATGTAGCTGGAAAAAATGAAACGGCCGGATACAGAAAGCCATACGGGGGGCTCCTCAGGGCTGACGCATAGGATTCGATTTAGCTTTTAGCTCGAGATCATAGTCGCCGCCTAAGAGCTTGTAACCCAAAACGCGTAGCGTTTTCACTAGCCCCTCCCCCGTGGGGAGGGGGTTGGGGTGGGGGTTTAACACGGCTTAACTAGCCTATACGTCAGCCCTGGGGGGCTCCAGGCAGTCTCCTTTCTGATTGATCAGGGCCCACGGGGGAAGTTATATCCAGTAAAGCCCGATTGAAAGGGCGGAAAATTGATGCTGGCCTACCGCCCGGGAACAAGTGCCCCGGGGCATAGCACGAAGTATTTCAGCCACCGGAAACTGGGAACAAAAAACGCAGCAAGCGGCATTCTGATGGATTACCCTGCTCTCTTAAAACCATTCCTTGCACCTGCGTTCGCGCCGTCTCCCTATCTTTGCGCCCATGCTCAAATTGCTGCGCCGTCTTTTCTCCTCAAAAGGCAAACCAACGAACCAACCGACCAACGAACCAATCGACCCCGCTATGAAATTCCTGATCGTAGGCCTCGGTAACCCCGGCCCCAAGTACGAAAACACCCGCCACAACATTGGTTTCCGCGTGTTGGAGCACCTCAGCGAAGACTGGTCCTCTTGCAGTCACGGCCATATGGCAAAGCTAAAGCACCGGGGCAAGCAGGTTTTGCTGCTCAAGCCGGATACGTTCATGAACCTGAGCGGAAAGGCCGTGCGTTACTGGATGCAGAAAGAAAATATTGCGAAGCAAAATGTGCTCGTTGTCGTTGACGACCTGCACCTCGAATTCGCCGCCCTGCGCCTGCGGGGCAAGGGCTCCGATGCGGGACACAATGGCCTCAAATCCATCGATCAGCTCACCGGCGGTAATAATTACGCCCGCCTGCGCTTCGGCATCGGCCGCGATTTTCATCCCGGTCAGCAGGCAGATTACGTACTTTCTGAATGGAAAAAAGAGGAAGTCGAAAAGCTACCTGAAGCGATTGAAACTGCGGGTAAGATGGTACTGAGTTTCTGCGGGCACGGACTGCAAAACACCATGAACAAGTTCAACAACGGGAAGCCCAAGAAGAAAGCGGAGAAGAAGAAAGAGACCGACAGCGAATAAACAGGACAGGACCGGCTGAATGGCCGTGCTTGCTCCCGATCCGCTAAGGAGAATGCCCAAAAACATACCTCCCAAATAACATTTCTCCAAACAGTTTTGGCCCCTTGCTGTTAGGCCGTTACATGAGCAAACAGCTACGTCAAGAACAAATAACCGTGGTAGGAGCAGGCTTTGCCGGCCTCTCGACCGCCTGCTATCTCGCCCGCGAGGGCTACAGAGTCCGCATTCTGGAAAAGAACGAAGGCCTGGGTGGCCGCGCGCGAACGTTCCACCACGAGGGCTTTCAGTTCGACATGGGCCCCAGTTGGTACTGGATGCCTGAAGTGTTCGAGCGATTTTTCAATGACTTCGGCAGCTCCGCTGCCGCGCACTACGAATTGGTCCGGTTAGACCCCAGCTACGAAATCGTGTTCGGAAAAAACGATCTCATGGATGTGCCGGCCAACGACAAAGACCTGTTCGCTCTCTTCGAAAAACTGGAGCCGGGCAGTTCTGCTAACCTACGTAAATTTCTCGAAGAAGCGGAATATAAATACCGTGTGGGACTGGGCGAATTTGTCCAGAAGCCCGGCCATTCGATTATGGATTTTGCTGACCTACGCGTAGTGAAGGCGAGTCTTAAATTGCAGATGCTTACGGATATGGCCACCTACGTCCGCAAACTTTTCAAGCACCCCCAACTGCGGCAATTGCTCGAATTTCCCGTGCTGTTCCTGGGGGCAACGCCCGAAAACACGCCTGCGCTCTACAGCCTGATGAATTACGCTGACCTTGCACTCGGTACCTGGTACCCGCTCGGCGGTATGCACAAAATCATCGAAGGCATGGTGAGTGTTGCCAGGGGTTTAGGGGTGGAAATTCATGCGGGGGCGCAGGTGCAAAGTGTGTTAACGGAGCAGGGGAAGGTGAAGTCGGTCTCTACCGCGGATGGTAATGTTTACCCGACCGACATCCTGGTGTGTGGCGCAGATTATCATCACTTCGAGCAGGAAGTCCTCGCGCCGAAAGACCGCGTTTACTCCGAGAGTTACTGGCAGAAGCGAACGATGGCTCCTTCCAGCCTCCTTTTCTACGTCGGCCTCGACCGGAAGATCCCCAACCTGCACCATCATACCCTGTTTTTCGACGCCGACTTCAACCGACACGCTCACGAAATCTACGAAGAACCCGCCTGGCCGGAAGACCCACTCTTCTACGTCTGTGCTCCGTCGGTTACCGATCCGTCGGTAGCGCCCGCAGGCAAGGAGAACCTCTTCTTCCTGCTTCCCCTCGCCCCCGATCTCGACGATACCGAGGCCCGCCGCGAACACTATTGGGAACTGATGTGCGACCGGTTTGAACAACGCACCGGCGTAGACATCCGGCCTCACGTTGTGTACAAGCGCGGGTTTGCCCACAAAGAATTCAAGGAAGACTACAACGCCTTCCGCGGTAACGCTTACGGGCTGGCGAACACCCTGACCCAGACCGCGTTTTTAAAACCAAAACTACGTAGCAAAAAACTGCGTAACTTGTGGTACACCGGTCAGCTTACCACCCCCGGGCCGGGAATGCCGCCCAGCATCATCTCCGGGGAGGTCGCTGCCCGTGACATTCACCAAGAGCTCACAGGAGCAAAAAACCTGACTTCAGCTCCGTCCAATCGAACACATGCTTAGCCTTTACCAAGAAGTTTGCCGGGAGTGCGCCTCCCTGATCACCCGCCGCTACAGCACGAGCTTCAGCTTGGGCATCCGGGTATTCGATAAAGCCCTTCGGGCTCCTATCTATGGCATCTATGGTTTCGTACGCTTTGCCGACGAGATCGTGGATACTTTCCATAGTAAAGACAAAGCCACGCTTTTGGCTCGTTTCCGTAACGATACCTATCTGGCCATCGAAGAGGGTATCAGCCTCAACCCCGTCCTGCAGGCTTTTCAGGAAGTCGCCAATGAATACAACATCGGGCGCGACCTCATTGACCCCTTCCTGGACAGCATGGCCATGGACCTTGAGTTCTCTACTTATCACGACGACCTCTACGAGACCTACATCTACGGTTCTGCCGAGGTAGTCGGTTTGATGTGCCTGAAGGTCTTCCTGAAAGGCAACGAAGCGGAGTATGAGCGGCTGAGGCCGATGGCCTGTGCACTCGGTTCTGCATTCCAGAAAATCAATTTTCTGCGTGACATCAAATCCGACTACGAAGAACGCGGCCGCGTCTATTTCCCGGGCGTTGACTACAATAAGTTCGATCAGGCCACTAAGCTCGAAATTGAAGCTGATATCAAGAAAGACTTTGACTATGCCTACGAAGGCATTAAGCAACTGCCCGTCACTGCCCGTCTCGGAGTCTACCTCGCCTATGTGTATTACACCAAACTGTTCCAAAAAATCAAACGCTCACCTGCCCGGCAGGTCGCCCAGGAACGCATCCGCGTAAACGACGGGCGGAAAGTGTATTTGCTGGCTACCAGTGCTGTTCGCGCTCGGTTTGGGATGTTGTAGGAGCCGGTATTTCCAGTGCCATGATTAGCAAGCCAGGTTGTTGCTCAATTTGATCGCGCGACACCATGGTCTGTCAAACCTGAATACGGTAATAGCCTGCGTCATCTTTTCGGTTCTGACTTAGGTTTACCGTTGCCGCCAAAGAGAAAAGCCCCTCGCTAACCATTAGCGAGGGGCTTTTCTTTGCAGTGCTTCAGAGGCCGGCAGTCGTTTTACGGAACTACAGGCTTCCGGTTAAGGATCGGCTTAGTAGCCTGGGTTCTGCGGCAGAACATCGGAACCCTGAAGGTCAATCTGACCTTGTGGGATCGGGTAGTAAAGATCCTGTGGAGTAGTGAATGAAGCACCCGAGTACGCGATGGGCAGGAACATCTGCTCGTTGGCAATGATGCGATCGAGCTCAGATTTTGCAACACCCCAACGAACGAGGTCAAAGAAGCGGTGACCTTCGCCGCTCAGCTCCAGCTTGCGCTCCATGTAGAGAGCAGAAAGCGCTTCTGCTTTGTCGGCAAAAGAATCGTAGTTGGCGATCTCGTAGTTCGCTGCAGGCGTCCCGTCGTCGTTCATAATCATGCTGCTGGAAAGCGCTGCGCGCTCGCGTACTTGGTTGATCAGGTCACGACCTGCGTCGAGGTTGTCTGACTCAATCTCAGCTTCGGCGAGCATAAGGAGTACGTCGGCGAAACGGATGATGTTGTAGTTCATCGAGCCGTAACCTTTTGTCCATGAAGTTCCGTCGGAGAGGGAGCCTTCCTGGTCTGCGTAGTAAACAAACTTCTTAGGCGTGTAAGGACCACCGTAGGGCTGATCTCTTACGTAAGCAACGCCGGGGTGGGGACCGAAACCGAGGTAAGGAATTCCGCGACGGCCTACACTGTGATCGAGGCGCGGGTCAACGGGGCCGTCATCAGGCGTGAAGGCGTCGTTGGCGGCAACACCAAAGTCAGTGACAAGGCGATTTTCCTCGCTGTTGTAGGAGTTGTCGAGAAGTGGCAACCCGTCGCTGGTGCGGAAAGAGTTCGCCAGGTCGAATGAAGGCTGAAAGAATCCACAGCAGTTACCCGGGCCGTTGTTGTGGGGGAAGTTCAGTACCATGTCCGGGTTCGCTACGTTGGTTGTACCGGAGTTAGCAGCTGCCTGGACAGCGAATACAGATTCTTTGCTGTTATCAAACTCAGCGTTGAAAGCGTCGGCGTAGTTGTCGAGCAGGCCGTATGACTGACCGTTGGTGGTCTTACCGTTGGTTACTACGTCGTTGAGAACGGTACGGGCTTCGCCCCACTTCTCCTGGTAAAGCAAAGTCTTACCGAGGTAAGCACCGGCAGCCCATTTGTTGGCACGACCGGCTTCGGCGAGTGTTTCAGGAAGGTTCTCGTAACCAAAGCGGAAGTCCGCTTCGATCTCGTCCCAGATGTCTTCTGAAGAAACAACCATTTGCTGCTCTTCTACGGAAAGCTCCGGAGTGAGAAAAGGAGCCTGGTTGTAAGAAATCTTCAGCTGGAAGTAGTAGTGTCCACGCAGGAAGCGTGCTTCACCTTCGATACGCGCGCGGTCAGCCTCGGTCAGCTGAACGTCGTCAGAAAGAGAGAGCAGTTTCAGGGCAGAGTTTGCTCTGGTAATACCGTCGAAGATTCCTATCCAACGATCACTGGGGATACGGGAAGTAGACTGAAGCTGGTAACGAACGAGTTCGTTGATTTCAGTAAAGTCACCGTCGTTGGTGCCTTTATTGGCTTCGCCGCCCTGGATAGAGCCGTTTGCCCAGTTGGAGGCGCCGGAGAAGTAGTTCCCTCGGCCACCGAGTTGAGAGTAGGCACCCAGCAGAGCACCTTCGATGCCGGCCTCTGAACTAAGTACGTTTTCGTCGAGGGAGCCACGGGGGGCCACTTCGAGAAAGTCGTCGCTACAGGTCCATAGCAGACCCGCCATGAGGAGGGATGCCAGGGGTAGCAAGAAAAAGCGAGTTAATGCTTTCATGTTTTATTATTTTATAGCTGTCCTTAATTAAAAGTCCAGGCTGATGTTAAAGTTGAAACCACGGGTGGTTGGGTAGTTACCTACGTCAACACCAAAGTCAGTGTCCGCAGAACCGCCAACGGCAGGATCCAGGCCGTCGTAACCGGTGATTGTGAAAAGGTTGGTGGCGGAAACAGCCAGGCGGAGGTTGTTGAACGCTCCGTTAAACGCGCTGTTGTCGAGGGTGTAGCCCAGGGTGAGGTACTGCATCCGCAGGTAAGAACCATCTTCGACGTAGTAGCTGGTAGACTGCTGAGAAGTACTGAAGTTCGAAGCTGTTTCGTAAATCGGCACATCGGTGTCAGTGTTCTCCGGTGTCCAGCTGTCAAGAACGCGTGAAGAAACAGAAGCCCCTTTGAATGTTCCGTAGAAGTCAGTGAACCACTTGGAGTTGTTGTAAATCTCATTACCAACGCTGGCGTACAGGAATGTCTCCAGGTCGAAGTTTTTGTAAGTAAGCTTGAGGTTAAGGCCACCGGTAAAGTCAGGAACGGCACTTCCAAGGAAGGTACGGTCTGCCTCGTCGATGATACCGTCTGGCACGCCGGTAAGCTCACCGTCTTCATTACGGCTGTTGTTGTCTTCGAAACGGAAGCGTCCGGGAGCGGCGTCAGGCTGTGTAGGAGCGTTAGCAATTTCCGCGTCATCCTGGAAGAGACCAACTACCTTGTATCCGAAGAAGGAAGAAAGGGAGCGGCCTACCTCGTTGCGTACAATTGTACCGGTAATACGGGAACCGGTAGCATCGAAGAAGTCAACGTCGTCGGTGAATTTGGTGATTTCGTTTTTCAGTAATGCACCGTTCAGTGTTACCTCAAAACCGAAGTCGCTGCTGAATTTATCACGGTAAGTGATGGCCATGTCGAGACCCTGGTTAAGCATACTACCGATGTTGGTTACCGGAGCTGCTGCCGAACCGTTTACAGCTGGCAGGGGAAGTTGTACGAGCAGGTCGTTGGTTTCCTTGCGCCACAGGTCAGCAATCACGTCTACTTTGCCTCCGAGAATTGTGGCGTCGAAGCCGATGTTGGAGGTGACAGAAGTCTCCCAACGTGCATTCTCAGAACCGATACGGCTCTGGAAGAATCCAATGTCTACAGCGTTATTGCTTCCGTCGATCGGGTAGCTGGATGCACCTAACGACTGGGCGAAGAGCGAAAAGCGGTTGTTAGCGTTTACGTTGTTGGAGTTACCCATTTCTCCGTAACCACCACGAATTTTCAGGTCGGTAAAGAAGTTCTGGTTGGCCATGAATGGCTCGGCAGTTACCCGCCATGCAGCAGAGAAGGCAGGGAAAGTACCGGTACGCTGGTTTGCACCAAAGCGGCTGGACTCATCCCGGCGGAGTGTTGCGGTCAGGTAGTACTTGTCGTTCCAGTTGTAGTTCAACTGTGTGAAAACAGAGGCAAACTTGACAGGAACGCTGTAGCTGCTGAAAGGAGGATTGGCCGAAACCGTAGACAGGTTGATGAAGTTAATGTCACGGCTGAATGGATTAATACCACTGGCACCGCTTACGCGGCCGTTGCCTGCTTCAATGGCTTCGTAGCCTACCAGGATGTCGAAGTTGTTGGAACCGAATGACTTTTTGTACTTAGCAGTATTGGTCCAGGTCCAGTCGTTGAAGTAACCCTGGTTTTCACCGTAGCCAAAGCTACCGTTGTTCTCAGAATTCTCGTAGGTCTGGCGGCTGTAGAAGTTGCTGTGGAAACCAATGAAGCCACCACCGAAGCTGGAACGGAAGATAAGGTCCTGAATAGGCTCAATCTCTACATATACGTTGCCAAAGAGACGGTTGCTGAAACCTCTGTTGTCAGCAACGCCGTCGCGCTCAGCAACGGGGTTACGTGGGTTGTTAAAGCCCAGCGCGCGGGTCCCTGCGTAACCACCAAATTCGTCGTAAACAGGGATGATTGGGTTCATACGGAATGCGCCGAGGATGCTGTTCTCGTCATCCGATACACCGGAGCCACCGCTTTCGCCAAGCAAACCGTTGGTCTGACGGTGCGTAATCTGGAAGTTCTCCCCGACACGGACGTACTTACCAAGGTCAAATTCGGTGTTGATCCGTAAGCTGTAGCGCTTGAAGTCGTTGTTGAGAAGGATGCCTTCCTGCACTTGTGCGCCCATGCCAACGTAGTAGCGTGAGCTCTCAGTTGAACCGGAGAAGCCAAGGGTGTGGCGCTGAAGGATACCGGTACGGGTAATTGCGTCGTACCAGTCGGTTCCCTCTTTGTTGGCAGCCATAACCTGATAAAGGTCGCCTGCGCGGGCATCGATGTTGTACAGTTCACGCTGGGCTTCCAGATCGATGGAACCACTTACACCCGCCTGGTTACCAACCATGATGTAGTCAGGTAGTACCGGGGTCGCACCGTCGCCGTACTGAGGATGTCCCCAGCCGTCGTCTCCGGGAGAGAGGCCATCGTTACGAAGTGCTTCCCATGCTTTGTCGGCATCCTGCTGAGGAGTGAGGAAGTCAGGACCGTTGCCGGGATCAGTAAATCCAACCAGGCCGTTGTAGCTGACCTTAAGTGGCTGGGCGGTCTTTTTGCCGCGCTTGGTCTGAATAACCACAACGCCACTGGCTGCACGGGAACCGTAGATAGAAGCTGAAGCAGCATCTTTCAGGATCGAGGTTGCCTCAATGTCGTCGGGGTTAAGAAATTCGATGTTGTCTACCGGTACTCCGTCAACAACGTACAGCGGCGAGTTGCCCCCGAATGAACCGAAACCACGAATACGGATGATGGAACTGGTACCCGGCTGACCATTGGTGATCACCGTAACACCAGGTGCACGACCCTGAAGCTGCTGCTCGACGTTGCCACTGGGTACAGCAGCGAGTTGAGCAGTACTTACCGTAGATACAGCACCGGTGGTCTGGCGCTTACTCTTAACGGAATAGCCCGTAACAACGATTTCGTCGAGGGAAACACCCTCAGAAAGTACGATGTCAATGGTCGTTCGTCCGTCGATGGCGATCGTCTGGGTTTCGTAGCCCGTGTAAGAGACGACGATTTCAGAGATGCCTTCAGGAATGGTGAGACTGTAGTTGCCATCGAGATCAGCAACCGTACCGGCGCTGGTCCCTTTAGCCAGAATGGTCGCCCCGGGAAGCGGGAAGCCATCTGTGTCCAGCAGAGTGCCGGAAAGGTTAGTTTGAGCGCTAACCGCCGCCGTCCCCAAGACGAGCAGCAGCAGGCATAGAAGTTGTTTCATAATTAAGTGAGTTGTATTTATTGTATGATCGAAAAATTGGGTGAAAGACTAATCACTCTCTCCTGAGAACGAAACTTAGCCCTGAATGGCTGCTTAAAACTTAGCCAATTCTTTTTTGCTAATAAGTGCAAACGATTGTTTTTGATGTATTCATGGGGAAAAGCGAAAAAAAGTTTGTAGCGTACCACAATTATAGAATATAAATCCGTAATGAAGTTGTCAAAGTCGAACTATTTTTGCCTTAGTGTGAAGAAAACACTTACTAGGGTGTTTTGGAGGCCGTTTTTCGGCTCTGAGACGTGGTTTTTCTTTCTGCGATTGATGCAAATCAGCCGCGTATTCTCGTCGCGATCAATTTTTTGCTTTGAGCGGATGGGCTTCTTTTTTCAGAAAAAACGACTATCCTTGTATCCGGGATGTACGGAATTCACTAAAGTCAATCACCACTTTTATGTCGATGTCAATACAATGCTGGTGCCTTTGCCTGCTCTTTTTATTTTTTCTTTGCACCTGCGCTCCGGCGCCCAATCCTCCTCTGTTCGAAAGAACAAGCAGTGAAGATACGGGGCTGGGTTTTGCAAACAACATTGCCGAAGACGATACCTTTAATATTCTCGATTTTGAGTACGTCTACAACGGAGGAGGGGTAGCCGTTGCTGACTTCAACGGAGACGATAAACCGGACCTCTATTTCACGGGGAATACCGTCCCTAACGCACTCTACATCAATCGTGGAGACCTGAAGTTCGAGGACGTCACGGAGCAAAGCAATACCGGGGCGACGGAGCGCTGGTGCAGTGGCGTGGTTGTAGGAGATGTGAACGCCGACGGCAGACCGGATCTCTACGTCTCGGCTACTGTTTACTCCCCGGGGAGCCGCCGCAAAAATATGCTCTTCATCAACGAAGGAAACGATGCCAACGGCATCCCGCAATTTAGCGACCAGGCCGCAGCCTACGGCATCGCCGACACCTCCAATACCACTCAGGCCGCTTTTCTGGATTACGACCGCGATGGCGACCTCGACCTCTACCTCGTTGTCAACGAAATGGACAACCGTCTCATCCCCAACCGCTACCTCCCCAAAAGGAGAGACGGGAAAGGCCGCCGCAATGACATCCTCTACCGCAACGACGGCGACCAGGGCGAAGGGCACCCCGTCTTCACCAACGTAACCCTGGCGGCAGGCATCAATATGGACGGCTACGGGCTCGGGCTCAATATTTGTGACATCAACCACGATGGGTGGCCAGATATTTACGTCACCAACGACTACGTCACCAACGACCTCCTCTGGATCAATAACCAGGACGGAACCTTCACCGACCGGGCCGACGATTACTTCAAGCACAGTGCCTACTCAGCTATGGGCAACGACGTATCTGACCTCAACAACGACGGGCTGGAAGACGTCATCGCCCTCGATATGTTCCCCGAAACCAACGCCCGCCGGAAGTCGATGATGCCGCCCAATAATTACCACGCCTACCTCAACAACGATCGCTACGGCTACCAGTACCAGTATACCCGTAACGTCCTTCAGCTGGCCCGGGGGCAACGCCCCGGCAACGGCTCCGAACCCATCTTCGCCGAAATCGGAGGACTGGCCGGCATCGCCGCAACCGACTGGAGCTGGTCGCCCCTGGCCGCCGACTTCGACCACGACGGAGACCGCGACCTGCTGATCTCGAATGGCTTCCCGAAGGATGTAACTGACGGCGATTTCATGGATTACAATATTGCCGTGGGCAACATCGCCAGCCGGAAAATGCTGCTGCCCAAAATCCCTTCTGTCAAAGTAGCCAACTACGCTTACGCCAATGATGGTGGCGATGTGCCAACCTTCCAAAAGGTCACCGAAGAGTGGGGCCTCAACGAGCCATCCTACAGCAACGGCGCAGCTTACGCCGACCTCGACGGAGACGGAGACCTCGACTATGTGGTCAATAACATCAACGATAAATGCTTCCTCTACCGCAATACCCTCATGGATGGTGAAGCGAAGAAAGGCAACTACCTGACGGTACGCCTGCGCCAGAAAGACGGCAATACCGCCGCCGTTGGCGCCCGGGTCGATCTCCTCGACAAACAAGGGCGTTTGCTGTCGACTGTTTTCCAGAGCCCCGTGCGTGGCTACCTCTCCAGTGTGAGTCAGGATCTGCACTTCGGGTTGGACACGCTGACGGCCGCCAACCTGACGGTGACCTGGCCCAACGGCCAGCAGTCTCGCCACGAGGTTGGCTCCGTCAACCAGTTAATGACCATCGACGGCCCCGCCGGTGACCGGCCCCGAAACGCAGAGGTCGCAGGCATGACGACTTCACCCTACCTGCAGGAAGCTCCCGGCCTGGTGACCGCATTTGGCCCCCATAAAGACAGCCTGTTCATCGATTTCAACGTTCAGCCGCTGCTACCACATAAGCTATCGGAGTACGGACCGGGTCTGGCCGTTGCTGACGTAAACGGCGACGGACGGGATGATCTTTACCGTAGCGGTTCTCATTTTTACTCCGGAGAACTGCTCATTCAGCAAGCCGACGGGAGTTTTGTGGCCGACCCAATGGCCATCCAACTGTCCAAAGGTCCCGAAGAACTCGGTAGCCTGTTTTTTGACGCCGACGGAGACGGCGATGCCGATCTTTACCTCGCCTCCGGAGGCAGCGAACTCAGCCTGACCAACGATGATTACCTCGACCGCTTGCTCATCAACGATGGTACGGGCAAATTCAGCCACGCAGCATCTGCCTTACCCGCCGTTAAAAATTCATCCTCCTGCGTCCGCGCTGCGGACGTTGACCATGATGGAGATCTGGACCTCTTTATTGGCGGCCGACTAATCCCCGCCCGCTACCCGGAGCCAGCGGACAGTTACCTGCTGCTCAACGATGGCAGCGGGAAGTTCACCGCTGCCGATTCCGGACTTTTCCAAAAGCTCGGCCTTGTGACCGATGCTCTGTTCACCGATTACGACAACGACGGTTGGGTAGACCTGTTGGTGGCAGGTCAGGGAATGCCCCTCCGGCTTTTCCGTAACACCGAAGGTTCCTATGCTGACGCAACACCTGCTGTTTTTGAGGAGCATAATGGCTGGTGGAACGGACTGACGGGAGCAGATTTCGATCAGGACGGAGACATTGATTACGTGGCGAGCAACTTCGGAGGCAACCACCTCTACCACCAGAATGGCGAAGATTACGTAGCCCTCTATGGCGCCGATTTTGACCGTAACGGAGGTTTCGATTTACTGCTCGGAGACCGCGCGCTGGGTCCGGACGGTAAACTGGAAGAGTTCCCGCACTTCCAGCGGAAGGATACCGAAAAGCAACTCTCTGTGGTTAAAGGTCGCTACCCGTACCACGCGGATTTTGGGAAAGTAACGATGGAGCAATTTCTGACGGATTTCCCAGCCAAAGACTTGATCTCTTTAAAGTCTAATTACCTCCGTTCAGCATGGGTTGAAAACCTGGGCGACGGAAATTTTGCTTTTCATCAATTGCCCGCCGCCGCTCAGCTGGCCCCCCTCTTCGCCGTAACGACCGTCGATCTGAACCACGATGGGTACGAAGACCTGGTCGCCGTCGGGAATGACTTTGGTGCCGAAACCGGTGGTGGCCGCATCGACGCACTTAATGGTATTGCGCTGTTGTTTGACCCGGCAACGAAGTCTTTCCGTTCCCTATCGATGCAGGAAAGTGGACTGTTTGTGCCCGGCAACGGGCGTAGTCTCGTCAGCTTACGCGGGGCAGATGGGCAAGTTCTGGTTGCCGCCGAGAACCAGGGGCCAACCCGGGCCTACGAGCTACCCACTGCCGGAGGGCGTTGGTACCAGCCTGCGGCGAAGACGGCCCGGCTGTCCCTTACGTATAAGGATGGACACACCAGCGTGAAAGAGTGTTATTATGGTAGTGGGTTTCTTAGCCAGGGAGGGCGTGGTGTTTGGCTGCCTGACTCGGTGACGGAGGTTGAGGAGGTGGGGTTTTAGTGAGAATGCTAAGGTTCAAACAGGGACATTGTATAAAGCAGAAATTTGGGTGTCTGGATAGAAAACGGTATTTTAGCAAACAAATGAACCTGATGAAACCCTACTTTCCTACTTTCCTACTTTCCTACTCATTGTGTTGTTCTTAACGGCATGTAACGAGGAGTCTTTAATCGACGATGCCCTGTCGTTGGACTACAAGCAAGATGTTAATTGCATCTACAATGATTGCGTGTCCGATACAAATCCATTTCTACTTCAGGGGAGTTCTTTTGATAAGAACGGCGTTCCAATTGAAGGATTACAAAAAGCATTCGATAAAGAGTTTAGTGCGGCGCAGGACCAGTGGAATTTCGACACGGATGGTTTTCCTGCCTGGAATCACCTACGCATGATTCCTATCAATAGTAGTTTTGCGCAATACCTGGTGCCAGTCTTCAAGGTGGAAGATGATCGGGTGAAGGCATTAATTTTATTTACGCACTACCTTGATCATGGAGTAGTAGATGTCGAATACATCTACAGAGGGAAAGTTAAAAGGTACCCGGCTTACAACTCTCTGCGCCTTGCGGGTAAAAATGGAAATGGTATTCTAAGAGATCATACCTCAGAAAGCCTTGTAGTCAAGTTTTCTGCCCTCGACCAAAGTCTTTTCGGAAACACGTACGATGACTTATTATCGTTACTGGATATAGAAACCCGAAGTCAATTCTATAACAAGGATTGTAAAATCACCACCCATTACCTGATTTTGAATTGCCAAGATGTTACAGGGCAAATAGGTGGGGAGGCAGTGGTGCTGTATACGGAATGCACCTCTGGGGGAGTAGAAACAATTGTAACAGTTGTTGCCGGATGTACTGGGGGGACTCCTGGGCCGGGAGGGCCTTCCGGGCCAACACCCGGCGGAGGAGGAGGGACTGGTGGTGGGGTTAACGTGGTTAATAATAATCCGAATTCCAGTGATAACCGCTGCCTTGAAGATGGGGTGGATTGTGAGGAGGAGGAGGATATTTTGATCATTCTCCCAAGATTTGATAGTATACGCATTGGAGACTCTCTAGAACACTATCCTTGCGCGCTTGAGACGTTAAATTCCTTCACTAACCTTAGCCATACGCTTTCTTCCTTACTCGTTAATTTATTTGGAACCACAACGACAGTTAATGCGGTCGTTGATGTTGGGAATACTGGAATAGGGGTTCCTGGCACCACGGAATCAACAGCGTTTGGCCCAGGTGATGAATATTTTAGATCAGATATAACTTTATCTAACAGTTCTGATTTTTCGGGTTGCTCTCAAGACTTGATATTATCAACTATTGTTCATGAGTTTCTCCATGGGTATATTGAATACCAAAGACACTATTTAGGCCAAGATTCAATACGAACAATTTATGGTTTTACGTCTACTGGTGATGATTACACTGACGACCATGTAGTTATGGGGACCAGTTATGTTGATCAAATTGCTAATTTGTTAATGACTTTCAATCATGATCTTCCTTTTTCTCATGCAATTGCTCTGGCACTAGAAGGACTGAATGAGACAGATTATTGGGATGAACTCCTGACCCATTATGGAACCACTGAAAATGAAGTGGTCACAATTTTAAGATCATCAAGGTGTAGGCCAGAAAGTGATGATACTGCTAGTTACTTTTTTGTTTTTTGTGATTAATCATTGTTAGTATGAATACTTCAACTATAACAAAATTTACGCACTACTTTAATAGGCAAGCAACAGTGATGTTTTGCATCTTTGTGACTGCCATTAGTCACATTTGTGCACAAAATGCTCTTGATGACATAAGTGGGGACTTTTACACCGATTCAGTCAGTTATCAGTTCGTGGAATTAGTTGCAGACGGTTCTAATGACTTTAAATGGCAGGGTAAGGGTGAGTTTTGTGCAATTCTTTGTATCGATACAATTTCAGGGCGTATCATGACAACTGATGTTGTTGGCTTTAAGTACGTTAACAACGATTTGATAGCAGTAAATAAAATATTTGAAAATTTAAAAGGATATAAGTTAAGTGACGACTTTAGATGTAAACAGTTTCACATTATTCCTATTTTAATACAAATGGGACTTAGACCTAGAGGGAAAATTCCCTATTCAATCGAATTTGAAGAGTACATTTTGTTAGAGGCAAAGAAAAAGAAGGCTAAACTATGGCCTGTGTTCGGCATGAAAAGAAGTGGGAAAGCACCAGGGTACTAATTTGAGCTTTAGTTATACATAATAATTTAAAATCCTATCGAAATATGCGACTATTTACGCAATTGTTGATTCTCTGCATCTCTACCACCCTCCCCGCCCAAACCACCTTCACCCGCCTAAGCGAAGAAGCCGCCGCCAACCTAGCCGCAGCAAAAGGCACCTTCGTTATCATCGACTTTTACGCCACCTGGTGTGGCCCCTGCAAAACAATGGATGAGCGGGTCTGGTCTCAAGACACCGTTCAGGCACTTCAGAGCCGCTTTGTTAACAGGCGCGTGGATGCAACCAATACAAATACCGAACTTGCCAAGTACGGCATCAAAGCCATCCCCGCGCTCATTATTCAGGATGCTAATGGTAAGGAATATTTCCGCAAGGTGGGGTACATGACCGAAGAAGCGATTGTCGAATTACTCAACCAATTCCCTCCCGGCATGGAAGGCCCCTACGCTGCTGATTTCGTAGCAACGGAACAGCCCGATGCCTTCAATTCCCATTTTCTGCGGGCCCGGCACTATCAGGTTGCTGCCCGGGCTGCCAGTGGTGCGATTGCCGCGAGACTCGCCAACACAAGTAACGACGGGTTGAAGGACGCCCGAAAAATGCTCGCTAAGAACAAAAGCAACCCCGAAAGTCTGGTGGAGCGATTAGACCTGATGGAAGCGGAAAACCTCCTGCTAAGCGGCCGCGCCAAGAAAGCCCTCAAACTCATTGCTGGCTTGGAAGACGGGCTCGACGCGAGAAATAATGCCCACGCCTGCTACATAAAAGGGATGGCATACCGTAAGACGGGCCAACCTGAACTCGCCGAAGAGTGCTACGACCAACTACAGGAAGCGGAGGACAATGAGGAGTTTCTTGCGATGTACGCAGAGAAGAACCCGCAGTAAACTGAACCACTCCGCCGAAATTTTGTCCTAACCTCCACAAATCAAATTCAAACGAGCCATCGAGGAGGTCAACCAAACGAAGCAGGACATTTTCAACCGCTACTTATCCTATTTCCTGATCTTCGCTTTCACCAGCGGAACCCTGGCCCATTGCCTGCCCGCCGTCCTGCCCGTTACTAAACTGACGACCGACGGTCTCCTCTTCGTGCTCAACGGCCTGGTGCTTTACGCCATTTACCGGAGCAATGAAGACAAACGTCTTTTTCTGTGGTTAGCCGTAGCCTACGCCTTCACTTTCGTAATGGAAGCGCTCGGTGTCGCCACCGGGGCCATCTTCGGTGAGTATAAATACGGCCCAACGATGTGGTTCCAGTGGCTGGGCGTTCCCTTCGTGATCGCGCTGAACTGGTGTGTGCTTACCCTTGCCTGCAACGAAGTCGCGATCAGACTGCTTGAGCGCTTTTTCCCTCCAGCCTCGCCCACCAATCGCGAATCAAGAATCGCGAATCAAGAATCGCGAATCTCCGATCCTGCCGCACCTCTAACGAACTACTCACTACCCACTACCTACTACCCACTACTGGCCGCCATCCTGACCGCTCTCTACGACGTAACCATCGAACCGGTTGCCATCGCTCTCGACTACTGGCAGTGGGGCCGCGGGGAAATTCCTCTACAGAACTACCTGGCCTGGGCAGCGATCGCCTTCCTGATTTCATTGCCGTTGTATCTCTTCCGGATTCGTTTTCGTAGTCCGGTTTTGTTGGTATATTTCCTGGCGCAGTTGTTCTTCTTTGTGGTGCTTAACTTCATGCTGTAAGGTTTTAAAGGACCTCAAAGTGTTCAACGTAATGGAGCCACCGGCGGAGTGAAGTTAAACCTTCGAGCGTCCAATCCTGGTAGCAAACAAATAATGACAAACAAATTCGACATCGCGGTACTCGGCGGCGGCCTGGCCGGTCTCAGCATTCTCTACCACCTCCAAAAAGCGGGTAAACTGGCGGGAAAGTCCATCGTACTGGTCGATCCGGAAGGACGCAAAACAGCCCACGACCGCAGTTGGTCCTTTTGGGAAGCAGAGCCCGGTCCGTTCGAAGACCTCGTTTATCACCGCTGGCCCATGGTTACGGTGCACGACCAGACAAGGAATCTGGACTGTGACATCAGTCCTTATATATACAAGCTCATCCGTAGTGTCGAGTTTTACGACCATGTTAACGAAGTCATCGACGCAATCGAAGGTTTGGTCCGGATCAATGCGCCGGCGGAAGACGTCCGTAGGGTAGGGGAGGAAGTTCACTTCGAAGCCGGAGGAGCATCTTATTCGGCAAACCTTGCTTTCTCATCCCTTCCCCTGCACCTGCGGCCCCGCCAGATAAAGGAACCTTACCTCGATCAGCATTTCCGTGGCTGGTTTGTGGAAACTACAGAAGATACCTTTGATCCTGAACGTGCGAGTCTCATGGATTTTCGTACCCCACAGCACGGAGAGGCCCGCTTCTTCTACGTGATGCCCTTCAGCAAGCGGCGCGCTCTTGTGGAAATCGCCATCTTCAGCAACAACCACCTGAAAGTGGAAGAATACGATGCGCTGCTCAAGACCTATATATATGACTACTGGACGAAGGCAGACTACCAGGTCACCCATACCGAAGGAGGTAACATCCCAATGACGACTTATCCGTTCCCCGCCCGCGATGGTAACCTTATATATATAGGTATGCGTGGAGGTGCTACGCGCCCTTCCACAGGCTACACTTTCTTCGCGTTGCAGCGGCAACTCACTGAAATGGCAAACGCATTTCCGGATTTACCCCAGATCGCACCCTGGCCTACGAAGCACATCCTTTATGATGCGACCCTGTTACGCATCCTTCAGAACGGAGATTTACCGGCCGATGAATTGTTTGTCGACTTATTTGCAACCAATCCGCCGGAGCGGGTATTGGCTTTTCTTAACGGAGAAACTACCCTCTCTGAAGAATTCCGCTTTATGTGGACCACCGATATAGGTTTATTCGGCCGCAGATTCGTGACAGAAGCTATACAACGGTATATATAGTGGCTGTTTTGGGCGGGGCCGCAGGTGCAAAGACCGGTTGAAAGCCCGCTTAAAACCTCAGTATGGAAGCAGCTCCTGAAACCATCGGTTTTTACGTTTGGCACATGACCGCTTTTACCTCCTGAATGTTCGGATGATTGACTACTTAGCGCAACTTTTCATCAAAGTTGAAAAAAGATTGAATCAAAGTTGAGAAACACTTGCAAGGGTGGTGATTGGGAGCGTATCTTTGCGACCCGCAAGCGAGAAACGTCTCGCACAAATGACACCT
>NZ_VOXD01000001.1 GCF_008014675.1 Neolewinella aurantiaca | reverse complement strand
TGTCTTTGAGTGCCCATCAAGACCGGAAGGCTCGAAGGGGTTTGTAGTAGAAGCCAAGCGGTGGGTAGTCGAAAGAAGCTTCGCCTGGATGAATTTCTATCGCAGAATCACCAAGGACCTGGAACGAACGATAGAAAATTCGGCTTCATTCATTTTGATGGCCAACATTCAGATGGTTCTATCGTCAATACAGAGAAATCTTGACTCGAATTTTTAGACACGCTCTTAACGAATACTTGCGTTCATAGACGAATAACATCTCCGTCTCCCTACCTTTTAAGGCCGGAGGAGCCACCCCAAAACCCTCTTTGCACCTGCGTCCCCGCCCCTGAAAGTCGGGCCGGTAAATAGTCGAAAAATTACGCAGCTGCCTTTTCCGTTTTAACACCCCATCATTAGACTGCCTGACTACTTGCGGGTTTACCTATATTTGCCCCTCGCAATCCAAGCCATATGACCGCAAAATCTGAACCAATCACCCAACGCTGGACCCTCGACGCTCTCCGTGAGCTGCACGCCAGCCCATTGATGGACCTCGTCTTCCGTGCCGCAGGCGTACACCGCCAGCACCACGACCCTAATGAAGTACAGATGGCCAGCCTGCTGAGCATCAAAACCGGTGGATGCCCCGAAGACTGTGGCTACTGCCCCCAGGCTGCACGTTACCATACTGACATCGAGGAAAATGCCCTCATGACTGTAGAGCAAGTAAAAACCGCCGCCACCCGTGCCAAAGGCCTTGGCTCCAGCCGTCTTTGTATGGGCGCTGCATGGCGCAATGTGAAAGACGACGCCGAATTTGAACAGGTGCTCGACCTTGTACGTACGGTCAACGGCCTCGACATGGAAGTCTGTGCCACCCTGGGTATGCTGACCCCCAATCAAGCCGAACGCCTGGCCGCTGCCGGTCTTTACGCCTACAACCATAACCTGGACAGTTCCGAAGAATACTACAAGGAAGTGATTTCCACCCGTGGCTACGAAGACCGCATCGAAACGATCGGCAACGCGCGGAAGGCCGGCCTCACGGTTTGCTCCGGGGGCATCATCGGCATGGGAGAAAGTATCGACGATCGCCTGAAGATGCTCATGACCCTCGCCAGCCTCTCGCCACAACCGGAATCTGTCCCGATCAACGCCCTCGTTGCAGTGGAGGGGACACCGCTGGAAGAGCAAAAACCAGTCGACATTTTCGAGATGGTCCGCATGATCGCCGTCACCCGCATCATGATGCCCACCACTACAGTTCGCCTGAGTGCGGGCCGCACCAGCATGACCCCCGAAGGACAAGCGCTTTGCTTCCTGGCCGGAGCAGGCTCTATCTTTGCCGGCGACAAACTGCTCACCACTCCTAACCCCGAAGCCTTCGAAGACCTCGAAATGTTCGACTCTCTGGGGCTGAAACCTGCAACTGCATACGCCAAAGGCTGCAAACCCGAAGTGAAAGCCGACCCGGGCGCTCCCGGAGAGAAAACCCGCATCAAGTGGAGCCGGCCCGGGCACAAGATTGAGCGTAACGAAGCCAAGAGAAAGTAGACTTTCATAATTCAGCAGGATTGATACCAGAGAAAAAGGAACTAATTCTTTACTTATCAGTTCTCTGGTTTTCAACAGACCCCAAAACAAATCCCCCCGGATTATTTAAACCCACAAATTTATGTCTACCCACTCCCGTACAATGGCCGCTGGCAATTGGAAAATGAATACTACCCCCTCCGAAGGCCAGGCACTGGCCGAAGGAATAATTACTGCTGCCGGCCCCCCGGCAACTAAGGTAGTATTCGGTGTACCCGCTATCCAGCTGATGCAGATCAAGGAAATTACAGCAAAGCACGAAGGTTACTACGTAGCGGCTCAGAATATGCACCACGAAGATAAAGGTGCTTACACCGGTGAACTCAGCGCAGCAATGCTCGCTGATGCCGGTATAGACTATGTGATTCTTGGCCACTCAGAACGCCGTGATTACTTCGGTGAAGACGATCACCTGATCAATACTAAAATCAATAAGGCCCTTGCAGCAGGTATACTTCCCATTTACTGCTGTGGTGAGAAGCTCGACATCCGGGAGGCCGGGAGCCACGAGATGATCGTTGGCAAGCAGATCGAGCAGGCACTTTTCAGCCTCGCACCGGAGCAGATGGAGCAGGTCGTTATCGCTTACGAACCCGTATGGGCCATCGGGACCGGTGTTACCGCAAGCCCCCAACAGGCGCAGGATATGCACCAATTCATCCGCACTCAGATTGCCAACCAATTCGGCCAGTCGGTCGCCGATGGTACCACCATTCTTTACGGCGGTTCCGTTAAACCCGCTAACGCGGAGGAGCTCTTCAGCATGCCGGACGTCGACGGCGGTCTCGTTGGTGGCGCCAGCCTCAGCGCTGAGAACTTCGTGCCTATCATTAAGGCGTTGTAAAATGACGGGATGGGCTCAGTTTCGAACAACTGAGCCCACCATTACGGTTTATCAGGAAAAATCTGATTCATGAAATCCAGCAACTTCCTGAAAGGTGCACTCTGCGGCTTCGCAGCCGGCGTGGCAGCTACCATCGCAAAAACAGTATGGGAAGAATATTTCCCCGTACGCGACGAAGAAACCTCAACTCCGCCGGTCAAACTCGCTGAGCGAATCAGTGGTAAAGACTTCTCAGGTAAAGATGCAGAAAGTACATCACTAGCTATTCACGGATCGTTTGGTGTTGGCACCGGCATCATTTACGGTGCGGCAGCAGAAGTAGCTCCGGTTGTAACCTCAGGCCTTGGACTTCCTTTTGGCCTTGCGTTCTACGGAGGTACGCATGGCTCGGTAGTCCCACTATTAGACCTGGAACCCTGGCCAACCCAGACAAAACGCGAGTACGCAGTAAACGAGTTTGTCGGACATCTTGTCTACGCCGCAACCCTCGAAATCGTCCGCCGCGGAATGCGGCAGTATGTATTGAACGATCATGATTTCATTGGTCATGAAATGACAGAGGATGATTTTTATGCTGTAGAATAGGGACCTGTTCCCGAAAATGCTCCGGAGCATTGAGAAAACAATAACTCAGGAGCGCACCAACCAAATTGTCGCTTATACCTGAAACGAAGTGGTTTAGGGCAAACAGCGCGAAGCTGCCAAGGAAAGTAAAACTTCCTGACCTTACGCCCTACCCTTCAATATGGAAACTGATGGTGAACGTCCGGCTAAGTACTTTCTCCAGTGCGGTACTTTCCGGCAGGTTCGGGTTGAATAGCAATGTATTACCTATGCCCTGGCTGACCTTGAATTCCGGAGAGAAAATGAAGTAGTCGAAGAAGAACTGAATTCCGGCTCCGTATTCTATATGAAAATCATGCGGACTGATCCTCAGCAGATTCCCGTCCGCCTGTTTGGCGCGGCTTTCGCTGGCAACATCAAAACTGTACTTCACCCCCCCAATGAGGAACAAGCGCTTATCCCTGTAGGGTGCAGATTTGTACCGGAACAGGAAAGGCATCTCGACGAATACCGACTGAACAGACTTTTCGATTTCGCGGATGGTGTTTGCGTTCTGGGTATAGTTCAACTTTCGCTCGGCGAAACTGAACCCGGGGGTAAACCGAAAATCGAAGTACTGACCGATTTTCAGGTTCGCGATCATGTTGAGGTTGAAGCCCGGTCCATTGAGGCTCTTCACCCCGATGATGGAATCTGAGTAGATGAACTCCTCGCTTCGGTAAGGCGTGTACCGGCTGGAGTTGAAACCAAGCGTCAGGCCGAAATAGAATGGCTTGTTCTGGAAGTCGTAAAAATTATAGTTGTTGCCGCCGGTGAACTGGGCCGAGGCTACCGCAGGTAAGAGAGAAAGACAAAGAAAGAGCCCCAGCACCCTTGCGGTGAAGGACAATCTCTTACTAATCTTACCAGGGTAAGTGAATTCCGGCCTACGATTTTTTACTTCACGGCGGTGTAGATGGAGGCTATTCCGAAAGTTAACGCTTTGCATTCAGTTTGTTTGTAGCCTACTTCATCGAGAATGCTCGTGAAGGTCTTACCGCTGGGAAAGGCCTGTACGCTCTCGAACAGGTAGGCATAAGCTCTGGGATCTTTGGACTGTAAACGACCAATCAGCGGCATAATTTTACCGAAGTAGAAATTAAACCCCCAACGAATCGGCGCAAAGGTAATCCGACTGAACTCCAGAATCACTAATTTCCCTCCCGGCCGGAGGACGCGGCGCATTTCTGACAAGCCTTTTTCGAGGTTTTCGAAGTTGCGCACGCCGAAGGAAACCGTTACGGCATCAAATGAATCGTCAGCATAGGGCAGGTTCTCACTGTCGCCCTGTACCAGGGTGATGCGTTCGTCCAGGCCGGCAGCAGTTACTTTTTTGCGGCCGTAGCTGAGCATCCCCTCGCTAAGGTCGAGGCCCGTCACGTGGTCTACGTTGGCCCGCTTAACGGTTTGGATGGCCACGTCTGCCGTCCCGGTAGCAACGTCAAGTATTTTCTTGTGTACCGAAGCATCAAGCTGGCGAATCATCTTTGCCCGCCAGAGCGTATCCACCCCGAGGGAGGTGCCGCGGTTCAGGAGATCATAAGTTGGGGCAATGCTGTCAAACATTTCGCCTACTTCGGCTTTCTTGGAACTGGCGTGGCCGTATGGCTTTACGGTATCGTGATCGTGCGTCATACCCTAAGGAACCAGCGGCACCACAGAAGGTTTCAGAAAAAAGTGAAAGCTTATCGACTAATTCTTCCCCTCCTGCGGAGAAGCACGCCAAAGAGCCTGAAATTAACGACTGATGAGTTCCATTCTTTCATCCCCGGAAATCCGATTTGCTGCTTTTCGGACATAGATTGTTTTAGCGGACACTTCCCTTGCCAGCGAGGAATTCTAAGAATTCCTCCTCTTCGTACCCTTCTATTACCTCCTCTACGATGCCGGACTCGTCCACAGTTATAAAGGTCGGATAGCTGTAAACGCCGAACTTTGCGGAAAAATCATAATCGGTGGCGGCTAATTTGAAGGGCCAGGGTTTGTTCAGGTGGTAGTTGGCAATCTGTTCAGCGGTATTCATTGGGTTCACGTACAGGGCAACATAGTCGTCTGAAAATTGAAAACCGGATTTCGCCAAATCCTTGCGCGCCAACTCACAGCCACCACAGCCGATGAAGGAGAAGACGAAAACCGCCTTTTTCCCCTCAAGTGTCTTTTCGGAGTAGGTATTGCCATCCACATCTGTGAGGTCAAACTCAGGTAGGTGATCGCCCACCTTTATCAATTCATTTTCTCTTTGTTGTTCCAGGTCGGCATAAGCGATGGTTTGGAAGCCTTCCGGATAGGCATAGGTAAGGTCATCAACCTCGTTGTATGCGAAGTTCGAGAAAATACGTTGAATGTGCTGTACCGGTTTCCCATCACGGGTGGACATCTGCTCACGCATTACGACTTGAGAAGAAAGCGAATCGATGTGCAGGCGGGCAAAAAAATAATGGTGCCCGTACTCATCTACGGTGTCTGTCATTACTTTATCATAGTACACGATATTCTCCTCGGCTCCGGCACGTGACCAGGCTGTGTCTTTCACCAGCATCATAGGCGTCAGCATGCTGTAATAGTTACCTTCATAAGCTAAGTCCTCGATGGCCTCTTCAGGAGAAAAGGTGATGATTCGGCCCTTTTGCAACTCGACTTTTCTCAGTTGTCCGTTGAGATTGACACTTGTAACATTCTCGCCCTCATAGATAAAATCGTAGGGAAAATCTGCCTGATCAGTGCGTAGAAAAATGCCCTTGCGGATGGGGTCCACAAGCGTGTCGTTCAGGTAGGTATTATTCCATACCTGGCTCATCTCAAAGGAGACCGATGTCGCCAGTTCCAGCTTTTGGCGGGCAGCTACCAGTGGGTCCATAGCAGGGTCCTGACCACAGGAAAACATGAAAAAAAGAAGACAGAAAAGAGGTAAAATGCGCTTCATGGTTGCGTTGAGTTTGTTAACAGGGTGAGGGTTGATAAAATCCAGGTTTCCGGAGGGGTTTTAGGGCCGTAAAAATAGGTAAACGGCGGGAAAATTTGTACCTTCGCGAACAGTCCTGAACGGACTTGCAGAGCGTGTTTTACGGGCGCTGACGCAGGTGCAAAAAAGGTTGAAGAGCATGGTAGTCTCCGCCAGTTTAACGCTGGCTCTTTCTACCCTGGCTTTCAACGATCCCTGTACCAGCGGCCGCGCCAAAATACTGCAAAAGATTTAGATACCAGATAAAAAAATATGCCAGATAAACAGCGAATCATCCCGGTCAACATTGAAGACCAGATGAAATCGGCTTACATCGACTATTCGATGTCGGTGATCGTGAGCCGGGCTCTGCCCGATGTACGCGACGGACTGAAACCAGTGCACCGCCGCGTACTTTTCGGTATGGAACAGCTCGGACTGAGCTTCCGCAACAGCCACAAAAAATCGGCCCGTATTGTTGGTGAGGTGCTTGGTAAATACCACCCTCACGGAGACACTTCTGTTTACGACACCATGGTGCGGATGGCCCAGGACTGGAGCCTCCGCTACCCTCTTGTAGACGGGCAGGGTAACTTCGGCTCCATGGATGGCGACTCTCCCGCTGCAATGCGATATACCGAGGCCCGGATGCGTCGCATCAGCGAAAGCATCCTTGGTGATCTCGATAAAGACACCGTAGACCATCAGCTCAACTTCGACGACACGCTGAAGGAACCTACTGTTCTACCTACAAAAATACCGAACCTCCTCGTGAACGGTGCCTCTGGTATCGCTGTAGGTATGGCAACCAACATGATGCCCCACAACCTCAATGAGGTGGTCGATGGAATCATTGCGACTGTTGACAATCCGGAAATCACCATCGACGAACTCATGGAGTTCGTTAAAGCCCCCGACTTTCCAACCGGTGGTATCATCTACGGTATCGAAGGAGTAAAAGAAGCTTTCCGTACCGGCCGTGGCCGCGTAGTACTGCGCGCACGTACCGAGATCGTTGTTGATTCCGATGACCGCGAGACGATCGTGATTACCGAGATCCCTTATCAGGTAAACAAATCTGTCCTCGTCCAGAAAATTGCCGAACTGGCGAACGAAGGCAAAGTAGAAGGAATCCGTAACGTAGCCGATCTTTCGGACCGTGACGGACTGCGGGTTGAGGTAGAAGTGAAGCGCGACGCGATGGCCTCTATCGTTCTCAGCTACCTCTTTAAGTACACGCCGCTCCAGAGCAGCTACGGTGTCAACAACGTCTGCCTCGTCAACGGTCGCCCGATGACACTGAACCTCAAAGAGCAGATGGAAGAGTTCATCCTCTTCCGCATCGAAGTCATCCAACGCCGGACCCAGTTCGAGCTCAACAAAGCCCTTGCCCGGGCCCACATCCTGATCGGTCTGCTGATCGCACTGGATTATCTGGACGAAGTGATCGCCCTGATCCGCGCCAGCGCCAACCCGGAAGAAGCGAAGCAGGGACTGATGAAAGGCGATTTCATCGACGACAAAAAAGCCTTCTGGGCCAAGTTCCGTGATCTCGTCGAAGAAGTTCAAACCGGAGAATTCATCGTTGAAGGAGACAATGTACTCTCGGAGTGGCAAGCTAAGGCCATCCTCGATATGCGCCTCCAGAAACTGACCGGTCTTGAAATCGATAAGATCCGCGAAGAATACGCTGAGATCAAAGGCATCATTGATGACCTTAAGGACATCCTGGCCAGCGAAGCACGCCAACGCACCATCGTAAAAGAAGAACTAACGGAAGTAAAAACCCGCTTCGGAGACGAGCGCCGTTCGGAAATCAGCTTCGACACTTCGGAGATTTCGATCACCGATATGATCCCCGATGAGGACGTTGTGGTCACCATCTCTAAACTCGGTTACATCAAGCGTACGCCCGTTGCCGAATACCGCTCGCAAAGCAGAGGTGGCCGCGGCAGCCGCGGCTCCAAAACACGGGACAAGGATTTCCTTGAGCACATGTTTATCGCCAGTAACCACAACTACCTGATGCTCTTCACCGAGCAGGGACGTTGCTTCTGGTTGCGCATCTACGAGATCCCCGAAGCCGGCAAACAATCTGCAGGTCGCGTCATCCAGAACATCCTCGCGATGCCGAAAGACGACAACGTGAAGGCTTACATCAGCGTTGCAGACCTCACGGACGAGGAGTTCCTGAACTCTCATTCCATCATTTTTGCCACCAAACGTGGCCAGGTCAAGAAAACCAGCCTGGAGGCGTACAGCCGTCCGCGGACCAATGGAATCAACGCCATCACCATCAACGAAGGTGATCAGTTGCTGGAAGTTAAGCTTACCAACGGCAGCAGTGCGGTCTTCCTGGCAACCAAGAAAGGCCAGGCGATCCACTTCGAGGAAGCTAAAGTCCGGAACATGGGCCGCAATGCGGCAGGTGTACGGGGTATCTCGCTCGACGGCCCCGACGACGAAGTCGTAGGCATGGTCACGCTGGATCACGAACAGGATGCGGACAAGACCATCCTCGTGGTGAGCTCCCAGGGAATGGGTAAGCGAACCGACTGGAAAGAATACCGCGTTACAAACCGGGGTGGTAAAGGTGTAAAAACCATGAACATCACCGATAAAACCGGTGAGCTGGTAACCATCAAGGGAGTCACAGAAGACAATGACCTGATGATCACCAACCGCTCGGGTATTCTCATCCGGACCAAAATGGCTGACCTGCGGGTAATGGGCCGTTCTACTCAGGGTGTTAAGCTCATCCGCCTCGAAAAAGGAGACTCTATTGCTGACGTCGCCGTGGTTCCTGCAGGGGAAGACGACGAGGAAGAATAGACCAGGCTCTCTTCAGCAGCGGTGACCCGCTGCCGACACAACGTAATGCCCGCCCAGCCGAACAAAATGGTGGGGCGGGCATTTTAAGTAGAGGAGGCTCAATTTGCACTGCCTCTCCGGAATCTTTCTTTTTTAAGCTTCCATTAACGACATTTGCGCCCGCGCTTAACGTTTTCATGTTGTTCCCTTTGGGATAGGAAACGTCATACAGGGCGTCAACAATTACGAAAAACCAACAAACAACCAACCATGCGTAAATTATTCTTCAGCATGCTCGTTCTCTTTTTGTCCGTTACATCAGTAATGGCTCAAACTGCAGAGGAGGCACTCAAAAGCGCTAAAAAAGCGTTCGATTCTTATACTCTCAACCAGGATGCCACTAAGCTCACCGAAGCTGTTGACATGATCAACAAAGTAATGGCAGACGGCTCTATGAAGTCCAACTCCAAGGCATTGGTTGAAGCCGGTGACATCTACTCCGGCGCGGTTAACTCTTACGTACTGGCCCGCTCTACCGGTCTCGGAGAAGTAACCAACCTTGTTGAAAGCCCCGCTGTAAAAGCAGCCGAAGCTTACATGATGGCGTTTAAAAACGCTGACCCGAAGAAAGGTAAGAAAGATAAAAAGGCAGCCCTCAAAGGACTCGCTGCACTTCAGGCTAACCTTTCCAACGAAGGCATCTACGCCATCAAAGACCAGGACTACAAAGCATCTCTGGACGCTTTCCAGACCAGCGTGATGGTTCACGAATTCCTCGGTGCAAACGGAGGAGAATCCAGCCTTGACGACACTAAAGTGATGGATGAGAAGTACTACGGTGGCCTTTCTGCCATCCTGATGGAAGACTTCGAGACTGCCGAGCCACTGTTCGTAAGCCTCTACGAAGCCAAGTACGACGACGCTTCTGTTTACGATGGCCTCTACAAGGTCTACGACGCCAAGGGTGACAAAGAGAACGCCTTCAAGGTTCTTCAGGAAGGCCGTGCTGCTTTCCCTGACGAAAGCTCGCTCCTCTTTACTGAGATCAACTACTACCTCGCTGAAAAGCAACTGGACGTGCTCACTGCTAAACTTGACGAAGCGATTGCAAGAGAACCTGACAACATCAGCCTCTACGCTACCCTCGGCCAGGTGTACGAGCAGCTCTACAACAGCAACAAAGAGGAAGGCAACACTGAAGCTGCCGATGAGTACTTCATGAAGGCTCAGAGCAAGTACGAAGAAGGTCTTACCAAAGACCCCGAAGCTGCCCGCCTGATCTACAGCCTCGGTGCTATGATCTACAACCGCGGTGCAAGCATGTCTCAGCAGCTCGTTGAGCTCGACAGCGACTTCAGCAAAGAAGGCCAGAAAAAGTACGCAGAACTGAAAGAAAAAGTAGACGCTGAGTTCAACAAAGCGCTTCCTTACTTCCAGAAAGCAGAAATGGCTGACCCAAGCGACTTGAACACCCTTATCGCCCTTAAGGAAATGTACGCCCGTAACAGCGAGTACGAAATTTCCGGCGAGTTCAAGACACGGATCGAGACCATCCAGGCCGGTGGAACAGTTGAGAAGTCTTACTTCAAGGAGAAAGGCATGTAAGAGATTCCCACCGGAACTCTTATTTCCAAAGCAGAATGGGCTGGTTGCTGTGCAACCAGCCCATTTTATTTAATGGCGGTCCGGCCGGCTTTTATGGCTTTACACCCACTCGACAATCTGGCTTGCGCCCGATGACAATATACCTTGTTGTTGAAACCGCAGCTAAAGAAAACGAAGACCTCACGGTCCTGCCTGGTCAAACTTTCCGGAGGCAATCACAGCCATTTCCTTTTGCTCAACTGACCTGATTTGTGGGCGCGGTCGCAGGTGCAAGGGCAGTTTTTTGAGCAAACAATGGCCCGTAGCTTCGCACAGTTACTGTGTTACGAAAAGAAGTTTACAGTCTGAAAGAAGACCTTATATTCACACCATGAAAAGTAGTATGAAAACCCTTTTACTCCTCGCGCTGGCGATTGGAGCGTTGAATTGTTTTGCCCAGGACCCTGCTGTTTACAACGATGACCCGATGCAGCAGCGGGCGCTTGGTCAGCCGGAGTCGGAATACTTCCTGCGTGAGCCAACCGGACTTGAAAATCCCGACAACACGGGTGTATTCCCGCCCAACTGGTGGACCAACATGGAGGAGCCCGCGCTCGAAATAATGGTTCACGAAAAAGATATAGCTGCGTATACCAGCGTTGCGGTACAGCAACCAGGTGTTTCGGTAGAGTATGTAAGCAGAGAGGCCAACCCGAACTATCTGTTCATAGGTCTTCGGATCAGTCCCGGCACAAAACCATGCTCCTTAAAACTGGAGCTTGCATCCCGCGGCCGCGCCCCAAAAACCATAACTTATGAGTTACTGCCCCACCCCCGTAAGGACTGGGTAGACCGGGATCAACTGGGGCCCCAGGACATGATTTACCTTGTCATGCCCGACCGGTTTGCCAACGGCGATCCTTCTAATGATGTCGTTGCCGGCACGCATGACACCTTGCTGAACCGTCAGAAATTTTTCTTCCGGCACGGTGGCGATCTGCAGGGGATCATCAATAAACTGGACTACCTGCATAAGCTCGGAGTCACGGCTCTCTGGCTCAATCCTGTCCTGGAAAACAACCAGGCCTACGCCAGTTATCACGGTTACGCCGTTACTGATCACTACAGCATCGATCCCCGCCTGGGCGACAACGAAAAGTACAAAGAGCTGGTCGCTAAAGCCCACGAAAAAGGCATCAAGGTAATTATGGATGTAATCTTCAACCACGTTGGTGACCAGCACTACCTCATGCGGGACCTCCCCGGAACAGATTGGATTCACCAGTGGCCGGAATATACCAAAACAACTTATCGGGCCCCTACACTCCTCGATCCCAACGCAAGCGAATACGACCGCAAGCTGATGACCGACGGCTGGTTCGACAAGCACATGCCGGACCTCAACCAGCAGAATAAACACGTGGCCAACTACCTTATTCAGAACAGCATCTGGTGGACCCTGTGGTCGAATCAGGACGCCTACCGGATCGATACCTACGCCTACGCAGACGGAGACTTCGCCGCAGAATGGAACCGTCGGTTACTTCAGGAAATTCCGCACCTGGGTATCTACGGAGAAACCTGGATGAACGGGATAGGAATTCAGGCCTGGTTTGCGGGCGGCCGGAAGCTGCACGAAGCATTCGACACCAACCTGCCGGGTGTCACAGATTTCCAGCTCTACCACGCAATCCACGAAGCACTGGGGCGCGACCCCGGCTGGGCAGAAGGCGTAAACAGGTTGTACTATACGCTCGCCCAGGATTACCTGTATGAAGACCCGTCCAGAAACGTAATCTTTCTCGATAACCACGACGTTGCCCGCGTTTTCACCTCGCTGGGCGAAGACGTAACCAAGATGAAAAGTGCCTTCGCGCTGCTGTTGACAATGCGCGGCATACCGATGCTCTACTACGGCGCGGAGGTGGGCCTTACCGGAGCCGGCGGATCATTCGGCGAAGGCGGCCGTGTCGATTTCCCCGGCGGATGGCCGGGGGACAAAACCGACCTTTTCACCTCCGACGGGCGTAATGCTACGCAGGCTGCTCTGCATGAATTCGTTTCGTCGCTGGCAACTTACCGTCGTGCCAGCAAAGCGCTTTCCACCGGAAAGCTCACCCAGTTCGTGCCCAGAGACGGAGTATACGTGTACTTCCGCCACCAGGGAGACGAAACGGTGATGGTGGTTTTTAACGGGAACAACGAAGCTGTTTCGCTCGACGATCTCTCCCCTTACCAAGAGATGGTTGGCGGCTACAAAACCGGCCTTGACCTCACCAGAGGCAAGGAATCGGTTTCACTGCAAAAGATAGGTCTGGCGGGCAAGGAAGCCCGCGTGCTGTTGTTGCAATAATTGGTTGAGAATCGTTACTGTACCTTGAAGGTATAAGTGATTCTTCCGCACTGCGAAGGTGGAGCGGTAGCATCGGAAGAGAACTTCCAGGTCTTAGCATTGTCGACGGCTGCCTTCACCAGTGTGGGGTCAGCGGTAGTACTGCCCGACTGGGTAAACTTGGCGGTAGTAACCTTTCCATCCGCTCCTACACATACCTCAACGATAACCGTACCCGACTTTTGGGAGCTTTCCCTCACGGCAGGGCTGGAAACCAGCCCACGACCACCAAGTCCACCGGAAACACGGCCGGAGCCGGCAACGATTCCGCTTCCGTCGTTCACACCGTCGGGGCGTCCCTGGGTACCGGGTTTACCGGTATCGCCCGAGCCGCTGCCGCTGCCGGAGAGCCCTCCGGAGAGTTGGTCTCGCAGTGCCTGCGCGCGCGCTTCGCGGGCCTGGCGCTCGGCCTCCGCCTTAGCATTGGCTTCGCGGATAGCCTGTTCCCGGGCTTCCTGTTCACGGCGCTCTTTGGCTGCCTGATCGCGGGCCGCCTGAGCTGCGGCCTCCTCACGGCGGCGAACTTCCTCTTCCTGGCGCTTACGGGCTTCTTCCTGAGCCTTCTGCTTACGAATAGCGATATCCTGAGCCGTTTCTTCCTGAATTACATCACGCTGCTCCACTACCGGCTTAGGCGTAGAAGATGGTTTAGGAGGTTCAGGCACAGGTTCAGGTTTGACCTCCGGCGCGGGCGGCGGCGGTTCTACGGGCTGAGGCTCGGTTACCGGCTCCGAAGGAGACGATGGCCCGGCGGGATTGTCTCCCGATCCCTGATCATCGAAAGCAAGCAACACCGCGATACCTGGCTGGCCCGGAGGTGGGTTGAGCTTAAAGAAAATGGGGATCAGCAGTACGATCACGAATAAGATAAAACCGATGCCTGCGGCTACCTTTCCGTTGCGGTCGCCGTTCTGTTCGGCTTCAGATTGAACTTGGATTTCCATAATACTTAATTTTCAGTTTCTGGTGTGTTGATGTAAAACTAACGGAGAATGCATAATAGTATGCTCAGCTAACATCACAGAGGGGCAATATATGGCGATTTTCACGGTATCTTAACGTTACTTCGCCGAAGCCTCCCACCAAAGCCACCAGATCAGTAAGAACTGCAGCAGCAAGCGAATAGTTGCCACCCAATGCGGCCCGATCGCTGGCCTGGGCTTCAGGAGGTCCCAGATGTGGAGTGGCAAAAAGACGACCATCAGCGCGCAGGCTGCGTAGAGCCCGTAGGTTTTCCAGGAAGGAACCAGCAGTGCAATACCGATGATTACCTCCGCGATGCCGCCAGCGACGTTGGCCAACTCCCGCGGAAACCACCTGGGCATCATCGGGTTGTAAAAAGCAGGGTTTACGAAGTGGTACACTCCCGCAGCTATAAGCAGCACTCCAAAGGCAATGACTAGAAACGGCATTAGTTCTTTTTTTTGTGAGCAGCGGAGTGTTGCAGCCGGCAGGTCACCCTTAGCTCGACGGTGAAGTTGTCGAAGCGGGTATCCAGGTTCTCGGTGATATCCAGCCCGGGGAAGTAAAGAGTATTGAGTGAGACCGCAGTTTTGTCTCCGTTCCAGCCGATAGCCAGATAGCCCCGCAAACGTGGACTTATCCTCAGGTTATCCGTTTTTCGTTTGCCGCTTACGTTATCGGTATTGATGAAGCGAAATTCCGGCCCGACGATCGCAAAGGGCGTTATGAACACCCGCTTGCCGAGGATGAAAGTGTGGGCGTAGCCCACCCCAAGCCCAATCTTGGTTTGGGCAAGA
Source organism: Neolewinella aurantiaca (assembly GCF_008014675.1). Taxonomy (GTDB): domain Bacteria; phylum Bacteroidota; class Bacteroidia; order Chitinophagales; family Saprospiraceae; genus Neolewinella; species Neolewinella aurantiaca. Next base: position 300,255 of record NZ_VOXD01000001.1, on the reverse strand, counting down.
CGCGTAAGCCATTCCTCTTCGCCGTTTTCAAGCGGGACCAACAATCCGTCCGAAGTCAGTAGCCGGCGATCGAAGAGCGCTCCGCCAAGAAATGAGCCGTAACTCTTTAGTTGGCGGTCTCTTTGCTTGAAGCTTGAGCGCAGGCTGAAGCGTTTGTGGTTGAAAACGTGAAAGCCATACAGCGTAGCCGAAAAGAGATCGACGTCTTCTCTGAAGGTTCGCTCTCCGTCCGGAGCAATCGAACTGAAGCCCTTCGTGCTTCTGAAGCTGCCGGAAAGCAGGTGCTGTCGCAGAAAGAGCGTCAGCCCCAGACCGAGGTTTTTGCCTTTTTCCTCGTTCGCGCCTGCCGACAGGTCGGCAACAGGAATCGAGAACGTGTAACTGGCAAACTTGTACCGTCCGCCGATCCTGAAGGCCAGCACCTCGTTCTCTAATTTTAGTTCCTCCCCCGAAGAAGTGACGAACTCCAGCGAACGATCCCGGTAACGAAACCCTGTGTTGATCCGGGCCTGGTTACTGAAGTGCTCGATGAAGCTGGAATCCCGCTGAGCGAAAAGCTGAGTGCTCCCGAAAAAGTAAACCAAAACAAAAATGAACAGAAAACGCATGCAAAAAATTCAAGATCCATGAATCAAAAAAAAGGGCCAGAAACCAGCATTTGCTGGTTTTATCGGTGTGTTCTGATCCCTTCCGGTCACCTTAACGTGCTTTACCCCCCAAATAGTCCAGCGCTACGTTAGTATAAATTTCCACGCCTAGTTTTAGTCCCCGGTCATCTACCCGGAAGTTCGGAGTATGATGCCCGGGGGCATCTGCCCGGTTCATTTCGGGATCCATACCACCGAGGAAGATAAAGAGGCTGGGCACCTTCTCGGCGTAGAAACTGAAGTCTTCCGCTCCGGTGATCGGCCGGATCAGGTGGACATTGTCTTCTCCCGCCGTAGCGACCACGGTCGGCATGAGGCGGCGGGTGATTTCGGGATCGTTGAAAGTGATGAGGGTTCCGTCCTGGATTTCTACTTCAGCGCTCGCTCCGCTCGCCTCGGCGATGCTGGTTGCCGTTTTGTGAATACGTTCGAACACATCTTTCTTCATTGCCCGGTCGAGGGTACGAATGGTACCGATGAGGGTTACCTCATCGGGGATGATATTATTCCGGACTCCACCTTCGATCTTACCTACCGAGATCACCACGGGCTCTTTGGTCAGGTCCATCTGGCGGGAAACGATGGTTTGCAGGCCGATGATGATCTGAGCGGCAGCTACAACGGGATCCACGCTGGCCCAGGGAGCCGAACCGTGCGCCTGCTTACCCTTCACCACTATTTTGAACGGGTTACTGGCCGCCATCGCGCCGCCGGGCTTGTAATTTACGTGCCCTACCGGAGTCTGGGAATTGATGTGGATACCAAAGGCGGTTTCTACGTTGTAGTCGGACAAAACACCTTCCTCCACCATCATTCTGGCTCCCCCTCCTTCTTCCTTCGGAGCGCCCTCTTCAGCTGGCTGAAAAATAAAGATGACGGTACCTTCAATCTCCGCTTTTCGTTTGCTGAGCAGTTCGGCGGCTCCCATCAGCATTGCTACGTGGGTATCGTGGCCACATGCGTGCATCACCCCTACGTCTTTACCCAGGTAGGTCGTCTTCACTTTACTGGCGTACGGCAGGTCAACGATTTCCGTTACCGGCAATGCGTCCATATCAGCACGCAACGCGATAACGCCGCCCGGCTTGTCTCCCTTCAGGATACCCACCACGCCGGTGTAAGCAATGCCGGTTTTCACCTCCAGGCCAAGGCCACGGAGATGTTTCTCGACGTACCTGGCGGTCTCGAACTCGCGGTTGCTCAGTTCGGGGTTCTCATGGAGGTGATGCCGCCACCCGATCACCTTAGACTCGATCTCGGCCGCGGCCCGTGCGGTTTTAGCGTCGGGCTGCGCCTGGGCAAACAAAGTGGCAGAAAGCAGACAGAATACAAGAAGAAGGTTACGCATAGTAGTTGATTTAGAACGAGCGAATATACGGATATTGAATTTATAGATTACCAAATACGTTGCACCGCATGAATAACAGAACAGAGCATCTGGGTTCGCACGCCGCTCCCCCCGGTACCTTTTGCCGAAAGAGAAGAGCAGACTCAGGAGAGCAAAAGGTTTTTGAAAGCTTCCCCGGCACCTGCGTCCGCGCATAAAAAAAGCGGGTCAGTACCATTTCTGGCACTGACCCGCTATTATCGGGTTCGGGAGGTTCTTACTTGAACATCATCAGGCTTTCGTCGCGCTTAGCAACTTTCTTTTTCTTACCCTTGGTACGCTCAGCGAGCTTAACGGCAGTATAAGCGTTGGCAAGACCACCGGTAGCAGACAGTTCAGCGAAGCTGACCTTTTCGTCGGAGCCAGGCTTAACGACGTCAAGGTTAACGGGCAGCGCAGACTCGAGAATGATCTCTTTTACCTGCTTGGCTTTCAGATCGGGGAAGTAGCTGCGCAGCATTGCGGCAATACCAGCCACCATGGGTGCGGCCATCGAAGTACCACTGATGGCGCTGTAGTTATCGTCCGGGAAAGTCGCGTAGATGCGGTGACCGGGAGCGAATACGTCTACCATTTTCTTGTTGTAGTTAGAGAAAGGAGCGGCCAGCGTTTCGCCGTAATCCGAGCTGGAGGCACCAACAGTGATCCAGGTTTTGCTTGTTTTCTTCTTACCCTCGTAAGTATCGTTAGGGAAGTTATTGGTCAGGGTAAGCATCTTACCGTCGTTACCTGCGGCGTGTACGAGGAGAACATCGTTTTTCTCGGCGTACTTCATCGCAGCATCCACCGCTTTCTTGTAAGGGCTTGCACCTTTACCGAAGCTCATATTGATCACAGATGCACCGTTGTCTACGGCATAACGGATCGCGTTTGCAACGTCTTTGTCACGTTCGTCTCCGTTAGGAACCGCACGCACAGACATGATGCGCACATTGGGGCCGGCTACACCGTCGACACCGATACCGTTGCCACGAACGGCAGCGATGATACCGGATACGTGAGTTCCGTGCATTGCATCAGGACCTTCTACGTCGTTGTTTCCGTAGTTCCGATCGTCGAGGTCTCCGGGGTTATCGCCTACGATATCGCGGGCGTCGAAATCAGGGTTGTAGTTGTAGTTGTAAGACTGATCGAGGTAGTCAGCGTAGCCCTTGATCTGTCCGTAGGTGTCAGAGAAGGTTGCTCCCTGAGCGGAAGCGCGCGCGGCCATGCCCTGAACGATACCGGTGAAGGCATCTTTCGTTTTGAGGGCTTCAACGTCTTCCCAGGTTACTTCCATGGGCTTTTTGCCGATATTCATTGCAACCTTATCCATTGCTTCCTTGATCGGCATGATTTGCATTACCGTTGGTTCGAGGTCAGCACGTTCGGCTTCGATCTTCTCCTTGTATTCGATGTACGTGTCGTACTCGACTTTCTCCTTTTTGCTCAGGCCCTCGCGGTTGCGGTTGTTGTACTTACTCTTCAGGGTGTTGTAAACCCGTACGATTTCCAGGTTCTCCTTGTCGATGTTACGTCCGTCTTTTCCGCCGATGAAGTTCCAGCCGTGGATGTCGTCCACGTAGCCATTGTTATCATCATCGATGCCGTTGCCGGCAATCTCACCTGGGTTGGTCCAGATGATGTCTTTGAGGTCTTCGTGCTCAATGTCGACTCCGGAGTCGATAACCGCCACTACGACGGTCTGTCCGGTTTTACCTTCGAGGTACTTGAGGGCCTTATTGGCACTCACACCTGGGTAAGAGTTGTCGGTACGGTCCAGGTCCCACCAATCATTGGGGGCATCCTGTGCAAAGGTGATGGCCGTGCTGAGCAGGAGGGCCAGGGTGAATAGTTTTTTCATATTTGGTTGCTAATTTGCTGCAAAGAAAGCAATGTTTTTTCTGAAAGGTCTACTAACACTGACTTTCTCGCATGATCTTGTCTAAGGAACGACCTAAAATCGTTTCTTTCTCGTTAACGATCTGTTCTTACCTGTGGTTCTTAATGTAGGCTTAAAGTTTGGGCGCGGCACGCAGGTGCCAGGAAGGTTGGATGAGCAAAGACGCTACGAGCACATAAAGCCAGACCCGGATGTCTTCCGGTAGAGTGATATTACTCTTAAAACGGTAAGCCGACCACGTCTACGTTTCCTCCGGTCAGGATGATGCCCACATTTTTGCCTGCAAACAACTCCGGATAACGCAGCACCGCAGCAAATGGCACCGCGCAGCTTGGTTCAACGATAATCTTCATTCGTTCCCAGATGAGGCGCATTGCGGCCACAATTTCGTCTTCATCGACGATCAGAATCCGGGGAACGCGCTTATAAATAATGTCAAAGGTCTTTTCACCCAGGTTAGTCCGCAGGCCATCGGCGACGGTCTCATTGGTTTCGTTTATCTGAACCGACCCCTGCACCAGCGATCGCGCCGCATCATCTACATTGTGTGGCTCTGCTCCCCAGGCCTCTGCCTGGACGCTGAAGTAGCGGGAGGCCAGCGCAGTTCCGGCCATCAGCCCACCGCCCCCAACGGGGGCGAGGATAAGGTCGAGCACGATCCCCGGTGTATCCTCGATCAGTTCCATCGCCGCCGTTGCCTGCCCGGCAATGACGCCGTAATCATCGAACGGATGAATAAACGCAGCCCCGGTTTTTTCAACCACTTTATCCAATGCCTCCTGACGGTCTTTGGGCGTGTTTACGCAGTAGCTGATCTGAGCACCGTAACCTTCCACCGCAGCGATCTTGACCTTCGGCGCATCGTGGGGCATCACGATGTAGGCCGGCACCCCAAGTTTTTTTGCCGCCATGGCTACTGCCTGTGCGTGGTTCCCACTGCTGTGCGTAGCTAAACCACGTTCCCGCTCGGCGGCAGAAAGCCGCAGCGCCGCAGAAGCAGCCCCTCTCATTTTGAAGGCTCCTATTTTCTGAAAATTCTCACACTTGAACAGCAGTTTGCACCCACTCATCCGGTCGAGGCTGGCGTTGGTCATCACCGGCGTCCGGTGTATGAACGGCTGAATTGCTTCGTGGGTAAGCAGCAGATCGGCCTGATTTGGTGGCTGACTTAATGGGTTGAGTTCTATCATGGAGCGTAAGTAAGTGTGATCGACGATCAGCCTGACGGGACTGATAGATTAAAGGTCGTAAAATTATAGCTTCCACCGGTAAGCTAGCGCACAAAGCCGTGGCCCCGCAACCAGTTCAACATTTCTTCAATCCATCCACGAACCGGCAGATCCGTTTGGAATGCACTCCCGAATCCGTGCCCGCCCTGCGCATAGATGTGCAATTCGGCGGGCACTCCGGCCCGCTGCAACGCCGAGTAATACCGCAGCGAATTTTCTACCGGGACCGCTTTATCGTCACCGGCGTGCACAAGAAAGGTAGGCGGAACCAGCGCGTGCACCTGCCCCGGCAGGTTGTAGTGCTCCAGCAGGTCGGGATCCCACGGTTTGGGGCCTAGCAGATTATTGATCGAGCCCCGGTGAGCTGCTTCAGAATCCTCCATGATCGTAACGGGATAAACGGGAATGCTCAGGTTGGGACGGCTCGAAAAAGCCCTGGCAGCAGGGTAAGCTATGCTGTCGGGCTCAAGTGTATGAATCGCCGCCGAAGCCGCAAGGTGACCTCCGGCAGAAAAACCCAAAACCGCTACCTTTTCCCGATCCACCCCCAAAGAGTCAGCCAGTAACCGGATGATTTGTATTCCCCGCTGTGCATCGTCGAGGGCAACGTGGCTCCGGCATTCAGGACGTTCATTTTTAGGAAGACGGTGCCTGAGTATAAACACGTGCAACCCCTCCACCGACAGGTGCCGGGCGATATCGTGCCCCTCGTGCCCCCAGGCCATGATGGAATATCCCCCGCCGGGTATGACCATAACTGCTCCTCCGGTAGCAATTTGAGGCACCGGTGAGTAGTGCTCCAGCAGCGGTGCGTGGACGCTGGTGATGAAGCGCCCCATGTGCTCTTCCATATGTTCCTCTTCGGTCAATTCGTTGGCACAGGGAATGCCTTCCGGATACAAAGGGATGATGGATTGCGCCCCAACAGCTACGCTGAGCCAAAGGAAGGTTACCAGTGCAAAGTATTTCATAGCGCTAAATATAGACCTAAGTCATCGTTCCGAACATTTTTCAAAAAAGCTAACTTTTAGAAGAAAAACCAAATAAAATGATCAGGAAAGGAACCGAAGTAAAATGGAAATGGGGCAACGGCCACGCAAGTGGCAAAGTAAACGAGACCTATACCGGGTCTGTCACCAAAACAATCAAAGGATCGGAAGTGACCCGCAACGGGTCAGACGAAGATAAAGCGCTCTACATCGAACAGGAAGACGGCGGTAAAGTCCTGAAGCTGGAAAGCGAGGTTGAACGGGCTGATGGATAAAAACTTACAGCCTCAACTAAAACAAAAAAAGCGTACAGCTCCCGGAAGAAATTCAACTCACCGTTAAATGGTTAAATGAATTTCTTCCGGATGCAGTACGCCAACATCAGGTAGCGATATTATCCGGTGCAAAACGCTCACGCAAAGAGCCCCGGATGCTTTGCTGATGATTAGTTAGGCACCTTAGTAAGTACTCCGTTGATGCTTTCCAGTACGAATGCACCGGTGTAACCCGCCGCCTGTGCGTTGGCTTGAACGTTACGCGCTTCGGTCAACGAGTTGAGATTGCCGATCATGAACAGCGTAAGGTTACCACGCATGGTGGTTTCGAGCGTACCGAGTTGCTGAGCTTTGCTGCGGACGAAGTTTTGCGGCTTGCCGTAGGCTCCCAACTGTACTTTGAAGCGGCCGAAGCTGCTCGGGTTCGATGGCTGAGTTGTAATTGTGGTCGGGTTGCTGGGCGGAACGTAAGTAGAACCACCAGATGAGAACGCAGCCGTACCACTGTCTGCCACTACAAATGCACCGGGGTAATCAGCTTTTGCCTCGGCAGCTGCACGAGCGGCTTCGGCGCGGGTTGCGAATACACCGATCCGGACTTTGTAAGAACTACCGTCGTTCACGTCGTACACCCGACCGAGATCGCTCACATTGTTGAATTTGTTCAGGTCCGGCGATTTGGCAAGGCTGGCAACCTGAACGGAATATCCTTGTACCTGGGTGTAAGACGTCGCTCCCGTGCTGCTGCCTCCGGAACTTCCTCCTCCGCTTGAAACAGAAGCGTCGGGAAGCATCGTCATATTACCGAGTACGTTGGGGTCGCTGCCATCATTGTTGGTTACCGGGAAACGAACCGTTTCATAGCCGTAAGCGGTAATCTGTACGTCGTAAGTGTTGTAGGGAGCGAGTTCCATCAGGTAAGTTCCGTCCGACCCGGTGTTGAGGTTAGCCGTCTGGCCGGTGGTACGTTGTACAATCTGGATGTTAGCTCCGGGAATACCGTAACCGGTCTGTGCGTCGGTAACGTAACCGCGGTAAGTTCCCGGAGGAGTTGGGCCACCACCAGGAGGGACAGTTCCGATGCTTCCGCCAACGGAAGAAGCAGGATTCAGTGACACACGCACGATGTTCTGCGCGTCGGGCTGGAGACTTTGCAGCGGTACCCGAACGGCCTGGAAGCCGTTTGCGCCAATCACGATATCACAGTTCAGCCCTTCAATTGGTTGCAGAACGTAACGACCACCAGCGTCTGTAGCGTAAACCTGACCTCCACAGCTACTGAAATCAACCGCTGCATTTGGAATAACCGAGCCATCCTGTGCAGACATCACCATCAGTACCTTGTTAACGTTGGCCCGTCCTACGCGGTAAATATCTTCTTGTCCGGAGCCGCCGATGCGGTTGGAAACAACGTAACCACTGCTGGTCACAGCATCGTAGGTGAACCCGATATCGTCCCGCTCCGAGTTAATTCCTTTACCCATGTGGTAAAGCGTGGATGGGCGGCCGTTCACGACCTCAGCGCGGAAAACATCGTAAGACCCCAGGCCGTGGTGCCAGTTCGAGGAGAAGAATAAGCTCTGACCATCAAAGAAAGGCGTGATTTCGTCTCCGACTGAGTTGACGACTGTTCCGAGGTTTTCCGGAACAGCTTCCCAGCTTTGTCCCTGACGATTGACGCGGTAGATATCGTAGCCACCGTATCCTTCGGGGCGGTTACTGGCAAAGTAGATCGTATTACCATCGGCCGAAAAAGTACCGTAACCGGAGCTGATGTCGGTGCCATTGAAGGGAAGCGGACGCGCATTTACCCATTGCTGTTCAGCGTTAATTTCAGCGATCATCAGGTTCATGCTGATGCCTGCTTCGGGAACCATTCTGGTGCCTGCGGTAAAGTTGTTCCGGGTGAAGATTACCTGGCGGCCGTCCGGGCTGTAACTCACCGGGCCAACGTTCCCGGCGGCATCGGTGTAGCCGGTGCGCAGTTCGAAAGCCTGCTGGAGCGTGCCGTCAGGGCCGATGGCCGCAACGAAAGGCTTGTTGCGTGCTTCGCCATCAAAGCTTCCGGCGGCAGTGCGGGAAGAGTTGAACACCAACTCTGTTGGTGTCACCATGCTGGGCCCAAAGTCGGATACCGGAGAGTTGGCACTGATGGCCTGTACGGTAAATCCACCATCGGCATTTGCCTGAGCAATGGCAAAATCGCAACTTTGAGCAAAGTGGTTACCCTCCACGCTATCGTGGTCACGAGCGTACAAAAGGTACCACTGCTTTGCTTCCTGGTAACGACCAAGGCTCTTGAGCACATGCGCGTGTTCCAGGATAGTGTGAGGCTCTACCCTCTTTTCCAAAACAGCCTGCTGGTAATAGCCATGGGCTGTCTGCATCTGGTTGAGCATCCGGTAAGAGTCGGCAATTCGGCTCAGAGCTTCCACGTCGGAAGGCCGGCGGGCGAGGGCACGTTTGTACGATTCAACCGCCAGGTTGTACGCTTTGAGTTCGTATTCTTTGTTAGCCGTCCGCATTTCGCTACGGAATTGGGCCTGAACGGGAAGAGCTACGGCTAACAGTAGCAGAACGAGGCATGATTGAAGAAGACTTTTCATCTTGAGTGTTTAGGTAATCAGTAGTGGTGAAAGCTCTTAAAGAGGGATGATTGCTTGTTTGATCCCGACGGTGCCAGGGGAACCATCCGGAAACGAAACATAACAAATTTAACTATGTTCGCGGTATTTTTGGTCTATTACCCCCTAATTAGTGCTAATTCGGGAGTTCACCGCCATTTTGCTTACCGAATTAAGACGTTAATAAGCGGCTCAAAGGTCACATTCGGTTTACCTTCGCGGGGCAAATATTTGCTTTTCTTTAGTCTATCAGCCCAAAAATGGGGGCAGGATGAAAATATAGGTTCATATTCTCCATCCCCTCTTCGGAAAACGCCCGAAACAATACCCGACATGCCCAAACTCATTCTCCTCTTCCTCCTTACGCTTGGCTGCAGCTGGGCGCACACGCAGGTGCAAAGCAAGGTTCCCGATACACAGCCCCTATCGGTAATGAGCTACAACATCCGTCTGAACGTTGCCAGCGACGGCGAAAATGCCTGGCCCGAACGACGAACGTTCCTTGCCAGCCAGATCAATTACCACCAACCGGACGTGATCGGTACTCAGGAAGGATTGCCAGAGCAGGTTAAGTGGCTCAACGAGCATCTATCCGCTTACAGCTTCGTCGGCCAGGGGCGCGACGGCGGTGACCGCGGCGAGTATTCCGCCGTATTCTACAACCGCCATAAATTCAGCGTAACCGATTCCGGAACTTTCTGGCTCAGCGAAACACCCGCTGAGATTTCTAAAGGATGGGACGCAGCCCTGAACCGGATATGTACCTGGGTACGGCTGCAACCCCGCAGCAACGGTGATGAGTTCATAGTCTTCAATACCCACTTCGACCACGTGGGCGAACTGGCCCGCTCCCAAAGCGCAGACCTGATTCTACGCATGGTCGACTCGCTGAACAAGGACCAGGTCCCCTACTTCGTAACCGGAGATTTTAACCTCGAGCCCGATTCCGAACCCATCCAAAAATTCCGGGCCAAAATGACGGATACCCACGACGCCGCTTCGGTCAGGCTCGGGCCATCGGGCACCTTCACCGGTTTCCGGTACGGTCAACCGGCGACCAGACGGATAGACTATGTTTTTGCCTCATCGACTCCCCGGACCGAAGTGCTTCGCTACGCGACCCTCACCGACGCAATCGACGGACGCTTCGCCAGCGACCACTTCCCCGTAATCGCCACTGTGCACCCGCGCCCGCGCCCGGTTATTGTTGCCCACCGGGGAGCCAGTGGTTACGCCCTCGAGAATTCCCTCGCGGCCTTCCGTAAAGCCGTCGAACTCGATGCCGACATGATCGAGCTCGACGTCTTCGCTCTGAAGGACGGCAATGTTGTCTGCTTTCATGACAGTGACCTGAAAAGGCTCACCGGTGTAAACGGCAAAATTGCGGACTACACCCTTTCCGAACTCAATCAGTTAACTTTAGCCGACGGATCCCGCATTCCACTGCTGAGTGATGCGATGAAGGTCATGGATAAGCAACTGCGCCTCAACATTGAACTCAAAGGACCAGGCACCGCGGAGCCAACCTACCGCATCATCCGGGATTTCATTGATAACCGCGGCTGGAAAATCGAGGACTTCCATATTTCAAGCTTTCGGCACGACCAGCTTAAAACGATGCGTCAGCTAAACGACCAGGTCGAAATAGGAATTCTCCCCCATGGTTCGCCCCTTGCTGCGCTTGAGCTGGCGAAGGAAATCAAGGCATTCTCCATCAATGCCTATAAGGGTAGTCTCAACCCAGAATCCGTCAAAACAATGCACGATGCCAACCTGAAAATCTACGCCTGGACGGTGAACACACACCAGGATATCCGCAACCTGCTCGACCTGGGAATCGACGGTTTCATCACCAACTACCCGGACCGGGTAAGCGAAATTGCGGCTGAATAAACCAATCAACGCAGTCGATAAAACATGAGACCCGGTATTTCCTTCGGAAATACCGGGTCTCAAATCTCGCAACCGGAGGCTCGCCCACGGAGTATGCCGCGACCAGATTAAAGGTCTACGATCGTAACCCCGTCTCCCCCGGCCTCCCGCGGCGGCGTGGTGAGCTTGAAGTTGTGGTTATACTCCGATAGTTTCTGGCGAACGGCCCGCTTCAATGTTCCGGTTCCTTTGCCGTGGACGATTCGCAACTGACTTGCGTTGGCGATCAGCGCGTTGTCCACGAAGAGTTCCATAGTGGCTAACACCTCTTCGTAGCGCATACCCCGCACGTCGAGCTTATTCGAGAAGGTCGCCGTGGCGGCAATGTTACTGCTCACACTCTTCTGGTTCCGGATAGTCAGCGGAGCATTGGCCTGTTCGAGGTCGCGGAGCTTGACTTCAAGACGAAGATCACCCACAATGATAGTAGCCCGTTTCTTATTGATGGATTCCACTTCGCCCGTCGCGCCTCCGGCGCGCAACCGAACGTGGTCTCCGACCTTGATGTCGTCGTCTCCACCCTTCACGGGAGCGTAGTAGATATCCTCTACCAAATCGGTTACCTGTTCAGCGATTTCGGTGCGCTTGCTGCGCAGTTCCTTCGCTTTCTCTTTTGCCTCTTCCAGTTTTTTTCCCTCCCGCAGATCGCGGATGAGGTTCTCCATTTCCTTATTGTACTTTGCGGTTTCCTGAAGAGAGGATTCCTTAGCTTCGAGCTTCAGGCGCTTACGGCGGACTTCCAGTTCCTTCCGGAGTTCCTCGTAGGTACGGGTCAGCGCATCGAGCGTTTTCTGCTTCTGGTCGAGTTCGCGGAGCTTATCGTCCGCCTCCGCTTTTTCGCGCTGCAAGTCGACGAGGAGCTGGTCTACAGCCCGTTCGTTTTTGCCCGCGCGACGCCGGGCGTATTCCATCACGCGGTTGGGCAGGCCGGTTTTGGTGGCGATCTCGAAGGCATAGCTTGAGCCGGGCTTACCTACCTTAAGCTCGTAGGTGGGGTCCAGGGTTTCGGTGTCGAAGTGCATCCCTCCGTTGATGATTCCCTTCGTTTTATAGGCGTAAATCTTCAGGTTGGAATAGTGGGTGGTAATGAGCCCGAAAACCTTCCGGTAGTTCAGTCCGTCAAGAATCCCTTCAGCAATTGCTCCTCCGGAAGCGGGGTCGGTGCCCGAGCCAAACTCATCGATCAGGACGAGCGTTGCGTCGTCGGCTGCTTTAAGGAATGCTTTCGCATTTTTGAGCCGCGAGCTGTAGGTCGAGAGGTCATCCTCAATGCTCTGCTGATCGCCGATGTCAGCGAAAAGCTGCTTGAATACGCCCATTTTAGATTCGGCTTCGACCGTCACCAGCATTCCGGATTGCAGCATCAGCTGCAACAGGCCGACGGTTTTCATGGTAATCGACTTACCACCGGCGTTAGGCCCTGAAAGCATCAGGATACGGTTTTTGCCCGTCAGGTTCAAGTCAAAAGGAACCGTCTTGCGGCCGTACGGCTTGTTCTTCAGGTAGAGTAAAGGATGGTAGCCCTGCAAAATACCGATGGTTGGGCGGTGATGTACTTTGGGTCGGGAGGCCTTCAACTGGCGCGCGAGGTTTGCCTTTGCCTGTACCACGTCGAGATAACCGATCAGATCGGCGTAGTCGCGCATGTGATCTACGTAAGGGCGTAGTTTATCCGACAGCTCCCGCAGGATACGGTAGATTTCGCGTTTTTCTTCCTGTTGAAAATCGAAGATATCATTGTTGATACTGATTACTGCATCGGGCTCGATGAAGGCCGTTTTTCCCGTGGCGGATTCGTCGTGGATGATACCACGAATCTTGCGCTTGTGCTCGCTGGGCACGGAGAGTACCCGGCGGCCGTTGCGCATACTTTCGACGGTATCGGACAGGAAGCCAGCGCGGCGGTACTTCTCGATCACCTGGCGGAAGACCTTCTCCACTTCGCGCTGTTTAGACCCGATGAGCCGGCGTATGCGGGAGAGTTCGTCTGAAGCATCTGAACGGATGACGCCCTCGGCGTCGATTACGCTTTCAATTTCAGCAGAGAGCTGGGGCTCGAAGTCGATCTTGCGGATAAGTCCGAAGAGTGCTTCGTACTTTTCTTTCCGCTCAGGTGAATTGAAAAAGGCAAAGATGCCTTTGGTTTGCAGCAACAGAACGTTGAGTTTGGCGAGGCCCGATTCTGAAAGGACGTACCCTTCGATCATGAGCATCTTCAATTCTTCCGAAATATCATCGTAAGCACCGATGGAAAAGAGCTGCTTTTCTTCGGTTCCCTGCTTGAATTCGGCGACCTCATCCAGCATCCGGTTGATGTGGGTAACTTTGACGGAAGGCTGGGTTTCTCGGATGAGCATCCGGCCCATTTCGCCGTTGCACTGTTCCTCCAAAATATGAAGAATCTTGTCGAATTCCAGTTTCTCGTAGGTGTCCCTTGGTTGTAAATTCATGGTATCTTCTCGTAAAGGGTACTAACGTACTTTCGGCCGTGATAGTTCCGGAATTTCGCTTTTTTTGGCGCAGTCGCAGGTGCAAAATCAGCGTTTCGAAGCAAAGACCGAAGCTAGCTGGCGGTCTTTTTTGCTGCAGATTCCAGACGATTTCATCCAACAAACCCTGCACCTGCGACCCCGCCAAAGTGAACCATTGACCCAAAAGATGCTTTAAACCACGGGCTTAAAGCCCAACTGACCAAAAAACTAGTATGTACGACGTAATAATTATCGGCTCCGGAGCGGGAGGCGGTACCATGGCTTACACCCTTGCCGACACCGGGAAAAAGATTCTTATTCTGGAACAGGGAACCTTCCTGCCCCGCGAGAAACGCAACTGGGATCCTCATTTCATCTTCGGAGAAGATGGTTACAAAGCTAAGGTGGAATGGATCGGCCCCGATGAAAAACAGCCCGTCGTAAAGCCCATCGTTTACCACCGCGTAGGCGGAAACACCAAAATGTACGGCGCGCTGCTGCACCGGCAGCGTCCCGAAGATTTTACCGAAGTGCAACATAAAGAAGGTATCAGCCCCGGATGGTGCGTCGGCTACGACGAATTCGAACCGTACTACATGATGGCTGAGCACGTTATGAAAATTCATGGCAACGCCGGCGAAGACAAAACCTCCGGGTTTCGTAGTGGTCCCTTCCCCTTCAAGGCTTTCCCGCACGAGGGAAGAATCGCTGAAGTCGCCCAGGACCTGAGCAACCTCGGCCTGAACATCCACCATTCTAACCTTGCGCTGAATCGTGACATCGATGAGCCGTGGCGGCGCCCCTGTATTGCCTGTAACACCTGCGACCCTTTCCCGTGTATGGTTCACGCAAAATCAGATGCTGAAACTTCACTGATCCGCCCCGCCCTGAAACACAAAAATGTATCTCTCTGGACCAATTCCAAAGTCAACCGGTTGGTAGAGGAAAACGGAAAGATCACCCGCATCGAACTGGAAAAAGATGGCGTCCCCATGGAATTGAGCGCTGACATCATCATCGTTTCCTGCGGAGCTATCAATTCTGCAGCACTGCTCCTGAAGAGTGGCGTAGCCAACTCATCCGATCAGGTAGGCCGCAATTTCACCAAACACAACCAGAGTGGCATATCCGCTATCAACCCGGACAAAGAGAATGACGTCATATTCCAGAAAACCTTGGGTTGCCATGATTTTTACCACGGCTCACCGGAGCACCCCTACCCGCTCGGGACGATTCAACTGACCGGTAAAGCTCACTATACCCGCATCCTTGGTGATTACAGCCATCTTGACCTCAGTATCGAGGACGCAAAACGAATGCAACGCCTGGCCGTAGATTTCTGGTTCACCTCCGAAGACCTGCCCGACCGCAAAAACCGGATCGAATGGACGGACAAAGGTATTAAGTTCAACTACCGGCCCAACAACCGCAAAAGTCATTTTGAGTTTCTGGACATGTTCCAGAATAAGTACCTCCGTAAGGCCGGTTTCAGTGAGTTCTACCGTTCTACGAAAGAGTTAGAATTCACTTGGCATCAGGCGGGAACTGCACAATTCGGCACCGATCCCAAAACATCCGTGCTCGACCCCAACTGTAAAGCCTGGGATCTCGACAATCTCTACGTGGTCGACGCAAGTTTCCAACCTTCGCAGGGCGCCACCAACCCGACGCTGACGATCATCGCCAACGCCATCCGGGTAGCCGAACACATTAAAACAGCCTGGTTCGCAGGCGATAAACTCACCACAAAGGACTTCCCGCTATCCGACGGATACATGGCGGATAACGCCACCGCCAATATCGAAGTAACCGCCCGGGTGGCCGGAGACGACGACTCCTGGGGGGCGTAATGAGTCGGGAGTTGGGAGTCTGGAGTCTGGAGTTGGGAGTCGGGAGTCTTGAGTCGGGAGTCGCTGCCGCAGGTGCTCTCGTTTCGCGGGAATGGGGCGGGAGTAATGAGTCGGGAGTAATGAGTTGGGAGTCTGGAGTCGCTGTCATACGCGCGACTCCCGACTCCAGACTCCAGACTCATTACTCCCGACTCTCAACTCACTATCTTCCTCCCTGGGCGGACCCGGATCGTCCGATTCGGTGCCAGTTGACGCCATTGGCGAGGCTGCCTTCTTTGATGGAGAACCATACAAAAAGAGGCTTACCGAGGATGTGGTCTTCAGGGACAAAGCCCCAGATCCGGCTGTCTTCCGAATTGTGGCGGTTGTCGCCCATCATCCAGTAGTAATCCTGCTGGAAGGTGTATTCGGTGATTTCCTTACCGTCGAGGTAAAATTTACCGCCTTTGGCTTCGTAACTCGGGTTTTCGTCGTACACCCGGATGGCACGCCAGTAGAGGCGGTGGGTGGCGTCGTCGAGCTTGATCGTCATTCCCTTGGCGGGGATGGTCACCGGCCCGTAGTTATCGACAGACCAGTTACCGTAGTACTTGGTATCATGGGGGTACATCCGGATTCCGCCTTCGGCGGATTTATCGGTATGGGTGATACTGATGGCCGGGTTTTCCGCTTTCATCTTGTCGATCTGATCCTGATTAAGGAAGAAAACCATATTCCCCTCCCGGTCCTGATAGTAGTCCTCGGCACTGATTCCCCAGTC
Source organism: Neolewinella aurantiaca (assembly GCF_008014675.1). Taxonomy (GTDB): domain Bacteria; phylum Bacteroidota; class Bacteroidia; order Chitinophagales; family Saprospiraceae; genus Neolewinella; species Neolewinella aurantiaca. The sequence continues at coordinate 284,209 of NZ_VOXD01000001.1, read as the reverse complement.
AGACCATTCATCGGAGATGGCCGTTGGAGCAGGGCTGACAATGTAGCTGAACTGTACGTTTTCGGGATCGGGAACGGCTTCGCCGTTGATAATCACCTGACGGTCTCTGATTTCGAGACGTTCGCCTGGCAGGCCAACAGCCCGCTTAACGTAGTGATCACGCTTATCCCGCGGGCGGGTGGTCAGTTTGTAATAACCGTTAGCGATGGCCCGCTCCGTCTGTTGCGGGATCATGCCTCCGGCACGAAGTTCAAAGGGATAATGGTTACGACCAGGCGTAATGTAAACACTGTCTCCTGCCGGAACATTGAATACTACCGGATCGTAGCGGTCTATCGCTTCGAGCGCAGGAAGGCGGCGGTAAGGAAGCTCTGCACCTTCAATGTAGGATTCTCCCCCCGTGAACGGGGCCCGGTTGTGCGCCAAAGGAATCATCAGAATGGTTTCCGGGAGGCGAAGCCCGTAATGAATCTTGGAAACGAAGAGGAAGTCGCCCACGTTCAGGTTGCCCTCCATGGAGGGTGTGGGAATGATGTACGATTCGATGAGCAGCAAACGGATCATTGCCGCAGCGAAGATGGCGAAGATGGCTGCTTCGGCCCATTCACGGTAAAAGGGTTTCTCAAAGTCACGGTATCTGCCGTACACCCGATTTATCTCGCGCTTATCCCGCGTTTTTTCGGCAACGGCCAGTTCTTTGCGGAAGGCACGCTCCTTTACCAGAATCGGACCTTCGTACTTAACGTCATCTTGTTTACCCAACCAGCCAAAATAGCCCCAGGAGACAATGACCGATAAAACGTGCTCTCCGAAATTGAACCGACCGAAGGAACGACACAGGTCGACCATCAAACCCGCAAAGATGAACACGTTGAAATAGGGAATCAGCAGCAGTAAGGCGTGCCATGGCTTGCGCCCTACCAGTTCGGCCACCACCATCATATTCTTAACGGGGATGAGGGCCTGATTGGCAGGTTTTCCCGCTTTAGGGAAAAGTTTATAGAGCGCGGCGCTGAGGCCGATGTAGCCGAGTAGAAGTACCCAGGTAAGCCAAGTCATTGGTTAGTCTTTTAGACCTTTAGTCTGTTTGTCTTTTAGTAGCGACCGCGAAGGTAACAATTTGCCCCGCCTCGTGGCTCACCTTCGGATGATCCTTGGTCAATTCTCGACGAATCCCTCCAGCCACAGCTTATGCCCACCGCGGTGTCCGTAGAAGAAAACCTTGACGTACTTCCGGAAATAACCGGCGTTCATCGCGTCATACCTGACGTTGATCGATCCTACCTCGCCGGGCGCGACGGGAACATTGTTCCAGTCGGTAGCCGTGCACCCGCACCCTACCCGGACGTTCTCGACCAGAATAGGAGCGTCGGTCAGGTTCCTGAACTTAAAAATGTGGACGTGATCTTCACCCCGCAGGATGTCTCCCATATCAAAGGTTGTTTCGCCGAGCCATTCTACCGGTTCATCAGGCGGAGCAACGGTCATATTCAAACTCAACAGTAAGGAGATAAGATAAATCATCGGGGGAAAGAATAATTTTGGAAAGAGTTCAGGAAACAAGATAGCGTACTACTGCTCCTGCACGAAGTAAACGTTTTCAGTCTTGCTTAATTTCGTTAAGAAAATCCTATACTTGAAAGCCAGGTCAATCAAACGAACCCAAAAGCGGTTAACCATATAAACCAACAATACAATACCAATGAAAAAGCTACTTTTTGCCCTTCTGTTATTCGCGGGGGCTACCACTGCCGCTTCTGCCCAAGTCGTGGTAGACGGCGTCAACATCAACAACCTCGAGGAGGTTTCTATGATCCGGATGATTGCGCAGGAGCGTTTCCTCTCCAGCAAAGTGACCATCTTTATCGACTACGGCCAGAGCGTACAGGGCGGCAGCCGTCAACGAATGGAGGTGATCAACCCCAACGACGGTGACCGCATCAAATTCAACTCCGTAATGCACGCCGTAAACTACCTCATCAGCAACGGATGGGTATACCAGGAAGCTATGGTCCTGCCCAGCGAAGGCAATGCTTCCACCACCGGCGGAAGTACCCAGTACCTCTTCACCAGAGGCAGGTAAAGGAGTTACTCCATGTCCAATATCCGGGCATCACCTGCACTGGTATAAACTCTGTCCGTAGAACAGGGCAGTACAGCGTTCAGTATTCAGGTAGCCGAATGGCAACTGAATGCTGAACGCTTTTTTGTTTTCAGTATCCGGCGCGGACGCAGGATGCAGGGAAAGTTGACGGGCAGACTCCGCAAAACGCAAGCCGGCACAGCAGTCACCTGGCCGCATTTCTTGCTTCCGAAACCCTTACAATGCACCCCGCGCACCGCCGCCCCATTTGCTCTTCGTTGACTAGCACGATGCAGCTGGCGCTTACACCGAAAGGATGCCGGAAAACACCTTTCCTTTTCCTCCTGCGGGTAGTACATTGCACCCACAAATCGTTCGGTAAACGCTGACTGCAATGAATATACGCTTCGCAAAACCAGCTGATGCTCAAGCTATTGCTGATATTTTCAACCAATACCTCGGCATTGCAACCATGATGCTGGAGCCGCTCTCCGCTACGGATTACCAGCCCATTATCGAAGCCGTAAACTCACCGTGTGTCGTTATGTGCAACGATGCGGAAATTGTCATCGGTTTTGCCTACGTGAAACCCTACAGCAACCGTGGAGGATACATCCTTGCGGGAGAGATCACCATTTTTATGGCGCCTGAAACCGTCGGTAAGCGCCTGGGAGGACACCTTTACGATGAACTGCTACCGGAAGCTTACGCGCTTGGCTACCGCCACCTTACGGCTAAAATATGGGCCAATAATGGTAGCAGCATCCGTTTTCACGAAGGCTTCGGGTTTCGTATGGTAGGCACGCAGGTAGCCATAGGCCTTGTGGGAGGCAAGCGGATCGACACAGTAATAATGGAACGGGTCTGGTAGGGTAACAGGGGCGCAAACCAGCAAAAAGCCTGACCTGAATCAGCCGATTCTGGTTCCGTTCTCTACCGGTGTATCCGGGGCGAGAAGGGTGATAACTTTGCCTTCCATACCGCCCAGAACGAGGCATTCACTCATGATATTTGCAATCTGTTTGGGTGGGAAGTTGACCACCGCAACAACCTGCCGCCCCACCAGCCCTTCGGGCTGGTACAGGTCGGTAATCTGGGCCGAAGTCTTACGTTGGCCCAACGGGCCAAAATCGATTTCGAGGATATAGCTCGGGTTACGGGCCTCGGGGAAGTGGCGCGCAGCAATTACGGTTCCTACGCGCATTTCCACGCGGGTAAACTCAGACCAGGTGAGGGGAGTATCGTTATTCATGACGTAAATTTAACCAAGGAAGACTACTTTCTTGCGAAAAGCATCGGGAGGAGGTACAAGCCGAAACAGCCGACCAGTTCCACGAGCGTAACTCCCAGCAAGTCAGCGTATTTACCGGTAGAAACCGTCAGGTATTCCGGCCAGGAGCCAAAGATGAGCAGAAAACCACAGAGTAAGCCAAAACCGATAGAGAGCCAGAAGCTGAGCGGTGGTGCTTTAACCCACCACAAACAAAATACGGGAGCAAGGCCGGCCACCATTGCACCTGAAATCGTGGTCGCCGAGAGTATCGCCGGATTGAGGAACACGGGAATAGTACCGAAAACGGTGATGGTGACCATCGCCAGCCTCCCGGCAGTAACCGTTTTTTTGGACCCGCCACTAAAGTGCGGAGCGGATTTTTCGTCGGTGCCGTTCTCTTCCGAAACCGGGTGTTGCACCTGCGGCAGCGCCTCCGTTTTACCCACGCCAAGATCCATCACCGCAAGCTTGGAAAAACTGGTGAAGGTAGAATCGAGCGTACTGGCAGCTGAAGTGACCATAATGAAATTCATCACCAACAGAATAGGCCCGCCCAGTAGTTTAGCGACTTCTACCGGTGCCTGACCCTGCACGCCTTCAATTTGACCATAAATGCCAACGACGCTGAAAAGAATGATGCAAACAAAACCAATCGGCGCAGCCCATAAGAAGGCCTTGAGTGTTGTTTTGGGATCGCTCAGAAACCCCCGGTCAGTCATCACCGGATCGTGAAACGGATAGCTGAAACTCTGGAGGATAGCCACCAGTAAGAGGTTGCCTCCCGTCGCTAACGTCCACTCTCCCGAAGTCAGGATGGGAGCTACGTCATAATCCACCCGCGGCATGATGGCCAATAAGATAACCGTAATGAGAATACCGAAGAAGACCATCTGAATCACATCGGTGAGGATCGAAGAAGACATGCCTCCCTTCAGGCTGTAGGCCAACGTCAGCCCGGTAAACACCAGGATCGCGGCGTAGTAGGCCGTGTCCCCTACCCCGCCAAAATAACTACCGATCACCATCGTGTTCGACCAAATCTCGTTAAACAAACGAAAACAGATCAGCAGCGAGAAGACGACCATCGCCGATTTCCCGAAACGGGTCTCAAGAAAATGATGAATACTCCGGAAGCCGCCCTTGGTCCGCATTCTGTAAATCACCCAGCCCGCAACCGCAAAACCGAAATAGTAAGCAGCGTACGCTACACCACCAACCAGGCCGAAGGCCAGGCCAAGGTTTGCGCCGTTGGTGATCGACTTGGCAAACAACCAACTGATTACGAGGCTGCTGATAAGAGCAATGGTAGATGGTGCCCGGTCTTTTTTAGCGCCGCCGAAAAACTGAGCAGTGGTACGGGCAAAAGGTGCAACCACAAATAGTAAAAGGCTGGAAGCGATGACCAGCAGCCATTGAATGAATGTGATATTTTCGATGATAAAGAGGTTTAATTTTCAACAACAGTTTAAGACAAAATATCCAGTACCGTGGACAAAAGCAATAAAAAACGGGAGCTGATGCATACTGCTCAGCTCCCGTATCATTCCGCTAGTTTACGTCCCACCATACCGGGACGTTGATCGAATTATCCTGAGTTGCTGCGGCAGCAGACTGGTAGTTCTCGAAATTGAGGGCCTGCTCATCGCTGGGGTAAGGCATCCGAACGGGATAGAGACCATCGTTGAGGCTCGCCTCTACTGGCTTCAGTTCCGGGAAACCGGTCCGTCTCCATTCGGCCCAGCTTTCGTAGGCATTGCTGATGTTGGCAATCCACTTTTGGGTAATAATCTGCTCCAGCGCGCGGTCTTCATCGAAAGCCGTAGGCGCAACCGAGAGGTAAGACTCCGCAGGAAGGCGGTTGTAGTATTCGAAGGCCTGGTTGACACCCAGATCATAATAGGTCTTTGCGTCTCCTTCGAGGTATCCCTTTACCACCGCTTCCGCCAGCAGCAGGTTAGTCTCCCATGCGGTTAGGAAATTGAAGTCGAGATCACCGGTGTTTTCCCGGAAGATGGTTCCCGGGCGGGCATAGTTGTCGGGTACGATAGCGCTGCTGGCATCGATTCCGTTAATGATTCCGTTGAAATCATTGTTGGCGGTACTTGGCCGGTAAATGACATCGAGCCGGCGGTCATTCAAAGGTGCAAGGATTTCCTCGGCGGTTTCCGACATCAGGAAGACGTTGAAAATACCAACCCGTGCCGTAGCGAAGGGATAACTGTTTGGAGGTCCGGAAGCAAAATCGAAGGTAGCGTTCTGTGCGTTGGTTTGCAGGTAACGGCCCCCATCAACGATCTCTTGGATCTCATCTCCGGGGTCTTGCCGTGCTGAAATCCGGATGAGTGCCTTGATCCGAAGACTGTTCGCAAAACGAATCCAACCGTCCAGATCGCCGTCGAAAACGATGTCGCCGCTCAGCGGCACCGCTCCCTGGTAAGCATCCATTGCCTGAACTGCTTTTTCGAGGTTATCCAGGATTCCGTTTTCTGCATTGTAGATGTCTTCCTGCTTATCGTATTTCGGGGCAGTAACTCCCGTGGAGCGGCCCGCGAAAGCTTCGAAGTAAGGGACATCGCCGAACAGATCGGTCAGCGTCATTGCCAGGTAGGCTTTCATCACCAGAGCGGGGCCTTCGTACACCTGACGGGCCGGATTCTGACGGCTCAGTTCAAGGATCGTTTCGTTGTCGCGCAGGTTCGTATATAAAATTGGCCAGGGGTTGCCGCCCTCCTGCGGAGAGCTTAGCGCATGACGATCAAACAGGTTAAAATCGATCATGGAAAAGTGCTGACTCAGCAAGTTACCGGCTACGAAACCTTCGTAACTCATTGCATCACCGTATCCGTACAGAACCTGCCGCAGAAGCAGCTCCGGCTGGACCTCGCTCGGGGCGTTCTGGTTGGTATTTATTGCCTCGAAATCATCGGTACAGGCGAAAAAAAGAAGAAAAGGAGTTAAAAATATAAGGAGGGTTAGCTTTTTCATTTTAATTTTTTTTGGCGCGAACGCGGGTGCAGAGTAAGTTGCCGGTTCGGGTTGAGGTCACGGCCCGGAGCATGGCTCCGGGCCAACACAGTGCCCTCAGAGCACCGTAAACCGGCCGATGAAAGCCACGGACTAATACCTGTGGGCATTCAATCGTGGGCTTCTGGTCAGCCACTAGAACTCTACCCCGAGGTTGATACCGAAGGATCTCGCTGAAGGGTAAGAGATGTCTTCTACTCCACCGACAATGCTCTGCCCCTGAATGGCAAATTGCTCCGGATCAAAGTGAGGAATCTCCGTAAAAGCATAAAGGTTACGGCCGGTCAGGCTGATGCTCAGGCTGCCGAGTCCGTCCAGAAAGGTGTCATCGAGTTGCTGCTGCCCCAAACGATAGGTAAGGGAAACTTCACGAATTTTGAGGTAGCTCGCGTCGTAAACGTTGTTCTCTTCGTGATTCCGGTTGTAAAAGCTGCGGTAGAAGCTCTCGGCCGAGACCGCAGTTGTGTTCTGGGTGTAAACAGGATTGTCGCTTGTGCCCGTATTTTGGACGCCTTCGATTACAAAGCCATCATCCGGACGATTTTCCGTTTCTTCCAGTTGTCCCGCAACGCCGGCCAACGCCAGGGTACGTGAGACCAACTCTCCACCTTGACGCCAGTCCAGCAGCACGCCCAGGTCGAAATTGCCGAAGCGGACGTTGTTCTGGAAACCGAGGATGAAGTCGGGGTTCGAATTACCAAGCTTCTTCAGGTTATTGTCTTCGATGAAACCACCACTAGAGTTGAGGACCAGGTCGCCGTCATCGTTGCGGAGGTAACCCGTTCCCCAGATGTCGCCGATTTCACCGCCTTCTTCAACAATGAAGAACACCGTCTGATTGACCGAGTTATAAACCCGGCTGAAAGCCAGGGTGAAACGATCTGTCCCCTCCGGCAACTCATCTACCGTGGCTTTATTGGTGCTGAAGTTGAAGCGGCTCGTCCATTTGATCTTATTGTTCCAGACAGGACGCAGGCTCAGGACAGCCTCCAGGCCGTTGGCGCTCACTTTGCCGCCGTTCACGATTTGTTCGCTGTAACCGGAGGAAGAAGGAACGGGCAGGCTCAGGATCTGGTTCTCCGTAGTCTGGGTGTAGTACGTTACATCAAGGCCGATCCGGTCGTCGATGAAGCGGGCATCGAAGCCTGCTTCTGCACTTGTGGTTTTCTCCGGAACAAGACCGGGCGCCGCCAGTACAGCTTGTTCGGAGAACGTCGGTTCGCCGCCAAACGGTGTCTGAGCTACGAAAGTCGAACTTGTCCGGTAAGGGTCGGTGTCGTTGCCCACCTGAGCCCAGTTGGCCCGCAACTGAAGAAAGCTTACGTTATCCGGAAGGTCAAAGACGCGCTTGGGCAGGAAACTCAGACTTACGGAAGGATAAAAGAAACTCGTGTTGTCCGCATTGGTCGGCGTAGCGAGAGCCGAAGACCAGTCGTTACGCCCCGTCACGTCGAGAAAGAGAAAGTCTTTGTAGCCAAACTTCGCCAGCCCGTAAACGCTGTTGATTCGCTTGTCTGCTACCTGGTCGAAGATTTCTACGGGACTGGCAGCATTGCTGAGTCGGAAAATACCCGGCTGGGCCAGCGTGAGGGCCTGACTCTGGGTATTCTGAGCGGTTTGGTCGAAGCGGTTGCCACCCACAAGAAGGTTTACACTAATTTCACCTCCCACGTTGGGGCGGTAATCGAGCAAAAAGTCGGTATTGACTTCCCGGTAGAGTACGTCGTTTTCAGCGTAACCGCCCTGTGTAAAGCGGTTACTACTGAAGTTGCGGAGGAACTGGCGCTTCTCGTTGCTGTAGTCCATGCCCGTACGGATGGTAGCCTTTAGTGTAGAGGTGAATTCATAGCTCGCCGAAACATTCCCAAAGAGCCGGTCCCGGTTGAAGCTGTTGCGGTTTTCCTCGAGGATGAAGAAAGGATTGTCGAAGAAGGTATAGTTGAAACTGTACTGCTGTGTTCCTTCCAGACCGGGTTGCCAGTAATCACGCAGGCTCTCGGTATTCGTCTGGCGGCCGTACCAGGCCGTAAGACTGTAACCGATGTTTTCGGATCCGTAGCCCGCAGCCGGTCGGTTGTCGGAGTTGGTGTTTATATAGTTGATGTTGGCGTTCACCCGGAGTTTATCCGACGGGCGAAAGCTGAACTTTCCGGAGATATTTTTTCTTTTCAGATTTACCCCCGGGATGTAGCTGGTGGAACGAAGATCTGACGCGGAGAGTCTGAAATCGCCAAAATCACCACCACCACTGATGGCGAGGCTGTTGATGGCTGTGGTTCCCGTTTCGTAAAAATCTTTCAGGTTGTCGGGGTTGCTCACCCACGGGGTTGGGGTAATGGGCAAACCACCGTGGACGGCCACGTCGCCCCCCCGGACAACGCTGCCGTCGGGCAGCGTAACCGGGCTGTCGAACTGAGCGATGTTCAGGCCTGCGTCGAGCTCAGGGCCGTAGCTGTAGGTGATGTTATCGGAAATTCCGGCGCCGAGGCCGTCAACGAATTCGAACTGACCACCCTGCCCCTGGCCGTAGGTGTTCTGGAGTTGTGGCAACTGAAAAGGATTGTCGACCGTGAAACTGGAATTGAAGCTAACGCCCAACCCTTGTTTCCGTCCGCCGGATTTGGTCGTGATCTGAACAACTCCGTTGGCCGCTCTGGTGCCGTAAAGTGCCGCTGCCGAAGCTCCCTTCAGTACACTTACGGATTCGATGTCAGCGGGGTTAACGTCCATAGCACCGTTTCCGAAATCTACTTCCTGGAAGCCGGAAGCATCCTCGTTGGTCAGGTTGATGATAGTATTATTGTTGATGGGCGTACCGTCGACAACGAAAAGCGGATTGTTGTTGGTAAACGAAGTTTGCCCCCGGATGACGATCTGGCTGGTAGAACCAACCCCGGTCGCGCCGGAAGTAACCTGCAGCCCAGCCACCTGACCGGAGAGGTTATCGAGGAAGTTGACGGCCTGAACGTCGGTCAGTGCCTCACCGTCGATTTGCTGGACGGCGTAGCCGAGTTCGCGGTTGTCCCGCTCAAGGCCAAGGGCCGTAACCACCACTTCGCCGAGCGAAGTTCCCGGTTGGAGAGCGATCACCAAACCTTCCTTTGCACCTGCGGCCGCGCCCAGATTATACTTACGGCTCTTGTAACCGATATAACTGATCCGGAGATGGTTGGAGCCTTCCGGAATTTCAAGCGAGAAGTTACCGTCAATATCGGTAATGGATCCAACGTCGGCCCCTTCGGGCGCCAACACGGAAGCCCCAATTAGCGGTTCCTGAGTAATAGCATCAATGACGGTACCAGACACAGTGGTTTGCGCCGGTAAAACGACGGAAAAAAGCAGGCCAATAAAGGTGGCCAGCATACGAATGCGAAGCATATAACAGACTTGTAAAGTTGATGAACTAGGTTGGGATAAACTACGAACTACATATTAAATGGGAGGAGCACGCCCCAGACGCCGCATAACAGTAACTGGTTCAACAGTTTCAGGCACAACGCCAAATGCTGCATCGGCAAGTAACATCAGGTCAAACAATTCCGATAATTGCTTGCGCAACAGGAACCAATGCTGACTAAGGTCCTCAAAACAGTTCAGATCCCCCAGGCGAATTGCCTCGGAATGGCGAGGCAGTATCTGCACCAGCTCATTAAGCAAATTTTCGGTTTGCCAGCCGATACCGGCGAATAGCTCAGCGTCGAAATCGGAACGCTGCAGGCCAATGAGCCATACGCCACCACGCCGGTCGGGGCCGATTACGTTTTCGCCAGCGGCCAGCTTAAGGGCGGCGGAGCGCAGGTGCGATGTGGAGATTTGAGGGCAATCATTGCCTACCACTAAAAGGCGCTCAGCGCCTTTTTCAAAGACTTCTTTCATGGCGAGCGCCAGGCGCTCGCCGAAGGTTTCTCCCCGCTGGGATGCTTCGTCGGAGCGATAAACTCTCAGGCCAGTTCGCGCAATTGTTTCTTCGGTGCGTGAGATGAGAGCCTCGGTAATGCGCTTATCTGCTTTGCCCCCACCAAAACTTTTGTTCTCCGCCTCGGCTGAAGCCGAACGGGAAAAAAGAAGAATGGCAGTATGGAACTGGGGCATGCGGCAAAGGTGCTAAAAAAAACAGTTACGGCAAGCGGTGCGGCTTTGGTTTTGTCGGCAGGGGACGGATAGGAAGCAATTGGGTTTTGTAACCCATCATTTATAAAGTAATAAAAGCGTCTAACTCATTTGTGACAAATTTTGCTATTTTTGTCACTTATCAAGGTGAACTGACTTAATATTTTAGTTTGCCATAGTTACCACCTAAATCTTATAACTACAATCTCATCTATGTATTTACGTTATCTTCTTTTGCTGTCCGTAGTGACGGCCCTCACCGGTATGCTCTCAGGACAAGAGACCGTGACTAAAATCTCCGATTTCAACTACGGAGGTACCGGTGAAAACATCATCAGCTCTGTGCATTCCGTAAATGGTCAGCTCTACGCCAACCTGAGTCAAATTTTCGGCGACGACGCAGCCGGGCTTCTCTCCAGAATTGACGGTACAACCGGCACTCCTACTCCGCTACTGGACCCTAATCAAACGCATTGGTTCGGGGGAGGTTCTTTCATCGACGAACCCGCAGTGTTCGAAGCTGGCGGCATGTTGTTTGGTCTCCAGAGAGATCTTGCGTCCGGCAACAACCTTTATCGCCTGGATGGCTCCGAACCCGAGCTGCTACTTAGTTCCGGATCCCTGAGTTTCACGCAGCCCGTTGTTTTTGGCGATAGCTTATACTTTATCACCGGGATGCTGCCGATTCGACAAAACCCAGCCGGATTCGGCGACCTGCTTGCTGAACTATGGCGGACGGACGGCACTGCCGCTGGCACGCAACGGGTAAGTACACTGCTTTCGTTCTCCACCGCTGATTTTATCCGGATAGTACCGGGTACCGACAAGCTTTTGATTGGCATCGCCGATAACGGTTCACAAATATTCTACGTTTACGAACCAGAAGGAGCAGGATTATCGCTGGTCGGAGAAGGATTTGGTCAATTCATCATCCCCTCTCTTTCCCGCCCGGTCTATAACCCGATTGCCTATCACAATGAAGCTTTCTACTTATACGGAGTTTCTCGCTTTAGCATTGATCCCGCAACGGTTTACAGGTTGGATGAGGAGAACCTGAATATTCAGGAAGTTCCCCTTCCGGTTTTACCGAGTATGTTTGCGCTTCCAAATAATTACCGTCAGATAGAGTTCCAGGTTTTCAACGACAGTCTGTATCTCTTTGCCGGAAGGACAGATGGTGACAACGGCAACGACCTCTATCGCATTAGTGGACAGGATGGGCTCACCCTGACGCCTATACTTGCCGCCGCGAATTCGGCCATGCGCCTTTATGAGGACTATTCCAATGCCGCGATCGTAGCGGATACCATGTATTATCTATCCCGTAACCGGGAAGACAGCCTGTTTATATATGCTTATACAGCAGAAGCCGATGCTCCTGAGGAACTCGGCAGTTTTTTCGCCGACGACTTAGGTAGCTACTACCTTTCCGCAGACGATCGTTTTGTTTACGTTACGAACCTTTTCAATAGAATACTGATCCGGTACGACAAAAGAAATGGTAGCCTCATTCAACCCAGCGTCAATTTATACCGTTCTGGTATTTCTTCCTTGGCCAATGTCAACCCGCTGGCTGTCACTCCCAGAGGTGCTTATCTGATTGAGACCGGAGAACAAACCGGCTTAAAGTTTCTTGCTGCTGATGCGGATACCCTAATCACGATTGGGAATTACATCGACCCGTCGCAACGCAGAAACCCATTTATTTACGGCGTAGACCCTACAAAAAATGAAGTATTCCTGTTTAACGGAAGTCGGGTAATCTACAAAGGAGCAACCGATGAATTCAGCGAAGTAGTACATCCCCCCAATTACAACGACAACTTTTTTATCAGATTTTTCGGCAAAGTCGATGGAGAAACGTTCTATTACGTCAGGGACACTACAGGTTACGGAAGAGTACTGGAACTCAGCAACGGGGTATTGAGTGAACTCCCTCTGGCTGATGCCGGTGATTTTGACCCCAATATGTATTCTGTCTCTTTAGGAGAGGTTTTAAATGATAATACCCGACAGACTACTTTTTCTCCGGGTAACGGCTCACCCTCCCGCAGGTTACTGGCCCGTATTGACGGTGACTCCCTGCGGCTAATCCCTTTTATGCCCCCTGGTTTTGAAGATGAGCTCAGAACTGAGTTTTCGGACACTGAGTTTTTTGCCCTTGCCATTGCCGACGGTGAAGAAAAAGACGTGTCCGTGTTCAACTATAGTGGTGGAGGCCGTTATGACTTCACGGTATCTACTGGTGCAGTCATCAGGTCTATCACCAGCGCAGGTACTTTTGTTGAAACGGTCAACAGTTTTACCTTCGAACCAACGATGATCTTTTTCCCTTCCGATGCCAGTCCTGCCCGGGTTATGCTGTTTGACACCGTGGTAAATGCTTACGCTAACCGGTCTTTTTATCCCTTGAACGGTCGCCTTTTGTTCGTAGGAGATAGCCCGGATCTGGGCCGGGAATGGGTGGTTGCAGACCCCGCAACCGAAAGTATTAGCCTACTGAAAGACATCAACCCTGGCAGAGGATTCGGTACTCAATCAACGCAACAATTGTTTAGCACGTCTACCGGTTTTTTCTTCGCTGCCAACGACGGTACGAATGGTAATGAGCTATGGTTTACCGACGGTACCGAGGAAGGAACGTTTATGCTCCCCGAAATTAATCCGGGTGCCGGTTCCTCCAACCCTGGTAATTTCTCCCTGATCGACAGTACTCTGTTTTTCTCAGCTAACGGACCTTCCGGGTACGAACTCTACCGTCTGCACCTACGTGATAATGTTCCGGAACTTATCGTCGACCTGCACGCTGGGGCGGGTGACGCTCATCCGTTTAACATGGTAAGTGCTGGTGAAGATTTCTATTTCATTGGCCGCGAAGCGGTAGGCTCCACCGATGAGCTTTACCGTATTGCTTACGAGCTGGTCCCGACGGATGCCGAACCCACTCAATTAGCCGCCAAGGTGTTCCCAAACCCTGTAGGGGAGTTTCCCCTGACTATCCTTGCCCCAGAAGGGGAACAACTGGATCAGCTGCAACTCTTCAGCCAACAAGGTCAATTATTGCGTGAGGTAGCCGCGCGTGGTTCGTCTGGTAGTTTCGACCTCAGCGAATTGCCTGCGGGTACCTACTGGCTGCGATCCTGGTACGCTTCCGGTCGTTTCAGTATCAATGCTGTGCAGCACATTCGATAGTCACGGTAGATAGTAAATTTCAGCCATTAACGGGCGACGTTTCATCGAAAGCGTCGCCCGTTATTTTTTGCAGATATATACGCTTACTTATTCATTGAACCAATTATTCCTTTTTCGAGAAGCCTTTCGGAAGTGTTCAAAAAAAAGTTTACGCTACCTTCCCGAAATGAAAATCATTCTCTTCCTCCCCTTTATGTTTTTCCTTGTCGCCTGTGGAAGCTCCGAACCACCGGCTATCACCCCTCCCGAAGGCCCAACACCCCAAACAGGCTGGCACGAAATAATCGCCACTGACTCCTCGGCCCCCACCGCCCGCCACGAAGCCGCTTTCATCGGCATCGACGATAAATACTACCTCCTCGGCGGCCGGGGCATAAAGCCGGTAGATATTTTTGACAACAAGACACAGGTCTGGAGTTCGGGAGCTAAGCCTCCGGTCGAGATCCATCACTTTCAGCCGGTGGTATGGAATAAGGAAATTCTTCTCCTCGGGGCCATGACGGGCGGCTACCCCGGCGAAACACCGCTACCGGACATCCACGTCTACTCCCCCGCCACCGATTCATGGAGTACCGGCCCTGAAATCCCCGCAGACCGCCGTCGCGGCGGTGCCGGAGCGGTAATCCACAACAATAAGCTCTACCTTGTCTGCGGCATCACCGATGGGCACCGCGGCGGCCACGTTGCCTGGTTCGACGAGTACGACCTGAAGACCGGAGCGTGGAGAAAACTACCCGACGCACCGCGTGCCCGTGACCACTTTCAAGCCGTTGTACACGGCAGTAAGCTGTACGCCCTCGCCGGGCGAACCACCACCGCTGCGACTAACCCGTTTGCCAACACCATCGGTGAAGTTGATGTGTACGACTTCAAAACAGGAGCATGGTCTACCCTCTCCGACACCTTGCCGACCCACCGGGCTGGCAACGCCGCCATCGTCCTAAACGATAGTATTCTTGTCGTGGGCGGAGAATCAAAAGACCAGCTGCTGGCGCACAGTGAAGTGGAAGCTTTATCGGTCGCCACCGGCAAATGGCACACGCTCGATTCTTTGAGCCGGGGACGGCACGGCACGGGGATCATCCATCACGACGGCAAACTCATTATGGCCAGTGGCTGCGGCCATCATGGCGGAGAACCCGAGCTTGACGATATGATCGTATACGAACTGGAATAAAATGACATATTGCACCTCCAGGCCATAAAGCAAAACAGAGCTTGTTTCCGTTTATGATGCTGTGTATTACAGAGCCCAAAAGGACAAATTGCGGCGCGCTTACTCGTATATCCTCTCGATGACCAAGTCGTCAAGTACCAGAGCTGGCTGTGTGCTTCCTCCGTTCCAAAAGCGGACGATTAGCTGGTCTGCGCCTTCATCCGGCACTTTCGAATCGATCTGAACCTCACGGCGCCATTCGTGATTGAGGAGGCGGTGCATACGGATGATCCGCTTTTTCACCTCTACCCCATCGCGGCGGAAAGTAAGGATCATCTGGGTGTGGTTGTCTTTATTGCCCCGGGGAGCATTGATTTTGGCCTGTACCCGGGCCCGCAGCCAGGTACGGGGCGGCAGGTCGATTTCCAATCTGAACTCCGGGCTATTTTCGTTTTTCCCGATCAGGCACAGGGAGCCGTTGCCGTTAATGGGGTCCAAACCACAATCTGCGGTAGAACGGTCTTCGAAATCATCGCTGAGCAGGGTTTCCGTTTTGGCGGGAACTGCCGTGAAGAATTCACGGGTATCGAGCCGGAGCTTATCCTCCGGGTCTCTTTCGAACTTGTAGAGCGTGCGCCAGAAGTAAGCGTTGTTCATCTGTTCGGTAATGTACAATCCGCCGCGGTGTGCCTGGTGCGTGTAGTAGAGATTGTGCCAGGTAAAAAGAGCGATAACTGCCGCTACAGCATACTTCCACCATTGCCACCTAACCGGCTTTTGCACCTGCGGCCGCGCCCGGAAAACCCAACTCAAGAAAGCAGCCAGAGGAAAAGAAAGAACGGCATATTCCTGCACCATCGTCCGCTGTCCCAAACTACCACCGTACCACCACACAGACCAACTGAAGGCCACGTAAATGAAGAACAACGCATGGATAAAGAGTGCCGGGAAAAGAGCCGGTTTGCGCCTATATAAAGGGATGAACCCAAGCAGGCCGAAGATCATCATCGGGGTATAAATCAGCCAGCCGGCTTTATAGCTGAAGAACCCTTTGTTGAGGTGTGGACTAAACCAATCGAAGCCCTGATCCTGATAACTGTACACGAGCCAATCACCACTCACGTATTTCCAGTATATAACCTGAATGCTACCAATCGCCAGGGTGACGGCGGCAGCCGCAAGAAGTTTCCCCCAGTGTGAGCCGAAGAACTCTATTCGTTTGCTGATCGCGCCTTTCTGCGTCAGGTCAAGTCCCCACAACAGTGGAATGATGGCTACGATAATTTCGGTGGGCCGGGTCAGGGCCATCAGACCGGTGCACAACCCGATCAATAACGCACGTGATAAGGTGGCGCGGACGTAGAAGCGATGTGAGGTTAATAAGAGCAAGGCCCCAAGGCTAAAAACATTGTTGTGCGTCATCGCACCGTCGATGGCCGAGTAGTTGAGGTAATTGGTTCCGAAAACAATGAGTAGCAACGTAAGCCCTACCATTTCTTCCCTGAAATAATGCCGCAAGACGGTCATCAACCAGAACAAACCCAGTAAACTGACCACCAGACTCCCCAGGGAAATCATGAACTGGTACGGAAAACTGAAACCATCAGCGGGGTAAGCATCGCTTGATGACGCCCACGCGTGCGCCACGGCGAAGAAGGGCGAGTACATGATCGCCTGACCAATACTGTACTTCATCACCTTATTGCCCGACTCATGGGTAAAAACCTGGTAGGGATCGGCAGTTGGGCGGTATTCCGCAATTATATCATCGAGGAATTTAACCTCTTTGAGATCTTTGTAGATGAAAGCCGCAGGGAGATACATGTAGTAGCCACTTACATCGTAACTGATGGTTGCCTCGGCACCTTCCTGGTTCCATTTAGGATAATATGCGAAGTGTACTACCGCAATGAAGAAGTAGCAGATCAGAAGGGCGTATTTGGCAGAGTGCTTGATTGGTGGCGGGGTTCGTTGGTGGCAAAGCTAGCATTTTCTACAGGTCGAATGTACCTTGGAGCGAATTTCCGGACCGGAGATGCCCCGCCCGGGTAAACCCGCCGGACCAAAGTATGTCTCCTCTTTAGAATCTATCGATCATGCAAAGACTGTTTTACCTACTTATTTTGTCCGCAGGCCTGTCGTCCTGTACCCCGAAAGCCGCCGTGTTCGGTACCGAGACCGGTCGCTTTGGCGCAAGCTTCGACCATTACGCCATCAACGTTGATGACGTAGACGAAAGCGTTGCCTTCTACCAGAAAGTACTGGCCCTGGAAGAGATATACGACGGAACCGAAAAAGACAATATCCGCTGGCTGAGCCTTGGCAACGGGATGAGCTTGCACGTGATTGAATCCGACCGCAGCGAAATTCGCCTGCAAAAAGGAGTACACTTATCGATCTCGGTTAAAGAGTTTGACCGCTTCGTGGAACACCTGCGGTCCATCAACCTGCAATTTTTCAGCTGGCAGGGTGTGCCGATGCAGTCCAACGGGAGGCCCGACGGAGCCGAGCAGGTATATTTCAAGGACCTGGATGGCTACTGGATCGAGGTTAACGACGCACGGAAGCTGTTCGGAGCAACGGAATAAAATCTTTCGCCTGAAGGCGGAAACATAGCTAAGCCATGCGCACGACCCTGGGGTGGAACTCCCCCAGCACCTCCACCAAATCTGTTTGGCCAGCCATTACTTCCCGGATGTCTTTGTAAGCGCCCGGCGCTTCGTCCAATCCCCCGCCGATGAGGAGTACTTTCCGTTCTTTCAGCAATGATTTGAGCGACGACCCCGATATGCTGTTTTTAGCCTCAGACCGGGAGAGTTGGCGGCCAGCACCGTGGCTGGCTGAATTCAGCGAAGCAGGATTTCCCAGCCCCCGAACGATGAATCCAGGGTCAGCCATCGAGCCGGGGATGATGCCGAGCTCACCTTTTGCCGCCGGGGTAGCACCCTTACGGTGAACCACCACGTCCGTTCCGTCGGGGAGCTTGTCTTTCCAGGCGAAATTGTGGTGGTTCTCGATGCGGACGATGGATTTTTCGCCGAGGGACGCCCCGATGCGGGCGTGGATATCGTCGTGGCAGGCGGAGGCGTAGTCTCCGGCCAGCGTCATTGCGGCCCAGTATTCGGCTCCGGCATCCTTCCGAAGGTCAAGCCAGGCGAGACTTTTAAGTTGCTTCGGCAGGCGACATTCCTTCATGGCCAGATCGGTGTAGTGCATCGCCAGGGCAGCTCCCATTCCGCGGGAGCCGGAATGAGAGAGAACAGCGAGGTAGCTCCCTGCCGGACGCTCAAAAGCATTGTCCGCCGGTAGTTCAACGTTGCCAAACTCAACAAAATGGTTGCCTCCGCCGCTGGAGCCAAGTTGTTTAGCCGCTTTACCCAGCAGCTTTTTTGCAGCGGGCAGATACCTGAAGGTCTCGTCTGCCAACACAGCGTGGTCATTGACCCGGGCGTGGGCGTTGAGACCAAAAGCCGTTTCCTTACGAAGAATTGTTGCCAGCCGCGACTGATCGGTATCGGCCAGGTTGCCGGGCAGGTCATAAACGGAAAGGCACATCCGACAGCCGATATCAACCCCGACACCATAGGGAATTACCGCCCCTACCGTGGCGAGGACTCCACCAATCGGCAGGCCATACCCGTGGTGCGCGTCGGGCATTAGTGCTCCGGCAGCAGCAACTGGCAACCGCATAGCATCGTAGAGTTGTTGTACGGCATTGGGAGCGATGCCCGCCTTGCTTTTGAAAATATTGAAAGCCAAGGGAGATTTACGCGGTTCAGGACGGATGATGGCAGCGATGCCATCCTGTTTCCGGCCTCCGAGTTCCGCAGCAACGTGCCCCCAGATATCGTCGCCGACGAAGTTGTCCGGATGAGCAAGTACATTAGCCAAAGTGGCGTCTCGCCAGGCATCGGTCTCCCGTTTGAACGATTTGTTCATGATGGTAACGGCGAGTCCGGCGGGGCGTTTGGGCCAACCGCGTTTAATCAGGTCTTTTGCTCTAAGTTTAGGCATAGCGGCCAAAGAACGCTCTCCCCTGCTGCAAAAGTTGCGCTGCAAAAAGCGGGGCTTCAAGCTTGATCCATACCACCGGGCTACAGCGCGTCCACAGCTCCGCTTAGCCAAACAGGGCCAGCTGACCAGTATCGACGTGGCGGCCGTTGGCTGAGCGTTCGTGCAGTACGCGCCGACGAATGATAGCAGGATCGAAACCGAGTTGCCTGAAATCGTTGTCGGACGTGATGATAAAGTACTGCGCCCGTTTCCAGACGATACCGATTTGTTTCAGATGCTCCCGTCGGATGGCGCGGAAGCGCCTGGTATTAACGATTTTGCGGGCAGACTTTACGCCGATGCCCGGCACCCGCAGGATCATTTCCAAGGGTGCCTTATTGATGTCTACCGGAAAGAGATGCGGATTGCGGAGGGCGTAGGCGAGCTTAGGGTCTACATCAGGGTCGAGCATCGGGTTCGCGTCATCGACGATTTCCTTCGCGTCGAAGCCGTAGAACCGCATCAGCCAGTCTGCCTGGTAGAGGCGGTTTTCACGTCGGAGCGGTGGTGCGGAGAGGCTCGGCAGGCGGGCGTCGTCGCTGATGGGAACGTAACCGCTGTAGTAAACGCGCTTGAGGGACTGTTCATCGTACAGCGATGTGGCCAAAGAGAGAATATCCTGATCGGTTTCGGGGCTGGCACCGATGACCATCTGGGTTGACTGGCCAGCGGGAACATAGCTGGGCAGGTGATGGCTTTTCACCAGAGCGGTGCTCTGGCTGCGGTGGTCATCGATGCTGTCCTTGAGGTAATTCATGGGCTGGAAGGCGTCCTTGAAGCTTTTCTCCGGAGCTACTTTTTTGAGGCTCGCTTCGCTGGGCATCTCCAGGTTAACGCTCAGCCGGTCGGCGTAGAGACCGGCCTGGTGAATCAGTTCGTCGCTCGCGCCGGGGATGGCCTTGAGGTGGATGTAGCCATTGAATTTGTGCTCGGTCCGCAGTTTTTTGGCGATCCGGACGAGGCGTTCCATGGTATAATCCGCACTTTTAAAAATACCGGAACTGAGGAAAAGGCCCTCAATATAGTTGCGCTTGTAAAAACTGATCGTCAGGTCTACCACTTCGTCAACCGTAAAAGCAGCACGTTTGATGTCGTTGCTTTTGCGGCTGACACAGTAAGCGCAGTCAAAAATACAGTGATTGGTGAGCAAAATCTTGAGCAGGGAGACACAGCGTCCATCCTGGGTATAAGTATGACAAATTCCCGTACCGGTAGCGTTACCCAATCCGTCCGGAGTGTTTTTCCGTTTGGAGCCGCTGCTGCTGCAACTGACGTCGTATTTGGCCGCGTCGGCGAGGATTTTTAGCTTTTCTCCGGTTTTGTGGTTCATAGCACAAATATACAACTTTTCAAACTTTAAAACTAAACACATCTTTAATTAAAACCACCCTATATATTGTTTTAACATTTCATTTTACCGTTCCCCTGCACCTGCGTTTGCGCCTATAAAGGGTTAGTCGACAAGGTGAAATGATTGGTTTCAGATCGCTTTATGCAGGCAAAACCAGCATTCCGGAATACCGTTCAGTACCTTTTGGTTGCTTAAAATAATCCGTGGTTAAAATTTGAAGCTGGGTTTTTCATACCTTTGCGGGCCGCAAAAGGGGGGAGCAGGTCAACTTGTTCACTTCAGCGGTCGTTAGTAGCAAGAAAGAATGTAATTCGTTTATGAACAAGATCGAGCTCCGGGTGATGGCCATTAATCGCAGTGTAACGAACACAGCTAACTACGCCCTTATTCTCGGTGAGGTAAGAGGTATGCGCCGGCTTCCCGTCATCATTGGCAACGCTGAGGCCCAGGCTATTGCTGTTGCGCTGGAAGGGCTGGTCGCTTCACGCCCCCTGACCCACGACCTGTTCAAGAATACGCTCGAAACCCTACGAACCGAGCTGCGTGAGATCATCATTACGGATTTACGCGAAGGTATTTTCTTCGCTCGCCTGGTGTTGGATCGTGACGGGGAGATCATTGAGGTTGACAGCCGGACAAGCGACGCCCTCGCACTGGCAACCCGTTTCGAATGCCCTATTTATACCTACAACGACATTCTGGAATCTGCCGGAATTGTACTCGAGGGCGACGACGAAGCCGACCATCAGGAAGAGCACGCTATGGAATCCGTTAGCGACAGTTCCGATCAAGGGCCCAGTCTCAGCCGGATGAACATCAAGGACCTCAACCTTCACCTCGAACAAATGCTTCAGGATGAGAACTACGAAGAGGCCGCTCGTATCCGGGATGAATTACAGCGCAGAGAGGCTTCCTGATCTCCTAACCGACTGGATTACCACCATTCAAACTTTTGTCAGCCATCCTATTCACTTACGATGCTACTTTCGAGGGGTTGCTATCCGTCATCTTTGAGCGCTACCGGCTCAAAGCAAAAGCAGCAGATATAATAGCGGAAGATGTTTTCCAGCAGCAACTCTTCAGTGAAGCAACCCACGTAGAGACCGAACCAGCACACGCTAAAAGAGTGATTGCAGGCCTGCAGAAACGAGCGGGAAATGACGTTGCCAAGTGGCTGAAAAAAGTATTCCTTACCGAACAACCCGGCACTGAGCGTCTGATTTTGCATTACGTCGAGCGGCAGATGGAAAGCACCTCTGATGTACGGAAGGATGCAGGAGACCCGAAAATCCGTAAGCTACTGCAGCTGCACCAGCAAATGGGCCGCGAGGTTCACCGGATGCACGCTTTTGTCCGCTTTCAGGAAACGCCCGACGGTATGTTCGTAGCGCTGATTAACCCGGACTTCAATTGTCTGCCACTTCTGGGAGAGCATTTTGCGGCAAGGTACCCAGCCATGGAGTGGCTCATTTACGATACGAAAAGGCATTACGGGTTGCACTGGAATTCCGACCTGAAAAAGGCAGACTTCATTACGCTCGATACGAGTAACGATGGAAACCTGCGCCAGCTGTCCTCAGAGATGCTTACCAGTACGGAGTCTGACTATCAGGACCTTTGGAACGTTTACTTCAAAGCGGTTGACATTCCTGAACGACGAAACATGAAGCTTCACCTGCAGCACGTACCAAAGCGTTACTGGAAATACCTGACCGAGAAATAAACGCAACAGGTTACGAACGCATCGGCACATATTTTTGGCCGAAATCCTGGCCTACTCCAGCACTGCAACATCTCCCCCGTCTGAGAAAGAAACCAATACATTATCTCCGATGGTAGTGGAAAGATCCATGCCACGGTAAGTAACATAAACAGGCCACGTTTTGTGGCGGCGATCAACCAGTACGGCAACTTCGATCTTACCCGGGAGAATTTCGGTCAGAGGTTTCAGGGCGTAAAACAGCGTACGGCCGGTATTGGCTACATCATCCACCAGAAGGACGGCTTTGCCGGTCATTTCTTCGAGTTGACCTTCAAGTTCCGGGCCGGGAGCCAGCGGAGATGCAGGGTCGATGGTGAGTTCCCGCAAGTGGAAAGGCGCGCTGGAAATAGTCTTCAGATCGGCCAGCAGACGGCGGGCCAATTCCATCCCCCTTTTGTTTACCCCGATGATGTAGAGCTCAGATTCTGTAGTATTCCGTTCCAGGATTTCCATTGCCAGACGGGTTACTTTACTGGCTATCTGTTGGTGGTTTAAGAGAATCATGGCGCAAATATAGATTGGCAAACGGTATAGTTGTGCACATTCACGGAGCTTCTTCAGTGTCGTAAATCTGTACGTTGCCTCCGCAAGCCCGGCTTGCGGGTAAGGGCATATTTAAGCCTCCCTTTCCCGCATTATAACTTTGCGGCCTACTCCTGAATCAGTTCCCATAGCCTGCGTACCTGATCCACGATGTTCACCCTGCGTTTACCGAAGTCCGTCAGGTTAGACTTCTGGTTCTTGAGGCGGAAAAGGGAAAGAGAGCGCGGAGCCAGAATGATTTCAGTGTCGGCAGGTTGCTCAGAACCTACAGGAATTGTTCCGGTATTGGTATCGATCAACTGTTCCCAATGAGTGAAGTCCCGTACGCCCGGGAGGGTGAAATTGACGCCTTCTTTCCAGGCATTCATCACGAGCAGGAAAATATCATCTTTGATTTGCCGGCCCCGTTCATCGAATTCGACCATGGCTTCGCCGTTCAGGATCATCCCCAGGCTGCGGGTAAGGGGGTCACTCCAGTCGCTGTTGGTCATTTCGTGGCCGCTGGCGTTGACCCAAAGGATATCTCCCAGGGCGCTGTCTTCCATTTTCCGCCCGTTGAAGAAGCGGCGGCGGTGGAAAATCGGGTTTTCTTTACGGAGCTGTATGAGCGCTTTGGTGAAACTGTGTAAAGTCCGTTGTTCTGCCGTCCATTCCCAGTTGAACCAACTGATTTCGTTGTCCTGACAGTAAGCGTTGTTGTTACCGTTTTGGGTTCGTCCGTATTCATCCCCCATGGTGAGCATGGGTACTCCCTGACTGAGGAAGAGCGTAGAGAGCATATTGCGCTGCATTTTTGCACGCAGGGTATTGATTTCCTTGTCTTCCGTAGGGCCTTCCACCCCACAGTTCCAACTGTGGTTATTGTTGTCGCCATCCCGGTTGCCTTCACCGTTGGCTTCATTGTGCTTTTCATTATAGCTCCAGAGGTCACGCAGGGTGAAACCGTCGTGCGCCGTAACGAAGTTAACACTCGCCGAGGGCTTACGGCCACTCAATTCGTAGAGGTCCGAAGAACCGGATAAACGGTAAGCCAGTTCGCCGACGCCCACGGCGTCGCCCCTCCAGAAGGAGCGGACGTTGTCTCTGTATTTACCGTTCCACTCACTCCAGAGTACCGGGAAGTTACCGACCTGATAACCTCCGGGGCCTACATCCCAGGGCTCAGCGATGAGTTTTACCTGACTAATAATCGGATCCTGGTGGATGGTATCAAGGAAAGTACTCAGTTTACCGACCTCAAACAGGCCACGGGCAAGAGCACTGGCCAGGTCGAACCGAAAGCCATCCACCTGCATATCGACGACCCAGTACCGCAGGCTATCCATAACCAGTTGGAGGGTGCGGGGGTGCAGCATATTCACGGTATTACCGGTTCCGGTATAATCCATGTAATACTGTTTATCGTCAGATTTCAGCCGGTAATAACTCCAGTTATCGAGGCCTTTCATGCTTAGCATCGGGCCGTAGTGGTTGCCTTCGGCGGTGTGGTTGTACACGACGTCCAGGATAACTTCAATCCCTGCCTTGTGGAACTTTTTGACCATGTCTTTAAACTCCCTCACCTGCTGACCGGCGTGGCCGCTGGCGGCGTAATCGGCATGAGGAGCGAAGAAGCTCAGGCTGTTGTACCCCCAGTAATTGCGCAGGCCCATGTTGACTAAGCGATCGTCTTGTACAAAATGGTGCACCGGCATCAGTTCAATTGCCGTGATGCCCAGGTTTTTAAGGTACTCGATGATGACGGGATGGGCCAGTCCGGCGTAGGTTCCCCGAAGGTTTTCCGGGATATCCGGGTGCTGCTGCGTCAGGCCCTTTACGTGTGCTTCGTAGATTATGGTTTCGTGCATCGGCAACTCCGGGCGGGTTACACCTTCCCAGTCGTAACTCGTATCGATGATGACGCCTTTGGTGAGAAAGGGCGCGGAATCGGACTCATCCTTTATCAGATAACGGTTCTCGTCCTGCTCCTCGATCGGATACGCAAAAACTGCGGGGTTCCAGTCTATGTTTCCGTCAATCGCTTTCGTGTAGGGATCGATCAGGAGTTTGTTGGGGTTAAAGACCATTCCCTGCTCTGGGTTCCATTCTCCGTGCGCCCTGAAACCGTACCGCCAACCTGGTTTCAGGTTAGGAATGTAACAGTGCCAGACCAGGTCTGTCTGTTCCATCATCTTGATACGGTACGCTTCGGTATCAGGATCACTCTCCGTGAACAGACAAAGGTCTATCCGGGTGGCGTGTTCGCTGAACACGGCAAAGTTGACTCCTTCCGGGCTCCAGGAGGCACCAAGGGGATAGGGCTTCCCTGGCCATACTTCGAGGTTACCAAATTTGCCGTAGGCCTGATTGTCTTGTTGGTCGCAAATGCGGGTTAATGCTGTCATCGGATGTTATAAACGGAGTTGAAACACTAAGGTTCGGGCTGTTAGAGATTTGCTTTTCTGCCGGCTTTCGATAAGGCGCGGGCGCAGGTGCAGTAAACGTTGGAAGGCAAACCGCCTACCGTAAAATGATCGCCTGAAAACTAATTTTAAGACCCCCAAAAAGACGTTTAGTCACATGCAGTACTAATTGCGTTGGCTTTATCCTTGCCTCCAACAGTGTCTACATCCTGCGTTCGCGCCAAAAAGAAGAGCGCCAGCGGCAACAAAATATGTGGCAGGCGCACCACCACTTCCGGAATCCACTGAGAAATCAGGGTGTGGGCTCCTACGTAGCCGCCGTAACTCCAGACGCGGGCAAAGGTTGTTAAAACCGCCCAGGGGATGATCCAAACCAGCGCCGTAAGCCAGGCTCTTCGTGAGGGCAGTACCAGTAAGGCCGCCGCTACGAAATCAAGAATTCCTACCACTTTCAGCAACTGCCGGGCCAAGTCCTCTCCTACCCCGAGACCAGATTGAGTCATAAACACAAAATTGGCCGGCACGGGATGAAAGCCTACCGCGTAAAGACCGTGTCCGATAAACGTACATGCGATGAGTAACCGGAGAACGATCGGAAACAAGTCTTTACTGCCTGCGGACCAGGCTGTTCGCGTCAGATAAATGATAGGAGCTCCCGTGAGAATGAACATCTCCAGGAGTTGGCCTATTTGCCAGAAGTGTTCTTTCCAAATGAGAAAATTCCGGAGTAGTAAAACCAAAACACTTCCAATTAACAGCATACGTATGGCCAGCCGGTACTTTTTAGTTCTGAAAACAAGTATCAAACCGCCAACGAGCAATAGGCCACCGAATAATTTGCCGAGCCAATCGATGGTTTGATCGACCGACAGGCTGGTAACCCATTCTGACCAGGTGAAGCCCAGCAACTGCGCCCACCAGGTAAACCAGCTTTGGTCCCACAGGAGAGCCCTCAGCGGAAAGTCTCCCAGCAGGGCCTGCAGTCCGGCACCAATGAAAGCTGTGATGGCCGCCAAGCGAATGAACTCTGCCCCCGGCCCGGTTTCGGGAAATTGTTTTGTTTGCTCCTCAGCTGAGCTATTCGGTGTATCTGGATGCTGGATGGTACTGTATTTAGGGTGGATCGTTTAATCAGCGGATGCCGGGGGCTTTATGCTGGCTTTCGGATCAGGAGCGATCAATAATGACCGCTGGAAAGCATCACCAAGGTACACCCGGTTTCAGTTTCGATACCGGCTTTATGTGCCAACATACTCAGTTCAGCGTTTTCGGTTCCTGGATTGAAGATGATCCGACGGGGCTTCACTTCGTTTATAAGCCAATCGTAATAGGGCTCCTGGTTTTTAGGTCCAACGTATAAGGTAACTGTGTCAACCTCTTCTTCCATAGCGGGAGTTCCGTTGAGAATAGGGGCGCCAGCCACTTCTCCCTGCTTGATGCCTACGTTGACGATTTCGTGACCGTGCTTTACTAATTTGTTAGCAGCAGCAAAAGCATAGCGTTGGGGATTGGGGGTAGCCCCCAGAACGAGCGTTTTCATATTTTGATTTTTGGTTGAAACGTATTGCCTGTCTTCTGAGTTGACACCACAGTGCTTCAGTCCATACTACTGGACATTTTTGATTTTCCGCCTCACCCTCCGCCCTCTCCGGCAAGGTTTGCTTCGCAGTACTTCGTGCTCGCCTAAGGCTCAGCGGAGAGGGAACCAAACCTCGAAGAAGCCGCGAAGCGAAATGCTCAGTAGTATGGCTTCAGTCATGATAGCCAATTCCGGGAGGATTTTGTGGTAATCCCTGTTTCTGAAACCGAACTCAAATTACCACACCGAGGCAATCGATGACTCCATTTAACTGTCCGCTAATGCCCTTTATGGAATGCAGCGGTCAATTCGTCGAATTTCCGGAAGACTTATGTGTACAAAGGTGTAATCCCTGAACATAAAGAACACTGCTTTGTAGTCGCTGTAAGAACATTGTTATACGCGTTTACCTGCACTAAAAAAAACTACTCACTATGAAGAAAGATTTATTCTCCCTGCTCAGGGAGCATGTCTCGGTTAATCAGAAGCACCAGGAATCAATACAGAACCACTCCTGTATAAAAATCTATCCGAAAGGGAGTTTGCTGCTAAAGGCACCTGAAATAAGTAATTGCGTCTGGTACCTGGAAGAAGGCATACTCCGCTATTTTTCGATTAATGAAGAAGGAGAAGCTAAAACCGAGATGTTTCTGGAGCCCGGCGACTTCTTTACTGACCTAACCAGTTTCTGGGAGCAGATATCCACCGAAGGCTTCGTTGAAGCACTGACAAAAACGAAGGTCCGCATCTTTGAGCGTTGCCAATATGAATCCCTGAAGCGCGAGATACCATTCTGGAACGAGGTGGTCAATCGCATCTGCAAGCGACACATGCAGGATCAGTTGTTGCTCTCGCGCAGACTGATCCATCTGAACGGAACTCAGGGGTACCAACTGATGACCGAGAAATATTCAAATATCGTTAACAATGTCCCTGCGGTTCATTTAGCCTCCTTTATTGGCATTTCACCTCACTCACTCAGCAGAATCAAAAGAAAACAAAGCCTGGACCGGTAGGAGTTGACATATGGCAACTTTAAAAACAGGTCTCCTCCGTAGCTTTGCTAGCGGAATTATCGTACGTAAGTATATAAACTATTTAAGTGTTGTTCAAGTGTCTCTCGGATAGCCGATCTTTTGATTGGCTATCCACCTTGATTCCTCAGTTAGAGGCTACCGTACTCCATTGAATTTACCGCTGTAACCCGTCCGCTATTTTGCGATCATTGCTGAGCCGTGGCACCTTGTTCTGCCCGCCAAGCTTCCCCTGACTTTTCATGTAATCGCGGAACGCACCGCTTCTGGTTGGGGAGACTACCAGCGGTTTGAGGATGGCCCCTTTAATCAGGTCCTGGTAGTAAATGTTCTGTCGGGTCATCGCAGCATCCAGGTCGCGGGAAAAAGCTTCTGCGTTTACCGGCGGACGGTCGAATTCTACGAACCACTCGTGGTAAGGCAGCCCACCCTCCGGAGGTGAAACCTGCGGAGCAACCGTAAACTCAGTAACCCGAACATTGTGTTTAGCAGCGGCTTCGGCCATAGCCAGTTCCACTTCTTTGCCAATAACATGCTCGCCGAAGGCAGAGATGAAGTGCTTGATCCTTCCGGTGACCACCAAACGGTAAGGTTCCACACTTACAAAGCGAACGGTATCCCCGATGTTGTAACCCCAAAGCCCGGCGTTGGTATTCAGGATAATGGCGTAGTTAACGCCTGTTTCGACCTGCCCCAGGCTGAGTCGGGTAGGGTTTTCATCGAAGATTTCTCCGGCAGGGATGAACTCAAAGAAGATGCCTGAATCTGCATTCAGCAATAAACCCTCCTCGTGCTGGCTGTCCTGAAAGGCGATGAAGCCTTCACTGGCAGGGTAAGTCTCAACACTGGGGATGCGGCCGCCGACCAGCTCCTCCAGCGCATCCCGGTAGGGTTCGAAGTTTACGCCTCCGTAGACGAACATTTCCAGGTTGGGAAAGAGCTCAAGGATGGTAGACTTTCCCGAGCGCTGCAGCAGGCGCTCGTAGTACATCTGTACCCAAGGTGGAATACCGGAGATAAGGCGCATATCGGCGTTGATGGTTTCATCGACGATTCTCTCCAGTTTGGTCTCCCAGTCTTCGATGCAGTTCGTTTCGTAGCTGGGCAGCTGGTTGGTCCTCAGCCAGGCCGGAACCTGATGGTTTACAATTCCGGATAGCCGGCCCGTGAGGATGCCGTTCGTTTCGTCCATTTCCGGACTACCACTAAGGAAAATCATTTTGCCATCCAGCCATTTACTCTTTCCCGTTTCGGCGATGTAGTTGAACAGCGCATTGCGGGCCGTCCCGAAGTGATTCGGAATACTCTCACGGGTGAGCGGGATGTATTTTACGCCGCTGGTAGTCCCGCTCGTTTTGGCGAAATATTTGGGTCGGCCAACCCAGCTGACGTCTCTTTCGCCAGCTTTAATGCGGTCGGCGTAGGGCTTAAAGTACTCGTAATCGCCGATGGGGACGCGCGCTTTGAAATCGTCGTAATTTCTGATCGAGGCAAAATCGTGGTCTTTACCAAAAGCGGTGTCGCGGGCGGTTCTGACCAGGTCTCCCATGGTTTCCTGCTGCGCAAGTACTGCGCGCTCACTAACGTTGCGAACCTGACGACGGACGAAATGCGCGTAAGGCTTGAGTAAGTATGACTTCATTATGCTGGTTAACTTAAAATATAAGGTAATAACGCGGCAGCGCTCACCTTGTTCCTCTACCCGTGCACTGCACCTGCGTGCGCGCCTTTGCAGGGTTTCCCCTCCGGGCTCGCTGAAGCACAGTTCCTCCGGAACTAAACCGGAATTTTAACTTCATAACTGTTCCCCGAAGACACTGTGAGTGAACCGCTGATCAACCAGGGATTGTAAACTTTAAGCATCCGGTAGGAGGTCCCCTGCTGCTTTGCAAAATCCGCCAGGTCCGGAATACTTTTGGTGATGGTTATGGACTTGTAGCTATCGAGAGGTGGATAATGTTCTTCGGGAGAAATTTCGTAACCAAAAGCCAGCGGATCCTTGAGAATGGTTTTGAGGGCGACGATGCGAAACAGGTAGGCCATGGTCTCGCTGTTTATGTCGAGTTCAAAAACTGTTTCGGCCTGTTGTCTGCTTTTCCACTTATTCACGTTAGGCCCGCCCATATTGTAAGCAGCAGCTACCCACCGCCAGTCTTTGTACGTTTCATAATACCCCTTCAGGTACTTACAGGCTGCTCTTGTTGCTTTTTCGAGGTGGTAACGCTCATCGACTTCACCGTTGATCTCCAATCCGAATCCTTTCCCTGTGGGCGTCATGAACTGCCAGACGCCTTTGGCTCCGGCTACACTGGTTGCGTTGGAAAGGCCGCTCTCCGCTACAGCAAGATATTTGAGGTCGTCGGGTACGCCTTCTTCCGCCAAAATGCGCTCAATCGTCGGGAAATACCGCTGCTGCCGTTTAAGGAGCATGATGGTATTGCGGTGAAAATAAGCGTTGCGGAGTAGCTCCTGATCGAGTCGTTCCCGTACGTCGAAGTTGTCTACCGGAATCGTCTCGCCCGCAAACGTGAAAGGGCCGTCCAGGTCTACTCCTCTTACTCTTTGTGGCAACTGAAGGTTGTCGGCAGAGCTCATTTCCTGCGCAAATGAAGGCCCGCCCGTTGTGTCGGCACGCTCGGAACTCAGTAAAACCAGCCAGCCAGTTAGAAATACGATGCCTATGCCCAGGCCAGTAAGTAAATGTTTCATAAGGATCTAACTTTAGGGGCGCGAAGTTACCTGCATTTTTTCGGTAGATTATTTAAAGAACGGAATTTAATCTGGGGTTTTTACCTATGTTTGTCGAACTTGCATCTCTTCTGTCACGCTCTGATACTATTAAAGAAGATGCCCGATTGTCAATGAAGCCCACTAAATCTAACGAAAGACAGGATATCGTTCTCCGTTTGCTACAGCAGCGAAACGAAGAGGGTATGCGTCAGCTCTTTCAATTTTATTCCGGAGCTTTGATGACGATCATTCAATCCGTGCTACCGCAAAAGGAGGTCGCGGAAGAGGTATTACACGATGTCCTCCTGAAGGTTTGGAACAATATAGACCGCTATGATGCCTCTAAAAGCAGGTTTTTTACCTGGATGGCAAGGATCGCACGTAATGCCGCCATCGACAAACTTCGCTCTAAAAACTATCGTAAGTCCAACAAAACCGATGAGATAGATGACATCGTAGGTAGACGCAAGGAAATGAGCCAAACGCCCTCCGTCGAGCACATCGGTGTGAGTTCTTTGCTAAAAAATCTGGATGAGGATCACCGTCCCATTATCAACCTGCTTTACCTACAGGACTACACCCAGTCTGAAGCAGCCAAGGAATTGAACGTCCCGTTGGGTACGATCAAGACCAGGGCGCGCCGTGCCATTTCTCAACTTCGCACTCTCCTGCAAAATGAAATGGTGTGGCTTACGTTGTTATCTCTTTTATCTAACCTATCTTTTTAAGTTTTGAATATTCAGCAATACATAACCTCCGGCATACTGGAACTATACGTTCTGGACCGCCTTGAACCTGCAGAGATGCGGGAGGTGGAGGCTATGGCTGCCCGGTTCCCGGAGGTTAAAGCCGAAATCGACCAGATTGAACTCTCGCTGGAAGGATTTGCCATGACCGATGCTCCGGAGGTTAACCCCGACATCCTGGATCGCCTTCTGGCCGAAACCCGCCTGTCTCCGGAATCCGAAAAACTTACGGATGAAGTTCCGAAGGTCCCCGCCGAGAAGGCCAGCCGCGGACTCATCGGCAGCATCCTCCCCTGGATCGTGGCGATCGTCGGTATCCTTGGCCTCGTTTATTTCTTCCTGCAAGCCGGAAACCAGGAAGAAAAACTGAATGTAC
Source organism: Neolewinella aurantiaca (assembly GCF_008014675.1). Lineage (GTDB taxonomy): Bacteria > Bacteroidota > Bacteroidia > Chitinophagales > Saprospiraceae > Neolewinella > Neolewinella aurantiaca. The sequence goes on along the minus strand of NZ_VOXD01000001.1, from coordinate 252,795 downwards.
TACAAGCCAGGTACGACAAGCTGGAAAAAGACTGCAACGAAAGTCAACAAACCCTCCGGTCTACCCAGCAGTTCCTCAACGATCTGACCAACCCGTCTACGCAGGAAATCATTCTTGCCGGCTCAGAGAATACTCCCGAAAAGAGTGCCATCGTTTTCTACAATCCGGCTACTGAAAAAACCCTTTTCAAGGCTACCAATCTGCCGCCACCGCCCACCGGCAAGCAGTACCAATTGTGGGCCATAGATGGCGACGGGCCAAAAGACCTGGGGGTTTTAGCGACCAACCTGGCCGGAGACGTAATTCTTGAAGTAAGTTATCTTACCGGGGTACAGGCATTTGCCATTACCCTCGAGGATGAAGGCGGTAAGCCCGCCCCCGATCTTAGCCAGCTGCAGGTTATCGGCAACGTAGGTTAACGAAGCCGAAAGCAGTAGTTACGTCAAGCAGACCACCCACAATCAAATTTCTTCTTTTCGCTCCAGAATATCCCAGGTGTGATCCCCGAGTAGTTTTACGGTAGCAATATACTCGTAAGGGATGCGTGGCCCCCACTCAGCCGGGCTGACCATACTGAGCAAGTGTTTTTTCTTTTTGTTCCGGTATAAAAAGTAAGTCCGCCCGATGATGGGATCGATGCCCATTTCGGCCTCGTAGATGCGCTCACTGATCGTCATCCGGTTCTGAATTTCATTGGCCTGGCGGGCAAGCAACTCGATCTGAGCCTTTATCTGGTCGAGCTGCATATCGGTTTGCTCGTACATCGAAGACATTGCCAGACCTTTCATCTTACCGGCATCCATGGGCTTGATGGTTGCTCCGCCACGTTCGTGCGCATAGGGAAGCAAACCGGGGTTTTCGGCAATCTTATCCGCATCGATCGGGTTAATGAAGTCATCAGCCGGAGTCGTTTTACGCTGGTTATCTGTATCCTTAGGTTGGTCTTTTTGCGCCATATTGCTGAGTAACGGCTATGCGCTGAAATTGTTGGGAATAAGACGCGGCAGACAATAAGTTACGAGGCGCGGCCGCAGGTGCATTAACCCGGTTAAAGCAGTAGTTCCTTCGGTATTCACGAAGGTGGTAAAACCTAAATCCACTTCTTACCCCGCGAAGCCTTTAGCTCTCCGCGTTTCTTTTTCCAGTCCAGACGTTTTCGTTTGTTGGCAACAAAAGCCTTCCCTTTATGTGGTTTGGGAATGGGCCGCGCTCCTCTTTCGAGCATTTCCTTCAGCCTCAGCAACGCACGCTTGCGGTTAGTGTGCTGACTGCGCCCCGACTGATCCACGATTGAAATACGACCGTTAGCGTCGAGCTGCTTCGCCAGGTGGTACCGGAGGTTTTTCAGTTCCCGCTCCGAGAAGGCCTCGCTGGCCAGGAGATCGAGGACCAGCTCTACCCTGCTTTCCGTTTTATTTACGTGCTGCCCTCCGGCACCACTACTGCGGGAAGTGCGGAGTTCAATTTCTTCACGGATTTTAGGCCAATTCATACGTTGTTACGGTTATTCTCTCTGCTCTTAAAAAGCAGCACACTCCCTAATGGTTTAGCTCGGTGAATAAGTTTCGGGCAAAACCGGATGAGCACCCTGCCCCTCCGCAACCGCCATTGCACCTGCGGTCGCGCCCCTGTCACCTGCAGCCTTCACAGCAGGAGCACAACGCGACAGGTGGATTGAGTCCCTGGCCCCCTGTCCTCACACCATTGGACGGATAACCCCACGGCCCCAACAAATTTTCGACCGGACACAGTCCGATAAGATTGCAGCGACTATCTTCGCCCCGCAAAACTGATATCGCCGGTGGCTAACAAGTATTTTGATCTTATTGATCAAACCTTCTATTTCCCCCAGAACGGATTCGATCTGGAGAACGGGTACCTTACCTTCAATAATATCCCCTTGATCCACCTGATCAAGAAATACGGGTCACCGCTGAAGCTTACCTATCTTCCCAGTATTGGCCGCAAGATCAAAGAAGCGAGAAACCTTTTTCGCAGGGCTATGCGCAGCCAGGGCTACTCCGGCAAGTACCACTACTGTTACTGTACCAAAAGCAGCCATTTCGCCCACGTTGTAGAGGAAGCACTGGACCATGGCGTTCAGCTGGAGATCAGCTCGGCGTACGACGTAGATTTGATCAGGCGGCTTCTTGAACGTGGGAAAATCACCAAAGACATCACCATTGTCTGCAATGGTTTCAAGCCCCTCAATTACCTGCAGGCCATCACCGGCCTGATTAACGATGGCTTTGAAAACCTCATTACCGTAGTCGACAACGCCCACGAACTCGACTACTACTCTAAGCACGTAAACGAAAAAGCCAAGATCGGAATCAGGGTAGCAACCGAGGAAGAACCGAATTTCGAGTTCTACACCAGCAGACTTGGGCTTCGGGGCGCGGATGTTATTCCGCTTTTCAACGAAAAAATTAAGGACAACCCTAAGCTGGAACTCCATATGCTTCACTTCTTCGTCGATACGGGCATCAAAGACAGCCTTTATTACTGGGGCGAACTGAAAAAGGCCGTCAGACTCTACGGCGCTCTGAAACAGGAGAGTGAACAACTGCACGCGCTCAACATCGGTGGTGGTATGCCCATCCGGAACAGCCTCGGTTTTGAGTTCGACTACAAGTATATGGTTCGGGAGATCGTTTCCAACATCCTTGAAGCCTGCGAAGAAATCGAAGTACCCGAACCTGACATTTACACCGAGTTCGGCAAGTATACCGTAGGTGAGTCTGGTGCGACCATCTTCTCCGTCCTGGAGCAGAAGCAACAGAACGACTCGGAGATGTGGTACATGATCGACAACTCCCTGATGACTACCCTACCCGATGCCTGGGGCATCGGTGAGCGTTTCATTTTACTGCCCATCAACAAATGGGACAACAACTACCACCGTGTCAACATCGGAGGACTAAGCTGCGACAACTCGGATTACTACAACTCTGAAATTCACGAAAGCCAGGTTTACCTGCCCGTAAACAAAGAAACCGACGAAGAGAAGCTCTACCTCGGCTTCTTCCATACCGGTGCTTACCAGGACAATATATCCGGCTACGGAGGCATCAAGCACTGTATGATCCCCAGTCCTCAGCACATCATCATCGACCTCGACGAAGAAGGAAACCTTGTAGACCGGGTTCTGCACCCCAAGCAGACCGCTGAGAGCATGCTGCAGATATTGGGCTACTAAAACCAGGGCGTGTAGTGCGATGCTAAAACAGACTGGCAGTTGCAACATAAAACGCGTAGCGTTTTTATCAACTCCCTCCTGTTACAACCCCTGCTTGCAAAACCCTGCCTGATACTATTCCTGTTGTAATTCCGATCCGCCGGATCTGAGAATTTTATATCCCTGTGCGGCAGCGCAGAGGGTGTCTCCGGCCTCAGAGCGGGCAAGTTGGGGAACAACTGATTCAGATTTACTGACTTTGGCACTGTAAAGCCGTAACCGACAATAAAAATGGCGTGCAGCGTCATCACGGCCAATTCGAACCTTTCTAAGGTAAAAGTCCCCATATTTGCAATTCACTGCTTTGAGTAAGGTAACAATGCAGAAAAATATCAGGACGGATTGGCCCGGAACTTGGCAGTTGGTCAAAACGAACGCATATTTGCGCAAGCCATCTGACTCCCGTTGGCATCCGGACTTGTTTCGGAGTGCCCAATCCTCATAAACAACGACTACCCGTAAAGCATTAAACAAAAACCAAAATGGCCCAATTAAGTGACGCCGAAATCAACGAAGCCGCTACCGCTATTCGCCGGGGAATGGAAGTCTACATCCACCGCGAACACGGACGGATGCTGATTGCCGATGACCCGGAGCGTAACGTTCGTGCCGATCCGGAAGTTTTCGAAGCTATAATGCAGGATATTTCCACCGATCCCGACGCTTATATTCACATCGAGAGAATGCCCACTCCAGACGCTATTCAGGTGATGAAAGACTTCACCGATCGCGTACGTAATCAGGAACTGTGGCAAGCCCTCACCTACGCCCTCAAACGTCCGCGTCCATTCCAGACCTTTAAGGGAGAGCTCAATAAGTTTCCTAAGAACTATGAGAAGTGGCGGGAATACCGGCAGGTACGCTACCGCGAGTATGTAAGTAAAGCCCTGGCTGCCGAATAGCTGCCAGTATTTCGCAGCGGGCCGGTGCTGCCCCGATCAATGTGACCGGCAGGGTTGCACCACTCCCTGGTCACTTAATCCCTGGAAGGCAAGGGACAAGGCTGCAACAGACATTGGTACCGCAGCTGGCGGAATACAGCATTACAGACCCCCAAGATGGTAAGCTACCTCAAGTATGGAGAAATAGACACCATACGCTGGAATAAAGCGGTGGCGGATGATCCGACCTATCTTCCGTATGGTTTTTCGTGGTGGCTCGATGCTGTTTGTCCGGGCAGATGGGACGGTTTGGTTTTTGATGACTACCGGGCCGTAATGGCCCTTCCCCGCGAGCCTTTTTCTTTGCGCCGCCCGTTCAGTAGCCAGGCGCGACCGCAGGTGCAAAGACCGCCGTTCACGCAACAATGCGGCCCCTTCGGGAACCTGCTCCCCGGAGATGTGCCCGATGTTTTTGGCAACTTACCCTCCGGATTGAATTCATTCGTCCTGCCACTTACCGAAAACGTGGTTGCGGCCGATGTTCCCCCTCCGTACACTACGAGCCTCAGGACTAACTTCGTACTCGATCTCAGCCCCGACTTCGACACCATCCGGACGGGCTACCACAAAAGCCTGCGCCGCAAAATCAGGAAGCACAGCCCGGCGGTTTTACTGCCAGCCGACGCGGAACTTGTGGTTGCCTGTTATCAGGACAAGATAGGCCCTAAAGCCGGGCTTAAAGCGAAACACTTCACCTGCGCCCGCGCCCTTATCCACGCCGCCATGAACCACAATGCCGGCCACTGCTACCAACTGCAAAGCGAAACGGGCGAACTGCTGGCTACGGGCTTCTTTCCAAACCACAACGGCCGCATCATTAACCTGATGCCAGTCTCCACCGCTCTCGGTTACGAACGCGAGGGAATGGCGCTCCTTATCGACGAAATCATAAAACGTCACCGTGGCCCGGGCAACTATCTCGATTTTGAGGGGTCTGACATTCCCGGAGTCGCCCGGTTCTTTAGCTACTTCGGTCCGGAAAGACGGCCATACCTTACCGTTCAATGAAACCTACTCTAGTAAAACTGCTCTCACGCAACGACCTCAACCTCCAACGGTGGGACCGGGCAGTTCGCAGCGCTCCCTACGGGCTCAGTTGGTGGCTGGATGCAGTTACCAACCAACGTTGGTCTGGCTTGGTACTCGATGATTACCGGGCCGTGATGCCCCTGCCGCACCGCAACAGCATCGGCCCTTTCAAACTAATCAACGGAGCGCCCTTTACCCAGCACCAGGGGGTCTTCGGGGATTTACAAGCCGGGGATCTCGATCTTCTACTCAATGCAATCCCGAAGTATTACCATGTGCGTAAGCTGGCTATCTATCCACCCTGGCCAGCAACCAGAGTACTTAAGAACTGGGTTTCTACTCCCCGGACAAATCATGAACTGGATCTAAATCCTCCTTACCCGATTATTGCCCGCGGTTACCGCAGAGACCTCCGCCGAAAACTAAGAGACTCCCCCGTTACAACGCTGGCGGAATGGCCCATTGCCGAATTCCTTTCCTTCTTTCAGGAACATACCGGAACCAAAGCCAACTTAAGCAGGACCGACTATAGCGCATTGAAACAACTTACCAGACATATTATCACCCAAAAAACCGGACAATGCTATCACCTAACCGATGATGAGGGAAAAACTATAGCAGCGCTGGTGCTGGTACATCACGGCAACCGGATCTTTAACCTATTGGCGGCCAGCAGCCATGCTGGATTTGGCCTGCACGGCATGCCCCGCCTCCTGGACGGCATCATCCGGGCTTATGCTGGTACTGACACCATCCTCGATTTCGAAGGATCAGACCTGCCGGGGGTAGCCTTGTTTTTTCAGGGATTTGGGGCTAAGCCCATCGAATATCTCCGTATCAGCCGTAGCTGAACGGCGGTCAACCTTTACTCCACCTTGAGTACCCCGCGCATTTGCTGATAGTGGCCCGGCACGGTACATACGAACTCATAAATACCCGGTTTGTCCGGAGCTTCGAAGAAAATCACTTCCTCGGTTTCCGGTTCTACCAGGCTGGTGTGAACCAGGACCTCGGGCATGTCGGGGATGTGGCCCTTAGCAATGCCTTTAAGGCCCATACCTCCTGCTTTCTGACCGACCTTATCTCCTTTTTTACCGCTGGTCAGTACGAAATTGTGCTGCATATCGTCGGGATTACGGAAAGTGAAGCGCACTTTACTTCCGGCTTTCACCGTCAGGTAGTTTTGCTTGTACTTCATCCCGTGCTCTGTTTCGAGCAAGATGTCTACGTCGAACTCTCCGTTCCAGGCAGCGGGCATTTCCACGGGGCGCTTCGGCGATGCCTTAAGGTCTTTTTTTGCACCTTCGGCAGCCATTGCACCTGCGCCCGCGCCGCCGGGAATTGCATTGAGCGTGTAATAGCCAAAGTCGTGTAGCAGGTTTGTGCCATCGGCAGACCGAAGGCCTTTCACTTTAACCTCGTAAATGTATCCTGGCCGGTACCCTCCGAGGACCAGACGTACCGTCTTACCGTCGGGCAGCAACGTGGCTGAAGTAACTTCGTTTTCTTCCAGATCAATGACCGGGCTACCGTAACTCTTGTGGTATTTATAGGTAAAATTCTGCAGGCTGAAAGCACCGGGTTTTACGCCTACGGGATTTACGCGCTTCGTGAAGGTCACATCCAGACCTTCCTTCGTAGCCCTGATCGCATGCATCTCGAACGGTACTTTGCCCGTCCACTTCAGCCCTTCGAGGGCAAATTCCTTCCCGCCGGTCGCGGCCCATCCCCGGGCGGTTTGCCCGGCCCAAAGTGTGTTGTTTGCGTCGAAGTCAAGGCGCAACAGTCCTGAGCTATATCCTTCCCGAAAGGGGAATACTGCTCCCTGGTACTCGCCCTCGACCTTCTCCAGCGCCACGCGCATGATCTTACTCTGGCCCTGATCGCTAACAAAAAGCTGACCGGCAAACGGCCCGAATCCACCTTCCGTTCTGTCGGCGATGATCGCTGCGGTCGAGATACCCAGAATACCGTGCGGAAACCAGACTGCGGGCTGTTTCAGGCCCGGTACTTTCTGATGTGCGGCGTACATGGTTCCATAGTCATCGTGAATATCTTCGGGTCTGACGGTTACCTTCGAGTCAGGTTGGTCGGCCCAGTTCAGGCTGGCCTTATGCCCGGCAAAATCACCTTCCACGAGGTGGGTAATGCGCCCGGATCCGATCCAGTCTCCCTGATTTTCGGCTACGAAAACATCGCCTTCGGGGTTGGTCCCGAAGCCGGCCGGAGAACGGAGGCCAGCTGCGTAGGGCTTTAGTTTTTTAGCTGCCGGGTCGTAGCGCATCATCCAGCCACGCCACGGAACCCTGCTTACACCACCGCCTTCCCAGCCCACATTCAGGGTAGCCAGCATGGAGCCATCGGACAGAAAGAGCGGGCCATAGTGGTATTCGTGGTAATTGCCGGTTAGGGGAAGCTCGTAGACGGTTTCGAATACGTCGGCCCGATCATCGCCATTAGTATCCGTGAGTTTAGTAACCTCTCCCCGCTGAGAAACATAGATAGCGCCGTCGTTGACGGTAAGCCCCAGGGGTTCGTGCAGTCCGCGGGTAAAAAGTTGCCACGTAGTTTGGTCTTCCAGATCAGCGGCCAGCCAGACCTCGCCACGGCGGGTACAAATAGCCAGGCGGCCGTCGGGCATAAAATCCATCCCACCTACCTCCAGTTTGATACTTTCGGGTATCGATATTTTGCTGATCGTGTAGTAATCAGCTTCTTTTTGGGCGGCGAGGACGCAGGTGCAAAAAATGGTAAAAATCAGGGTAAGCGAACGCATTGTTATTTTCATTTTGGTTGGTGATCGACTAAAGAACCGGGATTAAGGATTACCATTCGATCAGGTAAGTGAGGTGCCCTTTGGCTGGCAGTTCGGCCAGCAGCCGGTCTTTACCCTCGGCGTGTTGCAGTACCAGGCGTGTACCATCGTAGCTCTCGATTTTCAGCTTCAGGCCGGGGCCGAGCATGGTGTATTCACCCGGGGCGACCTCGGTAATTTCGCGTCCGGCAGCAATCTGGGTGTATATCGTAGTGCTCCCTCCCGCGCTGTGGGTTAATTCCCGAAGCAGGCCCTTGTCCGTAGGAGTAAGTTTATCGGTCATAGAATGCCCGCCTTTCATTGTGTATTCGAATGTGGGCCGGCCGGCCGCATCCAGGGTATGCCGGGCGTGCCGGAAGTCAGCGTCATCAGCGATCGCATCCGGCCAGGAATCGCCGTCACGGGAGATAGCGGCCCACTGTGGTGTGCCGTCGAGCGAAATTGCCGGACCAAGAGGTCGCATCACCTGGGGTTCTCCCCGGCTCACCCACATATCATGGGTATCGGCAAAGTCTCCGCGCCACATTTGTAGTAATGCCCCGTTCTGCAGGTCAATGGAGTAATGCGGTCCGTCGGCTTCGCCGACTGAGATCACGTGGGTCCGCTTCGTAGCGGCTTCGTACACTTTCGGAGCCGGAAAGAACAGAAAACTCCGCAGGAGATAAGGATACTCATCCGTTTCCAGTTTCTGAGGATTGGGCGTACCGGGAGTTGCGATGACCTTCTCGCCCCCCATGGTATTGAGAAACTTCTCCCCTTTTTCTCCCGGGGCTTTATACTTTACGTTAACGAAGCCCCAGCCTCCGGGCTGGACGTATTCGAAGCGGAAGTCGTGTACGCCCTCCGTAAGTTCAATCATGCCCTCTGCTCTGCGTGCTCCTTTTTTGGGGCCAAAATCATTGATGATTTCCTTACCGTCAATGAAAACACTCAAATAGGAAGGAGTGAAGGTGGAGATCATGTATTCCCCCGCCTTCGGAATTTGCAGCTTACCGGTAAAACGAATTGCATACCCATTGCCTCTTTCGCGGATGGCTGGCAGGTCGAACCGGTTGATGTAGCCCGTTTTCAGAACGGGAGTCTCTTTCCAGTCGGTCAGCCTGTCGGGGCTGTCTGAGAGTTCAAAGTATTCGTAGCGCAGCAGAGGTATGTTCAGATTTACCCCATTTGCGTCGATTTTTGAGCTTACGCCTCCTTCATCCGATTTGCGAACATCTTTGATCTCCAATTCTCCGTTTTCGACGGTGAGCGTCAGCGGGCCTTGCGGAGCATCATCTGCGGAAAACTCCTGCTGGTAGTATACGAGGGTTCCGTTCAGGTAGACCGCAGGCAGGATGGCGGGAGAGCCTTCTTCAGGAGCAATAAAAACGATCTCGGCGTCCTGCCAGATACCAGGCGTCGCGGAAGGCACGATGCGGGGCTCTCCGCCCTTGACGGACAGATCAGGAAGTCCGATCGCGTATTTGTTTTGCAACAGCAAGGTTGCACTGGTTCCTTCTTTGATCCGGTAAGAGAACTTCAGGTTGAGGTCTTCGTGCGCTGGCAACAGTTCGGTGGAGCCTGGCGTCAATGCTCCTTCGGGAGAAGCGACCGGCGTGAGTACGTCGTCATCCCCTGACCAGTCAACATCCGCAACGTGTAGTTCCAGAGGGTCGCTGGCGCAAGCAGTAAATAATAACAACAAGAGAGGAAGAAATCTGTGCATGATCTGTTTGATAAGTTCGGATTCCAAGTAACAACATAATCTCCCGGACTCCTAATGATTACTGCCTTTGAACACCTGTTTTACCCATTCGTGGCAAGGATGAAAGTGATTGATATAGTAGCAGCCGGGGCACAGCAAAAACCTCCGTAAAATGGCTTTTTGGCTGCAATCGATTGCCGTCGAATACCATTTTTCCGAGGATGATTTGTACCATCATTCGAATACCCGGCAGGCCCTCAGGCCCTGTCTGTGTATTCCGCTGTACTCTTTGCTGCCTAAAAGGGTGAAAAGAATAAAAACAAGAAAAATATTTCAAAAAAACAGAAACGAGACGAAATTTGACAGTTAACTGACAACCAGCAAACTAAGCCGTATTTATACGTATAAAAACGTTTACATACGCATATAAACGTAAGTATACGTATAAATGACGACTAGCACTTCTACTCCGCCCCACCTTTGCATCGTCACCGAATGAAAGGGATATCACTTACAGATACCTGCTTATGGTTGTGGCGCTCTTACCCAACCGGGCCGCGTTTTCAACAACTATACCAACGCGGTTCATAAACATACTTTCTTATGGCTTCTATGCAAGTTCGTAACTCCCTTACCCTTATTGGCAACCTTGGCTCCGCTCCTGAAGTGCGTACCACCGAAGCTGGCCTCACCGTCACGACCTTCTCCCTGGCAACCAACGAGACCTACCGCGATAAAAACGGAGACCGTCAAACCAGAACCGACTGGCACAAAGTGGTTGCCTTCGGCAAACTTGCCGATGTATTCGGCAAATACCTCGACCAGGGCAGCCAGGTCTGCATCGCCGGTTCCCTGCGCTACAACAAGTGGATCGATAAGCACGATCAGGTCCGCAATACCGCTGAAGTTCACGCCCACAGCTTCACCTTCCTGAGTGGAGGTAAGCAACAGGAAGCTGAAGCCGAGTTGGAGGAGCAGCCACAGAAAGCTGCCAAGCCAGCTCCGGCCCGCCGCAAAAAAAAGACCGAAAAGGTTCCGTTTTAAGCCTGGTCCGGTTGTAGACACCCGGAGACAAAACCCTTAACAGCAGATTACAATTTCATCCAATTTCAAACGTGTTTTGCGATACGTACGGGGCGTAGCTTGCTGGCTACGCCCCTTTTGTATTTACATCCCCGGAACCACCATGACTGCATTCTGCATCATCCGGCTCGGTCCCCGCCAGAACATCCGGTAGTGGGGGTTGTCGATAAAGTAAACGATGCGGCCCCGGCCGTAAGGACGGACACCCGCCCATGTTTTGCCCGCTAAAGAATCCAGGTTAGGCCGGGAGGCATAACCGGCAGCCAGAAGTTCGTTCCCTTCCGGCACGTAGCGACCAACACTCTGAAGGCTGGCATCCGGAACCAGCGCCGTATTGCCAAACTTGAGTGTGTACACATCAGACTTCACCCCGAAGGCCAACGGGTGACTTACATCGACTGTAGCGTTCAGCGCCGATCCCGGAATCCGTTTCTTACCAAAGTAATCCGTTCTTTCGTTGTAGTTGAGAGCAGCGGCTCCTTCTTTGTCCTCGTCTTCAGGTCTGCTGAGTTCCTGCGGTTTCAGAAAGCCGGATTCTTTGGTGAAGAACTCCGCACTGGAACCTACGGCGACGATGGTGCCTCCGCCCGAGAGCCAGTCTTTCAGTTTCCGCTGCTCATCTTGCCCGAATACATCATCGAGGTTTCGTGCTTCAGGGAGGATGAGGACATCGTAGTCGTTCAGGTCGGCGAGGCCGTAGCGCGAGCCGAATTTCGGTATCGCCGTCTGCATCAGCGTCGACGCACGAATCCTGTCTACGGGCAGTTCTGTTTCCCAGTCGAAGAGGAAATATATCTGACCGCTGGTGTACACATTGAAGGGAGGCTCAACGAGAAGTGCGACTTTAGGCTGTTTTACCGGAAAGTTCCGGGTGCTGGCCAGGTCCATTCCTTCCTTCATCCTTCCGGTGGCGAGGCGGTGAATGTCTACGTCGAAGGCTTGTGCAAGCTGACGCATGTCAGCATCGATGTTGGTTTTATCCGGATTACGCCCCGCCAGAACAATTAAGCTTCCCGCCGGGAAGGCGGTGCCGTCGTCGGCGGTGAAAGGCTCGTGCGCAGCGCGCACGCGGTAATCCATCTTCCAGATTTTCGCGAGCGCCTTAGGCGCTGTCCGTTGGTTCCAGCGGATCACATAGGCGTAGGCCCGGTCGGAAGCATCACCGATGGTGATAACCTTCCCGATTTTATCTTCCCAAACCACCGGTTCGGTATCTACGCTAATGGGAGAAGCAACGCTGTAGGCCTCCAGGTTGTACGCCAGGGGAGCAGACCAGGTCGACATGTCGTACATAACGCTGTCTTCGATCTGGAGGTCGCGGCTGAGAATTGAATTGACGAAGAGGTGGCGTGGTTGCTCCGTTCCGATGATCAGGCTACCGGCGGGGAAAGAGCGGTTGCTCTGTTTTCCGTCCCTGAAGTTTATCGCAGAAGACGATACAGTCTCCTTCGTCCGGAGTACTTCGACGCCGTTGAGCAGCAACATTTTCAGTACATCTTCAAAGAATTCCGAGCCGTCGTTTTCGATCACGTAGGCGTTCACATCGGATTTGGAATTGAGGGGATCCCAGGCTTCCAGGCTGTAGTCAATCAGTTCGCGGCGGTTGCGCGCGGCGGCTTTCACCTGAGCGATGCTAGTGGTGTAATGATCGTAGACGCGCTGGCGGAACGTCAGTACGTAACCGTCTTCGGTTTCGACGGCACGGTGTCCGCCAATCCCGCCCTGTTCGGTCAGCATCCCGATGGCCCCCATTACGGAAGGATAGCTGGACCCGTAGCTGGGATAGTAGAAATCGAAACGGTCGCGGGTAAAGTAGCTGAGGCCTTTCTTGTTGAATTCGGTGATGTTGGCACGGCCAAAGGTATCGGCCCAAACTTCGTAGGCATCTGGCAGTAACAGATTGCGCGGTGTAGTGCCGGGCACGGTGAAGTAATTGGCGTCATAGCCTTGCTCGTGGTAGTCGGTGTGTACCTGTGGCATCCATTCCTGGTAGGCTGTAGTGTGCCCGCGGCTCTCGGGGTGGACACCCCATACCCAATCCCGGTTAAGATCGAACCAGTAGTGATTGGTTCGGCCATTCGGCCATGGAGCATAATGCTCCAGATCACGGGGTTCCTCGCCGCCGGTCTGGCGGGCAACAGAATTGGCCCAGTAAACGTAACGGTCGCGGCCATCGGGGTTGATGCAAACAAACAGAAGATTGACTGTTTTCCGGAGGGCATCCAGCATTACGGGGTCATTGGTAGTAGCAAGCTCCCAGGCGACTTGCATAGCAGCTTCGGTACTGCTCGCTTCGTTACCGTGAATGTTGTAACTGTAGCTATTGATGACCGGATGGCGATCCAGGTTTATCTCTTCTTTATCCTTGCCCTGCACCTGCGTGCGCGCCACCAAAGTCTTCTGATTTGCTTTGATTTCGTCAATCCTGGCCATGTTTTCCAGCGAGCTGATCGTCAGGAGCAATAATGGTCGTTGCTCGTAAGTTGCGCCGTACTTTTCGATGTTTATGCGGTCGCTCTTCTCCGCCAACATCCGGAAGTATTCAACTGAGCGGGCGTATTCCGTAAACCGTTGTCCCAGTTCGTAACCCAGAAATTCAGCCGGAGAAGGTAGGTCTGCTCTCGAACCGGTCGTTAACGGCAGCCGTTCGTACACGTCGGACTGCGCCGACAACACAGACAAAACAAGAAAAAGCTGGAGGAGTAATAATTTAAATTTCATTCAGTGGGTGTATTTGAGCGTAATGTAGGAAAGAGTAAGCGATTATGAGACGATACGGGCGTGGGCGCAGGTGCAATACGCGGCTGATACTGCGCGGTTACATCAGTTAAAGGCCAGTAGAATGATGCTTATTATCAGCAGCACCAAAACCAACCAAGCACCACCGAGGACAATCCCCGCAATGGCGTAGCCTTTGCCGGTTCGGTAACCGTATGATTTTTTGATCCGGCCCAGGCCGACAATTCCCAGCACAAGTGCACCGAGGGCAAATAACAGTGTGAACCCACCGAAGGCAACCCCTACAAACGCGAGAATACCAAGGATCATGCTCGTGAGTGCGAGACCGTCAACCACAGTACCGTCGGAGCCTTGCCTGCGCTGTTTACGGGCTTGTTTGCGGGCTTTCCCCCGAACGATGCCGAGTGCAACTCGTTCCCTGAATCTGAGCTTCCGCCCCAACTGATTTTCGACCGCCTCGCGGCTCAGGTCGTTGGCGACAACGGCCGGTTGAACCGGCCGGGCAAGTGCCCCTTCGAGCGAAGATGACGTAACGAAAAGGATACCGATCAAAAAAAGCAGATAGCGCATAAATGAAGGAATAGGTCGCGGGGGCCCTCCGCTGCCCTCCCCCACAGGGGTTGACCTCTGGTGAGTCGGCGACGGTAAATGTGTGTTCTCACTCCGTACTACTGGACATTTTTGATTTTCCACCTTACCCTACGCCCTCTCCGGCAAGCTTTGCCTGAGGCTCAGCGGAGAGGGAACCAAAAATTTACAGTAGTATGGTTTCAACCCCAAATCTAAGCAACAGCGGCTTATGCTGGCACCCGGTTATCCGTAAAGGAAGTCGATCGCAGAGGGTGTATTCTCAAACTAAAACTCCGTTTGGAGGCGTGCAGAAGGGTTCCGGCATTGATTTTCAGGTGGATTACGCCCGTTGTGCCCCCTGGCGATAGTACCTTTATTGGACGCTAATCATTGGAAAGCCTATGCGTCTTCTACCTTTTTTGCTCTTCCTTTTGCCGGTTGTCCTGGTTGGCCAGCCTTCTCTTTTTGATGTCCTCCATGCTGATAATGACACCGTCGTTTTCCGGATAGAGACAGACTGGAACGGTCTTGTCCGCAGAAAAATGGACAAAGCTTATCAACCCGCGACGGTTCATCTCACGCTTGGCGACTCAACGCTCACCTTTGAAGCCAAACTCCGCAGCCGGGGGAATATCCGCCTGGAGGTGTGCCAGAACCCCTCGCTTAAGTTGAAACTGCGAAAAGACGAATTACTCGCTGCGGGGTTCAGCGACCTGAACGAGTTCAAGTTCGTACTCCAGTGTACCAATAACAGTTTGGGCGAAAGCTACCTCACCCGGGAGAAACTGGTTTACGACCTCCACGCCGTTTATAGCAACTATACCCACCGGACACTCGCCGTCGGGCTGGACCTCGGAAAAGGCGACACAACCAAAGCATTTCTGGTAGAGCACGACGAGCAGATGGAGGCCCGCTTCAACGCGAAAGTCCTTGAGGTAAATAAGATGAGTACCAGAGGACTGCACCGCGAAGCTTACGTCAACATGTGTTTGTTCAATTACCTCATCCTGAACACCGACTGGCACGTGTTCAATCTCCACAACCTCAAGTTTGTCTGCCCGGAAGGGACGAACGACTTCATTCCTGTGCCCTACGACTTCGACTATTCGGGTTTCGTGGGGGCCCACTACGCTGTTCCGCGGGAAGAGTTAGGCATTTCAACGATCTACGTGCCGAAGTGGCTCGGTAAAAGAGTAACCGAAGATGAGATTTCCAGCGCTGCAGCGCACTTTCTGGCGCAGAGAGAGAAAACGGAAGCGCTCATCAATGAGCACCCCTGCCTCCATAAACGGGACCAGAAACGTCTGCTCAGACGGGTCAGCGATTTTTACAAATTACTCGAAAACGAAAAGCATCTGCTGAAACTTGTAGAGTAGTTTTGAGACAAAGCAGAGAGAGGACCAACTACGTATTAGGTACAACTGTCTACCAAATTATGGTGAGTTCAGCCCCGAAATGGCCTATCTTGGCGCGAGATTTTGTTCCCATATTCCCATAGACTACTACCGATGTATTTGCTCAGACTTTTGCTGACGCTTATTGCCGTCCAACCTTCCCATGCACCTGCGTTTGCGCCAAGTGAACCGCCCTCCGCTACGGAGGAAGTGATGAACTGCAGCACAGACCACGTCCATGATGCGCTCCGAAAAACCGCGCCGTCCTATGGCAAAAAAATGGACGCCCTGGAAGCAGAATGGGCCAAAAGTCAGCAAGAAGGCCGTACTAAATCTGCCGCGGCCCCACCCTACGTTCTCCCGATCGTCTTTCACATTGTGCACGAAAACGGCGCTGAAAACATCCCCGATTCCGACGTTCTCCGCAGCGTGGATTATCTGAACCAGGCGCTTGAAAACGTCAACTACTTCGATCCTGCAACGGGCATAAACACCGAAATCCAGGTCTGTCTGGCCCGTCGCACGCCAGACAATCAGCCTACGAACGGCATCAACCGCATTGAATCGTCGCTGACCAATCTCAATTCAGACGACGACCGTGACCTGAAAGACCTTAGCCGTTGGGCTCCCCGCGATTACATCAACGTCTGGGTGGTAAAAGAAATCTGCGGCCTGGGCCTCGGTTGCGGGGTTGCCGGCTACGCCTACTACCCCGGCGCGCACGGATCCAGCATCGACGGTATCGTAATGGAAGCCCGTTGGCTGGCCGACGATGAGGCCGACATGACCGTCCTGGTCCATGAACTCGGTCATTACCTCGGTGTGCGGCACACCTTCGACGGAGGCTGCGACAACGACGATTGCACCATCAGCGGCGACCGCGTTTGCGATACTCCGCCCGATCAGTCGACCGCGGCGGTGCCCTGCACCGGCTCGGCCAATAGCTGCGATACCGACACCGATTCCGGCCCCTTTGCCACCGACCAGAATGATATGCACATCAACTACATGGACTACGGTTACTTCCGTTGTTACTCCGCCTTCACGGCGGGGCAACGGGACCGGATGCATTTCTTTCTGGAAGGCACCCGACGCAGTTTGCTGGAGAGCAGAGGCTGCGAAGAGCCTTGTCCGGCGGTCGTTACGGCAGGCTTCACCGGAGGCGACGTGACCATCGTCGCGGGTGAAACCATCAACTTTACCAATACCTCCACCAACGGTGATCGTTACGAATGGCGCGTGGGCGGCAACCTGCTCGGCACCAACGAAGACTTCAGCCATCTCTTCGACACCGAAGGCTTTTTCCAGGTGCAGCTGCTCGTCATTCCTTCAGACACTGTACTCTGCGCGTCCGTTGAAATCACGCAGCAAGTACGGGTAGTTTGCGAAGTAGACGCCGGTTTCGATCCGCCTTCACCGGGCGCTCAGGTTGATTCTATGGTTGTTTTCACGAACACTTCTTCGGGCGGGGACGAAAGCGAATGGACGGTAGACGGCACAGTGGTAAGCACGGCTACTGACCTGAACTACGTCTTCACCGCTGCCGGTCGTTACCGGATATGCCTCACCGAAACAACCGGATTATGCGAAAATGAACGGTGTATTACCATCTTCGTCCGCGAGGCGGTTATGGACCCTGACCCACCAACAGACACTATTGGCTGCGACGGACGGTTTTCTTATAGTTACTCGCTGCCCGACAATCCATTTGATGGCAGCTTTAGTGCAACCGTAGTCAGCGGAGATACAGTTTTCGCATTGGCGACTCAGGAATGGCGCTCCTTTGCTCTCGCACTGGACGCCGACGGTTCCATCATTTGGCAAACTGAGTTCTACCCTTCTTCCTCCCGGGGGAATACGCAGCGGCTGATTTTAGATAGTGAAGGAATGCTGGCTGGCACCGCCCGGGGGTTCGGCGACGAGGGCGACCGCGGAATAGCCTTCCGGATTGATCCCTCAAGCGGCGCCGTAGCCTGGTCGAAAGAGTTTGTAGCCGGAGAAGGGATGGTGTTTCAGGACATCACCGACCACAGCAGCGGCAACGAATACCTTTTAATAGCTGTATCCTCAGGCGACCAGTCCGCCGGGAGAAGCATTCTGCTCCAGCTCGACCGAACGTCGGGCAACATCGCTAACCTGCCCCGACAAATAGGTAACGGTACGTTCCTCGCCCGGGAAATCCTCGTCGATGATACCGGTGTAACAACCAACTTTCTTATCTCTGGCGAGCAGATAGCCAACGCAACCGGAGGAATTGTATTGGCCCGAACGAACGACACGGGAGAAGTTCTGGCTTCCACAAGGGTTATGTCTGAAATCGCCGGCGGTACGTTCATACGCTTCGAAAACACCTTCACCATAAAAGACGGAGACTCACTGATTGTCGCGACTTATTTTGATTCAGATCCTACGCTCGGGGAATCAACCCTCAGGGTTTGCAAAACCGACCTGAACGGCAACCCCGCCTGGACAAAAGATTATCCCCTGCCCGACCCCGCCGGCGATTTACTCGGCATTTCACTCACCGAAGCAGGTTACCTTTTCCATTGCAGTTTAGGCCTTAATTCTGCGCTGTTACAAACTGACTTCAACGGCGATGTACTTTGGTCTAACCGGTACGACGGCCTACTCCAACTGTACACCAGCCCCGATGCGGTGGCCATCACCTCTGATCATATTCTTGTGCCCGGAGGGCAATCGGTCGATGCTCAAGTCCTGCCCACCGTCGTTCGCCTGAGTAAAGATGGCAGTGTAACGAGTTCCTGTACTCCTTACGTTCCGCTCGACATCTTTTTGGTTTCTGTCGCAAACTCTCCGGGAAACTTCCAGATGACGGATACCGGTTTTGAGGTACTAAACCTTAACTTCGGCACCGAGCCCTCCAACTTCACGCTTGTAGAAGAACTGGTTTGCCGTGAGGATTGTCCGGAAGAGGAAGACTGCCTCCGCCCCTACCTACGCACCTACGGTCCCCGTTCCATCGCCCCCAACCCTCCTCCTTACGAGGTAAACCACCATGTTCGGAACGGCGAGAACGTGATCATAGCCGGTCGGAACCAGAGTCAGCAGCCTTACGTTGCCGGCCTGGGATCAAACGGCGCAGTGCTATGGGCCAGAAGTATCTTTCTCAGCCAGTCAGGAACTGCCGGCCAGGCCGGCACGGTCAGTGATATGATCATTGACCATGAAGGAATGGTCTGCGGTGTCGGTACCGCAGGCGCATCGGCCAACGGCGGGTTAGGCACTTACGCCTTTCGCTTCAACCCTGACAACGGAGATATGCTATGGCTCAGGTACTATCGCAAGGAAGCCCGTTCCTTTGTTTTCAGTAACATTCATCACACCCCGGGAGATACTTTCCTGCGGGCAGCCGGCTACCGTGAGGACGATGCCCTAACTGCTATCAGTAATGGTATGACTGCCCGGATCGACCTCGCTTCGGGGGATATCGTTGGTGTTCCGCTCACCTACACTGATCCTGGCGAAACCAGTTTCCGGGCTTTCGACAAGCACCCCGGGAGCGACACCTATTTTGCTCTAGGCAGCATTCAGCAGTCGGCCGCAGGGACGCCCCAGTTGGCAAGGCTTAACGCCAACGGAACGGTCATCTTCAACAAACAGTACGATGAGTCGCAGATTGGCCAGGCCCGGGGGATGGTCGTAAAAGATACCAGCGTCACCATGTTATGCGAACGTAACGGAGGGGATGGATTTGTTCTGGTTCAAACGGACCCCGACGGAAACCTTCGTTGGCAGAAAAACTACGACAACGGATCAATTATTCAAGGTATAACTGACCTTCCAGGTGGTTTTATAGTTTGGCTTTACAGTTCAACGTCGCAACTCAACTCCTTCATCAGGCTCGACGAATCGGGTAATATAATTTGGGCTAACACTATTTTTCCAGGTATTGGATTTGAGGGAATTGAGGATGCCTTTCACTTAACATCTTCCACAACGTCCTTTACATTTTCGACCGTAGATGGATTCAGCTCGCTTGCAACCTCCTTTGGAATCGTCCGGGTGAATTTATCCCAGGATTTCATTTTTGGGTGTACTCCGTTCGTTGTCGAGCATCTCCCGGTAGACTTTACAGAAGCCCAGACCATTGTTGCCAACGTTCCCCTGGAGTTGGGAGAAACCTCTTTTTTCACCCAGAACCTCGACCTGGGAGAAGCAGACCTGGAAGCGAAAGAAACCTGCGAAGGCGATTGTATCGAAGAAGAGATTGTTGAAATCTGTAGCAATGACATCGACGACGACGGGGATGGCCTGATCGATTGCGACGACCCCGACCTGAGTGAAAACTGCTGCTGCCTTGACCCGCCAAATCCGGATTTCGGCTATGAAGACCGGTTCTGCGGCCCCTCGCTTGTCTGGGTTTACCTGCCCCTCAACTGGGATAGTCTGAAGGTGAGCAGTAACAGCCTTACGGGCGAACTCAACTTAGAACCGGGAGATAGTATTCCTTTCGTTTTGCCGGAGGCAGACACCTATTATTTTGAAGTAATCGACACCTGCGGAAGGTCCGGGTTCGACACCATCATCCTGAGGCCCTCTCCACCGCTCACGCTTGATCTCGGCCCCGATACCACCGTCTGCCAAAACGCAACCATCCCGCTGCACGCCCAGCCTGGTTTTGCCAGCTACGAATGGGTCGATGGCAGTACGGAAGAGAACTTCACCGCCTTCGGCGAGGGTGATTTTTGGGTAGTAGCTACCGACTCCTGCGGTAACCAGCAATCCGATACGGTTACGGTTACGGTAGACCCGGCAACGGCAATAGAGCTGGGGCTGGACACCCTCATTTGCCCGGGAGACACCCTGACCTTCAAGCTCGAAGGTTACACCAACATCCAGTGGAGCCAAAGCAGTTTCATCGACTGTTTCGACTGTGAAGAAGTACGTTTTGCGCCTACGATGGACACTCTCCTACTGGTGGCGGCACAGCAGGGTCCGGGATGCTTCAGCGCAGACAGTGTGCGGGTTCGCGTAAAGGCCATGGCAGGGCTGCGTGATACGGCCTACCTGTGCCCGGGCGACAGTCTTTCTTTTGCTGGCCAAACGATTACCAGCCCCGGACAGTACTACGACGCGACCGACGAAAGCCGATGCCCCGCCCTCGATACGCTCGACGTTTTGGGGCTGCGCGACACCCTCATAACGGAGGAGTTCACCATCTGTACGGGGGACTCCGTGCTGGTATTCGGCAGCTTCGAAACGGAGGCCAATACCTACACGCAAACGCTTATGCGCAGTAACGGCTGCGACAGCACCAATCAGATCACAATTGTGGTAAATCAGCCCGTAGTGACAACGGAGACCATCAGCATTTATGCGGGTGATTCAGCCTTGATCTTTGGCGTTTACGAACAGGTTGCTGACGTGTATTCCAGTGTGGACATTGGCAGTAACAATTGCGACAGCACGCATCAGGTCTTCCTGGAGGTAAACGATGTTTCGGCAACGGCCGCACAGATTAGACCAAGTTGTGATGGCGCGGGCGCAGGTGCAGCGGAAGTGTTCTTCGAGAGCAACGGCCAGCCGGTCACCATCCTCTGGAGCGACGGCTCCGCGTCGGCCCTGAACGAGGCCCTGGCTGCCGGAGCGTACACCGTTACCGTTACGACGGCGACCGGTTGCGCAGCAACCGCCGAAGTGACAATATCCAACGCCCCAACAACTCCCATTGCACCTGCGGCCGCGCCCGAATCCTGCCCCGGCGAAAACGACGGAACCATCACGATCCCCGATGCGCCGGCCGGCTTCACCTACCGCCTCAACGACGGGCCGGAGCAAACCGCCCCCTTCTTTGCGAACCTCGCTCCGGGGCCTTACCGCCTGACTGCAGAAGACTCATCAGGATGCCTTCAGGTATTCGACCTTTCCGTCAATTCTGCCAGTAATCTTCTGTTCATTTTACCCACCGACCTCACCGTCGACTTCGGTGATTCAGTAGTTTTGGCTCCTTCGGTACTTTCGCCCCCCGACGCAGCCATCAACTGGCTCACCAACGACGAATCAGGGTGCCCCGCCTGCCCGACCTTCACGGTGCGGCCGGAGCGGAACATGAGGGTAACGGCAGTCGCTATCGATTCCAACGGCTGCGAAGCCACCCAAACCGTACAGATAACGTTGAATAACGACGACCTTTTCTACGTCCCCAACGCCTTCAGCCCCAACGGGGATGGCGTTAACGATGTGTTCCGGATTTTCCCAGGCCCTGCGGTAGAAAGCATCCTGTCCTTCGCAGTTTACGACCGTTGGGGCGGAGAGGTTTTCCGGCGCGAAAACGTGGACCCCGAGGATGCCCTCGGGCACTGGGACGGGCGTTCTGCCACCGGTCAGGACCCTTCGATTGGCGTTTACGTCTACACCGTAGAGGTACGCCTTTTCGACGGGAAGGTAGTCACCAAAGCGGGGGAAATTCTGGTGATGCGTTAAGGCTGTGGACTTCGCTCAGACCTGCGTTCTTACCAGTTTCAGGACGTCGTAATCGTAGGCCCCCTTGAAGTGATTCCGGAAGTCGCTCAACGACAGCTCCGGGTGCTCCTTCATGTAAGGCAGGATGGCATCCACGGTCTCCTGGTCTACTAGTTCTGCGAGGGGTAATTCTCCTTGTTTGACCCAGTGGGTGAGGTGCGTGGTGATCGTGCTCCGGACCAGGTCCCTCAACTTAGCGATTTCCTCTACCGTCTTTCCTTCGCGGAAAAGATCAAGTGTCACCTTGCGGGTATCCGCCTTGGCGACGGAGAACAGGTCGGTCTCTGCCTCGTCTCGTTTGTCCAGGTATTCGCGGACGATCTCGATCAGCGCCAGACCAAACTCCTCGAAGCGCTTCGGCCCGATGCCGTTAATGCGGAGCATAGATTTCTTCTCCGTTGGTAACAGCGCAGCTATTTCAAGCAGGGTCCGGTTGTGGGCGATGTTGTAGGCGGGCACTTCCCGCTCTTCGCTTACGGCCTGCCGCCAGTCGGCAAGGCGTTGGTAGAGTTCGGGATGGGCCAGATCTTTCGGCAAAATGACCTTCTTCTTCTCTGGCTGCGCAGCAGACTTCTTCTGGTCTTTCTCAAAATCGATCTCAGCATTAGCGCGGGCAGTCAGGTAGGCTTTGGGGTCGAATCCGTTCTCGAGCGTTGCGAATCCCTTGAGTTTTTTGAACAGCTGGCGGATGAGCTCGTGGGAGCGTTCCTCAACTTGCATTTTCACCGATTTATTATCGGTCATCACCCCAAACATCGCCATGGCGGGCAGGAAGTCTTCGGCGAGGAACTTGGTGAAATAGCCCCCGGCTTTTTTCAGCCGATCGGTCAGTTCCGGGTTTTTACTCGGCAGCTCGTCGGCTTTACCGTACCGCTCGATATGACCGATGAAGCCATGACCGACCTTGATTGCCTTAGTCTGCAAATCTTCCTTCATCTTCCAGAACTCCCCGTGGGCGTCGCCCTGGATGGCGCGTTCGTGTTCGAAGAGCGCGCGGTGGAGCTGGTTGGCGGCGTAGTCGGCTTCCTTAAAGGTAAAGAGTTCTTTGAGGCAATCGATCTCGAACCGACGCCGATCTGCCCGCAGGGTTTCCTCCGTCGGCTGGTTTTTCTCCGCGTGGGCGGAGTAACTGCTCACGATGGCGTCGGTCTTCACCGAAGCATCTCCGATGCGGGTGCGGAGAACGATGCCCTCGAAGGTGCGGCAACGCGACAGGGCCACGTACACCTGGCCGTGGGCGAAGGCCGCGCCCGCATCGATCACGACTTTATCGAAAGTAAGGCCCTGGCTCTTATGGATGGTAATGGCCCATGCCAACCGCAGCGGGTGCTGCTCGTAGGTGCCGACCACGTCTTCCTCTACCTCCTTGTCTTTATTGAGGCTGTATTTCCGGTTTTCCCACTTCACGGGTTCAACGATGATGGCTCCTTGCCCGGGACAGCGAACGGTGATTTCGTCGCCGTTGATTGCAGAAATGGTCCCGATTTTACCGTTGAAGTATTCCCGCACCTCACCGGTATCGTTTTTGTTGAACATCACCTGAGCGCCGACCTTGAAGGTCAGTTCTTCCTCGTTGGGAAACATCGAGGCGGGGAAATCTCCTTCGACAACGGCTTTGAACTTACGGGGCTTTGCATCGAGTTCTTTCAGTTTCTCCTGGTTGATTTTCCGGGCCGTATTGTTGTGGCTGGACAGGGTAATATAGCCTTCTTCCTTGTCGGGACTGAAGTTCTCGACGTAGCGGCTGTTGAGTTGGTCCAGTACTTGCTGGTCCATCTTATTGTTACGAACCTTATTGAGCAGGCCGATGAATACATCATCTTGCTGGCGGTAGATGTGCTTCAGCTGAATCACCTGGGCGCGGGCTTTGCGCAGGGCCAGGCTGGCGAAGAAATAGCTTGTTTTGTAGACTTCGCGCATATCACGCCAGTCTTCGTCTTTCACGACTGGTGGCAGCTGGTGGAGGTCACCGATCATGAGTAGTTGTAAGCCGCCGAAGGGTTCCTCGCTGCGGCGCACGTAGCGCAGCACGGCGTCGATCGCGTCCAGCATATCAGCGCGGACCATACTGATTTCGTCGATGATCAGCAGATCGAGCCCCCGGATCAGGTCTCGCTTCTTGGCGCTGAAGCGGCGTGTTCTGACCTCGGTTTTCATTCGTTCCGGCATCAGCGTCCCGAAGGGAAGCTGGAAGAGGCTGTGGATGGTCACCCCCTTGGCGTTGATGGCCGCAACGCCGGTTGGTGCCACAACCGCCATGCGTTTTGGAATTTCAGACCGGACCTTGTGTAGAAACGTTGTTTTCCCCGTTCCGGCCTTCCCCGTCAGGAACAGATGGCGGTTGGTTTGGGCGATGTACTTGTAAGCTAATTCTAGTTCGGGGTTGGATTGCATAGTCTGTTAATCTGGGCGCGGGCGCGGGTGCAAAGAACGGTTTTCGGAGGCCATTCTTCAACTTTAAAGGACGGATTAAAAATAAGACCGGCCATCTTTCTCTATGGCTGGCTAAAAAATACGGGTTTGGATACCCGCAAAAAAGGCCCGGAGGGCCGTCTTCCGGACAATCGAAAACGATGGGTTACTCCCCCGTCGCTACGAGAAACAGAGCTCTGGCCCTTACACAATTTAGCAAACCTTGCAATTCAACCGTCCCCGGAACCTGCGTCCGCGCCGCCTCTATGAATTCCGGTAGTTTCGTCGATTACCTGTTTACCGGGACGTACCGAAGAAAGCGACTGTATAATTTTGCTACCACGAACCTACCCACGCTCCAAAAATCAGCCTTCCTATGAAAAACACGCCCATACTCCTCTTTTTGATCCTTCTTCTCATCAGTTTCGCAGTAACCGCCCAGACAGAAAACGTCGTTTATCCCAGGCCTTACGATTCAAAGCTCTCCGACGTGTACATAAGTGACAGCGGCGAAGGCCTAGCGGTAGGTTCCTGCGGCGTCATCCTGAGTACTACCGATGCAGGAATGAACTGGGACCTTGTTTCCGACGCCGGTGGCGGCTGGGATTACACGACCGTCGCCTGCCCCAACGACGACTGCAGCAAGGCCGTCATCATCGGCGACAATATTATCCTGCGCCGGCAACCAAACGGCAGTTTCACTACCGAAATCGACGAAATGTTCACCGACATTTTTGTCATTCATCACCTCACAGGCGGCGTGCTCGTCGGCGACCGAACGTTCAATGGCTACATCCGCAGCGGCGATGGAGGAGTAACCTGGACAGAAATGACCCTTACGGGAACTCCAAACCAGGACAACCGCATGTCTTTTGTCAATAACACGCTAACCGGCTATTCCTTCAATACGGAACATGAACTGCTGAAAACTACCGACGGTGGGCTGACCTGGGCACCTACCGGATTCGTTAACACGGATTCCCACCTGAATATGCACTGGCGCACCGAATCACTCGGCTGGGTCAGAAACGGATCGAGAGAGCCATTTCAACGTACCACCGATGGTGGCCAGACCTTCACTACAGTACCTACCGACCTGCAAACACGCCTCTACTTCCTGCAGTCCCTTTCCGACGACCACCTCGTTGGCCTGGGCTTCGTCAGTGAAGTATTCGAAAGTACCGACGGTGGTACAAGCTGGTCACAAATAAGCATGGGCAACGCCAATGGAACCCGGCCCAACTTTTACGGGAATTTCCACCGCCGGGGTGATGAGTTTTTCATGCCCGGAGACGGCTCCCAGGTCTTTTACTCCGCTGCCGGCTTCCAGGACTGGGAAGGCCTGATCAACGACGGCCGGGGCGGCAGCGGCCCAATTTCCTTCTTCAACGACGATATCGGCATCGTAACCGGCCCCACCAGCTTCATCATCAAAACCGAAGACGGCGGTAATACCTGGGCACCGCTGGTGACCAACAGCCCCAACCCCAACGCCCCGGTCAGCAGCATTGACTTCCGCAGTGAAAACGAATTTGTCCTCTACTACGGCAATGCTTACCCCCGGATTACAACAGATGGCGGAGCAACCTTCGAACAGTATTACGGCGAAGAGACCGGCATCAGCCAGGGAGAATCGGATGTTTTTCATAACTACGACGACGGAAGAATTCTCGTTATGGGGCGCTTTGATTATGCTATCTCCAACGAAGACCAAACTTCCTGGACCGTTAACACCCATGGCTTTGAGCGTACCATTTACGACCTCCACTTCTCTTCCCCTTCAATCGGTTATGCCGTTGGTGACAAACTTATAGCTAAGACCACCGATGGTGGCCTGACCTGGACAGAACTGCCGCTTCCCGAATTTCAACAGAACTCTATTTGGGAGAGCGTTCATTTCTATGATGACAACCGCGGAATGATCGGAAGAGCTAACCGCGAGGGTTTCCTCACCACCAATGGTGGCCAAACGTGGACCACAAAAGGTGCTGCCGCTGCAGGTATATACGCCTTCGATTCTACCAGCGGCACAACTTATAGTGTCTCTTATGAAACCGGAAACAATGGTTACCTCAACCGGAGCACAGACCTGGGTGAAACCTGGGAGCGCGTCTCCTACATGTGCGCAGCGGGCAGAGCCATCGCTCTGACGCCCTCCAACCAATTTGTCTTCTTGGGTGGAGATGGTGCCCACGTCGAGAAGCACCGGACAGCAGACCTGACAAGCACCCGGTCTACCCCCCGTGCTGTAGCAGACCTCCGCCCTTTTCCTAACCCAACCAGTGGCAGAATCAGCCTGACACTTCCCCGCTCTTCATCATCTACTCTGATTTCAGTTTACTCGGCCGAAGGCAGACAGGTCACGGTATCGACAGTTCCTGCAGGGACAGAAATCTTCGACCTCGACCTGTCTGGCCGAAGCCCTGGCATTTATTATTTACGCTGGTTGGATGCTGCCGGCGCGCAGCACACTGGTTGCTTTGTGTTGCGGTAGCCAGTAACTGGCTACCAGCGGGAAACCGAAAAATCAATTGCGTTTACCAACGTTTAGCCTCCCTGAGACGGTCTTACCAGCAAAGACCAAAACCATGAAGTACGCATTTTACCCCGCTTTACTGTTTTTCCTGGTTCTTCTCTCCTGCGAGAAGGACCAGCCGATTGTTCCTTCCGAACCGGAACGCAATCCTGATCGTCTCGACTTTCAGGCACCTGTCGTTGGCCAGTCCAATACTTTTGAGATTCGTTCTTACGAATGTGGCGAAGAAATTCCCACAACCGGAGGGGACCTTGAACTGAGTATTACCGCCGTAACCGATGAGGAGATTCAGTTCACCGAAAGTACCGGAAACGGTACGCCCTTCGTGTTCTCCGCGCGGCGCGCCGAAGGCGCGCTGGTCATTAGCCCTGAAGACCGGCAGCAAAGCCAACTGTTCTACTTCTACGGTTCGGATACTTTACGTCTGAGCGCTCCACCGGTCGTTGAGGTCACTTATCAGGACTGTGTTTTCTACAACGACGGTGAGAAGTTCACGGGCGACTACGTGGCCAGCCTCCCTTATCTGGAACTGGATGGAAAAACCTTCACCGATCAAAAGGTGGTGAGTTGTGTCCCCGTGGTACTCTCCCTCGATGGCTACTTGTTTTACGATGAACACGGCCTTTCGGCGTCCATCACCGTCACTGAAGGTGGCTTCGGCGAGTTGACCACATCCACCACGGCGTATTTATTAAAAGCCGAAGGAGAATAATACGGCGCAAACGCAGGTGCAGGGAACGTTAAAGGCCCGTAGGTCACCACCGCAAACAAAGAACGGCCTCCAACTTGCGTTGGAGGCCGTTTCGATTACCGTGTACCCGGAACGGGGGTCGAACCCGTACTTCCTCAATGGAAACTGGATTTTAAGTCCAGCGCGTCTACCAATTCCGCCATCCGGGCGGTACGTCGGCAAAGGTACTCCTTTAACTGAATTTTGCAAGCGTCCTTTTTATTTAGCGCTTTGCATATTCCAAAAGTTGCAGGATTGGTTATTACTGATCTATCGCTTTATCAGCTTTCGAACGATATGTCCGGAACCTTTCTGGTAAAAGTGTAAATAATAAACTCCCGAAGCCAAATCTCCGGTATTAACCCTAAGTTCTTCCGCCGCCATCGTAAGGCTGAATTCAGATAGTGTTCGGCCCAAAGCATCGATAAGAACGACCTTGAGGTTGCTGTCTCCTCCCGGGTATTGAACTGTAAGCTGATCGTTTACCGGATTAGGGTAATACCGCAGGTTTCGGTTCCAGAGAGGTTCATCGTTTCCGGAAATGACATCGGGCAGGCCACAAGGAGAGTTCTGGAGTGTATCCGGAGCGGCTCCGATAGCGATGTAATCAAAGTACAGGTCATTTCCGGGGAAGTTGTCATTGTTCTGGTCCAGATAAATCCATGCATCAAGCAGATCCGATTGATCGAATCCGGCAAGGTCCGTTTCAGAGAAGGTATACACCAGCGTGGTCCATGCATCCAGCGTTCCGTGTATAGTTTGGGTCATTACGTTAGTGCGGAAAGAGGGACTTCCATCTCCAGACCGAAGTACAACGGAGAGTGGCATATCCGCAGCACTACGCGCCCGGACGTAAACATTTACTTCGCCTTCCAACTCTTTGATATCTACTCCCTGCTCCGACACCGGGTTGATGACAAGCGGACGAAAAGCCTGCAACGGGGAGTTCTCCGGATCAGTAACAGAGACCATCAGTTCTTCACAGTCTTCGTTTACCGTCAGGCTTAATCTTGCGGCTTCCGTCCCGGTGAAAAGGCTGGCATTGTCCGTTTGCCACTGTTCAACAAAAGTCGAAGGCTCTTCGGAGGTGGTACAGGGAGAATTCCGGGCTGGATCTACCGCCCCGCCAATAGCGATGTGATCAAACTCAATGAAATTTCCGGGGAAGTTCGGTACACCCCGTTCCAGGTAAAACCAAAAATCACGGATATCGGCGGGGTTCAGGCCTTCGAGGTCTTCGGCCGTGAAGTTCACCTCAAACTCCGACCATTCAGCCAGGTTTCCTGGAACTACAATCTCCTTCAGGGCCGTCCGTTCGTCCGCAGAGCCACCGCCTGACCTGAACAATAATCCTACGGTTACGGTACCCGCCGAGCGAACGCGCATAGAGACCGTCATCCGGTCCGTCAAATCTGTTACCTGATTCCCCTGGGCATCGTTCACGCGAACGGCGTACGGGAAGTACTCTCCTAATGGGTTTTCTGCCGGGTCGGTTACCGTCAGGATCAGCGTTTCACAAGTGGTATCAATCGTGAAAGTGGTGGAAACTCCCGCCGAGCTTTCGGTATTGATGCTGATCAGGGAATCTCCCTCAAAGTAGTCCGCGAAGAATGGATCGTCCGTTATGCCGCCGCCGTCGAGAGAACAACCGGAATTTCTGTCACTGTCCGGCGCTCCGCCAACGGCGATGTGATCAATGTAGAGTTCGTTGCCGGCGAAGTTGTCTGTGCCCCGGTCCAGGTAGAACCACAAATCACGGATATCGGCCGGATTAAGACCTCCGAGGTCACCGTTCTCATAGGCAATGGTTACCTCGGTCCACATACTGTCCCCTCCCGGCACCTCAAAGGATTTTAATTCAGACCGTTCATCGGAGGTTCCACCTCCGGACCGGAAGAGGACGCTGATGGTCATTGTTACTGCTGAGCGTACCCGCATGGTGACGTTGAGGTTGTCCGTCAGGTCGGTCACCTGATTTCCGGCAATGTCCCTCACCCGGTAGGCATAAGCTGAGAAGCCCCCCAAGGGGGCATTGGCCGGGTCGTTAATGGAAACCCGGAGGGTTTCGCAGTCTTCATCCAATGTGAAGGTGCTTACCGTTCCCGCTGAAGTCCCTGTGTTGATTGAGGTGAGGGTATCTCCCTCAAAGTAATCAACAGAAAGTGGCTCTACCTGAGCCTTCAGCGAAGAAATAAACAGTGAAGTGAGAACGAGGACTGTAAAGCGAAAAGCATTGATCGATTTCATGTTATTCTACTTATTGATATGAGCATAATAGGCGGAAGGCGTCGTAAAGCGGACACCTTGTTTTTTGAGGTAGCGCACGATTCTTTTAAAGCGCCGAAACCTCTTTGGAGAATCAACCCAACTGCGTGGATGTCCCTGAATTATCAGTAATGGCTCGGTCCGGTTTTCTTTAAACCCAGCGCGTAGCTTATCTACTCTGGGAATATGTACCGGATACTCGATGTTGACTGCGTGAATACGCTTAAAGACATGCTTTTCCGTTGGAGCTGAAGTTTCTTTGTACATCCAGGTAGTGATGTCTCCGAGTTCTGCCAGAGCCCTTATGGTCGAAGAATCGGTGTTGTTGTACGGAGCGCCAAAACTCAGAAGTGTAAGACCGAGTTTTTCCCTGGCCAGTTGCTGTGTTTTCTGCAGGTTATCGAGTTGGTAAGCGTAACTGGTACCTCTGAACTCCCGAACTTCCTTCCCCGCAACCGTAGGCCGGCAGTGACAGTATCCGTGGTGCCATATTTCGTGCCCTTCGGCGTGCCGGCTTTTGATCCAGTTTATGTATTCCTGGTCACCTTTTTCTAACGAGTTACCGATCAGCCCGATGGCCCCCGTTACTCCCTCCTCATTCAGGAAGTCCATTACCTGTTGCCAGCCAGGATGTACCAAGCCGCTCTCGTTTTTCAGGTCATCGAGCTTCAGGATTACCTGAGGCGAATCCTGCCCCTGCAGTGGCCAATAAAAAGCCAGTACTACAGCCAGGAAATAAATGCGGTTTCTCATGATTTGCTACTTGATTATTTTAGCTATGAATTTTCGACCGTTTGCTTCCCGTCCCTGGACGATGTAGAGTCCGGAGGGCCATCCCGACGTATCCAACTCCTGTGAATTCTTCACCTCCGCGATTACCTGGCCCGCAGCGTTGTGTACGGCCAGGGACGCTAACGGAATTTCCGTTTCGATAAATAAGCGGTTAGTCACGGGATTCGGGTATACTCTGACACCCTCCGCTACGAGGTCAGAAGCAGATACCGACAGGCTGGTAGTTACCGGATTAGAGAATGGTGAAGGACAGTTGGGTCCCGTTGCATAAACCCGGTAGATCAACTCTCCTCCTGCCGGATTTTGGTGGACATAGCTGGTTGTATTGGCCGGCAGTGATGTTACCTGGCTAAAGTTTTCTCCGCCATCGGTGGAGTATTCTACTTCGTAACCGTTTTCGCGGCTGGCAATATCCAGCCAGTTCAACTCGATGCTATTTTCTCCGGTAACAGCCGTCAGCCGGGCCGGAGCATCCGGAGCGACACCGTTCAGTTTCCGCCGGGCCAGTTGTGTCTCGAACAATGAGGAAATCAAAGGGTCCTGGTTGGTTTGTTCTACATACCCAAGGGGTTTGATGAACATTCCGATGTTATCGACGAATGCTTTACATCCCACCGCATAGTTCTGCCGCAGAGGAGGTTTATGCAGTAAAATGTACCGCAACGGAGGCATAGTAATATTCCAGGCGACACTGTTGGTTGCCGACCATCCGTGTCCGGTTCCAAAGCTCCCCCGGTTGTACAGGCCAAGCAGGGTAAAACCGCGTGGTTCCAAAAAGGTGATATTATCGAAAAGCAGCCCCTGGCTCCACCGCCGGTGTCCTTCGCTGGCGTTGTAATCTCCGGTCGTCTCTCCGTCGTGAAATACGACTCCCCCAACACTACTCGCCCCGTTGGAAGCAAAAGTATGCCGGCCGTCTGAGGCGGTATTATCAGTAAACAAAACACTACCCGACTTACTGCCTACCGTGAAATTGTACCGGCGCGCTCCGATGATCGGAGAATGAGGCTCGAGCGCAGCACAACCAGTTACCGTGAGCCGGCTGGTTACCCGGGTATCGACCAGAGCGAAGCTGAAATGCAACGCCGTTACGTTTTTCACCCAAACGTCTTCCGTACCAATAAACTGGATTCCGTTTTTAGCGTGGTTCTCAACTTCTTCTCCTTCAGTGACGATGTCTATCCGCAGGTTCTCGACGCCAATGTTTCGTCGGATACCAGGCTCGTCCAGTACATATATTTCTGCCTGCGCCAGTGCGCGATCAAAATGATCGAAAATTGGTGCATCGAGGGTGATTTTCCCTTCGGGGATATTGACGTCGGTGATGTACCGGTTGAAGTAAATGTCGATTTCGCCGGGTGTCCAGGGAGCATCTACATCGGTGGCACCGTACTCTACGGAGGCGAGCCAGTCGTCGGTACTGGGATGGTAGACGATCACATTGTCTCCGACGCTGTAAAGCTCGGCTCCCGCTACCTCCAGCGAACGGGAACCCGCCGGCAAAAACGGATTAGTGATGGCCGACCGGGTTCCGGGTACAGCTCCCGTCCAGTTTACACCGGGGACGTCCCCAACGGTGATTATGTCCCGCATTACCGGTGTATCCCCGAGGCCACGGAGAATGGTGTTCGTTGACGGATCCGCGCCCTGCCCTGATCCGCGGAGCACCACGCCGTCTTCCTGAATATGAAGCGTCCCTTCAATATCGTAGACTCCCGGATTAAGCAATACTGCTCCTTTAACCCCGTCTGCACCTGCGTTCAGCGCCGCTACCTGATCAATTGCCGCCTGAATATGTGCAGTATTGTCTCCTTCAATGGCATCTAATGTTACCCGAACTTCGGCATCAGGAAGCGGAACATCACCGTTCCGGTACCCTACATGACTGAAATCCGGCAGGTAATTGTTTTCGGAATCCGCAACGTATCGCAGGCACCCTGAAGCATCTTCATAAACCAGTTTCGAGGCGGTCTGCGCGGCCAATTCTTTCCCGTAAGCAAACAGAGGAATAACAAAAAAAGCATAAGCAATGGTTTTAACCAGTGCCGGGCCATATTGGCCACGCAATAAAATTACATTCATAAAAAAAGTATTATGGATGATACATTCTCAGCATTCTGAAACCACCCCGATTAATTTAGCTATTACTTCTTATACCTATTTATGAACCTTGGCTCTGATGAGTCAGAATCGGCGAAAATCATTACTCGGCACCTCTGTTGATCGTCAGATAAGAGCCTTTGAAATCCTGGTTACGGGCCTCGAATACAGCGTAGCCCTCAGCGGGTTGCCATTCTATCGCTGCCTGGCCGTTTGCCATTTCCACCACCCGACTGCGGGTCGGTGTCCCGTAGTCGACAAGCAGTTCCCCGGCACCGTCGTGGCTGAAGTAAACGCGCCCCTCATAATCGAGCACCCGCAATCCGTTTTCGTCAACCATAGTGGCTTGTATCAGCTCGTTTCCATTGGCCAGGGCCCGGTGAGACAATACGATTTCCTTCGCTGTCCCCCCCTTTTCGTAGCGGTAGTTAATTTTCAGCGTATCACGGGCAATAACTTCATCCTCCTCGTACCCCAGGGCGATCAATTCATTGGTTCCCGGGGCGAACAATACCGGCCAGTGTAAACCGGCGGCGGGCAACTCCCCCACTTTCCGCTTTCTGGTCCCCAGGCTCATTCCGTTGTGGATGAGTTCCACATCCGTGCAATTGCTGTAAACGCTTATTTCGCGCGCCCTGCCTTCAGGTCCGCTACGTTCCGTCCAGGTGTGTGATTCGATGTAGGTGAACGGATCGTCTGACCAATAACTCTTGAAGACGTAGTAAGCATCTTTGGGCTTACCGGCCCTGTCAACGAGGCCTTTTTGATTCAGGTAAGGGATCGGGTTTTCCGGCCGGAGAGGCGTCCCGAAATCTTTGAAAGCCCATTGGGCATTACCGGCAAACCAATCTGTACTTTCGCTCACGCTGAGGTGCCAATCGAATAAATCGACAATGTAGTTTTCGGTCCAATCCCCCTGCTGGGCGATGTTTTTAACGTCCAGTTGGTTGATCGACTCCGCCCATTCGTCGGCGTCCACCACGCCATCGCCGGTGATCGGGGTTTCAGTATGGCGGCCTACATGACTCGACCCGCCGTATTCCATGTGCAAAAAGGCGGGATAAAGCGAACGTTGTTTTTCCAGCGTAGGCAGATAGTTTTTGTATACCCCTGCGTACCAGCCGGACCAAATAGACGGCGAGAAAACGTCCACCAGATCAGCACCATCGTAATACTTTCTGATGGCCGTAAGGCGCCCCGGATCGAGGGCGTGGGCACGGTCGTTCAGTTGGGTGAGAAATGCATTCATTTTTTCCGGATCATCGCCGCCCGGGAAATCGGGCAGCCAGTAAATCTCATTCCCGAGCGACCAGAAGAAAATGCTCGGATGATTGAAATTCTGCTCTATTTGCTCAACGAGTAACCGTTCGGTGTTTGCCTGCCACTCGGGGCCGCCAAGACCGCCACGGCACCAGGGCAGCTCATCCCAGACAATAATGCCCAGAGAGTCACAGGCACGGTAAACTTCAGGATCCTGAGGGTAATGCCCGAGGCGAAGAAAGTTTACGCCCATGTCTTTCATTTGGGCGACGTCGCGCAGGTGCAGGGTATTGTTAAGGGCAGCTCCGAAGCCGGCGTGCTCCTCGTGCCGATGGGTGCCACGCAGTAATAGCCGTTTACCGTTGAGGTAAAAGGGTCCGTTCTTTTCAAAGTGGTAATATCGGTACCCGAAGGTTTCGGTTACTTCGTCCGTCGGTTCTCCGTTCCGGATCAGAGTAAGCCGTAGTTGGTAACGATCAGGTTGATCCGGAGACCATAGTTTTGGGTTCCTGAGAGAGGGAAAATTCAGCTTTATTTCTTGTTGCCCATTCGCAAGTTTCACCCTTTCATAGCCTACTTTTTCTCCCGTTGATGGATCGATCAGTGTTCCCTCCAGACGAAAGTCTCCGGACTGAAGGCCGGTAGAAATATGAACGACAGCATTTGTTTCAGCTTCCTCGTCTGTCACCTTTGGCGTACTTACAGCCACCCGCTCAATGTGAGATACCGGAACGGTCTTAAGCCATACATCCCTCGTAAGACCACCATAAATGAAAAAGTCAGACTTCTGAGACGGGATGAGGTTTGGATCGTAGCCATTGTCCACCCGAACAGCTATGTCGTTGAACTCCCCCGGCCGGGCAGCTTCCGTCAGATCTACTTCAAAGCCGAGGTAACCACCTACGTGTCCGCCTACTCTTTTCCCGTTGCAGTACACATCGGCCTTTGTGTTGGCTCCTTCGAAATACAGGAGTATCCGGCGATCTTTCATTGAGGGGATAAACAGGCTTTTTTGATACCACGAGGCGTCTCTGCGGTAACCTGGCAGGTTGTCTACGGCATCCCACTGGTTCCAGGTATGCGGGAGGTCAACCGTCTCTCCCCCACCCCTGAAGGCAGAACTATCAGGCAACCGGGTATTATTCCCGAAGTATTTCCACCCCTTGTTTATGTTTTTCAGGGTACGCATTTCTGCTCCGGTTCCATTCTGAGGTATGATGGATACAGTAGCCGAAATGGTATACCCTACCAGGAACAAGCCGAGCACCAACAGAATTTTATCTAATCTCATGTTATTATCGTAAAAAATCATTGATATTATTAATTATCGGGTCAGGGTTTGCTCGATGTCTTTGAGCCTCAGTAGTGCTTCGATGTAGTAGTAGTCCGCATAAATAATGGGCACGTCGACTTCTGAGTTACCCGGTTTACTTCCGGTACTGTGGTCCAGGAGGAAAGGCGCCACATCCGATTGGTACTCCGGTAGCAGCAGGCTATCCATGATGGGATCCACCCATGCCAGGTATTTGTCCCGTTGGCCTGGGTCACTGTTGTACAGTGCGAGCAGAGCAGAAGCAGCAATAGTTGCTGCGGAGACATCGCGGGGGGCATCAGGCCCGGTAGCATCGAAATCCCAAAACGGGATGTTATCTGCGGGCAGATTCGGGTGGTTGAAGAAGAATTCGGCAATATTTCGGGCCTGCTCCAGAAAAACCGGTTCGCCCGTTTCTTCGTAGCACATTGCAAACCCATAAAGGGCCCATGCCTGGCCCCGTGCCCAGGCAGATTCATGCGCCTTACCCTGGTGGGTATGCCGGTTACGGACCTCCCCCGTTAGGGTGTCGTAGTCGATTACGTGATAGGAGCTGTAATTTGGGCGGAAGTGATGCTCCAGCGTCGTAAGAGCGTGTTGTCGCGCTACTTTTGCGAAGGAGGAATCACCGCTTATTCGCGTGGCGGCGAAGAGCATTTCGAGGTTCATCATGTTATCGATGATTACGGGAAACTCCCAGACGTCAGCGTTAAAATCCCAGGAGCGAATAGCTCCGACAGTAGGATTATATCTTTTGATCAGAGTTTCGGAAGCCTCCACAATTACCTGGCGGTACGGTTCTGAAGGTTCAACTTCCAGGCCTTCACCAAAACTGCAGAAGATTTTGAATCCCAGATCGTGGGTATGGGTATCGTGCTTTTCTTTTTCCTCCAGGCTAGTCCACTGCCGGGCTGCTGCAAGCAGCCTTTCGTCTTTGCTGTGCCGGTACAGTTGCCACAGCATTCCGGGGTAGAAACCACTGGTCCAACTCCTGGAGGTTGTTTTTTCAACGGCTCCCTCAGGGGTTCCTGCACGCGGAAAACCTGCTGCCTGCACGGGAACATGCTCTAGATAAGCGACACTTTTATTGGCTAATTCATTGAGTCTTTCCTCAGTACTCTTGGGTTTTTCCATCTGCTTGGAGATGGGATTTGCAGGACCGCAGCCTACAAGCAGCAGCAATAAGCCCAGCCAGGGGATTAATTTCATGGTATGGAGGTAATATTCGTGATCGTCGAAAACGGTAGTAAGGGCAGAAGAAATGAGCCCTACGTACCGGCATTCAACAGTTTACTTGCCGGCACCACTTTTCAACTTATGAAACAGTAGTACCAGCAAGTATTTACAACTGATTGATTATCTATCAGTAACGCGACAAACAGGTTTATTGAGAGACAAATTTCAATGACTGCTCACCCTGTCGGGTTTGCAGGCGGGCAACATAAATTCCTTTAGGCAAAGTACCGGCGGGCTGCCAGTCGACGCGTTGGATCCCGGCAGCCTGATTAGCATGGTGGATTACACTAACTTCGCGGCCTACGGCGTCGTAGATGGCAATCCTTACCGGACCAGCCTGGGCTAATTCGTAAATGATCGTAGTAAAGGCACCTACCGGATTCGGGCTGAGGCTGAACTTCAACTGACGGGTGAGCTCGGGCGCATACGTATCGGTAGAAAGTTCGGAGCAAAAATCCACCGCACCTACGGCTCCACCATCTGTAGCCGCAGTAGCTGAAATTGCAGTAGCAGGATAACAAGGAGAAAAAGTCGAGAAATCGAAGAGGTTACCGAAGTCGAGCGGTGTTCCCGCCAAAGAAATATCTTCAACGATAAAATCGTACATATCCGTTGCTGCGGGGTTAGCGTAAACATCTTCGATGTACTCCAGGATGCTTGGCGGTACGGCTTCAAGTTCTACTACTTCCTCGAAATACGTAGAAGGAGCACTGGCCCCCAG
Organism: Neolewinella aurantiaca; assembly: GCF_008014675.1. GTDB lineage: Bacteria > Bacteroidota > Bacteroidia > Chitinophagales > Saprospiraceae > Neolewinella > Neolewinella aurantiaca. Next base: position 215,455 of record NZ_VOXD01000001.1, on the reverse strand, counting down.
GTGCTGAAGGATCAGGTCGCTGTACACTTCCGGCCGGCTTACGGAGTCGATTGAATTGAACAGGTCAAGTACATCCTGAGTGTAGTAAATATTATTTGCGGCGAATTCCAGGTTTGCATCGTCATACAGGGTGTCCAGGGTGAACACCTTGAAAGACTCGTTATCCGGCTGAGTCTGCTCATCGGTAAAGGCCGGGGTGCTTCCCAGCAGGATCGGGTTGCGTAAAAGATTATTAGTGATTTTGACTGTTTTTGCCAATCCGAATTGGAAGCATCCGTGGCGGCCTACGTGATTGAAGATGGTATTGTGGTCAAATTCAATGTAATTGTGAGGCTCTACACCACCCTGGCTGCGGAGAATCCGGTCAGCAATATTGTGGAATACCGACTGGGTAACGACCAGCGAGTCGAAAGCATAGTTCCGGCCGTCAATTCCCCGGCCATTGCCCTGGAAGATTTTTCGGTTTCCACCGTTGCGGAAAATACTGTTATTGACGTAGCAGCGGATGTTATTGGCGTTAACCTGCAGGAAACCTCCCCGGTCTTTTTCGATGATACAGTGATCGATGACTACTTTAGAGTTTTCGCCGTACAGACGAATCTTTCCCCAGTCGTGCTGCGCACCTGGTCCTCTTTCTCCGGCGACAACCCAAAGGTTACGCAGGGTCATGTCACCTTCCGGCCAGAATACATTGGGGTAAACACCAGATGAATTCGGGATGCGGGTAATTCGTGGCTTATTTTCAGTATCCGTCAGGTCCTGTGCCTGAATTTGAAGCGGCCAATCAGGTTTGTTCACGATTTGGCGGCGAACGATGTATAACTCTCCGTTCTCAAGGGTGTAAATGGTGTTGTTGTCTGTCCGTTCTCCGGTGGCAGTCGTATCGCCCTGGATGATGGTGTAAATATCCACCGGTTGGTTTGGATCAGGGTTGGCAGGAATGTGGACAATGCGCTGGGCCGTGAGCGGCAGCAGACACAACAGGCACAGGATGCCAAAAGTGAATCGGGTTAAATTTTGCATACGAGTCTAAGTATTGAGTTGATTAAAAAATGATAAGAATACTGGGCGGGCACAACGGCTGAGGCTTAGTCAGAGAACTTTCCCTGCACCTGCGTTTGCGCCCTTACGGAACATGCTGCAGCCGGAAGAAAAACCTTGCGGCGGATGAGCTACAGTTTGTATTGTGCACCGATGGTGCCGGTCATCCCGTAGGTCTGAATACTCGAAATGAAGTTTTCATTCCGGATGTAGGAGATGTCCTGCTGATTGGTGACGTTGTTGAGGTTCAGAAAGAAACTGAGGTGGTCGCCCACTTTTTGCTTCACGGAAGCATCCCAGCGCCAGAAGCTCAGCGAGTAGCGGTCGAAATCTTTGTTTTGGCTGTATACCGAGGCTTTTGATCCCTGGTAGATACCGGATATTCTGGCGGAGAATTTCTTGTAATCGTAGCCTACCGACAGGTTCAGGTTATCGGGTACCTGGCTCGGCATGGTTACCTGACGCGCGTTACTTTCGTATTCCACCCTGAAGAACGGGAAGAAATAAGTCTGAGAGGTGAGGAAGTAAGTCGTTGTTTCAGAAAAGAGACGTGCGTAGTTCACATTCACGACCAGCCCATTGAAGGGAGCGGGCAGAAAGTTCAGGTTCGTCTGGACGTCGAATTCGAATCCGTATACTTTCGATTCCGGAAAATTCGAGTAACTGTTGAGCAGGTATTCCTGGTAATCAGGGAAGCCTCGCTCTTCCGCTAAACCATCAACCAATTGCAGGGACTGAGGAATGAAGATATTGTCGATATTCTTATAAAATGCACCTACAGAAATCAAGCCAAGCCCACCTTTATAGGCTGAAACCGAGAGGTCGAAGTTCTCGACCCGCATATGGCGCAGATTGGGGTTTCCAGAGTTTATGACAAGACTGTTGTCGTTGATCTGTGTGCGGGGCGTTATGTAAGAATAATCCGGGCGGGCCAGGGTTGTTGCGTACGAGAACCGGACATCCAGCCAGTTTTCAGGCTCGTACTTCAGATGGAAGTGGGGTAAAAATTCTCCGTATTGCTGAAAGGTGGTCGTATCCTTATAAAAGCCTTCCACGCCGGCAAATTCGTTGGTGATGGAGGATATTCCCGAACGGTATTCATTGTCGGAGTACTCGTAACGAAAACCAGGGGTCAATGACAGCTTTTTACCGATGTTGATTTTTGCCATCAGGTAACCAGCCGTTACACTCTCACTTACCCCGAAATTATCTATTCGTGAGTTGCGGTTGATGTTAAGTATGTCTTTCTGCTGATTGAACCAGTCTTCGACCAAAGCATCGTTAAGCACTACATCGAAATCAACCTGTTCTCCCTCCCGGTTCTCGAAGTCGATGGTTTCGCCAGCCTCAACGAAGTTGAGCAAGCTTATCTGCTGAGGATTAGCCTCTGAAAAGATGAGTTGTCCGTCGTAGGCATCCCGGGCATCCCTTGTCACTTCTCCACCGAGGTAATAGAAGTTCTCACCTAATGAAAAGACTTCACGCTCACGCTCGATAGACCGGTACCGTCCACCTGCCTTGAGGTAACCATTGATCTTGGGGGAAGCCTCAAAAGGAAGCTTGAGGTTCAGCGCAAATTCCTGATTATTTTCCAGGGTTTGCTTAGCCTCGTTTTCGTTATTGTTCAGGTAGGCACTCCGTAAATCAGGGTTCGCGGCGTCGTAATAATTGGCGGGGTTCCCTGTACGGTCCAGGCCGGAATCAAAGGGTTGTTGGTCATCAACTATTTGCAGCGTAAAATCGTAGGGAGTACCCGTATTTGAGCGGGAAGCAGAAGCCACCCAATCGACGGAGAGTTTATTCAGGCTGTGCACCCCGGTGAATGTCCCCATGAACAGGTCCAGGTCTGTCTTGATTCCGTTTGCATTATACTCTATACCATTGGAGGGGGCGTACCTGTTTTGCAGGATAAACTGATCGCGGCTCGTATTGCTGTACAGACCAAAGAAGCCGAAGGAAGATTTCCCGACGTCGTAATCGAGATTCACACTTGCGTTGTTTCTCCGCCGCTGCTCCGCGCGGTCTTCCAGCCGAAGGTTGGAACCGAGAATCGAAGTAGCACCTGTCTCTGGATTGGTTTCTCCCTGAGACCAGCCGTACGTGATAATGTCACCGCCCCGGTTGAATTGCTCGACGTTGGCCTGTGCAACAAGGCCAACCTTGTTCTTGAGGAAACGCTGGCTGTACTGCAGTACTCCTTTATAGTCGCCGAAATAACGGTTTACATCGTTATAGCCCACCAGACCACGTACAAGAAGCGAACGCTCTTCGGGTGCTTTCCTCAGGCGCAGGTTTACTGTACCACCTACCGATTCTGCGTCCATATCTGGCAAGGGCGATTTATACACTTCAATACCATCCAGGAGTTCAGGCGATATCATGGAGAGGTCTACTGAGCGATCGTTGCCAGCGTTGGCCGGCAGGCGGACACCATTTACCGTAATAGCGTTGAACTTGGGCTCCAGGCCCCGGATGACGACCTTCTGCCCTTCTCCCCCGCTACGATTGATGCTGATACCGGGAAGGCGAGCTACAGCCTCTGCTGCATTGACGTCAGGAAGTTCCTGAATTCGGTCGGCACTGACAATATTTGCAATAGACTCGGCATTCAGTTGCTGGTTGATGGCTTTGGCCTGCCCCAGCGCCTGGGCGGTAACCAGCACTTCTTCTCCGACAACAGAAGCGAACGAAAGCGCGACATCCTGAACGGTTACTTCTCCTGCGGCGACCGATACGGTTACCTGTTTTTCTTCGAAGCCTAAAAAGGCATATACGATTTGAAGCTCTCCTTCAGGCAAATCATTGAGGACGTACTGCCCGTCGATATCAGACACTGCTCCTTTGGCGGGATTACTAAGTAGATAGACACTCGTTCCTGGCAGTGTGCTGCCGTTCTCGGCATCTGTGATTGTCCCTTTTACCAGCCCCGCCTGAGCGCTTACACTGGTTAAAAGGCAGAGGAAGGCGATTAATTGGCCATATCGTTTGAGCATAAAATAACAGTTTGCATGATCGAAATAAACAAGCGCCGTCCCTTTTAAGGAGGGTTGTCCGGCTTGATGGTAAATGTAGGAGGAGCCCGGTAACGAAAAGTCCAGAAGAACCGTGACAAAAGTCTATTTCGTAACTATAGTCAGTAAACACTGGGGTTCCAGGCCAAAATACGCGGAGATTGTGAAGGAAAATTCCTCCCCATTTTTTGAAACCGCGCAAAAAAACACTACTTGCCCCTCATCCTGAACTCCGTAGGCGTCGCCTCAAAGTACTGTTGAAAGCACTTACTGAAGTACCTGACGTCTTTGAAGCCAACCTGAGCGGCAATACGGCTTACCTGAAAGTCGCTGTCAACAAGCAGCTGAGCCGCTCGCTTGAGTCGAAGTCCACGGAGAAACTTATTCGGCGTTTTGCCGGTAAGAGCTTTTAGCTTGGTAAAGAGCAAGGCTCTGCTCACCGCCAGTTGCCGGGCGAATTCTTCCACCTTGAAGTCTGAATTGCCGATGTTCTCTTCCGCGATCTCCAAAGCCTGTTGGAGAAAAGCTTCGTCAAGCGTAGTTACCTGCACGGGGCTCGGATCAAGAGACATCACCTTCCCGAAGCCTTCCCGAAACCGCCGTCTGGTCGTCAGCGTATTTTCCACCCGCAATCGGAGTTCCTCGGGGTTGAAGGGTTTTGTGATGTAATCATCGGCTCCCGCCCTGAGGCCGCCAATCTTGAACGGTTCGATGGACCTTGCGGTGAGCAGAATCACCGGAACGTGGCTCGTGGAAATGTCCTCCTTTATGTGCCGGCACATCGTTTCCCCGTCCATCTCCGGCATCATCACATCACTGATGACCAGGTCAGGCTGCAGGGAACGGGTTTGCCGAAGCCCCTCCTGACCGTTGGGAGCACAGACCAACCTGTAATAGGGTTTAAAGATGTTTTCCAGGTAGGCGCTCACCTCCGGATTGTCTTCAACGATAAGTAGTAAAGGCTCTGAAGACTCTCTACCCCGCTGTTTACCAGCCGGAGACTTACTAACAACAACTTTGCCGTCCTCGGAATCCGGCACTGCCAGCGCCGGAGACTGTATTTCCGTATCCGGAACATTAGCGAACGCAATGTGAGCCGTTGGTCCAAGCGGTAACCGGACAATAAAACGAGTCTCGACGCCCGGCTCGCTCTCTACCGTTATTTTCCCATCGTGAAGTTCCACCAACTGGCGCGAAAGCGCCAGTCCGATACCCGACCCGGCCCCGGTATTGTTCCCGGCGGTAGAATGATCTTCGTAAAAGCGTTCAAAAACGTGCGGTATGTTCTCGGGAGAAATCCCCCGGCCTGTGTTGCGCACGGAGACCTCGAACCGGGCATTCACCAAAGATGCGCACAGCGCAACCCTGCCTCCCTTCGGGGTAAAGGTGAAAGCATTGGACAACAGGTTGAAGAAAACCTTATCCAGCTTATCCCGGTCAAATTCAAAGTAAAGCGAGTCTGTCTCTACTTCCCACAAAAAATCGATGTTCTTTATCCTCGCGGTTTCTTTGAAAGACAGAAAGATATCCTTCAGCATAGCGATAACATCCTCCCGCGCGGTATTGAGCGGCGCATGGTCTGCCTCCATTTTACGGAAAATCAGAATCTGATTGACCAGATTAAGCAGACGTTTGGTGTTTCGCTCGATGCCAACCATCCTCTCGTAGTCGGAACTCTCCCGGTGTTTCTGCAACAAGTCCTGAAGTGGTCCCAAAATCAACGTAAGCGGTGTGCGGAATTCATGGGTGATGTTAGTGAAAAAACGGAGTCGCGATTCATGCGCTGCTTTCTGCTGTTCTTTAGCGATTCGCTCCAGATCGAGCCGGTGACGAAGCCTGACGAAACGGAACAACCCGTATACCAGCCCTATGACCAGAATGCTGTACGCCAGGTAAGCCCACCCTGAGCGCCACGGCGGTGGCAACACCTTAATACTGATCGTTCTTTCCGTGTTGTTCCAGACACCCTTGCCGTTTGCTCCCTTTAAACGAAAAACATAATCCCCGGACCGCTGTATCGTGTACGTTGCCTCAGACTCTCCCCTGCTGAAAGTCCAGTCCGGCTCCAGCCCTTCCAGACGATAGGCGTACTGGCTGTTGGCGGGATCCAGGTAATCGATCAGGGCAAAACCGATCGAGAAATTGGCGGAGTTGTAGTCAAAAACCAACTCATCGGTATAATTCAGGGCTTGTTGCAAAAGACCATCCTCGGAAATAGGGACTTTTCGGTTTGCGCGCTTCAAATCAGTAAACACTATCGTTGGTGGCGTGGAATCGGGCCGGAAATTTTCAGGAGAAAAGACCGTTAGCCCCTGCAAACCACCAAAAAACAAATCTCCGGATCCGGCTTTATAATACCCATTGAAGTTGTATTCCAGATTTTGCAGGCCCGCTGCTATCGAGAAAGCCGTAGCGTGCATGCTTTCGGGATCGAAACTGACAATTCCGTTATTTGTGCTCAGCCACAGCATCCCCTGGTTGTCCTGAAGGATACCGAATATGCTATGCCCCGGCAAACCATTGACCTCCGTGAACTGGAGCCAACTGAAATCATCCGGATCAAGGACAAATAGCCCATCGTTCAGGGTACCGGCCCATATCTTTCCGTCTGCGGCCTCAGTAAGTGAGTACACCCTTCGTCCCTGCAGGAGGCGCTGAAAGTGAGGTGTACTTCCGCCACCATCCACACGCAGATTAAGCCCGTTCTCGGTACCTGCCCAAAACCGGCCTTTACTATCGCGTAGTAACACCCGCCCCTGGTTAGAACTGAGCGAGGTGGAATCTAATCGTATAGTGCTGAAGTTTTCGAACTCTCCGGTTTCCAGGTTAAGCATATCCAGGCCCGCCCCGAAAGTCATTATCCAGAGTCGGTTCTCTTCCAGTAACAGATCGTACACGTTGTTGCTGCTCAGCCCGTTTTCCTTTCCCTCTTTATACTGGTATTGCTGCCATTCGTTTACATCCGGTTTGAAGTAGTTCAGGCCGGCATCGAATGTACCCACCCACAGGCCTTCTCCGTCCCAAAGCAATGATTTCACGTTATTGCCGCTGAGTGAGTTACGATTGTTTTCCTGATGCAGGAAAGCTTTGAAGGTGTTCGCTTCGTAATCGAAATAGTTGAGCCCACCACCTTCCGTACCTATCCAGAACTTGTTGCCTCCTGTGCCTACTATGTCACTGACGATATTGTTACTAAGAGATGCCGGACTTCCGTCCTGACGGTACTGCCGGAAATTAGCAAGATTGGGGTGATAATAGCTCACTCCGCCGTGATACGTCCCGGCCCAAAGCCCACCCTGCTTATCGATGAATATTTTGCGAATGGAATTATGGCTGAGGCTCGCCTGGTTGCGGTCGTCGTGTAGAAAACGTTGAAAAGCGGTCTCGCCGGCCACCAGTCTGTTCAAGCCCAGGAAGGTACCGATCCAGATGTTCCCCTTTGCGTCCTGGGCAATTGTTCGTACGTTATCGTTACTCAGTGAGGTCTTCTTGTTTCGGTTGTGCCGGTACACTACCGGGGATGCGCCGCTGTCGGGCCAACAGAACAATCCGCTTTTCTCCGTTCCTGCCCAGAATTTCTCCGAGCGATCAAAGAATACTACCTGTATTTCTTCTTCAGCCGGGGCCTCGGGATATGTGAGAGCTACTGTTCCGCCCTTTACTATGTGCGGTACGCCCGCCATGGATTCCTTCAGCGCAGCCAGCCCCGTGGCGGTACCCAGCCAAATCCGCCCCTGTTTATCTTCGGTTATACTATGCACCGCGGGAGCTTTTACTCCCGGCGCAGGCGCTACCTGCCGGAAACTGTCCGTTTCCGGATCATACAGATCAAGCCCGGCTCTCGTTCCTACCAGAAGTCTTCCGCTACGGTCTTCATAGATGGTCAGGATGTAATTGGAGCTCAATCCACTTACTCCGTATTTATAGTTCGTGAACCGGTTGGTAACCAGATCCAGTCGGCTTAGCCCTTCCAGCGTACCGATCCACATTGCCTTTCTGCCTGCGTCAAAATACAGTGCACGCACATCGTTACCTACCAATGTGTTTTCCTCGCCGTGTTTGTGATGATAAAGGGTAAAGTTATACCCATCGTAGCGGTTGAGGCCATCACGGGTCGCAAACCATAAGAAGCCCTGGTTGTCCTGCGCTATCGAAAAGACAGAATTTTGCGACAGTCCGTTCGACTGGCTGAAGCGGCGAAAAACCGCTTCTTCAGGTCCGATTGCTGCAAGCTCGATGTTGACGACAAAGCACAACGACAGGCTCAGCATAATTTTGACCCACAAAAATTTCTCTCTCTTCACTTTCAATAAAAGTAACTATTTCTGAATTTTATCGCACAGAAACGGATTAGGGCGCGGCCGCAGGTGCAGGGTGAAGTTAGTAACCCTTCCTCAGGAACTCCAGCTTTTAGTTGCTCCTCCGAAAAACTTAACACTGTACCTGCGGCCGCGCAAAAGGTACTCCTTAAACTGAACTTTGCAAGCCTGCTTACGGACAACCTGGAAGAATATTCTTTCCCGGAAAAGTTTCGGGCAGTGTAACTTCCTCTCCCTCCCGACAAAGCCTATATTGTCAGCGACAATATTTGCTCTGATCTGCCAAAACGATTTTTCGGCGGGTTGATTTTTCAGCTCACGAACTAAAACGTACCGCCAAAGAAACAGCCGGTGACCAGACCATCTTTTCGGGTGCTAACCAGATTGTCGCCCCCTCTCCCCAGCCTCCCCACATCGCGACGCTGGGGAGGAGCAATCGCGACAATCTGATTTGCGCCCATCTATTCCGTAAATCTTGTCGCAGTTCCCTTTCCTTATCTCCATAAATCTCAAATCCACCTCCCCATGAAAGTACGGTTTATCTATCTCAGAAATATAGCTGTATTCATCCTGTTTTGCTTGCCACTTTCCGGTTCAGGACAGCCGGAATGGAAAGCGGAGTTGCTCGACGAAAAACTGGAAGCCATCAGGGAAGCGACCAAAACCGTCGGCTACTCAGTCGCCGTTGTGCGCGGCGACAAAGTGATTTACGCCAAAGGCTTCGGCTACCGGGACCTCGCCCAACAACTGAAAGCCGACGTAAATACCGTTTACCCGATTGGCTCCACTTCCAAGGCGTTTACCGTCGCCCTCCTGGGCCTGATGGTAGAAGAAAAGGGCCTGAAGTTCTCCGACAGCCCCCGCAAATACCTGCCCGAACTGGAATTCTATAATGATGACCTGAACGCCAATGTTACCATTCTGGACATGGTAAGCCACCGGACCGGCCTGCCGAGACACGATTATTCGTGGTACTTATTCCCGACCGAAAACAGAGACAGCCTCCTGGCACGGGTAAAATACCAAGAGCCGTTCACCGGCCTGAGGGAGCAATGGCACTACAACAATTTCATGTACCTCGCTCAGGGAATGATTACCGAAAAGCTTACAGGCAAAAGCTGGGAAGAAAACATCGAAGAACGGTTTTTCGCTCCCCTCAAAATGGTGACCTCCAGCCTGAATATTGAAGGCCTGAAGCAACAGAAAAACGCCGCAAAGGGCTATAGCCTGAAGGACTTTACGACGAACGAACTCATGCCCTACTACAACATTGCAGCCATCAGTCCGGCAGGGAGCATTAACAGTAGTGTTGGCGAAATGGCTAACTGGTTACGCATCTGGCTGAACGAAGGCAAATTGGACGATACCCAGGTTTTACCCAAAAGCTACCTGCTCCGGGCCGTTAACCCGCTGATGCTGGTGGGTACCGGAATGCCCGATGCCAACTTCCCCGATCAGCACCTCAACAGCTACGGCTACGCCTGGTTCGTATCGTCTTATAAGGGCCAGTACCGGATGGAGCACGGCGGAAACATCGACGGATTTTCCGCCAACGTATCTATCTTCCCTGCTAACGACCTCGGGATAGTTGTGCTGGCCAACCAGAACGGCTCGGCCCTGCCGGCCCTCGCCAGAGACATCATCGCCGATGAGTTTCTGGGCCTGAAAGCAACCGACAGAGTAGCTTATTACAACGAAATGCTGGACAAACTGATGGAACAGCAAAAGACGGCAAAAGCGAACAAACTGTCCTCGCGGGTTGCCAATACCTCTCCGTCGCACACCCTCAATGAATACACCGGAGTGTACCATCATCCCGGTTACGGAGCGTTCAGCATTACGCTGAAAAACGATTCGCTCTGGGGCCAGTTGCCCCGGGAAAAAATTTACCTGAAGCACCTCCACTACGATGTGTTTGAAACTGTACCAGTCACCAACGGAATTGTAGCCGACGAAGAAGACGGAGGGCTCAACCTTAACTTTCAGGCCAACGATCAGGGAGACATCACGGGCGCAAAAATAAAACTTGAGCCCACGCTCGATCCTATCTCTTTTACAAGAACTCCTACCGTAACCGAAGTCTCTTCTGATGTGCTCGCGTCTTACGCCGGCTCGTACGCTCTGGCAGGCGCCGCCCTGAAGGTATCGCTGGCGGACGGTGGGCTGACCCTTCTGGTTCCCGGCCAACCGGAGTACACGCTATCTCCCGTTAGTAAAAATGAATTTGTGATAAAAGGCCTACCCGGTTACAAGGCAAAATTCGATACGACCAGTTCTCCGGTTAAGTTAATCCTGATCCAACCGAACGGCACCTTTTCCGCCGAAAAGCAGTAGTTACCTGAGATAAAAGAGCGTTTTCGAACCATCTCCCGCGCCCTTTGGCCTAAAATCATACATCATGAATCGTATTACCGTGGTAGGTTCCGGCATCATCGGGCTTACCTCAGCCCTGGAGTTGCAGAACGCCGGCTTTGACGTCAGAATAGTAGCGAAGAACAGACACAAGAACACCCTGTCTAATAAGGTAGGCGCCATCTGGTTTCCGTTTGCCGTTTCTCCGGTGGAGAAAGCAACGGTGTGGGCTACGGCGGCTTACTACCACTACCAACGCGAAATCCGGCCCGGTAACGGTGTTGCGTTCATACCTTTCATTACGGCCTATTCGCCGACGAGCGATACGAGCTGGACGAAGCAACTACCCGATGGAAAGGTCAGGGAAGCCAGACAAGATGAATTGCCACCGGGCATCAGCGCAGCCCTCGTTGCTGAAGTTCCGCTCGCCGAGCCCCATCTGTATTTGCCACATCTCTTCGCCCGTTTTGTGGCCAACGGCGGCATTTTAGAGGTCGAACACGTTAACTCCCTCCAGCAACTGTCAGCCCTGGATGAACTCGTGATAAACTGCACCGGACTGGGGTCCATCGAGCTGTGCAACGACACAGAGATGCAGCCGATGCGTGGACAAATTTTGCGTTGCAAAAAAATGGACCTCCCTTCGTTTGCGGATGCTACCCGCAAGGGAGCGCTGAGTTACGTCATCAACCGGCAGGAAGACTGCATCGTTGGGGGAACAGATTACGAGAACGACTGGAACGAGAGCGTAGAACAATCTGACACCGACCTGATTCTGAAAAGGTTGAATTCGCATTCCCCAAACGGCAACACACCCCAAATACTTGAAACCCTGGTGGGGCTGCGCCCCAAAAGGAGTGCGATCCGCTTTGCCTTCGACCCCGATTATCATAACGTTTTTCACAACTACGGTCACGGCGGCGCCGGCTTTACGGTGGGTTGGGGATGCGCCATAGAACTCGCCCGGACAATCAGTACCCGGAGCCAGGCTCTCCTGTGAACCACTTCGGATAATCAACAGACACCGAAGGCACAGCGAAGCAAAATTCTCACAGCCCCACCCGCGCATTGTAACCTCCACGGCACCTGCGCCCGCGCCTGAAAAAAGGACGGGTGTGCCGACAGCAGACATATGCCTAAGCCGGACTTCCGCGTTAAATCAGTCATTTTCAATCAGCACCGACGTCACCCCCCAAACCTTTATCTTTGGCCCTATGCAATACTTCACCTATCCGCTCTTCGCCGTCCTGCTTCTGTTCACTGCCTGCAATGGCAGTAATGAGTCTTCCTACGATATGCCCCGCGAGCCCTACGCCGTTTCGAGCATGGACGGTGACGCCCTGAACGTAATCGTCGAAATTCCGGCAGGAACCAACCACAAAATCGAATACAAAACCGAGACCGGCTTCAGTAATGACACCCTGTTGGGAGGTGCAACCCGGGTAATAAACTTCCTGCCCTACCCCGGAAATTATGGTTTTGTGCCTAACACATTGATGGACAAAGACCGGGGCGGCGACGGTGACCCGCTGGACGTACTCGTGGTCTGTGAATCCGTTCCCAGCGGCACCCGGCTTACCGTTAAACCGATCGCAGCTTTGCTCCTCCGCGACCGCGGAGAGATAGACACCAAGATAATTGCCGTGCCAACCGATTCCACCCTCCGGGTATTCAAACCGGAGAATTTCATGGAGCTTGCCCTTGAGCACGACGCGGCGCGCTCCATCATCGAATCCTGGTTCCTGAACTACAAGGGGCCTAAACAAACCGAACTGATCCGGTGGGAAGACGAGACCTACGCCTGGCGGGAAGTCCGGAAATGGAAGAGGGATTAATACATTTCAGTTAAATTAAATTGTCTGCACATACCATTCCCTCAACAAGTCGCGTTAAAGCCTTACTAAAAGTGACCACTTCCTAATCTATTTTCACAAAAAGGTGTTAAAAAAGGGCAATTAGAGGCAAAAAGGTGATGTCAAACGGGTATATCCGGTTACTACTTCCTTAATTTGCGTCTAACTATTTGAGAGTCTTGTCTTCCCCTCGGAACAAATCGTTTAATAATCCCCAACTTTTAAGATGAAATACCTACTCACATTTGCCCTGGCCTTTGTTGCCATCACGGCCAGCAACGCCCAGACATTCGAGTGGAATACTAAGTCCGCGGAGGCTCACCCTAACGAAGTCAGCCCCAACGATCCTTCCCGCATCGCTTTCGACAAGGCATACAACGAACGACAAATTGGTATGGCTGGCGTGTACAACCCCAACGCTCAGGGCCAGCGCACTGCTTACAACGAAACCTACGTAAACAAGCAACTGACCGCCAGTCATGCTTTGCTGCCGCTGGGTACTCTGGTTCGTGTTCAAAACCTCGACAACAACCGTTTCGTCAGTGTTCGGATCAATGATAAAGGCCAGGAATGCTCTGATTGCCTGCTGATGTTGAGCCAGGCCGCGGCCACGCAACTCGGCATCAACTACCGCGGTCGGGTTTCCGTCGAGCGTACCGGGTTCAGCAACTGGAACCCTGCTCCCCCTCCAACAAACTATACTGCAGCCGCTGCGCCTCAGGCTTACGGTACCCAGTCTTCAGTTACGCGCCCGGTACAGATCAACAACAGTCAGTGGCAGGCGCGGGGCAACAGTACTCCGTCTCCCGTAGCTTACGGTGCTCAGACCCAGAACACCCAGCAAGCGACTACTTACAGCCAGCCTTCAGCTTACGGTACAGCTAATGCACAAGCAACTTCCGGCAACTATGCGGTACTGAGTGCACCCACTACTCCGTCCGTCGTTTCCCGCGAGGTTCAGCCCGCTACGGTTTCGAACCAACCTACTACGTACAGCCGCTACCCAACTGCTGCAACGCCGGCGCCGACATACAACCAGCCACGCGTTTACCAAGCGGCACCGAGTACTTACAACACTCCGGCACCGGTTTACCAGCAGCCGGTTCCCGTACAACAGCAGCCGGTTACCCAGCAGCCAACAACGCAGCAAGCGACTCCCCCGCCATCGACGGTTAAACTTTACCAGGAGTCCAGAACTGTTCCTGCTCCCGCAACTTACCAAACACCAACGGCTTACAGTACGCCCCAGGCTTACAACCCTGCCAATGTTCAGGCGCGTGGTGTAGCAAATCCAACGGCTTCGGCGCCCGTTACCACGGCGCGCGAGTATGTCGTTCAGCTTGGTGCTTACAACAACGAAGCTTACGCCCAGGCGCGCGTGGATCAACTCCAGAAGATGGGCCTGAGCAATATCTTCTACCGCTCCGTACAAAAGCCGGACGGTCAACTGATCAATCGCGTTTACGCAGGCACCTTCGGCACAATGGCTGAAGCCCAGCAGGCTGGCAAAATCATTCAGGGTACTTACCAGATCGCTGGTATTGCTTCTGTACTTCACTAATAAGCAACTCTGTTTCGGGAACGCGGATCCTCTTTAGGGAGGGTCCGCGTTCTTTCGTTGTGGTGTTTCCGTTTCACATCGGCAGAAAACCGGTACTTTCAGCTTTTCTTCTCCGCCTTTGGTTATACCGATAAATCCCGTATACGCTATGAAAATCATCCAGAATAACGATATCCCCGCCCCGAAAGGTCATTATAGTCCGGTGGTAGAGCATAACGGAACGCTCTATATTTCCGGCCAACTCCCCAAAATGAACGATGGTAGTATCCCTGAGGGCATCGAGGCTCAGCTCGAACTGGTGCTTGAGAAACTCGACCATCTCCTCAGCCATTCGGGCAGCGACCGCAACCACGTTCTGTCGGTAAGAATTTACATTCCTGACGTAAAGTACTGGGACCAGGTAAACGCCACTTACGCCCGTTTTTTTGGAGACCACCGCCCGGCCCGCTGCGTTGTCCCCTCCGGGGAGCTGCACTATGGCTGCCTGGTTGAACTCGAGGCAGTAGCTTGTACCGTTTAGCGTACCTTTGCCGCCGGGAACCAACGTCAACCCACAACCGAATCACACAAATACAGTAAGTGGCGCGGTCGCAGGTGCATAGTTTAGGTTTCAAGAACGTATACTTCCGTAGCACCAACCTCCCCTTTTACCTCCCACACCGGAACGCAAGTTGCTTGTTCCTGGAACTCATTTTGCTATGACTTTTGCCGATCTCAACCTGAACAATCAGTTACAAAACGCCCTCGACGTCATGGGCATCACGAAGCCCACTGCGATCCAGGCTAAATCCTTCGGGCCGATTATGGCGGGCCGCGATGTGATCGGGATTGCTCAGACGGGTACCGGAAAAACGTTTGCTTACCTTCTGCCGTGTCTGCGGTTGTGGCGGTTTACAAAATCTCCTTTCCCTCAGATCCTGATCATCGTTCCTACCCGCGAACTCGTTCTTCAGGTGACCCAGGAAGTGGAAAAACTGACCGAGTTCATGTCAGTAGAAGTAGTAGGTGTTTACGGAGGAACAAACATCAAAAAACACAAAGCCGAAGTTGAAGTCGGGGTTGACGTACTGGTTGGCACCCCCGGGCGATTGGTAGACCTCCTGAAGGACGGCGTGCTCCGGCTCAAGAATATCAAGCAACTCGTACTGGATGAAGTAGACGAAATGCTTGACCTCGGCTTCAGAACCCAACTCAACGATATCGTCGACTTTCTGCCCAAAAAGCGCCAGCACCTCTTCTTCTCCGCAACTATGATTGATGAGGTGATGACCACCATCAGTCAGTTTACCGACTACTACGAGGTTATTGAAGCAGCACCTTCCGGAGCTCCTCTGGAAAACATTGATCAGTACGCTTTTGAAGTGCCGAATTTCAACTCCAAAGCCAACCTTCTGGAGCTACTCCTCCGAGAGCATCCTGAGATGAAGAAGGTTCTGGTCTTCGCCGCAACCCGCCGCATGGTAGATGCGCTTTACGAACGCCTCGAGCCTGTTCTTGGCGAAGAACTTGGCGTCATCCACTCCAATAAATCCCAAAACAACCGCTTCGGTACGGTTGCATCCTTCGAGGACGGAACTTACCGGGTCTTGATAGCGACGGACATCGTAGCCCGCGGCCTTGACGTATCCTCCGTAACGCACGTTGTTAACTTCGATGTCTCAGACAACGCCGAAAAGCACATTCACCGGGTCGGACGTACCGGCCGGGCAAAGGAAAAAGGAGTCGCGATTCTTTTTGTTTCCGAAAACGAAGCGGAGTTCAAAGCCAGCATCGAGGAACTGATGGGGCGCGAAATTCCCGTCCATCCGCTCCCCGCCGGCACCGAACTATCAGATGAACTCATTGCCCTGGAGAAGGAACCAGAGTTCGTAGCTGAAAATACGGAGTTCATCAAGATCGATCCTGAACGCTCCGCTTTCCACGAAAAGAGTGAGAAAAATAGCAAGGTCGCCGTCCGTCAGGGTCGCCGGGATAAAATGATGAAGAAGTACAAGAAACCTCAAACCAGAGGGCAGAAACCCCGAGGTAAGAAGAAGAAAAAGAGGTAGCAGTAGTTGGTTCGGGAAGAACGCTCGCGTTTAATTTTTCACACCACCGGGGCTACAACCTATAGCCCGGATGGCTACCCGGGTCAGTTCTCCAATCCGGCGGGGTGCCCGCATGGCAGAATAATTTACCGGAGAAAAGAACCACCGTTGCATAGCATTGGCGGCGTAAAGACGGAAGTAAGTATAGTTTCCGTTGTATTCTGAGGCCGCCCAGAGCCCCACCGCTTCTTCGTACCGGTCGCAGTCTAACGGATAGGCGGTTTGGTCGCAGAAGCGTGGTGTTTCTCCTTTACGCATATTAGACCGGATCCCCATGCTGAAGGGGCTCATGGATGTTTTACCGAAGTAGTGTAACCACTCCCGCCAGGGGATGTCGTTCTTATTGTCTTCTGGGTAAGCAGCAGCCCGGTAAGCGATGTACAGGCCGGTGGCACTGGCGGTAGGCTCCAGGGTACAACGGTTGGTAGCACTGAAAGCAGAGCAAGGCAACCTGGATTCGGCGTAATACAGCTCATCTTTCAGGTAAGTTGCCCAGTCGTTGTAATTGGCTTTGGTGTAATTTGTACCATACAACTGATCGAAAAGGCTTAGGGTGTACAGAGCAGCGGCATTATCTGCCGGTCTGAAGAAGTCTTCCCCCGGTCGGCTCAGGAGGTGCTTGTACCTCCCACGCTGCAGGCGTTTACCCAAGTGTTCTCCGATGTTTTTGAACGCCTGCTCGAATGTCAGATCATTCGTAACCAGTTGGTAGTGCCCCAGGGTTGCTCCCGCGTGGGCAAGGAAGTAAGCCTCACGGTCCCAGTTTGCATTTCGTTGCCACTGCCGCAGGTTGCTGCGGTCGGCTACCCAGGCCGCCATGATATAAAGCGTGGAATCCACGGCTCCTTTTCTTTCGGGAATATACGCCGCAGTGCGGTATAGAGCCTGGCTGCCGAGGCTGGTCAGCAGAAGCAACTCATCTTTGTTGGTGAGGTCATTCGCTACGTAGATGTCGGCTATACGGAGCTGGTCTAACAGGACCTCTGCGTCCGCAATCGCCTGTTTGTGGTTGGTGTCGTCCAGTTTTATTCCGAGGGTAAAACCGAGGAGGATCAGGCAGGTCAGGAACGGAACTGCTGCCCATGCGCGGAGCTCTCCCCGCCAAAGCCACCAGGTAGGCAGCAAAAAGAACATACTGAACAACAGCGCAGGTAGCATTGGTTAATGTTTTAAACATTTATATCCCGAGGCGACAAACATACAACGGCCCGGGATAAAACCCGGCCAGCAAGATCCCTTTGCATCAGAAAAGGCTGACGCTCCCCATAAAAACCTGCTGTTTAACGCATACTGCACCTGCGTACGCGCCTGCTTCTTGTTTTCCGGAGCACTACTTCTCCACGCCCGCTAAAAAAGGCACGAAACGGCAACCTCCCAGCTCTTCTTCAGTCCACTTTGTTTCGCTGACCCGACGAACCTTAAGCATTATCTGCTCCTCTCCGGCGGGGCCAACGGGGATAATCATAATACCCCCTATTTTGAGCTGTTCCCGTAGTTGTGGAGGTACCGCCGCGGCACCGGCAGTCGCCAGAATACGATCGTAAGGGGCCATCTCGGGCAAGCCTTTAGAACCATCACGGAGGTAACACCGGATGCGATCCAGTTTCAGTTTCTTGAGCGTCAGCTTCGCTTTTCGGTACAACGGTTTGTGGCGCTCTACGGTAAAAACACGCCCTCCCAGCAACGATAAAACAGCCGCCTGGTAACCAGACCCCGTGCCGATCTCGAGGACGTGCTGGCGCGGCAACAACTCCAGTTCAGTCGTTTGCCAGGCCACCGTACTCGGCTGGCTTATGGTCTGCTCGCAGCCAATCCGGAAAGCCTCGTCTTTGTACGCGAAGGCGTGAAAGGAACTTTCCAAAAATACGTGGCGCGGGATGTTAGCCATCACATCCAAAACCTTCGAGTCAAACCTGTTCTCAGCCCGAAGCTGATCAATTAGTTTTTTCCGCTGGCCGCGGTGGAGATAGCTGTCCATTGTTGAATTATCGGATAAAGAATGGCAATAAAGGAAAATATACGGAATTAGCCTGGCAAAAACGGAAAGGTATTTCGATAGCAAAAAACCAATTGCAGCACTGAAAGTACCACCAGTCAACTCTTTTCCTTTTACCAGGGCGGAGACCGCTCTGGCGGAAAGACTCAGGACCAGGAAGTGTTCGCGAACTGCAATTGGTTATGCATATGATTTTCTCGTTTTACCTTTCCAACATCCCTTTGATATCAGCCGGGGAATAATTGACGTTTTTGAGCACCTTGCGATCGTCTTCCCGGTACACCAGAAAAACATCTCCGCTTGTTTCGATGGAACTGTTCTGTCCGAGTTTGAGGTAGTGCGCAACGGTTGCCTCGGCTTCCTCGCGGGAAGCGCAGGTTTTACTCATGTTGGAGCGGTGTACTTCCTCGAACAATCCCCGGAACTTCTCCCCCAGGCCAAACTCGAGGATTGCACCGCTGAGAACGTATTGGATATCGGCGAAAGCATCAGCTGCTTCGACCAGATCGTTAGCGGCGATTGCTTCCTCGAGTTCTTTCAATTCCTCCCGCAGGAGATTGATACGTAGCCGGCAGCGGTCAGCATCCGGGATTTGCGGTGAATCAAGAACCGGCAAGTGAAAAGTACGGTGAAACTCAGCGACGTCTTCCAAGGCTTTCGGACTGGTCATATTTGTGTTTTGGTTCGTTGGTATGTTGGTTCGTCGGGGCAAGGTACGCCACAGCGATGTAGTGCCGAAGTTGTGCCGGAACTTAAAGCTTCCTGATCTCAGAACGCCCGCTTTCCACCAACCCACGTTTGGAGCACTTCAGTATCCATGATCTGATCATCTTCGCAACTCAGCAGGTTGTTGGAAAGAACGATGAAATCTCCGTTCAGCCCGGGAATCAACTGACCGAGTTTATCTTCCTGAAAAGCGCCGTAAGCGGCAGCCCCGGTGTAGCTGTGCAGTCCTTCTTCGCGCGTCATCGCCTGCTCGGGGAAGAACGTCGCTTTGCCGTCTGCCCGTTTGCGCGTTACGGTAGCGTAGAAACTCTCGATGGGATCAACGTCTTCAACGGGTGCATCGGTACCATTAACGATAACGGCTCCGGCATCGAGGAGGCTGCGCCACGGGTAAGCACCACTACGGGCACGTTCGGTGCCCAGACGATTTTCGGCAAAGAGGGCATCGGAAGTACAGTGAATCCCCTGCATAGCAGCAATTACGCCCAACTCGGCAAACCGTGGGATATCATCCACCGCCAGGTGCTGAGCGTGCTCGATGCGCCAGCGGCGGTCATCGTCACGGCTTATGTATTTCTCCATCACGTTGAGGGTTTCGTGGTTGGCTTTATCACCGATAGCATGGACACACAACTGCATTTTATGCTTATCGGCCAGCTGGGCGATACTATCCACCGTTGCCACCAGTGTAGTGTTTTGCCCCACGAAGCCGGGATTGTCGAAGTAAGGTTCGATGAGCCACGCACCGTAGGAGCCGAGTGCTCCGTCGAGCTCAGTTTTGATTGCTGCGCAGGTGAAACGGTTGCCGTAATGCGGCAGGTCATACTCAGGGATATAGGTGGCCATATCCTCATAACTATGCCGCAGCATTACCCAAAGGTTCAGGCGCAGGCTATCGGCCTCGTCCAGTTCCCGGTACCAGGTTACTTCCTGAAAATGCGTGCCTGCATCCTCGAAGCTTGTTACGCCTTTGCGCAGACACTCATCCTGCGCTTCCTTGATGCCCGCCAGCCACTCTTCCTTACGCGACTCGGGTGTCATCGTTTGAATCCAGTTCTGGTACGCATCAGTAATGAGGTCCATTGCCCGTTCCTCGAATACACCGGTAGGGTCGCCGTTGGCGTCCCGCAGTACCCGGCCTCCGCGGGGGTCGGGTGTCTCGCGGCTCACCCCGGCTATTTCCATTGCTTTGGCGTTGGCAAAAAGACCATGCCCGCTTGCGTGGCGTAAAACAACGGGGTGGTTGGCCGTCATCCGGCTGAGTTCGTCGTGTACAGGGTAGCCGCCCACCGAGTGGTCGTGCGGTTTGTCCCATTTTTCCTGATGCCATCCCCTGCCGCTGATCCAGTCACCTTCGGGCGTTTCTTCCGCCCGCTCTGCAACCATCGCTACAATTTCATCCCAGTTCTTTGAGCGCAGGAAGTTGAGATTCCGCAAAGAACTGCCTAGGCCGCTGAAGTGAGCATGACCTTCCACGAAGCCAGGCATCACAAATTTCCCGCCCGCGTCCATGCGTTCGGTGTCGTCGTGAAGCATGTCTTGCCACAGTGTGGTATCGTTACCTACGGCAACGATCTTCCCATTCCGGATCACCATTGCCGTGGCGCAATAATCATCTCCTGCGGCTGTTTCAACGCCGGAGCAGCCTTGGCCGGTCCATATTTTCGCGTTGTACACCAGCAGGCCGGCCTCGTCACCCGTAGCGGGGTCGTTGGGTTCACAGGCCCAGAAAAAGAATGGGGTAAGGAGTAAGAATAAGTGTTTCATTTAGTTGATTATTTTTTGGAATGGGTCTGGGTTGGTTCTCTACCAATCCCGGGGTTCGATCAGTTCTTCTACGTCTGCGTCAACAAATCCGTATGCGGAGGCTATGAATTCAAAATCGGCTGCGATGATCTCGCGAGCCACCGTGTCTAGTTCGCTGTCGTTCTCTAATAGTTCTTCTCCTAAATTGTTGAACAGCAATGTAGCCTGGTGAGTGAGTTGGTACAGACCAGCAAGATTTTTTGGTTGCTCTTTTTCCATGGCCAGGCATAAGTCTTCCAGTATTTTAACTCCCTTTAGTACCAGGGGCTGAGGGAAAAATGCATCGTCCATCATTTCGCTGAGGAAAGGATGTCTTTTTGCTTGCGGATTAAGAATTTCCATTCGTACTTGTCTGGGTTTTAGGATGCAAAATTTACTCTAACAGGTCTTTCAATTCGGACGGAGGCACAACCTGTACCGGCCGGTTGATTGATTCTTCGAGGGAGATGAAGGTTTCCGTTCGCTGGATGCCCTCGTACGCCTGGATACGCGCCAGCGTATCCCGTAAATGATCAGTATCCCGGCAGACAACCTTGAGGAAGATACTGTAATTTCCGGTAAGGTAGTGGGCCGTAACAATTTCGGGGATGTTGGTTAAGTAATCCGTAGCGTTACCGTACTGGCCACTGCTCTTCAGAAATACGCCCAGGAAGGCGGTTATATCGTAACCGATCCGGGCCGGATCGACCTGCAGCGCGGCCCCTTTTACCACTCCGGCAGCAATGAGCTTGTTCATCCGTACGTGAATGGTTCCTCCGGAGACGAAGAGCTTGGCTCCCATCTCGGTATACGGCCGTTTTGCGTTCTCCATGAGTAAGGCCAGAATTTTGCGATCAAGGTCGTCCAGTTCGTACGTTTTCTTCATTGTTTTCACTTTGCAGCCGGGAAGATAAGGGGGATTTTTTTGTGTCTCCGGCAGAATCTGATAAGTCGAACCTGCTTCAGCACCGGAGCATCTCGCTACCCAACCAGCCCAAACGGTAGCCCGTTTTCCCGGTCTCCTTCCGCAACGATTACCTGGTCCCCGGTTCCCATCAGTTGGAGGATGTGCGCTGCCACTTCATCATCGTAGCCGGTTTTCCGCTCTGGTGTTTCCATCCAGAGCACGAAAATAACGTTGTGGGTATCATCGCAACGGCGACGGGCTTCGGCCCAAAACCAATAGTTTGAATTAGGTGCAGGCTTCCTGCGCCAGGTGTACCACCACAGGCGGAACCTTCGCCACCAGTTTCCCCTCAGGTAGGCGTCTACTATTCGGATAAGGCGTTTACTGTCGTGGAACTTTGTCGAAATATCCTTTGCTAAAAGCGCAGGCGTTTTGCGGTTGGCCCGGTATTCCTGTCCGTCGCGATCGCTGATGCGGGGCCGGAAATTTTTCACCTCAATCAGCCAGAGCTTTTCATCCGGCGACAACGCAATGAAATCCACTCCTTTCAAACCATGCCCGCTCAACGATTGGTACGCAACGGTATCATCGTATTTCCGAACGATCCAGTCGTCGGGGAAATGAAAAAGCAGGTCCGACTCGGGAAAAGTAGCGACGGGAGACGATTTAGTAATTGGCTAAAGTTAGCGCTTTTCCGGCGATAAGGGATACGTCTTGAGCACCTGGTGCCGGGGTGCAGCACATACAATCCGGTAATCTCCGGCATCCCGTGCACGGAGCTCCATGGCCTATCCTTTGCCTTTCTTTTTCTTCTTCCGCTTCAGGGTTTCCTCTACTTCATCCATCAAAGCGCCAAGGTCCATGTTGTCGATCCGATTGAACTCTTTGGTTTGACGGTAGACGGCGCGGTCTACGTCGATGACCTTAATTTCGGTGCCGGTGTAATTTTCGACGGCGCGTAGTTTGTCGTGCTCTTCCGGAGCACAGAAGGTATAAGCGATGCCTTTGTTGGCGCCACGGCCGGTTCGGCCTACGCGGTGAACGTAGTTGTCTGGCTGGTCCGGCAGGTCGTAATTGATCACGTGCGTCACGTCGGGGATATCGATACCACGGGCACTGACGTCGGTGGCAATCATGAGCCGTTTTTCGTTGTTGCGGAAAGACTCCAGCGCGGCAACGCGGTCTTCCTGACTCATATCCCCGTGAAGGATCAGGCTACTGATGTTGGCCCGGTTCATGGCTTTGGCGACTCTTTCGGCGCGGACGCGGGTGCGAACAAAGCTTAGAATCTTTGCTTCGGGATGCTCCTTATAAAATCGTTCCAGAAAGAAGCGCTTGTCGTCCATCTCAATAAAAACGACGGAGTGCTCGACGTTTTTAGAGATGGGGTCTTTCGGACTGATCTGAATCCGGATCGGCTTCTTCACCAGGGTGTACGCCAGCTTTTTGATCTGCTCATTGATGGTAGCCGAAAAGAACAGGGTCTGTCGCCGCATTTTCAGGTGACCGAGCACCCCTCTGATGTCTTCGATGAAACCAAGGTCAAGCATCAGGTCTGCCTCGTCCAGGACGAGGATGTTGACGCGCTCCAGGCGCAGGACTTTCTGGTTCAGAAGGTCAAACATCCGGCCGGGGGTGGCAATCAGGATATCGACACCGTCTTGCAACTGTTGGATTTGGGGATCCTGCTCTACCCCACCGGTGAGGGCGAAGACGTTTACCCTTGTTCCCTTAGCGAGGCTGGAGAACACTCCGTCGAGCTGCATCGCAAGCTCGCGGGTGGGTACCATGATCAGGCACTTGATACCGTCTTTGCGGCGGGCGTTCTCCTTGCCGGTGTGGATCATCTGCAAAACAGGGATGGCAAAGGCAGCCGTTTTACCGGTTCCGGTTTGCGCAATACCCATCACATCCTCTCCCTTGAGGATGTTGGGAATGGCCTTGTACTGGATGTCCGTTGGGCGTTTCCAGCCGAGCTTGCCAATGCTTCGTTTGATTTCGGGGGCGAGGGGGTAATCTGTAAATTTCACAAGGCGAAGATAGCTCGTTCCCGCGGACTCCATCACTATCCGTCCCGCTGACTTTGCCGAGGCTGTCGCGTCCGGCTTCGTCCCCTGCCAATTATAGGGTACCGCTATGCTCGTATGAATGGCTACATCCTATTTATAGTTTCCTCGGCCACCCAGGTGATTTTTGGCGGCCGCTTTTAACATATGGCCAAAATTTCACCTTTTATGACCGGAGGCAACTATAGATCAATATTACCTTGACGTGCGGCTGGACGATGCTTACCAGTTGGTCGTTCATCCACCGCCGACAACCTCGAACTAGTCAACCAGCAACCTGCAACACAGTTTCAGGCGATCTAAGACAATACAATTTTAAGCCATGATTACTGGGCGCAAATCAAATTGAAGCGATTACTCCTCCCCAGCGCAGCGGTTTGGGGAGGCAGGGAGGGGGTTGAGCGACAATCTGGTTTGCGCCCTTTCAACCTTCCCTTGCACCCGCGGCCGCGCCAGCTGCTCCTACAAAGCCTCCAACAACTCCCGCTTGAGCTGGATAGCATTTAGTATTTCCGGCATCCGGGCGCAGGTATGTTCGTACCCCAGATCATGCATATCCTGCAGCCTGGTGAAATTGAAGATATTACAATCGTTGAGCATGGAGGGCTCAATGATGATATCGCAGACGTCCATCCCCGGAATCGTATTACTCATGATCGAGAGCTCGAAGGTGCGCCACACCACGTCGATTACCGTATTGATGTTGGCGGGCGGCAGCAAACCGTAGGGCATCAGGTTACTGCCTATAATGAAATCGGTATCATGCAGCAACGGTTCTACGGGCATATTGCGGATTACACCGCCGTCTACGTATTTATAGCCGTCGATCTCTACGGGCTTGAATACGAATGGGATGGAGCAACTTGCCGCAAGGATATCGTGCAATGGCCCCGTATTCACCAATTCCTGCTTTGCGGTATTGAGGTTTGTAACCCCAATGTGCAGGGGATACTTCAGGCCCTCAAAGGAATTGTCCGGCCAGATGATCGCAAGACGCTCTTTCAGATAATCCAGCGAGGTAAGTCCGGTCAGCGGAATCCCGAGTTTGATCACCCGCAGCATCGAGGATTCGAGGACGAATTTCAGCATCTCGTCCGGTGCCATCCCCGTGGCATACAGCGTTGCCACAATGGCGCCGGAGCTTACGCCCACCAGACGATTCGGGACCACTCCCGCTTCGAGGAGTGCTTTCAGCACACCAATATGGGCTGCTCCCCTGGCACCACCTCCGGAGAGGGTGAGGCCGATGGTTAGATCGGAATTTGACACGGTTTGATTAATTTCTCGGGCAAAGATAAGGCTCCGATGAGTTGAATTCCGGTCGTTGCCTTTTTTAGGTTCATGCCTAATAAAAATGAGGGGTTCCACCAACGGCTACCGCCGTTCGTGAAACCCCTCATTACGTCAGGTTTTCTTTGGGAAAGCTGGAATATTAAAGTTCCAGCTCGCCGCCTACTTCTTCGTTCCAGGGCAGGCCGTGCTTGGCCAGTTTTTTCAGGAACGGGTCGGGATTGAACTGCTCGACGTTGTAAACGCCGGCACCTTTCCACTCGCCGGTCAGGAACATCATCGCGCCGGTCATCGCCGGTACACCGGTGGTGTAGCTTACGCCCTGAGCGCGGGTTTCTTTATAGGCCTGTGCGTGGTGGCAGTTGTTCCAGATGTAGTAGGTTTGAGGCTTACCGTCTTTGATGCCCCGGATGCGGCAACCAATGCTGGTCTGCCCCACGTAGTTTTCGCCCAGATCACCCGGATCAGGTAGCACTGTTTTGAGGAATTCAAGCGGGATGATCTCCACACCTTTGTGCATCACCGGCTCGATACCCGCCATGCCGATGTTCTGGATCACACGCAGGTGGGTGAGGTACTCATCACCAAAGGTCATCCAGAAACGGGCGCGCTTGATGGTCGGGAAGTGCTTCACGAGGCTCTCAAGCTCTTCGTGGTACAGTACATAGCTGGCTTTGGGGCCAACGTCCGGGTAGTTCAGGTCCTTGCGGATACTGAAGGGCGGGATTTCAATCCATTCGCCGTTTTCCCAGTACTTACCGTTTTGGGTAATCTCCCGGATGTTAATCTCGGGGTTGAAGTTGGTCGCGAAGGCCTTGCCATGGTCGCCGGCGTTGGCGTCTACGATGTCGAGATAGTGCATCTCGTCGAAGATGTGCTTCGCGGCGTAAGCCGTGAAGACGCCCGTCACGCCCGGATCGAAGCCACAACCGAGGATGGCAGTGAGGCCAGCCCGCTTAAAGCGGTCATGGTATTTCCACTGGTGGCTGTACTCGAACTTAGCCTCTTCTTTGGGTTCGTAGTTCGCGGTATCGAGGTAGTGAACGCCGGCGGCAAGACAGGCTTCCATGATGGTAAGGTCCTGATAAGGCAGCGCAACGTGAATGACCATCACCGGCTTGTATTCTTTAAGCAGGTTCGTTAGAGCAGGAATGTCCTCCGCATCAACTGCGGCGGTGGTAATCCGGTCGTAACCGAGGTCCTCTTTGATGTCAGCCTGAATCTCCCGACAGCGGGCGACGGTACGGCTGGCAATCATAAACTCACTGAATATCTCCGGGTGTTCGGCACATTTATAGGCAACCACGCGGGCGACGCCTCCGGCGCCAATGATCATTACTTTAGACATGGGTAGGAATATTGATGGTAGGCAGCACGAAGTGCTGTCACAGATTGGAAAAGGATAAAGACATTGAGCCTTATCACTTACGCACGGGCGGAAACTTCCGGGATCGGTTAGTGCCTTTATATTCGGACATAACCTCCCCCGTTATTCGTTTCGTATGCCTCTCGACTAAGGAAGATCCGGAAAATCGACTTTTGAAGGACGTGGTACCGGAGCGAGCATAGGCAGCCCGACAACTTCGGCCTCCTGGGGCCCGATGGTCATGAAACGCATGAAACCACCGTGTGCCTCAGCAATGTGCTTAGAGAAGGACATGAAGCTTTTGTAGTACAGGTAACCAAACGGAAGGTCCAGTTTAGTCAGGATTGAATTGAGCATCGAGAGACGGGCAACCACTTCGTTCTGGCGTGGCTCCAGTGCATCGGGTAATTCTTTGAGTAGTTGTTGAATGCGATCGGTCAACCCCTCATCGATTGTCTCGTAATAAGCAATGATGTGTCCCCGGTTGTTGAAACTCCGAATGTCTGCCAGACGCTGAGCCTCGGCGAGTTCCACCTCGTCGATGTCGTCGTCAGCACCAGCTACGAGGATCACGATCAGAGGGATGGCATCGAACATTTGCTGTTGCTCGGCGGGGGTCAGTTTTTCGAATTCTATTAGCATAGTTAAGGGTTAATTTGGCGCAAATATAAGCGGTTGTTTGTTGTCTGTTGCCGTTGGCGCCAATATACCAACGTTCAACCAGCTACCAACATTACCTTCGCCGTTATGCAACATCTTCCCTTTTACCTACTCGCCATTGCGGCGGGCCTGATGCTACCAATTCAGGCCGGACTGAATTCCGAAATGGGCCGCGCGCTGAAAAGCCCGGTCTACGCCAGTATCGTGTCCTTTGCCGTTGGCCTCATCGCACTGCTGCTCTATGCCTTCATTACGCGGATGCCCTTCGGAAACCTTCGCGACGGCCTTACGCTGCCCTGGTATTATTGGATAGGAGGAATACTGGGAGCCTTTTATGTCTATGGTATCATCGTCCTGACCCCGCGCCTTGGTGTAGCGCTCACTTTTGGTCTCACGGTGGCGGCTCAGATGCTTTTTGGTCTTATGATGGATCACTACGGCTGGCTGGATATTCCTGTCTCACCGGTAAGCTGGCCCCGGATCGTTGGTGTCGTAATGATTATCGCAGGTGTGGTCCTTATCCGTTCTTACTGAATTCCGGCAGGCGCGGCCGCAGGTGCCCGGGCGGGTTGACGGGCCAGGGTCTTCGCTTAAAATATAGCATGCTGAGCTATAAACAATTCTCGGTATCCTCTTATCTTCCCCCAATGAAAAGGTTAATCTTCTCCTCGCTGTCGCTCCTTTTGGTGCTTCTGTTCTGTTCGTCGTGCAACAACGACGCACCTAAGTCGTCACAGCCAATGGCCGAAACCACCGGACCGCCCAATATCCTGGTTATCAATTGCGAAGACATCAGCCCGATGCTTCCTATGTTCGGCGACAGTACCGCACGAACGCCCAACCTGAGTCGCCTGGCGGCCCGCGGAATCCGTTATCCCAATACCTTTTCGGTAGCCGGCGTCTGCGCACCGAGCCGTCACTCCCTAATCACGGGTATGTACCCCATCAGTACCGGAGCCCATCATATGCGTACCGTCTGGAGCAAAGAAATTCTCGCCAAAATCGGTCTGGAGCCTTACGGTGCCCTGCTTCCGCCAGAAGTCAAAGTCGTTTCCCAAATCTTTCGCGAAAACGGTTACTTTACCTCCAACAACAAGAAGACGGACTACCAGTTCCATCCGCCCAAAACGGCCTGGGACGAGTCTGGCCCTAAAGCGCACTGGCGCCACCGGACCAGGCCGGACCAACCTTTCTACGCAGTCTTCGATCTCGAAATCACCCACGAGAGCCAGATTTGGACAACACACAGAAGTAAGCTCCGATTTCAAAACGGCTTCGAAGAAGCCGTAGAAACAACATTCAAACGGAGCGACGTACTTCCTCCGGGTGAACGCCCGCCGCTAACTATACCGGCAGATGCAGATTTACACATACCTCCCTATCTCATCGACTCAGAACCAACCCGCACTGATATCAGAAGGGTGTACTCCAACATCGAAATTATGGATCAGCAGGTGGGGGTACTCATCAAGCAACTCGAAGACGACGGATTACTGAACAACACCATAATATTTTTCTTCAGCGATCACGGAGGACCTCTCCCCCGCCAGAAACGGCTCATGTACGACAGCGGACTACGCGTCCCTCACATCGTTGCTTTCCCCGACAACCGTCAGGCGGGCAGCATCGATTCCAGTCTCGTAAGCTTCGTTGATATGGCGCCAACCATGCTTAACCTGGCTGGCATCCCGCTGCCGAGCCACCTGCAGGGACAAGCCTTTCTCGGCCCCGAACTTCCATCGGCCCGCAAATACGTATTTGCGGCCGTAGACCGGACCGATGAGCACTACGACCGCATCCGTGCCGCCCGTGACCGGCGCTTCAAGTACCTCCGCAATTATATGCCCCAACAGAGCTATTATCTCCCTCTCGAATTCCGCGAGCAAATGGCTTCTATGCAGGAACTTCTCAAAGCGCGTGACGCAGGAACGCTCAATGATGCCCAGGCCCAGTGGTTTCGGAAATCGAAACCCGCCGAAGAACTCTTCGATACCCAGGCTGATCCGCACGAGCTGAACAACCTCGCTGGTAATCCGCAGTACGCCACTAAACTGGCTGAGCTGCGCTCCGCCATGGACAACTGGCTGAATGAAGTCGGCGATCTGGGCGCCGAAGACGAACGTGAAATGGTTTCCCGCTTCTGGAACGGACAGCCCGAAATGCCGACCACTGGTCGGCCTCAACTGAAACGGGACAGCATGGGGCGTTTCGTTCTCGAAAGCAAAACCGAAGGGGCTCAAATAGCCTATCAGATCACCCCTCCGGGCCAGCGGCCCGGGAAGTGGCAGGTTTACACCGGCCCGTTCGAGTACCAGAGGGGCGACAGCCTGCGGGCCGTCGCGCACCGGATCGGCTACAAAGAAAGCGGAGAGAGCATCGGCTGGTAAGCCTCTCTGTGTCAACACTTTGATTGACGAAAGAGAGTTGATCGATTCAGGATTACTAATCGATTCGCTCGCTCCGCCACTCCCCCTTTACCATCAATGGTCTTTCGTTCAGCTGCATGAAATGTTTATCGAGTTCCTGAGAGCGGATATAGCGCTTGGCGGGTATGTCCGTATAATCGGCAACTTCTTCAATAATGGTATTGGGCTCGGTTGAGAAAGAGAAATTCCGTTCTTTCAGCAGGTTACCTTGTTTATCGCTCAGGCTGTGAGTTACGGAGTACCCATGTTCGCCAGCTTCAAATTCTTCTATTTTCAGCATTCTCCCGTCTTCAGCGCGAAAATTCCGCGATTTGATCTCGGCGTCACCCTCACTGGAATCATCCATAGAGAGGAGGTCCCAGTTTTCAAGTTTGAAATGTCCGAAAACGGGAAAATCAAATTCTTCATTGCTGATAACTGCATTCCCTTTCATCGCTCCTTTTTCCTTCACGGCTCCGCCGAAGACCCATCCGTTCTTACCGTCGGCTGTAGTAATCCGGTACCAGGGTTCGTTGTAGGCGACACCGCGCAAAACGATGGTTTCTGCCGAGGGAGACGTCTCGCCGGTCAGGGTAAGCGGTTCTTTGGACGTTACGCGCGCCACCACCTTGCCTTTCGTGCCTGGTAAATCCCTTACGTTCAACTGGTCCACCCAGGTGTAGCGAATTTTGCCGGACGTAGTAATAGCGTCAGTGGGCTCGGCAGCAGGTGCAGGGTCGGTTGAAACAGCAGACTCCTCCGGGCTCACCGCTTTGTCGTTCTTGCAGGCCGTCAGCGCGAGGCCAATAAGCAAGCAGTGGAAGACGTGTTTGATCATAATGATAGTATTTCAGTCTCAAAACAGGTGGAAAGGCCGGCAGGAAGATGTGCCTGCTACAACTCCCGGACCCAAATATTACGGTAAGCCACCAGGTTACCGTGGTCCTGAAGGCTGATACTGCCGGTTTCGGGGTGCGCCGTGTACTTGTGCAGGCCAATGTAAGCGGTCGTGCCCTTGATTTCCCAGTGGTTCTGCACCAATACACCGTTATGGAATACGGTCACGTAAGCCGGGCGGATCAGCATACCATCGTCGTTAAAAACCGGAGAGCTGAAAACAATGTCGTAGCTGTTCCAGTCTCCCATTTTCGAAGTTGCGTTGACGAGGGGTGGGTTTTCTTTGTACACCGAGCCGGCCTGGCCATTGGTATAGGTGTCACTTCCATTGCTCTCGAGTACCTGAACCTCGTAACGCCCGTGAAAAAACACACCGGAGTTACCCCGTTGCTGGCCTTCTTTATTGGGTTCATTGGGGCTGCGCCACTCAATGTGCAGTTGTACGTCACCGAATTTACGGCGGGTCTGGATGGCTCCTGCACCGGGCTTAACGACCAGGGCGTCACCTTCTTTGGTCCATTCTACTGCTCCACCTTTGCCGTTGGTCCATTCGCTGGCGTCTGCTCCTTTCCCCAGCAGAACGATCGCATCGGAAGGGGCAGGCGTTGTAACCGGAGCGGCCTGGACTTTAGGCGGTACCGGCTCGTAAAATTCGGTGGCTTTGGGGTCTGTGATTTGGGCGGACATTGCTCCGGCGATCAATAGAAGGAGAAGAGTCAGAAGTTGCTTTTGCATGATATTGGGTATGTTTTGCGGCAAGATAGGAAATGGTTAGCAGCTGTTCGGCAGCACGCACAACCAGTTCGGCTAAAAATCAATCCGATCCGTAAAAGTGCATGAGGCCGCTGTGGTTATCTCTTCTTACCAGGTTGCTAAAACAAGACAGCGCCACCCGACGAGGTCGGGTGGCGCTGTTCTGTAATTTCGATAACCCGCAGCCCGGGGCTGTGGTTACTGGTTTATACCATGAGGCGGATCGGGTCTTCGAGGCAGGCCTTCACGTCGTTGAGGAAGGCGGCGGCAGAAGCGCCGTCTACTACGCGGTGATCACAGCTGATGGTAACCTTCATCACTTTTCCGGGGACTACCTGTCCGTCACGAACAACGGCTTTGTCCTGGATGCCACCAACGGCGAGGATCGCCGCGTTTGGTGGGTTGAGGATGGCGGTAAATTCTTCGATGCCGAACATTCCCAGGTTAGAAATGGAGAAAGTGCTCCCGGTCATTTCTTCGTTGCTCAGCTTCCGTGCCTTTGCCTTACCTACGAGCGCTTTCACGTCGAGGTTGATCTGGCTGAGCGACTTCATGTTGGCGTGGCGAACCACAGGCATCATGAGGCCATCGGGGATTGCGACAGCACAGGAGATGTGCACCTCACCGTTTTCGCGGATGGTATCGCCCTGCCAGCTGGAGTTCATAACGGGGTGCTTCAGCAAGTTTACGGCACAAGCCTTAACGACGAGGTCGTTGAAGCTGATTTTAACCGGGGCTACTTCGTTAATCCGCTTGCGGAATTCCCAAACTTTATCCATCGCGATCTCGACCGTCACGTAGAAGTGAGGTGCGGTGAATTTAGAGTTGGAGACGAGGCGGGAAACTGCTTTGCGCATCTGGCTTACCGGTGTGTCCACGTAGTTTTCTCCGCTTGCTCCGAATGCGAAAGCGGGAACGTTAGGTGCAGGAGCTGCTTCGGGAGCAGGTGCAGCGGGGGCAGCAGCTGCTGCGGGAGCCGGAGCCGGAGCAGCTTGTGCTTTTTCGACGTCAGCCTTCACGATCCGGCCACCTTCACCAGAACCGGTGATGGTAGAGATATCGATGCCGGCTTCTTTAGCCATCGCCTTAGCAAGTGGACTTGCCTTCAGGCGGTCATCCGAACCGGATGCGGGGGCAGCCGGAGTGCCGGGCGTTCCGGACTTGGAGTTATCGGCCGTGGGGGTCGGGTGAGAGTAGTCCGTGGTAGTGGCAGGAGTTTCTTCCTTCGGAGCTTCTGATTTAGCAGGGGCAGCATCGCCGCCGTCAGCTTCGAGAGCCGCTTTCCAGTCTTCTCCTTCTTCTCCGATTACGGCAATCACTCCGTCTACGGGTACGGCACCGCTTTTCACAGCGATGTGCAGGACTACACCTTCGAAGTAAGAATCCAGCTCCATAGTAGCTTTATCAGTTTCTACTTCAGCCAGGGTCTGGCCAACTTCAACACTATCGCCCTCGGCAACGAGCCAATCGACAATATTGCCTTCTTCCATAGTGTCGCTCATCAGGGGCATCCGAATAATATCAGCCATTTGGTATCTCTTTTGGGTTCCTTTCTTTTTAAGATCTTTTTGAGTCGGCAAATTTGCCACTTATTTATGGGTATTGCAAACCGGGAAGGTGATGGTTTGTTGTGTTTTACAGCCCCATGAACTTAATTCGGTTCAAATCATAGCTCTTTTAGCGTTCTTTGCATCCTGCGTGCGCGCCCTTATCAGTCTGTTAGTCCGTCAGGTAGTTGGTTATTCTCCCCGCAAAACCTTCTACCGAAACAACTGAAGACTGGAATACTAACAGACCAACAGACTACAATGGAGTTCTCCTCAAAATTAATCGAAGAAGCCGTCAATTCCTTCGCCTCCCTGCCCGGAATCGGCAAAAAGACAGCGTTGCGGCTCGTGCTTCATTTGGTACAGCGCCCTACCGAAGACAGCGTTCATTTTGCGCGGTCCATCGCCTCAATGCGTGAAAACATTCAGCACTGCACCACCTGCGGCAATTTGTCGGATGATCACATTTGCTCTATTTGCCGGGATGAGCGCCGCGACCAGTCAATGATTTGTGTAGTTGAAAGCATTCGTGACGTGATGGCCATCGAGGACACCCGTCAGTTTCGGGGGCTCTATCACGTGCTGGGTGGTATCATCCAGCCCGTTGAAGGCATCGGGCCAGCCGATCTCAACATCGACACGCTCGTTGAGCGTGCGCGGAAACCAGAATGCCGGGAGATCATCATGGCCATCAGCCCCACCATCGAGGGCGACACTACCATCTTCTACATCAATAAGTTACTCAACGGGATTGACGTTTCGGTCAGTAATATTGCCCGCGGTGTATCATTCGGCGGCGAACTTGAATATGCCGATGAGGTAACCCTGGGTAGAAGTATCGTGGCGCGCACGCAGGTGCACTAGCTGAGGACAGGGAGCAGAGAGGTAGAAAGCGAAGGGCAGAATTCAGAGAGCAGAGCACAGAAGGCAGAACTCAGGGTGCAGAATGCAGCTTGGTTTTTCGGCGATGCCTGCCCGATTGACACTAATAAATTCGTGTTAAGTAGTCCCGTAAAGACATCTCTTTGGGGATTTGGTACGTCTTTAGGCTGATTACAACAACGCGCCTCCGGGCATGACACCCAATGAAACTACAGCTCCTTTCCCTTTTCCTGCTGTTCTCCGGCCTGCTTACCGCGCAATCCGTTGCGGGGAAAGTAACCAACGAATTCGGCGAACCTGTACCCTACGCTAACATCCTGGTTCAGGAGTTGGGCACCGGTACCACCACCGACGATGAAGGCAATTACGTCCTCAACCTGTCTACCGAAGGCAATTATCGTCTCATTTTCTCCAGTCTGGGTTATACGAGTACCAAAGAGAATATCATCCTTACCCTTGAACCCCTCACGCTGGACGTGAAACTCAATTCTTCCGATCTCCAGCTTCAGGAAATCACCGTTTCGGCCGGTAAGAAAGACCCCGCTTACGGCATCATCCGTAAGGTGGTGGAGCGAAAAGCGAAACACCTGCGGGCAGCCGATTCGTACCGGACCAAAGTTTACGTCAAAGCCGTCGAGGAGGTAGAGCGCCATAAAAAAGGAAAACAAACCGACGAGGTCCCCGCAACCGGTGAAGAGCCGATGAATGCACCGGACCCTTTCGCACAGGAAGCCAAAGAGCGGGCAGAATTGCTCGGCAGTCTCAACTTTCTGGAAATGGAGGTTACCCTTAACTTCCAGCAACCGCGCAACTACAAAGAGGAACGGACCGCGTACCAGGCGTACGGAAATACGCGGGGCTTATTTGTACCCCGCTTCGGCGAGACGGATTTTAACTTCTACCGGAACATGGTGCAGCTCACCAATATTTCCGATGCTCCCGTCATCTCTCCGCTGAGCAGCACCGGTATTCTTTCTTATAAGTTCAAGCTGGAAAGCACTGATCTGGAAGGCGATCAGATCGTCTATAAGATCAAAGTGATTCCACGCAAAAACGGCAACTCCACCTGCCGGGGCTACTTGTGGATCAACGAGGATACTTACACCATCAATCGCCTTGATCTGGAGTTCAGCAAATACCCGCTCAAATTTTTCGATGAGTTCCGGCTGAAGCAGGAATACGTCCAACACGAAGACAGCCTGTGGACCGTCGGGAAGCAAGTCTTCGACTACGTGGCCAAGCAGGGTAAACGTGCCACCTTCCGGGGCAACACCACGCTACGTTACTCGGACTATGAGCACAACTTCGAGTTTCCCGCTAAGTTTTTCGGCAACGAGGTAGCGGTAACCACCCGCGAAGCTTACGATCGTGACAGTACCTACTGGGCAACCGGACGTACGGTACAGCTTACGGAGAAAGAGGCCAAAATAGTCCGCATCCGCGACAGCATCGAGGCCGTGGTGAACAGTAAAGCCTACCAGGACAGCATTCAGGACCGGTACAATAAGGTTACTCCCCTCGAATTGATCTGGGACGGAGTCGGCTTCCGGAACAATGAAAAAAAGAGCCATCTCTACGTTGGCTCGATTCCTGAACTGATTGGGTACTCAGTAGTTGGGGGCTGGGAGATCAACCCTTACGTGAGCTACAACCGGCGATACGAGAACGGTAAAGTGCTCAGTACTTCCGGTTCTCTGGGGTACGGTTTTCTCAACCAAAACCTGACCGGCGACTTCAGCATCTGGCATCGGTACGATGCCTTTAACCTGGGTGAGGTTGCCCTGAGCGGCGGCCGTAGTTTCGAATCCATCAACCAGAACGACGCGTACCTCAACCAACTTAAGGCATCGAACTATATTCTTAAGGATGCCTTTCGGGTCGGGCACGGCATCGAGGTGGTCAACGGTATGATCTTCAGTGTCAATGCCGAGATCAGTGCCCGCCGGCCAATCACAGGTTTCAAGACCAGCAATCTCTTCGGAGGTATTATCGATGACGACGAAGAGCCGCTCGATTTCGAAGCTTATGAAGCCTTCATCACCACCACCTCGCTTTCCTACACCCCCGGCCTGAAGTATATGCGGGAACCGGACCGTAAGATTCGCCTGGGCAGCAAGTGGCCCACCTTTACCCTTTTGCACCGCAAAGGGTGGCAAGGCCCGCTCTCCAGCGACATCAACTTCGATTACCTGCAGGCCTCCGTTAGCCAGAACCTCCGTTTCGGGGTGCTGGGAAACTCCAATTACGAACTCAAGGCCGGTAAATTCATCAATACACAAGATCTGCGGTTTGTAGACATTAAGCGCTTCCGGGAATCAGACCCCTTACTGCTCTCAGACCCGACCAATACCTTCAACGCGCTGGATACCTCCCTGAATACTTCCAATCTTTTCTTTGAGTTTCATCACATCCACCACTTCAACGGTGCCCTGATCAACAACATTCCGTTGCTGAATAAAACCCGGATCAAGACCGTTGCGGGAGGAGGGTTTCTCTACCTTCCTTCGGAGAAGTTCCGTTATCAGGAAGTATTTGTTGGGCTGGAGCGGGTGTTCAAGGTCGGCGCAAGGCGCCGGCTGCGGGTAGGCACCTACGCCGTCCTTGGCGACGACAACAACGGGCGGGCCAATACCTCCTTCAAGGTCAGCTTCGACCTGATTGATCTCTGGAAAAAAGACTGGAGTTTCTAACTCAGGCCGAGTCTTTCCACCCGATCCCCAACCGTGACGCGAATCATCTCTCCTTCCAGATCAGCGAAGGATTCCGGCCCGGCACTCTTCACGAACAGACCATCCCTCAGCAGATGAATCTCGTCGCAGGTGTCGGTCAGGGTTGAATAGATGTGGGAGGAGATCAGAACCGTTTTGCCCAACCTGCGCAATTCCCGGATGATTTCGGCGATGATGATGTTGCTCTGGATGTCGACACCATTGAAGGGCTCGTCGAGGATCAAGCAGTTATTACCTTGCAACAGAACACCGAGGAGCGCGAGTTTCTTCTGCATCCCGGTGGAGTAATTGCGGGCGTATTCGTCTAAAGGAAGGTCAAATATGTTACGGTCGTCGAGGTCGCTTACCGGCAGGTGACGGGCCCGAATCAGCAACCGGAGGTACTCCCGGCCGGTCATCATGGGGAGCAACAGATTATTGGTCTGAAGAAAACCGAGGTGATGGTTGAAGTCTGCCGGCGCTTTGAGGATTTCTCCCTCAAAAGGAATCAGGTCAGCGATGCAACGGAACAAAGTGGTCTTTCCTGCACCATTCTCCCCGACGATACCGTAGACTTTACCGGCGCTGAAAGTAGCCGAAATGCCTTTCAGCACTTCTTTAGGTCCGTAGCTTTTGCGTAAGTTTTTCAGTTCGAGCATCATCAGGAAGTTTTTGGGGGCCGGTTATCGTCCAGGGAATTTAACCGGGGAAGCTGAACCGCCAGAACCGGCAAAGCGCGGAAATAATAATAGGGCAACAGAAAAAGTAAGAACGGCCACAAAATCAGGCCGGTCATCAATGCCAGCGAATCGACGATGTTGAGCGGGTGCGGAAAGACGCTGTATTTGATGAACAGGATCAACGCCAGGTTCAGTCCCGCAATTACGGGACCAATCAGCAATGACCAGCCAACTTCCGGAAAGAAGAAAACGATACTGATCAGGAACGGAATAGCCAACAGTAATTG
Organism: Neolewinella aurantiaca; assembly: GCF_008014675.1. GTDB lineage: Bacteria > Bacteroidota > Bacteroidia > Chitinophagales > Saprospiraceae > Neolewinella > Neolewinella aurantiaca. Next base: position 178,276 of record NZ_VOXD01000001.1, on the reverse strand, counting down.
GTAGCCCAGGGCTACGGCAAGTTTACGGACTAGAAACTGCTGCGGTGTATCCGCATGAATCCAGACGTAGAAGGCTGGTTCTGGTTCCGAATAGAACATCAAATACAAAAACATCAGCCCGCCGTAACTGAAGATCGCCAGTTGCATATTATCGGCCCGAACGCCCATTACGAGCAGAAAAACAGCAACGGCAACCAACCACCAAAACCGCCTGAAACCTACGGCGGCTTCGAATGGGTAGGCACCGAAAGGTGTAGGAATAGTAAAAGCCGAAGTTGGTGCTAAGCGCAGAGAGCTCATTGCTATCCCAACCCCACCCTGCACCAGCGCCAGCGCCCAGTCGCCTTTAGCTAAAAGAACCACCAAAAACGGAAGGCAGACTATGCTGTTTTCCAGCAGCCGGATTTTCCGGTACGCAGCCCGGTCGAAAGTGATGGCGAGGAAATCGTTTCGTTCCCGCCCGCTAAGCCAACCAAGCAACCAGCCCCCCACTGCCAGTATACCGTAACCCGCAAAACCGGTGCGTGAGTACGCCAGCAAGCAAAGACCGAGAAAAAGACCTATGCCCAATACATAACCAAGCCACGGCCGAACGCCCCAGGCAACCAGATGGCGGTCAATTATCGTTTTTTGAAGCTGAAAGTAATGTTTCACTTAACGGTAAAGTTACGGAAGCGGATGTATTGGCAGCGCTACCAGGCGCTGAACTCCACCACGTGCAGGTTAGGATTGGCGCTGTACCAGGTACAAGAAATCCTTGTTTAGCTACAAATCAACTCCGGTTTTCCAGCCTTGCCAGCCCTAAGATTGGACGTTAAAAGAGGATTAGCCGAATGGTTAGGAACAACACATAATTTGCCGTCCAGCATTCGGTAACATGGTTAAACGACCAGCAGGCCGTAGGCCCTCACCATTTCCATCTCTTCGGTGTACCAGAATTCTTCGAACGATTCGCCCGTTACCGTTTCAAAACTGAACCTGAAACGTTCCAACGACAAAGGCTCCTCTTCGGCATCCCCCAAGTCTATCAGTTTGTCGTAGAGCCACTTACCGATCTCCAGCGGAAGTAGCAGGTGGTCTGCATCACGACGGTCGAACAGGCTGAGTTCCAGTACTCCGTCTTCCAGCGTCAGGCAACTCGGCTCTCCGCCCAGCCATACGATACGGGCGTTGGAACGACTCAGTTGATCGTGCTCGTAATCAAGGCAATCGGCGATAAAATCAGGCGCGATGTTGGTCTGCGGAATCGGAAATTCAAACCACTCGGAAAGCGGATAATCGAAGCACAGGCCGTGCATGTAATTGAGCAGTGACTTTTTCAGTCCGTAACTGAACTGCTCGTGATCGATGCCCGTAGCATCCGTAAACTGGACGTCGTTGTTGGCAAAGGTAATTTCGTTGTAGTGTGGTATGATGTTGTAACTGTCGGGGTCGAGGCCAACGGGACTATGCGCGGTGAGCGCAAACTGGTGCCAGAACCCGGATTGAATCACTCCCGCCTGAAAGAGTTGCCGCACCATCTCCAGGCTGTCGACCGTTTCCTGAACCGTTTGGGTTGGATAGCCGTACATCAGGTAGCTGTGCACCATTATTCCTGCATCGGTGAACGCGCCGGTTACGCGCGCAACCTGGGTAACGGTTACGCCTTTTTTGATGAGGTCGAGCAGGCGGTCCGAAGCGACTTCCAACCCTCCGGAAACAGCAATACATCCGCTGGCCTGAAGGAGGCGGCAAAGATCGGGCGTAAAGCTTTTTTCGAAGCGGATATTCGTCCACCAGGTCACCCGCAGTTTCCTGCGGATTATTTCCAGGGCCAGGTCGCGCATGAGGGCCGGTGGCGCTGCTTCATCGACGAAATGGAAACCTGTCTCTCCGGTCTGGTCTATGAGTTCTTCCATTCTGTCTACCAGCATCGTTGATTGTACGGGTTGGTAGTTGCCGATATAGTCGAGGCTCACGTCGCAGAAGGTACATTTCCCCCAGTAGCAGCCGTGGGCCATGGTGAGTTTGTTCCACCGGCCATCGCTCCACAGGCTGTGCATCGGGTTGGTGATCTCGATGACCGAGACGTAACGGTCAAGCGGAAGCCCCTTATAGTCGGGTGTCCCGACTTCGCTCTGGCGGTAATCGCGTTGCAGGGCAAAGTCATTGTAAATAACCTCGCCGTTTTCGAGGTGAAAGGTCCGTTTAAATAGTGGCTTAACGGGCTCGGCAGCAGGTGCAGAGAGATGGTTGATGAGCAGTTCGAGGGGCAACTCTCCGTCGTCGAGGGTGATGTAATCAAAATAGCCAAAAACCCTTATGTCACTTACCGAGCGGAGTTCGGTATTCGGGAATCCGCCGCCCATCGCCGTTTTCACCCCGGGGTAATTAGACTTGATGTGCTGCGCACAGCGGAAAGCTGAATACAGGTTGCCGGGGAAAGGGACGCTGAAGCAGGCTAAAGGATATGCAATTGGCGATTGGCGATTGGCGATATTTGATTTAGCTGCCGCCTGGGGGAAACTCTTCGCAAGTTTTTTGTCCAGCAGCTCAAGCGTGATGGTATCGATATAGGTTGGAGGCTCCTGTAGTTTAGCGTGGAGTTCATCGAAGTTATTGGCGGAGCGCCCCAGGCGCTCGGCGTAGCGGCTGAAACCGAAATCAGGGTCGATGCACTCAACGATAAAATCGGACAGGTCTTCGAGGTAAAGCGTAGCGAGGTGTTTGGCTTTGTCCTGGTGCCCCATTGCTCCGAAGGCGAGGTCGAGTTCAGCGAGTTGATCGAAGCGTTTTGCCTGCGGCAAAAAATTCTCGCTGGCGATCTGCCGGGCGAGTGTAGGTTGCTTTCCCTGCAGGAAAGCGATCACACTGCTGATGGTTGCCAAATACTCTTCGCGTAACGCGAAGATGCGGGCAACGTTGGCCGTCACGTCCCCACCCTGCACCTGCGGCCGCGCCATCTCAAACATTTCGCTCAGCCTGTCCGGCGTGAACAGTTCGAGAATGACCTCGATGCCGAGGTCCATCTGGTCGGCAGGGATTCCTTTCTTTTTGAGAAAACCCATCAGGTAGGCCGTTGCCGGATACGGGGTATTCAGCTGCGTGAAAGGAGGCGTTATGAGAAGAAGTTTCGGCACGGGGGCGAAGGTACGGATTGCAACGATGGGGCTCTTACGGCTGCGCTTTGGTAACAAGCAAGGCAGGCGATTACTGCCTGCCGTTAAGCCAGCGAATCATAGATCAGTATCCCGAAAATAATCGCTGAAGTCATGGCGGAGAGCATCACACCCGCCGCTGCAATATCCTTGGCTTTTCCGGCGAGTACGTGGTACTCCGGCGAGACCAGATCAACAACGTACTCTACCGCTGTATTCAAAGCTTCGGTGGTGAGCGTGAAGCCGATGCAGAAAACGATAGCCACCCATTTCCAGGTCGGGAAATCCAGAAACCAGGCCGTGCCAAGCGCTACGACGATGGCCGCGAGGTGGACCAGTACAGGCTCCTGGTACAGGAGCAGGTCAACCAGGCCATCCCAGGCGTATTTGAAGGCTTTTAAACGGGAAACAATAAAATTAATCAACAGATAGTGAGCTTTTGTACGGAGGTCTAATTCCCGAATCCAATCGATTTTTTACCCTCCGGTTTTTCTTTACGAAGCGCAGCCATGCGCAGTGCTGTAACCGCTGCTTCTACCCCTTTGTTCCCGTGCTTGCCGCCCGCACGATCTACTGCCTGCTCGTGGGTGTTCGGCGTCAGCAGACCGAAGATGAACGGCCGGCCGGTAGAGATGCTGAGGTTCATCAGCCCCTGCGCAACGGCATTGTTGATGTACTCGTCGTGCTGGGTTTCGCCCTTGATTACACACCCTAAACAGATCACCGCGTCGAGTTTCTCGCGGCCGGCAAGAATACGTGCGCCAGCGGGGAGCTCAAATGCCCCCGGCACCTGAGCAACAGAAATATTCTCTTCCTTCGCGCCGTGTTTCAGCAGTGTTTCCATGCACGCTTCGTAGAGCGCATGGGTGATGTCCCGGTTCCAATCGGCAACAACGATGCCGAAGCTTAACTCGGTTGCATCGGGGATATTGGAATCGTCGTAAGTGCTCAGGTTCTTTAGGGCGGAAGCCATGGATAGAAGTTAGATGGTTAGAAATTGAAGGCTGGAAACAGAGATCGGTGGGCAAACTTACCGAGTCTCCTTATTCCGAGAAACAATACAAACGAGACATTTACTTTGTTGCTGTATTTCTTATTCCCTTACCAGCACGTTTTGCGGTCTTTACACCTCTGGCTTCACGAGTCAGGCTTTGCTCCATACGGCCAAAGCGGACAATTTCAGCGAGTACATCAGCAATTGAATTTCCCCAAAGGTAAAAGATTCGGGTCTACGAACGTCGGTATTTACTACCTTTGGCGGACTTCAATACAACCCACCCGGAATCACATCCCTTCCATGTCTAAAAAGATCAAGCACGTAGCAATCGCCGGAAACATCGGCGCCGGAAAAACAACCCTGTGCAGTAAACTCGGCCAGCATTTCGACTGGGACGTCCACTACGAAAGCGCCGACGACAACCCCTATCTATCTGACTTTTATGATGATATGAAACGCTGGAGTTTCAATCTTCAGGTTTACTTTTTGCACAACCGGTACGGCCAGATCCTCGGAATCCAGGAAGGCGAACGGACCGTTATTCAGGACCGTACCATCTACGAAGATGCCTACATTTTCGCGCCCAACCTTCACGATATGGGCCTGATGACCACGCGTGATTTCAACAATTATACCGAGCTTTTCGAGAAAATGACGAAGCGCATCAGCCCTCCTGATCTGCTTATTTACCTCCGTGCCGGTATCGGAACACTGGTGGCACACATCGAAAATCGCGGTCGTGACTACGAAGGCAGCATGAGCCTCGATTACCTCAAGAAACTCAACAACCGCTACGAGTCCTGGATATCAACCTATACCGAGGGAAACATCCTGATCATCGATGTGGACAACCTTGATTTTGCCAACAAGCCCGAAGACCTCGGCATGGTAGTTGAAAAAGTACAGGGGAAATTGCACGGACTCTTCGAATAGCCCCCAATTGCTCCGCTGACTGTTGAATACTGAAATATGAACCTCAATGCAGACCTCGGCGAAAGCTGGTACAAAAACACGGTAGGCAACGACCAGGAATTGATGCCTCTGCTCGACAGTTGCAACATCGCCTGCGGCTTCCACGGCGGAGATGCCTACACCATCCTCAAGACCATTGAACTGGCCGTGGAGCACGGCGTAGCCGTCGGTGCCCACCCTTCTTTTGCGGATCGGGAAAATTTTGGCCGCAAGCGGCTTGAGGTGGAAGACGAAGTGCTTTACGCGCAACTTTTGTACCAGGTCGGGGCGCTGAAATCGATGGTGGAAAGCCTTGGTGAAGAACTAAATCACCTGAAGCCCCACGGAGCGCTCTATCATTACGCCAACGAATCCCCCGCAGCGGCGCAATCCATCGCGATTGTCGCGGCGGAGCTGGAGATACCGATCATTTACGGTCCGCCGAAAGGGTATTTGCGGGAATTCGCGGAAGCTGAAGGCCTGGAGTTCTGGGCCGAGGGCTTTGCCGACCGTGCCTATGAACCCACCCTGCACCTGCGCCCGCGCAACCAACCCGGAGCCGTTCTGGAAAGTGAAGAGGCGGCGCGCACGCAGGTGCAAAATATGTTGAAAGGCCATGTCGTCGCTACCGATGGTAAATCCTACCCGCTGGAAGTACAAACCATCTGTATCCACGGCGATCACGAAGGTGCCGTCGAACGGGCAGAAGCCGTGCGGGAAATACTGAATTCAGCTCCGAAATCCCGTATCAGGAAAAAATTGCAGTGAGTCTGCATTCGTCGACAATAATAACAGCCTGGTAAAACACACTCTCCATGAAACTACCACTGGATTGCACGGTCGATTATCTTAGTAACTTCCTGAGTACAGAAGAGAGCGAAGAACTGTATGCTACCCTGATTGATCAGTACAGACTGAGTCAGGCCAGGCTGATCATAAAAGCGGGTGACAACCTGATTGAAACCGATAGCTATAAAATTCTTTTCCTCACCGAAGAACTCATCCGGCAAAACAGTTACCCCGAAACTGTTCATGGGAAATCCCACGTATGGTCCGGCCCGCTGGCCCGGCTGAGAACGAAAGTTGAGCAACACCTGGACAAGACCTTTGAAGTAGCCATGTGCCTCTATTACCCAGATGGCAGTTACTTTGCGCCCTATCACAGCGATCAGGAGACCTCCGGAGTCAATACTATCTTGCCATCTATCAGTCTTGGCGCAGTGCGGGAGTTCAGTTTCAAGTCCAAATCAGACGAAGAGGATGGCTACAGCCTTGACCTCGCCAACGGAAGCTTATTGGTAATGGGAGCCTACTGTCAGTCACGGTACGTTCACAGCCTGCCCCGAAACCCTGAGTACAAGCACGGGAGGATTAATATCACCTTCAGGGAGCCGGCCTTTAAATAAGCGGATCACCCACAATGAAGTCTCAGTTCTTTTTCTTCTTTTTACTGGCCTTCGCCTGAGGATTGAACGCTATACAGAGGTCCAGCCAATAGCCTAAGGCGCTATCGTCCGTCATCCCTTCGCCAACTACGAAAATATACCCACGTACAGGACGGCCGGTAAAGTTCGTCTCCTGCGTAAATTCTTTCTCTATTTCCGTTGCATATGCCTCCTCTCCTACCCTGGCCATCAGCAGGTCTTCGCCGGTATGTTTTTCCCGCAGAAGCGCGCAAAGCAACTTACCGTGGAGCATGAATATCCTCCCTCCCATCATCGGCTTTTCTGTAAAATGAGGAGCCTTTACCGTAAGGAGATTAGAGATACGTGCGGCAAGCAGAGGGTCGTAGGGCATGGTGGATACTTGGAGTGCAGAGTGCAGAGTGCAGAGTGCAGAAAAAAATCACATTGTTGGGGATAACCAAATGTGTGATCAGAATGCTGCACTCCGACTTTTACCTCGAGGCGTGGATCAGTCCTCCGCCGACAACGTCGTCGCCTTCGTAGAAAACGGCGCTCTGGCCAGGTGCGACACCGCGCACATCGGCGTAAAAATCGACCGCAAAGCGGTCGGCGGTGTCGCCGATTTGCTCAACGAGGCTCATGGTCCCGCTGTCTTTGTACCGAACCTTAGTGATGAGTTCCAGCCCGGCGTCGGGGAGTTTGTCGTACTTCTGCAGGGTTGCTCCGCCGATCATCATCCCGTTGCGGATGAGGTCGTCTACGCGGCCAAGGGTGACCTGATTGGTCGCTGCGTCAATTTTGGTTACGTACATCGGCTCTCCGAAAGCAATGCCAAGCCCCTTGCGCTGACCGATGGTGTAAAACGGATATCCCGCGTGCTTACCGAGCTTTTTTCCGTCGACGGAGACGAAGTCTCCGCCCGCAACCTGCGCTTCCAGCTCCGGCAAACGCCGCTTCAGGAAACCGCGGTAGTCGTTGTCGGGGACGAAACAGATTTCGAAGGATTCTGCTTTTTTGCTCAGTTCTTCGTGGCCCCAATCGTAGGCGAGCTGCCGAACTTCGGGCTTGGTCATATGGCCAAGCGGAAAGCGGCTGCGCGCCATGCATTCCTGGCTCAGCCCCCAGAGTACGTAGCTCTGGTCCTTGTTTGCATCTGCGGATTTACGGACATGCCAGCGGCCGGCATCCGTTTGGTTTAGCTGCGCATAGTGGCCCGTAGCGATAAACTCGCAATCCATAGCATCGGCGCGCTTCAGCAGCGCCGACCATTTGATGTGAGTATTGCACAGAACGCAGGGGTTTGGCGTCCGGCCGGCCATATATTCGTCGACAAAGTTGTCGATTACGTGGTCACCGAATTCATCACGGATATCAATGATAAAGTGAGGAAAACCCATATCGACAGCCACCTTACGGGCATCGTTGATGGAATCGAGGCTACAGCAACCAGTCTCTTTTTTAGAGCCTCCGCTATTGGCGTAATCCCAGGTTTTCATAGTAATCCCTACAACTTCATAGCCCTGCTCATGCAGGATCATGGCTGTAACGGTAGAATCGATGCCGCCACTCATGGCGACGAGTACACGTCCGTGCTTGCTCATATTCAATGTTTTACGCTCAGGTTCAAGGGCCTGGCCTAAAGTATATTCATTTGGCCTTGGGTAAAGGAAGCATCTCAGCGGGATGCCATACCCCAAAAACCGCGCAAAGGTAACGATTATTCTAAGCAGGTAGTTGCAATTCGTTTATCGGGCGCAAAACGCAGGTGCAAAAATCCGTTTGAAGGCCGTTTACACCTACGGGAAACACGGTTACAACCCCGTTATCCTATGTTCTCCTGGAAGGTGAGTGCGTGCGTTTTCAACTCCAGCGCACACAAGTGATGCATGCCACGGGAGGCCGGGGCGAAGCAGCCGTTATCAATATTGATCACCGGAACGCTTTCCAGGTCAAGGATGCTTTGTTCAATCTCCGCCCGGCTTACAGGAGTATGCCCGTGTACGAGAATGCGTCCATCTAACCATTCCTTGTCCTGCGGTTCGTACCACCACCGGGACCATATAAGGCTGTGTGTATCCGCCAGCGGATCATCCACACGCGTGTCGAGGCCTGCGTGAACGAAGAGGTACCCCTGGGTACTAAGGTGATAAGGCAGTTCGTCCATCCATTGGCGGTAGGGTTCAGGTACGAACCATTCACCGTGCGTACCGAAGCTGCTACAAGCTTCCTTTCCGCCGTTGTTCAGCCACATCCGCCAACTATCGTTGCCGTATACTGCATCCAGTGCCATTTGCTCGTGGTTGCCACGCAGGCAATGAACCTGGTGGCCGGTGGCCCTTAATTCCTCCACGTAGTCGATAACGCCCTTACTGTCCGGCCCCCGGTCAATGAAGTCTCCGAGGAGAAACAGCTGGTCATGGACGGAAAAGTCAAGTCGTTGCAGAAGGGCCTCAAAGGTTTTCAGGTGGCCGTGAATGTCTGTGATGGAGAATTGGCGCATTAAGGGTTTAGATTAGGGTTTATTGAGTTTCAACCGTTAAACGATGAAGAAGTTGAATGGAAAGTGGTGGGCTGTATTTGGGGCTGATTGAACGTCAACTCGGATATATCGACTTGTCGGTTTATCGACTTGTCGATAAGTCGACAAATCGACAAAAACTAGTGAGAATTCAATCCCGCCACAACGCCAACCGCCTCCTCCAGCCCGGCCACCGCCCGGTAGACATCGCCCCGGCCAAACCAAGTAACCTGACGCTTGGCGTACCGCCGGCTGTTTTGTTTAATTAGTTCAACGGCACGATCCCGGTCATAAGTTCCCTCGAAATACGGCCACCATTCCTGATAACCAACGGTCTGCAGCACCGGCAGGTGACGAAAACGGAACAATTCCCGGGCTTCTTTCTCTAGTCCTGCCTCCAGCATGAGGTCCACCCGCTGGTTGATCCGTTCGTAAAGCAGCGGCCGCTCCGGATGAAGGCGCAGATAAACACAGCGAAAATCGCGCTTGCTGCGCTTGCCCAGATAGGAAGAGTAAGGCCGGTTTGCCGAGTAACACACCTGCAATGCACGCTCCAGCCGCCTGGCGTTTTGCCGGTCGACTTTCGCGTAGTACTCAGGGTCCAGTCGCTCAAGCTCAGCCTGAAGACCAGAGAGACCTTCTTGTTCAACCAGTTCCTGCACCTGCGTCCGCGCCGCCTCCGATACGTCGGGAAATTTGTCGAGTCCTTCGCAAAGTGCCCGTAGATAAAGCCCGCTGCCGCCCGTAAGGACGGCGTAGTCGTTGCGGGCAAAAATGCTGTTCAGGCATTCAAGCCCTTCCCGCTCGAAACCTCCGGCGGAAAGCGGATTGGCGATGCTGCGGTCAGCAACGAAGTGGTGTTTTGCAGCGCTGAGCTCTTCCTTATCCGGCCGGGCGTTACCGATTTCCATCTCTTCGTAAAACTGCCGGCTGTCGCCACTGATAACTTCAGTGTCGTAATGCTGCGCCAACTGAATTGCAAGACTGGTTTTTCCGGAAGCAGTAGGTCCGCCAAGTACGATCAGGGTTTTCAGAGGTTCGAAATTTTAGGGTGTTTGGGGATTTTTCCGGGGTGAGTTATTTCGGGTAGAGACACCTTTTGCATATAAACATGTTTATATGCAAAAGGTGTTCCTACACACAAGATAAACCACCCGCGGGGGAAAATCATTACGGGCGCTTGCTCATCAGCAGACGGTAGGCAGCGGCAAAGTCTGGCTGCCCCCACCCCCGTTCGTTATCTGGTGCATCGGCCTGGCTTGCGGTCGCCCGCACGGCATCCAGTATTTCCTGATTGGTAGCGTCGGGCACGGCCTGCCGCAGGCAGGCCATCAGGCCCGCCACCAGCGGAGAAGCAAGACTCGTTCCGTTGGCCGAAGTGAGTCCGCGACCATTAGAGGCCACCGCAGCTACGTCTACGCCCAGGGCGCTGACGTCGGGTTTTATACGGCCATCGGCCGTAGGCCCGTAGCTGCTGAAGTACGCCCTGCTGCCATCGCTGTTGAGCGCCCCAATGGAGAATGCCTCGGGGCTATCGGCCGGGGTGCCGATGTATTTCCACGGGTCCGATCCGGAGTTTCCGGCACTGGTAACGATGATCATCCCCCGCTCAAACGCTGTAGTGATCGCACGGCTGGCCGGACTCGTTTTCCCGTCGAGATCGCTGTATTTGTAGTTCATCGATTTAGAGCTGAAGGTCGTATAACCAAGCGAACTGTTCACCACATCGACGCCGATGCTATCGGCAAGTTCGAGCGCAACGGCGTAATTGATCTCTTCCAGCCGGTGTTCGCCTTTACCGTTTTCGGTTTTGAAGAGTACGTACTTCGCTTCGGGAGCAGTGCCGATGAAAAAAAAAGGATGGTTGGCGGCCATAGTACTCAGCACGGTCGCACCGTGCGTTGATCCGTCCAGGGCAGTGCTGTCCTGCTCCACGATATCATAATTGGCCGGCACTTCGGCCTCCTCCCGGTACCCAAGAAAATCTTTGTAGTTGACGCTGGGGAAGCCGCCGTCGAAGACCGCAACCAAAACGCCTTTCCCCCGGAAGCCCCAGCTGTGAAGGCTATCACCTTTCATACCCGTGAGGTTATCCCAGCCATAGCCGTAAAAGCGGGAACTAACGGGTACCGGATCTACACGCGGTTCCGGCCGGTCGAGGTTAGGAACAACCGGAAGCGTAGATGCGCGGCTGTACTGAACGGGCGCTACAAGCTCTACCTCGTCCACAAAATTAAGCTTATTGAGCTCTTTTACCTGCGGACCGGCAGCAGCAACCACCACACCGTTCATCCACTTGCTCTGCAACCAGAGCGTAGCACCGGTCTCTGCTACTTCAGCGAGGTGATCCGGGCTGAGCGGGAGGTCCACCTCCGTGATTTCAGCACCATGGGCAGCCCTGCGGAGCAGGGCCCGTTCGCTCAGAAATTCTTCGGGACGAGAGACGTCATAGGTCGTACCTTTTTTGTTTTTGAAGGTAACCAGATACATGCCGGTTTCAGTGGTCTTTTGGGCAAAAGCCGGCAAAGAAAATACGAGGAAGGCAACAAGAAAGAGAAGCTTATTCATTTGGTTGGTATATCAGGGTTAAAAGACGCGGCCCGCTGATGAGAGATCGGAGCCCGGCAATGCCATCCGGGCGCTGACGCAGGAGCAAGGCAGGGTTTATGGGGCGAACTCCCCTACCCTTCGTTCCCGAGCAGACGTACAAGCAAACGTTCTACCTCTGCGTTTGGGTCTGCAAGCGACAGTTGAATCTGTGCTTTTTCGTACTGAGGTCTCCGGGAAGCCAGTTTCCGGGTGATGAAAGCCCCCAATTCCTGTGCCGGCTGAAGTAACGGCCGGTGATCGCGGCCGGTTTCCAGGCGCTGTAACAGCACTCCGACGGGCGGATCCAGAAAAACGGTAACGCCGTGGCGGTTCATCCAATCCATATTGTCGTTGAAACACGGGGCGCCGCCACCGGTAGATACAACTCCCGGAGGATCGTTTGCGGTTGCGCGCAAAGAACTTGTTTCCAGTTCCCTGAAAGCAGATTCTCCCTCTTCCGCGAAGATCTCACTAATCGTCTTACCAGCAGTGGTTTCGATGACAGCGTCAAGATCGATGAAAGGCAAGCCCAGGCGCTCGGCAAGCAGCTTACCCGTATGAGATTTTCCGGAACCCATAAAGCCCGTCAGGTAGATGGTTTTCATTGGGCCGCAAGGTAGTAAATGTCGGGTATCCCGGATCAACAACCCAAAGAGAGAATTCCATCCCGGTCTTCCTCGGAGCAAGCGCGGGCAATTGTCCGGATTCCTGAAGACCGAAACCTAAAAGTAACGCGTACCGTTTACTACCTTTGCCCCGCTTCTGAACCAACCTAAGTAAATGTTGCTATCATCTGCCCTCCGGCTCTTCCCCGTCTTTGCCCTCACCCTGCTCCTTGGTTGTGAGACTGCACCTGCGTCCTCGCCAGAAAACGATTCTGAGTCAAAAGAGCTGGGCCCCGTTGCATCGATCATACGCAACCCCGTCGACGTAGGAGCCGAAGACGTGGATACCAGCAACATTGCCAAACTTCAATTCGAAGAGACCGAGTTCAAATTCGGAGAAGTCAAAAGTGGTACAGTCGTAAAGCACGATTTTCCATTTACCAATACGGGCTCGGTTCCCCTCCTGATCACCAAGGCACGCTCTACCTGCGGCTGTACTGTACCGAGCTACCCGGAAGCCCCACTCGCTCCCGGCGAATCCGGAATAATCAGTATTGCTTTCGACACTAAAAACAAATACGGCCACCAGCGTAAGCCGGTCACCATCATTGCCAATACTTACCCTGCTATGACCACTATTTATGTGGACGGCAAAGTAATTAACGAATAATCAATATGACTTCTCTTTTTCTGCAATCCGTCACCGACACCCTCGGTGGTCTCCTGCCAATGTTCCTTATGCTTGGTGTGATCGTCGTCTTCATGGTCATTCCGCAGCGCCGCAAAGCCAAAGAACAGAAAGACTTCCTCGATAGTCTGCAAAAAGGCAAGGAAGTAGTAACCGCCAGCGGAATCCTGGGCCGTATCGATAAGATCGAAGATGCTATTGTTACCCTCAACGTCGGAAATAAGACCTACATTCGGTGTACCAAGAATGCTATTTCCAAGGAACTAACCGATGCGATCTATCCTCCGGACACTGCTAAGTAAGAACCCACTCAAGGAGATGGCCGACACCGACCGTAAGGTGTTGGCCATCTGCATTGGTGCAGCCTTCGTTTTCTGGCTCATCCTGAATCTTTCACGCGACTATACAATCAATCGGCAGGTCCCCGTCAGCTACCTCGTAGATCCCGAGCGTGTTCTTGTTGGCCGGATGCCCGACCTCCTCGATGCCACGATTTCCGGTAGCGGCTGGAACCTGCTTTGGGAAACACTACGCCGCGACAATCTGGTACTGGAAGTAAACGTCCAGAATAAAGAAAATAAACGCCTTACCGGTACATCGTTGGAACGGGAGCTGAGCCGAAAATTGTCGAGCAACGAAGTCTCCATCGCCCTCCCCGGGTTTGAGTCCGTTCCTGTTCTTACCACCCCCAAAGAAGGAAAGCGTGTTCCTGTCGTCAGCCGAATCAAAGTAACTTTTGCGGAAGGTCACCTGGCCATCAGCCCGCCGGATATCCGCCCCGACAGTATTACCGTCAGCGGAGCCACGGATGCCCTGGAGGAAATCTCCGAATGGCCCACCGAGGCGCTGACCTTTACGGAACAAAACAAAACCGAAGCACGGGTGGTCAGGCTGGAATCCCCGCCCGAAGGAATCACCCTTTCACGAACCGAAGTAAGCTATAGCCTTGAAATTGAAGCTTTCATTCAGGAAACCATCACCGTGCCCGTAACCCTGGAAAACGGCCCGGAAGGGAAAAAGTACGAATACAGCCCTAAAACGGTGGACCTGATTATCAGTTTGCCCCAGAGTGCATACGGCACCGTTACGGCCGACGATTTCAGATTGGTAGCAGACCTTACCGGACTCACCGCAGGAGAAAGCGCAAACAGCGTCCCTATCTCCGTAGAACAGCAACCCGAAGTAATTAAAGGCCTCCGCTTTTCACCGAGAGTTGTGGAATATTACCTGGTCGACTAAACAGTCTGAAGGACCTGGCAATTCCTCCCCCCCTCCCTCGAAGCCTCCTGTCTGGAGCAAGCCGGGAAAGACTTATCTCCGCCCGCGGATAACGGAAACAGGCATCAGCTCATCGTAGTTACCCGTCAGGGTTGGTGTCTGGATGTTCCCCGTATACTGGCGCACCTCGCGGTGCACGTAAGAGAATAGTTCCTGAATAGAAACCAGTTTGTCTCCGTTGGAATCTGCTTCGCCCTTCATCCCCCGGATGAGGAAGTGGCTGAAGATGCCACTACGCAAGCCCCCGTCTTCGAGGCTGATCTCTTTTCCTTTACTTGACAGTAGAAGTGCCGTAGATGCCTGAGCGTTGTTCAGAGCAGAATAGTAAGCATTGAGTGTAGCGTCGGTTCCGCCACCACTTTTGGCATTTTGTGCATCTCCGTTTCTTCCCGCCAGGCTGCCACTGTGGCAAGCATCGGCAATAACCAGTTTATGGCGGGCACGGCTGGCCAGCAGCGCATCCTTAAGCTGGTAGTGCTCGAGTTTATTGACGTAGCCGTCGTAATCTACGGGGAGGAACGATCCCTCAAGACCGTGGCCACTGAAATAGAACAGGATCACGTCGTTTTCGTCGGCGCGCTGGTAAACTTCGCGCATAGCCATAATGATGTTGCGGTGCGTCGCGTTTTCATCGATCAGGACCCGGACCTGTTCGTCGGGCAGTGCCCCACCCTCGATACTGCGCAGGAAGCCGGCAAGCTGGTAGGCATCGTCGTCGGTGTACAGCAGGGTCCGCATATGCGTGTAGCGGGCTGCCCCTACCACTACTGCCCATACTTTCACCTCCGGATCGAAATCCGGCTGAATGTTCTGCGCCGGACGGCCCATAGCGGTAAATATCTTGCGGTACAGCCCGCCGCTTCTCCAGATTCCGCCGTGCATTTCGCCGTCGGCGTAGTACATGATACCCAGCCCTTCGGGCTGGTGGCCACTGAAGTTACCGTGATACGTATTTCCGTTGGTGTACACTACGGTTCCGGTACCGGTAGGCATCCCCGACTCTACGTTCCCGTAAAAAACGGTACCGTTCGGATAGCGGTATTTTCCTACGCCTTCCGGGCACCCGCCGTTGCAATCGGTGGCGTTGGCACGATCTCCCTGGAAACCGAGCCGGCTCCAGTCGGCGTGGTAGTTGTCGCCCTCCCACTGTCCTTTCAGTGTGGTCCCGTCTTCAAAAGCCATTGTTCCTTCGCCGTTGCGCTGGTTGTTTTTCCATTCTCCGGTGTAAACATCCCCACTAACGTAATTCATAGTGCCATAACCTTCGATGGTCGTGCCGTTCATTTCGCCCTTGTAATAATCACCGTTGGCAAAAGTAAATGTCACTTCACCCTTTACCTTATCGAATGCAAACTCGGCCTTCATCTGGTTACGGTTCGCGAAAGTGATCACACCTTCGCCATGACGCTTACCGTCATGAAAGCCACCAATGTAGCTGGTACCATCCGCTTCGGTCATCCGGCCACGGCCCTCCTGCACTGATTTGTGCCAACTGCCAACGTACATCGCTCCACCGGGGTACTTCATGACACCGGTACCCTGGAACTTGCCTCTGCGAAAATCTCCGTCGTAGGATGCTCCGTCAGGAAATACCATTTTGCCGTTTCCGTCGAGGCAATTACCTCTGACGCAGTTGCCCTGAGCAGACAGCACTAAACAGAGTAAACTGAAGCTCAGTGTGAGAAAAAATCGTGACATGCTTTTGGGAATTTGAATACTGGGGTAAATCGGTTGTCTATTTAGCTCCATAAGATGCCTAAAAATTGCCCAAAGAAATGTTAAGAACAGGACAGGCTTAGGGAACGGTGGCTTTAGGGTGGTGAATGGCAGATTACTACACTCTAATCCCCCTTAAATATTCCGTGCAGGAGCAACCTCCAGTCTTCGCCGACCGAGTAATCCCGCGCGTAGAGAAAGTTGACCTGATGCAGTGTAGCCGGATCGGTAACTCCCGTGCCCGTAGCCGGAGAGAAAACAGCCGGCCTCAGCACGGGCAGGGCGTCCAGTTTCGGGTCAGGAAGTGCGTAGCCGACCCAACTTCTGCCTCCCGTAAGTACCCGGAAACAGTTCCCTGCAAATGCACCTTTATTTTTGACCAACCAGATGAGAACAGGAAAGAGAACAATCATCAGCAGAGAGGTTCCCTTATCGAAAAGCCATTTTGCCCGTCGGTTGCTGGCCTCATCGATCCGGAGGTTTGCGTTGATGGTGTAAAGGGTGCCTCTCTGATCAGAACGATGACTACCGATGATACTGCTACTGGCTTCGGGGAGAATCCGGTATTCGAGCGTTGGACCAAGCCGGCTCATCCACCGCTGAATGGACTCCATGCTCAGATCGGCCGAACAAAAGATTATCTCATCGGCGCGGTATATACTCGCCAGTTCTTCGAGTTGGTCGGTACGCCCAACGTGGTTGGTTTCGGCGACCTGCCCACCAGCTACGGTTCCGGGTGCGATTCTTCCGAGGTAGTTGCGCCGCACTCCAGCCCGCTGCAACAGGCTAAGCGTTCGTTCGGTCTCTTCCTGACTACCGATGATGAGCAGGCGCTGATCTGATTCGCTCGCAACCCTGAGATGGCCGTGCTGAAGCAGGTGAGCCCCCACCCGGACCAGACACGTCCAGGTCGCCGCCCAGGCGGCCCCGAGGAGCAATAAGGCGCGGCTTGGGCGGAGGTCTTCGGGCAGTAGCCCGTATACGGCGAAGAGCAATAGGGTCCCGATGCCAAGGCTCCTGAGCAGGCGACCGAAATCGAAGGGTTTATCGTAGCCACCACCCAGAAAAATGCTGCCGGTCCAGAGTAAAGTGTAAGCCGGGAAGTGGAGGTAGTTGATGTGCTCCGGAAAGTAGTTGAGGTCATCGAAATGGTACTCCGACCAGAGTGACTTCAAGAGTAAGAGGCCCAGATAAATGCCCACGCCATCCAGTAAGGGGAATTTCAGTGCCCGCCATATATTAGCCACTACGGTGAGGACCGCCCTGAGGTAAATACCGAGTCGCATCAAACCGATCATCGCACCTGCGTCTGCGCCCGCAAAATGCTTGCGCGCAAAAATGATCATGGCCTGATAGAAAACCCGGACGTAGTTAAGGCTGCCCCGCTTCGTGCTTTCGCCCTTATAGTGGATGATGTTGGTGGTGGGCAGGTAATAGTTTTTATAGCCGCCTTTAAGCAGGCGGTAAGAAAGGTCGATGTCTTCACCGTACATGAAATAGTCTTCGTCGAGCAGCCCGACTTCGTCCAATGCTTTGCGCCGCATCCACATGAATGCACCCGACAGTATTTCTATCTCATGTATCTCATTTTCAGCAAGGTACCTGAGATGGTAATGCCCGAAACGTTTGGATTTCGGGAACAAGCGGGCCAGCCCGAATGCTTTGGTGAAAGCTACCCAGGGCGTCGGCAGGCCACGTTTACTTTCGGGCAAAAAACGCCCCCTTCCGTCGATCATCCGAACCCCGAGACCACCGCCGTCAGGGTGTTCTTCCATAAAATCATAGCAGCGCCGGAAGGTGTCTTCTTCCACCACCGTATCGGGATTCAGCAACAAAACGTACTTCCCGGTTGCCTTCCGGATGGCCTGGTTATTAGCGATACTGAAGCCGGGATTGTGCTTGTTCGCAATTACCCGTACCCAGGGGAAGCGTTCCCGGACCATCTCCACCGATGCGTCGGCAGAATTGTTGTCTACAACCCAGACTTCAGTCTCCAGGCCAACGATGGCCCGCTCCACGCTGAGTAGTGCCTGCTCCAAAAAGTAGCGCACGTTGTAGTTTACAATGACGATGGATAAGTCCATAGGGACGAAGGTAGTCAAACCATCAAATAATCGCCGTTGCTTCGGTCTGTTTGCCCCCTGTACTACCGGTTCCGGATATTTATCCGGTGCAGGTCCCGGAGGCGCGCACGCAGGTGCCGGGAAGGTTGGAAAGGCCGTCTGGTAAAGCGAACCGCCGGTTTCCTTTACGGAAACCGGCGGTACACGTCGTGGAATCGGTATATTCTCCCTTTTCCTGAGCGATTTAGCGCATCAGCACGAAATCTCCCTTGTACACGATTACCTCTCCGTCGGAGAAGTGAACCGTTGCGGTATACACCAGAACCTGAGGGTTCATCGTCTTGCCATTCAATGTACCATCCCAGCCGAAGGCTGGGTCGTTGGGCAGGAAGCCTTCTCCGACCGTTCCTCCCATTCCGTCGGTTCGGTTTTGCGGGCCGGTGTAAACGGCTTCGCCCCAACGATCGAAAATGAGGAAGTTACTGATGTAGTCGATCTGATCCAGATCGCCACCGATGAAGAAGATGTCGTTGATGTTGTCACCGTTCGGGCTAAAGGCCGTCGGGAAGTAAACCGGACGATCACGGCGCACGAGCAGCATCATCTGGTCCGTCGCCGTACAGCCCAGTTCGTCCACTACCGTTACGGAAATCATCTGGGTCTCGTTGGCGATGAAGCGGATACCATTCTGTCCGTCACCAACGGTTACACTGTCGGGCTGCCAGATCAAAGTATCCAGCGAGTTGCCACCGTTTACGCTAGCCGTGATAAAGATCTCTGTTCCTGCGGTGGTTGAGGTACTGTCACCCGGGAACTGAAGCCGGACCGTGAGCTCGTCGGGCTGTGTCAGGTCAAGGATGACGTTACTGAAACAGCCGTTCGCATCCGTAATCTGCACGTCGTGCGAACCGGGTTCCAGGTTGGCAAAAAGAGTGGACTGCCCACGGTCTTCACCGTTGAGTCGGTAAGTGTAAGGAGGTCGTCCGCCGCTGACATTCGTCACACTGATGGCACCGTTGTCGGACGCAAAACAGGTAATGTTACTTACCTCCAGCTCCATAACCGGAGCCTCGGTTTCTGCGGTCACGGTTACTTCACTTACCGCAGAACAACCAATGGCATTGGTTACACGCAGTTGGTAAACGCCGGGTTGACCAACGTCGATCATTTGCTGGTCGGCATCGGTGATTATGACATTGGGGTCTTCGCTGGTCCAGAGGTAAGTGTATCCGTCGCCGGATTCTGAGTTGGATCCGTCGAGGCTGACCATCCCCATGTTACAGGTGAGACGTTGCCCCGGCCCGGCATCAGCAATTGGTGCAGCGAGCAGGTTAACGGTTACTTCGGCGACGTCTTCGGGGCAGCTTCCACCGTCTACCGTGTAGGCGAAGGTGTACGAACCTGCAGCCAAACCGCCGGGGTTGAGGCTACCGGTCGTTGCGTTGAGGTTGCCGTTAGGTACGCCACCGGAGGTAGTCGACCAGGTACCGCCTTCTGTTGCGTTAACTACTCTGGAAGACAGGTCTATCAATTCACTTGTACCGGCGCAGATATCGAGGGCTCCGCTGACCGGAGTACCAGCCGACACTTCCTCTTCGACCGCAATTGTCGTGGTCGCCGTGTTCATACATCCGTTGCGTTCTGCAGTAAGGGTAACGGTGTACGTTCCTCCTGCGGAGTAAGAAACTTCGTAGTTCTCATTACCGAGATCGCTTACTGTTGCGTTGCCAAATTCGAAACTATATTCAGTTTCCGGATCGCGTGTACCATCGAGGCTGAAGGTAACCATGGTTCCGGTACAGGTAATGTTGGCTCCCTGAGTGATCGCAACAGCAGGGGTGGCGTTTACCGTCATTTCCATGGTTTCGGAGTAAGAACAAAGGGCTTCCTGAACGTAAGTGACGGTTAGTGTATGGGTTCCCACACCGGCCATGACCGGATCAAAGGAGAACTCTCCGTTATTATTGACAACACCGTTTCCGGTCCATTCAAGGTCTCCGGTTCCGTCGTCGCCGGCCAGGTTGGCGCTAAGTATTACGGGTTCCGTTTCATCGTCGCAGAATACCGTTTGCGATGCAGCGGGTGCAAAGGTTACGTCCGGACATTCACGTGCGGCACAGTCTACCGCTGTGCTGGGTGCACTCTGGTCACAGTTGGTTCCGCTCCGTACCGAGATTACATTAATCGTGACGTTTTCACCGAAGTCAAGATCTCCTACGTAGAAACTGGTAGAGTCCTGCACCGAACCGTAGGGGCCTCCGTTCACACTCACGCGGTAGCCTTCAGAGGCTGCCGGCACATCGGCCCAGGTAAAGAGCACGCCGTCCAGGTCCTGGCGGGTACAGTTCACCAGCGGAGCTTCCAGGGTAGGTGTGATGTCTATTTCGAAGTCTGCGGAGGCAGAACAGTTACCGTTTACCGTCAGGGAAACCATATGAAGGCCGGGAGTATCCCAGCGTACAAGGTAACTTTCATCGTTAAGGTCGTTCACCACTGCACCGTCGAAATCCCAGACAAATTCATCGCCCGTTTCGGCGGTCCCCGTGAAGAAGATATTGAACTCTTCGCCCTCGCACAGTTGTGCGGGCATCGCGTTAAAACCGATTACGGGTACATCGAAAAGGGTGAGGACAACACTGGCTTCGGAGTCACAATTGGCCGGTCCGTCGTAGTTGACGGTTGCGGTGTAGTCTCCGGCAGCGAGCCCTGTGGGATCAAAGCTGAAGGTGCCATCGCCGTTGTCGACAACTCCTGTTCCTGACCAAGCGACGGTTCCGTTGAACGGATCACCCGAAGTAAGGCTGGCTTCCAGCAGGATCGCCGATTCCGTTCCGTCAAGACACTGACTGCCGGCGGGTGTATCGGACTGGACTACTCCTCCGGGGCAATCCATTGTCCGGCAAATCAAAGTTTGTACCGGGCCATCACCACACGGTGCATCGCCTAATGCATTAACGGTAAAGGTTACATCCGTAGACGGCAGGAGGTTGACAGCAGTATAGGAGGTAGAACCGGCCGGCAGGGTTTCACTCTGTTCGTTGCTGGTTGTTACCACGTAACCGGTAGCACCGGGGATGTCGGCCCAGGTAACTTCTACCGTTTCAAGCGTCGCCGTGCCACAAACCAAAGCAGGCGCAGGTAGCGGTGCAATGACTTCGATATCAAGCGTCACCTCCTCGCTGGGGCAACCGCTGATATTGCTGATTACGGTGGCGGTAATCGTTCTGGTACCCGCAGTAGGGAATACAATCAGATACTCTGTATCGTCGGGGTCTCCGTCGGGAATTATCGTACCATCGGCAAAGTTGGTCCTCACATCGTTGTTGGCGACGAAGTTGGTACTACCAACCCGTACCAATGTTGTATCACCCAGACACTGTGCTCCGGGATCGGTGAAGAAAGCCATCGGACGGCGGAAGACCGTGATATCGAAAGTCGTGTCCAGCGGACAAGGGCCTGCCTCCCCGTACATCATCGAAATGGTATAAGTCGTCCCCGCTTCGTTATAAGGCACCGTAGCGGCATAAAAGGTATCATTGACAACTCCGGCACCGTTGAAGGTAAAGTTACCCGTACCAAGGCCTCCGGTAACCACTATGTCAGTAAGAGCGATGGTCTCGTCACCATCGAGAATACAGATTTGTTCCGGTACGGAGGAGAGATCCGCAGTAAGCGACGGACAAGGTTCAGAACTACATTCCATCCGTCCTGATGACGGGCTGTCTCCACACTGGTTACTTGAAATAGCAACCACTTCCAAGCCGAAGGATTCTCCGGGCTGCAGACCGGTTGCAGTGTACTCAAGGTCGGTAGTTGTCGTCGTCGAGCCATCATCGAAGGTCAGGAGGTAACCCGATGCATTAGCTACTGCGTTCCAGGTGAAGAGAATCGAATTCAGATCAACCGGAGAACAGTCTACTACCGGTGCCTCCGGCGGTGCGCTGCAAACGATATCGAAACAGGTCATCTCGCTGGTACAACTGTCTAGTTTCACCTCAAGGCAGATCCTGTAGGTTCCTGCCATTTGGTACATACAATTGTGCGATTCGAAACCGAAAGTGTCGATTGGGGTTGGCAGTTGGTCATCAGGCGTGTATGTCCAGCAGAAAGTGGCACTGTCCTGAGCGGTCATGTTTCCGGTGTATTCGACACTAAAGGACTCACCAACACAAACGTCTATTACTCCGGAGGTAGAACCGTTTACGGTGAAATCACTCGTAGGGGTTTGGGTTACGGTATAGGTAAAAGTCTCTGACCCCATGCACATCCCTTCTTCGAAGTCTACCGTAATTAAATGCTCCCCGACACCAGCAGAGTCGATATCAAAAAAGTAGTCGTTTCCTACCTGAATCACACCAGGGCCGCCGGAAAACGTAACCATTCCGGCTCCGTTGTCCCCGGTTATGATGGCAGTAAGCGGGTATTGAAGCGGTCCGTCCATAGAACAAAATGTGGTATCGGCAGGAGGAGTAATCGTGAGTGAAGGACAGGACACCGTGGTACAACTTCCCGTGCCCGCAGCGGGCAGGGCACAAGGCCCTTCGCCAATGGCTTGTACGCTGATGCCGACAGTCTGTCCGACGCCAAGACCACCAACGTACAGGGTGGTGGAATCCTGGAAGAAGACAGGTCCTCCATCAATTGAAATGGCAAAACTATCTGCATCCATCTGGTTGGGCCAGGAGAAGACAACGAATTCCATATCTACAGTGTCACACTGTACTACGGGAGTTATTAACGGAGTAGCTACGTCGATGCTGTCAGTAAAGGTTTCACCGATACAGCCCTCGTCTGAAGTGACGGTGAGAGAGACGTATTTCCGTCCCGGAGTTGTCCAACTGAAGTTCATAGAGGCATCATCTGCTCCGGGTGAAGTGACTGCACCTGGCGCCGAGAATTCGTACGTGAAACCGGCTTGCGCTGCACCTGCGACCGCGCCCAAAACTTCCGTATTGATACAAATCGGACCGTCGGGCAAGTCAAAAGCAGAGGACGGTACCGGATTGATCACCAGTTGAATAGATGCACGGAAATCACAGCCTTCGTCGAGCAGCGCATCTATGGTATAGCTGCCAGCCCCTAAGACCGAAGGATTGAATGTGCCCGAGAACGGAGCACCGTCGATTTGCCAGCTCAGAATTCCCGATCCGTCACTGCCCTGAGCCGTAACGGTGAAGTCGATGTCCTGATCTACGCTTTCGCAGAAAGTTCCCGGATCATCAATCGAAAGGGTGATATCCGGACAAGATTCAGCCACACAGGACGCAATTTCGGAAACTACATCCGGACAGCCGGCCGATACTCCCGTTACGGAAATCATCACGACATCATCAACACTGAGGTTGGTAACCGATACTGAGTTTCCGTTGCGGGTAACCACACCTCCGGCAGGAATATCAATCTCATTGACCGTGTAACTGTCGTGGCCCGTGTCGTTCCAGATGAACGTTACGAAGTCCAGCCCTACAGAACCACACTGAATGACGGGGGCGGGCAATGGTGCAACGAGGGTAACCTGGGCCCTGAAGGTATCGACACAGGCTGCGTCCAAAGCATTTTGGGTAGTCAGCACCAGGGTATGAGTACCCACCGAGTCGATGGTGATATCCCAGGTGCCGAGGCCACCGGAGGCTACGCTCCCAACGGCCGGGTTTTCCAGCTGAAGGTCGTACACATCCGTAACGGTAGCTGGCGTGGTGAGGGTCGCTGTAAAATCAGCAGAATTACCACAGACCGAAATAGCATCCAGCGAAAATTCAGCTTCCGGAGCACGAACCGCAGTAATCTGGATGGTTGTATCAGAAGGACAGCGGCCACCAACGCCTTCGTAGGCGATATCAACCGTATGAACCTGAGAGTTGGTTCCCGCCGGCAGGCCAGGAATCAGAATAGTAGTGGAACCATCTGCGTCCGCCAGGCTGTCCGTAAGGCCTAAAGAGACTGAATTCATGACAAAAGTACCTTCTTCGCCAGCGGAAATCCCGAGTTCGATAGAGCTGCCACCATCTTCGGTACAAACAGGGTCGGGAAAATCGACCACAAAACCTGGTGTGGAAAACAGAGGTGTATCACATGACCTGGACCGGTCCGGCCCCTCACAGTTGTTTACTGCGTCCCCGGCGAAGGGGACGACACGTAATTCCACCATATCCCCGGGATTCAGACCGGTGAAAAGATACTCCAGATCGGTGTAATTATCCTCGATGAGCATTTCGGGGCCGAAATTGATCCTGGCGTATAGTTGGAAGAAGCTTGCCCCCGATTGGGTCCAGTTAAAGCGTATTTCGCTGACACAAACAGGTATACAGCTCAGGCTCGGGCGAACCGGCGGAGCGCTCAGAAATACGGAGCCCAATTCACTGTAATTGATACATCCGTTGGCATCGGTGATGGATACATCGAAGTCAACCATCTGTAAGGTGTAGGGAGGCTCGACGGTATAAGTATCTCCCGTGACGATGTTCTCCGGCCCCCAGACATAGCTGAAAGGAGGCGTTCCGGAAATTGGCGTCGCGACAACCGTTGCGGTCTGCCCCGAGCAGATACTCTGTTCTACGGGATCGATGGAAACCTCGGGGAGTGCGTTAACTGTATACGGATGATCGAACTGAAAAACACAGCCATCACCGTCAATTACCTCCAGTACTGCAATCTGAGGTCCGTTTCCGAAGGCTGAAAATGTATAGGTGGGTCCACTTCCTACTCCGCCATCCCAGGTCATCGTCCAGTCGTTGGGGATGGGCATCCCGTTGGTCTGTGCAGCGGTGAAGGTTATGATATCGAACTCACAGTAAGCAGTATCGTAGGGTGTGATGTCCAGCAGAACGTTATCCCCAACGAACAGGTCAAGTACGAAAGCAGTGTCACAACCATCTCCGTAATTTACGTTGATACTGTATTCGCCACCATCGGCTGCGGTCGCTTCTGCTATGGAATATGAATTACCATTGCTCACCGGAGTACCGTCCAGCGTCCAGATGATGGAGTTTACCGTTGCGTTGGTTACCGTAATACTCATGTCAATGGGTTCTCCGTGACAGAAGAACTCTCCGTCCGGGGGGCCCATGTATTCCAGTACGGGAATCGTCAGGTCGAGAACAACATCCACTGCTTGTGAAGCACACCCCGGGCGGGATACGGACACGGTATAATTACCCTCCGGAAGGCTGGCGAACTGGCCCATAGCAACCACAGAGCCAGAAACGGCATCCTGCCAAATAACATCGAGGCCGTTAAAATTGCCGCCGCCGGGGAAGAATGCTTCGAGGTTGAAGTTTTCACCCGGGCATGGTTCGTTAAGTACTCTGGTGTCTACCTCCCCGATTTCGGGGAAACAAATGTCGGGCAGGTCTGTACAGGGTGAACGACAAAACCCACCCTGGCCACCTGAGTACCCACCGGAAACGCCATCAGCAAGTACCCGTACCTGTACGGAATACGCATCGGCTGCAGGCACCCCACCCGCGTCGACAACTTCGACTTTCCAGCAGAAGACCAGACCACAGTTCCCGGGTCCGTCACCATAGTTATTACCGGGATCTCCATCGAGTACACCCGGGTCTCCACAACTTTCACCGGTACCCTCCGAACTATCGAAAGCATAACCATTATAGAAAGTAGATGTGGTAGGGCAGTTCGTCATACACCGCGACCACGTATCGTAAAAAGCCCAGTTTCCCGCAGGGCGACAGGCAGTTGGCGGCGGGCCGGAAGGGACGACAGAGCCGAACTTGAAGCCTGGACCAACCGATGCGATAAGAACGGCATGAACCCATTCCGCATCGGGCGTCTGAAATTGATTATCAAGCGAGAAACACAGCTCAACGGAATCTCCTTCCGCATAGTAAGTGCTGGGCCGATCCGCAAAATCAAAACCATCGTAGGTCATCGAACCAGTGTTTGCATCAGTACACTGAGCGTGAGCCAAATTGCTGCAACTGGTTAGAATTAGTAGAAAGGTTAAAACCTTATATAGAAATGACATTAACAATAACACTGTGTAGAAACAAAGCAAAATCAACATTCGAACCAGGGTCGAACGGGTTGTGTGTATATTTAGGTGTTACCAGAACTTTTTAGTGGTGAAAGCTTAGCTAGTTTAGGACCTGAGTACGAAAGTGAATCTTGCGCTGTTTGCGCTACGATTGATAAAAATAAAAATGGGTAAAAATTCATTTTAGCCCAGTAATTGACCGCAAAATACATCTTTAGTCTTCATTTATGAAACCACTCCCCTCCTATTATAGAACAATCACCGTTCCGGAAAGACCGGCCCGGCTCTTTCTGGCCATGCTTGGTGCCTTCCTTATACTGGCTTTGCTGGTGGCAATTGTGGGTTCCGGCCTGAGCTCTGCAGGGTTGATCAACCTGGCAGATATAGCCGGTCAGACAGCTACCGGAACCGGCCGTCAATGGCTGCGTTTCTATCTGTTGCTTAGTAATTTACTGCCCTTTGCCGGCACCGCTGTTTTGGCCCTTATTTTTGTGTACAGGAAACAATGGTGGCCAGCCGCAGGGCTGGCAACTTCGCCCCCCAAAACCTCCGTAGCGGTCACCACATTTTTCTTCGTTTGCGCATTGCCTTTTGTCGGCTGGCTGGCATATTTAAATCTGCAGGTTCCCCTCCCCGAGTGGATGCAGCGTAACGAAGACAATACGGATTTGTTGCTCAAGGGAATTCTCGACATGCCGGCCGTCCCCGAATTCATCCTCACTTTTATAACCGTCGCCGTGACGCCCGCCGTAGGAGAGGAACTTTTGCTGCGGGGCGTGGTTCAAAGGCGGATTCTCCAACCCTGGTTCGGTAGCCCGCACGCGGCAATCTGGCTCGCGGCGATTCTCTTCAGTGCAATGCACCTCGAATTTGCGGGCTTTGCCCCCCGATTATTGCTGGGTGTCTTGCTGGGGTACGCCTATTACTGGTCACGTTCTCTATGGGTTCCTGTTGGTTTACACCTGCTGTTCAACGGTATTCAGGTGGTTGTCGCGTACGTTTCCGGAGATTTCAACCCCGACGCAGCACTTTCCGAGACGCCCCCATGGTGGTTGGGCGTTGGGAGCCTGATCGTGGTTTCCTACATCGGCTGGTGGGCCAATAGCAGGTACGGACACCAAGAGGTTCTGGCAGGCACCAACCACCAATAATGCAGGCAAAACACTAATTTCCGGGCGCGGCCGCAGGTGCAAAGGCTGGTTAAGCGCTCAGGTTGAAGCCCTGGTGGGAGGTTGAACCTGAAAATATGCTAGCTCGCTCCGCCCGGAACCTCAGCCCCTCTCCAGCAAGCTTCGCCTCCGGCTCAGCGGAGAGGGGAGACGATAATTCTCGCTCCCGCTCGTAAGAATTGACAGCAACCATTTGGTTGTTAAGGGAACAACCTCAAAACATCCCTACGCGCCGGCCTGAGGGGACACACCTCCGCTCGAAACCTCACCGGTTTACAATGCTCAATATGCTAGTGGGCCAGCCAGTAAATATCGTGCCATGTAGCGCAGGTATTTTGTGTGCTGGCTAGGCGACAAAACACTTGCATAGCCGTCGCTACGGAAGTGTTTTGGTAACGACGCCAGCGCGCAAAAGACCAAGCTAGATGGTAACGATATTTGCTGGCTTGTCCACTAGTATGTAACTCGTCCAGTCTGGTTGGTCATCGTTCGTCTGAGAACGATATACGTTCACACCGTACCTTCCAGCTTCATTAAAACCCAGTTTCTGTATGAGCTATCTCGACGTAACCCAACAGGCCGGTGCACGCTTCTTCGGAGGGAATACCTCCGGCCCCGTCGTAATGCTTAATCTTCTTCGGTTTCGCGACACGGCAGTCTTCCCCGCGGGCAAGGAGCCACCCATTCCTATGTCCGGCCGCGAAGCTTACCAGAAATACACTGAGGCAACGAAGCCTTTTCTCGAAGCTGTTGGCTCCGAAGTCATCTTTTCCGGGCAGGCGGACCACTTCCTGATCGGGCCGGAGGAAGAGGTGTGGGACCTGGCCCTGCTGGTTCGCCACCCCTCCAAAGAAGTTTTTCTGCAATTTGCCCAAAATGAGGGCTACCTGAAAACGCTCTCCTACCGCACGGCAGCACTTGCCGACTCGCGGCTGCTGCCTATCGTTCCTGGTACAGAAAGCTAATGCAGGTCTGCGGTGCTCCTTAATCCCCTCTTTGCACCTGCGTGCCCGCCACCAGAGAATGTACGGGCCAAACGGGTTTCCGGCTCCAATAACACATCATCCACCATAGCTCAACGGCACTTTTCTGCCTGCTCACACGCCGTATATCCTGCCGATTTCAGCTCGCTGGCCAACGCCCCGGAAAAGTGTATCTTCGCCCCCGAAACTTCAAAATATCCAAACCATGTCTAAGAAAACTTTCCGCGCCGGAGTACTGCACGGCGACGAAGTGACGGAACTCTTCCGTTACGCCAACGAAAACAAATTCGCCATTCCCGCCGTAAACTGTACCAGCAGCAGTACCGTAAACGCCGTACTGGAAACCGCAAAGGCCCTGAACAGCCCGGTTATCATTCAGTTCAGCAACGGTGGTGCCGCCTTCTTTGCCGGAAAAGGCATGAGCAACGACGGACAGAAAGCAGCCATCGCCGGCGGCCTCTCCGGTGCAATGCACGTTCACACAATGGCCGAAGCTTACGGTGTTCCGGTTGTACTTCATACCGATCACTGTGCCAAAAAACTCCTCCCCTGGATCGACGGACTGCTCGACGCAGGCGAGAAGTTCTACGCTAAGCGTGGCTTCCCTCTCTACTCCAGCCACATGCTTGACCTCAGCGAAGAGCCCCTGGAAGAAAACCTCGAGATCAGCAGCAAGTACTTTGAGCGCATGGCGAAAATCGGCATGACCATCGAAATCGAACTCGGTGTTACCGGCGGAGAAGAAGACGGAGTAGACAATACCGGCGTAGACAGCAGCAAGCTCTACACCCAGCCCGAAGAAGTGTTTGAGAGCTACCAGGCACTCAGCAAAATCAGCGACCGCTTTACCATCGCCGCCGCTTTCGGTAACGTTCACGGCGTGTACAAGCCCGGCAACGTTGAGCTCACCCCGAAAATCCTGAAAAACAGCCAGGAGTACCTGAAGGAGAAACTTGCTATCGAAACCGATAACCCCATCAATTTTGTCTTCCACGGCGGATCAGGTTCCAGCCAGGAGGAAATCCGCGAAGCCATCGATTACGGCGCCATTAAGATGAATATCGATACTGACCTGCAGTGGGCTTACTGGGACGGTGTACGCAAGTTCGAAGCCGAAAAGAAGGATTACCTGCAAGCCCAGATCGGCAATCCCGAAGGCGACGACAAGCCGAACAAGAAGAATTACGACCCCCGCAACTGGGTTCGTAAAGCTGAGTTGTCTTTCTCCGCCCGCCTGAAGCAGGCTTTTGAAGACCTCAACTGCGTCGACGTACTCGGTTAAAGAAAACGAAGAACCGCCGGGTTGCTCGCGTATTGTTATGCATTTCGCGCCAGTAACCCGGCGATGCTTCATTGTTCATTACTAATGTACCAAAAAAAAGAGGATCCGGACTTAGTCCGAACCCTCCTAGAAAAACACCTAAAACCCATATTCATATCATGAAAAACCTAATGTCTTGTCCCTTAGAGTGATAGAAAGTTTTCATCAAAAAAACTTTTCCACTAATAGACATTTTTCAGACGTAAGTAATTCAATTTAGTAACATTAAAAGTCGCGAAGAGCGACTGTTTGTTCATAAATGTGAGCGGAATCTTACTTCCTGAGCCCGATTTATGACGCGCAAACTATAAATTAACAAGCACGTTACAATCAGTTAACGAGCGAGTTACACATTTAGTTTTTGCAACATCCTTTCGCGTCCCGAGATTAACGTTTGCTAAGGAACTGCAAAAGTAGCAATTTGGTTGGAAATTGTAAAAGACCTATCCACCAAAAAGACGAAAACAGACACTCCCGTGAATATTCAAATCAGTGATTTCATTGATTTGTGTAGTAACAAGTACCGATAAGGTTATCGGCGAGTAGCCTGTTTTATGTTCCAGTTAACGTACGAAAATAAAAGTTGTTCTGGATTCAGGTATTTAACCTCTCATTTGATCCCCGCTAATGTATAACGACCGCGTCCGGACAACCCTGTGTGGTTATCCGGACGCGGTCGATATAGTCTTAAGCGCTGGAACAGAAGGCTAATCATTCTGACCGCCCTTCGGGGAAAGCAATCAGATTACTGGATAAGCCAAACGTAAGCGGTTAAGAAATTCTTACTTTTTGGTCACCAGTACGATGCCGAGTTCGAATTCGTCGTAGATCGTCTTATCACCAAGGTTGTCGATGAAAGAACCTGAGCCGTAGCGTACCCCGAAATCGGTACGATCGATGGTCAGGTCTGCTTTTGCGGTGTATTTGCCCATTTCTTCGGTCACCTTGGTGTTGAAGCGAATCGTCTTGGTGGTTCCC
Organism: Neolewinella aurantiaca; assembly: GCF_008014675.1. Classification (GTDB taxonomy): domain Bacteria; phylum Bacteroidota; class Bacteroidia; order Chitinophagales; family Saprospiraceae; genus Neolewinella; species Neolewinella aurantiaca. Next base: position 147,884 of record NZ_VOXD01000001.1, on the reverse strand, counting down.
TTGATGGTCAGGTCTCCGGTTACGCGGTAATCGCCAACGCTACCGCGGCTTACTACCTTAGTAATCGTGAAGGAGGCAACGGGAAAGCTCTCGGTACCGAAGAAATCATCGCTTTTGAGGTGGCCCTCCAGATTGGCGGCGGATTCTCCGGTGATATCGGTGGCTTTGAGCGAAGCCATATCGATGGTGAAAGCCCCTCCGGTAAGAACACCGTCGGTAAAATCGAGGCTTCCCTCTTTAAGCGAAACTGTGCCCTCGTGGCTACCGGTTACTTTGTACCCCTTCCAGGTTACCTGACTTGCAGAGGTGTCGACGGCTACGTTCAGCGTTACAGCGGTAGCGAAAATCAGGGTACTGAAAAGAAGAAATGCTTTGATCATGGTTTAAATAATTTTGATCGTTGAAATGAACTGAGGCAGCTATGACCCGATGGACGGTACAACCGAAGATTAAGGCCGCTAACGGCCTCCCCGGAAAACACGCGCTGCACCTGCGTCCGCGCCTCAAAATGATGAACTCTCGTTCGTTAAATTCAATGTATATACATCTATTGTCGATACACAGTTCACTCATTTCGATAAAAAACTGAACATTTGCCTCAATTTTAACGATTGAGGACAGGGTGTGTACTAAACCAACCCATTCTGGTCGTTAGCGGATCAACCGTTATCTTGCCTCCGGAAAGTCGACTTTTGAAAAGCGACTTGCCTGATTTTTTTATTCGAATACCCACCATGCATAAGATTTTCCAACCGGCACGCCGGCTTCCGCTCCTTTTGTCCGCTCTTTTTCTTATTGGTTTTGTCGCTCAGGTAAGCGGTCAGGCCACCACCATATATACCGATGCCTGGCGCACGTATAAGAAGGCGGAAGCTGATTTTCAGGACAACCTCCTGGCCAAGGCCCAGCGCGAGTACGGCGAAGTGATTGAAATGGTTTTACCCCTGCAACAGCCGGAGGCACTGCTACTGCGCCAGAAAGCCGAACTGATGCAGGCCAAAATTGCAGTTCGTCTCGGTAAAGTGGAGGGCGAGAAACTCATCCTTGATTTTGTGCGGCGCTACCAGCCCGACCCCGTTGCGAACGAGGCACTGCTGGAAATTGCCAACTACTATTTCAACGACAACCAGCTCGATAAAGCGCTCGACTACTACAACCGGGTACCCGCCGAACTGCTCACCACCGAGCAACGGGCGGAGTTGAATTTCCGGCTCGGGTACGTCAACTTTGTGAACAAAAAGTTCCCCGCCGCTAAGCGCTACTTTCAGTTCAGCAAAAGCAACCAGGGTGAATTCTACTACCCCACCAACTACTACCTCGGTATAATTTACTTCTTTGAAGGTAACTACGATGCTGCCGTGGGCCAGTTCAAGATTGCGGAAAAATCACCTAAGTACGACGATTACATTCCTTACTACCTCACGCAGATCTTCTTTGCGCAGCGCCGCTTCGATGAGTTGATCGCCTACGCTGCACCGATTCTGGGCTCGAACCCACGCATCAAAAACAGCAAAGAAATGAGCCAGCTGCTTGGCCAGGCTTATTTTGAAAAAGGAGATTACGCACGTGCGCGTCCTCTGCTCGAAGAATTTGCCCGCAACAATCGCAAACTGGAAGAGGAGCAACTCTACCAACTCGGTTTTACGCAGTACAAACTCAACGATTTCGAGGCTGCCGGAAAGACTTTCCGCGAGCTTGCGGCTCAGAACAGTCTGGTGGGGCAATCGGCCAGCTACTACCTTGGCAACGTGGAGCTGAACCGGCGCAACGGTGACGCGGCCCGCCTGGCGTTTGGTACTGCTTCGCGTCTCAATTTCGACCCGGCGATCCAGCAGGAAGCCCTTTTCAACTACGCTAAACTGAGCTACGAACTCAACTACCCGGCGGATGCCATAACGGCGATCCAGAGCATCGATCCCAGCAGCCAGTACTACCTGCAGGGCCAGGAGTTACTCGGCGACGTGTTCGCCACCACCGAAGATTACGAGCGTACGCTGGCACTGCTGGAACGCTTACCCAACCGCAGCCCCCGGCTCGAGGAATCTTACCAACGGGCAGCCTTCAGTCGTGGTCTGGAACTACTCAATAACGGCGATGACGCAGGTGCAAAGACCCTTTTCGAAAAAAGTCTTCAGCGCCCGGTGAGCCCGGTTTTACGGGCCCAGGCCCTGTACTGGCTGGCCGACCTCGCCAACCGCCAGGAAGACTACCCTACTTCGATCAACCTTACCAACCAGTTCCTGACCCTCGCCCGTGGCATTCAGGACCTTCCCCCGCAGAGCAGCCTCTACACCGGCAACTACCTGCAGGGCTACAACTACCTCAAACAGAAAAACCCTGCTGCTTCACTGGATTACTTTAAGGCAGCCGTGGAAGGCATTGAGCGTAACCTCCCTTACATCACCGACGCCGACGTGCGTGAACGTGTACTCGGCGATGCTGTACTGCGGGCCGGAGACGCGCACTTTAGCCGTAACCAGTACGATCAGGCAGCTCGCTACTACGACAATGCTGTTCAGCGCCAGAGCTCTGGTTTTGTTTACGCGCTTTACCAAAAAGCAGTCATCGAAGGCCTGAGAGGCCGTACGGCCAATAAAGTGCTCAACCTCGAGCAGTTGGTGAGCCAGTACCCCAACAGTGAATACGCCGACGATGCGCTTTTCGAGTTAGCTGAAGCATATCAGCAACTCAACCGTCCTCAGGAAGCCCTGGCGCCTTTGCGGAGCATTGTGAGTAATTACAAACAGAGCTCTCCCCTCGTGAACCAGAGCTTACTGAACCTGGGCCTGATCAGCTTCAACCTCGGCAACCAGGAAGCTGCGATAAACTACTACAAACAGGTCTTTAGCAACAACCCTACCGCTGAAGAGTCGGAGCGGGCCAAAGAGAACCTTCGTGAAATCTACGTCGACAAGATGGGCCGCCCAGACCTGTTCTTCGAGTTCTTCGAAACCCTTCCCGGGCAGGAAGTTAACGCCGATGGTCGCGAGGCGATCACTTTCCAGGCGGCCCGCTCTCAGTACGAGAATGGTAACTATGACAGAGCAGTATCGGCCCTGACCGACTACCTTCGTCAGTACCCCAACACCCCGAATGCGCTTGCCGCCACTTATTTCCGCGGCGACAGTTACGTTGCTGCGCAACGGTACAGCGAAGCCCTGGCCGATTTTGAAAAAGTTGCAACCTCCGGTCCCAGCGGCTACTACCTGCCAGCCCTGAACAAAGGCAGCCTCATCGCCTACCGCCACGTAAAGGATTACAACCGATCGTTCCGCCTCTTCCAGGCCCTTGAAGGTGCCGCTCCTTCGGAAGACATCCGGATCGACGCCCAGGTAGGAGCTATGCAGTCTGCATACCAGTTAAACGATCAGCGTAGTGTGGAGGACTATGCCGCCAAGGTGGCCAACAACAGTGGTGCCTCCGCTACCCAGCGTCTGATCGCCAACTTTTACATCGCAAAAATCGCCTACGACCGCCGCGATTACCGGACGGCACTGCCCGCCCTCAATCAGGTTATCGAAAACTCCGACGACGAGCGTACCGCCGAAGCCCGCTATCTGCGTGCCAATATTGCTTACCTCAACAACGAACTGACTAAAGCGGTAGATCTTGCCCTGGAGGCTAACCGCGAAAGTTCCGGTTATCCCTACTGGGTTGCGAAGACAGTGCTTGTGCTATCCGACGCCCTGAAAGATCAGGGAGGAGACAACCTCTACAACTCGGAAGCCGCCCTGGAAGCACTACTGGAGAACTATAACGGCGATGCCACAATAGTTGCCGAAGCACAACAGCGACTGACCGTAGTCCGAAACCTGATCGCTGCCAGCAGCCGGATCAACAACACCCCGGTCGATCCTAACCGTTTTGAAATTGACAATGGAGGAGGGAAGTAGAACTGACTGAACCGTAGGAATAAAAACTCAGCCCCTGATTTTGTCTTCCTGGTTTTTCGCTCCCTAGTTTCTAACTTTTAAGATTATCCAAACTTATGTTTTCCAAATACCTTCTTCTTTGCGGACTGTTCTTAACCGCCACCACTACCTTTTTTGCTCAAACTGATCTCGACGATAATGAGGTAACGGTTGTTTCTAATTTCGAGGCCCGCCTGTCTGACGCTAACCGCGTCCGCGTAGTAGGCGTAAAGCCAGCGGCCGACACCAGCCGCCGTCAGCAGCAGTACTACGTGGTTGACCGCCCGATTGCGATTGATTACCCCGCGCCGGTTATCCGTCCGCGTGGTGTTTCCCGCGACAAAGCCGAGCCTGGCAAAAATGGTTACATCGGTATTGGCGTCGGCCTCCCCGGCGCACTTTACGGTGACCTAAGCTACGATCTCAGCACCGTAGACAACGCCGAACTGGGCATCTACGCCAATCATCACAGTTTCAACAATAACGGTAAAGTAGAAAACCAGAAATCGAGCGACACCAAATTCGGCGTAGGCGGTACTTATCTGTTCGATCAGGGCTTCGCTGTAAGCGGCGGAGCTGATTTCACTTCGCAGAGCCGGTATTACTATGGATACAACTTCCCCGAAATCGAAACGGACTCTACACCAAGCTTTACGGACGACCAGGTTCGCCAGCGTTTTAATATTGTCGACATCAACGCCAACATCTTCAATGGTGTACGGACGGCTGCCGATTTTGACTACAAAGCAGGCGTCTCTCTCTACCTGATGGATGGTGACCCGGCAGTACGTGAATCTAATATCGACCTCAACGTACAGGCTACAAAGTGGATCTCCGATAAGCAGCCACTGGATATTAAGCTCCGGGCAGATTTTACAACCTATAAAGACACCAGCAACCAGAAGCTAAACAACATCTACCTGAGCCCAAGCTATACAACAGCAATTGCCGGGCGTTACCGCCTGAAGATAGGGGTGAACCTGACCAGCCAGGACGATGATTTCGACGTTTTCCCGGACATTAGCCTGAACGCTCCCATTATCGACGGCCTGCTCTCCGCCTTCGTCGGAGCTGAGGGAAGTCTGCAGAAAAACACGCTGCGGAGCCTGAGTGATTACAACCCCTGGGTTCGCCCCCGGTTGCGCGTACGCACTTCAGAGTACACCCGTTTTTACGGTGGAGTTGAAGGTACTTTTTCCGGAATATCCTACCGGGCTGAAGCCAGTTACAAAAACCTGGACAACCTGGCTACCTTTCAGCTTGACCGCACCCAGGCCATCCCTCAGTTTATGGTTACTTACGACGACGGAAGCATCTTCACCCTCCAGGCCTCCGGCACGATGGAGCCAATGGAAAACCTGCAGGTCAACGCATCCATCGCGCAACGATTTTACAGCCTCGACAATCAGGAGAAGGCATGGCACCTGCCTAGCTTCAGCCTCAACGGTGGTGCCGCGTACAAATTGGAAAAGCAAAACGTCACCCTCGGAGCAGACCTCTTCATCGAAAACGGTCTTCCGTACCAAGATGCAGCCGGAGAGGCACAGACACTCTCTGCACTCGTTGACTTAAACCTGAACGGTGAATATGGTTTCAGTGAAAACTTCAGTGCGTGGCTGCGGGTAAACAACCTCTTGGGCAACAACCGCGAGCGGTTCGTGCAGTACCCAACCATTGGACTGAACCTGCTGGTTGGAATATCGGCTAAGTTCTAATTTGGTGGGAGGGGGAATATTGCTATCGGTTTAATGGGAAGGAGCTGATGGAGGACATCGGGCTGTATGACTATGGTGCTAGATATTACGATCCGGCAGTGGCGAGATGGACTTCAATAGACCCACTGGCTAGCAGTTATGCCCCTTATAGCCCGTACAATTATGTTCTAGGCAACCCAATAAGCTTTATTGATCCTGATGGGAGAAGTGTAAGTGGAATTATAAAAGATGAAAATGGGAAAGTGCTAGGAAGCGATGGTAAGGTAGGAAGTGATGGTAAAGATGACGGCAAAGTATATGTCGTAAATACCCAGACATCTGACTTCAACGGAGTGCCGGGTGCTGGATTAAGTAAGGCAAGGGCAAAAGAAATTAAGAAATTTGTCAAAGCCAACTCTGGTAATGCTGCTGCCTTTGAGGGTAGCGATATTTATAATGATATAACTGAAGTTGAAGGAGGTGAAGCTACTCGTGGTGCAATGGTTGATGCCGTAAGTGGTGATAATGGAAATGGCGGTACGTCACCGGAGAATAATCGTGAGTACGGAGGGAGTGTGATGCCAGATGGTAGTGTCGTTCCAGGAGAACCTGGACCGGTTACCACTCCTCAGGAAGGAGCTACTTTTGATGGTTATACTCCCGGAGACAAGACTAGATTCCATTCTCATCCAAGCGGAACAAGTAGTAGTTCTACACCTTCTGACGGAATGGGTAGTGGTTCAACAACAGGAACAACTACTATAACACCGTATCGTCAGCCCCCTTCTAGAAGAGATGTTAGTAACGCGGGAAATCAAGTGCGGTACGTTTTCGGAAAGGGGGGTGGAAGAGTTTATATATATAATAATCAAGGAGTCCAGGCTACTCTTCCGATAAGGAAGTTCAAATAGGGAAAAGATGAAAGAATTGTTTACTGTTGCTTTGTTTGCCTTATCGTCGTTTTTATGCGGTCAGGATACTCTCATCGTTACGGATGTTTATACCGAATCTCTAAAAGCACATATAGCTGATTTTGAAAACTATTTGCCTGGTATTGATACTTTTTATGTTTTTAAGAAGAGCTACCATACCTCATACAAAGGCAGCCTAAATGGGGTATACGTGCTCACGATCAGCGAAGATGAAGCTAAATCAAGAACTAAAAAGGGAAAATCATTCACTTCGACCGTGATATCTCCAATACAAGTTGATAGTAATGGAGAGCTTTATATACTAGTCAAAGACTTCGACGTAAGCCGAAAAGGAAGAAAATTACACTTTGCTGGTACTGATGCAACATGGTGTTACCTTATCTATAGCTGTGAGAAACAGAAGTATCATGTTGTGAAAAAGTGACTACGCGGCTGCATAAGCTTTCCTTGTTTTAGCGTCCCGCACACAAGCATCCAGAACCACCATAATCGCCTTCCGCATCTCTTCGGGCATCTTGTCCACTTCCCGCAGAAAGGAAAGTAGTTCTTTATCCTGGATCACATCTTCCCGATCACTACCAAGCAGGTAGTCTGCCGAAACGTTCAACGCGTCGGCGATAGCTTTGAGCGTAATGGCAGAAGGAACAACACCGTCGTTCTCGTATTTAGAGATATTTTTTTGATGGACCTCAGCACGGCGAGCGAGGTCCGACTGGGATAGCTTACGCTGTATCCGGACCAATTATGCGCGGCCGCAGGTGCAAAGCGGGTTAAGGATAAGTGCGTCTACCCTATCTTCGCCCTCAGATGAAAACTTTACTGAACCAACTCTACGCCCGCGAGCCCCTGAGCCGCCAATCTGCATACGAAACCTTGTCGCGCATCGGCAACGGGAAAGCCGGAGATATGGAAATTGCTGCGGTTGTTTCTGCCATCAACATGCGCCCGGCAGTCTTGTCCGAAATCCAGGGATTCCGGGATGCAATGCTGGAACTCGCCAAACCGATCGACCTGCGCGGCCAGGAGACGATAGACATCGTCGGGACGGGCGGCGACGGCAAGAACACCTTCAACATTAGTACGCTATCGAGCATGGTCGTTGCCGGTGCTGGTTATAAAGTTACCAAGCACGGTAGTTACGGGGTAAGCTCCAGTGTAGGAAGCAGTGATGTTCTGCTTGCACTCGGGTACGAGTTCACGAACGATGAGAATGTACTCATGAAAAGCCTGGATAAGGCTGGGATCTGCTTCTTCCATGCTCCCTTGTTCCACCCGGCGATGAAGAACGTTGCCCCGGTACGGAAGTCCCTCAAAGTACGAAGCTTCTTCAATCTGCTCGGCCCACTGTTGAACCCGGCCAGGCCACGTTATCAACTATTCGGCACCTACAACCGGGAAGTCTCCCGGATTTACGACTACATTTTACAAGACGAGCTCTCCCGCGAGTACAACATCGTGCATGCGCTGGATGGTTACGACGAAATCAGCCTGACCGGAGCAGCGTCGGTTCGCAGCCGCGAGCGGCAACGTCTCCTCCACCCTGCCGATTTCGGGTTGGACCAACTCACTCCCGAGTCTTTGCACGGCGGAGAAACGGCGGAAGAAGGCAAGGCGATCTTCCTTTCCGTGCTGGAGGGGAAAGCCACCCCAGCCCAACGCAACGTAGTTTGCGCCAATGCCGGGCTGGCCATTCATACCATCAAGCCAGAAACCAGCTTGCAGGACTGCGTCGCAGAAGCTGCTGAAAGCATCGATGCGGGCAAAGCGCTGGGTGTTTTGCAGCGGTTGGTTGCTTGATACCAACGCCCCGATCTTTCCGTCCGGCAGGCTACTGCCGCCCAACCTTTCCTCTGCACCCGCGTTAGCGCCCCGACCTTATATCTTTTAATTTACCAATATTACCGATGACTATTCTGGACCGTATCAACGATCATAAACTGCTCGAAATCGCCCGCCGCAAGGAACAAACCCCGGTAGAACGGCTTATCGACAGCTACGGCTACCGTTTAGAGCGCCACAGCCTCGTGGAATCCATCCGTACGAGTAAGGACTACGGCATCATCTCGGAGTTTAAGCGCAAATCACCAAGCCAGGATAATATCAACATTGATGCCGACCCGGCACTGGTAAGCAAAGGCTACCAGGATGCCGGAGCGGCGGGTATTTCCTGCCTGACCGACGTTCACTTCTTTGGTGCCCGTTCGAACGACATTGACGTTGTTCGTCGCAGCGTCAAGCTTCCTGTAATCCGCAAAGACTTCATCCTCGACTCTTACCAGCTGCACGAAGCCCGCGCAATGGGTGCCGACGCCGTCCTCCTCATTGCGGCATCCCTGACTGCCGGCCACCTCGACGACCTTGCCGCCGAAGCAAACGAACTCGGCCTGGAAGTTTTGTGCGAAGTGCACAACGAAGAAGAAGTGGCCAAAATCAGCCCCGAAGTAAACATCGTCGGGATCAACAACCGTAACCTCAAAGACTTTTCGGTGAGCATCGAAAACAGTCTTCGCTTGGGCAAGATGCTGCCTCCCGGGCTGCCCAAAATCAGCGAAAGCGGCATCGAAGACCCGCAAACGATCGTTAAACTCCGCTATGAAGGCTTCGACGGATTCCTGATCGGAACCTATTTCATGCGCCAGGAAAACCCAGGACAGGCCTGCGCCGATTTCATCGCTAAAGTGCGGGAGATTGAAGGATTGTACGACAATGCGATTGCGTAGTAGCTTTTCTTTTCTGCCAACCGGCGTCAAACAGACCGTAAAGTCCCGCCGGGTACACCAACTGGCCAACCATTACAACCTGGTCTTCGTTGTCATTTTCTGACATCAAATAACAAAAGCCACCATGAAAGTAAAAGTTTGCGGCATGCGCGATCCCGAAAACATCCGTGAGGTACTGGCCCTCGGGGTCGACCTCGTTGGCTTTATCTTCTACAACAAATCAAAGCGCTTTGTCGGCAAAACGGAACTATCAGAGTGGATTTCCGCTAACGAAAATCTTTTCGGCGAAACCAAAAAAGTCGGCGTTTTTGTCAACGCCGAGCTGGACTACATTCTGAATGTAGTCCACGATTATAAGCTCGATTACGTTCAGTTGCACGGCGACGAAAGCCCCGGATACTGCCGGGAACTGAAGCTGCTCTGGTCGGTCAGCACGCTGCGCAAAGCCCGGCTCATCAAAGCTTTCCCTATCACCCCTGACTTTAACTTTCAGGACACCAACGCATACGCGGACAGTTGCCCGCTGTTCATTTTCGACACCGGAGGCCATACCGAAAAAGGGGGAACCGGCGCAAAATGGGACTGGTCGAAACTGAATGAATACAACGGCCTCGTCCCGTTCCTTCTGTCGGGCGGTATCGGCCCCGAAGATGCAGAACAGATAAAGGCCCTGGATCACGTCCAAATGCTCGGCGTAGATCTGAACAGTGGTTTTGAAGAGTCGCCGGGACTGAAGAACCCTACCCTGCTTCGTTATTTCCTCAAAACGGTTAAATATACCTAAGTCAGAATGGTTTGGGACTTTTTCACTCGCTATCGCGCTAATTGTCCCAAACCACTCCGGCTTAGGTATAGCTCTTTTTCTTCCGTGAGGATTCAAGTCAGCCACCTCTCCAAACGGCCTGAAAGCTCCCTTCGCCGTAAAGACGAAGGGTAAGCCACAATCAAGCGACTTACCCTCCGGTATAATTTGCTGAAAACAGGTTTCTGCTTCAGGAAAACGCTAGTGGACCAGCCAGAAGTGCCGCTGGCGGCTTACTACCATTTCTTCTTCTTTTTGAAACCTCCTGGTTTGAAGGGTTTACGTTTACGGGGCGCGAAGTCGCGCGGACCGTCAACTTTGGTTCCGCCCTCAAACATACGAACGTTCAGTTCGGTGCCCTTGTCTACAGCACCTTCCATAGCGGCAACGACCTTTTTGGCCTCTTTGCTGTCTACGCCAACGTAGGTCATATTATTCTGGATATCGATCTTTCCGAAGGCAATTTTCTTACCCGGAACCATGCGGTTGATCATCCCGATGATCTGAGGCACGTTGTAGCCTTTATTCCGTCCGGCAGCCATCGTGATGGTGGTATAGTCGATGTTGCGTCCTTTCTTATCGGGCCGATCATCATCTTTAGCTTCCCGGATTGGCTTCTGGCCACTGAGCTGCTTGCTCAGGTTACCGAGGCCGTAGCCGAGGATTTTCTGAATCAGTTCTTCGCGCTCCATACCGTCGAAGGTTTCAATGACTTCGGGCAGGAATGCGGCCACTTTATCGTCCAGCTTGGCATTTTTGACTTTGTCGGCAAAACGCAGTGCCCGAATCTTGTACACATCATCCTGCTTAGGCACTTCCTTGATCTCGAACTTGATCTTAGAGTAACGCTCGATGTCACGAACCTTCCGCACTTCTTTACCGGTTACGATGCTGAGGGCGGTACCTTCCTTACCGGCACGGCCGGTACGGCCTGAGCGGTGAACGTACACTTCCGGGGCATCAGGCAGGTTGTAGTTGATCACGTGGGTGAGATCGGATACATCGAGACCGCGGGCAGCCACGTCGGTGGCAACGAGCAGTTTGATGCGTCCTTTACGGAAGCGGCGCATCACGTCGTCGCGCTGGGCCTGGCTCATGTCACCGTGCAGGGCATCAGCGGCGTGGCCGGCAAAGCGAAGGTCTTCGGCAACACCGTTCACCTCGCGGCGGGTGCGGCAAAAGATTACGGCGTACATATCGGGGTCCAGCTCGATGAGCAGACGCAGTAACGAGAAACGGTCGGAGGCGCGTACTTTGTAGTACTGGTGAACGATGTTCGAATTACCCGCATCGGAGTGACCAACGCTGATTTCGGCAGGGTCGGTCATGTAGTCCTGAGAAATCTTTTTGGCTTCCTTTGGCATGGTTGCACTGAAAAGCAGGGTTTGCTTTTCTTCGGGGGTTGCTCCCAGGATGGAATTGAGTTCTTCCTGGAAACCCATGTTCAGCATCTCATCGGCCTCGTCGAGAACAACGCGCTTCAGTTGCCCGACCTTAAGTTTCTTGCGGTTGATGAGGTCCAGCGTACGACCGGGGGTTCCAACGACAATCTGAGCGCCGGCCTTGATGTCTTTGATCTGGTGCGTAATCGGTGCACCACCGTAAACCGCCACAACGTTCACACCCTTGCGGAACCGGCTGAAAGCAGCGAGGTCCTTGGCGATCTGAAGGCAAAGTTCGCGGGTAGGACACAGAATCAGCGCCTGGACGGCATTGATGTCGGTGTCGATGTCGTTAACGACGGGGAGGCCGAAGCCTGCAGTTTTACCGGTACCGGTGCGGGCGAGCGCAACGAGGTCGCGATCTGATTCCATGATTACCGGAATGGCGGCTGCCTGTACGGGGGTGGGTTTGATGAAGCCGAGTTCTGCAACGGCTTTTTTGACGTCATCGCGCAGGGCGCTGTCCTGATAAGTTTCCAATTCGTCCTTGTTTTGTGGTCCCGTGATTGAACGCCGGCGATCTCCATTATAGTCACACGGAGGCGTATCGAAACCTTGATTAGCGGGCGAATTGGTTTACCACAACGGATTCATCGATGAGCGGAATCAGACCTTGTAAACCGGGAGATGCCCTGTTTGAGGGTGCAAAGGTACGCTTTTTTATTTATGTATCAGCTTTACCCTGAATCGGGGTGTATATCACGAGATGCACGGATCCCCCTCTCCCCCGGCCCCTCTCCTCGGGAGAGGGGAGACGTGACAAGCGGAAAGTTCGTGATAGTAGTGCATCTCGTGATACACCCTGAATCGGGTGTTCTATCAAATGCACAACAAGACTGTGGAAGCAGCCTCACATTACAAGAAACGGACCTCAACAATCCTCGGCTATTGGCTTAAGATTCCTACCTGGCAGGCTACGGTTATGTGTATTTTTCCATCCTAACTAAAATCCACCTCGTGTCTTTTTTCACCAGAATACCGGCTGCCGTCCTCTTTTGCCTGGCCACTCCGGCTTACCTGCTCATCTTCCTGATGTTTATGGACCAGTTTTCGTTCATCACTTTTTCACCTCGGTCAGTTCCTTACGATGAAGCAGTGCCGTTGCTGGTTTCCCTCTCGCTACTGGCAATTGCCAGTTGGCAATTTGCTGTTATCCGAAAAGCATCCAACAGGCAGGGCCTGAAGATCCTGCTACTCCTCATTGCTGGCGTCAACATCATCCAGTGCAGCTTTCTTCTCATCATCAGCATTGATAATATATTAAGGGCGGCGAACATCGCATCGACCGGCAACGCGCGCGAACTGCTTCGTTCTGTGCGCACAGTCATTACCCCCGACCAGTTACTGGCACTCATTCTCAGCGGGTTGGTACTTGCTCCATTAGCGGCCGCAGTAGCTCTTACCGCCGGGCTCGAAAAAAAGCCCGGTTTTATGAGATGGCTGCTCGCTTCGGTAATGATCCTGCTTTTTCCTCTTGGTATCTGGTGGTTGCAGCCTCGTGTCATCAGGGCGATCCCGGCAAAAAACACCGGAATAACGGACCACTTCGGGATATAGGGCGCGGCCGCTGGTGCAAGGAACGTTTGAAGGCACAATTGTTCTCCGTACGGTAAGGCCGGAACCTCCTTTACATCACCGGGTTCATCGGGGCTGCAGAGGTTACTTTAAACAGATATCCAAACCGGCAGAAAAGATCGGGGCGATCAGTCAGTCAAAGACTTATCCAGCGACTTCAGTTTCTCTGTCAGTACCTCCGCTAACAGATCGTAGCCTCTGCCTCTAGCTCCCATGCGGTCGGTACCATCGTAAGCACGAAGCTTCAGCGGACCATCTTCAAGGATTTGAAGGCCAGACATATACATCTTCACGTAACGCCCTTTTTCATCGTCACGATTCAAAACATCATCGATGGTATAATCACTTACCTGTTTGTACACCTCGAGCGTGAAAGCACCTTTAGCCTTGTCGTTATAAATACAGTTGACGAATTCCATCCGGTTGGTCCCGTAACGTTTCATCACTTCCCAGAAGGCAGGGTCAAGAATGTGGAGTTCAGTCTTTTCTCCCCGCGCCAATAGCGGCTGGAAGGAAAAGCCCTCTAATTCAGAAAAAGTGAGGTAATCGTTGATGTTCGTTTTCTTGAGCTCGGGCAAATAAAGGAAATCCCGGTCTTCAAAAGACGTGGCGGCCTTTTCCATAGCCGACCGTAAAGGTTGTTCGTCTCCTTCGTGCCAAACGGCAATGTCATCTACTCCGTGCTTGATAACAGGCATCAGCCTGTGGAAAATCGTCAGCTTTCTTTTCGGAAGCGCTTCGTATATTCCATCATTCAACAAGGCTTCGGCGAAATTCCGGTACCTGATGTCTTCAAAGGCAAGATATTCCTCCAAAAACTTATTCCTTAGTTCAGGATTGAAAGACAGGCTCAGAGCGTTAGACAGCGTACACTCGGGCTCTTTCAGCGCTTTACCAACTTTATAGAAAAACTGATACGCTTCTTCGTTGGTCGTGAATTTTGGGCTATCCCAGTAGAATTTCGCCATCACCTGGCTGTAACTGTTGGAATCCATCGACAGAATCCCCGGCCGGAACCGGTCGAAAAAGTTTCCTTCGATCTTTACTTTTTTGTGCCCTCCGCTCTTTGTCTCCACTACGTCGAAGTAGTTGTGAGCCAGGAACTTTTTGTTCCACATCGTCACGTCCAGGTAGCAGCTCCTGCGGATAGCTTCCATGGCGTAATAAACATAAGTAGGATTGTTGGGCTCGAATAAGTGAAAGCGGAAAGCTTTTTCCAGGCAACTTTGATAGTTGAAACCGGCCAGAAGATATTTCAGTACTTCAGCACGGGCTTCTTCCCGAAGCTTTTCGAAAACGGCAGAAGAGCCAGGATCTGCCGCAGCAGATTCTTCTTCTGCAGCCATCATTTCGTGGATGCGCTCAATACGCCGGCCCGAGCTCGGGTGGGTTGTTTCCTTGATCTCCCAAACATCCTCCATCGTGAGAAGTGCCCGGTCTTCCTGGCGTTTAAACACCGCAAAAGTCTCCGCCAGCCCGTTCAGGCCATACCCCGCGCGGCGCAGGTGCTCGGCAGCCTGGGAGTCGGCATCGAGTTCGTTGTCGACCGAAAAAGCGCTGATTGCTTTACGGCTGTTGAAGAGGATACCGCCCTTGAATTCATCATTTTCAGATTTCACGTAACGCTCAAGTCCGTGGCGCAGCTCGTAATGTGCCAATTCGTGGCCGATGATCCCGGCCAGATTCGCCTCCGATTCAATCTCGGCGATCATCCCGATGTTGATACAGAAAATACCGGATGGCATCATGAACGCGTTCGGCGAACCATCTTTGATGACGTAAGCCCGGACGAACTTCTTGGCCCGAAGCTCTTCCGGAATCACCCTCTGTAGTACACCATTGACATACTCGTCCATTTCATCCCAGCCATTATACACCCGCCCGCCGGAGAGAACATCGATGGAAGACCTGGCCATTTGGTCCGCAAAACGGTACGCAGCCCTATCGGTCATCTGGTCCATGTATTCCGCAGGAATATCGTCGAGAATGTACTGGGTAAGTTCTTCGGCCGAAACCTTCAGGCGATCGTTCAGTTGGTTGTCATCAACCCTGCCAAAATCAACTTTAGACTGAGCGAACAGGCCACAACAAAGGCAGCTGTAAACTAAAAATAGGGTAAAACGCATTATTATCAGGTGTTAATATGAAACGGTGTAGGTTCAGCTCAAAGTTAAGAATTTCCAGCCCACCTCTTCCCCTTTTTTCAGCACAATTTTTTTGTTACATCGCCATAGTAAGCGTGGCTTAATGTACTGGCTCGGATGCACATGGGCGCAAACCAGATCTTCGCGATTGCTCCTCCCCAGCGCAGCGGTGTGGGGAGGCCGGGAGGGGGTTGAGCGACGATCTGGTTTGCGCCCGATGCACATTATTGAATATTAAGCCTTTAACCATTCAGGGCGCGGCCGCCGGTGCAAAGAACGGTTGAAGGCACGGCTTCTCTCTGGCAGGAGACCGTTGATCGAAAGCCCTGCATCAACGAGTCAGCGGCTGAAGCCGCGACAACTGTGGGATGGTTGAGAGGCACAGTTAAAGACCAGTTCTCTCCCATTTCCGGTAGCCTTCCACCATTTGAATGACCTTGCCGTAATTGAGCAATCCTTCGTGGATGCCCTGGGCTTTCAGGTAGGTATCGTAGGCAGCATCCCGGATGACGGGCGCGATGTCTTTGTATAGTTCGGAGTTGTCGTAGATGGCCTGCAGGTCGTTCCGAACGCCGGCGTCGAGGTTTGCAGCGCGCCACTCCCAGTAAGCCTGCGGTTCCTGCTGCCGGAGTTTCCCCGCAATGCGCCGCCAGTAGTCCAGTTTGAATGCATAGGCGGCAACCGGGTCTTTGGTTTCCTGCCCTGCGAGCCAGGCCCAGAAGGTGCATGTTCCTTCGTCACCAAAGCCATACGCGTGGGCCAGTTCGTGAGCGCCGACGGGATATTTCTGCAGCGGATGCAGGCCTGCGTCTATGTTGCCCTCGCCCGCCCAGGGCCAGTAAACGCCAGCGGTGCTCCATTTCAGCAGGATGCCCCTGGGGCGAAGCTGACGCAGACGGGGCCGGCCCGGGTCGGGGTACCCATGATAGGTGAGTGCCCGGCGGACCAGGTGCCTCACCGCGTCTTCCGGCTCGATGAAATGCTCCGGGCCAAGAGCGGTCGTGTCGGAGGTGATGCGTTGCCGCCAATCGGCCAGCCCGGCCGCTTCGGTGTAAACGCGCTGCCGCAATTCATCGAGGATGGGCTGGTACATTTCGAAGCCTATTTTGTCGTTCACCTCTACCCTGCCGTAGTTGAACCCCCAGGCCAGAAGGAAAACCGACACCAGCAACGCAACAGAATTCAGCAGCCGGAGACCGAACTGCTTCCACTGCTTTTTCACCCCCCCCTGCATCCTGCGTGCGCGCCAAAAAAGGACCCCGGTACGGACAATCCACACCAAAACACCCAGCCAAAAGACGTAAAACAGAGGTACCGGCAACTGTGGCAGCGTATAGTCCCAAACGTTCCGGACCCCGACGAAGACGCCACGGCTGTACACTTTTTCGATGGCTGCCGCGGGCAAAAGCCAACGCAAAAGCAATAAAATCGCCAGCAGCCCTACGGGCCAAAGGCGAAGAAAACGGGAGCTTTGGGGCGGAGTGGCGTCGGATGCAGGCAATTGAACGATTCGTTTGGATGAGAAGATTCAACCATCCCTAAAGAAGGTTGTTGTTAATAATGTGTGATTTACACAAAACTAAATACCAATTAATAATGGCTCTTCAGTTAACTGACTCCAACTTCAAAGAAACTGTCCTCGATAATGAAGGCGTAACGCTCGTTGACTTCTGGGCACAATGGTGTGGCCCCTGCCGCGCTATCGGCCCCGTCATTGAGGAACTTCATACTGCTTACGAAGGCAAAGCTCAAATCGGCAAAGTCGATGTTGATGACAACCCAGAACTCAGCCAGAAGTATGGCATCCGCTCTATCCCGACCCTCCTGATCATGAAGGGTGGCGAGGTAGTAGACACTATCGTCGGCGCACCAAGCAAGCAAACGCTGGTAGACAAACTCGAAGCTCAGCTGGTAGCGGCGTAAGCCCAGCCACCTGTTGTAAAACTTACAAAATGAGCCCCGCAACCTTTGGTTGCGGGGCTTTTATGTTTGTGGGGCAAACCTCCCGGTTTTCATGGAGGTACGGCGGAGTAGCAACCCTTAACTTTGCTTTGCACTAACCCGTCATTCCCTTATGCGTTTTCTAACTTTTTTCATCCTGGCTTTTTTAAGTAGTACCGTTGGTGCTCAAATTGCGACTCCCATTCTGCTCGAAGCCCAGCAGGGGAAATCGCTCGCCTGGGAGGGCCAGCTCGAAATCGGAGCCCCGCTTACGTCGCTCAACTGGGCCTGGAGTTCCCAAAACGCCTGCTTCGTAGAGCCGCGCGTTGATCACTTTTCGGGCAACAACGTTTTTTACCGAACCGAAATCCCTAAGTACTCCACGATGGTCATCCGGCTTACACCGAAGGATATAAACACCGACCTGAGCCTTTACGCTTACTCCGGCGGCGGAGGTGCGTTACCGCCGGAACTGTACAGTTGCGTAAGCTGCGAAGCCGATTTCAGGATGACGCGCAACGTTCTTGGCCGGACGCGCAAAAGCTACGTCCGGGAGGTGGAGCTCCGGGCCGTGAACCGGCCCTACCCCGTCACCATCGGCGTCGTCGGCGCCCAGGGATTGAGTTCTGGCGATTACATTCTGGAAATCTCTGTGGTCAAGAACCGCTAAGGGCGAACAGAGTCGATCAGTTGGATCCGGCCTTTACGAAAGCCATCACCGCTGCGGCGAACACCGGAGTTTTGTAGGTATTGTTGTGGTCTCCGGGCATCATGGCCAGTTTACCGTGGCGAAACAGCCGCTCCAACGCTCCGGGGTCACCATTGTCCTTATCCGAACTCCCCACAGCCACCAATACCGGTACATCGATGCTTCGCAGTTGATCCAAAGAAGTGACCGGCTGGTGCTTCTGGAGCAGGTGCAGTGCTTTGAGGTCGGCATTGACTGATTTTGCGTATTCGACGGCACCTTCGGTTTCGGGGGTGGTTTCTCCGGCAAAAGCTGCGGCAAATTGTTTGCGCCGGGGCCAGTCCGGATCGGTAAAATCGACGCCCATTCCTCCAAGTACGGCGCGGGATATCCGCTTATCTTCCGTCAGGAGTTTTGCCAAAACGATCGAGCCCCGCGAGTAGCCAATAGCGATGTAGGAATCAAGTTCGAGTTCATCGGCGAGTATCATCAGGTCTTTTACTTCCGCGTCGTTGGCGTAGGCTTCGTCGGTGTGCGGCTTCGCCGAAAAGCCGTTGCCCCGCATATCAGGGATAATTACCCGGTAGCCACTGTTTACCAACTGGCCATAAAGTTGGGTCTGCAGCCAACTGGAACCATCGTTGATGAAACCGTGGAGAAGCATCACTGCCGGGCCGTCTCCGCCGTCCCGGTACGAGATCTGCTGACCGTCAAAGGACTCGAAAGTCGGGTTACCACCCGCCTCATGGCCGGTCGCTCCCGAATCGGAGGCGCACTGAAAAAAGGACAGAAGCAAAATGATAATGGCGGGTACTCGGAGAGACATGGTAAGGCAGTTTCCGGTAAGGTAAATCAAAAATGCAACAGCAGTCTCGTGAAACCACACCTCACCAAAAAACAGAAGGTCCGGACTTAAGTCCGGACCCTCCTAGAAAAACACCTAAAACCCATATTCATATCATGAAAAACATATCTTGTTTTCCGGGGGATAACATTTGATTTCTCCTCCGGATACAGTTTTAAGACGTAGTACAATCAGAAAGTCACTCACTTTCGGGAGACGGAACAACGTTAAAAGGTGTTAAAATGTCTTCGCCTGCGTTGATGCCTCTTTTAATCAGACAACCTGAAGAAAGAAATCCTTCGCCCGAAGCGAAAAAAAAGCGGAGTAACTGTTTAAGTAGTCAGACCTTCGAAGAGGAAGCTACGCCCATCCATGGCGGCGAGAAGTTGCTCATAAACAGACAAGGCATGCTTTCGGACTGTCGAACAAAAGCCTTTGATACGAGCATATCGTTTGGCCCCGTCGATCGTAGGTAAGCAGCCACTCACTTTGAGCTTGGTTTTCCACAGACGAATGTCTCGCTCGGCTAAGTTGTTAGAGGGCGGGACGTTTTCCTTCATCGTAAAATTGAGCACGTAATCCTCATACAGTACCAATCGGTCCATTAAGTTGCGCCCCTTTGACTTTTTGGGCCGACCTTTCTTTTTGATGATCAGCGGGGGCTCTTCTTTATCGGCAGCAGCCAGAATTTCATGACGTAAGCTCGTACAAAGCGGCAATAAAAAATAAGTCTACCTTAGCACCGCACCTGTTTAAGAAAAGATCATGCAAGAACTTACCGCTTACATCGCCGAATTTGTGGGCACCACCCTCCTGTTGTTGTTTGGTTGTGGCGTTAACGCCAACACCTCCCTGAAAGGGACCTACGGCAAATCGAGTGGTTGGATCGTAATATCCTTCGGCTGGGCGATGGCCGTTTTCATTGGTGTTTTCGTGGCCGCGCCCGCATCGGGCGCGCACCTCAATCCGGCGGTTACGCTCGCGTTGACAATCACCGGGAAGTTCGATCCCGCTCTTATACCGGGCTACATCATTGCCCAGTTGCTGGGCGGTATCCTGGGCGCCACCCTGGCTTGGATGCATTACCGGCCGCACTACCGGGCCGAGGAAGACCAGGCTACGATTCTCGGCACTTTTGCCACAGGGCCAGCTATTAAGGATACGCCCTCTAATTTCATGTCCGAGTTTCTCGGAACCTTCGCCTTTCTCATTGCGGTTCTTTACCTGACAGCTCCCAACTTCGGCACACCGGAGGGAAAGCTCGGCTCGCTCGACGCTCTGCCTGTGGCGCTCGTCGTTTTGGCCGTAGGCCTGAGTCTGGGGGGAACCACCGGCTACGCCATCAACCCGGCAAGAGACCTGGGGCCTCGTATCGCCCATGCTATCCTTCCCATTCCCGGCAAAGGGAGCAGCAACTGGTCTTACGCCTGGATTCCGATCGTGGCCCCACTGGGGGGAGCCGCCCTCGCTGCATTTGTCTGGATGACGCTACAGTGAGTGGATTCCCCTGAATAAGCCGCAACGGCGGCCCTTTCCCAAAAAAACCGGTCAACACAGTTATTATACCTGAAACGAAGTGGTTCAGGTATATTCCTTACCGTACCGATTGTACTGGTACATCTGCGGCACTTACCTTTGCTCCGTGTCATTGATTATGCTCATCATCCTTCTCCTATGTGTACTCGGCGTACTCCATACCTACGTGATCTATCCGCTGTGGGTGGTTTCGGGGTCATCGGGTACGGCACCGGGGGCGGGGCCGCAGGTGCAAAAAACGGATAACGGGCACAGCTCCTGGCCCGCAGTGGCCGTTCTGATGGCGGCCCACAACGAAGAGACGGTACTTCCGCAAAAGCTCGCCAGCCTCGCAGCTCAGGATTACCCCGGCGAGTTAAACTTCTTCATCGGCAGCGACTGCAGTACCGATGCCACCAACCAAATGCTGACCGAGCAGGCCGACGCCGACGCCCGCTTTTGCCCCTCCTTGTTCACTACCCGCCAGGGCAAACCGGGCATCATCAATCAGCTTGCCGCCTCCAACCAGCATCCGGAAACCATCTTCATCATTACCGATGCATCGGTGATCCTGCGCCCCGATACCATCAGCGAACTGGTTCGTCCTATGTTGAACGACGCCCGCATCGGCGTCGTTGATGCAACCATGGTCCAGACCGGAGGAACGGAGGAAGGCATCGGGCAGGCCGAAGAATCGTACATCCACCGCGAAGTTGAAATAAAGCGGGCCGAAGGCCGGCGCTGGGGCGCAATGGTTGGCCCCTTTGGCGGCTGCTGGGCCGTGCGCGCCCGGGCATATACCCCTGTACCGGAGAACTTTCTGGTCGATGATTTTTTTCTCTGCATGGCCGCTTACGAGCAAGGCTTTCTCGGCCTCAGCAGCCCCCGGGCGGTGGTGGAAGAAGCCGTAGGGCAATCGATTCAGGACGAGTTTCGCCGCAAGGTGCGCATCAGCAGTGGCAACTGGCAAAACCTCGTACGTTTCCGCAAACTATGGTGGCCATTCTGGAAAAATCCGCTGGCCTTTGCCATCTTCAGCCATAAAATCCTGCGGTGGTGGACTCCCTTCCTTCTCCTGATTGGGTTGATGGCGTGGGTCCTCTTTGTGGTAACTTTAGGCCCCGAAAACAACTATTGGCCCGGGTTGCTGTTGCTTGTTTTGTTGGGAATGATCTTACTGCTCGTCGGATTAGATCAGGCCCTGACACTGCTCAACGTCCATTTTCGCCCTGGCCGTTTCACAAGCTATTTTATTGCCATGAACGCCGCTCTCTTAGTCGGTTTCTGGCGTTACCTAACCGGAATCAAATCCAATGTCTGGCAACCATCTCAACGTCACTGACGACACCTCCGCACCGACTAACCAACGGCTGCAACTCAACACTATCGAAGAAGCCGTAGCCGACATTCGGGCGGGAAAAATTGTCATCGTTGTAGACGACGAAGACAGGGAAAACGAAGGCGACTTCGTTTGTGCCGCCGAGCGCGTTACGCCCGAACTGATCAACTTCATGGCCACCTACGGCCGTGGGCTCATCTGTACGCCCATCGAAGAAGAAAAGGCCGACCGCCTTGGCCTCACCAAAATGGTAGAAGCCAATACAGACGTTCACGAAACGGCCTTCAGCGTCACCATCGATCTGATTGGTCACGGGTGTACCACTGGTATATCCGCTTACGATCGTGCTACCTGCATCCGCCGGATGACCGAGCACTCCGCCAAGCCGACTGACTTTACCCGCCCCGGGCACGTCTTTCCGCTGCGCGCCGTCAAAGGTGGCGTTCTGCGCAGAACCGGACACACCGAAGCGGCTGTAGACCTCGCCCGGATGGCCAACCTCTACCCCGCCGGAGTAATCGTCGAAATCCTCAAGCCCGACGGAGAAATGGCCCGCCTGCCTTACCTCATCGAACTGGCCAAAGAGCACGACCTGAAAATCATCAGCATCGAAGACCTCGTCGCCTACCGCCTGCAAACGGAGCGGCTCGTTGAGTGCGAATTCAGCATGGACCTCGAAACCCGCTACGGGCCATTCAAGCTCTACGCTTACCGCCAAACAACCAACAACGACGTTCACCTGGCCCTCACCCACGGTGAGTGGCTGCAGGACGAGCCCGTACTTACCCGCGTACACAGCAGTACCAGCAGCCGCGATTTGCTGCACAGCCTCCTGTCTGGTTACAGTACCGGGCTGCACGGCCCGCTGGAGAAAATCAGCGAAGCCGGTAGTGGTATTCTGCTTTTCATGCGCCCTCATCAGGATGGCAGCGAGATCATTGCCGGTCTCCGGCTCTTGAAAAGCCGGATGCAGGACGGCCAGGCCGCCAAGCTCTCTCAGCCCGCCAGTATGGACCAACGGGATTTCGGGATCGGTGCGCAGATTCTGCGCGACCTTAAGGTATCCAAGCTTCGCATCCTCAGCAACAGCCCGCGTAACCGCATTGGGCTGGAAGGCTACGGCCTTGAGGTGGTAGAGTTTGTGGGGATGTAGAATTGGATCTGGTTACCTTCATGCGATGAAACGATTACTGACGTTCCGTGCCTGGAAATTTTTTTTCATTACTGCAGGTTTACCCATTCTGTCATTCCTACTGGGCATTGTCTGTATCATTGTCGTCTTGCTTGTCGCAGGAAGTGAGCCAAGCTATGGAGAAGATGTTGCTACGGTATTGGTATTTGCTGGCCTGGGAACTGGCCTCGTGATCTTCCAGTTGTGGGCAGTTACACTTGGCCGGTACTTATTGCATCTCATTGAACCCAAAGCCTGGCTAAAGTGACTGTTTTGGATCTCATGGCTGATCGCTACAGCGACACTTGCTCTTATTATACCGGAAACGAAGTGGTTTGGGACAATTAGCGCGCCGTTAGCGTGGTGGCTGGTTAGGCGCTGAAAGCCGCGCCTAGCCTGAGCTAGGTAAGGTTTTTAGCAACGCCGCCAGACGCCGCGATAACAAGCGATAAAGTCCCAAACCACTTTGGTTCCGGTATATATGGCAACTGTTGGTCTTTGCAATGGATGTGCCTCCGATCAAGGCAAGTGAGTCTCTCGGTGGCGCAAGTACCGTTCCAAACCAGACCAGTTACTGGTTTTCGGTGATGCTAATCCTGGGCACATGGTTTATCCCTCGCTTGGTGGTCTACGGAGTTTTAGCCAGCTTACTGATGCGGGCAGAAGGGCACCGGCGCTGGCTCTCTCTTTTCATTTTATTCATTCTTTGGCCCGTCGGTATCTGGTTCCTGCAACCCCGCATTCAAAAGATCTTTCAGAAACCGCAGGAGCGGGCCATTGCCGACCATCTTGTCTGAAAACCTTCTTTGCATCCTGCGTTCTCGCCAAAAAAGCCATTCGGCGCGCACGCAGGATGCAGGGTTTGGTAAAAAACAGCTCAGTTGAACGACCTGTTAAAAAACCACCACTCACACGAATTCCGCCCTCACGAATCCCGCTAAGCGTTCGCACGGCATCGGCCCCTTAGGGCCCGTGCACATCCTGAGAGCTGAAGATTTCATCTTTTCAGAAGACGGCATGAGCATTACGCTGAAGGTAAATCCGGAGCCCCGAAAGAGGTGCCAGCTGGTTTTCGAAGAAGGCTACCGAACCAGGGAAAACATTCCGCTCACTCCTTTTTTATTGAACTTCGCCACCCGGTAATTTGTATACGTCCCAGACATCAAATTCTGACACATGGAAATTCGGATAGCAAAAATCGAAGAAATTTCGTGGAAAAAAGTCGTTTACCGTAGCCTGGGATTTGCCGTTCTGGCTACCTGTCTGTCGTCATTCATTCCTGAATTTGGAGTCGCAGAAGATGCATGGTACGCTGACTTTTTATTCTGGCTGGTGGTTGGGGTATTCTGGTCGTTTACCATCTGTAGGTCGAAGGACTTCATTGACCGGAAAAACGCCCGCTGGGAAGAAAGGAGAAACGATGGTGTGTATCACGAGATGCACGGATCCCCCTCTCCCCCGGCCCCTCTCCTCGGGAGAGGGGAGACGTGACAAGCGGCAAGTTCGTGATAGTAGTGCATCTCGTGATACACACGAAACGATGAAATTGTGTAGTGATCAGGGAATGTAACCTATCTTCCCTTCATGCCCATCAAGAAAATAATTCTCGGCCTGTCGATTCTGCTGGCCCTTTACCTTATCTTTTACCCTGCTCCCATCGATCCCGCTGCGCGGACCTGGCCAGAGTTGTGAAGACATTTCCATCGGGGGCAATCAACTAACGATCATTACAGCACGTTTCAAAAAACATGAAACCCTGGATTAAAACCTACATTACCGACGCGCCTTGGCGGTCGATATTGCTTTTCGCTCCGTTTTTTGCTGTCTTTATGGTTTTTCTGCAATCCAGAAGTAACCCTGACTTTTATGGTGGCAAGTGGAAATCAGAACTGGCCCTTTGGTCTGTGGCGGGCTTAGCAATAGGTTATTCGACCTGGCGGGCAGAGGGATCACTAGAGCGCAAAAACGCTCGGTGGAAGGAAAAAAAACAGCAAACAAAGAATAAAAATTAAACGGGTTGAGCCCCAAAGCGCGATAGAAACTTCGCGCTTTGAGGACTCAACCCGTTTAAGACCTAACCTTTCGGACCTGCATCAATAACGGCCTGATCGGCTGCGTCAGCAAAGACCTGGAAATTGTTATTGAAGAGGTCGGTAAGCTTTTTAGCGGTAGCGTCGTACTCTTCTTCGTTGCGCCACGTATCGCGTGGGTTGAGGATCGCGTTCGGCACATCCGGGCAGGTACGCGGAATCGACAGGCCGAAGAAAGGTTCTTCGTGAAACTCGACATCGTTGAGGGCGCCGGTAAGAGCGGCCTTAATCATTGCGCGGGTGTAAGTAAGCTCCATCCGCGACCCGGTGCCGTAGGCACCGCCGGACCAACCGGTGTTGACGAGCCAAACGTTGATCGGGTTACCTTCGGCGGCGGCTTCTTTCAGTTTATTGCCTAGCATATCGCCGTACTTGGTCGGGTGCAGCGGGATGAAAGGTGCACCGAAGCAGGCCGAGAAGGTGGCCAGTGGTTCGGTAATGCCTGCTTCCGTACCGGCAATCTTGGCGGTGTAGCCAGAGATGAAGTGGTACATTGCCTGCTCCGGTGTAAGGCGGCTGATGGGAGGCAGTACGCCAAAGGCGTCGCAGGTAAGGAAGAAGATGTTGCGGGGCAGATCACCACGCGAGTTGTACATGATGTTATCGATGTGGTAGATCGGGTAACTCACGCGGGTATTCTGCGTGATCGTACTCTTCTCGTAGTCGGGGGTGTGGCCATCTTCCTTGAGGTCGATGTTTTCCAGCATCGCACCGTAGCGGATGGCTTTGTAGATCTGAGGCTCTTTGGTTTCAGAGAGGTCGATCACCTTCGCGTAACATCCTCCTTCGAGGTTGAAAACATTTGCCTGGCTCCAGCCGTGCTCATCGTCGCCGATCAGGCGACGGTCGGGGTCGTTACTCAGGGTCGTTTTACCCGTTCCGGAAAGGCCGAAGAACAGGGCAGTATCGCCTTTGGTACCAACGTTGGCCGAGCAGTGCATGCTGAGTACGTTGCGTTCGGTAGGCAACACGAAGTTCAGCACGGAGAAAATCCCTTTCTTGATCTCTCCGGTATAAGCAGAACCTCCGATGATAATGGTTTGCTTAGAGAAGTTGATGATGCTGAAGTTCTCCTGGCGGGTACCGTGGATGGCCGGATCGGCCATGCAACCGGGGAAGGCAAGGATGGTCCATTCGTCCGTCTTCAGGTTCTTATGCACTTCGCCGTCGGGGCGGAGGAACATATTGTAGGCGAAGAGGTTTTGCCACGGCTGCTCGGTGTAAACCTTGATTTTGATCTGGTACTTCGGGCTGGCACACGCGTAAGCATCGCGGACGTAAACCGTGTCGCGTTCCTGGGCGTAAGCCAGGATTTTGCTTTCCAGGGCGTCGTAGTAATTCGGCGCTATGGGCTGGTTGATCTTTCCCCAGTCGACAGCGTCGCGGGTGATATCGTCTTCGACGATGAAACGATCCAATGGAGAACGGCCGGTGAATTTCCCGGTGTTAACGATCAGTGCGCCGGTATCGGAGAGGTGCCCCTGATCGGTGCGAATGGTTGCTTCAACGAGTGCGGAGACCGAAAGATTCTCCTTCAAATTTGGGTGTTGCATTGATTGACTTGGTTAAGTGCACAAAAACAGGATTCGAGGCCAATGATGGTGGTGGTGCCCCATGAATCTGATGCGAAGGTAACCAGCGTGGCCGATACGATGTTTAAAATCAGGGCAATTCCTTTTGCGCAAACGCAGGTGCAGAAGAAGGTTGAATGAGCAGCGATACAGAAAAACCTGCGATCCGACTTATCCCCGAAAATACACTATCTAAAGCTCATACAGTTTCCCCGTCCGGCTGAAAACCAGACCAGAGCAAACCACCAAACGAGGGAGTTGACACCGCAACCCAAGCGGAGAAAATCACGTTACACCTGCATGAAAATCTATACCAAAACCGGCGATGAAGGCCAGACAGGACTATACTCAGGAAAACGCCTCAGTAAAGCGCATCCGCGGGTGGAAGCTTACGGAACAGTAGACGAGCTCAACGCTTTCGTTGGTCTGCTCCGCGACCACGTTGAAGACGACGCCATCAGCGCAGAACTCCTGGCCCAGCAGCACCACCTTTTTGCCCTTGGGGCCGCAATGGCCGATGACCGGCCGGGCCAGGCGTACCAACTACCCGAAGACGCCGCCACCAACCTCGAAGCACGAATGGACGCCATGAACGAGTCGCTGCCTAAAATGACACACTTCATCCTGCCCGGAGGAGCCCCCGTACTCAGCTACGCACACCTGTGCCGGACCGTCTGCCGCCGCGCTGAGCGCCGCACCGTCGAGCTCGCCGAAGTAGTGGAAATGGATCGTAGCATCGTCGTTTACCTCAACCGCCTTAGTGATTACTTCTTTGTGCTGGGCCGGTACCTGGCGCAGCGGGGAGGTATCGAGGAGGTGAAGTGGATTTCGTAACCGGCAGTCTTCAAGCCCGGGTAAAACTCCCCCGCCAATACGGCCGCTTTTACCTCCGGCGAACAGACTTACAAGCCAACTCCTCTGCGAAACTCCATCACCCTTTACCGGATGGCCATTTTTTTTCGGACCTTGCAGTTCAACTAACCAAACCACCACCACAATGAATATATCAGTAATAGGCGCCGGACAAATGGGAGCAGGCATCGCCCAGGTCTTCGCCGCTGCCGGTCATAATGTTAGCCTGAACGACATCAATCAGGCCGCCATAGACCGCGGCATTGCCGCCATTGCATCCAGTCTGGACCGGATTGTGAGAAAAGAAAAGATCACCGAAGACGACAAGAACGCAACGCTCGCCCGCATTGCTGGCTACACCGATCTTGCCGAAGGAGTTGGTAAAGCCGACCTCGTCATCGAAGCCGCTACGGAGAATGTAGACCTCAAACTCAAAATTTTTGCTCAGTTAGACTCCCTTGCACCTGCGGCCGCGCCTCTTGCCACCAATACCTCCAGCATTAGTATCACCAAAATAGCAGCGGCGACCAAGCGCCCCGAAAAGGTAATCGGGATGCACTTCATGAACCCCGTTCCCGTCATGAAACTTGTGGAAGTCATCCGTGGGTACGCCACCGACGATGCCACCACAAAACTGGTGATGGACCTGAGCCGCGAACTCGGCAAAACCCCTACCGAGGTGAACGATTACCCCGGCTTCGTAGCCAACCGCATTCTGATGCCAATGATCAACGAGGCCATTACTACCCTATTTGAAGGCGTGGCTGGTGTCGAAGAAATCGACACCGTAATGAAACTCGGTATGGCGCACCCGATGGGTCCGCTGCAACTGGCCGACTACATCGGCCTCGACACCTGCCTGGCCATCCTCAACGTAATGAAGGACGGTTTCGGACGAGCTCACCACCAACCTTCCCCGCTACTGGTCAATATGGTCATGGCCGGTAAGCTCGGTCGTAAATCCGGAGAAGGGTTCTATGATTACTCCGGTGGAGGAAAAGAACTCGTCGTTAGCGGAAGTTTCCGGTAAACGTGGCGCGAACGCCGGTGCAATGTTGGTTGGACCGGCACAGCCACTAAAGTCATAAATAACCGTAAAAAAACCACGCGCCACCCCATCCGTTCGGATTGGGGTGGCGCATTTTAACTAGTCTGCAGTAATAACCGGAGATCAGTTCTTTACCGGGCAAGTCCGGATGCCCAACAGGCTGTAGAGTGGACAAACTCCCACAAGACTGGTCAGGAGGAATACCGCAGACAGCACCAGAAGTACAATCCCTACCGTACCGGTTACGGTTCCGGTGAAGTAGAGCGCGATGAAGACGATGGCGAGCAATGGGCGGATGATGCGATCTGCTTTTCCCATATTGAGGGTCATAATTACTTATTTAAGGTGGGATAATGATTCGATAATCAGCGCAATACAAAAAGCGGGACCAACGCAAACCAGACAGAGAAGGATCAGTTTTTGCCACAAGGGCCATTCTTTTACCGGAGTCATAGTTGGGAAGTTGATGATGCACGTTTAGCAGCACTACGACAAAGGTCTGCTTAGCCACAAAAAGCTTATGTAACCCTGATTACATTAGCAAAATGAACCTCACCGCAGAATACCTAAAGAAGCACCTGCCCGACATCCGACAGGATAATTTGATCGACGATATTGTGCAGCACGGGTTGCTGCAATCCCTGCCCGCCGGACAGACGATTCTGACGGACCGGCAATACATCGATCACATTCCACTCATCAGCAAGGGCGGCCTAAAGGTTGTCCGCCACACCGAGGAGGACAACGATCTGTTCCTGTACTTTCTGCGGCCGGGAGAAACCTGCGCAATGACGCTGAGTTCCTGCCTCAAACGGGAGACCAGTAAAGTCAGGGCAAAAACCATTACGGCAACCGACATTGTCATGATTCCGGTGGAACGGGTTTACTATTACACCCGTCACTTTGCCGGCTGGAACGAGTTCACCCTGCTGTCTTTTCAGCTCAAATTCGACTCAATGCTAGCGGCTTTTGAAGGATTAGCCTTCCTCCCGCTGGAGGAACGGACCACGGCCTACCTGCGGGACATCGCCATCATCAGTGGGAACAACGACCTGACGGTCACCCACGAAGCCCTGGCGGAAGACCTTGGGGCTTCCCGCGTAGGAATGTCGCGCATTCTGAAACGGCTTGAAGAAGAAGGCATCCTGCGGCTCGGGCGTGGCCACATCACCCTCTCCGATCCTCTGCCTGAATAAAGATCAGAAACGAGGTATTGGGGATGTTACCTGGCGGGAAGGTCTCGTCAACCACGCAACCCCGGGGACGCGTAGAACTTACAGTATCCCAGCCCTGCATCCATCGACCCCGTTTTTCGTCCACAAAAAGTTGTCGTTCGTCGATAACGCAGCTCATTACTTGTTCCTTAGGATTGCCCGCCCGACTATTGCACTGTATTACTTCACTAATACACCCAAACAATGATCCTCCAGGCAAATTCGATACACCACAATTACGGCAGCGGTCAGGACATCCTGAACGGAGTCGACCTTACCATCAGCCAATCCGGCATCACCGGGCTCTGCGCCCCAAACGGCGAAGGAAAGACCACCCTCCTGAAGCTCATCGCCGGGCTACAGTTCCCCTCTAAGGGAGACATCAGCGTGCTGGGCCAGACCCCGTCTGATCGCCCCTTAGACCTTCTCCAACGGCTGTACTTTCTGCCCAGCGAGCCCTTCTTCCCCAAGTGGACGCCGCGCAAGATTGCCGCCTACTACGGTCCGTTCTACCCCAATTTCAACAACCAGCTCTTTCTGGAAACACTGAGTGACTTCCGGGCGGATCCGGACAAGCCGCTGGATAAAGTCAGCTTCGGGCAAAAGCGCCGTGCCCAGCTTGCCTTTGCCCTCGCCACCAGAACCCAGATACTACTCCTCGACGAGCCGACCACCGGCCTCGACATTCAGGGAAAAGACCAGTTTCGGCGTACACTGATTGCCGGCACGGAAGCGGGGCAAACCATCATTATCGCGACCCATTTGCTGAGCGAGATTGCCCCCGTGCTTGATCACGTGTTGGTACTCAACGATGGCAAAATTCACGCTCACCTGCCTCTGGAGCTGGCCCAACGATTCTACAGCTTCAACCTCACCACCTCTCCCCTGCCCTACGGTGATAAAGGCTACGCCCGACGGGTTCCCGGCGGCTGGCTGACCGTCCATGCCGATGGCCGCCAGGGCAACGCCGCCTTCGATCTGGAAACCCTCTACCTGGCCCTTACCGATGGCGGACTTCCGCAGCCGGGCTTCGACCTTAACACCAAAAACTTTCAGGCATGAGCTCATTAAAACGAATTTACCTGGCTTGCCGTGTAGCGATTGCCGAGCTGAACCTGCGCAACTACCTCTTGTCTGTCAGCATCCTCATTGGCAGCTTCATCCTGGGGCTGTTAGTTAATAACGATTCAAACAACGGAGTGATCAGTGTTCTCCGAAAAGAATACCTCTTTTGGGACCCGCAGACGCTGAACATCACAATTGCGATTGCAGGTTGGATCAGTGGCCTGATCATAAGCGGAACACTTTATAACAATTGGTTCAAAGAAGAAAATCAGACTATCAGAACACTGACCCTGCCACTTTCCAACGCTGAAAGATTTGCGGCAATGACGTTACTGTACTTTGTTTATGCCCCCCTGACCACGCTTCTTCCTCCATTATTACTAACCATGGCAGCATGCATGATGGCCCCGGAGGCGTTCATTCTACCGGCTCCGGTATACCTGTGGGAGGCCCTCATCATTGGCTGGCTTGCTCACGCAGCGACTTGCATCGCCTGGTTGTTCCCCTCCATTGCCTACGGGAAAAAAGTAGGTTTTGTCTTAGTAGGAATTATAGGAGCCGTCATCCTTTATCTTAACCTGACCTACTCTACTATTTCGGATGTAGCCAACATTCCTTACACCGCTACGGCCATGCTTGACCAGAGTGTAGTCGGGCTCAGCGACCAGAGTTTTCAACTCTCCGAAGCGCCCCGGACCACAGTCAGGGTCGCCTACGATCCCGACCAAAGCCTTTACCCCTTCGCTCAGTTGGTATTTGCGCTAATGATGCTTGCTGCTGCCTATTTCGCGCTCACCCGAAAAACAACCTAGCCATGCAAATTCAACCAACCAACCAGGGTATTTACCGGCAGATTGCAGACTTCGGCATCGAACAGGTGCTCGCGGGAATATGGAGCAATGGCGAGAAAATTCCGTCCGTTCGTCAGTTGGCGATGGAAGTCGGGGTGAACCCAAACACCGTAATGCACGCCTACGACTACCTCAAGGACCTCAACATCATCGAGACGCGCAGAGGGCTGGGCTTCTTTGTCTCTTCAACCGGCCATAAAGCCGCCGTCGCGCTCCGGCGTTCGGTTTTTCTTGAAGAGGAGTTACCACGTTTCCGGCGAACGCTGGACCTACTCGGCATTGACACCGAAGAACTTATTCAAATGCTAAATCCTAACCCTGAAACAGATAACTAATGAAAATCTCAGCTTTACTATACTTTGGCGCCTTTGCGGCCATGTTTGCCGTAGACTACCTGTTCGGCTTCCGTCCGGAAGCTTCATTTTATGAAGCTGGAGCGGAACACCCTCAGGTTGTAGAATTCATCGACGGTCTCGACAAGCCTGTAGACGCAACGGCCGAGAAAACGGTGGAGCGTCGCTTTTCGGAAGGATTCATTTCCCGGGTAGACGTCAACGCCGGTTTCCGGATCATCCATGATACCGGTTTAGGAAAGGAGGTTATTGCCCGGGGCCCGGCAACGGCTCTAGACCTGATTTCCCTGAGCCAGCAGGAAGGCCATTTTGAGCCAGCTTTTAAGCAGCCGGTACGGCTACAAGAACTGGTCGAAATCCGGGTCAACCTGAACCGGCACGGCAGCGGGCGCATGCGCATCAACTGTATTCTGGAGGACCGCCGTACAGCCTTATTGCCCGTTTTCGCAACCGAAGGTCCGCTTAAGTTTCACTTTCTGGAATTGGTTAATCTTTCCCCGGGGCGGATTGAGGTTGACGCGCGGGACCTCCTTCTACGGAACAGAAAGTACGCAAATAAAGTAACCGGAAGCGTGGAACGGCTGGAGGTACTATACGACAGCCCCAGCGTTCCTGACATGGAATTCTCTCAGTTGAACGCAAAGGAAAAAATCCGGTCAAATTATGGTGCTTCCGGAGCAGTTCCGTCGGAAGACGAGTTCGATAAGAATGAAGCAAATCGGATAATCGACAGCTTACAGAACGTGATACAAACGATGCAGCACGACACCGTTTCCCAGTAACCATTTTTCCGGGCGCGGCCGCCGGTGCAAAGCAGGGTTTACAGGAACAGAAGGAGCAAAAGATCAGGGATCAACCCTTCGTTGCTGCGTCCCTTGCACCTGCGGCCGCGCCCAATGCAACAACCGCAACAGGATAAGCAACGCTATTGACTTCCCTGTATCCTACTCTCCCACAGACTAAACCCAACGCAAAAAACAAAGCCCAACCATGTACCGTTTCCTACTCTTCCCCCTCCTGCTGCTAACAGCATGCACGGAGCAATCCCCTTCTTTGCCCCTCGAGCTCAGCCGCGGCGAAATCATCGATGATTTCCACCAGGGGCAAATAGGACAAATCCGCTTCTTCAACGATTGGGTCAACTACGAAGACTTCGGCCCCGAAGACTTCATCACAACCCTTCACCTCAACGAAGCGACCGAGTTCAACGCCCGGATGTTTCTGGACAAAACCATCACGTCTTACCTCCACGATCTGGCGCCGGAAATGACCGTCGAAGAGCTCTGCGCCGCGGGAAGCTTTCAGTTCACTTTTCTGGTCGACGGGCAAGAAACCTACGTTTACAACCTCCAGACCGGCGCCGGTTCCTGCGACTATAAAAACGAAGCCACCGTCTTCGGCATCCCCTGGTTCGGCGAGAAGGAACAAGACCACTGGGGACGCTTTTTATGGGTCAAATTCATGAAGCTCGGCGGCGGCGAGGCCGCGCTGAGCCAGGGAGTTCACAACCTCACCATCGAAGTGCGTCCTTACCTCCAGGCTGAAGACCTCAAAACCGGGCCACTGATTGCCCGCGGCAGTATCCGGGTGGTTGCCCAACTTCCGGAAGTGAGCCCAACCGATGTCGCCGTACACCCCATCGCCGCTACCGATCGGTTCCCAGTCGCTGCTGAGCCCCTGCGGGGCGAACCGGTAAAAACGATGAACGCAAAAATTGCCCGCGGCCAGTTCAGCAACATCACAAGTGTGGTCGTGCTCAAGAACGGAGAAATTCTCCTCGAAGAATACTTCAACGGCGCTGACCGTGGTACACTTCATGACACCAGATCGGTTGGTAAATCTTTCGCCGGCGCAGTAACCGGCCTTGCCCTTAAAGACGGTCACCTGAAGGACGTTAACCAACCGATCTCTGACTTCTACGACCTCAGCAAATTTGCCAACCCATCGCCTCTCAAATCCGGTACCACCATCCATCAGTTGCTCACGATGACTTCTGGTCTCGACAGCAACGACAGTCGGCCCGACTCTCCGGGACAAGAAGAGAAAATGTACGTTACCGACGACTGGGCAAAGTTCGTCCTCGACCTCCCGGCCCGAAAAGATTCAGGCTGGAGCTATTGCTCTGCCGGAACCGTTCTGCTGGGCGACATCTTACAGCAAACACTTCCCGGAGGGCTCGAAGCGTACGCCGAAAAGGAGCTCTTTACCCCGCTGGGCATCACTGATCAGAAGTGGCAGTACACCCCCACGGGCGTTGGCAATACTGCGGGGAGCCTGAAGATGTCAGCCCTGTCACTCGCCGCTTTTGGCCAGTTATACCTTGATGGTGGAAAAGGTATTTTCCCTGCAGATTGGGCCACAATAAGCCTGCAGCCTCAGGTAGCGAGGAACGACGAAAAAGGCGGCCATTACGGCTACCTCTTCTGGCACGATGCCATCGAAAGTGAAGGAACTACCTACACCTATGCTCACGCAAGTGGCAACGGCGGCAATAAAATTGTAATGATCGAAGAGCTCAACGTGGTCATCATAATCACCGCAACAGCTTACAATAAGCCTTACGCACACTGGCAAGCCGGTCAGATACTGAGCGAGCATTTGTTACCGGCGCTTCGGTAGAAAGGAGGCGCGAACGCGGGTGCAGGGCACGTCCTGTCTTGATCAGCGGAAAGACCGTTCTTAGAAGTCCATGTCGGAACCTTCGCCCCGGCCAATCCGGATCTTACGCTCGAGTTCGCTGAGCGATTTCCGGATTTCGTCGTTGGTTTCCATCAGATCCTTAACCGTTTTGATGGAGTAGAGCACCGTTGAGTGGTCGCGGCCACCGAACATCCGCCCGATAGACTTGAGGCTCTCTTCGGTGTACTGTTTCACCAGGAACATACTGATCTGCCGGGCCAGCACAACCTGACGGCGACGGGTCGCAGAGGCAAGGTTTTCGACTTCGAGGTTGTAATAATCCGCAACCGTACGCTGGATCACATCCGGTGTCACTTCTTTGTTGATCTCAGTAACGAAGTTCTTGAGTACTTCTTTGGCGAGTTTGAGGTCAATTTCCTGCCCATCACCAAGTACTCCTTTGTGCAGAACCAGGTTATTGAGCACACCCTCCAGCTGACGAATGTTGTGCTGAATATGAAAACAGATGAACTCGGCTACGTTGGCGGGGATGTCCACCGCAGTGCTGTCGGCTTTGGATTTGAGGATAGCCATCCGGGTTTCCAGGGCCGGCATGCTCAGGTCGGCACTCAAGCCCCACTGGAAGCGACTGCGCAGCCGCTCTTCGATGTCGAGTTCAATGATCGGGCGGTCACAGGTCATTACAACAGCCTTGTTGTTTTGGCGCAGCACGTTGAACAGGTTGAAGAACACATCCTGCGTTTTCTTGCGCTTTACGAGTTGCTGGATATCGTCGACCAGCAGAACGTCTACGTTCTGGTACCAATTGACCAGATCGTTGGTGGTGTTGCTTCCGATGGAGCTGACCAGTTGATTAGTGAAGGTATCGGTACTCACGTACAGCACCGCTTTATTGGGGAACTTCTGTGTGATGTGGTTACCGATGGCCTGCAGGAGGTGCGTTTTACCCAACCCTACGTTACCGTGAATCACCAGTGGATTGAAGGCCGTGTTGGCGGGGTTATCGGCCACCGCCTTGGCTGCGTTACGCGCGAGGCTGTTACAGTCTCCTTCGATGAAGTTATCGAAAGTGTAGCGTGTGTCCAGATTACTCGGGATACGGGGACGGGTTACACCAGGAATAACGAAAGGATTGCCAGGAGCAGGACGTGGGCCAGGAGCACTCGTGTTCTTGTTACCGCTTTTGGCAGCACCGTTTTGCGCTGGGGCGCCACTTCTCCCCTCACCACGGGAAGGACTGATGCGGTACTGCAGTCGACCAGTAGTTCCGAGAGCTTGCTGAAGGCTCGATTTCAGGACATCGACATAGTGCTCCTCCAGCCATTCGTAGAACAGGCGGTTGGGGATCTGGATCGTGAGTTCATTCTGTTGCAAAGCAACAGGGCGTATCGGGGCGAACCAAGTCTGAAAACTTTGGGGGTCGACGTTTTGCCGAATGTTCTGCAGACAGTTGTTCCAGATAGAGGTATGATCCATTTTGTATCCCAGTTGCACAGTAGATGTGTTCCAATCACGGCGGGGTTAATGCCGGTCAGTTAATAAATAAAATTGCGTAGTTCAGTAAGTTACAATAAAACGGGAACCGCAATTCCGCGGGGTCGGCATTTGTTCCTTCAGCGGCCCTGTGGTGGAGAGCGGAACAAGCGCAGGTCGGTGTGATTCTCATCGTCTGTGTTGTTCAGACGGACGGCAAATATGGGGAGAAACACAGCACACGCGCAAGTAAAACACTGCTTATTTCGGCAGAATTATTTTTGTCATACGTCTAACCCCCGGATCGGCAATTTTGTCATAAGCAGGACGCGATTAAACCCAAATTTATACCCGCAAATTATTGCAAGCGACGCATCGGCGCTTGGAGTCTCCGGGGAAGGTTATATCCATCCGGCCGAGCCTGAGGCCGGCAAATCCGACCTGATTCACGATCACCGGGTCACCTTGCTGGTTGTTTACGAGGGTTGGTTCGTTGAGAAAAGTATGGGTGTGTCCT
Organism: Neolewinella aurantiaca; assembly: GCF_008014675.1. GTDB lineage: Bacteria > Bacteroidota > Bacteroidia > Chitinophagales > Saprospiraceae > Neolewinella > Neolewinella aurantiaca. The sequence continues at coordinate 111,492 of NZ_VOXD01000001.1, read as the reverse complement.
CCCAGAATGATGTCGATGTCGTTGGATGAAGAGGCAAGGTCGATGTCGTCTACCTCATCGTCGTTACGATACTTGTAGCCTAAGTGACTCAGACAAATAACCAGATCGCACTTTTCTTTGTGCCGGAGTATCCGGGCCGTTTCGTTGCCACGGGCCAGGGGGTCGAGGTACTGGGTCTTTCCGAACAGTTCATCGGGAACCAGACCGGAGAGCTTGATCCCTAACCCGAAAACCCCCACTTTTATTCCCTCTTTCCTGAAGATTTTATAAGGTTCCGTCATTCCGGCGAGGGGCGTCCCCGTGAAGTCGTAATTCGCCGAAAGCATCGGAAAGCTGGCGTGGTTCATCTGCGTGGCCAGGTTTTCCATTCCTCCGTCGAAATCATGGTTACCGATGGTTGCGGCATCGTAGCCCATCTGGCTCATCAACTTCATCTCCAGCTCGCCGGCGAAGAAGTTGAAATAAGGCGTCCCCTGAAAGATGTCTCCGCTGTCCAGTAAGAGCACATTAGACTCAGTGGCGCGGATTTCGCTGATCAGCCTCATTCTACGAACGGCGCCGCCCTGGTTGGCGTTTCGCCCGCCATCGTCGGGGAAGGGCTCGATACGACTGTGCCAGTCGTTGGTGTGCAGGATGGTTAGCCTGGGCACCCCTTTCATCAAAGACGAAGCGGAAGCCAGCCCCGGCAACATCAACAGTCCTCCGCCGACGGCGGCTTTTTTCAGGAAAAATCTTCTCGTTGGCATATTGTAGAAATTAGGAGGTAGAGAATCAGTACCAGAAGCGTCTGAACCGGAGGTGGGAGAATTGTTCTTCTTCCTATTCCAGTCTCATCCGCCGTCCTTCGACTACTACGTTGATGGGTTCGGAGATTTTACCTGCGTATTCGATGAGGAGGTCACGGATGAGCAAGCCGGAGTCGGTCCGCTCTTTGTCTTTAAGCATGGTGGAGTTGCTTCCGCCTCCTGCGACATAATCAGGCAGGGCAATAGTATACCGCTCTTCATCGGCAAGAGGGCGCCCTTGAATGCGGATGGTTAGGCCACTAGCCTTCCTGTGCACCGCAAGCCCGCTGCTTACCGGCCATCCGCCGGAGTTGACGATGTGACTGATGAATTCGCGAAGTTCTTTTCCGCTGAGCTCCATCAACACCAGGGTGTTGTCGAAGGGCATTAGTTCGTAGATTTCGGAGACGATCAGCGGGCCGGCTCCGATCCCGGACACGCGGATGCCGCCCTGGTTCATCGTCGCAAAAGCAATGTTTGTGTTTGGGTAATTGGCCGAGGCTGCAGCCGCAAGGAGGTCGGCTGACCAGTTGCCCAGGGTGCTCTCGGGAGCACCTTTGACCAAAGGTGTTTCCACGGTAGCGAGAACGCGGTTCATTTTCGCGTCGAGCTGGGCTTTGTACGGAGCGATGGTCTCAACCATATTTTGCACCTGCGGCCCCGCCTCGTTTGCTTCAATTTTATCGGTAACTTTATAATAACGGGGTTGAACCGTCGGAGAATAAAGTGGGCCCCGGCAGCTGAAAGCAGTAAGGGCGAGAAGGAGGTATATCAGGTTACGCATCGGCGCCAAAATTACGGCTGGGAGCGAGTAAAAGCAGCACCCAACCAACGATAAAAAATAATCCGCCCAACGGGGTGATCGGGCCAAGTACCGCCACAGGAATACTGATGACCTCGCGGAGGCTCAACAGGTAGAGCGATCCGGAGAACAGCAAAATACCAACGGCCCAACACCATACCGCCTGCCGCAGCCGGTGGTGACTGATACCAGGCAAGGCAGAGAGCGCAATCGCGCCGCCCATCGCCAGAACGTGGTAGAATTGATACGTCACACCCGTTCGGAAAGTTTCCAGGTATTCCGCGCTCACCATTTCCTTAAGACCGTGGGCGCCGAAGGCGCCAATAGCCACGGCAAGCGCGCCAAGAAGCGCTGTTAATCGGAGGAGGTTTTTCATACCAGCAAAGGTAGGATACACCGACGGGGCTGAAGGACGCTGAATGGCAACTATTACAATAATATGTTAGAGCAGCAGCTTCGGCTGGCCTAAGATATGCCCCTTGGGAATTGAACAAGTCCGTACCGCTTCGCTTTGTTACTTTTGCCCTTCCCTATTCCAAAGACCAAAACAACCTAGATTTATGAAAGCATATGTATTCCCCGGCCAGGGCGCCCAGTTCAGCGGCATGGGTAAAGATCTTTACGACCTCAGCCCGGAGGCACAGGCCCTGTTTAAGCAGGCTGACGACGTTCTCGGCTACGAGCTATCCAAAGTGATGTTTACCGGTTCTGAAGAGGAACTGCGCGAAACCAAGATCACCCAACCGGCGATCTTCTGCCATTCAGCAATCACTTACCTGATCAACGACGACATTGAACAACCAACCGCGGTGGCAGGTCACAGTCTGGGTGAGTTCTCGGCGCTAGTGGCAGCAGGAGCGCTCGACTTCCCCTCCGCTCTGCGGCTTGTAGCTGAGCGTGCACTCGCAATGCAGGAGGCGACGGAAGCTGTTCCCGGCACCATGGCTGCAGTTCTCGGGCTGGACGATGACATCATCGAAAATGCATGTGCAGCTATCGAGGAGGTGGTTGTTCCCGCCAATTACAACACCAACGGCCAGCTCGTAATTTCCGGATCAGTGGAAGGTGTTGAAAAAGCAGCTAAGATCCTGACCGATCTCGGTGCCCGCCGCGTAGTGCCACTGCCCGTAGGCGGAGCCTTCCATAGCCCGCTGATGCAACCGGCTCAGGACCGCCTTCGCGCTGCCATCGAGGAGGCACGCTTTCGGCCGCCGGCTTGCGAAATATACCAAAACACAGACGCGAAGCCCAGCACCGACCCCGACGAAATCAAAGCAAAACTGATCGCTCAACTCACCAGCCCCGTGCGGTGGACACAAACGATCCAGAACATGCAGGCCGCTGGCCTGACTGATTTCGTGGAAGTAGGCGGTAAAGGAAAGATCCTTGCCGGTCTGATCCGCAAGGTCGACCGTTCTCTGAACGTCGAGCAACTGAGCTAACGGCTCGTGCAGTTGATTTGTCGGAACGGTTCACCTTCCGGGCGAACTGTTCCGGCAAACCAAACTACCTACCATTTCCGCCGCTCGAGGTTGAGTACCGTGAGCAGCACAAAGAAGGCGGTCATACTGAAGAAGTAAACTACGTCGCGGCTGTCGATCAGTCCACGGCCCAGCGAGCGGAAGTGCGCCTGCATGCCTATCGATTCAATGAAGAGGGCCGGACGACCGTCGAAGCCAGGAATCGAAGCTACCAGATCGAAGCCGAAGTAGAAAAAGAACGACAGAGCCAGAGCTAGCAGGAAACTAACAATCTGGTTGCTGGTGAGCGAACTGGCAAAAAGACCGATCGCAACAAAAGACATCGACAAAAACACTAACCCAAGATATGACCCGATGGTTCCTCCCGCGTCGATATTCCCGACAGGAGCCCCGAGTTGGTAAATGGTATAGTAGTAAAGCACCGTTGGTACCAAAGCAATCACGACCAGGGTCAGGCAAGCCAGGAATTTCCCCATCACGATCTCGATGTCCCGCAGTGGCCGGGTCACCAGCAGTTCGATCGCTCCGGTTTGTTTTTCTTCAGCAAACGCCCGCATGCAGATGGCCGGAATGATGAAAGTCAAAACGTTGGGAGCTAAGGTAAAAAACGGGCCCAGGCTCGCGTAGCCGAACCGGAGCAGGCTCGAATCCGGCACAACAAACATGAAGAACCCCATCACCAACAGGAATACCGCAATCACGATATAGCCGATCAGGGAAGAGAAAAATGCATTGATTTCCTTGGTGTAAATAGCTAACATTGGTGTCTTTTAAGCTTGGAAACAGGCGCAATCGCCCGTTTGACGTTCTCGTTACCCGGCCTGACTAACGAAGCGGCAAAGATAACGGATGGCGGTCATCGTATAGTTTCAGCGCACGCAAAAGCATTTGCTCATCTGCCGGGTCAGTAACTTTCAGTGCGGTAACCAACTCTTCATCTTCTGCGCAAAGCAGCAGTAGTGTAGGTTGATCAAACGGGTACAGGGCGCCGGAGCGCAGGTCCAGTATCTTGTTGAGCGGCACGGTTTTTTCGCGTTCAACATAAGCCTGACGGAAAGGCTGACCATTGGCCGGATTGTATGCCTTCATCAGCCGGCGGGTGGTGATCGTTGTATCATAACGAATCGTACTCAGGGTACCTAATACCCTCAAGCCGGCAAATTCGTAGTAGCCCCGCTCATTGTTCTTTTTCACGAAGAGGTAGGGTAAACCGTCCAGACTGATGGCATAGGGAATTATATCCGCATTTATCCGAACGTCCTTATAGCCGTAGTCCGCAATCTGGACACGAAAGTCTTCGGGCAGTTGTACCATCTCTCCGTCGATCGCCTCCCACTTCAGGTCCGGTTCGTTTGCCAGCAGTGAGGCATGGCTGAGGTACACTCCTTCCGGGAACCGGAATTCAGCATCGAGATTGGCCTGAGCACAAAGGCCAAGTGCAAGGCAGGTAAATACACTAAGTAAAGTTATTTTCATTGGATGACGGTCTCGTTTATTGTTTGGTCAATGCCCGGAATACTTCTTCCACACTCAGGTCTTCCTGCTGCAGACCGAGCAAAACCAGTTGGTTATCGACCGCAAAGCGGAATACTTCCGCCCGGGCATCGGCCTTATTACTTAGGTAAAGACGGTAATCCGGAGCGACAGGGTTGGCTACCGCCCGCGCTACGCCTTTGATTTGGCTCAATTTTGCGGTATCCACCGCCCGGTCAAAGGTAACCAGCAAAGAAGAGTCTCCCGACAGGCGCTGTTTCAACCGCTCAATTGGGTCATCGGCAACGAGACGGCCACGGTCGATTATGATCACCCGGTCGCAAAGAGCCTGTACTTCCTGCATGATGTGCGTGCTGAAGATGACGGTCTTCTCTTTACCCAGTGTTTTTATGAGGGTTCTGATTTCGGCCAGTTGGTTAGGATCCAGACCACTGGTTGGCTCATCGAGGATGAGCACTTTGGGGTCATGAAGCATGGCCTGAGCCAGCCCTACCCTTTGGCGGTACCCTTTCGAGAGCGCGCCGATCAGTTTATGGCTTTCCCGGCCGAGTCCCGTCATTTCGATCAACTCTTCAATTCGTGCTTTTGCTTTCGGGAGTTTGTTGGCCCTGGCGGCAAAAGCCAGGTATTCCCGGACGTACATATCCTTGTACAGTGGGTTATGCTCGGGGAGGTACCCGACCAGCTTGCGCACTTCCAGACTGTCGGTCTCTACATCGTGCCCAAAGACCGAGGCACTCCCGGAAGACTGGCTGAGGTAGCACGTCAAAATTTTCATCGTGGTGGTCTTCCCTGCTCCATTAGGACCCAAAAAACCCAGTATTTGCCCGGCAGGAGCTTCAAAACTGATCCCGTCCAGGGCACGTTGATCGCCGTATATTTTGGTGAGGTTGTTTACGATTACTGACATAGATAAAAGGCCGGTTGTAGTCTTTCGATACCAAAGAGTTGACACTCAGAGGGCGCAAAAGTAACGTTTACATCTTCCCTCAGTTGTCTGTTACCTGCCCAATCATACTCTAATTCACAAATCGGCCAGGAGCGAGTCGCAATAATGAAGTACTGCAAGAGCTCGGAGATACGCAAAATCACAAAGATTACTGTACAAAAAAAGGGGGCGCCGGTCGCTCGGCCCCCCTCTAACGCATTTCATACGTGGACAACTAAAAATCGTCATTCATAGTATTTGACAATAAAAACAAACTCTTCAGTAGTATTGACAACACTACTGAATTGCCCGCCGGCAGCCAGCGGGCAATTCAGTAGGTTACTCTGGTCTCATGAGAGAAGGCATATGAATCAGGACGTTGCAGCAAGCAGGTCTGGCCTTTGCTTAGCTTCTATGAACTCTCCATTAACGAGATCAACGTTTTCCTGACACATTACCTGTGGCAAACAAAAATGGATTTGCCCGTATATTCTTAAATTCTAACGCAATTGCAAGATACAGACATAAACTGCTATTTTACAACACCGTACGGAATATTTTAGCGGACAGTCGGAAAACGACAGGTTTTTGTCTGAAACTTTAGACGAAAAAGGCTATCCGTTTCTTTCCTATCCGACATCTTTACCTTTTCTTGATTTTCGGTACTATTCTTCCCGGCTGACTATCGTCCGGGCGTACCCTGAAAAGCCCGCAGCGGGAACATTTTGCACGAAACACACCGTTGCTCCGCACAATTTCAGGTCCTGCTTGTACCCATTAGAGCACATTTCAAATAAAAATTACCCAATAAAATGCTACCAAACACAGACCCCACCTCTACCCTCGCCTGGAAGGAACTCGAAATGCACGCTCACGAAATGGAAGGGCGCCATTTAAAAGACCTCTTCGCTCAGGATCCTGAGCGTTTCAAGAATTACAGTCAGACTTTCGAGGACATCCTCCTCGACTATTCCAAGAACATTATCACTCAGGAAACACTGGACATCCTTTACCGTCTTGCCGAAGACTGCGGCGTAAAGGAAGCCACCGAAAAGATGTTCTCCGGTGCAATGATCAACGGCACCGAGAGCCGTTCGGTACTGCACGTTGCGCTTCGTAACCGGGGTAAGGGGCAAATTATGGTAGACGGTAAGGATGTGATGCCTCAGGTGCACGATGTGCTCACGCGCATGCGGCATTTCTGCGAAGCAATTCACTCCGGGAAGATGACCGGTTACAGCGGGAAGGAACTGACGCAGGTTGTAAACATCGGCATCGGTGGTTCGGACCTCGGCCCGGTGATGGTCACCGAAGCCCTCAAACCTTACTGGATCGAGGGTCGGGAGGTTTACTTCGTTTCCAACATCGATGGTACTCACCTGGCCGAAGTACTCAAGAAGGTAGACCCTGAAACAACGCTGTTCCTTGTGGCATCGAAGACTTTCACCACCCAGGAAACAATGACCAACGCCCGTAGTGCCCGCCAGTGGTTCTATGATCACGGCGGAAGCGAAGAAAGCGTCGCGCTGCACTTTGCCGCACTGTCTACCAACATCGAAGGCGTAAAAGAATTCGGGATCGCCGAAGAGAACATCTTCGGCTTCTGGGACTGGGTCGGCGGACGCTACTCCCTATCCAGTGCCATCGGCATGAGCATCGCCCTTACTGTCGGCTTCGATCACTTCATTGAGCTCCTCGACGGGATGTACAGCATGGACGAGCACTTCCGCCATGCACCACTTGAGGAAAACATCCCTGCCAAACTAGCCCTCATCGGCGTATGGTACACCAACTTCTTCGGCGCAGAAACCGAAGCCATACTTCCTTACGATCAGTACCTGCACCGCTTCCCCGCTTACTTCCAGCAGGGCAATATGGAATCTAACGGAAAGAGCGTAGACCGCAACGGGAACCCCGTTGACTACCAAACCGGTCCCATCATCTGGGGTGAGCCCGGCACCAACGGCCAGCACGCTTTTTACCAGCTTATCCACCAGGGAACACGACTCATCCCGTGTGACTTCATTGCACCTGCGTCCTCGCATAATCCGATCGGAGACCATCACTCCATCCTGCTGAGTAACTTCTTCGCTCAAACGGAAGCCCTTATGAACGGTAAAACCGCGCGCCAGGTAACCGAAGAGCTTAAGGCCGCCGGAAAATCCGACGCGGAAATTGCCGAGCTCGTACCCTTCAAGGTATTTGACGGAAACCGCCCGACCAACTCCATCCTCGTACGCAAGATAACGCCCTATGTGCTCGGTCAGCTGATCGCGATGTACGAGCACAAAATTTTCGTACAGGGCATCGTATGGAATATCTACAGCTTCGATCAGTGGGGCGTGGAACTGGGTAAGCAACTCGCTAAAGCAATCCTACCCGAGTTGAAAGATGATGCGAAAGTAGCGGCGCATGACTCCAGCACCAACGGGCTCATCAACGCTTACAAAGCCTGGAGGTAAATTGTGTGTTCAGCATTCGGGCGGCGCTATCGTGCTGCCTGAATGCTGAATATTCTTCCACCGGCGGCCCGCAAAACAGGTAGTTCATTTGAGCACAAGCCAACAAGCCAAAGAACCAGCGATCCAACGTACCTTTGCCGGCTCAAATCTTAGTAAAGACTAACAAACTAAAAGACCAACCCAATGGCCATCCAACTACTAGCCGGCAAACGCGGTGTCATTTTCGGCGCGCTCGACGATCAGTCTCTCGCCTGGAAAATTGCTGATGTTTGTCATCAGATGGGCGCGAAATTTACGCTCACCAACGCCCCGGTAGCCCTGCGCATGGGCGCACTACAGGAACTCGCTGCCGGTATCGGAGCAGAGGTGATCCCCGCCGATGCAACCAGCATCGAAGATCTGGAAAACCTCTTCACCAAATCGGAGGAAATCCTGGGAGGTAAGATCGACTTCGTTCTTCATGCCATCGGCATGAGCGTCAACGTCCGTAAAAAGAAGGACTACACCAACCTCAACCACGACTGGATGCAGAAGACCTTCGACATTAGTGCGATTAGCTTCCATAAGATGTGTCAGGTGCTTTATAAAGGTGATCATATGGCCGAATGGGGCAGTATTCTGGGCCTCTCCTACATCGCCGCTCAACGCGTCTTCCCCGATTACGGAGAGATGGCCGAAAGTAAGGCGCTCCTCGAAAGCTTCGCACGTAGCTTCGGTTACCACTTTGGCGAGAAGAACCACGTTCGCGTGAATACCGTCAGCCAGTCACCAACAATGACCACGGCGGGCAAGGGCATCCCCGGCTTCACCGAGTTTTTCGGCTACGGCGACAACATGAGCCCCCTGGGCAACGCTCCGGCTGAAGACTGTGCCAACTTCTGCGCTACTATGTTCAGCGACCTCACCCGCTACGTAACGATGCAGAACCTTTACCACGACGGAGGCTTCTCCAACATGGGTATGAACCCGAAACTCCTCGAGTAAACCATTCGCTGGTTCAGCGTATTCCGGAAGGGTCAGTTAGCATTGCTAGCTGACCCTTTTTGCGTGCCCCTTCGGACGATCGGCAAGACCATGAGGCTCGGCAGCAGGTGCAGGGAAGGTTTCCACGGCCGCGCTCTCCGGCCAAAATAATGCCGCCTCCGGAATTTACCGACGTACTTCTGTTCCCCGACAGACCGTTCCAAAAAGCACCAAGTACTGAAACCTCATGCTCCGATTTACCTTGCTTTTCGTCCTCTCCTGTTCCGTTGGTCACTTCGTGCAGGCTCAAACCCCGAACCCCACCATGCTAAAAACGCCCGGAGACCACGCTGCCTTTTTCGATACCATCCGGGAAATGCACCAGGAACTGGTGCAGCGGTCCGGGCCGGTGATACTTGCCCACGGCTGGGAATCGGCCGAACACCTCGCACTGCGGGACAGTACGCTCAGCTGCAATGCCCGCTTACGTATGGCAGTAGACAACTACCTCGACCTGTACGGCTTCCCCGTCCCTTCGGCGGATGCCACCGCAAGGCGAAAACTCGCCCAGGCCGAATTGGTAAAACTGATGACGGAAGAAGCCAATAAGAGGATGACGACAGACTTGCTGCGGGACAGTGCCGTGCGCGATTCTATCGTCGCCCACCTGGCAAGTCGATACGGCGAAGACATCACCTTCAGAGATACAAGACCTACGGTTATGCTGATTCTGGATACAGAGCCGGACTTCGGCAAGCGCTGCGAACATATCCCCTGGCTCCGGTACGAATGGGAGGAGGGCAATCTCCCGACGGAAACGATGCTTACCTACCTGCGGCACACCTATTCAGCAAAACATGGTATTGAACTCGACATTGCCCCCGGGTCGACTGAACGGGAACGCATACTGATGCACGCACGCGAACTATCGGGCTGCTGGGGAAACTGACCCGTTACCCCCGTCCTTACTTTGCACCTGCTACCGAGCAAAAAAAGACCGTTAGCGGTCAGAATACCGGCAAAATGCCTTCTCCTGACTGCTAACGGTCTTAATACCGGGCATCCTTTTTGCTACCGGATCACGGTAACATCACCGCGAATGATGTCTCCTTCACCAACGTTGAGACGCAGGATGTAGTAGTAAGTTCCCTCGGGCACCATGCCACCACTATTGTTCTCGCCGGTCCAATCGTTGTTGTAAGGCTTGGCTTCGTAGATGATATCTCCCCATCGGTTAAAGATGATAAGTTCGTTATCCGGAAAGTCCTCAGGGTTACGTTGCAACTTGGTGAAGATGAACTGTTCGTTCATTCCGTCTCCGTTAGGAGTGATCGCATTGTAAACCGTTGGCTCGGTACCGTCTGCATCACTGAAAATCGTGAGCGTAGCCTGAGAACACAGGTTATCACAAATGGTACTGCAAATCTCGTAGTCGATGGTGGTTTCACCGTTGAAACCGATCGGAGCCTCGAAAGTAATTTCACCGTTAAGGTTAGACAATACTTCCCCAAAGGCCGGCTCGTTAAGCAGGTTGATGGTTACCGTACCGGTACGTTGATCGTTGTCTTTGAGGTCTATAGTGCCAATATTATCGTCTCCACCGAGGGTAAGCACATCGTCGTTGGCAACGGGCGTTTCTTCGGGGCCGACAAAAACTGTATCAGCGCTATAGTTTTCACAACCTAGTCCGGCAGACAGCGTCCATACCAGCGAGAGTCCGTCGCCTATTTCAGTTACGGTAGCCATATCTCCCTCTGCCGACCAAGTGGAGTTCTCATCGTTGAACGCAGTCCATTCACCCGTTGTACCTCCGGGAAGGTTACCGGTTACTACTACGGTAGGATCACAGGATGTACGGTCGTTTCCGGCATCAGCAGCGGTTTGTGTGCTTAGGGTAACTGTTGTTACGGAAGTGTCAGCACAGCCATTATTCAGATTGGAAACCACAAGGGTATAAGTTCCCGGAGCATCGACGAAAGGCATTACGCTGTTTTCTCCTCCCTCAAGAATGTTACCACCGTTGCTCGCAGTCCATTCGTAAAGAATACCGGGTACCGGGTCAGGAGTACTTCCTGATCCGTCGAGCTGAAGCATTTCACCACATTCGATTTCCTGCGGTTCTCCCGCCTGAGCGAACGGTGTATCATTGGCGGCCACTACGGTAACGGTGTCGCGAATGGTACAACCAGAGATGTCGGTAACGGCAAGCTCATAGTCTCCGGGGCCATCTACTGAAACGATCAGAGAGCCACTGGCCGGTGTGATGTTGTTGCCATCGAAACTGGACCATACGATGCCTGAAGGGTCAGCATTGTTGAGTTCGGTCTCTGAAGCATCGATCGTGATGGTCGTGTTGTTACAGTCAAAGCTGTCGGGTTCCATAATGGAAAGCGTCGCTATGCTGTCGATCAGGTCTTCTACCTGAATAGGAACGATAGTAACACAACTGGTGGTAGGATTAATAACCACCGCGTTGTAGGTTCCACCTTCGGTAATAACGATACGGTTTGTATCGCGTGGCAGAACCACATCCGGGTTACCGCCAGTCCATTGAATGGTGTAATCGTTCGGTTGATCAAGAATGTTGATTCCGATAGTAGTCATGCGCAGATCGCAGTCCAGAGTCATGCCCTCAACGGCTTCTACTTCAGGGAATACCCTTGAGTCAGTAACCACTACGTCGCGGGAGCTGCTACACTGGCTTACCAGATTCACAACGGTAAGACGGTAAGTACCGGCAGTTCCTACCCTGAGGGTATCGTTGTTTTGTGTTGCGGGCTCTTCTCCATCGGTAACATTGCTCCAGATATACTCTATGTTACTTCCCTGAGAAGATCCTGAAGCATCAATGATGGCGCGACCGGATTCACACGTAATGTCGAGCGTATTCTGACGGAAAGAAACAAAGGGAGTATCCGTCCCATCGTCGATCACGATCACTGAATCCACGACCGAACAGCCAGATGCAGGATTGGTAACAGAGATGAAGTGGGTTCCTGGCTCACCGGTTGAAACGGTGCTGGTGGTTCCGATCTCAACGCCAAGTGGGTCAGTCCAGACAAGGTCATACCCGGCAACGGATTCACCCTGGATTCGGAGGGTCACCGTGGTTGGGTCACAGCCCAGGCCACCGATGGTATCCGCAAGCGTGTATTCCGGGAATCCGGTTGGGGCCAGCAATACTACTGAATCCATCCCGACACAACCGGTCACTTCATCGGTAGCCTCGAGGACGTAAGTACCCGGTTGGTTAACGACAACCGAAGCCGCTGAGCCCATCGGTACGGGAACGCCTTCGGAAAACCACTGGTAGCTGACGGAGTTACCAGAGAGGCTCATCGCATCACCAGTCAGCTGATAATCTTCGGTACAAAGCAGTGTATCGTCGTCGCCCGCTCTTACCCTTGGCAAGGCTGGCTCGCCTACCGTAACGGTAGCGCTGTCACGACATGCTCCGTTAGAGATCACCACTTTGTAGGTACCCGCTCTGGTGATACGGGGGTTCGGGAGACTGAGGTCCGTAATTACTACGCGTCCGCCATCATCAGAAGACCATGCGTAGCGCGTGCTGCCATCGACGGTATTGGTATACGAAGCCTGCAGCACGGTGGTATCAGGATTACAGCTGATCGTCTGATCGGCGGGGAAGGTTACTGACGGCACACCTACACTCGGAATTACCTCAACGGTGTCACTTACGGTACATGCGGTTGTGGTATCCTGAAGGAGGACAACGTAAGTGCCCAACTGATCGGTCGTGTAAGTTGGGCCAGCCGAAATCGGGGCATTGGACCCAAGCTGTGTCCAGGTGTAGACAACATTCTCTTCGGCGGGGCCTACGGAAAGTACCGCTGGGCTGCCGTCACAATTAAGTTGCTCCTGGCCAGACAGCGTACTGTTCGGCAGGTCATTTTCGTCGCTCACGATTACCATATCGGTTTCAGAACAGCCCAGGTCAGCGAATGTAACGGTTAGGCGGTAACGACCGGGGTCGGTAACGTTGACGGTACAGGTGTTACCCACGGCTGCGATCACTTCTCCCATGATAGTAACCCTTTCCCACAGGTAGGTAACATTGTTGCCTTCACTGGAACCATCACAGGTCAGCATTGTGCCTCCCGGTTCACAGTTGATGGCTACATCGCCATCGTCGTTGGCGTCAGCAATCGGGTTGCTGGCCGGAGCGATGATTACAGTGTCGCGGTCCGTACATCCGGCTTCGCTGGTTACTTCCACGATGTAAGTTCCCGGGTCGTTGACCAGGGTTACAAAGCTGCCACCGTTTACATCTCCGTCAGAGACAAAGCGGGTGCTCACTCCATCGGAATTGACAATAAAGAGGGAATACGTTTCGCCAATGATGTTGCGGCCATTGATCAGGGCAGATGGGTTTTCACCACAAGACAGCTGTCCGTCATCGCCCGCATCAGCAACAGCGGCATTGTCTGGGTTAACTCCAATTGTGATGGAGCCTTCCAGCCGGACCGACCCGCTTGCGTTGTAAAGAACATAGTTCGTTACACCGGGCAGGAGGCCTCCCACGGTCCCGTCGCTGCTGAAACGTACAGGGTTATCCGTTCGGATAGTAATGTCTTCGTTGTTTGGTCGAGGAGCTACCTCGTAAATAATCATACCGTCATCTTCGCCAGCACAGCTCGCGTCGACAGCAGTGATGCTGATAAGTTCCAGGCGATCCATGAGGCATACTTCTCCGGTGCGGTAGATGATGGAACCTTCTCCGGCAGCCGTTACAACCGCAGGAACCGAACCGTCAACTGGTTCTACTTCGGTACAGCCATCCTCGGCGCCGGTGGTGAAGCAGATTTCGAAGACCTGAACGGTATCGAGGTCGGCGATAAATTCGCCGACTGGCGTGGGAGAGGACCAGTTGAGATTGATTACCCCCAGGCCCGCATTGGATATTTCAAAATCCGTAATAGTAAGTCCTGGCCAGTTACCGTTAAGAGTTACAGATTCGTAACTCAGTGCCATCTGGTCGAACTCAAAGGCTGCGGCAACGCGCGTTACGTCCGTAAAACGGGTGACGCTTACCGGCACACAGAGCTCATCGTTGATTACTCCTTCTGCATCACCGACGATGAGACCGAATCCATTGGGAAAGAGCACACACGCCTCGGCGTTGAACGCTTCCACCTCTACGGAGTTGGTGCCACTCTCGGTAGTGAAGACCATACTTCCGATGAAGGTAGGGTCTGCAAGACCGAATTCTGTACAATCTCCGGGAGCAGCCGTTTCCTGAGCACGGTAACAAGTGGTACCGAGAACCCCTCCGTCCGGAATAGTGATTTCAGGACTTCCGGCAGGGTATGTAAGCTGCAACAGGCCAGGAGATATTTCTACTGCGGTTACGCCAGGAATAACAGAAGTGAAGCTACGGTAATCGAGTGTACCATCAGGAGCGAAAACGTAAAGGGTGAAGCCCGTAACTTCCGAAAACCCGGTGACGGTAATGTCCGTACAGTTATCAGCGGTGCTGGTGAAGCCCTCGTCTTCAAACGAGACAGCCACACCGTCCGGTTGCTGTACGGTAACTGCACAGTTGGTAGGATTAAGACCGTCGAAAAAACCGTCACGAGACTCAATTTCGTTGCGCCAGTCAGAGATTACAATCGGGCTCGTCCCTCCAAAACCAATGGCGTTGAAACATACCGCGAAAGTAACGTCTCCCTCGTTCAGGTTTACGAAAGAGCTGCCGTTGGCAGACCAGTCGAAGCCAAGTACTCCGTCTCCGGTACGGTCGTATTCAAAGTCTCCGTTGTTGCCGGCATCAATATTCATTGTTGGGTTCCGCTGGTCAACGCGGTCAAATTCAAGTACGGTCGGATCCCAGTTGATGAGGTAGTCAATATCTGTCATCCGGCTGAAATCATCGCCGGCTCTGAACAATACACATACCTCAGTATCGCCAAAGTTTACTTCAACGTCAGGGCAGTCCACAACGACATCGAACCCGTCAGGGTTACAGTTATCGATGATGAAGCGAAATCCATCACCGATTACGGGAATAACTACATCGTTAGGGTTCGCCTCAGAGGTCGCTTCCAGAAAAGCACGGAAAGTTCCTCCGGTAGATGGGTTTATGATCTCAACGTCATCGACAATTACGTCCGTTCTCTCAGCACACTCTCCGATTACTTCGAAACAGGCTGTGAATAAAGTCGTACCCTCTGGAAGATTCTGTGCTGCGACACCGAAAGGAGCCCAAACCCCAAACACACTGGTTCCTTCGTACAATTGGTAAGTAGAGTTGCTGTGCTGCGGCAAACTGGTATTAACGTCCACTGAGACCGAGCGAAGAATAGTACTGTCGAAGTTCAGACCGACCTGAAAAGCTTTGATATTTTCAAAGCCAGACTCAGTTACTACATCCATACAAACCACATCTCCGGGAAGGAAGATTCCGTCTGGTTCTTCAACTGTTACTTTAAAAGGCTTAACGCCCACGGTTACCGAACCGCCGCTGTTACCAGGAAAAGCATCGTTTCCGGTGTTACACTGTGGTGGTTTGTTGAAAATGATATCTACCGATTCATCTTCGGCGGTAAAGGGGTCGTCGGGCAGGTTAAAGAACTCAACGGGGTGATTGGTGGCAATAGCTCCGGAAACCTGGAAACATACTTCGAAAAGAATTTCTCCATCATCAAGCGTTACTGTACCATCACGATCTTCACAACTCTCACCGTTTTCGTAGTTACCCCACTGAACCGTGATTAAACCGGCGGCAACATAGTCGGTCAGGTTGAAATCATCCATATCCAGATTGGGCAGTGCACTGTTGCTAAGGTCGACACGGTTGAAAGTAAGCGCGCCACCATCCTGAGGCGGTGTCCATTGCAGCGCAAAGCTGAACTCTACGCCGGATGAAAAGTTGATTGCCGTAACCGGCAGACAAACTTCAGCATTATTGTCGCCTTCAACGTCTGGAAGGATGAAGGTGGTTGAGTTAGAGGTCTGAGCGAAAGCGGATGCGCCGCAAAGCAGGCCAAAAACGAGGTATAAGTACCGCATTGGTATTAAGCTTGAGATAGTCCGTGGGATGTTATAAATATGAATACAGGTTGCTGTTGGCAAATTAGCGGGCCAGAGAGACCGCCACTTGAAGTTCGTGGGTGCTGCCTACACTTGGGCCGAAACTGCTGAAGGAATAGTCATAACCGTAGCCAATCCGGAAATTGGTGTCCGAGTTGTAAGACTGACCGACATTGATACCTGCCTCGAAATGAAAATTACCGGCAGTACTCAATCCCATACCCATATAAGGGGCACTGGGGAGTTGGTAGCGAACAGAAAGATCGGCGTTCAGAGGCGCGCCCTCAACGTACTTCACCCAGCTGCTTAATTCAAGGTAGCTATCCTGGCCGGTGAACCAGTACCACCCTGCCATACCATAGTAGTGGCGCAGGCGCTGGATACTAAATTCTCCGTTGTCATTTTGGTACGTCAGGTCAAAACCTAACAATTGTGGCACGGAAATACCGCCGTAAAGCATGTGGTCGTTGCCAACATAGTTGTAGGCATAAATGCCCAGACCAAGATCCGGGTGGCTCTGGCTTTGGTCAACGCCCGTCAGGCCATCGCCCTGATCGCGAACGATCAGCTCGCTGCTCCGGACCCGGTAGCCAACGTAGCCAGCCGAAAGGGCGACACTGATGCCTGCGTACTCCGGGTTACGACCAAGAATGGTTCCTACCCTACCGTAAAAGCCGGTATACCCCGTAGGCCCGGTCTGATCGTTGAGCAGGTAGCCGCCAGCAGAAAACGTAGCCCCGCTCAGGCGGTTATTCACGTAGGAGAATCGGATAGATTGTGTTTCAGGAGTGTTCTCTAAACCTGCCCATTGGCGGCGATAGTTCGCACCGAAGGTCATGTTATAGTCTCCTTCGGAGGTGAGATAGTCGCTTTCCATCGCCGCAGGATTTATCAGAGTGGCATTCTCCCGATACTGCGTGAAAAGTGATAATTGTTGAGCAAAGAGGGTACTGCCGCACATTAGGGCAAACACCAACCCCAGACCAGCGAGTCGGGTGTACTTCATAAACAGATTTTTGCGTCCCGGCAGACCGGGCATGGGATTACGTATTTCAAAAACGCTCCGGACGTGTGAGTGTCCTGTGCGAATGTAACGGGATCAAGGCGCCTTTATGATGTTAACAACTGTTTTTTTGGTACACATTCATTCAGGATCGGGGAAGCATGACCAGGAATGACGTCCTAACAAACGGCTGCAAAAATACCACTAATATCAGCAGCTAAAGGTTAAGGTTTAACCTGTTTAGGGAATGGTAGGCTTTTCCGTTTTTGCGGTGCCGATTGATCCCACCAGATACATTTTAGGATTTCCCCGCCTTTTTTTCAGAAAAATCACGGAATTCCTCACTTCCAACGATTGTGTGAGTGATCGTATCCACCGGGCAAATCTTTTCGCACAAAAGACACGCTATGTCGCAAGGCCGATCGACAGCAATAGTATCGAAGGGACTGATGAAGCCAGCTTCCTGCGGACAAATTGCAACGCAGGCACCGCAATTTATACAAGCGTTCCAGCCAATATCGAATATAACAGGTTGTGGCTTGCTCATATCTTCTTGTATTCAGAGTCAGGATCAAAATAGTCCGACATGGTGGCGTAGAGTTCACGGTCGCGGGTTGCTACGTCAGAGTGCTGAAACACCTTCGTTTTAGTATGGTAAAGCTTCCACATTTTATTCCCCAGGGCTTCCAGCCACGCATCCTGGTACCCTTTCAAGCGGTTTGCGGAGCAATCTTCCTGCTCCGTTCCGGAAAGGTGCCTGATCAGAAAGTCCGCAGCAATCTTCCCTCCGGCCAGCGCCGTATGAATGCCTCCTCCCGTAACCGGATTGACATGACGGGCGGCATCTCCTACCAGGATCATATTGTCGGCATACTGCGTTTTCAACGGGGCAGAAAGGGGTACACCTCCACCTTGTATTTCCAGAATCCTGCTGTTTTTGAACCTCTCTTTGAAAAAAGAATCCTTTATGAACTTGTCGAGATGCCAGCGCGCCGGCTTGTCGGTAAGGGTTGGGATCACCCCCAACCCGATTTCGGCGTACCCGTGGCCTTTGGGGAATACCCAGGCGTAACCACCAGGCGCCCACTCGTGTCCGGTAACGATCTCGAGCAGTCCTTCCGTTTTGACTTTATCGACGATGAACTGGAGGCACCCGGCCAGTTCAGTGATTTTAATGTGGGTTTGTAAGCCCGCCCATTTACCGACCTGACTCATCAGGCCATCGGCCCCAACGAGTACTTTGCAGCTTACGGTGATCTCTTCGTTGAACCGGCGGAGATGAACATCGCACCGGCCATCTGCCGTAGGCTCGTACCCCAACCCTTCTGTTTTCAGCCATGTTTCTACGCCGGCCCGTTCAGCCTGAGTCATCAGGAAGCGATCGAAACGGCGGCGGTCCACTACATAGCCGAGTGGTTTGCGGCCCTTTCCTTCGCCGTATTCGTCGGCTTTTAGTTTGCGGTAATCAATTTTCGTGGAAGCACCGGACTGGTCGTAGATCGCGAACCCGTAGATGGCTTCAAGAATAAATTCAGAGTCCAACGGGATTCCAACGTGTTCAAGGGCGTGTCTGCTCACCGCTCCGGAGCATTGAATAGGAGCCCCCAGCTCCTGCTTTTTATCGACCAGTAATACGGACAGTCCGGCAGCAGCAGCAAACCGGCCAACGGTCGCTCCCGCGGGCCCCGAGCCGATAATCAGTATATCGTAAGTAGGCTTGTTCATCCCTGCGGTAACCTGAAACAGAGCCTGTGTGTTCAGCCCAAACACCTGCATTCGTACAGATCAGTTGCTGGCGGGCACGCAGGTGCAAAATACGGTTGAAGGATACTGACCCGCCGTCTTTCTGGCCGCGCTTTCTGCGTCAGCAAAACTTTCTTTGCACCCGCAGCCGCGCCCTCGGTTTTTGTGGCTCGCGCTCCGCTCAGGCTTCCTCCATCTGCCACACCAGGCCAGGTTCGGGCGTGAAACCATAGTGCCACCGGAAAGTGCGGTCTTCCTCCCCTCCTCCGTCGGAGTAAATAATCCTAGGGACGGTGAGTCCGCTTTGATTGAAGCCCAGGTGCTCGCCGCCGTAAACGTGAATGTCGGTCGTGAACGCGAGGCTGCCCCGCACCTCAGGGCGGGCGGGCAGTAAAAGTTCGTGCGGAGCGTCTGCCGTACCCGGCTTGCCATTGCTCGCTCCGGGGCTACTGAGCCCGGCGGCGGTAAGCGACAATAAGCATGAATAAGGCGTGATCTCCCAGTCTTCGCGCTCAATGGTCGGGTTTACGGCCGCGAGTCCTACCCTGATTTCCTGAGGTATGAGCACAACGTCTTTTCGGAGTTTAGAGATCAGGTGCAGGGTGAGCGGAACCTGATGCTCGCGCTGTAACGCATACTGCATGGTTTCAGTCAGCAGAATATCGTAGGTCTCCCAATCCGGCAGTTCGACTGTGGTACAATCGCTCTGAATAATAGCCCGGGCGTAGTCGTGGTACTCCGGATAAGAAAAGAGTCGCCGCAGTGCGGTAATGCTCAGCTCGTTGATTTCCACTAACGTCAATTGCAATTCAGCCGGACTGAAACGCGTCAGCAAGGGAAGTACCAGGGTAGCAAAAGGGCCCGTCCCGGCGTAAAGTAATTGGACCGGCTGCCCTGGCGCTACGGCCAGGCGGTCGTTGATCGCCTGATGAACTCCACGAATAAATTTCACCGAGCGGTACACGTCGTCAACGCAGCGGGCGGCCCATTCGGTCCCTATGGCCAGGCCGGCCTCCGTACTAATGTCGTTCCGGTACTTCTCGCCAACACCCTTGATTTCGGTCAGATGGAACAACAAATCTTTGAACTCATGCAAAACTGTCATCAGTTCTCTGGGGGTGGAAGAAGTTTCCAGTATCGTGTCGGTAATGAGGTGTAATTCATTCATTTGGACGAAGGTACGTTCTGGCCTTCATACCCTTTTAATGCACCTGCGGCCGCGCCCGGTAAAAGAAATATGTCCTGCTCCTGCAAACAGTCTTTAACAACTCTCTGTTTTCGGCAAACTCTACCCGTACTAATCGGTTATAACGTTAAATAAACAACCCCCTGATCATGGCACATTTTGCAGAAGTAGTAAAAGACATTAATAATACCTCCACCCACGAAACCATCGTTCTTGGTGGCGGCTGCTTCTGGTGCACCGAAGCCGTGTTTGTGGAACTGAAAGGAGTAAAGCGCGTAGTGAGTGGCTACTCCGGTGGCCCCGAAGAGACCGCCAATTACGAGGCAGTTTGCACAAAGCAAAGTGGCCACGTTGAAGTTATCCTTGTCGACTTCGATCCTTCCGTCATCTCCACCCGGCAGATTCTCGAAGTTTTCTTTGCCACCCACGACCCAACCACGCCCAATCAGCAGGGCAACGACCGTGGTCCTCAGTACCGCAGTGCTGTTTTCTACACCACCGACGAGCAAAAAGCGATTACTGAAGACATCATGGCCAACACGGTTCCTGACCTCTACGGCGCACCGGCGGTTACCGAACTGATTCCGCTCGATATCTTCTACGCCGCCGAGGATTCCCATCAGGATTACTACAACAAAGTGGGCAACCGCAACAGTTACTGCTCTTTTGTGATAACTCCTAAAGTGGGGAAATTCCGCAAGCAATTTGCGGAGTTGAGGAAGTAATTCTACCTTTCCGCCCATGCAGATAAACCTTACCTCCGATACCGCTACCAAGCCCACCGGGGCAATGCTGAAAGCAATGTTCTCCGCTGAAGTTGGTGACGATGTTTTCCGCCAGGACCCGACCGTTAACCAACTGGAAACCGTGGCCGCAGAGCGGTTCGGAATGGAGGCTGCTCTTTTTTGCCCTTCAGGTACGATGACGAACCAACTCGCCATCAAATGCCATACTGTGGCCCTCGACGAAGTTATCGCTGAAGAGAAGAGTCATATTTATCAGTACGAAGGCGGCGTGTACAGTATGCTGTCGAGCGTGAGTCTCAATCTCATTAAAGGTGAACGCGGCAAGATCCTGCCCGGCCAGGTAGCCGCAGCCGTTAAGCCGCGTTACGACTGGTTGCCCATCAGCAAACTGCTCGTGATCGAGAATACCTGCAATAAAGGCGGAGGATCCATCTATACTATCGATGAGGCGCGGACGCTGGTGCAGGAGGCCCGTTCCTCCGGATTAGCAGTACACCTCGACGGTGCCCGCCTGTTCAACGCACTGGTAGAAACAAAAGAGAGCCCCACTGAATGGGGCAACCTCTTCGACACCATCAGCATCTGTCTGAGCAAGGGTCTCGGTGCTCCGGTGGGTAGCCTGCTGCTCGGTCCGCAGGAGTTGATCGACCGCGCACGCCGCTACCGCAAAGTCATCGGCGGAGGTATGCGGCAGGCCGGCTACCTCGCTGCTGCCGGAATCTACGCCCTCGACCATCACGTCGAACGCCTGGCCGACGACAACGCCCGCGCCCGTCGTCTGGCCGAAGCCCTCGCTCCCCTACCCTTCGTCGCCGCTGTCGAAAAGACGGAAACCAACATCTGTATCTTTCACCTTGCCGGCGAACTCATGGCTGCCGACTTTCTGGAGACCCTCGCCGAACACGGCATCCAGGCCGTTGCTTTCGGTCCGCAAATGGTACGGTTTACCACCCACCTCGGAGTAACCGACGAGATGGTGGACCGGGTCATCGAGGTTTTGCAAGGTGTTAGTTGATCGCCCACCCGCGGCAAGCTACCGCAGGTAGCTCACCAGAATCCCCAACTTCGTTTTGTTCCGTCCGAAGTCGAAAGCCAGAGTAGGCAACTGAGAGTCGACCACTACGTGTACCCTGGTGGTGCTGCCGTCGAGTGGCGTCAGCCACATCAGGATTTTCTCTCCGTAGCCCCCCGTTCCGGTTGGTGCGATGGCCGCTTCGATGCGCCCGCCGTCCCGGTCTCCGCTTACCATTTCCATCCCCGCCTTTTTTACGGCTTCGCGGGCGGTATGGTACGCCGCGCCGTAGGCTTTAAGCAGGTTGACGGTTTGTTCCTTCTTCGTCGGGGAGCCAGCATAATCCAATTCGCCGTGGTAGCCGATGGTTTTCAGGTCCAGTTTGGGTTTCTCTTTCTTCTCTTCGGGCAGGTCCAGTTTGAAAACCGGTTTATCTGTTTTGCTTTCTGTAGGTGCCGCGGCCGCAGTTTTGGGTTCGTATTCCCTGACGATATCCCCCAGACCACCGCTGATCCGGCTACGAATCCGGCTGACGTCCTCTGCATTGAGCGTACCCAGATCGATTCTTTCCCCAAGTTCCCGGAAACGCTTCTCCAACTGAACCACCCGCTTGTATTCCGGATGGTCGGGCGCAATGGCCGCTTTTAGTTGGTCAATAGTTTCGTCGATTTGCTCGGCAGCGATGAGGCTGAGATAACGGCGTTTTTCTGACTTATTCATTGCGTTTTGAACTTGATAACCAGTGTTGTACGAATCAGCTGGCGGGAGATAAGTTAAGCTTTTCGGCTAAAGTTTTTGCTTCCTGAAGCGGGTAAAAATCTTCATCGGCGTCTTTCCAGGTCGACAAGACGCTTTGTAATGGTGCCTTAGCTTCTTCCATATTCGCCTGAGCCACCAGCAACTTTACTTTTTCTAACAAAAGACCGGGGTCGTTTGGCATCACTCTAAGCTGGGCGTCCAGTAACTCCCCGGCCCGGTCCATGCGTCCCGCAAGTCGTTGAATCCTGATGTAAACCTCTGGCTGCAGTATCTCTGTTCCGTTTTCCAACCGGTTATCAATCATGTCGGCGACAGCAGAATAATTCTCCTCTGCGATTAAGTTCGCTATGTGTTCCAATTCAACCGCAGAATTCCCCATACCCGCGAGTAAGTCATGGCATGAAGCAAGGGCATCTTCAACCCCATCTGGTTTACCTCCTCTCATCACCCGAAGGATCAAAGCGTAACATTCATATGCTTCAAGGTATTCGCTTCGGTACGGGGCTATTTGCCGGTTAATTCTTTCGATAAAAGGGTCTGGGTCTTCTAGCCGGCTGGCATAGTCCATCTTCGTATTATAATCCTGAAGCAGAATTACGTTTACGGGTGCCTCCTGGCTGATGAACTTCTCGTAAGCTTCCAAATCATTGAGTGCGTCTCTGATACGGCCGCTGTTAGCGGATATCCTCACGCGATAATTCCAGGCCTGCGTCGAATCTGCCCGGTTCGTTGCACGTTTGAATACATCTTTGATTATGCGCCCAGCGTTCTCGTAATAGCCGGCATTAATTTCCATTTCAGCAAGCTGAGTGGAAAGTTCCAGATTAGTTGGGTCTGTGGCCATCATATCCTGGAGCACAGACCTTGCTTTATCCATTTGCCCTGTGCGGAAGTAATAACCGGCATAGCGGCGCTGAGTCTCTTCTTTGTTGGCGTATTTTTCGTCCAATTGCCTGATGACTTCTTCTGCCTCTTCAAACTGGTCAGACTTCATGTACAACCCGTAGAGTTTGTTCAGTGCAGCCTCCCGGTCCGAAAGCATGGCCGCTTTATTCATCAGTACAATGGCCGAATCTACCCCGTAGTTGGTTTCGCAGTAGCCTACCAAACCGCTGTACGGCCAATACTCATAAGGGTACAATTTATTGGCGTATTCCGTGAGCCGAATGCTGTTTTCATACTGCCCGGAAATATTCAGCAATACTCTTTTGTAGCCAAACTGCTCCCGTTCGGGAAGCACTTCTGCGAGTTTGGTCGCCTTAGTGATCATGGTCAGCGCACTATCTGTTTTTCCGAGGCCGTAGAGTTTGTCGGCCAGTTCGTAGAGACAAGGAGCGCAACTCGGGTCAGCTTCCACCGATTTTCTGAAGTGGGCCACTGAAGGGGGCAGATCGCCCGGGTTAGTACTGAAGGCAATATTCCCTTTGGCGAAAAATTCCAGCGCACGCACATTGTCGGTGATGAGTGCAGAAGCGGGCAGGTTGGTCACTACATCGTCGGATACTACCGGAGGAGGTAGAAAGTCAAATATCTGGTCTTTGATGTTATCGATTGCTACAAATGGATCATCGGTTGCAGTTCCGAGGTGCTTCACCTCCTTACCGTCGCTGGTCCGGTAGAGGCTGCCACTGATTTCGTAATTATCTTCAGAAGCTTTGTATTCTGCCCGGACGAAGTAATCCGTATTAGCCCGTTCCGCAATTTTACGCTGGGTGGCAAGGTTGATCCGGCTGAAAAGCGGCACTTCGTACAGGCTATAATAGCGGTTCAGGCTCCGCACGTTTTTCACCAGAATTTCGGGTCGCTGATGCAGAATATCGGTGAGTAACAATGAATAAGCAGTTCCCCACCAGCCTGAAGCTTCATCGTCTTTGTCGTTCAGGAATTCGAATACTGCAATACGCTGCACGGTAGTAGCGGAAGGTATCGTTCGTTGGGTAGGTGTTCCCGCTTCGTCAATTGCGGTGACCGTCTCGGTAGCCACAAGAGAATCAGAATGATCGGGAATAAAGGCAAGCAGCAGCAAGCCGAGCACGACATTAACGATAATCATTCCTGTTTTCCAATGCTTGCCTTTGCCCCCTTGTGGTAACCCGCGGTAGTATATCAGCAAACTTACCGCCGGGAGCAAGCATAGCCAGAGTAACAGATAAGCATCTACCCAGAAGTCGCTCAGGTCGAACCTTCTGGAAATGAACTCAAGAAACTGCAGAAACCCGAACCCGACTGCGAGGTAGGTCCCCAGGTACTGAGGTACTTTTCGTGACCATAGTTTCTGAAAGAGGGAAGGTGTATCCATTGTTGGGTGAGCTTATCGGGCAAATAATAAAATCATCACACTGCTTAAATACATAAGTACCTTCTCTGTTCCCGGCCCTCTCCAACAAGTAGCGGGACTGATCAAGCAAAGAAAATACCCCAAATGCAGAGTCGTTTGCGCAATGATACAACTGACGCTGGTTCAAGGTAGTAAGAATCAGGCAGAATTCTTGTTTCGTACCGCCGCCAGAGTTCCCCTGAAACTCTCACGGGGCGCGGACGCAGGTGCAAATATGGTTGGTGGCTCTCACCCTACCCTGTTGGCTCCGGAAAACCAGTTCACAGCCCCCCTGGTGCCTGACCGGTCAAAAGAGGTGACCAACATCTTTCCCTCCGTGTTACAGTCCGTTGCCGCAAACGTTAATGCCTGCGGAGACACCAAAGCATTTCCCCTACGGCAAAAAACAACGGCCCGTTACCCTGAGGTAACGAGCCGAAGAATACTAAGAGGAATGACTTAAAGAAAATTGGGATTATTGTTCTTGTTATTTCCCGTTGCCTCCGCGGTTGCTTCGGCTGGCGGTAGCTTTTGCCTTATCGGCTTCAACGGCTTTCGTACTGAAACCATTGTAAACATCATCGTAGCTCGTTACCACACGCTCGGCCGAACGGCGCTCAGACTTGCTCTGGTTACGGGCGTTGCTGGTGCTCCGTGCGTTGGGAACCGACCGGCGGACACTAGTACGGGTACCAAAAATCGAACCGCTGCGCCCATTGCTTCGGGTATTTACGTTGCTGGTGCGGGCGTTGCCTCCCGGAGGGCAGTAGTTCGGGTTGTTCGTATTGGGGCTGGGCGTGGTATTCGTATTCGGCCGTGGCGTCGTGCTCGTTCTCGTACGGCTTCCACGGGTTGCGGTAGAAGTGCGGGTAGTTGTACCACGGTTAGCACTCGGGCGGGTAGTCCGGGTCGACGTTGCCCGGGTAGGGGCAGTAGAGGTTGTCGTCTCAGCAGTAGAAGGATTGTTAGGGCGCTGGGCCTGTGCCGTTGGCGAAAACAAGGTTACCAGAACAACAAGTACGGCGGAGAGTGAGATCGAATATTTCATAGCAGTTGGACATTTATTATGACTGCAAGTACGGGGCTTCAGGGGCCTGCTTCCAACATTTCGTGACCGTTTAACCGCGTTTTGACTTTTAAGAGGCGATTGCTTACCGAACCGTTAACGAACGCCAAAAACCTTAAAATTCAGCCAAATCTTCCATTCAGACATTATCCCTGCGCTGGCATAAGACAAATTCCTTCCGCCCTACCCTTCTACCTGATGACAAAGGTGAGTACCGATAATTCGCATCTAAATTGTTTATCTACGCCTGTATCCGGGCTCCGGCTTCCTTCATTTCTTCGATAGCCCGGTCTACATCACCGGGCATAAGGTCGACGCCGTAGGTAGCATTCTTCAGCAAGGTGGTACTGAAACCCTCAGAGATGGCATCCAGAACGGTGAACTTCACACAGTAGTCTGTCGCAACGCCTAAAACGTGTACCTCGTCGATACCATGTTCGCGCAGCCACTCTGCCATTCCGGTGGATTTGCGGTGACCATTATCGTAAAAGCCGCTGTAGCTGTCAATCTCCGGATCCGTTCCTTTCTGAAACACTTTGGTGATCCGGTCTGTATCGAGACCTTCGACAAACTCAGCTCCCCAGCTATTCTGAACGCAGTGGATGGGCCACAATACCTGTTGCAGGCCATGGAGTTCAATTACCTGCCCCGGTTTTCGCCAGGGGTGGTTAGCCGCAAAGGAGCCATGATTGCCCGGGTGCCAGTCTTGAGTGGCAATAATGGTCCGGTAATCCTGCATCAGCGCGTTGGCCACGGGGATGATGGTATCTGCTTTGGCTACGGGCAACATACCCGTTGGCATAAAGTCTACCTGCAGGTCTACTAGAATGAGGGCAATATTAGGAGCGTACATTATACTTAGTTTAAATTTAAAGCAAAGATAAACGACTACCGCCGTAGTCCAAACTTTGCTCCTGAAAAAACGTCTGTTGCGCCTGCGTCCGCGCCCCAAACGGGGTGCGAATTAACGGAACATGGCAGGATTAACGTCTGCACACGGTCTGATTGTTGCTACTCATCTTGACAGGCTAAGGAATTTCCCTGCTCCGCCGGGGTTTTCATGCCGATGGCGCCCTGCCGCCCGGGCTCCAGGTTCCGTCCTTGAACGGGTCGACGGGAGGGCACTCTTCGTAGAACACCTTCAGGAAACCACGCTCTGCCGGATCATCGAAGCCGGGCCGGTGGTATAAATAGGCTTCCGGAAAAAGCGAGCGGATGCCAGCGAGTAAACGGAGACAGTCCTCGAGGATGGTGCGCAGGTCGTCGTAAGCCTCCCTGCCGTGAACCTCAATCAAAACCGTTATTGCAGCAATCATTCGGGCTAGAATTAT
This sequence comes from Neolewinella aurantiaca, assembly GCF_008014675.1. Classification (GTDB taxonomy): domain Bacteria; phylum Bacteroidota; class Bacteroidia; order Chitinophagales; family Saprospiraceae; genus Neolewinella; species Neolewinella aurantiaca. Next base: position 84,364 of record NZ_VOXD01000001.1, on the reverse strand, counting down.
GTGCGTAAGCCGGGCAGTCTTGTGAGCATCCAGATCGACCGGGCCGGAATATGGCTTCTCCAGGACAGCCCTGCGGAATTTGGGGCCAAGAATGCCCAGGTACCAGTTCAATTCGCGAAAAGCCTGAACATCGGCCTGTCCGAAATCCGGCGATCTCAGATAATCAGGGACCCACTTCCCTTTGCGCAGTTCTCTTAGCTCCAACATTACCGTCATGCTGAGTTCTCCCAGCGCTTTGCGCGACATACCGGTTGGCCGCGGGTACTCTTCGCGGGCCCCGTAGCCGATCACCGACAAACTGTTGCGATACTTTTGCAGGTTGAGCTCGAGCCGGCCCAGAAATTCGCTGAATTTACCGCTGAGCGCCGGGAAGGAAGCTGGCAATGTACCGGGTCTCTCCCGTTGGTCAGACGACATGTGCTCTTCGCTAAAAGCAACCAGACTACAGCGGCTGGTGAACGGGCAGCGTTCACACCACCGGTGGCAGTAATTGGATACGGAATCTATCATGATCGGCTTATTCATCGGGTCGTTGCAGTAGCATCGACAGGAGAAAGCTACGATTTTTTTGGACCAAACACAAAAAGCCGCCAATCATTACCGGAAGGAAACGATTGACGGCTTTTCAGCTGAGTAGATCAGGAATTCTCACCAGAAGGCCTGAGGCCTTTATGCTTTCAGAAATTAACTGTACTGCGTCAGGATGTTTTCGTAAAGCTCCTGACGACCTGATGTTTGCTGCGGTTCACCCTGCGTACGGCCGATTTTAGCCAGTTCCTCCAGGGTCATTTCTCCGGTTTCGTATTTTTTACCGTTGCCCGCATTGAAGGATTCGTAACGTTCTTCACGCATTTCCTTGTACTTGCTGCTCGAGAGAATCTTATCGGCTGCCAGCAGTCCGCGGGCGAAAGCATCCATACCACCGATGTGGGCGTGGAAAATATCGGCCAGATCGGTTGAGTTGCGGCGCGTTTTTGCGTCGAAGTTCACTCCTCCGCCCTGAAGGCCTCCTCCTTCGAGGATGACAAGCATTGCCTCGGTAAGTTCGGGTACGTTGGTGGGGAACTGGTCAGTATCCCAGCCGTTCTGGTAGTCTCCGCGGTTTGCATCGATGGAGCCCAGGAGGCCTTCAGACACGGCTACCGCCAATTCGTGCTGGAAGGTGTGCTGGGCCAGAGTGGCGTGGTTTACTTCGATGTTGAGTTTGAAGTCATCCATCAGGTTGTACTTCCGCAGGAACCCGGCAACGGTTGCGGAGTCGAAATCGTACTGGTGCTTGCTCGGCTCGAACGGCTTGGGCTCGATGAAGAAAGTACCGGTAAAGCCCTGCTGCCGCGCGTAGTCGCGGGCCATGGTAAGGAAGCGGGCCATGTGGTCTACCTCGCGGCCAAGGTCGGTATTGAGCAAACTCATGTAGCCTTCGCGGCCGCCCCAGAATACATAGTTTTCGCCCCCGAGCTTGATGGTTGCATCGATTGCGTTCTTAAGCTGTGCACCGGCGTAAGCTACCACGTCGAAATCAGGGTTGGTACTGGCACCGTTCATGTAACGTGGGTTGCTGAACAGGTTGGCTGTACCCCAGAGCACCTTGCGGTTTTCGGCCTCCATCTTCTGTTTCAGGTAGTCGGTTACTTCTTCCAGGCGACGGCCGTAGGTGTCCAGGTCGGCACCGGCTTCGTCGAGCAGGTCTACGTCGTGGAAGCAGAAGTAGTCGAGGTCGAGCTTGTCCATCACCTCAAAGCCGGCGTCTACTGCATTTTTGGCCTCCTGTACGGGATCATTATCTCCGAGCCAGGGATACTGGGCGGTTCCGGGCCCGAAGGGGTCTCCTCCGGTATTTCTCAGCGTATGCCACCAGGCCATCGCGAATTTAAAATGCTCGTTCATTGTTTTGCCTGCAACAACCTTGTTCTTGTCGTAAAACTTGAACGCAAACGGGTTATCACTCTCCTTGCCCTCGAAGCGGATCCGGGGAATATCTTTAAAGTAGGCCATATTTGAATCGGGTGGTTTGTTTGTGCCGGAGAGAAAGGGAAAAAGCACCTCTCTGACCCGGGCAGAATTTACATGATTCCCGAAGGTAGGCAATGAAACTGAATAGATATTGACCCGGTAAAAATGCAATCGGTTGGGTGGCCATTCCCATTACAAAAAAATCCAAACGAGGCAAAAAATCTACGAAATTGCTCCGGCAAATGCCTTCGGGGCGAGCACGTCGTGTGCCTTTTCCGATTCCTGCACCTGCGTCCGCGCCTGTTTTATACGTCTATTCGTCCAGACAACGCAAGCTACGATCGTCGCTACCCGGAATACGTTGGCCCAAAGGCCACCAGCAGCGTTGTCGGCCATATCGAACAACATCCAGTACAGGTTCATGAAGGCGTGCAGGAATACGACCAACCACAGGTTCCAGTCCCACTCTTTGTACATCCAGCTCAACCAGACTGCCCCCGCCGAGGTAACGGCAAAAACGGAAGCCGAAGAGGCAAAGTCATCTCCCTGGCTGATGTGGATAACGCCAAAAACAAATGCATCGAGGATCGTTGCGGGCACCATCCCCCACCCTGCGTAGCGGTACAGCAAACCAAAAAGGAAAGCCCGGAAGAACAGTTCTTCAAAAATGGGCGCCGAGATCGAACCGTAGTAGAAATTGTTAGCACTGATGTTGATCGTGAACCCCGAACAAACAGCGTATCCGATAAGCATTGGTAAGGTGACGAGAAAAGCGACTTTGAAGCCTTTAGCCAGGCCCTTGTCCAGCCCAAGCGCGGAAGGTGTATTCCTGAAACCGAACAGCAGCACCGTTGCGATGAGCGGAATCAGACCGTAATAGAGGACGTTCCAAATTACGTTACGGGTCGCGTCGCTCTGATCAGCGAGCAAATGGCGATATAGAGGAGACAGCCAGCCGGAGCCGAACTGCCCCGCAAAGTAAGTGGCCAGAATGATGAGCGACAGGATTACTTTATTGGTAATAACAGGAGTAGTATTTGCAGTAGTAGCAGTTCGCATGACAGGGGTGTTTGAGTGAAGCGATGCTACAAATCAAAGGGGTATAACCGACATTTTTTAAGTCTTGGGCCGGAGTGCACGACACCGGGCCGAAATGCACGACAATGGGCTCAAATTCACCCTTTAGGGACGAAATGCACGGGTATTTACCAGCAGAATGCTAAAATGTGTCGTCAGGCACCAACCTTCAGCCTCGCTAAAACGAGCTCCGAACGGCCCCTCGCAACCGCTACAACGGGCGCATCCGTCAGGTGCAGACGATAGCCCTGAGCGTTGCCCGTCACGGACTCAACCAGAGCCGGATTTACTACCCACGACCGGTGGCAGGTAACAAAGGCGCCGGAAGGCAGTTGCTTGCTCAGTTTGGCCAGCGTATTCCGGATCAATGTTCGTTCGTACGCGCCGGAATCGTTGCGGGACCAAACCTCGACGTAGTTCCCGTCGCTGTGCAAGCACCATATCCGTCCGGCTTCGAGGCTGATTTCGGGACGGTCACGGTCGTCGCTCAGCGTAACGATCTCCCGTGCCGGAGGCACGGCTGGCCGCTCCGCCATATTTGCGGACCTGGCTCCCCCCTCGTACTTACGGAGCTTCCGGATATAATCCAGCAGTGTAATGATGACTATCGGGAAACTGGAAACCAACAGCCCGTTGCGGAAAAAATAAAGGTAATCCCGCAGGTGGTATTCTCCTCCGGTCAACATAAGGTAAAAATAGGAAGCAGTGATGCCCAGCGCTACGGTAAAAAATGTAAAAACCAACTGCCACCCTACCGTCCACCGTTCGTCGGTATACAATTTCGGCCAGATGCGCGGGAAGAAAAAGGTCGGGAAAAAGGTCACCAAAGCTATGACTAATCCGTAACCACCCAGGAAGAGGTTCAGATTCGGGATAGGGGCACGATCGGTCCCGAAGGGTTTAAACACGATCAAAAAGAGGGCAACAAACGCCCCCAGCCCAACGCTGACGAGCAATGCTTTTGCCGCCGAAACAACGGGCGGCGGATAAGGCTGACGAAGGATCGAAAACAAACGGGCCGATTTTAGAAAGTTGTTAAAAGGGACCCTAAATCTACAAATGTATTCTAAGATATACTATTGGACATCTTTTGATTTTCCACCGTGTGTATCGCGAGATGCACTACTATCACGAACTTGCCGCTTGTCACGTCTCCCCTCTCCCGAGGAGAGGGGCCGGGGGAGAGGGGGATCCGTGCATCTCGTGATACACACTTTTCCACCTCACCCTCCGCCCTCTCCAGCAAGCTTCGCCTAAGGCTCAGCGGAGGGGGAACCAAAAATGTCCAGTAGTATGATTCTAAGAGCTTGTTTGGGTTTAACACTTCGGCTTGCTTGCGCCAAATTTAATGCTGCACTTCTTCGCTCAAAACTTCCATAGCTACGGCTATGCAAGTTTCTTGCTCGTCGTTCAGCATCAAATTTGTCAGCAATCAGCCAGAAGGCAAAACCCGAACAAGCTCTTATACATCTCCCTGCTTCGGGATTGCCCCCGTAGCCTGACCGAAATAGAACACAAATTGCTGCATCTGATTGGCCAGTTCTTTGTTGCCCGTAGCTTTGAAATAGGTATCGGCCAGACCGCGCAGCGTCTGGTACATGAAGCGGTCCATTTCCACGACCTGCATTTCTTTGGTCCACAGGTCGACCTTCATCGTTTCTTTGGTTTGTTCGTTGAACAAACTGAGCAGCATTCCCTTACAGCCCTCCGCCGGGCCGGGCTTATCGGTGGCCCCCCATTTCATTTCTACCGGCATTTGCTCGGCGTTGAGGCCCACTTCGACGGTGATCTTGCTGCGTTTTTTCACTACTTCCTTAGCCATTACTCTAAATTTTCGGCGAAGGTACGGGCTACAATCTAACTACCCCGTAAAGTAGTATTTCATTGCAGGACAATTACAAAACATTGCTTTTCGGTCAGGCGCTGACGCAGGTGCAAAGTGTGTTTTGATGTAAGCTCCACCACTACAGTCCTTTTGTTGAAGCAAAAGCCTGTTTTTTCTTCGGAATAAACCGCCGCAGGACCAACGTTATGCTTCAACGATCCGTCTGAACAATCAAATCCCATCCTGATGAAGTTGTTTTTTATGTTTTTGCTGTTTCTCTTTTTAACCTCTTGCTCCGACGATGAAGACAACCGCCCGGTATCCGATTGCGGCCCCTATATCGAAATCCTGAGCAGCACCGATGGCCTTGACCCCGGAGACGCTTTTGCCCTAGCGGACATTTCAACCGAGGGAACCTGCCTGAGTATCGAGGTGAGCGCCACCGGCTGCAACCCCGACGATTGGACTGCAGAACTGGTCACCGACGGAGCAGTAGCCGAAAGCATTCCTACCCAGACCAACGCTCGCTTCATCCTCGACCGGCAACTGCCCGACGGCGCATCCATCTGCCAGGCGATTGCCTTCAAAACGTTTACGTTCGATTTGTCAGACTACCTCACCCCCGGCGCCTTACCGAGTAACCTCCGTTTGGTTGGTCCCGCTGATACAGCAAGGGTTATTCTGTTCGAAGAGTAAGTCCAGGTTCAGGCAAACTTCGTTTGCCCCGCCAGCGCATTGTTTCCGGTTAGAAACGGCGATAACCAGTACGGTGTAACCTAAGTTTGTGGATCTTTTGCGCTGGAGGGTTTTGGAGGCTGACAAGGCGGAAAACCGGAGTTTAGCTGTAGCTAAATGAGGATTCTCCTAACGCAGTCAGGCCGCAAAAGACGCCGCGAAAAAGGCGATGAAATTTAGGTTACACTGTGCTATGGCCTAACTTGGCTTTTCTAAAAAACGTACCATGCACCTGCGTCTCCGCCTCTTCTGTCTTTTGTTTGTATTCGCTCCTGTTCTGGGTGCTCAGCCCGAAGCGTTGCCAGCTTTCCCTGATGATTTCACCGGAAAATGGGGCGGTACGCTCGAAATTTACAACGCCAAAGGTTTCGCGCAAAGCGTCCCGATGGAATTACACATTTTGCCTGTCAACGACAGCACCTACACGTATACCATCATCTACGGCAAAGATAAAGAAGCCGGCAAACGGGACTACCTGATCACCCGCGGCCCCGACGGGCCCCATCATTGGGTCTGCGACGAACAGAACACCATCCTTCTCGATGGTTATTACCTCGGCAATGTCTACCAGAGTGTTTTTACCGTCATGGGCACCTACCTCGTTTCAAACGTTGAACACCGGGGCGACCACCTGCTGTATTCGATCCAAAGCGGAAGTGAAAAAGCAGTCCGCACTACCGGCAACCAGCCTCATGAGGGCGAAGAAATCCCGGAGGTGAAATCTTTCAAATCCGCAGGGTATCAACGTGCAAAGCTGAAACTAATCGTTGATTAAACCTTTTGAAAAAAGGCTCATGTTTACTCTTCTTCCGCATCCCTGATGCCCAGAAACGGCTTGAGTTCTTTCCATAATTTGGCGGATGTATCATCCAGCTCGGGAGCAGTTTCGTCCGGTTTCTGACGGTAAAAACTCAGGATATCGAGTAAGACATTGATTCTTCCTTCCGTATCAAAAAACTTATTCACGATAGCTACCCGCTGGTGCTCAACCAGGCAGTAACCCGATTGGAAATTGCCCTTCTCGTACCGGACTTTGTAGCCCAGTTCTTTAGCGAGGGTTTCCAGTTTTTTCAGTGTATGCTTGGTGTGAGAAATCTTCATTTTCGTCGTTGGTTCAGACGCCCGCAGGCGCTTTGAGCCTACAAGGTACGATCCCTGCCGCCTTCATTCTATTCTACCAGCAAAACCCAGTCCTTTTCAACTTCCCGGGGAGGAGCAGTAACGGTCATCTCTCCGCCCGTAACAGATTGACTCCCACGCACTACAAATTCGCCCTTCCGGGGATTGTACCATTGAATTTTGTAATTCCCGTCAGCAATCTTCAAAGTCGTGGCTGTCTTAGGTCCTTGCTTCATAAAAACGACATATTTACCGCCACCAGCCAGCACCCAGTCGTTCCCATCCGGTGTGAGGTCATTAGCGGGCACCATCTCCGCGAGAGGAAGGTTGGCCTGCCGGAAGAACTCGAGTGCATACCGGCTCTGGTCCCACATCGCGTCGCGGCTGCGCCAGTCTTCGCAGCTCAGGTCAGAATGCTCGTGTTTGTACCCGAAGTACCACTCAATGCCCCAGGCACCGGCCATGAAGGCACCCCACAGTGCGTTCTGCCGGGCGAGATTGTGGTCAGGATCATCCGCGTCGGGAACAAGACTGTGCTGCGCATCTCCGGGTTCATCGATGGCAACAGCCCAGTTCACGTTGTTTTCTTGGGCGAGGCGAAGCCAGCGCCTGATGGCGGGGTAAACGTTCGCGAAATCAGCCCGGTTGGTCTGGAGGGATAAGCCCGAATACTTGCTCTCACGACCGAGCAGGTCGTAAAAACTCTGGCCGTTATGGATTACCACGTGGTGACGGTAAGGATCGTTCTCGTAAAAATAGCGGGCCATGGCCAGGCGCTGGGTGGTCGTTTGCCAGTCGGGTGGATAATTGTTGTTCCAGCGACCGTTCTCTTCGCCTGTGTTCCAGTTCAGGGCGAGGTGATGACCAAAGCGGGCCATGAGTTCGCGGTAGTAAAGTTTACGCTGTGGGCCAAGGTCTCCATTGTCGAGCAATGACTGGTTTTCTACTTCAGCCATTTTGAAATGCAGAAACATTCCCTTTCGCGAGGCGTGCTCGAAAAGAATTTCCCATTGCGCGAGTTTGCTTACGTCCATGCGCTGGTAGTCGTGGTAATTAATGTAAGGGAAAACGTTTTTATCGTCTCCTGCAATGTTCAGGGTAAGGAAGGAGAAGGCGTTCATTCCCTTGCTCGCCAGGTAGTTTACGGCACCGATAATTTCCTTGCCCTTTCCATCCTGCCAGGTGGGGTCACCGGCTTGCCAATCCTTCAGGTGTGGAGCCCAGTCTTTGATCCAATTATCGCCGTAGCCATCGTCATGAAATGTACCATCGAAGGAGCGGTAAGAGAGCAGATTTTCGGGTGCATCGGCTCCGGCTTTGAGGAAAACCTCTCCGGTTTCCGCCCAAACGGGATACTGGCGGCCGTGAAAGAGCAAGCGCCCTTTACCGCGCAGATCAGGTCCTTTTTTATCGGTTGGAGCAATGGTGAGCTTGCCTCGCATGCCGTCGAGTGGCCGTACGGGCTCACCGTAATTTGGCAGTTCGGAGACGGCAGCGTTGGACCCGGCGCGGAAGCTGACTTCGTAGCTCCAGACTCCCGTTTGGTCCGGTGCAAAATGTACACGCCATTTGTTTCCTTTGGTGGCGCTGGTCTCGGCAGCGTTGCCATCGGCGGCGAAGTAGCCTGGCACTACGTAGGTCGCCGAATCGTGACGAAAAGTGACGTTGAGGCGGTAGTGCAAAAAAGGATTCAAACGGCCCTCTTCTTCTGCTTCGGGGCCATCTATGGTGAGGGTAACCTTGTGCCATTTTTTGAGTTCACCGGTCTGGCTTATCTGGGCGCGGACGCAGGTGCAAAAGAAAGTCAGGAGGAGCAAGGCAAAGAAGCGTAGCATTGAGGTGAAGTTTTAGCAGGGTTAATGTAGGGGATTCCGGACGACATATCTATCCTGTACCTTCCTCCTCGAACCATTTGCACAAGGGTTTTACCTATCAGTCAAATCCTTGCCCCGGAACCTACTCTGCATCCGGCGCCCGCGCCATAAAAAATTCCCCCGCCGACTAATAGTCAACGGGGGAACATAACGATCGGTAGAACCCGATTGTCAGTGCACGAGTGCCTTGTAAAGCAGATTCTTGCACCTCATCCGCGGCGTCTTTTCGTACCTGACGTCGTTGAACAAATACTTCCGTAGTTAAGGCTATGCAAGCATTTGTTCGCCTGGTCAGCTACAAAAATCCACCAGCGCCTGAGGTGCAGAAATCTATTTGACAAGACTCTAGTTATCAACAAAAGTAATCGCCTCTCCGGTCTTACCGGCACGGCCGGTACGGCCAACGCGGTGAATGTACACATCGTAATCGGTCGGAGCTTCGAAGTTGATCACGTGGGTGATGTCATCGATATCGAGGCCGCGGGCCGCTACGTCGGTAGCACAAAGCGCTTTGATCTGTCCGCTTTTGAAAGCCTTAAGGGCTTTCTGACGGTAGTTCTGGCTTTTGTTGCCGTGAATTTCGTCGGCTTTGATGCCGGCCTGGTTCAGTTTCTTGGTCACTTTCTTCACCCGGTGCTTGGTTTCGGCAAACACCAGTACGCGTTTCAGCTCTGGTTCCTGCATCATCTCGATGAGAACGTCGAACTTCTCGTCTCCGGAGACGTAACGTACCGTTTGGTTGATGTGCTCAGCACTGGCTTCGCCACTGCTGACAGCAACCGTTACCGGATCGGTAAGGAAGTGATCGATGAGTTTCTTCTGGGTCTTGTCCAGGGTTGCAGAGAACAGGAGCGTTTGGTCGCGCTCGCCCATCTGATCGGCGAGGAACATAACGTCCTTCTGAAAACCCATGTCCAGCATCCGGTCGAACTCGTCGAGGATGAGTACAGAAGCCTGCTTGAGGTCAATTTTCTTCTGCTGGTGCAAATCTTTGAGACGGCCGGGAGTGGCTACTACGAGATCGTAGTCGCGCTTGAGCCGTTGAATGTCGGTATTGATGTTCCGTCCACCAATCAGACAGATAGAAGTGAAGGTGGTTCCTTTAGAAAGGGTTTTGAACTCTTCCTCGATCTGCAGGGCCAGTTCGCGCGTGGGCGCCAGGCAGAGCGTCTGGAAGGGCTCATCCTTCAGCAGGGCATCGATGATGGGGATCAGGAAAGCACCGGTTTTACCGGTACCGGTAGTCGCGATACCCATCACGTCGCGCAGGTCGACGATGCTGGCAAAAGATTCTTCCTGAATCTGGGTAGGACGAACCCAACCCGCATTACGGAGGGCAATTTTCAGCTTCGGGCTGAGGTCCCAGTCGGCGTAAACCGTCTTGGAGATGTACTCAACCTTTTTCATCGGGACGGCCTCATGGACCATTAGTTCAGCCGCAATCGGCTTGTAAACGTGGGTGGAACGACGACCACCGCCACCACGGCGCTGTCCGCCTCCGCGATTGGGGCCTCCGCCGTTAGAAGATTTCTTACGACGGTTGTTGGGGCGGCCAGAGCCACCACCAGAACGATTATTACTCATTTGGTAAAAGGGGGAGAACCTTGAGATCAGCGGGATTACAACACGCTCAGGATCAAAGGTTTAAGAAAAGTTGACGCCAGCTTGGCGCTAAGACCGACAGTAATCCACGGGCCTTCGTTTGGCGCGCTCATCGGAATTCGGGTGCAAAGATACGCTTTTATCAGCAAATGCCTGAGACAGCGTTCGATTCGGGGTATAACGAGATGCACAAATCTCCCTCCCTCCCGGCCCCTCTCCTCGGGAGAGGAGAGACGTGACAGGCGACGTATCGTTTTAAAAATGCCACACGCCCCTCCCGGAGCGGTTTGACTCCTCAAAAGAACATGGTTGGGATAGCTGGCCTGGTTCGGTAATCCCCTTGTCCTACTAACCGGTTTGCACCGGCGTTCAGAAGCCTGACAAGTCAAAGGCTTTGAGGCCCGCCCTAGACAAGCCTAAGTCACTTCCCAATTTAAATAAACTGTAGGGTCAACCAGAATTTGGGCGGTGACGTGTGACGATTATGCAAACGCCTCAGGCGTTCTATTGTTGCAAATTCCTTCCCACGCAGGCCTCAAGCCGGCAAACCGGCTTGCTGTCGGATCAGCTTACCAGACAAAAGAAAGCCCGGCTGAGCGAGTGCTCAACCGGGCTGCCTTAGGGGATGGTTAATCCGGATTATTTTACTTCCTTACCACCATCGAGTTCGTCCTGGAGTTTCTCCAGTTCGGCCCACTTAGCGTCAGCAGCGAGACCTGCCTGCTTAGCCCATGTTGCCGGGCTGTGAATGCGGTAACGGGGTCCCGCATCGTCGAGCATTTTCTGAACAGTTTCCACAGGAGCGTCGGCGAGTTCACGCCAGGTCTTAATGTTGATAGCGTGCAGCAGACCTTCGATCTTAGGACCGATGCCTTCTACTACCTTCAGATCGTCCTGCTTGATCTTCTTGCCGGATGGCAGTTCGATCTTAGCGGAAGCTTTCTTCTTTGCCGGAGCGGCTGGCTTTTCAGCCGGGATAGCAGCAGCAGCCTGCACGGTGGTGTCTTCAGCGGGAGCTGGAGCCGGAGCAGGTTTTGGAGCTGGAGCAGCTTTCTTAGCAGCAGGTTTGGCCTTTGGAGCCGGCTTAGCTACAACTGGAGCTTCGGTTCCCTCAGGTACGATAGAAACGTACATGCGGTTACGGTAGCTCTTACGGAAAGAAACGTTGCCGTCTACTTTAGCGTGGATCGTGTAATCACGGCCCATGTAAACGTTCTCGCCGGGGTGGTACTTGGTGCCACGCTGACGAAGAATAATGTTGCCTGCTTTGGCAACCTGGCCACCGAAGAGCTTAACGCCAAGGCGTTTACTGTTACTGTCGCGGCCGTTATCGGTACTACCTACACCTTTCTTGTGTGCCATGGTATTTTATTTATGGCACTGACAACGCTAATTGTCAGTGGGTTAATTATTCATGCTCCCCGTTAAGGGAACAAATTAAGAGTGCGGGCCGTGACTAGCCTGCGATGGAATCAATTTTGATCTTAGTGAACTGCTGGCGGTGACCGTTCTTAACGCGGTACCCCTTGCGGCGCTTCTTCTTGAAGACAACGACTTTGTCGCCTTTCACGTGATCAATGACGGTTGCCCCTACGGACCAACCCTTTACGTTCGGCGTGCCAACGGTGACACCAGCATCACCTGAGGTGAGGTGTACACCGTCGAAGCTGACGGAATCGCCGGCTTTGGCTTCTAACCGGTGGACGAAGATCTCCTGACCTTCCTCTACTTTGAACTGTTGACCGGCTATGGTTACGATTGCAAACATTAGAAAATGTATTTTATTATTGGGGCGCAAAGGTAAGCATTATTTTATTTATCTGCTAGTTTTTACCATTGTTCTTTTGCGAGCCGGTTTTCATGGCTTTTAGCGCGTCAGTACTATCCGTACTACCCTACTCTCTTCACCGTCCTCATACCTTAGTATATAAGTACCTGCCGCCAGGCCGCCCAGCTGTAGTTCTTGTCGGCGGCCGGTAACTTCAAGTTGCTGCAACAACTTACCGTTCAGATCGATAACCGACAATAATCCTTCGCTTCGCGGAAGCTTCACCGTTACCGGTCCCGGGGTTGGGTTAGGGAAAGCTTTTAGCCTCAAGTCGCCTTTTTTACGAACGTTTTCTTCGAGGCTACTTAGGTCGGTGGGGTCATCGCAGGACTCGGTCTCGCTGAACTGACCGATCACGCGAACCATCAGGTCGTTGAGCTTTTCAACCTCGTAACTATCCGTGGTTGGTGCCAGGTGTTTACCACCGATCCCGCTGTCGTCGGTCAGAAAAACGTAGGTTCCGTTGGTTGCCAGCGCAACGGAGCGCAGGAGGTACTCTCCGTCTTTGGTCATACCGGAACAAACGACCGGAATGATACGGATTCCCTTCTCTGCGGCCTGACGAGTGGTCTCGTGCAATCTTTTTCTACTGGTTTCATCCTGATGCGGTGGTGCGTCGAGCACCAGGAACAGAAGACGGGCGGCAGCTTCTTCGCGCCACGCCAGCGAATCTACCGCTGTTTGGAGCGCAGCGTCTACCGCTTCGGGGTGGTCTCCGCCGCCACCGTGTGCTTGCGACTTGACATAACCAACCGTTGCCTCAGGTTTTTCGGTAAAGTCGGAATGGATCGTTACGTAGACATCGGAACTGTCCCGGTAAAACACGGCGGAGGTTCTCAGCTCAGCGCCGGGGAGGTTTGCCTGAGCGCGGTTGATTACGTCGGTAAGTTCACTGCTGAGGTAGCGGATTTCGTCGCCCATACTTCCGGTCGCATCTACCACGAAAGCGATGTCGACCTCAGTGCGCTGATTGCACTGCCGGGGCAATTCCAGGGTGTTAAGGCCATCCTGAAACAACTGTGCTCCGGGAATGGAGTAGGTCTTACCGCTTGCTTCGGCGACAAGAGTGAGTTGCGACGCGGGCGTCAGGCTGTCGCCGGTCATGCCCGCCCACAGTTCGGCGCGGCCACGGTTATCGGTACGGGCCGACCAAATAGTTTGGCCCCAGCGGTTGACAAGCCTGACCGGAACGTCAACGGCAGGGTGACCGTTCGGGAAAGTGAGTTGGGTTGCGTAACGATTGTCCGGGTAAAACTGCCAGATGTCACGAAACTCGGAGAGGTCTTCTTTGCTGATGTCGGTCCAGAGTTCCCATTTGCCGAAGTCATTGGTTTCACCGGCGGTTAGCTGGCCGGCCGAAATATCGGGAGTGGACGCAGCGGCCAGGTCGGATGTACCATCCACCCGCTCGTAAGTCACTTCGTAGGTATCCGGGCTGGCAACGGGGGCGTAATCGGCGGTCGTCGACGGCGCGGCGGCCGATCTTGTCTTCCGACTTGGTGATTCTCTGCGGGACTCACCGTAGCCAATGACGACAACTTCGTCAAGCAAGTCATGAGAAAGTTTCATTTTAATCGTCAGCGGCTTGTTTGCGTATGCAACAGCGTACTGTGTCACGTAACCAACATAGGTAAGTTTCAACGCGACTGAATCTCCTCTTTGCTCAAAGGAGAAGCAACCGTCTAGGCCCGTCGCCGCCCCATCGGCAGAACCATTGACGTAGACTGATACACCAATAAGTTGTTCGTTGTCCTCCCCGACCACGCAACCGCTGATGGTTTTCTGGGCGAGGGCGCAGGTGCAAAGTGCGGATATGAAAAGCAAGGTAAGTAGTGAGCGCATGTGGGGTGTTTTAGGTACTGGATGATCCGTTGTTCAACATTACACAAAAGGTATCAGGAATATTTGAGCCGAGTGCCTGCGAATGGCATCCCGGCCAAAGATCCTGGCCCCGGGCCGGTGCACAACTATGCCTCTAACCTCACCATGTACCTGCGGCCGCGCCCCCGTTTGTATCTCTGCGCAAATACCATATCCAACCCAGCAAAACACACCATACCACTACTGTAGCCGCCATCAGGACGTAAGGAAAAAGTTGCAGCGCCCAGTGCCCGAAACCAAAGATACTCCCCAGAAAGGCTACCAGTAAAAAAGGTCCGATATTCCCGAATTTGGCGTCTTCCTTCGAACGGGAGAAAGGAGCGTCCTTGTCCGTCTGGTTATAGACCAGGGTAAATAGAAGCGTAGTGCCCATCGCCAGAAGGATGTCGATCCAGTGAGAAGGGCCCCAATAGATCAGAACAGCGGTGTAAATCAGCAGGGCCATCGGGAGATAGAACATGCCCAGAACCGCCATGAACTGGCCGTAATAGATTCGGTTGGGGTATGGGTTGGCCGTTGCCTCAAATATCCAACTTGACCGGTAATTTTCGCTGTACTTCGTTTGGCCCAGAGGGATGAGCAATATCCACAATAGAAAATAGAGCAGCATCAGCATCATTCCGTCGCCCAACGAAAATTCTTCCTCTCCCATAAATGCGTCCCTGAAAATGGTGATAACGAGGATGACCGGCAGATAAACCAAAGAAGGGTAAGTGCGCTGCTTGAAGCCCATATCCCGCAGCATCACGTTCCAGTGAAAACGGAACGACACCCGTTCCTGATTCGGCCGGGTCAGCCAGCCCGCCAGAAAATCACGGACAGGAGATTTGCTACCGGAAGTGCTCGTTGTGCCTTGCGGTTCAGCAGCGTTTTCTGCTCCTGCCACGCGCAGTTGCAGCAAACGGTCGGCGTAGCCTCTGCTTTGCCTTATGTAAAACCACAATCCTGTACCTGCGGCGATCAGGGCCAGAAGCCCCTGTGCGTAGGCCAACGGACTGGCCGTCGTTGTTGTCATCGCTTCGTACAAGCCACCAAGCCAGAGCCCGGGAAACGTAAACCCTAACGGTTTGCCCACCACTACGATGTTCTGCAGAACCTTTACGTCGCCAATCAGGCTGGGCAACTGGTAGGCAATGAAAAAGAAGAAGGTTGCCACTATCTGAAAATAACCAACGATTTTCTTCAGCTTCGCTGAATCAACATGACGGAGCAGGAGCAGGTAGAATACAAGGGTCCCCGTCATGGTGATAACGATGGTCAATATGGAGAGGAGAAAGTACACGAAAGCGGGCCAGGCTCCGGCGAAAACGGCGAGGTAGACCAGGGTCGGCAAACCAAGGCAGAGGCCAAATTTTCCGGCAAACACCGCAATGTGAAGTATCCGGCTGATGCTCAGGGTAAAATCGTTGATTGGTCGGCTGAGCAATACGTAGAGGTCACGTTGATCGAAAAGGTTTTCGCTCATTTCAGTAATCAGCATCATACCAATGAACGCAACCCACATACTGAATCCTAACCCGACGGCAGTCGCATAATGCTCCGTAATCATAAAAAGCCCGACCAAACACAACCCGAAGATGCCGATGAAGATGAAAGTCATATACTCCATCCCCTTCTTGCGCTTCTGGCGCTGGCCCATCATCATGCCACCCCGATCGTCCATCAGGAGTTTGGCCTTTAGTATGAGGTAGATGGCTTTAGGATCGGCACCGATACTACGCCAGACGGGGTTGAACAGGCTTACCAGCCAGAGGAACAGCTTATTCATCAGCAGTGAAGTCAAAGTCGGTTCTGGCTGCGGAGCCGCCCGTCAGTTGAGAGAATAGGGTCTCGAGGCTACCGCTGTGAGCCTGGGCGTTGATTTCGGCAAAGGTGCCGTTGGCAGCGATCTTGCCGTCGTTGAGCAGGATGATGCGGTCGCTGATCTTTTCCACCACTTCCATGATGTGGGAGCTGTAAAAAATGGTCTTCCCACGTTCGGTAAGCTGTTGCAGTAAATCCTTCACCCGGATGACGGAGTTGGCATCGAGGCCAGCCAGGGGTTCATCAAGGAAGATCAGGTCGGGATCGTGCAAGAGGCCACTGATGAGCAGCACTTTTTGTTTCATCCCCTTGCTGAAGGTGTCGATGCGCTGGTCGGGGCTGTACTTCAGGTCAAGGTATTCCTGAAGGCGGCTGGCGCGCTTTTGGGTGGTTTCCCACGGTAAATCCTGAAGACCACCAACAAGCTCGTAGAATTCTTTCGGCGTCAGCATCTCGTAAATCTCGGCCGCTTCGGGGATATACCCGATGCGCCGCTTGACCTCCATTGGGTCTTTCTTCACGTCAAAGCCCAGCACTTCCACATCACCAGTATAGTTTTTGTCCAATCCAGCAAGGATGCGGATAGTGGTCGACTTACCCGCACCGTTAGGGCCGATGTAACCGATGATCTGGCCTGCTTCCACACTTAGGTCTATACCTCTCAGTACAGATTTTGAGCCGTAGGCTTTTTGCAGGTTACTTATTTTTATGATTGACATAGAGAATGGTGCTTTCCGGGTAAAACTAAGATCTGGAGAAGGATAAATCTTATTTGGTTAGTGGTTTTTCGACGGATTGCTGATACGGGAGGTTAAATGGCCCCGTAACAAAGTCCAAAGAGATACCACAGCGGCTGGCCTCCGCCTGCGGCGGAGAACAGAAGAAACATCCTCGCGGTACGGTGGCCATAGGCGCTGCGCTACCGGAGGTCGCTACTGCCGGCGGCTCACCGGGGGTGAAAGCGGCCGGGTAACTGCCATGGAGCTGTGCATTAATCAATCTTAACCGGCACATAAGTCCGGATCCGGGGCACCGCCAGGCGCGTAGAGATGGGCCGACGGCATACGCTATATCCATCCTTCACCGGCATGCACGTCTGCAGCTTCAACGGCAGGGTCCGCATATTACGGTCATCAATGACGTCAAGTGGCCAGGTGGAGTTGGTTTCCAGTATGACAGTCATAGTAGAGCGGAAACGATCAAAAGTAGTTTCTACCGTGCGGAGATCGACAGGGTCGTCGGGGTACCCGGCGGTGATTTCGATGGCTTCGAACTTCCCGGTTGGATCGAGCGGGTTTTCAGTATCGTTGACATTAAGGGTCAGGTACCAGCGGAAGGCGTACTGCCCGTTGTTTTTACGCTGCAGCTCGAAGCGTGTACCAGCCATATCCGTAAGTGGATGCATCGACGTTGGCAGTCGGCGGCTGACTGGAATGCGGAGAGCGGGTAAATTGCCACGGGCGGGCAATACCAACTCGTAGTAAAGCGGTACGTTCGCAATGGCTCCGGGCTGGTCCTGGGGGAACAGGTCTGGAGAAGTATTGCCATCTACGGAAAAAGATAAACCGGCATCGCCGTGGGAAGTTACCTGAAGAGAAGGAGCGCCCCGGTAGGCTCCACCCCGGAGGTTATCAATCCGCCAGCCAGCGCCGGCCAGGCCGGCGGGCAATCCGTCGATGTTGACGGAGTGCTGGTGAGATCCCCCTTCCCGTAATGGCATCGGCTGGCCATTAGCACTTACCACGGGCGTGTTACGGAAATAATTCTCAATATCCTGGGGAGAAGGCAAGCGGGCAAAGAGGCGGTCACGTTGGTAAGGGCCCGCAAAATCGGTATAAACGATGGTCTCCCAGTCGGTACCGCCAAAGGTGTTATCACTTGTGCGGGAGCGGTTCACGGAGGTATTGATCGATCCGGCCAAAGGAATAGCTACATTGACACCAAGGGTTTGTTCCGACTTTGCAACCTCGGCGGCATCCGTCAGGTGCTTAAGGCTAACCCCTTCGAACTGAGTGAGGAAATAAGCCTTACCGGCATATTCGGGGTGATCCTGGTAGAAGCGCCAGAGGCGCGCCATGAGCTCGGTGGTCCGGGCATCGTTGGCGTTCAGGATTTCGTTGAGCGGACTCACGAAGCTACCCGCCATTGCCACCACGGTACTGTTGCGCCGGCTGTCGGTATCGAGAGCTGTTCCGAAGGAGGAATAAGGAGGTTTGAGGCCTCCGTCCAGCGCTGCTTTGAGGAAACCACTACAGTTTTTCGTTAGCAGGAAGGCATCAAATCCCGGCCGGGGTTCGGGCAAAAGGTTTACTCCATCCGCTTCGTTGTACAGTAGTTGATCTGCGCGGTAGCGAATCATCTCCAGCGGGTAACCGGTTTCATCTTCGGTAAAAATGTAACTCAACAGATTGCCTCCGTTGATATCGGCTTTTTCCACTCGTGTGCGCAGGGTACGTTTACCCAAAAAGCGTTCGATGGTAGGTGGTGTGTAATCACGTTTGCCCTCGGCTTTAGTGAATCCGCAGAAATCGTAATGCCGTTGAAAAATGTCCTGCAACGCATTACCGAGGGTGGTACGGCCATAAGCACGTTGAGGCGGCCACTCCGGCTCACTGTTTTTTCGGTTACGACGCTGCGCATCAAGGGTGACGGAAGTAGATAAAATGGCGATAAAAAGCAAAAAGCTTAGTAATTGGCGATTCATGTGTTTCTGACTGGGGATTATAGAAGGCGGCAGCTAATTAAATGTTTTCAGCCGGCTCAGTATTGCATTTGGAACAGGTTAAGTTTCACACAATCGAATTGAATTTGACGAAGAGTAACCGTCATTCACCCCGAAGGAGGAACCATACACAGCAATTGAAACATCAACGGCATAGTAAAAACACTGGAAGTTCCCCTACCTTAGCGTTATGCCCTCCCCCACTGTCATCCCCGTTTTCAGCAGACACCGCCACCCACGGTTGCGCTACGTGCTGAAGGAACTCAGCCGGGACCTGGGCTACGATCTCCGTTTGATGACCGACCCGGACCGCTGGAAGAAGGCCGGAAGCGGGGCGAAAGTATCAATTTCCGTGGATTTCGAAGACGAAACCTACTTACGCCTGCCGGCGCACCCGATCCTGCACGGAGGAGCACCGGAAACAAACGACTTGCGGGTAAGCACCAAGGACGGAGTTCCCGCTTTTTTTCTGGTTGACGGAATACCAGATTACCTGGCCTGCTGCTTTTACGCCCTCTCGCGCTACGAGGAATACCAGCCATTCGCTGCCGATGCTCACAACAGGTTTCCCGCAGCGGAGAGCCACGCCAGGACGAACGGGTACCTGCACCGACCGGTCGTTCGGGAATGGGCGGCGGTTCTGGACCATAAGCTACGGACAGTTTTCCCGGAGCTTCCCCCCACCAAAGTCCACCCCTGGCGCTTTCGACCGAGCTACGACATAGACATCCTCTGGGCCTGGCAGCACCGTGGCGTCCGCGGCGCAGCCGCGGGCTTTCGTGATTTGCTGACCGGTCATCCCGCCCGCGCCTGGAAGAGGTTCACCTCTTCGCCGGAGCGCGATCCCTACCAAAGCCTTGCTATTCTGCATGCCCTGCACCTGCCCCCGGGCCCTGATGAAGCGGCACTGAACCCGATCTGGTTTTGGCTCCTGGCCGATAACACCGACCGAAGAGACCCCAATCCCTACCCGCTTCCTGCTGCGCAGCAGGCATTGATCAGGGAGCTATCATCAACGAACGATGTTGGTATTCACCCCAGCTACCGGGCGAGCGACAGCCCGGAAATTCTACGTACAGAAGTTGAAAGGCTGGCCAAACTTACCGGGCGGGCCGTTCGGCATTCCCGCCAGCATTTTTTACGATTCAGGCTGCCAGCGACCTATCGCGACCTGCGGAGCGCGGGAATCACCCACGACTACACGATGGGGTACGCCGATGAAGCCGGTTGGCGGGCCGGTACCAACCTGCCGTTTTTCTGGTACGATCTCGAAAAAGAAGAAGCAACCGGTCTTACGGTTCACCCCTTCGTGGCGATGGACGTTACGCTGAAAAACTACCTCGGGCTGGGCCCGGAAGCTGCCGTCACCTACACGACAAACCTGGCCAGTGCCGTCCGCCCCTTCGGAGGCGACTTCATGTTACTGTGGCACAATTCCAGTTTTGCGGAAGAGTACGGATGGCAGGGCTGGCAGCAGGCTTACGCCGATCTCGTGATGGCTTTGCGCAATACCGGCAACGTGTGATTGTCTGGCGCGGACGCGGGTGCAAAGAGAGTTGAACGGATGGTTTTCTGACGGTGTACGAAGGATCGCCTCCTGGCACGACTTTACTTCAGGTCAAAAAGATCGCTTACGCCCGGATACCGGGCGGTTTCGAATCCCTCGGCGAATTCATAGCCGGCTTCGCGGCCTAAACTGCGCCCTTTCGCTTCAATGAAAGCCATGAAGTCTTTCCCGCTTATTGGTGTCTTCACCTCCGCGCTGTACTCGTTGGATTCGTGATCGTCGAATTGAGAGCGGTAGCAGCGGATACACTCCATTTTCTTAGAGATATAAGCCGAAATATCGACCACAAAATCAGGCTTCCGGTTGCGGTCCTGGATGTAGTGATAAACAGCATCGGGGCGCCATTTCTCCTGAGGCTGGCCGTCGTCGCCGATGGTTTCGATCTTAACGAGGCCACTATAAAAACAGGCGTCGGCAACGAGTTTGGCGGCGCGCCCGTGGTCCGGGTGCCGGTCGCCAAGTGCATTGGCGAGAACAATCTTCGGTTGGCAGCGGCGAAGAACGGTAATGATCTTGCGCAGGTTTTCCTCGCTATAGGTCATGAACCCGTCGGGCAGGTCCAGGTTTTCCCGGAATTTCGCGCCCATCTTTTTTGCAGCGTTATACGCTTCTACGGTTCGGATTTCGCCGGTACCACGGCTTCCGAGTTCACCGCGGGTGAGATCGAGCAAGCCAAAGGTATAGCCGAGATCGGCGTGGCGAAGAAGGGTTCCGCAGGAGCTGAGCTCGACGTCGTCGGGGTGGACGCCGATGGCAAGAATATCTACTTTCATAAGGCACGGGGTAAAGGGAAAGAAACGATTTTTGCCGGCTGAAGGTTTTTGGTTCCCCGACGGTATACCGGAAACGAAGTGGTTTGGAACAATTAGCGCGCCGTTAGCGTGGTGGCTGGTAAGGCGCTGAAAGCCGCGCCTGGCCTGAGCCAGGTAAGGTTTTCAGCAACGCCGCCAGACGCCGCGATAACAAGCGATAAAGTCCCAAACCACTTTGGTTCCGGTATAATTGCACCTGCGGTGCAACATTGGAACCAACCCGAGCCTCTGGGGCGGGAGTTCCCGGCTTGCGCGCGGTTCTTTTGGCCCGCCCCAGAAGCTCAGAAGGTTTTTAGTTCGCGATCAGGTTGTACTGAATATCGTAGGAAAAGTCTCCGACAATGGTATCGGAAACCATACGCGTTCCGCTAAAACTAAGGTTGTTTTCGCTCAGTTCATCGACGTCGTACACTACCGGGTTCGCCCCCGTTACATCCCTGAAGGTGATCGTTGTAGCGCTGGCATTCAGTGCATAAGCCCGGGCGTGAAACACATCGAGGACGTTCAGGTCGCCGTTTTCGCAAATCTCAAAGCGACGCAGCAACTGGGTTGCTCCCTCAACGGAAAAGAAAAGGCCATCGTCCTGATCGCAGGGTTCAACCAGGGTCACAATTGCTACCAAAGAGTCGTATTCTGCGGCCACCCCGGCGCGGGTGCGGCCGGCGGCCGCAAACTCTTCGTCGGTAACACCCGCAATGGCAGCGTCGGCCTGAGCCTGGTAATCGCTCTCTATGGTTTCGATCATCCAGCCATCGGGGTTCCCGATGAAGACAAGAGGGCTCACATCATCGTCGTCGCCACAGGCAGAGAAGAGCGTAATGGTCAGAGCCAGGGAAAAGAGTAAAAACTGTTTCATAGTTGATTTTGATTGGGGGGAAAGTAAACAGAAGAACGCTTTTAGAGGAAGGATTGTGAATAACAAGGCTGTACTTCCGGGGGAAGCGATCTCCCTTAAGAGAGTTTGCGCTAATTGCAAAAGTTGTATCAATGAAAGACAAAGAATCAAGGTGATGCTTTGCGGTTATGACGAATCGCCTCCGGAATAAAGGCCAGGCAGATGCCCCCGACAAAGATCAGCAAATTCCAGTACCACGCCATTGGTTTTTCTCCCAGTTGGAGGAAGACCACCGGGGACTTCAGCCTGATCTGATGTTGGGCCAACTGCGCCAGCAGTTGTTCTGCGTCTTGCGGTTCACCGACCAGGCCGATGGCTCTGGTTCCTGAGTACGGAAGGCAGGCAGGATCTTCGTGGCAAGCCGGGTCTTCGGTTTTGAAGCAGACAACGAGCTGAGTTTCAATGGCGGTTCCTGCGTTCAGGCTTTGCTGCTGTCCGGGACTGAGCAGCGGGCGACAAACGGTCGTGTTGCCCCAGAAATCTTTCTTTGAGGTCGTAACGGCCACCTTAGCCATCACTGCACCTGCGACCTCGATAAAATCTGCCTCACCGATGGCCTGGGCGTCCGCTTCTGTGACATCAAGCGTCCGCAAACGATGAGTGCCGAAGTTTTGGCTCACCAGGCTGTTGCAGCCTGTGATCATCAATACAATGCCGCCGAAGAGAACGAGGTAGCGTAAAATCATGGGGCGAAGTTACACTGACCGCCGCAGAGTTTACGCTACGTGTTGCTCTCAGGGGTATTCCTGGCGGCCAGATACCGCTACGTCAACTTAAATCAGAAAACAACCCGATTGCTCAAAACTCAATGCAGACTGGCGTGGCGATGTCGAAGGATTGCCCCAAAGACTTGAGCTTTCCACTCTTCTGGTTGATGCTGTGTACGGTAATATTGCTGGTATTCTGGTTGGCAACGTACAGAAATTTCCCGGAGGGCGCGATGGCGAAGTTGCGCGGGAAATCGCCCTCGGTGGAATGATGACCAATCAGTTCCAGCTTACCGCTGTTTTTGTCTACGGTATAAGCTACGATGCTGTTGTGCCCCCGGTTCGAACCGTAAAGAAAGTTGCCGCTGGGATGAAGGTGAATGTCGGCACAGGAGTTCTTTCCACTGAAGCCCTCAGGCAGCGTAGAGATCGTCTGGATGTTGTTAAAGCGGTCTTCCGCACCGTTGTAGCTCAGCACGTTTACCGTACCGTTGAGTTCGTTGATGACGTAGAGGAATTGCCCGTCGGCCGACCATTCCGTGTGGCGGGGCCCCGCCCCGCTTGCCAATTGTACGTGGCCCTGGGCGTGCGGAGTGATCTTACCGGTAACGGGGTTCGGGTAAAAAAGCCAAACACGGTCTAGACCCAGATCCGCTACCGCAACGATGCGGTTAGAAGGCGAGAAGTTGGAAGAATGAAGGTGCGGCTGTTTGCCCGGCATTACGCCTTCGGGCACGACAAACTTGTCGGTCTCGACGAGTGTGCCATCATCTTTCTGCAGAAACGCCATCGCCACGCCCCCCAGGTAGTTGGTGGTCATGAGCATCTTCCCGGTTCCGTCCACTTCAACGTGACAGGAAGCTTTCCCTCCCGTTGGCAGTTCCGAAAGCTTGCGGTAACCATCGTTGATGTCGAGCGCAACCAGGGAACCGGACGGCTCGCCCTTGCGGGCCATCTCACTGATCGCGTAGAGATAATCGCCGCTCTCCGATTCCAGAACAAAGGATGGATTCACCATACTGGCAATTGATCGCTTCGACAAAATCCTGCCACTCTCCGGATCAACGGTAATCTGAGATATACCATCTGACTTTCCGTGCACCCAACCTTCATCACGGGTGTAAGCCCCGATGTAGGCGGTATTGTTAATGATGCCTTCCGTAACAACGGCTTTCGGCGTACAGGTCTGGAAAAAGCCGGACAGAAGGAAGAGGCAGAAGTATAACTGGTTGCGATTCATGGGCGTGAAGTTAGAATGCAGCGTACAGAAAAAAGAATAATATTGACATGGTCATTCTACCTTCAGTACGCTGCCTTCAACCTACCAGCTTTTCCTGATGCCTGCCTGGAAGTTTCGGCCCGGAGCGGGTTGGTAATAACGGTTGCCGAAGGCAGGATTGAGGTCGTTGCCAAAGCTCATCTTTTGATCGAGCAGGTTGGACCCCGTCAGAAATACATCAAAGCCTTTGAATGTGCAGCCTATTTTTGCGCGCAGCAGATGAAAACTATCGGCAAACACGTCGTTCGCGTCGTTCAGCGGAACAGCATCGGTGTAATTGTGAAAAAGGTTCAGGTAGAGGCCGTTTTTCAGGCTAAGGTTCGCTTCCAGGTTGATGGTTTGCGGCACTGCGCCGGGGATGTCGTTGCCGGTAAAATCAGTATCTCCCTGTTGAAAATCGCCGTAGGTGAAATCGTAGTAAGTGTAGCTACCGTAGAAGTCCAGATCGACCGAATGGTCCGTGCTGTTCAGAGCCTGATACGTAGCCGCAATTTCGACTCCCTGTTGTTTCGTCTTACCTGAATTCCGGAACAACTGGGTTCCCCGCTCGTCCGTGAAACTGGTGATGGCTTCGTCAAGGGCAAAATAAAAGACGTTGATCTCAGCACTGAGCTTATCGCTGATGCTGGTTCTGAATCCGACTTCGTAGTTCGTCCCAACTTCCGGATCGAGGCTGACGTTGAGGCTTCCTTCGTTGGTCCGGAATTCATCGAGGGTTGGGGGGCTGAAACCGTCGGTCCGGCTGAAGTACAGGTAGCCAAAATCAAAGGAACGCCCTGCGGCTAAGCGCAGGGAAAGCGGACGGTTGGCACTGAACTCTGTTTCGCCGGTGTTTCCGTCGGCGTCGAAGGTTCGGTCGATGGTATAATCCAGCTGGCTGCTACTGAGGCCGAGGTGAAAATCCCACGCTCCGGGGGTATAGTTCAGTTGGCCGAAAAGCAGCCCCTCCTGACTCAGTATCTCGTCGCTGAAGTTGAGCTCTCCGGGGCGGGTTCCGTCGGGGTTAGTGAAATTCTGACCGGTACGGTACTGGAGTTTGCTTTCCACACCCAGGGCAAAGTCGAGGTCATTACGCAGCAGTCGCCGAAGTGCTACCCGTCCACCGGCACCCAGATTGGCCTCGCGTTTGTAATCGAAGTTGAAGGGATGGTCGAAGTAAAAGCCGGTGGTATAGAGTGCCGTTTCTGCTTTCCAGCGGCCGAGGTACTTCGTATTCGTCAGGCCAAGCAGTAAGTTATGGTAATGGATCGAGGCATTTTTATCGGCGCTTCCCGGGCGTGCCTGGCGCGGGTTGTCGGCGTATTGCTCTGCGGTCAGCCCGCCGGGGAGTTCGTAATCCAGCTTAGTGTAAAGGGCGTGGAGTTTGGTTTCGTCGCCCTGCTTTTTACCCGCTATCACCGAAGAGTACTGCAGGGTAAGGCGGTCCATTGCGCTGTGGTCGCGGTAGCCGTCGGTTCGTTGGTAACCGGCACGAAACTGGCTGTAGTTCGTATTTTCTTCCTGCTGTTTTTGCAGCGTCAGGTCTGCCCGCAGGTAACCGAACGAGCCGGCGGTGATGCTGGCTTCTCCGTATCTCTTTTGGGATGGGAACAGTCCTTCCTGCCGGATGGATTCCGTTTCCAGCAAGAGCGTACCGGCGGTTCCGGGGCCGTAAAACCCTCCGGACGGGCCTTTGATTACCTCTACCCGGTCGATGTTGCTGGCGTCCAGAAAATTCAGCGGCACGTCCCCTCCCGGATCGCCGTAGGGGATGCCGTTCCAGTACACCTGGGTATTTCTGACACCGAAGGGTGCGCGGAGCGAAGCTCCGCGGATGGCGATTCTGTAGCTCGCCGTGGCCCGCTCTTCGAAGCGGACGCCGGGGATGCGGTTGAGGCCGGAGAGCAGTGACGATTCATCGTAGCGTTCAATTTCGTAGTTCGGAAGCCTGACGACGGGAGCGGCTGTGTTTGCTTGTGGTCCGTCACCGTAGGCGCGTACGGTGGCCGTTGGGGCATCGTAAACCCTTAACGTATCCGCTGTTTGGGCGCGGACGCAGGTGCAATAAAAAAGAACAAGGAGCAGGGTAAAGAAACGCATTGATTGGGGCTGTTAAATTCGGCTGCAAGGTAAGCGTCGTTAAATGACTTAGCAGTGCTTCACCAGGGGATTCCGCCGTGGCGTACCGATGTGCAGAGATTAAAGAATCGCTCCTATAACCCTCACTTTGCATCCTGCGTTCGCGCCACCATGATACTTGCCACATTACCACCAAAACCGGTAGCGTTTACCAGCACTCGTTTGACATCCCGGACGACCTCCGGAGCCTCCCGCCACGGCATCGGGCAAAACTTTTCCGCCTTCAACATTTCCAACGCTGCCGTGATGGCCAGCGGACCGCTGGCTCCGAAGGTATGCCCTGTCGCCCACTTGAAGGAGGTCACACATTCATCCTCCGGAACCCCGGCGTACAGGCTACCGATCGCGTGCCGTTCCGCCTGATCGCCCCGTTTGGTTCCCGGCGCGTGTGCCACAATGGCATCGGGCAATCCATACGATTCAACTGTCTCATGCATAGCTTTTTCTAATCCCTGACCTCGAGCACTTATTCCGGTGGGCGTCGGGGTACTTTCGCGGGTAAAAGCGATGTTCTCGACACAGGTACCCGTACCTGCCGGGCAATCCTCCAACGACAGCGCAAGGAAGGCCGCGCCCTCCCCTACCACCATCCCGGAGGGAGGCGCAGACAACGGCCGACAGGCGTGTTGCCCCGTAGCGGGAACCTTGCCGTAGATGCGAAGTGCCTCCATCTGGCGCAGCGTAAAGTCGGTGATCGGGGCTTCGGCTCCGCCGACAAGTACCCGCTCGGCCATGCCCGATTTCAGGAGGGCAATGCCGTGCAGGATTGCGTGCATCCCCGACGAACAGGTCATGCTCATGCTACTCGCCGGCGACGATGTATCGAAGAAGTCGGCCAGCGCGAAGCCGATGCTGCCCAGCGTCGTTTTTGGTGAGGTGCGCAAGCGCGCCTCCCCCTTCTCGAGGTAATGAACAAAGCCTTCTTCCCAGCTCTCCGTTGGTCCGCGCGAGCAGCCTACGATGATGCTGAAATCCTGGCCCAACCAGCCCGCTTGCTGCACCGCCTCATCGGCGGCATGGAGCGCGAGAACGGTAGTTCGGTCGGGGTCCGTTCGCTCGGTGAAGGCCTCGATTTGGTTGTGGCCGGGGAGTTCTTTGATCTTGTAAACCGGCATGCCGGTTGGTTCGTCGACCGACCAACTGGGCGTGCCCTGCACGTAAGTCTTCCAGGCGGCTGCAGAACTGCCGCCCGCCGCTGAAATACTGCCGTATCCGTGGATATTAATTTTCATCGGGGCGCGAAGGTACGATTTTGATTACTCGCCCTCAATGATGTCCTTCCGCCGGTAGTAGTCGAGGATCTTTTTTGCGGTACTTAGGTTCGTCACCTCCGCAATCTCCGACGCGAGGGCATTACGGACTTTCTTGGGGCTACCGAAGTGGGCCATCAGTTTCTGCACCGTCTTATCTCCGATGCCGGGGATTTCGTGCAGTTCGGTACCGACCATACCGATGCTCCGTTTGTTGCGGTGATGGCGCAAACTGAAACGGTGAGCTTCGTCACGGCACTGCTGGATGAGCCGAAGCGATTCCGATTTCTTATTGATGTGCAACGGAACGGAATCATCGGGGAAATAGATTTCCTCCAATCGTTTGGCGATGCCCACCACTACCATTTTTCCGCGCAGACCAAGCTCATCGATTGCTTCCATAGAGTGGCTCAGCTGACCTTTACCACCGTCGATGATGACCAGCTGCGGGAAGGGCTCGTTTTCGTCCCGCAAGCGGCGGTAGCGGCGAAAAACGACTTCCTTCATACTGGCGAAGTCATCCGGCCCCACTACGGTTTTGATGTTGTAGTGGCGGTAGTCCTTCTTACTTGGCTTCGCGTTTTTGAAGACCACGCAGGCACTTGCCGGATTGGTTCCCTGGATGTTGGAGTTATCGAAACACTCGATGTGCATCGGCAACTCGTTCATCTGGAGGTCCGACTGGAGGGTCCGGAGAATACGCTCGGCCGGCGTTTGTTTGTTCTGGTGGCTGATGCGCTGCTTTTTGCGCTGCAGCAGCATGTATTTGGCGTTCTTTTGGGAGAGTTCCAGCAGGCGTTTTTTATCCCCGATTTTGGGAACCACGATCTCTGCGTCTACGCCGGGCAGGTCCATTTCCTGGTCGAGGATGATCTCCGGGGCGATACTGTTGAAGCGGTCGCGCATCGCGGGGATGGCGTAGGTGAGCAGGCTCTCGGCGTCGTCGTCGAGGTTCATCACAATTTCCCGGGTATCGGTGTTGATGATGTTTCCGTTCACGATTTTGATGTAGTTGAGGTAGGCTTCTTTTTCGTCGATAGCGAGGCCGAACACATCCACGTCTTTGATGGTGATGGAGACAATCTGCGATTTGCTCTGGTAGTTCTTCAGGGCATTCAGCTTGTCTTTTTGCTGCTGCGCTTTTTCGAATTCCATCTCTTCGGCGTAGCGTTCCATATTTGCCTGCAGGTGCCGCTTCACTTCGGCGAAATTACCCTTCAGGATATTCTTGATCTGGTCTATCTTGGCGTTGTAGCTTTCCTCCGTTTCTTCACCAACGCAGGGTCCTTCGCAATTTTTGATGTGGTACTCGAGGCAGACTTTAAACTTACCTTCTTCGATGTTGCTTTCGGAAAGATTGAGGTTGCACGTTCGGAGCGGGAAGAGTTCTTTAATCAGCCCCAGAATGATTTTGCGCTGGGTAATGCTCGTATACGGCCCGAAGTAACTGCTGCCGTCTCTGACCACATTTCTGGTGACGTACACCCGGGGGAAGCGCTCGTTTTTAACACAGATGTAGCTGTAACTTTTATCGTCTTTGAGCAGGATGTTGTAGCGTGGCTGGTGGGTTTTGATCAGTGCGTTTTCCAGCAGTAGAGCGTCGGCTTCGGTCTCTACGATGGTAAATTCGATCCGGCTGGCGTTTCGGACCATAATCCGGGTGCGGTGCAAACGGTCTTTACGCTCCCCAAAATAGCTGGCCACCCGGTTGCGCAAAACCTTCGCTTTACCCACGTAAATAATCTTATCATCCGAATTGATGAACCGGTAGACACCGGGTTGTTTGGGTATGGTATCGGCAATGGCCTTGAAATCTTCGGTGGTCATGGTTGAAGTAACAGTTGCTCTAACAAATCGTTTGAAGCGGAAGGGAATAATCCGGCGGGGACGCAGGATGCCGTGCACGTTTTCGGGCAAAGTTGCAGCCCCGGAAATCGGTACGGTGCGGAGGGAGATCTCCTCTCCCCTTCAACCTGGCTCCTTCCAACCTTGTAGTGCACCTGCGGCCGCGCCCGGTTACCCTTTATAATTGAAACTATCAAAAGTATCCGTCAGCGTCAGCCGGCCACGATCATTCTCGGCCAAACGTCCTCCGGCCACTTTGGCGTCGTGTTCGAGCAGTAACGTCCAGTCTCCGGCCAGGGCGTCTCTGAGCAGCCGTTTCTTCTCCTCCAGCGTGCTCAGCGGGCGGACGTCGAAAGCCATCACCCAGGGCAAACTGAGGTGAGCGGCGCTGGGGATCAGGTCTGCACAATAAGCCAGTTTGCGCCCGTCGGGCAGGTCGATCAAGGGCAACTGCATAGCCTCAGTGTGGCCATATACGGTCCGCAGGCGAATCCCTGACAGCCACTCAAAATCAGAATCCTGATCGGGAAGAAAACGGAGTTTGCCGCTGTCCTTCAGAGGGTTCAGGTTAGAAGGTAAAAAACTGGCGGCTTCGCGTGCATTAGGCGTATTGGCCCAGTTCCAGTGTTTTCCGCTTACCCAATGCGTTGCGTTGGGGAAAGTGAGGTGCGCCTTCCCCTTTTCGTCGAGGTAGCTTGCTCCCCCCACATGGTCGAAGTGTAAATGGGTGAACAGGACGTCGGTAATTTCTTCAGGCCGGATCATGGCTTCTTTCAGCCCGGAGGCCAACACCTGCGGTACACTCGGATTAAAATGCTTGCGGAAACGCTCGTCGTCTTTTTCCCCGATTCCGGTGTCTACCAGTATTTTACGGCCATCACCTGTCTCTATCAACAGACACCGCATGGCCCAGGTACAGCGGTTGGTTCCCGGCTCCGGTGGGTATGCCTTGCTCCATACCGATTGAGGGACGACACCAAACATGGCTCCGCCATCTAACTCAAGGGTGCCGGCAAGGACCGTTGTTAACCTTGTTATCAAATCATTTTTCATCTATACGACTTAATCTGTTCGCTGTGTTGCTTAACGTTGTTTCTTTCACCCTGACACCAATCCGGTTCCGGACACAGGGAGGCAGACGTGGGCAAATTACTAATTAAAAGTTATCCCTGAAGATTAGTTTGGACATACGCCAGAATTGCTATAATTTAGCACCATATTTAAACGCCTTAAAACCCAAACAAATGCGTATCCTCTCCATCCTCTTTTTCGCGCTCGCCTGCACTTTAGGCAGCCTTTCAGCGCAAAGCATCGGCCTCCGAGCTGGCGCCAACTCCTCCAGCCTCAAGTTCGAATCCGATGGTATTTCCATTACTTACGACGCCAAAGTCAAGCTCATGTTTGGCGCATTTTTCGACCTACCGGTAGCAGACCGCCTCCTCCTCTCCCCCGAAGTAAGCTACCTGGGCCGGGGCTACAAGTATTCCGAAGACTTTTTCGGCCCAGACCTGGACAGCGAAGCGACCATCAACTACATCGACCTGGGCGTCCTGGCTAAATACCAACTCGTAGACAATGAGTCCATCGGTGTTTACATCGGAGCCGGCCCCGTCCTCGGATATGCCCTCAGTGGTACATCTGAATTTGGTGGTGTAAAGGAAGACATCGAATTTGATGACGAAGACGGTTTCAACCGAACTTACCTCAGCCTCGCGGGCGTTGGCGGTGTCACTTTTGCGAAAAATTTCTTCGTTGAGGCGCGTTACATGCTTGGTCTCAGCTCCTTAAATGAGGAGGAAGGTAACGATGTAAAGGCTAAATGGAATTCCATCGGCATCAACGCTGGTGTCCGCCTTCCGATCGGACAATAAGATCAAAGGACTCAGGGCTTAGAAGCGAACCACAAGCCTGTCAACGGTAACGAAACCAATTCCATGCTTGTGTTATTCGATTGATCTTTCCCTACATGCCGGTGCCCTGTCGATTATCTCGGCAGGGCACTTGTTCTTTTGGCACGATACAATCCGCAAATTCTGTTCAGGATAACCAGCCTACCTCCCCTCTCAGCGCTATAAAGCCCAGCAACGCAATTAGTGGGCCTACCCAGCAGGACAATACAAAACCATAATAGTTATGGGTTACCCGGCTCGGCTGAATCCATTCCACGATGTAACTGATAAGCCACACAAAAAAGGCTATGCTTCCCAGAATGACTGCCAGCATAAACCCTGCATACTCATCGAATAAGAGCAGCAAGCCATAGATAATCACCTGGCCGAGAATCATCAGGATTGTATTCATACAGAGGTCACTATCGTATAATCAGGCAACCACATACTGCTGCACAGCCTGAAGTTTCGGGAGAATAAAAGGCGGTTACTTCTTTTTGGTCAGGTTTGCCCGTGGCTGTACCCGGCTGAGCAGGTGTTTGCCGACAGCTTCTCCCTGCGTTACGCCGTAATCGATAGCAGGGCGGTAATGAATGCCACCGTACAGTCGGCTGAGGGCGGCTTCCTCACTAGCCTCCAGGAAACTGTTGTAACTGCGCTCCGGCAGGTCGTACTCTACTTCAGAGTCATCAGTGAAGGCGAAGTCATCACCAAAGATGTCGGTCAGGACGACGGCGCAGGCGCGGCTCACGACACTGTGCCCTGAGGTGTGCTCGGGGAAGGGAGGTGTTTGGAGCAGCGGGCGCCAGTCTTCGTCGAGGTGACGGTTGATGAAGGTTTCCGGACGAACAAGGCTCGAGCGGTACTTCTCATCCCAGCAACTGATAAAGCCATCGTGCATCGCCATACTGGTCATTGCGTAGGCGTGGGTGGTGGTTTTAAAATCAGCACCGGCTTTACGGGCAGCGATAGCGGCGATATTGATCCAGTGGCCACCAGGCGTAATCTTCTTAGTGGCAAACATTACGTGGCCTACGTGGTGGCTCACGTAAGGGTTACAGTCCCAAAACTGGGCGATTGCGGTTCGCTCTTCCCGTTCTGAATCATCTTCAGTTTTGAGTGCGTTGTAGACTTCCTCGACTTCAGTCCACCAGTCACTCCCCTTCTCTTCGCTGTATTTGGTTGGGGGAAGCGGCTTGAACTGATCGGAGCGATCGAGGGCGAAAGGGCGGATTTTGGACCAGCTGGGCTCGATGCCATCCATATAATCCGGAGGAGTAGGTTGCCACTTGCTGGGATCGGCGGAAATCGAATACTTGGGGAAGGTACGCGACTGCTTGTAGGTATCGCCGTCGTACCATTTAATGACGTGATCGGCCACAGCGTGGCCGTAATCGATGGAAGCCTGCAGGGTGGCGGCCGGGACTTTGATGGCGGCGAATTCTTTGAAGATCTCGTCCTCGAAAGCTTCGATCTTTTCTTCGCTGAAGATGAGGCTCTTGCCAACTTTGAGTTGGGCAGCGACGGCGGCGATGGGGTAAGCGATCTCAACATCGCCCGACACATCTGCGGGCTGAGGTAACGGCTGGAGGTGAGGAATCTGACCAGCGAGGGTATTCAGGCCTGGGTCTCCGGCAGCGAACGCTTCGTAGCCCGCGATGCTGGAGTAAGCGTAAATACGGCCCGCCTGCGGCGGGCTGAAGATGTCGTGAACGATCACATCGGTCAGTTTCTTCACCGAGCGGTGGTAAAACTCCGGCTGGGCTACTTCTTCCTGAAAGTTGGGATTTACTTCTTCTCCGCAGGAGAGAAACAAGCCTGTAAGAACAAGCAGTGAACAGATTCGACTTAGTATCTTCATAGTTCTGAGACAGTTTTTATTTCCGATTGAATGGTTGAGAGCGCTCTCTTTCGATCAGGCAAAGATAAGCCATTGCCCGGGAGGGTGAGGCCGGGGCGGGAGATCATCATTTTCAGGTTTACGAAGTCTTGATGTTTTTCAACACCCATTTAGAGTACTGTTCATCATGCCTCAGCGTGATCTGACCGGTAAGAACACCCTACGGGCTAAAGCCCGGAAAAAGCGCAGCCTGAAGGCTGCCGAACAGCAATTGCTTATCTTGATCAATAAAAAATCATGCAACGTCGAAACGCCCTCCGCCTTACCGCCGCCCTACCTCTCCTGGCAGCAGAGGTCTCCGCTTGTGCTACGACAGCCAATGCTCCTAAACCTTCCACGGCACCTGCTGCCGAGCCCTTCAAACTGGCCTTTGCTCCGCACGCAGGCATGTTTAAGGCGCACGCAGGAGCAGACATCCTTGATCAGATTCAGTGGGCCGCCGACCAGGGCTTTACGGCCTGGGAAGACAACGGCATGCTCAACCGGACGCCGGAACTACAAGCTCAAATCGGAGATCTGCTCGCCAAAAACAACATGCGAATGGGCGTGTTCGTGGCTAACAAAATCAACTGGAAAGAACCTACCCTCGTGCTCGGCGCCGGTATTCACCGCGAAGAATTCCTGCAAAGCATCCGCGACTCCGTCGAGGTTGCCAAACGCTGCAACGCCAAATGGATGACTGTCGTCCCCGGCTTCACCGACCTGCGCCTCGAACCCTTTTACCAATTCGCCAACGTTATGGAAACCCTTAAACAGGGTGCTGCCATTCTGGAGCCGCACGGCCTCACCATCGTACTCGAGCCCCTGAATTACCGCAACCACCCCGGCCTTTTCCTGACCAAGGCGGCGCAGGCTTACGCTTTGTGTAAGGCTGTCGACAGTCCGGCCTGTAAAATTCTGTTCGATATCTACCACCAGCAAATTCAGGAAGGCAACCTGATCCCCAATATCGATGCTGCGTGGGACGAGATCGCTTATTACCAGATCGGCGACAATCCCGGCCGCAAAGAACCAACAACGGGGGAAATCAATTACGAACGTGTACTTGCGCACATTCACAGCAAAGGCTTTACTGGCATCTACGGAATGGAACACGGAAACAGCATGGACGGTAAAGCAGGAGAACTGGCTGTGATGGAGGCTTACCGAAAAGTGGACGCTCGGTAGTAGGTAGTGGGTAGAGTGTAGAAGGTAGTTGGTAGTGGCTGCCACACGTTGGAGGCTACGATCATAACGACCATGTTGTTTAACTCTGACTCGTCCGATTGCCTGATTAGGTAGTGCTGCTGAACCGGATATCCGCACAGCACTACCTACTACATTCCACGCACTACATTCTACCCGGCCTTACGCAAAGCTAAATCAGTTTATAGCTGGTTGCAATTTGCTCGCTCAGGACATCCTTGAGCACTTCTGCGGCATCGAGGATGAGTTGTTCGTTGGAGGGGAATTCCACCGGGCGGTTACCGATGTTTCGGGCCGAAGCGGAGCTGAGTGCACGGCGGTCTCCCTGAAAAGTC
This sequence comes from Neolewinella aurantiaca, assembly GCF_008014675.1. Lineage (GTDB taxonomy): Bacteria > Bacteroidota > Bacteroidia > Chitinophagales > Saprospiraceae > Neolewinella > Neolewinella aurantiaca. The sequence goes on along the minus strand of NZ_VOXD01000001.1, from coordinate 50,163 downwards.
GAAGCGTAGTTTTCGAAATTTGCCTGAGCGGTCAGTTCTCCCTGATCGACTATGCGGCGGTTGCGAACGTCGTAAAGCTCGAAGCCGGCAGTTACGGACGCCACTTTAGTTTGCAGCACCTCGATCACATCGGCGCGGACAATTACTTCTTTGGGTTGGGTAATGTCATTGCCCAGACTGTCTTTTGCGACGTTGCCATTTTCGTCGAGCACGTACTCAGTGCCGTCCGTTATTTCTTTTTCGTCGGTGTACTGCCGTTCGCTGCTGCGCTCGGGGCTCACATCGATGTTGCGCATGATGATCCGGGCTACGTAATCGTACTGCCGGTCGGGTTTGCGGGTGGTTTCGAATTTCCGCCAACGGTCCTCCATATTTACGGCGTTGATGCGGAAAAGAGCTTCTTCGAAACCGGCAGGAAGGTAGGCTCCGCTTTCGTTGCGCATCTCGACGGTGATGTAGAGCATGCCCAGCTCTTCGGCTTCAGTCATGTAGAGGTTGGCGCCTTTGTAGCCCTGGCGGTAGTACGCAATGCCCTCAAAAGTCTCGTAGGCTTCGCGCGCGGCGGCTTTATCGCCCTGCCGGCCGAGTTCGAGTAGCCGCTCGCCTTCGAGGTACATTTGCTCAGCGGCTTTGCCCGCTGCATCGTTCAACTGGCTGTTGACTTCCACGAACCGCAACACGGCCTGATGGCCATCCTTATCTATCAGCGGCGTGAGGGGCCTCACTTCGTCGGCCCGGTTTCTTATGCTTCGGTAATAGCTATGAATCTGCTTCCAATCTGGGTTTCCGCTGGTTTCTATACGGCGTGCCCTGGTGAGGTCTTCGTCGTTAGCTTTGTTGAAGGCCGTTTCTAAGGCAGCCACGTATTTTGGGCTTTTGTTCCGTTCTCCGACAAGTTTTCGTTTGGCCACCTGAATGGTTTCATCGTAGTTCCCCTGGTCCACCAGGGTTTGTACTTTAGGTCCGCAGGAAACGGTAGTCAGGCAAAACAGCCCCATCAAGAGCAAGTAAATCAGGTTTCTCATAAAGCAATGGGTTGATCACTATGCAAACATAGTATTTTTGGGTCTCGGGCTGTGTTATGGTAAAGTTATGCTTCAAAATCCAACACTCTTGCGGGTGAAGCGTTCCTCTATCCGGGCGCGGCGCGCAGGTACCTGGTTTGGTTGAAGTGCAGGCCTCGCTCAGCCGCCGCCCCGCCGACAAAAGACTAATATACAATTTCCCTACCTTCGCGCCAACCCTTCCCCCATGGCAAAACCTACCAACATCTGGACCCCGCTGCTCTTCGCCCTTACGCTCGCGATCGGCTTGTTTATCGGTTACCGCTTGCAAAGCAGTGCTCCCCTGATCGCTACCGGCACGGATTCCTCCGGAGGAGGACGCGTGGAAGAACTGCTTCGTTTCATCGAAGCCCGTTATGTTGATGATGCTGACACCGACAACCTCCACGAGGTAGCCATCGAGGCAGTACTCTCCGAACTGGATCCGCACAGCAGCTACATCCCGGCGGATGAGTTGCTGGCCCTTACTGAATCCATGGAGGGAAACTTTGAAGGGATAGGCATTGAATTTCTGGTTGTCGACGACACCATAACCGTGGTATCCGTTTTGCCCGACGGACCAAGTTCCGTGGCCGGCCTTCAGTCCGGAGATCAGATCCTCATGGTGGAGGACAGCCTCGTAACGGGCGTGAACGAGCACGGCATCGACCCCGCCAGTCTGATGCGGGGCGTCAGCAATACCGACGTAAACATCACCGTGCGCCGCCCCGGCGAGCCCGAACTGATCGGATTCAACATCACCCGCGGGCCAATTCCCGTATACAGCGTAGACGCCGCTTACAACCTCAACGAATCTACCAGCTACGTCAAAATCAACCGCTTCAGCGCAACGACCTACGATGAATTCGTGAAAGCTCTGGAAGAAAATATGGAGAACGGCGGTACCCGCAACCTCGTCATTGACCTGCGCGACAACCCCGGGGGCTACCTCCAGCAGGCCACCAAGATCCTCAGTCAGTTGTTTCCTCAGAAAGGGCAACTGCTGGTGTACACCGAAGGACGCAACTCCCGCCGGGTGGAATACAAAACCAACGGCCGCGCGTTCTACAACATTCAGAACGTTGCTGTTTTGATTGACGAAGGCTCCGCCAGCGCCAGTGAAATCATTGCAGGAGCAGTTCAGGACCGGGACCGCGGCATTGTTGTCGGCCGCCGTAGTTTCGGTAAAGGTTTGGTGCAGGAACAATACCCACTCAGCGATGGCTCAGCTCTCCGGCTAACGGTTGCGCGCTACTATACGCCCTCAGGGCGCAGTATCCAACGCTCTTATGAAGATGGAGAAGACGACTACCGCTCCGACCTCAACCGGCGGTTCAATAACGGAGAACTAACCGGCGGCTCTGAAGCAGTTCAGGATAGTTCAGAAATTTACTACACCAACTCCGGCCACGCCGTCTTTGGTGGTGGAGGCATCACGCCCGATTACTTCGTCCCGCTCGATACTTCCCTCAACAACGAGACTTTCCTTCGTCTCCGGCAGCAGGTTCCGGCTTACCTGTTCCAGTACATCCGGGAGAACCCATCTCTCAAGCAGTACGAAACTCTGGAAGACTTTCTTGCCGGTTACCGCCTGCAACTGGATGACGTCATCCCCGAACTAACCAAGCGCGCACTTCAGGATTACGACGAGGGGATCGGCCCCCTGCCGGCCCGCCTCCGCCCAGAGCTCGCCCTGTTCTTCCGCGCCCGGTTGGCGCGTCAGTTGTTCGACAACTCTGCTTTCTTTCAGGTCCTCAACGAAGAAGACCCTGTGGTACTCGAAGCGCTGCGGTTAATGGAAGAACCAGACGTGATGATTGCCGCGCGGCCGGGAACGGAGCAAGAGTAAGTCTGGTCGAAGCATGCTCCGCGTGCGAGCGGCAGGAGCTGCCTGCAGCAGCGAGTTTGTAGTTCGACAACCACAGCATATGGAATCTTCGATTAATGTCACCTTCGAAGTTCAGAAAGCAGAAAGCCATCTGCGGTACCCCCAAATAATCTAACGAGGAAAAACATTTGGAAGTAGCTCTTTGCGCACAGACGATACGTGTTTTGAGGACCGAACTCTAACAATCTACTGTGTAAAATCGCGCCCGGAGAGTGCATCGGCCGGGGCTACTTCAGCGCCCAGCGCCAGCCAACGAAAAACCTGCGTCCCTGGTTGGAAGCATAAACGTACGTGGGGTCGAACGTGAGCGCCTGCGGGTTACCGGGCGTAGCCAACGCCTGGCCCTCAGCGTCGAATTCGACCTCACGGTCAAAAGGATCGAAGGCCCGGGCGATACTGTTCGCCGGAGGCGTATAATTCAGCAGGTTTTTCACCCCTCCGTACATCTCCATGCCATTGAGGAAAGTCTTAGAGAGTTGCAGATTCTGAGTCGAGAACCATGGCGATTGAGCCGGGCGCTCATCCAGTTCGCCGAGTAGCGGCAGGTCCATCGGGCCGTAGACGTTGCCCGTATAATCAATCTTCATTTGGTAGCGAAGCAGAGGAACACTCAAACGCCATACGCCGGAGACCGACTCGGTCAGTAATTGCCGCTCTTTGACACCATCCTCGTCGGTGTAGACATCCTGAACGGTAAGCCCCACATTGAGGTTGGTACCTTTCCGGAAGCTCACATCGGAGCTTAAACTGAAGCCACGAGACACCGCTGAGCCGTCGAGGTTAGCGTAGATGATAGCGTTAGGGTTCGTTTCGTAATCCGGCAGAATCCGGTTAGTGAAGTAGGTATAGAAGGCCGACCCATCGAGACTGAGAACGGTCCCGCTGTGCGAAAATATTTTTTTAGTGTAATTCAGGTTTGCGTTCCAACTGGTTTCAGGCAGAAGTTCGTCTTCGAAGATAACATCACGCGCTCCCGAGAGTGCTGCGTGGTCTTCGGTGAACACGTTGGCGACCCGGTAGCCGTTGCCAATGCTCAGGCGTACCACATCCTTCGAGCTCTTCGAGTTCCATTTGTAGTTGAGGCGCGGCGTAACGATGCTGCCGTGCAGCGAATTGTAATCGTACCGCAGGCCGAGGAGTAGTACATCGCGGCTGCCAAGACGAATTTCGTCCTGAAGGAAGGCACCAGGCAGGTGAATGAGCGATGGTTTGTTGGTACCGATGTCATCCCCAAAACCAGCCGTCACCGGTGTATTATCGTCGTACCAGGTATAGCGGTAAGAAGCGCCGAGCAATACATCGTGGCTGCCAAATAAGGTTTTATTCCAACTCAACTGACCGAAGCCAACATACTGAGTGGCATCGTAGAAGGTTTCTCCGTAGACCGAATTCTGGTCGTGGCCATTGGCCGAAAACTGAAACATCACCCTATCCCTGACGGGGAGCTGGTAAGTGCCGAATGCCTCCCAGCGGTTGGTGTAAATGCTTTCGCCGTACACCTCATTTCCTCCCCTATGCAGGGCCCGGTCCCAGTTTAACTGCCCGCCAAAGCGATCTTCGTATACATAGCGACCGGCAATGGTAAACACCCTACCCTCCGCGCGGTCAAAAGACCATTTATTGAAGACGGAGATGCGGTCCTGCAGTGTCAGATCCGTAAAACCGTCTCCGTTGTTGTCAATCGGGTTTTGGTAACGAAAATAGTTGACGCCCAGCAGAGAATGAGCTTTGCCACCAACGGTTGCCTTGAACCCAAGGTCGGTGTTCAGTTCGCCCCAGCCAGATGCCATCACATCAGCAGAGAACGCTGGTGCATTGTCCGGATTTTTGGTAATTACGTTGATAAGCCCACCTACTGCTTCTGATCCGTAGAGCGTCGATGCGGGCCCTTTCACTACTTCAATCCTGTCAATCAGGCTTTGCGGAATGCCCGTGAGCCCGTAAACCGTGCTCAGGCCCGAAACGATAGGCATACCGTCGATGAGTACCATGGTATACGGGCCTTCAAGACCGTTGATGTGAATATCGCCGGTATTGCAAACCGCACAGTTGAGTTGTGGCCGGACACCATTGACGGTTTGCAGGCTTTCGAATACGCTCGGCGTCGGGTTGGAGCGGAAAAAATTTGCGGTGTACACCTCCACCGGAACCGGACTGTTGGTTCGGCTAACTGCTTTCATCGTACCGGTAACGACTACCTCCTCTATGGTTTCTCCCGTGGCCACCAGCACTACCTCTACCCTTTCGGTTATGTCTGCAGCGAGTTCGACAGATATGGTTTGCTGCGCAAACCCAAGTGCCGAAACAATCAGTTCCACACGCCCGGCCCGGAGATTCTCCAGAAGGAAATCACCGTCTTCGTTCGCCAGTACGCCCACGCCCTCGGCGGGAACACCAACAGAGGCAAAGGGAACGGTGTCGCCTTCTCCGTCAATGATCCGACCTGTGATCGTTGCCGACTGAGCAATCAAAACATTAAAAAGAAAAAGCTGAATGAGTAAAAAAACAAAACGCATTGATGTGTTTTTTGGCGCGAACGCGGGTGCAAAAATGGGTTCTCGGGCTGGTTGAACTTTCAACCGGCAACTCCCTCGCGACAAAGATACATTCTCCTAAAATAAAAGTTAGTCTATTCTAACATTTAATTTCTCACAGGCTTATTCGGATACTGCTTTGCAGTATTTTCCTTTTTATCCTGTGCTGATTACCCGCCCTGCACCTGCGGCCGCGCCCCGGATATTGTTACAATCCGTTTTTTGGCTACCAGGGACCGGATTCCCACTTATGCGATGATGGCCAACGGGCTGGTGCTTCGCCAATTGCCCCGGGTGAAATCCGGAAACTCCTGGGGAGCTCCTCCGTTAGCAACCGAAGCTTCCGACAATGGAGCGACGGCACTCCAGAGGCACCCTTCGTACACGTTTTGGTCGAGCGGCAATCCTTTTTGCAGGCACTCTACGATCCGGTACATCATGATGCCATCCATGCCACCGTGTCCTGATCCTTCGGCTGCCGCGACGAGTCGTTTGTAAAGCGGATGATCGTATTTGTCGCGCAATTCGGCGAGTTGCTCGCCCTGCGCCCAGCTGTGGTGGCTATCGGTGGCACCCGGCACCCCGCCTTCGAGCGCAACACGGGTCGGGAAGCCGGCCAGGCAGCCTCTTGTCCCCTGAATAAGGTTGTGTCGGCTGTACGGGCGGGGGCTGGTTTCATCCCACTGCACCATGATCGTCCGGCCGAGCGCCGTTTTGATGATGGAGGTATTGAGGTCGCCGCCTTTGTAATCGAGTTTGTTCCATTTGTGGTCGGCTGCGTAATTTTTTTCCGCGTACAGCTGGCGTCCACGGGCCGGGGTGGAATAAGACACAATGCTCTGAAAGTTATCGTCGGTCCGGCCAATGTTCATGTACTGCGCCACGGGCCCGAGGCCGTGGGTTGGGTACAGGTTTCCGTTGCGGTTGGCGTAATGATGGGTTCGCCAGGATCCGGTGCCCCGCTCCTGCTCTTCCATCTGGAACCGTAGTTCGTGGATGTAAGCCGCCTCGGCGTGCAGCGGCTCTCCGATCACGCCCTGTCTAACCATGTTGAGGAACATCAGCTCGTCGCGGCTGTAGTTCACGTTTTCCATCATCATGCAGTGCTTACGGGTCCGCTCGGAGGTATTCACCATTGCCCACATTTCATCGATGGTTACCGCGATGGGAACTTCAACGAATGCATGGGCACCGCCTTCCATCGCCGCAATCGCCATCGGGGCATGGTTGGCCCAGTTGGTGGCGATGAAGACAACGTCGGGCTTCACTTCGGCCAGCATCGCTTTCCAGCGGTTTTCACCACCGTAGTAGGTCTCTATTTCCTGATGGCGGGTCCCCTTCCCTACCTCTTCGGCGACCTTTTTCCATTTCATCACATTGTCTTCGTACAGGTCGCTGATGGCGACCACCCGGGTATTGGGCAGGCCGGCGAGAAACTTCAGGTGGTAGCCACCCCGGGCGCCTACGCCGATGAAGGCGGCGCGCAGGTCGGGAATGGGCGGGGCGGCGTAGTCGCCCATGTATTCGCCTTCGCGGGCGGGCACCTGTTTGGCCGCCGTGCAGTCCGACAATAGTCCTCCGGCGACGAGTGCGGCTCCGGAGAGGGATGATTTCTTAAGAAAGTTTCGGCGGCTGGTGGGCTTCATCTTACGGTTGCTTTGGTGAAAACGCAAGATAGAGTTATATCCCAAAGGCGCTTTGCCATGTAAATGACAATACCGGATTAGCCTCAGTACACTAGGCGTGCAGAAGTTGACGAAGAAAACGAAGGAGCATTACTACGCTTTAAAGTACCCAATGGAGCCTCCCACCCAGGTCTTATCCTTATTGTACTTCACGCCGATCATTTCTCCCTTCGAGAGACGAACGAGATTGTTGACCAGACGGGGCCGTTCTTCGTCTTCGGGCCAGACGAACATCATCCGGATTTCTACCCGTGCCGGGTCATCCAGGGTTTCTACCAATGGCAGGTAATTCACTTTTTTCTGCAGGATGAAGTGCTCAGGCTGCTCAATGGCGGCGATTTTTTGAGCCGTGGGGTGCAGGTCTACTCCGGCCCCGGCAAAACTGTAAAGTGGTTTCAGGACGTAATCTTCAAGGTTGTCCGGCAGTTCGGTCACTTCATGCAGGAAGCGGGTATCGGGCACAAACTTGCTGTCGATCATCGGCAGGGTGTACTTACTCAAGAGAAAGAACCAGTTCGGGTGGCCGGCCCACTCTACGTCCACCTCCTCGATCATGTTGAAGGTGCGCTTCAGGTCCGTACGAAGTTTGAGCTCATCGAAGATCACCCGGTTGTAAATCCGCTTCACCTCATGTCGTTCGCCATCGATCCGGTGGTATAGTTTACCGTTCTCGAGCTCTACGTCACTGATGCAGACTTCCGCAATGCCAAGTTCTGCGCAGCAGACGATGAAGTCAATTCTGGTGTTCTGGCCTACGGGGTCTACCTCCAGCAGAATTACGTTTTCCGGAGCGTGATCTCCGAGGATGGCTTTCCGAAAAATGCGGAGGTATTCTTCTTCGTCAATCCCGCCAAACAGGCACGTACGATCATCGGGGATCGGATAGAACTTCCGGTAGCTGCGGTTGAGCAGAAACTGGAAAAAGTACAGCGATGGAAACCCCTGGCACTCGATCAGCTGCGGAGCAATTCCGCCATCCTCCCCTTCGCAAATCCCAAAGTCGAACTGCATGAACAGGGGGTGTTCGTTTTGCCCGGGCACGAATTCTCCGGGAGGGATGGCGGCACGGGAACGCTCCGCAAAATCTTCGCGGGTAACGACCGCAAGGATGTCGTCACAGGCAGTCAGCAAATCGCGTTTCAGCGTATCGGGGATGAACACCGGCGTTTCGGCGACGTGGAAGTTAGGTCGGTGATTGTACTGATTGCTCAGCCATTCCAACATGGCGGTATAATTAGCTTCAGTGAAATCAGCATTGAATTTACGGCGGAGGTCCTTGATCATTATGGGGGGGTATTGGTTGACACGCTTTACTGTTCGGCAGCCAGTTCCCTTAACGGAGTCTTTGGCCCGATGTTTGCCCCCCAAAGATCAATAAAAGATAGTTTGTTCCGGTTTTTTCAGCTCAATACGTTGCGCTCCGGGCTGAAAATCTTTCAGGCTCGTCCGCAACACTTCATAACGCCCATATACGATTTTGGCTTTTTCTGCGGCATCGCAGGACGCTGGCCGGTAAAACCCGTTCAACTGAGCGTCGATGGCGTTCGACAGTTTCAGGTCGTACTGAAACAACCCGCAGACTTCAGAGCTCTCAAAGCGAAGACCGGTGAAATAATACTCATCGTTCACTTTCCGGTCGAAGTGGTAATCGTACCTGCCGTTGGCCATCGCAACGCGAAAACTCAGCTTGTCCTTTGAGGCATTTATTTCTTCGATGCGGGGAACGAGTTCATCGGTCAGCATACTCTCGCTGCCGAGGGTGTAGAAAGCTTTCCAGCCATCGTTCGTCATTCGTTCCATTACGAGGGTCGCCTCCCCTGAGGCCGACTTGCTCATTCTTCCGCGCAGCAACAGGTTATCGCGCTCGGCTACGCTCACCTCAAGGAGGACTTCGTCGTCGGCCTTTCCGTCTTCCGGATTTTCCGGAAGAACAGGTACTGAGAAATGATAGAAAATGCTTTCACGGTAAGAGGTTCCCATTTCGTTTGCCGACTGAGAGCGGTTGTAGTTGGTTGCGGTAATTTGCCATCCTTCCCGTCTCAGTTCATCGAGCAGGTCGTGGACCATTCTCAGGTCGAAGCGGTCGGTGCCCGGCACGATGGTATAGTTCTTAAACACAGCCGGTCTCCGGTCATAGTTCGCCTGGGTTACGTACCGATATTTCTGGAAACGCGTACTGCTGGAAAGTGAAAGCTCCCAGGTCCCGTCTCCGAATTCGACGAGCAGACTCGCGGAGCCGCGTGGAATTCCGGTTGATCCGGCGTCTGTTTGGGCGAAAACGCAGGTGCAAAGAAGGGATAAGAAAAGCAGGGTTAATAATCGGGGCATAGGTAAAGGGTATTTGTTCTGAATCAACGTTAGGCGGAGACCGGGTTCCAAAGCAAAACAACGAAGACGACAGACAAAGCCATCGCTTCCTTTGCCCTCTGGATTCCTGTCTTCAAATCTCACATTAAATTAGACTACGCTGACGTCCTGCAATACTCCATGCCAGACATTTAACCAGACTTTAAGAAAAGTCATCCCCGATTCAGACGAACACCTCAAACTGAAAGATTGGCCTTAGCCAATCACGCCGTCATCGTCCATATCCAGCTGGAATACCTTTTCGAGCAGGCGGAACATTTTGGGATGATGCTCGGCAAAGGCCGCCGGGCGGTTGAAGAAATACTCGGCTACTACGGCGAAGAATTCGGCTTTATTGGTGGTCGCATAATCGTCGATATCGGATTCCCCGCGCTCGATAGCTTCCATTTCGCTGCGGATCATCTCCAACCAGGGGAGAACGTAACTATTGTCCATAAAATAGGCGGGGATACCATCGGTATCTCCGTCGGCTTTATCCAGCAAATGGGCAAACTCGTGGATTCCGGTGTTGCCTCTGCCCGCATGTTCGAAGCCCTGGTGGAGGGACGGCCGCGAAAGCAATAATTTTCCGTTCATGAATCCGCCACCCACCATGCCGGCAACGCGGCGGTCGGCACCGGTTGTAGCGAAGTCTCCTTCGCGAAAGGAAGTTTTGTACAGCAGAACCTCGTTCAGCTTCGGGTACTGGTTCCACTTCAAAAAACCGAAGGTAGGGATGATGCCGCTCGCCGCTACGTACACCCGGTCAGTTTCGGTCACCTCGGTACCGATACCCGTTATCTCGACCCTGCGCAGGAAGTCCCGCATTCGCTGACGGAATCGGCTCTTGTCTTCGTCGTCCAGTTCACGGTAATAGTTGACTTTTTCTTCGAGGGTGTCCCGCCAGGTTTCCTTGAACTCGGGCAGCGGCTCCAGCGGTTTGGGGCGAAAGATCCAGTACAGCAATGCTGCGAAAAGGACGACGACCGCAATGGCGGCCAGGATGATGGAAGTAGACAATTACGGAAGGTTTAGCATTCCTCTAACCCCGGTTGCTGGTGATCTGTTGACTTCAGCGTACTTTTTGCTGTGACCCCGATTACTTTTTTTCCTACCTTGACCCGTCGTTAACAAACAATCGATCCCACATGCACAGCTTCTCAAAAAACCTTATTTGCACCTGCGTCCTCGCGCTGATGTGTTCCTTCCTGAGCGCCCAACAGTTCAGCGCGCTCCTTATCACCGAAACGGCCGGCTGGCAGCACGAGAGCAGTTTCGACGCCATTCCGGCAATGCACAAGCTGGCATCCCGACACGATTTCAAAGTGGAGCTGAAACAAAAAGCGATGCGCTTAAACGACGAGTGGTTGGCTAAATACGACGTGATTATCATGATCAACACTACCGGTGATGTTTTCAACGACGCCGAGCAAGCTGCCATCGAGAAATTCATCCAGGCCGGTAAGGGTTGGGTAGGTGTTCATGCCGCCTCCGATACCGAATACGACTGGAAATGGTACACGGATATGGTGGGCCATATGTTTAAAATCCACCCTGTAGTTCAAACCGCAATGGTGGATGTTCACGACAATAGCTTCCCCGGACTGAACACCTGGCCCAAACGCCGGATGTGGACCGACGAATTCTACGAATATAAAGACGGAACCCGCAGACCCGGATTCAACTACCTCATTACCGTAGACGAAACCACCTATAATACAGAGGCTCAATGGGGAGACAACAAATCGCGCGGGCATGGTGATTTCCACCCAATGTCATGGTACCACAATTATGATGGAGGACGTGCATGGTACACCAACTTCGGGCACGTTCCGGCTGTATTCAGCGACAAAGACTTCCTCGATCACCTCTACGGAGGCATTTTCTGGGCGGCGAAGGGGAAGAAGTAATTGGTTCGTTGGGGCGTTGGTTCGTTGGAGTTAGCACGTCTCAAAATTCCAACGCCCCAACGAACCAATTACTTTCAGACGATCCCGTTTTTGACAGCATAAAGGACGAGTCCAACGATGTTGCGCGACCCGGTCTTGTCCTGTAGGCTCCGACGGTGTCCTTCTACCGTACGGGCGCTGATGAAGAGTTTTTCGGCGATCTCCTTGCTGGTGAACTCCTGGCAAATGAGGCAGAGGACCTGACGTTCTCGCTCGGTTATTTCGGGCCCGCCGTAACTGGCGGAATCTGACTTTTGGCGCCCTCCTTTGAGCAGTGCCTTGGAGACGTAATCGCGGAAGTAGATGCCCTCCTGGGCAACCCTTTCCACGGCAGTGCGTACCACCTCGGGGTTCTCATCTTTGAGCAAAAAACCACTCGCCCCTTCTTGCATAAGGTGATTGATGAGCCGGTCGTTGTCGTGCATGGTCAGCATGATGACATGAACCTCTGGATACTTTTCTTTGATCAGTTTCAGGGTTTCGATACCGTCCATTATGGGCATCTCGACGTCGAGGATTACGACGTCAACTGGCTCGAAGGCGAGGCGTTCGAAAAACTGTTTGCCGTTGCCCGCCTCAAAAACGACGTTGAAATTTTCATTGTCGGACAGGATCATCCGTAAGCCTCCGCGAAATAGTTTCTGATCATCGACCAATGCGATGCGAATAGGAGTGGTGGAAGTCATGGTATGCAGGTTATTCATGTGAACAGTATTTCGCTAACAGGGTCCTTGTTTTCTATGTCGTTAATGTCACGGTAACGGTGAGGCCATTGCCGGGAGAGGTCGTGGATTTCAAATTCCCCCCGATCAGGGAAACACGGCTCTCGATGTTGCGCAGTCCGAGACCGACGCTTTCTATAGCTGCGGGGTCGAAACCTTTTCCATCATCAGCGTAAACAAAGCTGAAGCTGTCCTGCTTTTGCCCGATGGATACATCGATGGTTTTAGCCTTGGCGTGCTTCAGGGTGTTGTTGAAAAGCTCCTGCAGTACGCGGTAAATGGCCACTTCCTTTTTAGGATCGAGCCTTACATCCGTGTCAGAACGGAAGTTAACCTTTATTCCGCCGCTCTTATTGATTCGTTCACACATATCTTCAGCGGCGGCCTGAAGTCCGAACTTTTCAAGTGTGGGAGGCAACAGATCGTGGGTGATCCGGCGGGTATTCTGGATCATTTCGTCGAGGATGGAAAGTGCCTGGTCTCTTATTTCTGTATTTTTTTCGATGGGTGCATCAGCCTTAAGCTGACGCAGATAAAGCCGGGTAGCGGACAGCAGGCTGCCAATATCGTCGTGGAGGTCTCCGGCAATTCGGCGTCGTTCTGCCTCCTGTACTTCTACTGCAGCTATCAGCAATTCCTTCTGATGTGCCTTTTCTTCCTCTTCTCTTTTTCTTTCCTGCGCGAAGATTCGCCGCTGATACACCACGAAAAACACCACGAGAGCGATGCTTAACAAGACCATGCCAAATATTCCGGCAAGGAATAAGTTCAGGTACTCTCCGCTAAGATTGGCTAAAACAATCATTTTCGTTAATTAGGTGACCTGTGTTTATTTTCATCATGAGGATTAAGAAAGATTGCTATCGTGAAGAAAACATAAAGCAAAACCGTCACGATAGAATTGATCCGGTAAATCGAGTAAAAGAAGTCACGGTCGTAAGTGATAAAATTCAAACCTATCCAGAGTAAAAAATTCCCGGCGAAATAGATCAACAGCCCCGAGCTGACCCAAAACATCGGCTTTCTTTCGATGTAGTAGTCGGTAAGAGTACGCAGCAGGTAAAGGAAGTAGCCCACAGAAAGGATGATGCCCGCAATCGAATAAAGGCCTACAATCTTGCTGGGAAAAACCTCCAGCCCTCCCTCCGAAATGATGTTCAGGATAACGAGAATCAAGAACGCCAACGGTAGAAGCCAGCGCAAAAATCTGTACTTTCCATGATCCAGGTACTCTGAAAAAAACCTGGTAAGTAAAAAAAACAAGACCGGAGTAAGCAGATGGTACCAGGGTGAATTGGTCTCATCGTTGAATAGATTTTTGAGGTCATTGTCGGTGGAGCAGTGCTCCATTAACAAAGAATATCCGGAAAAAAATATGATCTTAAGGTGTACAGGATGCCTGAAATGGCCTGTGATCAAAGCTACTATAATTGGCAGTAGCAGCGTCTTACGACTGACTGATCTCCATGTCCATTCCAATGCCCAAAAGTCAGGATTGTACAAATAGTCTATCATAGTTCTTTTGGAGGCGGTTCAGGGCCTCCAAAGTCATAAAAGGTATCCCCTTCGCTGTTTGCAGTACTATTGATTCCTGCCATTCGCGGACTTTCGGCATTCTTCAGAACATCCTTCACCTCGATGACGGGACGAAAGCTGAAAGGGTGCTGCCAAACAGCCATACCGTTGCCCATATGTACATCGAGCATGGGGGCATCGCTCTTGAGGCTGTTCAGAATATCTTGGTAGATACTTGCACTTTCGGCTTCGGCAAAACGATAAGACCGTACTCTTTTACCGAGTACTTTGGATACCGCAGTAAAGGGCTCAGCCAGGACTTCTTCAGGCAATTCCATCCAGCTGTGGATGAATAAATAAGCTCCGGCCGCCGAAAGCGCGTTCTTGTCGCTTTCGGTTCCTTCGCCCATCGTTTCGCTGAAGCGGCTGTTTTTCTCCCAAATAAGCTCTACGCTTCCGGCGTAATCGTCCGCACAAAGTTGCTGCCCTTTGGCCGGGTAGTGATTCAGCGCCTGCATGAAGAGCGTAAATGCGGGGTACTCCGGAATTTCATCGGTGAGCAAATCCTTACGCAAACCGAGGTGAATTTTGAAATGGAAGTCCTTTGTGGGCATTCCCTCTTCATTGGTCACGACGTTGCTGATGAGGTCCTCCATGTCCTCGCGGCCGATCCGGTAGGTTACAACGCGCTCACTCTGACATTCTTCATCATCGTACGCGTAAAAGGCCCGCGGCAGGTCTTCCTGGCGGCAGCGCTGCCAATTTTTGACAGCGTCTTCCACAGCAATGTGTTCTCGTTCAATCATCAAAATCTAAATTATGGGTGGGTGTATTTCTGGAGGGTTGCGCTCGCAAGAAAGGCCAGTGCAACCCTGCATTACAAGGCACCAGGTCCAAAATAGGTATTTATACCTATTCAATACCGTATTTCTACCTACAAATGCGCGATAGAAGGGGGTAAAATGCCGAAGCCACCCTAAATCGATGGCTTCGGCGACAAAAATTCGTTCAAGGGAGTATAATTTTCAAAGTATGACTGATTTGTACAGCGAGCCAATTGCACCGATCCGAACGCCCCGGCAGGTGCTGCACCGTGTAGCAAACATGGGTTAGGGAGCTAACACAGCTCCGACAGATTAATGAATTGCCCGCAATAACGAACCGTTCCTGCTGATTTCGCAGGCACCTGGTGTAAATCCAGGTACTTTCCCTCGCTCAAACGGGTAATTCCACTCATCGGCGACTTACTGCAACCAGACCACTAAGGGCGCAAACGCAGGTGCCGGGCGTGGTTTTAACAGGCTCCGTATAGCCATTCGACTCAAGTTGATACAAGCGTATTTTTCCGCACAACTCATTTTGCACCTGCGGCCGCGCCACCAGAAAACGATCCGCCCCCTGCGGATAAATACCTCTTCTGGCAAGGGAGTACAACCCTGCACCAACAGGTAAAAACCCCTGTTTTTGCCGGTAGAGCCACCGGAACCTCACGTTAAAGTTCTAAAACAAGCTGCAAAATTATAAATTCGCATGCTGATTATCGGCAACTCCACACAAATGGACTTTTTTGGTTCCCTCTCCGCTGAGCTTTACACGAAGCATGTTGGAGAGGGAACCAAAAATGCCTGGTAGTGTGCGGCACCAACCAACCTCTGTCACCTAACTCAACAGTTCCTGAAACAACGAGCCCCATTACTTTGGGATTCAGTTTTACCCCTTACACACCATTAGCCCCAAAAGATTTCATGGCCATCACGACCAACACATACTCCGTAGGTGTAATTGATTTCATTCTTCTCTGAAAAGGCCTGCCAACCTTACTTTCAACAAGGCCAAAGAACAATACCAGAACGGCAGCTCAGCTAAGACCGGGCTTCTCATGCATAAGAACCTTCACAGAACGATAAGTAGATTTAATTTTTGAAAGCAGGTTTTTGCTCCCCGTCGGTAACACTACAGGCGGGGAGTTTTAGTTCCCGTAACAACCGGACACTTCCTTACTGTTGCCCGACCCCGCAACTAAGTAAAACCTTATATTCACCCTTCTGAACACACCCCCATAGCCAATGACCATTTACGCTCTGATGATTGCCGTTGCAGATTATCCCGCACCAATCACCAAACTCCCCGGTTGTGCCGAAGACCTCAAAGCCGTCGCCACGTTTTTTACTGAATACGCCCGTATAAATGGCGTAGAAATCAAGTTAAAATCGCTGCTCGACGACCAAGCCTCTAGAGAAGGAGTCATTGCCGGATTTTCTCACTTTTCTGCTGCCGGTCCTGACGACGTCTGCCTGCTCTACTACAGCGGCCACGGAGCCCAGATGCCGGCCCCGAGAGAATTTTGGGACCAGGAAACCGACCGGAAATGCGAAACCTGGGTGTTGTACGACAGCCGGCTACCCGGCGGCAGAGACCTTGCAGACAAGGAAATCAGCTACCTGCTGGCCACCCACACCAAGGCCGCCGGGCAGGTTCTCGCTATCTCAGACAGCTGCCACTCGGGTACCATCACCCGCACCGCGCAAATGGTTCCCCGCATGGCACCGGACGCTAATGCAGATGTCCGGTTTCAGGACTTCCTGGGCCACGAGAGCTACCGCACCGAAGGAGAGTTCCGCCATCCGCCCGTTCGCGACCACGTAACGCTCTCCGCCTGCCGCGCCGAACAGCTGGCCATGGAGATGCCCTTCAACGGTACTCCGCGGGGCCTGTTCACCTACCACCTTCTGGCAACAATGAACAGCGTCGACCTCTCACAAATCAGTTATGCCGGGCTCGCCGACCGCGTCCGCGTTCGCATTAAAAACAATTACCGTAACCAGGACGCTCATTCAGTTGCTACGGGAAAGGCTGATATGAACCAGTATTTCCTCAGCGGCAACCTGAAGCAAAACCGCTCGTTGTGCCTGGATTACGCCCAGCCTGGTGGGTGGTTCGTTCCCCAGGGAGAAATCTCGGGGAGTTCGGCTGGCACAACGGGTACTGTTCTGGACGGCGAAACAGAGCGCGAGATCACCGTAAACAGAGTGGATGGTGGCCGGTCCTACATCCGGGCAGAAGAATGGATGAACCCTGACCGTACCCCCTACCCCCTGCTCTATCTCGGTAACGAAAAGAAAGTCCTGAAACTCTACCTCTCCGCTGATTTTCCGAACCAGACCTATAATGCACTCCTCGCCAACGCCATTGAAGATACCAATGGTCAACTCCTCATCACGGATGAGTTGAAGGACGCAAAATACCAGATCACCTACCTCAAAGAATATGGCGTGGTGCTGAGCCTGCCCGACGAGCAGCGACCATTATTTGAGGGTGAAGACATCAGGCAAGACGGCTGGGCCGGACGGTTCATCCGTAAAATCAGCCAAGTCTCCGGTTACGAAAACGTTCTGAAGCTCGGTCCCACAACCCGGGTTCTAAATTTGGAAACGGCCGTAGAAATCAAGCTCGAACAGATTGCGACCGACGTGTACGGCGAGGAAATCACCGCCGACAATCAGGAACAACCCACCGACGGCACGGCCGTATTCTCCTATACCCGCGACGAAGAAGGAGACCTGGCCCAACCACTCCTTCGCCTCGGGGTGAAGGTGAAGCCTGGTCAGGGTCCGCTTTACGTTGGCATGCTTTACCTTGATGAAGCGTTCTCCGTCTCCGGTACAGCCATGCCCGTAAAGCGATTGACCGACGAGGACCAATCGCCCTACCTGACCCGCCTCTCCGGCGAAGACGAGAACGGAGATTCGTACTATTTTAACCATATTGCCCTGAGCCTTCCGGATCAACTACAAAGCTGGGGACTAACCGAGATCACTAATTATCTCAAAGTTATCGTATCCCAGTCTGAGTTTACGCTGGCGGAGTACGAACAGCCCGGGCTGTTATTGCAGGAAAAGAAAGAAAAGGAAACCCTCCGTGGCGCCGGAGTGCCCAGGGTCAAACGCAAAGAGCGACGAGACCGTTGGGGCGTAAAAAACATCCCCATCACCATCTACCGGCCACTAATGTCCGGAGCAGTGACTCACCCGGACGGTAGCTCAGTAATTACCGTTGAGCAAATGCCCGACGGCGTGTCCTTCAACGACATCGTGCTCGACTGCTCGATGAGTTCCAGCCGGGCACTGACCAGTACGGCCGCTCCGGCCCTGCCCACCGAAGGCTTCGGCATGGCACCGGCCAACATGTTCAACAGCCGGGATGTCATGGCCAGCCAAACGCCTCTGGACATGGTTCACCTGACCGGGCTCACCAACGGAGACCAGGTAACCGCCCGGAGCCCCATGCGCCTGAAAGCCGGTGACCTGGCTAAAGATGGTTGTCTGATCTTCGCGTACGACGAAGTAGCCAAACGCTATTACCCCGTCGGTTTCCCCGACCGGGACAGCAATACCCTGGTGGTACAACAACTTCCCCAACCGGAGGCAAAGCCGGAACAATACTCTCGCAGCCTCGGAGGCTCCATCAAGCTCTTTTTCCGTAAGGTTGTCGTCGACGCCGTGCCCTGGCTCGACGGATCGGTCAATAAACTCCGCCAGGCGGAGGTAACGCCCGATCTGAAGGTGAATTACCTCACCGACAACACCAAAGCACTGACCGATAAAGTTGCGGCGGCTCAAAAACCAATCGCACTTTTCATCCACGGAATCATTGGGGATACCACCACCGCTCCGGCGATCCTGCGCCGGGCGAAAATGGCAGACAGCAGCGAACTCTACGCCCAGTACGACCTCCTGCTGACCTATGATTACGAAAACCTGAAAACGCCACTGATGGATACCGCCCGCGACCTGCAAAAACAGCTCACGGAGATCGGTCTTTCAGCGGGCCACAGCAAAACGTTGCACGTGTACAGTCATAGCATGGGCGGGTTGGTGAGCCGTTGCTTCATCGAAATGCTGAGCGGCAGAGATGTGGTAACGCACCTGCTTCAGTTCGGCACCCCGAACGGCGGCAGCCCCTACGGCAACGTTGCCCAGTGGGTCACCCCCCTGTTGTCGCGGGCTCTGGCGAGCGGAGCAGCCTACCAACCATACCTCGCCCCTCTGCTTGGTCTGCGTTGGTTCATCAACAACGCTCTCGAAACACTGAAGCAGATGAAAACCGGATCTGACTTCCTCAAAATGCTGAAAGAAGAAGGTGTTCGGGGCAACGTCCCCTACTCTGTTATCAATGGAGATATCCGCTTGATGCCGGACGTAACAACTGAAGATCTCAATTTTTACCAGCGAATTATTGCCAAACTCGACTGGCGGGATGCGCTCGACGCCGTCTTTTTCATGGCGCCTACTGATATTGCGGTGTCGGTAAAAAGCCAACAAGACATTCCCGGCCTTCAAAACCTGCCCGACGCCATTGGCAGCGACCACCTCAGTTATTTCATCAACGAATCCTCCGTTGAGGTTCTGGAGGGTTACCTTCCTGCTCTGTTCACCGCCAAGTAATACATATGCTCACTGATATTAATGATCTGGTAAATGAAGGACGGGTAAGAGATGCACTGAGCGGCCTGACCAGTCACCCCCGAAGCGAGGAAGGAGACGAAAACTACAGCCGGGCTATCAACATGATGACTGGGACGCTGAACGACATTGAGCGAAACGAGATAGAAGGCACAGAAAGCCCCGAATCTCTTCAGCGCGCAAAAGCAAAAATGCGGCGAAGCATTCTATCTTTCAGTCAGATGCATAACATCACTCACGTAGAGGCACCGCCGGCTAAAGTCCGGCTCCCCATGGATACGGTTCCCGATCCTGCGTTGCAGACCACGCCCGCCGACAAACCATGCATCCTCTTCCTGGCCTCCGACCCGCGGGGAATGGGAGAATTGAAACTCCACGAAGAGTTCGTAAAAATCAGAACCCACCTGGACGATAAGACGGACAACTTCAGGCTTGAACTCAAGTTTGAGCAACGACCGGACACCCTGACCAAAACCATCCTGGACGAACGGCCGGCATATGTGCATTTTGCGGGGCATGGCGTTGGCGCAAGTGACGAATTCAACCCTGCAGGCATCGTGCTCGAAGACCGCGAGCGTAATCCTAAAATAGTAACCGGAACAGCTCTTGCCAACATGTTCCGACTACTGAAAAAGCGCTTTGCGATCAAAGCCGTCGTCCTCAACGCCTGTGAGAGCACCGAACAGGCACGGGCGATTTCGACCAACGGAATCTACACGATCGGGATGGCCGAAGAGATACCGGACCCGGCAGCCATTTCCTTCGCCGGTGGGTTTTACCTTGGCCTGGCGGAAAGCCCCGACGACATACCTTTTGCTTACGAAATGGCGGTCAACAGCCTCCTGATGGAAGGCTTTGAGCAGGCACAGATCCCTAAATTATTTCTCGATGGAAAAGAAGTGACATTCTAGTGAGCTAGCCCGCGTCCGCCATACGCCGGTGATAATTAACCTGACCGAGGTGATAGGCAAGGTGGGTTGCCAGGTGAAAAAGAAACCACCCGACGGTCATTGGTTCAGAGAATACCCGCAGAGGATAGGGTTCAGACAATTGTTCTTCGGAGAGAGAATCGATACAAGCGATCACCTCAGTTTTAGTAGCAGCTATTTTCTGCAGGAGGTCGGCACGGGGAACGTCTTTCAGGTTAAACTCAGCATCACGGTTGCGGACGTAGCCCGAATTACCGAGCTCGGCACTAATGAACGTATTGAGGTTCCCCACGAGGTGGAGCGCCAGGTTTCCGCCCGGGTTGGCAGTACCGGGCAGTACCCGCCAGATGTTACTTTCAACAGCGTAATCGGATATTTCCTGATGCAGTCGGTCGAGGTCACGAATATATAGTGATCTGAGAATAGATATTTGAGACATAATGCTAGTTTTACGCAAAACTACCGGGGCGGGAACGCAGGTGCAGGGCAAGGTAGTTAAAAGGCAAGGGAAGTACCACCAAACATTCGTTCGGAGAGGCGACCCCCTACCTTTTCATTGCACCCGCGACCGCGCCGAAAAAATGTTCGCTTTCCACAACCTAAAGAATACGCCGGGCCGCCGAACCTAAGGCCACGTAACGTACTTTTAGGAAAAACATCATCTGATCTTGCTGACTGAACTGATTAAACGAGACACTTCCTGGCTGCATTTTAATGCCCGTGTACTGCAGGAAGCTGCTGACGAGCGTGTTCCGCTTTACGAACGCATAAAATTTCTGGCGATCTACAGCTCTAACCTCGACGAGTTTTACCGCGTTCGGGTTGCCAGCCTGCGTCAGTTCAAAAAACTTGACAAGGCCGACCGGCGGGAACTTTTCAACTTCAAACCGAAGCGGGAACTTAAATCCATCCGGAAAATAGTGGCAGCCCAACAGGAAGAATTCGGACAGATATTCCGGGGCCAGATTCTTCCCCAGCTGAAAAAGGAGAACATTCACCTCCTTCACTGGAACGAGATGAGCCCCAACCAGACCGAGTTTGCCGCGGGCTATTTCGATAAAGAGATCAAACCTCACCTCGATCTGCACTGGCTGCCCGCGGAGCAGGTGGCGTCTTCGGAGTTGCCTTTCCTGAAAAGCGGGCAACTCTGTCTCGCCGTTGAACTCGACGAAGAAACCGCCCGCGAAACCGAAGAGATTGCCCTGGTCCCTTTACCCACCAAGAAGCAACCGCGTTTCATCGTCCTGCCTAACCCGGAGAGTGACCCTGACGGTTACTACGTCATCTTTCTGGACAGCATAGTCCGTGCCAACCTCGCCCGGTGGATCGGCCGCAAGGTCGCCTTCGGGTATAGCTTTAAGCTCAGCCGCGACGCCGAATTATACATCGAAAACGAATTTGACGGAGAGCTGCACCGCAAAATTGAGCACCGGCTTTCCCAGCGCGAAGATGGTCTCCCTACCCGCTTTCTTTACGACTCCAATATGCCCAAATGGATGCGGAAACGGCTCAAAAACACCCTCGGCCTGAGTAAGTACGACATGATCCCCGGCAGCAGGTACCAGAATTTCATGGACTTTTTCAGCTTCCCGCTACCGCCCGGCCGCGAAGACCTCGCTTACGAAGACCTGCCCCCACTGCCCCACCCCCGCCTGAACAGCGAGGATTCCATTATGGAATCGATGGACGCCAGCGACCTGCTGCTCCATTTCCCCTATCAGAAGTACGATTACGTCCCGAAACTGATCAGGGAAGCCGCAGACCACCCTGAGGTCACCAAATTTCAGATTACCCTTTACCGGGTAGCCGGCAAATCTGCCGTGGTTACCGAGCTGCTCCGGGCCCTCGAAAAAGGCAAGGAGGTAGAAGCGTTTGTGGAAACCAAAGCGCGCTTCGATGAGGCCAGCAACCTGTACTGGGGCAAGCAGCTTGAAGCGGCTGGCGCTTACGTTCGCTACAGCTACCCTGCCGTTAAGGTACACACCAAACTCCTGCATATTCAGCGGGAAATCCCTGGCCAGAAAACCGTTCACTACACTTATATCGGAACGGGCAACTTCAACGAAAAAACCGCCAAAATATATACCGATCACGCCCTGCTCACCTGCCGGCCACGAATCGGGAAAGACGTACAGCAAGTCTTTCAGCTGCTGAAGGGAAACCTCATCCTGCCTAACTGTAAAAAACTTCTCGTTGCTCCTTTCACACTTGCCCGTGGCATCAGCGACATGATCGACGAAGAGATTAAAAGGGCCAAAGCAGGAGAAACGGCTTACCTCTTCTTCAAAATGAATAGCCTCGAAGAAGAAAAAATGATCAATAAAATCCGGGAGGCTGCCGCCGCCGGAGTTGACGTAAAACTGATCGTCAGGGGCATTTGCCGCTTGCAACCGGGGCCGGAGGAAAACATTGAAATAATCTCCATCGTAGATCGTTTCCTGGAGCATGCCCGGGTGTACATCTTCGGCGGTGGCGACGTGGAGAAAGTCTACATGGGCTCCGCCGACCTGATGGACAGAAACCTCTACCGCCGCGTAGAAGTTGTTACTCCCGTAGAAGATCCGATCCTTCGCCTCGAAATGCGGCGTATTCTGGACATTCAGTGGAGAGATAACCAGAAGGCCCGCTTCCTATCCTACGGCCGACTCAACGAATTCCGTAAAGGTGGCGAAGGAGTCTTCCGGGCGCAAACCGACCTCTACCGTTACTTCGAGCGACGGGACGACATTATTGAGAGGTAGTTCAAACATTTGACGGCAGGCAATCAGCATTCAGGCTTGCGCGATGTTAATAGATACCCCGAATGCTGATTGCTCAACGTTGACTCTTCTTCTATGAACTTCCTGGCTCACCTCACTCTTTCTTACTTCAACACCGACCTTCAGGCCGGAAACTTCCTGGGTGACTTCGTTAAGGGCAAAGCCAAAGCGGAGCTCCCCGTCGGTGTCCAGCGCGGCATCGATATGCACCGCGCAATTGACGCAATGACCGACACCGACCCGGACGTGAAGGCACTCAACCACCTTCTTACCAACCGTCATGGCCGTTATGCCAGCGTGATAACAGACATCGGATTCGACCACTTTCTTTGCCTCAACTGGGAACAGTTCGGCCCGCTCGAGTTTGATGGTTTTCGGGTGGGAACCTACTGGGCGCTGCACGCCCGCCGCGGTTCGATGTCGGGCCGGGTTCGGGGCTACATTCAGGGGATGTTGAACCACGACTGGCTGACCCTGTACCAAAGCCCCGAAGGGATGGCCCATGTATTCGAGCGGCTGCGGCCCCGCCTCAGCAAACCGGAGTTGCTCGATGGCGTAAACGAAAGTATTACAGAATACCACGACGAATTCAACCAGACCTTCCTTGCGCTGTTTCCCCGACTACAAACACTCGCCGATGCCTACCGATCAGACCCCACCAAGACCCATCGATCTGCGCCTGGATCGCTTCAGCTCCCAACTTAACGTAAAGCAGGAGGCCGGGAAACGTATGGTCTTCGGCGCGATCCGTAAAAAATGGCTGGTCTTACAGCCGGAAGAGTTTGTCCGCCAACTCCTCGTCCACTTCCTCATCAACGACATGCGCTACAACCGCAACCGGATCACCGTAGAACGCGGCGTGACCGTCAACACCAAAGCGCGGCGTACCGATATCCTTATATTCGATGACGATATGCGGCCTTTCATGCTCATTGAGTGCAAAGAGCCACGGGTAGAACTGGACACCTCCGTTTTCCGGCAGGCGGCCACCTACAACGGTCCGCTTCGCGTACCCTACCTCATGATTAGTAACGGCCGGCAAAGTATAATCGCAGAGATCGATTTTGCCGCCGAGGACTACCGCTTTCTGGATGCTGTGCCCGAGTGGAGGTAAAGATATTCTTCCGGCAACGGCTCTCCTGACGGGCTGGCAGCGCAACAACTCTCATTGCACCTGCGCACCGTCGCCCGCAAAATAATTTCTTTGGCACCTGATTTCAATCCGTAAAACATAAGCACGTACCTTGCCAACTATGCTGAAGGTATCCGGTCTGACCATAAGTTTCCCCGATCAACCGCCTGCGGTGAACGATCTGAGTTTCGAGTTAGAGGCTGGCCACCGGCTTGGCCTGCTCGGCTTGTCCGGTTCGGGTAAGAGCCTTACGGCACTTGCCTTGCTGGGCCTCCTGCCGCCGACGGCCAGAATTGACGCCGGCGAAGCCTGGTACCAACCTCAGGATGGCGCGCCTCTCGATCTTCTTCGCCTCAATGGAAAAGAATGGCGCAAGCTACGGGGACGGGAAATCAGTCTTGTTTTCCAGGAACCCCTCACGGCACTCAATCCTGTACAAACCACCGGAGACCAGCTTCTTGAGGCTGCCCGCTACCTCTGCCCGGAGCTCACAACAGCCGCAGCGCGGCTGCAGCATATCAACGAATGGCTACGGCGGGTGGAACTCCCCGACGATCAGGAACGTATCCTCCTGTCCTATCCGCACCAGCTGAGTGGTGGGCAGCGCCAACGGTTGCTCATCGCCCTTGCGCTGCTCGGCGCTCCGCGCCTGCTCATCGCCGATGAGCCTACTACCGCACTGGACACCATCACCGAAGCAGGCATTCTGCGCCTCCTGGAAAAACTGAGAACTGAACTCGGCATGACCACCATTTTCATTACTCATGACCTAAACGTTATGGCTCGCAGCGCCGATGACCTGCTGGTAATGAAAGCCGGACAAGCCGTACGACAAGGCCCTGCGGAAGAATTGCTGAAAGCCGGAGAAAACGTTTTCAACAGCGAAATATCTCCCATTTCCCCCACCGGAGCACCCCACTTTGCGGACAACAATCATGCAGATGATGCTGAAAGCTCCCAGGAGACAACCGAAGCTCTTTCCGTTAATCACCTGACCATTTCTTACCCTGTTCCAAAAACATACCCCTGGTCCTCCCCCCTGCCCAAAAGCGTAGTCAATGACGTTAGCTTTTCCCTGCAGGCAGGCGAATGGCTGGCCATTGTTGGTCCGAGCGGTTGCGGTAAGACCAGCATTGCCCGTTGCCTTTCCGGGCTTCTCCCCGCTACTGAGGGCTCTGTTGAACTGGGTAGCAGGGGTAGTATTCAACTTGTTTTTCAGGATCCTTTCAGTTCTCTCAACCCCGCTCATACCATTCGGCGCGCCATAATGGAAGTACTACGCATCAGACTCCCGGGTAAGAAGAAAGCAACCTACGAACAGGAGGCAGGGCGCTTTCTCGATCAGGTCGGGCTCCCGGCCGATGTTTTTGCCGAACGACGGCCCCAGGCCCTCAGCGGAGGCCAAAGACAGCGGGTAGCCATCGCCCGTGCACTCGCTGCAAACCCTACGGTGCTCATCGCCGACGAGGCCGTATCTGCCCTCGATGTTCCTTTGAGAAAAGACATACTCGATCTCCTGGATACGCTCCGTCGGGAACAGGGTATTGCGTTACTCTTTATTACCCATGATTTAAAGCTCGTCGCCGACCGCGCCGACCGCGTAATCATTATGGAAGACGGGCGTATCGTGGAGCAAGGAGCCGCAAAAGCGATCTTCGCCGCTCCGGCCAGCCCGATGGGAAAACGACTGGTAGCGGCGGGAGCTTAAAGACGCATCGGATTAATATCCTCTAAAAATATACTCTTCAGAATCACATTCGCCTGCAGAAATCCGTTTCAAGCCACATGAACAGACTACTCTTCGTTTTTTTATTGACTTTCCCGCTACTTATCACCGCTCAATCATACGACGCCTCACTGGGGCTCAGACTTGGCACAGAGATTGGAGCAACCGCCCAGTTGAGACTTCCCGTCGTCCACAAAAACTTTGTCGCCGAAGGTATAATTCACCAGAGCCTTCGCCGTAACGAAGGTTCGTTTACCCTGTTGGGCAAACAACATCAAAACATCCTGAGCCGTCGGCTGAATATTTTCTACGGAGCAGGAATGCACCTGGGCTGGACCGACGAGATCAACACCAAAACCGGCGAAGTCTACGGTCGCCCCTTCGGCATCGATGGAGTTCTGGGCGCCGAAGCCACCTTTGCCAAGATCAACGTTTCCTACGACTTCAAGCCTGCCATCAACTTCGGTGGCGACGCTTTCCCCGTCTCTATTCAGACCGCCATCAGCGTGCGGTACGTTATCGCCAAACGCAACGACATCTGGGACAAGAAGAAGGAACGCGCCAACAACAAAGAGCGTAACCAGAATCGTCGTGAGCGCGAACGCGAGAAAAAACGCAAACAGCGCATCAAGGAAGGAAAAGACCCCAATGGCTGGAAATTCTGGAAGAAAGACGGGAAGTAAGCTTATTCCCTGATCAGATTCTTAGGCAGATACACAACGCCTGAGCTGGTATAGTTCGCCTTTCAAATTACTTCAAAGCGGAGAACATACACTGGCAAACGGCCTTCAGGTGCAAGCCTATTTGCAGGCATCCGATTTACGCTGATAGGCCTGTAAGTGCACATATTTCATCTTGCCTACTTCCTGCCGCTGGCGCATATTAGCCAATCGCCGGACATCACGTCCCCGCAGAGATCGGATTTCCTGGCGGTGACGGCGGCGCAGTGCCTTCAATTCCGCGCGTTGATCACGGCGCAGATTTTTGCGGGCCAGACGACAGGAAATCGCATCACCTCCACCGGCAACTATAATTGTTGGCACCTCGTTGTCCATCGCCTTGAACACATTGTAGGCACAGTAGGGCTTCTGGCGAAGTCCGCGCTCTTGTGTACGTAGCAGGGTTTGCTCCTGAATATAGCTGCAGATTCCTGGCCACGATGTCAGCCGTTGATCGGCGAATACTTCCTGCAGCGCGTAAAGTACCTCGCTGAAGAAGATACCACCATCTCTACTCAGAAATGTCTCGTATTCGCGGTCAGCACTCACGAGATCGATCACTTTGGTGTACCCGGGTTGATCGCTGAACAGAACATGATAAGGTCGGTCACCGGTAGGGACCGATGCCAGGCGTCCGCTGGAAGGAGCGCTGTCTTCCGGGCGCCCCGGCGCAACCCGCTGGTCTACCTGAGTCGAGTTACATGCAATCACCAGATTGATCAACAAGCTGGGGTTTTTCTCCAGCAACCGAAAGCGTAACTCATCGCCTTCCATGGCGTTTTCGTAGCCTCCGAAATACAACTTTGGCAACTGACCGGAGCTCCCGGCATCCCGAAACCCATGCCCGGTGTAAACAAAAATGATGATGTCACGCTCCTGATACGCGAGCTGGTAATCCACCACAAAATCAAGCGCTTCCCGGTTGAAATTATGACCATTAAGGCGGTAATAGTGCACATCGGAAATACCCAGGGCTTTTTGCATCCGGTCCACTTCGCGCTGCACACCGTAATCGATGCTCCGCGAGCCTTCCCGAATCAGATAAGTCGGGCTGTTATCATCCAGCATTTGGATAACATGAATGTGGCGGGTTTCCGCGTATAAAGAGGTAAAAAAGGTGGTGCACAGGCACAGAAGGAGCAATCTCTGCAGCAGCATGAGTAGGGATTTGTTCAGGTATTTGGATAGTAATCGTGGGAAGTTATACACTAACGAAAGTTCGATCTTCCGTAGTGTGTTTCCCAAATGTTAAGGGCAATTTGGTGGCGCGTACGCAGGTGCAAAGCAGGTTGAGGGGGAACGCAACTTCGTCAGCAGCAAAAACGCTCCGGCAACGAGCAATCATTTGCCCCACTTCCGTTTTCTTCAGCTGTGCGTCAACGGACCAATACTACCCCACCCTTCAGGGCTTCTGCATCTCCGTTTACATCAGTGTACTGTACGTCCCACAAATAAGCCCCTCCGGGGCTCTCCCGGCCGTTGAAAGTACCGTCCCAGCCGTCCTTGATGACGTTGGTCGAGAACACGAGTTCTCCCCAGCGGGTCCAGACGCGCAGGCGGTAGTTTGTTACTCCGTTGAGCAGCCCGACAGGAACAAATGCGTCGTTCAGGCCGTCACCGTTCGGGGTGAATACATCCGGCAAAAAGTAAGTATTGATCAGCCTCAGCCTCAGGTCTTTCGTGATGGTGTCCACACATCCGCTCGGGTGGGTGACAAACTGGGTGATGAATACCTGACCGGTATCCCGAAGGGTGTAATCGAAATCCTGCGCGGGCGTGGTAAAGAGCTGATCTCCCGCTGCATTCCGCAAAACGTACCGTCGCTGATTGGCTCCGACACTTTGGTCGAGCACCCGAATATCAGGTAAGATGTTGGTGGGTTCATCCGGAGTCCAGATGAAATCGGCTTCGGGTGCGTCCCGAACATCAACCAGGCTTACGAAGGTGGTATCCACGAAGCATCCCGTAGGGCTCGTGATGCCGAGGTACACATCATAAACTCCGCTGTTTTCATACACGTAGGTCGGGCTTGCAATATCAGCCATACCTCCGTCGCCAAACTCCCATTCAAAGATGTAATCGTCGTTTATCGGTTGGCTCAGGTTGATGAAGTCTTTGGTAAAAGGTACGCACCCGAATCCTTCATCCGGTTCAATCAGAATCGTCCGTGGGCTGGGGAAATAGTCGAGATTATTCGTTGCAATCGCAGTACACCCATTGTTGTCCGTTGTCGTGAGGGTGACGTCAAAACTACCAGGAATGCTGTACCGGTGGCGGGGATTTTGCCGCGTGTCTTCGTTGGAGTTATCCGCGAAGTCCCACGACCAGTTTACAATGGTGTTGTCCCCCAGCGGAACGGACAAATCCGTAAAGTCAATGGGCTCATCGTCGCATCCCGGTACGGTGAATTCAAAGTCAGGCTCTGTATCCGGGAAGACACCCAGGAGGAAGAACGCCGTATCCCGGCAATTATCGGCAATAGAGCTTCGGTTCAGAATCATCGTTCCTTCGTAAACCCCAACTTCGTTTATCGTGGAAGAGAAATCACGATTACTGCCGGTGATCAGGCCTTCCGGACCATCAAGCTCCCAGTTGTATTCGGTAATGAAGCGCTCGACGGTACTTTCATTGATGATAGTGTTCTGCCCCGGTCCGCACTGGCGGATAAAGAACCGCCCCTGGTCGTCTATTTCCGTCTCCAGCAAATCCGCAAACACCTGGTTACCACACAGGTCTACCGTCATCTGAAATTCCCGCTTTGTTTCACTGAGCAGTACCGGGACGCTGTCCCGGCTCCATTCCTCTACACAAATTGCAAGCGAGAAAGTGCCCCGGAAGATCGGATTTCCTGACATCAGCCCTGTTTCCGGATCCAGGTTGAGTGTACTGCCTACACCAAGCTGGTTGTTTACATTGAACTGAGGCATCCGAAAGCCAGCAGAAGTATAAGGCGGCGGCGACTCAACCAAAGGTACTACATCATCAAAGGAGGATGGAGTCTGCATGCTTCCGTCTTGCCCTCCACCAACAATAGGATCACAGAATTTATAAACGAGACTGTCCCCTTCCCGTTCCGTAGCCCCAAGGTCAATCTGGAAATCAGCATTAGCACACAGTGCAATCGGAGGGTTGATGTTGAATTTAGGGCTCTCATTGCACCGCTGCTGTGCTTCGGGAGTAATCTCAATAAAGTAAGTAGAACCAATCTCGCTTGGGTTGAGTAGGTTGAGAATCGTCATATTACGGCAACAGCGCTGGTAGGTGAGCGTGTAGGACTCATCGGATACCGGTAACTGAATCTCAAAATCGTATACCCCGATCTGCTGACACACCTCTTCGTTGAACTCAAGGCAAGGGTTACCCAAATTGATGGGAACATCCGCCACCGGCCCCAGCAGCAACGATCTGGTTGCCTCATAAGGCGTTGTATTATTACCTCGATAAATCGAAATGTGCATCGGAGAGCTCGAAAAGCCATCGGGCCCGGTAGAAGTGGTTAACGCTACGCCATCAAAATAAGCTCCGTCGCCAATACAGTCGCGGTACATATTTATCTGACACGCGTAGACCTTAATCCCTGTACTCGGGTCATCATTAAGCCAGCCCTGGCAGGAGTATGTAAACTCTCCTCCAACAATATGATCGGCTAAAACCTCTGAAAAGGGAACAAATGTTAGTGCCAGAAGGAGTAAAAGGCCTTTGGGTGATAGTTTAGGGAAGCTCAATCTTTAAATTTTAGGGACAGTACAATCTGAACGGTAAAATAAGGGTTCCTAGTCTGAAAGCTACAACCAACGCCTTAAAAACTAACCTATATTGGTGGTAGCAGACAAAATTGTAGTCCCGAAAGTTAAAATTTGTGTTCAACAGCACCGGCCTCACCCTCCGGCAACAGCGTAGTGCACAACTCTCACGAATATAATGAAACCCCGGCCACCGCCCCGATTTGAGCGGTCCGCCTTTCCAATAAGTAATATGAACATAAGGACTAATATTTTCTCAGAGATGCACCACCCGTTGCCTCCCAGGGGCGCTCAGGCCCTGCCAACCCTTCATTCTGGTGGCCTGGTGCTTCTGCCTACTGCCAATCTCTGGCAACTCTCCGCGCACGTTCAGCACCCCAACGCAGTTCGTAACCTGCTAACTGTCTGCCCCCCTTCTCCGGTTAACCGCCCAGAGCTGGTCTTTGCCGATCAGGAAACACTCTTCGAATGGTGCCCTCAGATTCACCCCAGACTGTACACCTTGCTGTCTTACCACAAGCGTCCGCTAACGCTGTTGGTGCCCGCTGGCCCCAACATACCCTTGGCGCTCATCGACTCCCGGGGCGAAGTGGCTGTCCGGCTGGCGATGGATAGTTTCGTTTACCGCCTTTGCGAAGACCTCGAAGCTCCCCTCGTCTGTTGCATGGCCATTGGCCAGGGGGCGAGTGGCCTGCCCTCAAGCTTCGGCAAAATCCGATCCGATGTACTCCGTGCGGCGGATTACACCGTTACCCGGCGCCAACGCGAAGAGCTTGGGCGTTTCCGCGCCGTAAGCGCACGCTACGGCAGCGATGGAGAAATTGAGTTCCTGCTCTGATTTCTCCTTCGCGAACGATGACCTACTCTTCCAGGAACAGACCGGCCGGGCCGTTGTTATTGGCAACGATCCATCCGGTTCGTCCGTCTGCGAAGCTGATCGGCGCCAGGCGCCGGGCGTCCAAGCTGGCCCACAGGCCGTGGTCACGGTTCGGCGGGGTCGTCCATCCCCCTTCGCCGTCGTTCAGCAGAAGCACCCCGTTACCGCCGTCCATCCGGCCTGTCTCCACGTTGAGGGAGTAGTCGTTACCGACCAGTAATAAGTCGGTCTGCCCGTCTCCGTTGAAATCAGCAGCCCGGATGGCCCGTACCGCAGACACCTGTACCACTGAGGGCAAAGCCGTAGCTGCCCAACGGTCGTCAGACTTACGGAAGACCGACGAAGTAACTGTTTCCAGCTCGAAGGTGGAGGCTTCCGCAAGTTGTTCTGCGGTGAAGATCTCCTTCACTGATGCCTTAGCGTAATCTTTGGTACGGACGAATTTCTTTTTCATGCCGGGCAACTGTTTCAAAAACTGCGCCTTGGTTGTCATTGGTACCATGCGGCCGTCTTTGTCCGAAACGGTCAGAATGGGGTCTACCATTCCGTTTCCGTCGAAATCGTCGGCGTAAAGTCTGACCTTGCGTTCAGGTGAAGGTTTGTACCGGCTGTTGGTTCCTTCGTTTCCGGCCACTATTTCGTTTTGTCCGTCGCCGTCCAGGTCCGTAATCAGCAGGCTTTGCCAGTTGCCGGCGGAGCCGGCAGGGCTACTAGATGACCGCACGTAACCGTTGTCTCCAGCAGTAAAAATGGTGATTGGCATCCATTCGCCACCAATCACTATTTCTGGCCGGTCATCTCCTTCGATATTGCCAACGGCGATGCTCGTTACCATGCCGATGTTGGCAAATTCAGGTACTACGCGCTCCGTTACGTCGGAAAACTCTCCGTTATTGTTTTCCAGCAGGTAAGACCTCGGGATATTCGGATACCCTCCGGGTACAGATCGCCCTCCTACAATGATGTCAAGGTCGCCGTCGGCGTCATAATCTAAAGCGACAACCGCGCCCGTACTGGTCGGCATAGTTGGTAAAGCGGCTCTTACCAGTTTGCCACCGTCGTTGCGGTAAAGTCGATCCTGGTAGCGGTCTGATCCGTTGGGGAAGGCGCTTCCTCCGCTGGTTACGTAAAGATCGTTGTCGCCGTCGCCATCAAAATCCAGGAGCAGCGCATTCACGTCTTCGTAGCGGTTATCTGCTTTCGGGAGTTGGTTGGCTGCTTCCTTTAGTGTACCATTGGCCTGCTGCAGGAAAACTGAAGACTCAGTACCGGCGGCTCCCCCCAGGAACACATCGTCCAGGCCATCGCCGTTCAGGTCTCCGGTTACCAGGGCAGGACCTTCTCTGCTCAGCATTCTGGGGATCAGGGCCTGACGATCGAAGTCATCGAACGTGTTTTCCCGGTGAACGAACTTTAGTCCGCGCTGGTCCTGCGGGAAAGAGAACAGCTTTGCACCTGCGGCCGCGCCCTGCAATTTCGCGTTGCCTGCATCCTGATAATTTACCGTCAGGCGTTGGTTTACGGCGATATCTTCGATTACCTGTGTTTTGCCATCCGCCCAGTTCAATTCAATGCGGTCAATCTGGCCAACAGCACCAAGGCCGAATTGCAGTACGGGATCGACAGACCCCAGAAATCCCCGAACCGGCTGTAGCTCCCGTGTAAACCGGCGGTTACCGGCTACTACCGTCGCTTTCAGGCCGTAACCCCCAGGGTTTTCTTCACTTCCTACAGCACTGATTTGGAACCAACTACCTCCAACTCCTTTTTCTACGGCCTGATTCCGATAAACGAGCGGGGGAGCATCCAGAGTAGCAACTACCAGGTCCGCATCACCGTCATTATCGAGGTCTCCGTAGATGGCGCTACTGGAGTAATTGTTGCCACCAAGCCCCCAATTTTCGGTTGTATTTTCAAACTTCAGGTCGCCAAGGTTTCGGTACATGTGGTTGGACTGCGGAGCAGTAGGGATATGCGACAGGTAAGAATTGTACGCCTCAACGTCGGCCTTTTTGAGCAAGCCGGAAGCGACAAGAGAATCAGAAGTGAAAGCGATGAAGTCCATATCCGTAACGTCATAGCGGTAGCCGTTAGAGATGAAGACATCCGTATTTCCATCGTTATCAAAATCTACTAATAATGGGCCCCAACTCCAGTCGCTGGCGGCAATTCCGGCCAACTGCCCTACTTCCGAGAAGCCGTTCCCGTTGTTGATTTGCATCTGATTGCGCATCATCTGGTGCCCGTAGCCCAGGCGGGTAAGGGTATTGTAACGATCGGGCCTCATTCCGTTCTCAAGGCTCTTGAGGCGAACCATATCATCCGCAAGCATATCAACAGTAACCAAATCCGGCAAATCGTCGCCGTTCAGGTCAGCCAGGTCGCTGCCCATTGAGTTAAGAGAGGTATGACGGAAGTAGTTTTGGCTTTGATCGGTGAACGTTCCGTTTCCCTGGTTGATGTAAAGCTTGTCTGCGTCGATATAATCATTTGAAATATAGATATCCTGACGACCATCGCTGTTGAAATCATGGACCAATGAACTGAGCCCGTAGCCATAGTTATAAATACCCGCCGTCATGGTTACATCCGTAAAGTGCGTACCATCGTTGCGCAGCAGTTGATCAGATTGGTAGGCATGCACGGGGGTGGTAATCCGCTGTATTCCGTTTGGAGTTTGTTGAGCGCGAATTTTATTGACCGAGGCAAAATCGGTCGGAATGTTCAGCAGGTAACAGTCAAGGTCGCCATCGCCGTCGTAATCGAAGAAGTTTGCGTGGTTGGTCGCCCGGTCGCTGTCCAGGCCGTACTGTGCCGCGGCTTCTTTGAAGGTTCCGTCTTGCTGGTTGATGAAAAGTTCGTTGCTTCTTGCGGGCTGAGCTCCTTCTCCTTTCTGCAGCCCGGTTCGGGCCAGGTAGATGTCAGGATAACCGTCTGCGTTTACGTCGACAACGTTTACGCCCGATTTAAGGCCGCCGCTGGCGGCCACGCCGGCCGTGGAGGTTACGTCCTCAAATTTCCAATTTCCCGCGTTCCGGTACAGTTTATTCTCCTTCTGGGTGCTCACAAAGTAAAGGTCCATCAGACCGTCCTGGTCAAAGTCAAGCATAGCAACCCCTCCACCGTTGAAGATGTAAGCGTAGTTGACGTAATTCAACTCCGAGGTGATTTCTAAGGAATTGACAATATCAATCCCCGTCTCACCCGGTTTTTGTTCGGCGAACAAGCCATTTACCGGGCCGGGAACCGGACTAATATCATTGGCTTCAAAAGAGGTATCCTGATCACAAGACAGAACAAAAAGTACTGGTGTGATCAGTAGAAAAAAGCGAAACATATTCATATTAACTTAGCTGATATGCTCGCAAATGTAATGATGTTTACCCGGCTTACACGGTGGTCAGGCAGGCCAATCCGGCGCGGACGCAGGTGCAAGGTGAATGGTGCGGCAGCTAAAAGCGCAAAAGCATGCCCATATCTTAAAATTATAAATATGCCATTTTTTAGAGGGTAATTTCAGCAACAACGGAGAACTAACTTCTTGAAAGTGACGAATTTGCCAACCATTATTGCGGTCTGTTTTTACCAGCGTTTACCCAATTGCACGTTGATAAACAGGCTCACATGCAGTGGGCTGTTGGAGACTCCGGGAGTAAGATCACTTTCGATCATAATATCTGTATCGCCCAGCAAATAATCTGCAGAAATACCTGCCTCAAGCGATTTTGCCATCTCATCGTAAGCTCCGAAACCGAAATGTGCAGCTACTTTCGCGTGGATCCCCGGGCGGATAGAAATTTCATCGATGCCCTGAGTCCATGCCGATGCGCCAAAGATTCGGTCCTGGTTGAGGAAGTCGGAAGCGTTGTCTCCGGTGTACTTGATATCGACAATCCGGTTACTGTTGGGTTCCCCCGCGTCAACTTCCAGGTAGTAAGGTTTCAGGAAGCCGATGGTTGGCCCGAATTCGTAGGAGTAACCAACCGCAACTCCCCGTTGGCGGGCCTTTTCACTCAGGTATTTTCGTTTACCGAAGCCCACCCGAAGTGCATACAACTGATTCTGCTTACCGAAGACATAGGCGCGACTCACCCGGTTGGTGAGCAGATTGATCCGATCGGGATTCTCCCGGCGCTCCCGGCTGTGCCGTAAATCACCAAAAGAAAGCGACCAGAATTTCATTTCGTCGAAAGTAACAAGCTTCCCCGAACGCATTCCGATCAGGAAGTTACGTGGCGAAGCGAGTGACATATTGAACGTCAACTCATTATCGTACACCAGCCCTTTTCCGGTTGCACCGTAAATGTTGCTGTTTCCTGGCAATCGTTGTTGCGCAGCAACAACACTCGTTAAAAGGAAACACAATACAAGAAGGGAAAGTGGACGCATCATGGTTGAAAGATAATACAGTAAAGACAGTAAAAGGTAGTGCTTTGTTGTGTATTCTGTGGTCTCAGGCTTCAAATGGTATTCTAACGACGGTTCGGGATAGCTGTTGCAACGCAGGCTGTTGAAAAGATCGCCAAGCTGCTGAACGTGGTAATTAATCGAAATTTGCGATGGTTGGCTCAAGAGTCCCTAACTAAAGATTGGCCTGTTTATCTTTGCATTTCCCATGGCAACCGTAACGGAAGAAAACTATCTTAAAGCATTAATCTCTCTGGCAGATGCCGAGGACAAAGTTGCAGTTTCTGAACTGTCGCGCGCCCTTGGTGTAAGCAAGCCTTCGGCCAACAGCATGGTCCGAAAGCTCGCCGACGCCGGCCTTGTGCGCTACGAGAAGTACAAACCCCTGCGCCTCACTGCGGCCGGCCGCAAAGCGGCCGCGCTCATCGTGCGGAAACACCGCCTGACTGAGATGTTCCTTGTTGAACGAATGGGCTTCGGCTGGGAAGAAGTTCACGCTATTGCCGAGCAGATCGAACACGTTAAGTCGCCTGTTTTCTTCTCCCGGATGGATGAACTCATGGGCTTTCCCACTATCGACCCTCACGGATCTCCCATCCCCGATAAAGACGGTAATTACGTAAAAACGCACCACCGGCGTCTTAGCGATTGCGACAGCGGGCAAACGGTCACCATCGTTGCCCTGGCTCACGACTCCAACGAATTTCTGCATTTCCTCAATGACCGGGACCTCAAGCTGAAGTCGGTTTTAACCATTCATCACCGGGAGGCGTTTGATGGTTCCCTAACCGTATCATATTCAGGTCACGACAACGTGGTCTTCAGTAAAATTGTGGCAGACAGGATATTGGTTCGTTGACGAAAGTGCCGTTTACCGGGTGTGTATCACAATGGTCCGCTACAATTTTAAGTGTCTCTGGCGCTCGACATCTTCCCCCCCCATCACTGCTTACATTTTAGATGTGTACCCAGGAAAAGCTATGGTCCGGCCGCCTTCACCGATGCCCAAAGACTGAGTTCTCCCCTTTTGCCCGTTCATTTTTTCTTGATAAAAAACGAACCAAAAAATCAAGGCTGTGCCACCGGCTGATTGTGGAATCCAATTTTTGAAGCCTAAAATGGAAAAACTCGCGTTAGCGTTGATCAGGTTGCTTATACCCCCATCGGTTCGTTGAAATCCGGGTAGCTGCGTCCTAGGCCTTGAGAACGCTCAGACAGTTTCCATTTTTTAACGGCTTCAAAAACTGCATTCTACTGCCGGTGCCAAGGCCAAGGCCGAGGCCGGAGTGTCGGAGCTCTGTGCTTTGCTTTCAATTACGGAGCTTAGAGCGTTCAGGAAAATCTTTGGTCCGGTCGCCTTCACCTCTGGTGAACAGCGGAGATGAGCGACCTCTGGTCGCGTAACAGGCGCGTAGGGGGTCGGTCGGAGTACAACCCCTCCACCGACACTTACGACTATTTTTATTGCGAAGCGACTTTGGCCTTGGCTCCGGCCACTGATTCGGTTGCTGGTGGCCGTCAAAAAAGCAAGCTGTATGAGCCAATAGTGAAACACACATTTACCGGCATCCCGTCCTACTAAAAGTCTAATTTCCTACCTTTGCCTCCCAAACGCAAAAATCAGAACAACTATGGCTTACGACCTCATCGTAATCGGCAGCGGCCCCGGCGGTTACCCCGCCGCCATCCGTGCCTCGCAGCTTGGCATGAAAGTCGCAATCGTTGAACGCGAAAACCTCGGTGGCATCTGCCTGAATTGGGGCTGTATCCCAACCAAGGCGCTTCTCAAGAGCGCTCAGGTATTCGAGTACATCAACCATGCTGAAGACTACGGTATCAAGATTGGCAAACCCAAAGCAGATTTCGGAGCCATGATCGGCCGTAGCCGTTCCGTCGCCGATGGAATGAGCAAAGGAGTTAACTTCCTGATGCGTAAAAACAAAATCGAAGTTATTGAAGGAACCGGTAAGTTGGTCCGCGGCAAGAAGGTCGAAGTGACCGCCCCTTCCGGCAAATCAACGACTTACGATGCCGAACACATCATCGTTGCAACCGGCGCCCGCGCCCGCGCACTGCCGAACCTGCCTATCGACGGTGAAAAAATCATCGGCTACCGCGAAGCAATGACCCTGCCCAAGCAGCCCAAGCGTATGGTTGTAGTTGGAGCCGGCGCCATCGGTGTCGAGTTTGCTTACTTCTACCACAGCATCGGTACCGAAGTAACCATCGTTGAGTACATGCCCGAAGGCCTCGTGCCCCGCGAAGATGCCGACGTGAGCAAAGAACTCACCAAGATCTACAAGAAAAAAGGCATCAACGTACTGGCAAACACCAGCGTGGAAAGTGTTGACACCAGCAAGAAAGTCCTTAAGGTAACTACCAAAAACCGTAAAACAGAGAAGGAAGAAGTCATCGAATGTGACGTCGTTCTCTCCGCCGCCGGAGTTGCCCCCAACACCGAAAACATCGGGCTGGAAGACCTGGGGATCAAAACCGATCGCGGGCTCATCGAGACGGATGAAATGTACCGCACCAACGTTCCCGGCGTTTACGCCATCGGAGACGTGACCAAAGGTCAGGCCCTCGCTCACGTCGCTACTGCTGAAGCTATTACCTGTGTCGAAGCTATCGCCGGTCACCACCCCGATCCGATCGACTACAACAACATCCCCGGCTGTACGTACTGTGTCCCCGAAATTGCCAGCGTAGGTTACACCGAAGCTGCCGCCAAGGAGGCTGGTTACGAGCTCAAAGTAGGTAAATTCCCCTTCAGTGCTTCCGGGAAAGCAAGCGCCGCCGGCGCCAAGGAAGGTTTCGTAAAGGTGATCTTCGACGCCAAGTACGGCGAGTTCCTCGGCGCTCACTTTATCGGTTCCAACGTAACCGAAATGATCGCTGAAGTGGTCGTAGCCCGCAAGCTGGAAACCACAGGAATGGAGATCGTTAAGTCGGTTCACCCCCACCCTACCATGTCGGAAGCGATCATGGAAGCTGCCGCCGCTGCTTACGGCGAGGTTATTCACCTCTAGTACAGTGTTTAGAGCAGGCGCGGCTTCAGCCGCGGCCTTTAAAATTTAGAAACAGCCACGAACGCACGTTCGTGGCTGTTTCTTTTTGCGAGCACCTTCACCGGAGGATTTATTGTTTGATGCGAAATATACTCGTCTGCACAATCAACCCGTTCTCCACTTTCACCCACTTAAAGCGTTTAAGTCTGTAAACGCCGTCGGATAAAGGGCCCTCTTTGGTGTAAATAGCACAGCCGCTACCAAATCCATTCATTCTGCTGCAATCCACTAAGATGATCCTTCCTTTATGTGGATAACCTTCAATATAGTATTCGTGAACGACGACGCCTCCCAACACTTCAAACCTTGTAACACCGTCTTTAAGTGTGTACCTGCCATCCAGAGCTTTTCCTCCATTCAGCATCAGTGTATTACCAACGCCAAGTAAATTCAATACGGATTCGAATACAACGACTCTCCCGTCAGCAAGAAGCCTTGTGCAGCGTTTTCCTGAAGGGGTATTTGGTAGCAGGAAGCTGTCTAATACGTCATCATCCATTAGTTTGGTAATATTGACATCATTTAAGCTCCAAAGCATCGGCTAAAGCCGAGCCTACTGTGAAAGACACCTCCAGCTAACAACTAGCCGCAGCAACAGAAACCCTAACCGCCAGCCCACCTTCAGCCGTTTCTTTATAGTCTTCGTGCATGGCGCGGGCGGTATCCAGCATGGTTCGGATGACCGAGTCCAGGTCAACAACTGCGTCATCGGCTTCAGACTGCAAGGCGAGGTTAGCGGCGGTGATGGCCTTCATTGCGCCCATTGCGTTGCGTTCGATGCAGGGGATTTGTACCAGGCCGCCGATGGGATCACAGGTGAGGCCAAGGTGGTGCTCCATCGCAATTTCGGCGGCCATCAGGGTTTGCTCCGGGGTGCCGCCCAGGGCTTCGGTCAGGGCCGCTGCGGCCATCGCCGAACTCACGCCAATCTCGGCCTGGCAGCCGCCTTCGGCGGCGGAAATGGTAGCGTTTTTCTTGAACAGAGAACCGATCTCTCCGGCGACGAGAAAGAAATTGCGCTCAGTAGCGGGACTCGCGCCCTTGCAGAAATAGCGGTAATAGAACAACACGGCGGGGATCACTCCGGCCGCACCGTTGGTCGGGCTGGTGATGACGCGGCCCAAGGCCGCGTTTTCCTCATTAACGGCCAATGCGAAGCAACTCACCCAGCTGGTGACGGTGGTAAAGTCAGGAGAAATAGCCCGTAATTGGGCATCGAAGGCGGCGGGATCAGAAGAAGCCGGCGCGCCCAGCAGCCGGGCCGCCATCTTACGCGCTCTGCGCTTTACGCTCAGCCCTCCGGGCAGGTTTACCTCCGGTGCAATACAGCCTTTGTGGACAACACCAGCGAACACCCGCAGGTAACGATCGATTTTTGCGTTGAGGTCATCTGCGGTGTATTCCCGTAGTTCATTCGCCCGGACAATCTCTGCGACGGATTTGCCGGAGGAGCGGCAGTAATGCAACAACTCTTCGGCGGTTTCCGTAGGAAACGGTATCCGTTTCCGGGTTTCCAACTGGCTGACGGAACCTTCCCGCACGATGAATCCGCCGCCAATGGAATAGTACGTCCGACGCACTTTTCGCCCGGAGCGAAGGCGGGCAATGAACGTTAAGCCGTTTGGATGAAAAGTACGGCTACGCTGTTCAAAAATGATGTCTTTTGCCGGGTCGAACGGTACACTCACCGGCCCGTCGGCTCTCTGTGCCAATTGCAGCAGTCGGTTTGCCTTAATTCGGCCGATGTGAAAAGGAATGTCCGCCGTTTCGATGGTTTCCGGATCGAAACCTTCGAGGCCCAGCTGAACGGCGATGTCCGTTCCGTGTCCGATGCCCGTTTTGCTCAGCGAACCATAAAGCAAGACTTTAACGGAGACAACCTCCAGCAACTCCGGCAACAACTCCCTAAATGCTAAAGCCGCTTTCCAAGGGCCCAGAGTATGAGAACTGGACGGGCCTACGCCGATTTTGAAGATGTCGAAGACGGAGATGATTTGCATGCTTATGGTCTTAAGGTCGCAAGATAAATACTTGTTCTACGCCAAACTCGACAGGCGAACTTTTTTGTTTAATGCATTGCTCGCTTTGATCCGAGATCATCGATTGTCGTACAAACAGTGTAATCCTTCATAGGAGCGACAAAAAAGGATTCGACTGGCGAGTTTTAGCGAAAACGGACGAGTTACGCTTTTCGGGACTTTAACCGGATAGCATTCCCAATCACCACCACATCGGAGAAAGCCATGAATAAAGCCGCCCACATCGGGTTGAGGAAACCCATTGCGGCGAGCGGAATCGCAACGATATTGTAACTGAAAGCCCAGAATAAAGACTCTTTGATCGTACGGAGCGTAAGAGCAGCCACCTTTCGGCCTTCGGTGAGCAGGCTCAGGTCGTCGCGGAGGAGGACAATCTGTGCGGCGTCGAGTGCGGCGGCGGAGCCGCCGCCAAGCGAGATGCCGATATCAGCACGGGAAAGCGCTGCGGCATCATTGATGCCGTCGCCGACCATCGCGGTAGGTTTTTCGGCAGACAGGGCCGCGATTCGTTCTAATTTTTGTGACGGAAGCTGTTCGGCGTAAACCGATTTTATGCCCAGCTCTTTGGCGGCAGCATCGGCTTTTGCCCGCCGGTCTCCGGTCAGAAGAGTGGTTTCAATGCCTGCCTCGTCCAAACTTTGCACCAGCGTCCGCGCCCCCTTTCTCAAATCATCAGCGAGCGATAAGCTGGCCAGGAATTCATCGTTTTTCAGCAGTATCACATCTGCGTTTGCCGGTACATTTACGCCGGCGGGCAGTTTGCGGGCGGCCCCCAGATAGTAGTGATTGCCCACATTGTCGGTTGCATTGAGGCCCAAACCGGGCGTCTCCGAAACAGTGAGGGGCCCGGCAGCAGGTGCAAGGGAGGTCGTTTTCAAAAAGGCAGTGATCGAAGCCGCAATCGGGTGGCTCGAGAACTGCTCCATATCGTAAATGATGCGGCGGACCTCAGCTTCGTTTGCTCCTTCGGCTACGGTAAAATCTCCGACCCGGAGATCACCCGTGGTGAGCGTCCCGGTCTTGTCAAATACCATCCGTTCAATTCCGGCAAAGCGCTCCACGGTGCTCCCGCCCCGAACCAGCACTCCTAAACGCGCCAGCCGTCCTACCCCGACCATCACGGCCGTAGGCGTAGCCAGCCCCATCGCGCACGGGCACGAGATCAGCAGCACGGCAATGGCGTTCATCAGGGCTTTGGTCGCCGTGAAGAAGCCACCACCCCAGCCGATGAGAAAAGTCAGCAGCGCAATGACAAGTACCACCGGAACAAAAACAGCGCTGACCTTATCGGCGAGTCTTTGCAGGTCGGGCTTGTCCGCTTGTGCCGATTTAACCAAATCGATGATTTTGGCCAAAGTCCCGTCTTTGTAGCCAGCCGTGACGGCAAAAGTCGCTTGTCCGGAAGTAATGATGCTTCCGCCAAGAACGCGCTCTCCCACGCTTTTTTCCACCGGCATACTTTCACCGGTCAGCATCGCTTCGTTGACCGTTACGG
The DNA here is from genome assembly GCF_008014675.1 of Neolewinella aurantiaca. Taxonomy (GTDB): domain Bacteria; phylum Bacteroidota; class Bacteroidia; order Chitinophagales; family Saprospiraceae; genus Neolewinella; species Neolewinella aurantiaca. The sequence continues at coordinate 8,125 of NZ_VOXD01000001.1, read as the reverse complement.
CCCCTTCCAGGATTTCACCATCCAGCGGAACCTTGTCGCCGGTGTTCACCCGCAATCTGTTGCCAATGGCTACGTCCTCAACCGGTATACTTACTACCGTTCCGCTCTTCGTCACCCGCTGTGCGTTCTCTTCCTGAAGATCAGACAGCGCGCCGATGGCGGTCGTAGTACGCTCTACTGCTCTGGCTTCCAGCCAGTTTCCAATCAGAACGAGCGTAATGATAGTTGCAGCCGTTTCGAAGAAGTAGTAATCAGGGTCTTGCCAGACCAGCCCCACGATACTGTAAACGAAGGCTGCCGTTGCACCGATGAAGATCAGCACGTCCATGTTCAGCATCCGCTCGCGGAGGCCAGCGAAGGCCGATTTACCGAAATACAGGCCGCCAACCGCGTACACTGGTCCGGCCAGCGCTAATTGTACCCAGCCGTTGTGCATCAGGCCGATTTCCAGGCCGAATGTCATCAGCAGGTGAGCGAGAAGCAGAGGTGCAGTCAGAACTGCACAGAAGAGCAAACGCCGCCGCGCCTTGCCTTCGTGTTCGTGCGCATGATCGTGGCCTGCGTGATCATGAGCATCCTCCTCCAGCACGGTGAAGCCCAGCCGGTTGATACCAGCACGAACGGTAGCCAGATCGATTGCCTCGTTATCTTCCCGAAAACGGACTTCTTTGGTCTGGAAGTTCACCAGCACATCAGTAAGGCCTTTCCGCTCAAGAAAGCGCTGAATAGACATGGCGCAATTGTTGCAATCCATGCCATCAACCTTCAATTCGATAATTTCCCTTTGCTTATTCACGAACTTATGTGGTTTTATCGGTTTTTATAGAAACACGGTAGTCCCGTAATTAGTTAACCAACATTATCAGTTGGCCAGTCGTCTGGTTTCACAAAAGTGAACATCTTTGCAAACCAGCCGACTGACCGGCTATTTGACACAATTCCCCCACTATGCGCTTTTACAGCTTTCTCACCTTTATTTGTCTTGCCTTGCTTGCCACCTCCTGTGGTAACCGTACCGAGGCAGACCACACCTCTGAAGACAACGCCATGAAGGCCGACGATTCAGCAATGACTATGACCGAAGGCAGCATCGTAGATGTTTCCCTCGAACCCATGCCCGCAACGCAGGAATTCCAGGATGCCGTTATTTCTGACTGGACCTACACCGACGGTAAGTTCAATTACGAGACTTCCGGCTACGAGTTTGCGGTACCAACGCCGGATGCCGATGCACTGATGTGCGCCAACTCCGGCAAAGGCCAGCACGCTCACCTCATCATCGATAATGAGCCGTATATCGCAAAGTACGAGCCCAGCTTCGAGCAAAGCATCGAAGACGGTTACCACCACATCCTTACTTTCCTGAGCCGCTCTTACCACGAGTCTATCAAAACCCCTGCGGCACACCGCGCAGTAATGGCAAGCGTAAAGAACGGAGCTTTCGTGAAAACCGCTCCGATCTCTGACCCAATGCTTTTCTACAGCCGCCCCAAAGGAACGTACACCGGTAAGAAAGAAACCGAAAACGTAATGCTCGACTTCTACCCGGTAAACGCTCCCCTCGGAGCCAACGAATACCAGGTAAAAGCGGTCGTAAACGGTAAAGAAGAATTCATGATCGACACCTGGCAGCCGTACTACCTCAAAAACCTCCCAATGGGCGAAAACACCGTTGAGCTGACCCTCATGAAAGACGGCGAAAAAGTGGACGCTCCGCTCAATCCGGTAACACGGACGTTTACTTTGGCTGAGGCTCCTGCGGAGTAGGGAGTTTGGAGTCGGGAGTTTGGAGTCGGGAGTCGCTGCCGCGTACGACATTCGCGGCGCTATGCTTGCTTACCTTGAGTGAGTTTGGAGTCCGGAGTCCGGAGTCGCTGCCGCGTACGAGATTCGCGGCGCTACGCTTGCTTATCTTGAGCGAGTTTGGAGTCCGGAGTCGGGAGTCGCTGCCGCATACGACATTCGCGGCGCTACGCTTGCTTATCTTGAGCGAGTTTGGAGTCGGGAGTTTGGAGTCCGGAGTCGGGAGTCGCTGCCGCGTACGAGATTCGCGGCGCTACGCTTGCTTATCTTGAGCGAGTCGGGAGTCGGGAGTCGCTGCCGCATGCGAGATTCGCGGCGCTACGCTTGCTTACCTTGAGCGAGCGGTAGCAACTTCTGACTCACGACTAAGCAGACTCCAGGCTCTTGAGAACAACCGTTCCCGCTACCCGGTCGTGCAACGCCCGTTTCATAGGGTCAGAAATTACCCACATCACCGAAAACAGTGGTAGGTAATTGATCATAGCGATGATCAGATTCTCGCCCAGGGGATGTTTGCGGCCAAACTCGATGTAGGCCGGCCAGGAGTCTACCTCCATGAAACCGTCGGCCTGAAAGTGCCGGACGATGATGAAAACGGTAGCGTAAAACACCGCTGCCCACGGCAGATACCGCAGAAGGCTTTGGTTCCAGGAAATGGGGCCAAAGCCTTTTTGGTTTACCACCAGGATGTTCATCCACTTTTTGCCGAGCGTTTGCCCGTAAAGCCCTTCCATGATCGGCTTATAGATCGCCTCGACCAGCAGCATGAGGATGGCGAAGGGCAGGGATTTGAGCTCAATGATCGAATAAAGCAGACCTCCCGTCAGTGGTAAAAGCACAGCACGGTCTAAGAGCCATGCGATAAAGCGACGCTGAAGAGGAGCGGGATCGGGACTTCCCGTTTCGGGGTTGATATGTGGAGTATTTTGCACGGGGCAAAGATAACTGCTTGACTTCAGTCTCAGGGAGTGGCTCCCGTCTGATGTTCCGCAAGGTGGTCTAAGTAAAGAATTCCGTTGAGGTGGTCTACTTCGTGTTGGAAGATCACAGCTGTGAAATCAGATATCTTCTCCCGGTGGTGGCTACCATCCATCCGGTCGTATTCAAGGATGATCCATTTGGACCGGATACAATTGCCCCTGCGGTTGGGTATAGACAGGCAGCCTTCGCGAGACCGCTGCGTTTCTTCCGAGTACTCCACTATTTTAGGGTTCAGGTAGACTTCGAAGGGCAAACCTTCTGCCTCTTTGTCCAATCTTTGTACCCAGATGATGTTTTTGAGAATTCCTACCTGCGGAGCGGCAATCCCTACACCGAGAGACATACTGTCCCGAACCGTAGCGTAGAGGCGGTCGACAAACAGTTTCAGCAGAGGATCGGAGGGATCTGCTTTTACGTCGGTACTTGCCGTCCTGAGTAAGGTCGAGTCAGAACTGCTGGTGATCTTGAAGACCCGCATTGGTGTATCTGCATCACCGTTGTTGATCATTACGGATTGAGCGGCCGTAAAGCCAGCCGGAGAGGTTGGCCGGCACCCCATTACAACAAGCATCAACAGCCCCCCGAGGAAGTATGGTATCAGTTTCATACGTACGTCTTTATCTGCTTGTTTGCCCGTTTCTGTATGGGCCGAAAACCGGGTGCCAGTAACTTTATCCCTTACTTCCTTTGAAGTGATCTTCCTTCCGGCGGAAGAGGACGTTGAAAGAAGTCAGTGAACCATAGATCCGGGTGATGTACTGCTGCAGATTTACCTTTTCTTCGTCGGTCATGCTGCTGGAGTTGATCCGCTGTTCCATTACCCGCAGGCGGTCGCGGACCATTACGATTTTGTGGAAGAAAGTATCGATGGGCATTTCCTTGGTGGCCATCCCTTCTTCCCCTGGCTTCAGGATGAGGGTGCCGCCGTCCCAACGATCGCCGAGTTCAGTAGTTTCCTGAATACCGTTGTAGGTACGCAGAATGCGGACGAGGGCCTCTTCGGCTTCGTTGAAAGAAACAGCCTCGTCGGGTTCTATCCGCTCGATCACGTCCCAGCCGGAAAAATCGCGGCCGACGGGCTTCATTCCGTGAGACATAAACACTACGTCGTAAGCAGCTTTGTAGAGCTTGACGACTACACCTTCTCCGTAAGCAGGGTGACGAACGCGGCTTCCGACGCCAAGGGTGGTGGTTTCTGACATAATCTTTTTGGTTTGTTGGACGCGAAAATAGTGAAAGGTAACCAGACTCTGAAGCCCCCAGACAATGGACGTGTGCCTCACGAGACGCCTGGTGCGGGGCGCGGCCGCAGGTGCAGGGCAAGCGTAAAAGAGCAAGGCAGGGTCGTATATTCGCCCAAAGCCTACAAACAATGCGACGAATCTTTCTTTCTATCCTTCTACTGACCATCATGAGTGCTGCCCTAACTGCCCAGTCCGACCCCAGCCCGTACGCCCTGTTCAATCAGGACGGCAAGCAAACGAAGTTCAAAAAACTCGTCAAGGAAGCCCGGAAGGCCGACGTAATCCTCTTCGGAGAAAGCCATAACGATGCCGTGGTACACTGGCTTCAGTACAACCTCGCCCTGCACCTGCGCGCCGCCGCCCCCCTAAGTATTGGCATGGAGATGTTCGAGTCCGATCAGCAAGCGGTCCTCAACGATTACCTCGCCGGGAAAGTCGAAGCCTCCGCCATCGACTCCGTCGGTGAAGGGCTGTGGAACAACTTCAAAACCGACTACAAACCGGTAGTAGACTGGGCCGCCCAAAACGACGTAGCCGTCATCGCCACCAACGTTCCCCGCAGATACGCCCGCGTGGTTTTTAAGGGTGGCCTCGATGCCCTGAACGACCTCCCCGCCGAAGAGAAGCAGTTCCTCCCTACCCTACCTGTTCCGTACGACGCCACGCTGCCCGGCTACGTCAAAATGCTGGAGATGATGCCCGGCGGGCACGGCGGCGAAACCTTTCCTATGGCCCAGGCCATCAAAGACGCCACAATGGCCCACTTCATCGTAGTAAACAAGAAAGAAGGCGTGCCCTTCCTCCACCTCAACGGCAGCTACCACTCCAACGATTACGAAGGCATCGGTTGGTACCTCAAAAAATACGCGCCGGAGCTGAAGGTGCTCACGATTACGACCATCGAAGAAAGCGATCCCTCCACCCTCAGCGCTGAAAACCGTGGCAAGGCAGACTTCACGATTGTTGTTTCGGAGTTTTTGGGGAAGACGTATTAACTCTTTCTTCCTGCTGAAAAATGAAAAACCCGTACAAGCATCGCTCGTACGGGTTTTTCTGTTTTCACTAGTTCCTAGTTCTCTAGTTCCTAACTCTCTAGTTCCTAGTTCTCTAGCTCCTAGTTCTCTAGCTCCTAGTTCCTAGTTCTCTAGTTCCTAGTTCACTAGTTCCTAATTCCCTAACTCCTAGTAGCGGTAGTGCTCTGGCTTGTAAGGGCCTTCAACCGGTACGTCGATGTACTCGGCCTGTGCGGTAGAGAGTTCTTCGAGCTCAACACCGATCTTGGAGAGGTGCAGGCGGGCAACTTTCTCATCGAGGTGCTTAGGCAGCATGTACACCTTGTTTTCGTAGTTGTCGCTGTTTTCCCACAGTTCCAGTTGCGCAAGCGTCTGGTTGGTGAAAGAGTTGGACATTACGAAAGACGGGTGACCGGTAGCACAACCAAGGTTGACGAGGCGGCCTTCGGCCAGGATGATGATGTCTTTACCTTCAACGTTATACAGATCGACCTGAGGTTTGATCTCATCTTTGGTATCACCGTAGTTAGCGTTGAGCCATGCCATGTCGATCTCATTGTCGAAGTGACCGATGTTACAAACGATAACTTTGTCGTTCATCGCCTTGAAGTGCTCCTCGGTGAGGATGTTGAAGTTACCCGTAGCAGTGACGATGATGTCGGCACGGTGGATAGCGTTCATCATTTTCTTCACCTCAAATCCGTCCATTGCGGCCTGGAGGGCACAGATAGGGTCAGCCTCGGTAACGATTACGCGGCAGCCGGCGCCACGCAGAGAAGCGGCAGTACCTTTACCTACGTCACCGTAGCCGGCAACGATGGCAACCTTACCGGCCATCATTACGTCGGTAGCGCGGCGGATGGCGTCTACGGCAGACTCCTGACAGCCGTACTTATTGTCGAACTTAGACTTGGTAACGGAGTCGTTCACGTTGATGGCAGGCATCACGAGGGTGCCTTTCTTCATCCGCTCGTAGAGGCGGTGAACGCCGGTGGTTGTTTCTTCGGAAAGGCCTTTGATACCTTCGCAGAGTTGCGGGTAGTCGTCGAAAACCATGTTGGTGAGGTCACCGCCGTCGTCGAGGATCATGTTCAGTGGCTCGCCACCGGGGAAGGCGTGGAGCGTCTGCTCGATACACCAGTTGAATTCTTCTTCGTTCATACCCTTCCAGGCAAAAACGGGAATACCAGCGGCGGCAATGGCAGCAGCGGCGTGGTCCTGCGTAGAGAAGATGTTGCAGGAAGACCAGGTTACTTCGGCACCAAGCTCAACGAGGGTCTCGATGAGAACGGCGGTTTGGATGGTCATGTGGAGGCAGCCGGCGATACGGGCACCCTTGAGTGGTTTTTTAGCACCAAACTCCTCACGGAGGGCCATCAGGCCTGGCATTTCTGCCTCGGCGAGGCGGATCTCCTTGCGGCCCCAGGCTGCAAGGTTGATGTCTTTTACTTTGTAATTGGTAGCGGTCGCGACTGCTGACATTGTCATTGGATTTAAATGAGCCGCAAAGATACGGCTCAACCGTCAAGTCTTGTTGTTACAGTGTCACTTTGTCACCACTCTTCCTGTAGCCGGACTTCAACGTCCGCCGGAACCAGCCACTTCAATCATTTTTTTGCGCGGCCGCGGGTGCAAAGCAGGGATGAAGGAGCAAGGACACACCCAGTAAACCGCTTACCCCCACCTCCGGTGATTAGCCGGGAAGAGCGACTTCCAGGCGCGACGGAGGTTGGAAACGCATTGGAGTTCATCATTACTGGTAGGGATTTAGAAGAGTTGAGCGGAAGCTTAGAAGCTTATCTTTACGGAATAAACGACCCCGGATGAAATCCTTCATTATTCAAACAATAGTTCTTTTGCTTATCCTGTCTGGCTGCGGAAGTTCAGATCATCCCGGAAAAAAACTGCCAACAGCAGGCAGCACACATCAGTTGCTGGACAGCAGCACATCCATCAGGCTACCAACAGACTTTGTCCGTATTGACACCGAAGAGTATGTCCATGCAGATCCTTCTTCCCCACTCGCCAACTGGGCAATCCCTGTCTTACAAACGACCCTGGACAACCTCAAATTTCAGGACAGCAGCATTGACATGTTTCTGGATTCGACCAATAGAGGGACAGTACTTGCGATTATTGACACTAAATACATACCACTGAGCAAAGAGTCTGGCTCGATGTTGGCGTCCACGATTAAAAAAGCCCAGGATTCGGACATGCGGCATGCTTACACAACCAAAAATAAATCCTTTAAGCGCAACGGCACCCTCGGCATGATGCATTTTCAATACATGGTGGCCGACGTTCAATTGGGAGGAGATCCGTTTTACCAAGGGCTTTTCTTTTTGAGCTCTTCCCAGAAAATTTACGTAGTCTACGAGCTATCCGGTAAGGAAGCCAGCATCAAAGACTACCTGTGGACACTGACCGAATAGTTAAACCTGACTTACCTTGCTTTTACATCACGATAACTTATGAAAACATCCGGCTCTTTTACCGTTACCATGGCTCCTCTGGACGCCTACTCGAAATCCTCCCCGGGAGCGAATCTTGGCCGGATGCTCGCCGCATTGCGTATTCCGGCAGCTTTGACCCCCCAGTTCCGAAAAGTACTGACCCCCCAATTCCGGAGTATTGACCCCACCCCCTGTGGAAAACATTCCGGAGTATTGCCCCCCTCGGTTTACGTGGAGACTCGTGCTTGATCCTCCCATCTTCGCCGCTCATCAAGAGCAGCGACAATGGGCAAAATCAAGCGTATGGACCAGATCAAAAATATTCTCCGGACTTATCAGTCCACCGAATCAATCAAAGCTACAGCGAGAACCCTGAAGGTGTCAAAGAACACCGTTCGGCACTACTATCGTTTAGCCACCGCTTATAACGAGGACCTGGAAATAGTACTTGGCTTAGCCGACGAGCCGTTGCGCCAGATTCTCTACCCTGACAAAGCCGGTGCCGTTGCGGATCGTAAGTTAATCTTTGAAGGCAAAGTCGATTACTGGATCAAAGAACTGCAGCGGCCCCACGTAACACGGCAAGTGCTCTTCGAGGAGTACAAAGAGGAGTATCCGGAAGGCTATG